>CAWAJH010000001.1:0-710076 GCA_963782285.1 uncultured Acidobacteriaceae bacterium
AACCGGCAATGGTTGATCCGGCCTTTGCCATGCGAACGAAAATCTCGCCCGGCTGACCGTTCGGGTAGAAGCCGACCGTCAGATAGCCTTCATGTCCGCCGAAAGCGAAGTGATGTGTGATGGCCGAACGCTCATTCTGCAACCGGTGGCGATTCGCCGCGGGCGGACCCAAGAGGTCGGGTGCAGCTCCTGGCGCTCCTTCTGCCAACTTGGTTCGATCATCAACGCTGGCCGGGGTCGGGTGATTTCGAACCTTCTCCACTGAAGCCTCGGATCGTCGGTTCTAAGGTTTCCATCACTCGCCTCCTGCACTGGCGGGGAAACTTGCGCCGTCCGTTCCTCCGCGTCATTGAAGGGTTTGTACCCCCAGACAGAAATCCGGTCAAATGACCCGGAAGGCGCTCGGCTGGAGTTCGAGACGGCTTCAGAACAACGAGCCCTGAACAGGCGTGACAGGAGTCTGATCCACTGGTGGAGCAGTAAGTCTGGGGTTCCTGATCCCGCTCTCCCACCGGCGTCCTGTACTTGCTTTCCAATTGCCTGAGCAGCGCAAGATCGGTTGCCTGTTGCTCTTCCGCCAGGCGCAGTTCATACCGCGCAAGGTAGTTGCGGTTGACGATTTCTCGCTGGATCGCCCTCTCGACATCGGAAAACGTGTATTCCGGATCTCCGTAGCAGGGGAATCGCAGTGTGTGTTTCAGGAACCGCACCTGAGCGGCAAGAGATGAAAACCACTCCTCGTAGAATTGAGTGCGGCAGTAATGAGCAATGTGCCCGAAGCACATGGAGAGGCGATTGTAGAAGCTCTTTGTGAAGAGCGCCGACGCCCACTCCGATTCAATAAAGCGCAGCAAAGTATTTCCGAACTCCGCCTTGTCCGCAGCCGTTGAGAACTTCGTCGCTGTGAAGTCCGATGGGAGAAATGGCCCCTTGGGCATGGTGATCTCCACGCAAAGGAAAAGGGCCAGCCGCAGCCGACCCTCTTCCTTGCCTTGGTTGAGACCATAACGGCCTCGCTGGAACATTCTCCCAATGGATACGCTATCACCCGTACATGCTGAAGACCAGCGGTTCCAGGGAGATTGATGGCTCTGTCGCCGTCATGCTGCCGCTTCGCCCATCTCCCTGAGCTTGCGATATACAGTGGTCTTGCCGATTCCGAGCAGCCGTGCAGCTTCAAGAGGTCTGCGATTCGACCTCTCGTAGGCTGCCACGATCATCGCCCGCTCCATCTCAGCCATCGTCGGAAACGCTTCCGCCTCCGGAATCTGGCTGAAGAGGATAGGAGCTCTCTCCTCCGCACCGGTCGTTCAGCCGTTCTGTCGCTGCGGAAATCAGTCTGTGAGCCTGTTCGAGCTTCTGAAGGCATTGCGGGTCCTGCCGGATCACGACCTTCTCCACCACGCGCTCAACAATCCTCACGATCGGCTCAGGCAGAGCCTCGCCACAACGCCGGCAACTGGCTCGATCGCTCCATTGGACGAGTTCGCAACTGCGGCAACGTACTTTATCCCGTTCCTCGCTCATGATGTCACCCCTCAAGTTGAAAGCGTGCCGGCTCAATCGAAGAGACTGAGCTGCACATTGGTTTCGCTGGCCGTCGGCCAAAGCGCGGCCTTCTTCCGCTTCTTTGAAGGCAGGTTCGGTTCGATAAGGTGGATGCCGAATGGCGTCGGTGCCGGCTCTGCGGCGATCAGGCCCGGCAGGTCGGGCACCGGGGCGGAGTCGTCTTCGGATTCAGGTTCCTCCGCAACTGGGCGCGGCTGCACCTTCTCGCGTTCGTGGTCGAGTTCACGCCAAATTGCGTCTGCGGATTCGCCAACCCCGGCCTTCTCCACCAACTCGCGCGCCATCGCACTCATCAGGTCTTCATCGGTGTCGAGCGCCTGCAGACCTTCGCCCGAGAATTTGCCCTCCATCATGAGCGCGACCAGCATCTTCTTGCCCATCAAACGGAGGCAGGTCTCCTGCATCGTGCCGGAGTAGGTGACGAACTTCACCCGCACAGGGAATCTCTGTCCGATGCGCCACGATCTTCGGCTTGCCTGCCGCAAGGTATGCAGCGAGTACCCGGTCTCGTAGAAGTAGAGCGTCGGAAAAGCCAGCAGGTCCAATCCCGTCTCGACCAGCTTGGGATGGCAGATCACCACCTCAACGCCGGCCTTCAACTGCCGGTCGTACCAATCCTCTCGTTTATCGGTGGCAACGGATGAGCGGAGGACGGCGACGCGAATGCCCTCTTGCCGCAGCACAGCCTCCAATCGCAGCGTGACGTCTTTCTCGCCCGTATAGGTGGCATAGACCTGGCAGCGCCGACCTTGCCGCAGCTCCTCTTTGACGTCGGCGATCAGGGCGCGCTCCTTCGCGTAAAGAGCCTCCCGCGTGAGGTTCTCCGGTTCAGTCACCAGGAACTTCACATACTCCTTCGTCTGCGGATCGAAGGCCCGCGCCCAGATCTGATCGAAGTCGTAGGGATGATCGGGATAGAGCAGGAGCGTGTTGAGCAGGATGCTCATCAGGCTCTTGTTGCCGCGATGCGCTTTCATCGCGGAGCGGATATCCTCCTCCAGCTTCTCGTAAGCCTGCTGCAGGGCGTCGTCCATATCGACCGAAATGACGCTCTCGTCGTATCGCGGCAGATTGTCCGAAATGTCCTCAAGCGACAGAAACGCCGTCGTGGTCATCAGGAACTTGCCGAAGAGCATCGGCGAGGCTCCGGGTTTCCGCAGAACCCGGACCGTCTTCTTGGTCGCCCTCGAACAGGCGTTGTCTGCTTCTTCCACCTTCTCGATCGTTTCGAGAACGCCGTACTGCTCCTGGAAGTCCCGCCGGCCTTGTCCTCCGTAGGCGAAGCCCTCGCGCACCATTGCGTGCGGCTCCATCCGGTAGAAGATGTTGAACAGGTCGTCGGCGTAGCCGCCCATCAGCGTTCCGGTGAGCGCGATCAATCTCTGCGCCGCGCGTCCGAGCACGCCAAGTCCGTTGCCTTGCGCCGTGTCGCCGGCCAATTGGTGCAGTTCATCGGCGATGGCGAAATCAAACCACCCGCGCATGTAGCGCCCGATGTACTCGATTGGCGCCATGCGTTGAATGCGCGTCCGGTCAGCCTGCCACAGCGCGGAGAAGCGTGTGGTGCCGCCGCGGGGCGCGGTCAAAGCCTCCGAGACCTTGAGCTTGTCAGTGAAGTCAAGCGCGGTAAGCTTCTGCATCTCGGAATCGAGGATGGCAACGCCGGAATCCGGATTGACGACGCCGCCCAGATTCGGACCGGACTTTGCCTTGAGATAGACGTGCTCCCAGAAGTAACCCAGCTTGCCTTTGTCCTTGCCCGTGATAAAGAAAGTCGGACCAGGGAAGCGCTTCCGCCATTCCTTGCGGCCCATGCGCCGCATTTCGGCCAGGCTGAGGCGCTTGCCCTCGTAAACCGTCTTGCCTTTGCTCAGCTTCACCTCGCAGATGCCGTGCGGCCGGCTTGGATCGCCGCCATTGCGCATATCTTCGATGAGGAAGGCGCGGGCGCGCGGAATGGTCAGCAAGACCTCGCGCGCCCATTTGTGCGTGATGTGCGATGGGCACATCACCAGGGTCGTTCTGGGCCGCCCATCCGCCAGGACATGGATTGTGCCCAGGGCCATGTAGGTTTTGCCACTTCCCGCGGGGCCTTCAAGCAGCAAGGGCTTCTGGAGTTTCGCCGCCAGGAAGACAACCTGGGTCATCACCGGATCGATGAAGTAGCCAGTGGCGGCGAGTTTGCTGGAGAGGTCTTCGAGGGAATCAAACATCAGCCACTCCACGCGCTTTGGTTGAGATCGCCATTCGGCCTCCTCGAACGCGGAGACAGAATGAAATGGTCTCAAAACTCGGTCAAATCGAATTCCGATTCCCCTCGGCGCAGGGACCGGCGGAGCGGGCAGGAGTCGGCGTCAATTTGACCGAGAATCGAATTCGACCCAAGATTTCCACACTCGCCGGGCCGAACCGGCCCGGACACCACAGGTTTGGAGGAAATGAGGTTATGGGATCTGTGCTTGCAGTGAGGAATTTAGAGACGGACGATGCCCTTTTGACCGCCGAGGATGTCGCCCAAAGGCTAAGGGTCAGCAAGGACTGGGTTTGGGACCACTCCTCGCGAAGATTGCCGTATCTGCCGGTCATTCGTATGAGCGATGGCGCCTTGCGCTACCGGGCGAGCGGAATCGAAGAGTTCCTGAAAGAGCGCGAGCGGGCTACCAATTTACGTCGGAAACGGCGGTAAAATAAGGATGGCCCGCTTATTCCCCCACACAGAATTTGAGGAATAAATGGGAACTTCATACCAGAAGAGGATGGGTCCGGCTCCGAGGGAAGAAGTGGTACGGCTATTTCCGCCGAACGATCCTCGACCCGGAGACCGACCAACCAAGACAGCCTTCGCTCGAGTCATTCTGGGACTGAAGACTGAGATGTCGAAATTTCAGGCCAGGGAAAAGTTGGAGTGCGAAATTAGCCGGCTGGGAGGGCAACCTACTGGCGACAAATCCATGATCAATGGAGCTGTCACCTTCGGGTGGTTTGTGAACCACCGGTACCTGCCACTGAAGGAGGCGGACTGGAGGGAAGAGACTGCCAAGGTGAAGAAGCACATCATCAAGGCAGATCTCGTCGATCGAGTTCGAGGACGTTCGATTGGAAAACTTCGACAAGTTCACCCTGCAGAACCACCTCAACAAGCTGGCCAAAATCTCATTCCAAGGATAGAGTGTTGCAGATTCGGTCGTACATGCGGGCTATCTTTGCCGAGGCGGTCGATCAGGACTTCCTCGCGAAAGACCCTGCGCGTTCGCTGAAGATCCCCGCTAATCTGCGGGAGAGCGACAAAACGACTCTGACGTGGGATCAATTGAGCCGCTCGGCCCTGGCGAAAAGGGTCTTCGCGATCGGATTCTGCTCAAACTCGATATGTCGAACGCTCTTCGTCCGAGTGAGTTGTTCGCGCTTGCAGTTGGCGAAGTGCTTCGATGCGAAGAACCGTTGCATCCTCGATATTCAGGAGACGACCTACAAGGGGAAGATTCGTTCCTTATGGGAAGACAACGGGGAAGCCTCACGACAGTTCCGATCGCTGAGGAATTGGCAGAGGAATTGGCGGAATGGCGGGACTTACAAAGCAAGGATGTATCTCCGGAAGCGTTTATCTTTCCGGGCCGTTTCGGGGGCTTCATGGATCCGAGCAACTTCCGTCAAGCGTGTGCTGCACAAGACTGGCCGAGGAACTGGAACTGCCGAAGCTGACGTTCCAGGTCATCCGGCGCACGATCGCGACCTTGGCCCAAAAGAAGGGCACGGTGAAGGACGTTCAGGGGATGATGCGGCACTCCCGAACGGCTACCACGACCGATGTCTATATGCAGGAACTCCCGGAAGGCGTGCGGGCGACTGTCAACTCGATTCACTTGGAGTTGATGGGGACTGGCACAAGCGGGCCGCAATCCGCAGCATCCGGAACACGTTCCTCTATTCCAGCGAGGCAACATCCGAACCAGAGTGATCGAGTGAACATGACAGGAAGAACGCGGGATCGGGAACCCGCTACAGGGAAGGGAGGAAGAGCAACTGCGGAGCCCTCGTGCAAGTAGGTTTTGAAATTTGCTGCCAATTATGCTGCCAAAGTCGGGGAGAGGGGGATTTGCTAAATGCTTGAAAAGATTTGGTGGACCTGATCGGGATCGAACCGATGACCTCTTCCATGCCATGGAAGCGCGCTCCCAGCTGCGCCACAGGCCCACGTGGAGAGAGCAACTCTCTTATTGTCGTAGCTTGCGCCCGGTTCGTCAAACACAGCGAGGCTGAAAAACGCAGCTTACGCCCTGCATCCTGCTTCGAGCGATGGCGCATCCTGGTGCTTGTACATCAGGAAGAACTCACGGTGGCCGAGCCGCTCAGGCTTACTCGGCCGGCCTGCAGCCACATCGGCGATCAACTCCATCAATTCATCGGCCGCCTGGTCCATGGTCAGCTTCGCCACTCAGGACACGGCCTGCGTTGAAGTCCATGTCTTCCGTCATATTCCGGTAGGTGCGCTCATTACCCGTAATCTTGATCAGCGGCGCTACAGCGCTGCCGATCACGCTCCCGCGCCCGGTAATGAACAGCACGATCTGCGATCCTGCCGCGATAAGGTCCATGATGCCTTCGGTGTCGTTCGGGTTCGTGTAACCGAACTGCATGAAGTGGTCGTCGGGAACCGAATCCAGCAGCCACAAGCCCGCGTGCGCCGGCCGCTCAGACACGCGAACGACACCCTCAATCGGCTTGCTGCCACTCTTCGCGAATGCGCCCATGCTCTTCTCTTCGATGGTCGTAAGCCCTCCGGCAAAGTTTCCCGGAGCCACCGAATACTGCCGCACCGCCTTGCAGTAATTCAGCGCTTTGTCGTAGGTCGCGCCCAGTTGCTCCGCCGCCTCGGGCGAAGCGGCACGCGCCACCATCAGTTCGCGCAGGCCGATCATCTCCACCACTTCTTCGAAGATCGCCGTCCCACCCCGCTCGACCAGACGGTCGAAAGCGCGTCCAACGACGGGATTGCCCGCCAGACCCGACGTACCATCCGATCCTCCGCACTCGGCGCCAATGATCAGGTCAGCCAAAGTCATTGGCACGTCGTCGCGCCTTCGCTTGGCCGCGCACGAAGCGGAGCAATCATCTCTTTGCCCAACGAGATGCTCGAACGCGTACCGCCGTTCTCCTGAATGAAAAATGACTCCGCAGGCCGGCCCGAAGTTGCGCACGGCCTCCGCAATCCGGTGCGGCTGCGTGTACTCGCATCCGAGACCCACGCAGAGCACGCCGCCGATATTGGGATGCGTGGCCAACGCCAGCATCAGGCGAATCGCATAGTCGTTGTCGTAGCAGCCGGGGAAGCCGATGACATGCACGTCCGGCTCGCCTTTGCCGATCTCCTGCGCCACGAAGCTTGCGCACTCAACCGTGTAGATCACCAGCAGATGATTGCGGATTCCTTTGCGGCCATCCCGGCGAAGATAGCCCGTCCAGCTTTCTGTCAGGCATAGGCGTTCATCCTCCTGGCTTCTCCCGTCTGCACGTCGAACGAGCCCGATCGCTCATCGAGCTGGCTGCGGCAGTTATGCAAATGAACCCACTCGCCCGGTTCGATCCCGGCGCATCGCGATGCCGATCACGACGCCAAATTTGATCATCGCTTCGCCTCCTCGATCGGCGCCAAGGCGATCTTGTGACCGAGCGAGATCTTCTCGCGCGCCGCGATCCCAGGTTTGTCCCCCGCGGGGCCGACATTGTCAGCGCCGAACCCTCCGCGGCGTCGTTCAGCAGCGTGGCGACATTGTCGTCGGCGTGGACCTGAAATGCTGAGGGCTTGATTGTCATCGTTCAAAACACCGAATCTCTCGGCTGACACCTATTCTATGTCGAAGACAGCGTAAACCGTGGCTTCTTCCCGGATCGTCTGCGGGCGAACCTCCAGGACAGGAAGCAGATTTTTGCCCTCGACGAGCCCGCCGCCTGAATTCATTCCAAACGCTTCGCTTTGGTGCGCGAAATAGATCCTTGTCGGGGGCGTCTCGTTGCTGGCGTAAATCAGTTGGCCCAGCTTAACGTGCAAACCTTCGGCCATTTGGTCGGCGACTGCGCGGGCCTTGACCAACGCTGCCGCCGCCGCTTTGGCTTGCAGTGCCTTGCGATCAGAGAGCCTCCACTCGATAGCGCCGCTCTTGTTGGCCCCCGCCGCCACCGAGACGCGAATGATGTCGGCGGCCGCATTCGGAGGAACGCTCACCTGCCAGGACTGGCTAAAGACAAATTGCTTCTGCGCTCGCTGCTCGGGAGTATCCTTTTCATCGAAACGCATATTTCTTTCCAGGCTCTGGTTGGCGCTCTCGATGTTCTTGTCTTCGACTCCCACCTTGTGCAGAGCCTCAACAATCGCGTGTGACAGGTTCCCACCCTCAGTGTAGGCGCTTTGATAATCACGCCCGTAAATCTCGAATCCAATTGTGACTGCGGCAATATCGGCAACGGCAGTCGCTTCGTCGGTGGTGCTGATCGCGATTGTTTTGTTGTCACGGTTGATTTGAATCGTCTGGGCCCTGGCGACTGAAGCGCACTTACCAGTGAAACGCTTACCACCAGAGACACTGCGGAAAACGAATGTCGAATCATACGAAAGTCTCCTCACTTTGTGTGAAGGGTACAATCAAAGGCTATTTGCCAGATTCGCTCACCGTTGCTTAGACGTGCTTCCCACCAAATTGCCGCAGCCTGGCGAGCGTCGCCGCTGCCTCGCCAGAGTCGATCGCCTCCGCGCCCTTGCTTACGCCCTCCTTCAGATCGCCCGCCAGCCCCGCAGCCACCAGCACAGCTGCCGCGTTCAGCAGAACAATATCCCGCCGCGCACCGGCGACACCGGTGAGCACGTCGTAGAGTAGCGTCTTGTTCTTAGCCACGTCGCCGCCCATGAAATGATCGAGCGTCGAACGGGGCAGGCCTGCCATCTCCGGTGTAACGCGGGCGGCCTTGAGCTCGGTCTCTCCGCTTGCCGACTCTTCCACCCGCGCCACCACCGATTCGCCCGTTGTCGTCAGCTCGTCGATGCCGTCGGTCCCATGCACCACAAACGCTCGCCTCGCTCCCAGGGCTGCCAGCGCGCGGCCCACCAGCAGAACGCGGCTGGGCGCAAGCACTCCGATGACCTGAGTGCGCGCGTGGGCCGGGTTGGTGAGCGGCCCGACTAAGTTGAAAATCGTCCGAAAGCCCAACGCTTTGCGCAGCGGTCCAAGCGCCTTCATCGCCGGGTGATAGATCGGCGCAAACAGGAAAACGAATCCAGTCTCGCGCAGGCACTCCACCGCCAACTCCGGTCCTAGTTCGATGGGCACTCCGAGAGCCTCGAGGACATCGGCAGCGCCACACCGCGAGGTCACGGCGCGATTGCCATGCTTGGCCACTTTGGCTCCAGCGGCCGCAGCCACCAGAGCTGCACCGCAGGAGATGTTAAACGTCTGCGGACCACCGCCTCCAGTGCCCACGCAGTCGACCAATTCACCGCGTTCGGCCTCAGTAAACGGCAGCGTCGTGGCATGCCGGCGCATCACATCCACAAAGCCCGCCAGCTCCGGCGCCTGCTCGCCACGCGTTGCCAACACCGTGAGCAGAGCGGCGATTTCCAATTCGGGCACGCCGCCCGCCAGGATCTCCTCAAGCACTTCGGTCGCCTGCTGCCGCGTAAGCGCAGCGCCGTCCTCAACCAGTGAGCGAAGCAGTTCTTTCACCAAAGACATGAAAAAAGTATGGCAGAGCAGGCTTGGTTCACCGAAACGATGTCTAAAAGCGGAAAAATATGCGAGCGCCGGTAACGAAATCGCGGTCGGACCCCTCTTTCGTGGTACAGGCACAAACCCGGGTTTCGGCGATCATAATGGACGGTACGGGCAATTCGCAGACCGGATTGTCGCGGGCGCGGCCAGGCGGAATCGCGCGCGGAAATGACAGGTGAAAGGCAAGGTTTAACCAACCATGTTCTACAAAAAGAATGTTCCCATGCCTCATCGCATTCTGCGAGTCGCGTTGGGCATCCTGATGGGCGCGCTCGGATTCTACTGCTATCACCTGACGTCGCAAACGATTACATTTGCCGTTGCGGGCGGTCTTATGGCGCTGAGCGGCTTTTTTGGATACTGCCCGTTCTGCTCCATCGCCAATCGTCTCAGCCCGCCCAAGTGATTCCTGGAGTCTCGCTCCGCCTCACCCAACTCCGCATTTGATCGAGCCAGAATCCGCCCGCACCCCGCCCGCGCACGTGAGATTCCGTCCCAAATCCGCGTGATAATCTGGGATTTGTTTGAGGTCCCCAACCCTTGAAAATCCACGAATATCAAGCGAAGGAAATCCTGGCCAAATACGGCGTTCCCGTGCCGAAAGGCGAGGTGGCCAACACCCTGGAAGAAGCCAACGACGTGGCGCGCAAGCTCTTTGCCGAAGGCGCCTCAGGCGTGGTCGTCAAGGCGCAGATCCATGCCGGCGGCCGCGGCAAGGGCGGTGGCGTCAAGGTGGCCAAAACCCGTGAGCAGGCCGATCTTTACGCCAAAAATATTCTCGGCATGCAGTTGATCACGCACCAGACCGGTCCCCAGGGCCAGAAAGTGCAGCGGCTGCTGATTGAAGAAACTGCTGCCATCGAGCGCGAGCTCTATCTCGGCATCGTTCTCGACCGCGCCGTTGGCAGGCTCGTCTTTATGGCGTCGCGGGCAGGCGGCATGGAGATCGAAGAAGTGGCTGCGAAAACGCCCGAGGCCATCTACAAGGAGACCATCGACCCTGCCGTCGGCTTTGGCGCATGGCAGGCGCGTAAGCTGGCCTTCGCGCTCGGCCTCAAGCCCGCGCAAATCAATCAAGCCGTCGCATTTTTCCAAAGCCTCTACAAAGCCTTCATCGATACCGACGCATCGCTCCTCGAGATCAATCCCTTCATCACCACCACCGATGGCAAACTGTTCGCCCTCGATGCCAAAATCAATTTCGACGACAATGCGCTTTTCCGCCACGCCGACATCAAGGCCATGCGCGACATCGCCGAAGAAGATCCGCTCGAAGTGGAAGCAAGCAAGTACGCGCTCAATTACATCAAGCTCGATGGATCCATCGCCTGCATGGTGAACGGCGCGGGCCTGGCCATGGCCACGATGGACATCATCAAGTACGCAGGCGGCAGCCCAGCCAACTTCCTGGACGTGGGCGGCGGCGCAACTCAGGAGCAGATCGAGCACGCCTTCGAGATTCTGCTCTCCGACTCGCATGTGAAGGCAATCTTCATCAACATCTTCGGCGGCATTCTGCGCGTGGATCGGCTGGCTACCGGCGTGGTGGCGGCGGCGCGCAATCTGCATGTCAGGGTTCCCATTGTGCTGCGGCTTGAAGGAACCAACGTCGAGGAAGGACGCAAGATCCTCAAGGAGTCCGGCCTTAACTTCCAGGTGGGCGCAACGATGAAGGAAGCGGCGGAATTGGTTGTTAAGGCAGCCGCGGAGGTGGCAGCTTAAATGTCGGTACTGGTTGACAACAACACGCGCCTCATTGTGCAGGGCATCACCGGCAGGGAAGGCACCTTTCACGCGATGGGTTGCGCAGAGTACGGAACCAAAGTGGTCGGCGGCGTCACGCCCGGCAAGGGCGGAACCATGCACGAAGGCTGGCCCGTCTTCAACACCGTGACCGACGCCGTGGCCAAAACCGGCGCCAACGCCACCATGATTTTCGTGCCGCCGCCGTTCGCCGCCGACGCCATTCTCGAGGCCGAGGACGCGGGCATTCCGCTCATCGTCTGCATCACCGAGGGCATTCCCACGCTCGACATGGTGAAGGTATGGGCCAGGCTCAAGAACTCCAGGTCGCGCCTCATCGGCCCCAATTGTCCGGGCGTGATTTCGCCCGGCAAGGCCAAGATCGGCATCATGCCGGGGCGTATCCACAAGGAAGGGTCCATTGGGATTGTTTCGCGCTCGGGCACACTGACTTATGAAGCCGTGCACCAGTTGACGCAACGCGGCATCGGCCAGTCGACAGCAATTGGAATCGGCGGCGATCCCATCATCGGCACCACGCACATCGACGCGCTGCGCCTGCTCAACGACGATCCCGATACCGAGGCCATCATCATGATCGGCGAAATCGGCGGCTCAGCCGAAGAGGCCGCGGCAGAGTTCGTCAAGCAGCACGTCAAGAAACCCGTTGTCGGCTTCATCGCAGGCCAGACCGCACCGCCCGGTCGCCGCATGGGGCATGCCGGAGCCATCATCTCGGGCGGACAGGGAACCGCCGCCGACAAGATGAAGGCGATGGAAGCAGCGGGAATTCATGTCGTGGTTTCGCCCGCCGAAATCGGCGCGGCCCTGGCGCAGGTGATCGGGAAATAGGCGCGATTGGCAAGTGCCGCTGACCCGGTGGTGCCGCGGCAGCTGCCTGGAGCGAGCAGCCGTCGTCTCCTAGCTTGCTGGCTGTGGCGCCTGGCGGGAGCATGACGCCGAAGCTGCGCTGTTTACTGCTCAGTACTGGCGCCCCCCCCTCGTATGTAGATATCCTAAAGGGTTTCTTTTCAGTCCTTTGTACCGCCGAAGGCCTCCCGTAACCCGCAGATTCCAAAATACTTAGAGTCTAATATACTCAGAATCAACGAGTTGCGGACCTTTATAAGGACTTAGCAGGCACATCTTCCCTCATTGCGAGAAGCGTTAACGAAGGAACAGAGAACAAGAAGGCAGAGGGGAGCAAGGCAGAGAACGCGAGGTCCGGCGGCTCTCTTTTCAATGATTTCTTCTCGCTGATTCTACGTTGAACGTAGCAGAAAGCGCGAAATTCTCTGCAAATCGGGGAGAGCTTTTACGGCTTGTTTTCAGAGGGTTGCGGGGATCGGCGGCGGGCGGGGATTGACGAGTCGATTCAAGGGGTCAGAACCCACTCACCTTAACAGAGCTAGGATGGGGCACCTGTGATCTTTCAAGAGGTTGTCCATTCGCTCAGGACCGGAGAAGCTGTTTGTTGTGAGACAGCTCGTCGAGGCCCGGCGGGAATCACTTTTTCTGGTCATCGGTGGGTTGCTGGTCTGCGGTGGGCCAGGTGGGCGCGGCCAGCAGCACGGTCCACGTTGGGCCGTTTTCGTAGAGCTGCCCAACCATCTTGATGAATTCTGGAACCGGTCCAGCCGACCCGTCGAGGGTCCACACATCGATTTCGGGCGGTTGCTTGCCGATGAGAGGAGCAATAGCTCCCGCGATGCCTCCAAGGTCGAAGTGGACGTCGAACTTGTCAGCCTGGCGGCCGCTCCATCCTAGAGCGACCTTGTCGTTGCCGTCGGGTTTGATGATCAAGTGAACGATCCGCGGCTTAGAATCGACGCCGACGTAGGAAACTGTGAGATTAGCGGCGCCGCGGGGAAAGTTCTGGACAAGCAGCGGGATTATTCCGTTGGCCAGGTCGCGCGGGAGGTGCATGTGCTGGTTCCTGGGCTGCTTGTCCTTGCCGGACAAGTCGATCCAGGAGACTAAGCCTTTCGAAACGTCGACGGTGACATCAGAGGACTTTGAGAAGGCAGGGCCCTTCTGGACATGGTGATCGAGAATAAGCTGGAAGGTCGAGCCTTGACGGTAGGTGGTTTCTTCATCGTCGACAGATCCGTCGCGGAACTGAAATACGGTGCGCGCGTGGATCAGGTTTCCACGAACCTCGTTGGTTTCGTCGCCCACTGCGATCTCTTTTCCGTTTTCATCCTTCAAAAGCAGGAATCCATGAACGGCGCCCTGACGCTGGACGACCGGAACCGGGTCCGCGAGAAGAAGCGTGGAAGCGAGAGCGAACGCGACGAGAGCGGAGATCAGGTTGGCTGTCGATCGGAGGCGCTGTGACGGGTTGAGGGCTTTCTTCATCTGCCAGTTGGATGGAGGAGCGCGAAAGGGAGTTGTACTCGATGCATTACTCGGCATGGAAGATGACGTCGAAAAGGAGCAGGCTGGCGGTGGTGAAGATAATGTCGTAGCCGAAAAGCATTTTGATCCAGAGCGTGGGGTCGCTGTCGCCGGTGAAGATATCGCCAGTGGCCTGCACCATGGCCAGCAGAGCGGGAATAAAGATGGGAAAGAGAATGATGGAGAGCAGCAGTTCGCGGTTTCGGCTGCTCATGGAGAGCGCGGCAAAGAAGACGCCGTTGCCGACCAGAGCCCAGGTGCCAAGCGGCAGAACGAGAAGGAGAAGCCATCCCTGGCCCGCAATGTGCAGGTTATAGAAGATGACAAAGAACGGCGCGAGGATGACCTGGACGATGGTGACGAAGAGGAAGTTGGCGATGGCCTTGGCGAGATAAAGCTCGGCACCGGGGGAGGGGACCATGCGCTGCGCGTCCATGACCTGATGGCGGATTTCGCGGGCCCATGCCTGGTTGAGCGCGCTGACCGAGGCGAACATGGTGGCCACACAGAGCACGCCACCGGCGATCTGCTGCGAGAAGGCTCCGCGCGGATCGAACGCGATGGAGAAGAGCACGACGACGAGGCCGGAGAAGAAGAGCATGGAGATCATGGCGTCGAGGGTGCGCCACTCGATGCGAAGATCTTTGGTGAGATGGCTGAAAAGGGCGCGAGTCATGCGGTACGGCCCTCCACACGCTCCACAATGGACGGATTTGTCTCTTTGAGGAGGTCGGCGGCTTGGACCGGCTCGCCGAGTGCGGCGGCTGCACGCAAATAGTCGCCAGGCGCGAGAATCACCTGCGTGCCGCGGGTGCCGGCGGAGACGCTGATCCTGTCAAAGAGAACGGCGGTTTCATCGACGAAAACGGGGTAAGGCTTCTTGGCGCCGAAGATGGTGACGCCGCCGCGAATGTAGCCGGTGAGCGGCTGAACATCTTTGAGCGGGGCCATCTCGGCCTTGCGCCAGCCGGCAAAGCGAGCGAGTTTCTTGAAGTCGAGGTTGGCGTCTCCGGGGATCACTGCGAACACGTAGTTGTGCGCACCGTCGGTGGTAATCAGGGTTTTGAAGACCTGCTCGGCCGGCATACCGATCTTGCGGGCCACCGCGACCGCCGAGAGATCGTTTTCATTCACCTCGTACTCGCGGAGCTCGAAAGGGATGTTAAGTGATTCGAGGAAGCGCGCACCGTTGGTCTTCATGCTGTCGGGGCTCCTCGGTCAAGCGAAGCCACGCGTCCAGCATGGAGGTTGATAACCCAATCGGCGATGGGCGCGGCGAGTTCGCGCTGATGCGTGGTGATGACGATGGTGCGGTCGCTCTGGCGAAAGCGGGCGAGGAGCTCGACCATCTGGCGCACGCTATCGACATCCATGTTGGAGAAGGGCTCGTCGAGCAGGAGAAGGTCGGGCATGGGGAGCAGGACGCGGGCGAGTGAAGTGCGCTGCCGCATTCCCTGCGAATACTGGCCGACATAACGTTTGAGATCGGGGTCGAGGCCGACCTGGCGCAGCGCGTTGGCGGGGTCGAGACACTCGCGGCCGGGGTAGAGACTGCGGAAGTAGCGGAGATTCTCCTGCGCGGTGAGTTCGTCGTAGAGCATGGCGGCATGACTCATGTAGCCGATGCGGGCGCGCGCTTCATGTGGCTGCGCATCGCCGAAGACGCGAATCGCGCCGTGGCTGGGCCGGAGCAAGCCGGCGAGAATGCGCAACAATGTGGATTTGCCAGCGCCATTGGGGCCGAGCAGGACGTAACAGCAGCCGGGCTCGAGATCGAGCGAAACCTGGCGAAGCGCTGCAAATGTGCCGAAAAGTTTAGAAACCTGATCGAACCGCGCGGAGAACGTTTTGCCGGCGGCCGCGGATGCGTTCACGTTCATTCAATCAGTTTGCTGCGGTTTGAGCTGTCTGAGGCGCAGAGGGAGACATGCTGGATGCAGTAGCCGGCTTGGGTGTGGCAGGAGCGGCTGGAGCGGCGCCAGGCTGTTGCGGCGCATATTTGCTGGCGCACTTGGCCTGCAACTCCGTCGCATGGAAGACGCCGTCGCGACCGTAGGTGCCAATGGCCAGAGCCTCTGCGTCACCCTTGAAGGTATCGGGGGGTGGCTCCGTCCCCTTGTAGCTGACCTGGAGCAGGCGGCCGGTGGCGGCATTTGGCGAATGGCTTTCGAACTCGTTCATCACAAAGTCGACGTGGGTGCCGTCCTGTTGGATGGAGCCGGGCTTTACAAAGCCATCGACACGCAATTGGCTATGGTAGGCCTTGTCGCCCATCGCGCGCAGTTCCGCGATGTGCACGAAGTAGCTCTTGCTTGAACCGTAGCCCGTGTAAGCCAGCCAACCGATGGTGCCAACGATCACAGCTGCCGCGATCCCGATCCTCAGGGTGTTAGGGGAAATCTTCATGATGCTCCACATATAACGATACGGGCCGCGGGGTCCGGGGTCAAGGAAGCAGAGAGCGGGGGTCAGCGAAGAGCCGGTAGGGGGTAGGGAAGAGGGGCGAGTGAGGCGTGGACCGTCGACGGGGGGACTGCGGTTGGTTTGCGCGCGAGGAATGCGGGGTGTCAGGCGCTGTGACGGAATTTGGCGGAGCTGCGACTGGCAACTCTGGCCGGCCGCAGCGAGGTTGCAACCACCGGCACTACGACGGTGACGATCAGGATCAATTCGATGATGAGCTCACTCATTAGAACCTCCCATTGCGCGCTGCTTAGCGGTTGTCTCTCTGTGTGCGCGCACACGTTGCAGCGACGCCACTAGAAGCGGGGAGAGAATCATCGCGACAAATGCGAACCCCAGGAAGAAGTCAACCACGGAAGAGCCCCACTTGAATTCGGTTCGACATGCTACGGGCACCATCGGCAGCTTGAGTCTGGACAATAGCGCTCGAATGGGTCGATGGGGAATCACTCCTCGGTGGCAAAGGGCATGGCCATTTGGAGGGAGCGGGCAAATGCTGCGCCTGGAGGCTGATAGCGGCAGGGTCGAAGCGAAGCACTTCAGTAACGATCCGCCCTCGATTTACTTGCGGGGCCCGTCCGGCGAGGTGCTGGTCAGGCGCAAGAACAAAGATGCGCAGAGTGAGCCCAGGACCTCACTGTGCTGTTTCCAGGGCGGCTGCCGCGCGGGTGAGTGCGTCCGAGAGAACCTGCAATTGCTGAGTAGCGAGAGCGGGATCTCGGGCGTCGATGGCTTCATTTACGCCGGGGACGACGACGGCTGCGTATCCGGTGTGCTCGCCGGGAGCATAGATCGTGTGGCGATACCACGGGCGATTGGGCAGTCCGGATGGAGACAGGAAGGCTGTTTCGGTTTCGCGCAAAGCAAGATTGAACCTGGCCAGATCGCCGGAGGGTGCGGATTGAAAGGCATAAGCATGCTGGGCCGCTGTTTCGAATCGCGCTGCGGCCGCTTCGGTTGGGTCAAAGTCGAGTCCTGTCACACCGGCGTCGGCGGCTTTGCGCTTTGCGGCACCGATGTAGGATGAGATCGCGCGCGCATATGTGACGTAGTCGTAGGGAAGAACGTCGGCATCGGCCATTCGCAAGGCTTCGAGCCCGAGGATGCGCGCCATCTCCTGCAAATAAAGGAAGTGGGGATCGGCGTTTTGGGTGAACCACGCGAAGTCATCAAAGGTGGAGTGGTAGACGCCGTAAGAACCGTCGGAAACGACGTCAGTAGCGGGAACGCCGGCGTGATCGAGAAACGGTGAGTAATCCGACCCGGAACCTAGATCTCCCAGGTGCACTTGCTCACCCTCGCCCTCGCTGGGAGGCGCATTGGAACGATGCTCGTCACCATTAGCGCTGTGCGCGCGCCACTGCTCGAAGACCGTGCCGCCCGCCGGGCTGGGAACTTCGTGAGCGATGTCGCGAATCAACTGCTTCAATGAGGGCACGGCTGAGGCCGAAAAATTCTGGCCCGATACGCCGACATCGACATTGAAATAGGCGACCGCGTGGTCCAGAGCCTGCGCTTGCTGCTCAACCCATTCGGTTGAGCCGATAAGGCCCTCTTCCTCGGCGTCCCAACTGCAAAACTCGATGGTGCGCTTCGGCCGCCAGCCCTGACGCAGAAGGTCGCCGATACCGTGCACGGCCTCGATCATGGCCGCGGTGCCGCTGTTGGGGTCCACGGCGCCATAGACCCATGCGTCGCGATGATTGCCGACAATGACCGGCTCATCCGGCTCCTGCGAGCCCTCAATCTTGCCGATCACATCCCAGATGATCCGCCGCTGATAATCCTGCTGGGAGACAAGATGCACTTTTACGCCGCCAGGACCGAGGTGATAGCGAAACGGCAGCGCGCCCTGCCAGCCTTCCGGCACGCCTGGTCCCTTGAGCGCCTGGAGGATGGGCGCGGCATCGTGATAGCTGAGGGGGATGGAGATGATCCGCGGCTGATCGCCGTCGGGGCCCGTGAAATTCTTTACGCGGGCGGAGTCAGGCAGATCGAGCGTGGAGGCCACACCTGGAGTTTCAGGGTCGCCAGGATACTTGAACAGATACTGCACGGAGCCGCGCTGCACGCCGGTGGCAGGCCGCCAGGGACCGTTTGGGTACGGATCGCCTTTGTAATAGCCGTCGTCATGAGGATCGGAGTAGATGAGAACGCCGATGGCTCCGCGCTGCTCGGCGAGGTAGACCTTCACCCCGCGAAAATTGGTTCCGTAACGGCAGATGACAATCTTGCCGTGCAGATCGATATGCTGTGCTGCGAGCTCGTTGAAGTCTTCGGGGCGCCCGTAGTTCGCGTACACCACATCGCCCGTGACGTCGCCCGAACCCGAAGAACCGTTGAAGGGCATCACCACGCGCGGGTTGTCTTGCTGGGGGTCGCTGACGACATGTTCGCGCGTGGGCCCGGACATAAGCAGGTGGCCGTCGGGATCGTGGGCCTCGACGCGCACTGCTTTCGGCCAATTGAGGAGCACGCGATAAGGAACGATCTGGGTTTCAAGTCCAGCGGCCCGGAACTTGTTCGCTACATATTCGGCGGTCGCATGGTCCTCGGGAGTGGCCGCGAGGTGCGGCTCGGCGGTCAAGGTCTTCAGTTCCTCGCCGGCCAGTTTAGCGTCGGGCACTGCGAGGAACTCTTGCTCAAGTTTTGCCTCGGGGGCGAAGTCCAGGTAGCCAAAAGCCGATTCCTGCGGCGCCGCCTGCGCTTCAAGCCGGTTCGGTGAGGACCCCACGTGAAAGATTGCCGGAAACAGAAAAAATGCAGCCGCGACGCGGAGGTTGATCACGTGAGGTCCTTTGCATAATTTGAACCGGTTAGTTTATCAACTCACGGGCTGAGTGCAATGTGAGCAGCGCTTGGCTGCCAGCGGGATCTCACTCAAGCATTCAGGACATGTTTTCGTCGAGGGTGCGGCTGGGGCTTCGGGCTTTTTCATGCGCGCCAGGAGTGCGTTCATGGGCAGCACGAAGACAAAATATACCACTGCTGCAATCATCAGGAATTCAATCACGTTGTTGATGAAATTGCCGATGGTGATGGTGCCGCTGCCGATATGCAAGACGATGTAGCCGAAGTTCGGTTTTCCGAAAGGGACGCCGATCAGCGGGTTGATCACGTCACTGACCAGTGACGTCACAATCTTGCCGAACGCCGCGCCGATAATCACGGCGACCGCCAGGTCCATCACATTGCCACGCAGAATAAAGTCTCGAAATCCTTTGAACATCGCTTCCTCCGGCGCACGAAGGCCTAACCACGGTCGCGGGCGATGAGGGCAACGGATCACCCGCCATAAGGTTGGCCGCTTGAGTACGCTCTGCTCATCGTACACGGAGAACTGGCGAGGCCGCATTAAGCTTCTTTGGATTGAAACGGGACTCAGGGAACCGCCATCAAGACCACAATGCTGGCCAGAATCATCAGGTCGGCATAGAGCAAAATGAGGATGCCGGCATGGTACAGGCTCCACTTGCGTTGCAGGCAGCGTGCCGTCTCCGCCATGCCCCACGCGGC
The DNA here is from genome assembly GCA_963782285.1 of uncultured Acidobacteriaceae bacterium. Classification (GTDB taxonomy): domain Bacteria; phylum Acidobacteriota; class Terriglobia; order Terriglobales; family Acidobacteriaceae; genus Telmatobacter. The sequence continues at coordinate 19,449 of CAWAJH010000001.1, forward strand.
GAAAAGCAAGGCGAGGATCTGCCAGCGCGAGCCGTGAATGTTCGCTAAATAGGGGAAACCGGCAAGCCACAGGCTGGCGAAGAACGCGCCGAGCGAAAGGACAATGGCACGCGCCAGTGACCTTTGCCGCAGGCGGAAGATGAGAAAGCAGACGACCCACAACTTTTCAATGTACCGCGCCGATGCGGAGTGAATCCGTTCCGCGAGAAACCTCGGGCCCGGCGAGCCGTTGGCGGGGCGAAAGTTGTACGCGATGAAGCGCTCCCGGTGATACACTCGGTGAGCCCAGTTCCGGGCTCCCCAAAATCTCAACTTTCCCGGCGGGCCAAAAGAGGAGGTCGACCATGCAAACAGGAAGTCCTGCGGCACAACCCCTGGATCCGCGCATTGTCTTCGATATGGTTCAGTCGCACCAACGCACCGCAGCTTTGAAGGCGGCCATCGATCTCGACCTCTTCAGCTCGGTCGGCAAAGGACCCGGGGACGTTGCGTCGATTGCGCGCCACTGCTCGGCGTCGGAGCGGGGGATCCGCATCCTATGCGATTTTCTGGTGATCAATGGGGTTCTTGCGAAAGAAGACGGTCACTACAAGCACACGCCATCAAGCGCAGCGTTTCTTGACCCGGCATCGCCTGCCTGCATGGCTTCAGTGGCGCATTTCCTGAGCGCGTCGGCAATTATGCAGGCCGATTCGCAACTGGCAGAGATTGTGCGCACGGGACGCACGTGTCTTCCCGGGCCAAGGCTCGGTTGAGCCGGAGAATCCGCTCTGGGTCGTGTTCGCGGAAAACATGGCGCCGATGATGGCTCCCATGGCTGCTCCACTGGGCGCCGTGGTGCTGAATGGGCACAACGGGCCGATTCGGGTGCTCGACATCGCAGCCGGGCACGGGTTGTTCGGGATTGAGATTGCGAAGCAGAACCGCCAAGCCCACGTGACCGGCCTGGATTGGGCGCCGGTGCTGCGTGTCGCGCTGAGGAACGCCGAGAAGGCCGGAGTGAAGGACCGCTATGACATGCTGCCGGGGAGCGCGTTCGAGGTGGATTACAAGGGACCCTACGATGTAGTGCTGCTGACGAATTTCCTGCATCACTTCAACAAGTCGACGAACGTCGGGCTGTTGAAGAAGGTCCGATCCGCTCTGAAGCCCGGAGGCCGCGCGGCGACGCTCGAGTTTGTACCGAATCCGGATCGCGTGTCACCGCCGATGCCGGCAGCCTTCGCCATGACGATGCTGACCACGACTGCTGAGGGTGACGCATACACATTTGCGGAGCTGAAGCGGATGTACGACGATGCGGGATTCAAGGGCGTCAGCGAGCATCCGATTCCGATGAGTCCACACACGGTGGTGATGGGGACGGCGTGAGGGGAGGGCTGGCCGGCAGAAGTCGCGCGTCGATCTCGTGTGGTGTCGCAGAGATTTGCCACCAAACCTAAAGGCCGAGCCGCGGATCATTCGACTCCGCTACGCTTCGCCAAGATGACAATGGATTGAGGAGTGCGAGTTCAGGGATCTGAAGGCTCCTGCTCCTTCTGTTATTTTGCAGCGCGTCTTGCGCGGACCGCGGCGGCAAGCTCTTCGAGGAGCGTACGGGTTTCGGCCCAGTCGATGCAGCCGTCGGTGATGCTTTGGCCGTAGACCAGCGGCTGGCCGGGAACGAGCTTTTGGGCGCCGGCCACGAGATTGCTTTCGATCATGGCGCCGATGATGGTGCGATTCCCGTCTCGAATCTGCGCGGCCACGTCGCGGCAGGCAACGGCCTGGCGGCGATAGTCTTTGCCGCTGTTGGCGTGGCTAAAGTCGATCATGATGCGCGGTCGCAGCCCGGCCTCTTCCATGAGCTTTCCAGCGTTTGCTACGCAGTCCGCGGTGTAGTTTACTGACTTGGCGCCGCCGCGCAGAATGATGTGGCAATCCGGATTACCAGCCGTCACGAAGATGGCCGACTGGCCGTGGTGCGTGTGGCCAAGAAAAGTGTGCGAGTAGGAGGCGGAGAGCACCGCGTCGACGGCCACCTGAACGTCGCCGGAGGTTGCGTTCTTGAATCCGACCGGACACGACACGCCGGAAACAAGTTGCCGGTGGACCTGGCTCTCAGTGGTGCGCGCGCCGATGGCGCCCCAGCTCACAAGGCCGGCGATGTATTGCGGAGAAATCATGTCGAGGAATTCGGTCCCGGTGGGTACGCCCATTTCGGCGAGGTCGAGCAGCAGATGGCGGGCGAGACGCAAGCCGTCGTTGATCCTGTACGTGCCGTCGAGATGCGGGTCGTTGATGAGTCCCTTCCAGCCAATGGTGGTGCGCGGCTTTTCAAAATAGACGCGCATGACGATGCGCAGATCCTGGGAGAACTCGTCGATGGCGCCTTTGAGCAATGCGGCGTACTCGCGCGCGGCTTTGGGATCGTGAATGGAGCATGGGCCGGCGAGAACGAGCAGTCGATCGTCGCTGCAGTTGAGAATGGCGCAGATCTGCTGGCGCGTATTGAAAATAGTTTCGGAGGCCGCGTCGGTGACGGGGAGTTCTTCCTCAAGGAAAACCGGCGGCAGGACGACTTTCGTCCATTGAATGCGGAGATCTTCAGTGGGATGGGGCATCAGGTCTCAAAGGGCGCGCTGGCGCGAGAGTGTCTACCCACCCTTGCAACAAGAAACGGCGCAAGGATGGAGCAACGGCCCTTCTAAGAATCTATCAGCGCGATATGCCGCGAGAAAGCCTGCACGACAGCTCAGTGCCGGATTAGCGGATGGCCAGGTAGGCTGCGGCTCCGGCGGCTGCGACTCCGGAGACGATTAATACGGGCAGCGGAATGTGGATGTGATGCCGCAGTTCAGAGCCCGAGCCAATGTATTCGTTTGCCCGCTTCACATGCTCGATCTCGGTGTAGGACTCGGTCTCGACTTTGTTGCTGTCGGCATCGGTGAACTGGAAAGACGTTTCGGCAAGCTCTCCCAGCGATCCGTAGGTCTGGGAGCCGTCGCGATGGTCGATGTCGAGATAGGTGCCTTGCCGATACTTTGTGAGACGTTTTTCAATCTTGCGCGCATGTTTGTCGAGTTGCCGCGCCGATTGTGCCTGGGCGGCAGAAACCAGTGCGGAGAATGCCAAGGCAAATGCGACGGGAAGAATGAAGCTGCGCCGGATCAACGAGGAAGATGTGCTCATGGGCCCCCCTCCAAGAAACCAGACAATGCGGTCCATTCGGTTCGGATTCGACTGCGACCGCTGCAGCCGCCAAGGGTTCAACAATAGCATCAAATGAATTGGTGCGGCGACTCGTTACAGTGGAAACGTTACGGATGTAATGGAATCAACGGCTTTGCAGCAATGCATGAAGAGGATCATCACGGCCATGCGCGTACCTTGACAGCGCGAGAAAGCTCTCTCTAAACTCAGAAGAGGAATCCTGTAACCATCACTGCTTGTAAGTAATTGGAAAAAGGAAATTTAACAAACAATCCGTGAACAGGTGAACGGGAAGCCGACGGAAACCCCAGCCGCGGAGTCGGGGTGGAGAACGAAGAAGATGCCGGATGTGCGCCTCAGTCCGCGTGAGCGGTTGGTGTTGAACACCATCGTCGATTTGTACATCGCGACCGGTGAGCCAGTGCCCTCACAAGCCGTGGCGCGCGTTTTTGCTGACCGCGAGGGGCTAAGCTCAGCGACCTTGCGGAATGTGATGGCGGCGCTGGGCGAAGCGGGCTTGCTTGAGCAGCCGCACACGTCATCCGGGCGCGTGCCGACGGCGGCCGCATTCCGCTATTACGTTGAGCAGATTACGCATGCGGGACGAATGGCCGCGGGCGCTAATGCTGGCGGGTCCGGTGAGCCAAGTGGGGATTTGCCGCTGAGTGAGGCGCGCCGCGGTCAAATTGAGGAGAGCTTTAGCGGGGTGACCAGCACCAACGAGTACCTTGAAAGAACTTCACATGTTCTCGCGCTGATTTCAAATGGGTTGGGAGTCGCTCTGGCGAGCTCAACCGCAGGCCAAGTATTAGAACACATTCACTTTTCGCGTCTATCGACGGGCCGGGTTCTGGCTGTGCTTGTAACGCAGGGCGGCACGGTGCAAGACCGGGTGTTGGCGATTGACCGGCAGATGGCTCAAGTGGATCTGGAGACGGCCGGCAGTTATTTGAACGAGAACTTCCGCGGTTGGCCAATTGAGCGCATTCGGGCTGAAGTGGCGCGGCGCATGGAGCTGGAACGCGAGGTCTACCGCCAGTTGCTGGAATCGGTGGAAGAGTTGTGCCGCAAGGGCGCTTTGACCGGAGGCGAGGCTGGCCCAACGATTTATGTGGAAGGCATCGCAAATTTGATCGGACTGGAGCAGGATCGGGAGCGGCTGCAGCAGATGCTGTTGGCCCTGGAGGCCAAGCAGCGGCTGGTGGAGTTGTTGAATGCGTATGTGGATGGCGGCCAGCAGGAGGTCCGCGTGGTGGTGGGCCTCGACGCGGCCTCGCCCGCGATGCAGGACCTGGTTCTGATCGGAGCGCCCGCCAGGCTGGGAGAGGCGAATCTTGGTACGGTGGCGGTGATTGCGTCGACGCGGATTCAATATCAGGAAATGATCCAGGCGGTAAGCTACATTGCGCGCCTTTCGGGACGCCTTCTCGACGTTCCCCCCGCGTGAGGCTGGGCCCGCGGTCAGTTCATTCCATTTGAGCCGAGCGCAATGAGGGAGAGCTGCGAAAGCTGCAGCCAAGGAACAAAGGAATCATCGAATAAAGAGGCAATGGTTACGTTCGGAGAATGTGCTGCATGAAGCAGGAAAAAGAATTGACTGTGGTTGACTCTCCAGACTTTGCCGGGCCTGTGATGGAAGGCCGCGAACCGAGGGTCAACGCCTCAACGGAGCTGCCGGCTCCGCCCGCCGGCGAGGACCTTGCCAGCGCTGCCGCAATAGAGGGCACGGCGGAGACGGCTTCTCCGTCGGACGCGGAAAAGTTGCGAGCGGAGCGCAACCAGCTTCTCGATCGCCTGGCCCGGTTGCAAGCGGAGTTTGACAACGCGCGGAAGCGTGCGGAGCGTGAGCGCGCGGAATTCCGCGAGTTTGTGACAGGGAGCGTCGTGGAGCAGTTTTTGCCGGTGCTCGACAATTTTGAGTTGGCGCTGAAGTCTGACGGGACAGCACAGCAACTGCGTTCGGGAGTGAGCCTGATCGTGAAACAAATGGAAGAGACTCTTCAGAAGATGCAGGTGAACCCGGTTGCCGCAGTCGGCGAGCCCTTCGATCCCCGCGTTCATGAGGCACTGGGAGCGGTTGACCGGGACGATATTCCCGACCAGCATGTTGCCGAAGAGGTGCGGCGGGGCTACAAGATGCGTGAGCGGTTGATTCGTCCGGCGCTGGTACGTGTTGCGCACAACAGCAAACAGGTGGAAGAGTAAAGAGCAGCTTCTAGCTGGTAGCCTCCAGCGGGTTTGGGGCAAAACCGGCAGATAAATCCGACCGACAACCGCGCCACGGGATTGATGCGCTGCCGGGAACAACGCGAAGAGGCCAAGAGCCAGAGACTAGGAGCTAGAAGCTATTTCATGGGTTCTAATACAAGAGTGAGCAAAGCAGATTATTACGAGGTTCTGGGTGTTGCACGCGAATGCACCGAGCAGGAGCTGAAGAGCGCCTACAGGAAGCAGGCGATGAAATACCACCCTGACCGGAACCCCGGCGATCGCGTGGCTGAAGAAAAATTCAAAGAGGCCAGCGAAGCGTACCAGGTACTGAGCGACGCCGAGAAGCGCGCCGCCTATGACCGGTACGGCCATGCGGGCCTGGGAGCGCAGGGATTCGGCGGCGGACCGTTTGCCGGCGGAGTGGATCTTGGCGATATCTTCGGCGATTTGTTCGGCGAAATGTTCTCGATGGGCGGCATGCCGCGCGGAGGGGCGCACGCCTCGCGGCAACAGCGCGGCGACGACCTGCGATTCGACCTGACAATCAACTTTGAAGACGCGGTGTTTGGAACCGAGGCAGAAGTGAAGATCCGCCGCCTGGAAACCTGCAAAGATTGCAATGGCCGCGGCAGCGCGTCGGGCCGTGGTCCCAGCGTTTGCAGCCAATGCCAGGGTCGGGGCCAGATCCGGTATCAGCAGGGATTCTTCTCGGTCGCCCGCACATGCGGTGCCTGCGGCGGAACGGGCTCGGTGATCGGCGATCCCTGCTCCGGCTGCCGCGGCGAGGGCCGCGCGGCTACGGAGATCAAGCTCAAAGTGAAGGTGCCGCCGGGCGTGGAAGAAGGAACCCGCATCCGCTACGGAGGCGAGGGCGACGCCGGACGGCTCGGTGGCTTGAAGGGCGACCTTTACATCGTTCTCACCATCCGGCCGCACGATTTCTTCGAGCGTCAGGGCCACGATCTGCACTGCGTGATTCCCATCAGCTTTCCGCAGGCTGCCATGGGCGCAGAGTTCGAGATTCCCGGCATGGACGGCCCGGTGCACATCAAGATACCGGAGGGCACGCAGAGCGGCAGAGAGATTCGCGTGCGCGGACGCGGCGTACCGTTTCTGAACGAGAGGGGCGTCGGGGACCTGGTCGTCAAGCTGGTAGTGCAGATTCCGCGCAAGCTCAACCGGGCGCAGCGAGACCTTGTGGCGAAGCTTGCCGAAACGATGACGGTGGAGAACCAGCCAACTTCACCGGGTCTGATCGAGAAGATGAAGGATCTTTTCAGCTAAAGGCGCCGGCCTTCAGCCTCAGCGGATTTGGACGCTCATCAATCCTGAGCGCTTCAGGTGATAATCTGGCCGTACCACATGAGGCGGTGAAGCCGATGGATCGACGGCGCAGTTTCTGAAGCCAGGCAAGGAGGCTGCATAGTACTCGAATGGAGTCCGAATCCTTCGGCACCCAAGCATCGGCAGCCAATCAAGGCATCTCGCAGCCTGTTACTTCTCCGCTGACGAGCGCGGCGATCTTTCTCGTGTTGACGATCAACGCCGGCGAAGAAAACCGCGCCGCAGTTCTTTCCCTGTGTGCCGATCTCTCCGGGCTGCTGCGTTCGGTCGGATTTCGCGATCCTGGAGCCTCTCTCTCCTGCAACATGGGTATAGGTTCCGATGCCTGGGATCTTCTGTTTGGCCGCCCACGGCCAGCCGAACTTCATCCCTTCCGCGACATCAGGTCCGGCTCGCGTCACGCCATCTCCACTCCTGGCGACTTGAACTTTCATATCCGTGCCAGGCATATGGATCTCTGTTTCGAACTCGCTACGCAAATCATGGCTCGCCTCGAAGGCGCCGTGACTGTCGCCGACGAAGTGCAGGGATTTCGTTACTACGACGAACGCGATCTCCTCGGCTTCGTAGACGGCACGGAGAATCCCTCAGGCATTGCGGCTGCCGAAGCCGTCTTCATTCGCGACGAAGATCCGGCTTTCGCCGGCGGAAGCTATGTGATCGTCCAAAGATATCTTCACGATCTTGACACCTGGAACAAGCTTCCGACCGAGACCCAGGAAAGGATTATCGGCCGGACAAAGGTCTCGAACATTGAACTCGATGACTCAGTGAAGCCCACTTCGGCCCATAATGCCCTCACGGTCATCGAAGAGAACGGAAGGGAGATCAAGATTCTCCGCGATAACATGCCTTTCGGCCGCCCCGGCCACGGCGAGTTCGGCACCTATTTCATCGGCTACAGCCGTTCGCCGCGGACCATTGAACAAATGCTCGAAAATATGTTTGTCGGCCGTCCGCCCGGCAACTACGATCGCATCCTCGACTTCAGTACTGCGGTCACGGGGAGTCTGTTTTTCATTCCGACTGCCACGTTCCTCGACAATGCGTCGCCTGACCAGCCCGCAGCGTCCTCTGACACGGCGATGGTTAAGGCAGCGCCGGCGGCGGCTCAAACTCCCGACTCTGCAGCGCCAGCAAGAAATGGTTCGCTCGGCATAGGTTCCCTGAAAGGAGAAGTTTCTTATGAATAATCTGCATCGCGAGCTGGCCCCGATTTCCGATGTCGCATGGACCCAAATCGAAGAAGAAACCTCGCGCACCATCAAGCGTTATCTAGCCGGGCGCCGTGTCGTGGACATGCATGGGGCCGCCGGCACGGCTCTCGCCGCCGTGGGCACGGGGCATCAGGTCGCGATCGATGCGCCCGGTGACGGCATCACGGCCCAACAGCGCGAAGCGAAAGCTCTCGTCGAGCTGCGCGTTCCCTTTGAGCTCGACCGCCAGATGATCGACGCGGTGGAGCGCGGTGCCAACGATTCCGATTGGCAGCCGGCAAAGGACGCCGCGAAAAAGCTGGCTTTTGCCGAAGATCGCGCCATCTTTGAAGGGTACGCTGCCGCAGGCATCACCGGCGTCCGCCAAGGCACCAGCAATCCCAGAAGATCTCTCCCCGCCGACGTGCGCAAGTACCCCGAAGCCTTTGCACAGGCCTTAAGCCAGTTGCGGCTTGTGGGCGTCAACGGTCCCTATTCCATCCTGCTTGGCGCCGACGCTTATACCGAACTCGCGGAGACCAGCGATTACGGCTATCCAGTGCTGCAACATGTTAAGCGCCTCGTCGAGGACAAAATCATCTGGGCGCCTGCCATCGATGGCGCCTTCGTGGTGACGACGCGCGGCGGCGACCTCGATCTGCACATTGGCCAGGACGCTTCTATCGGCTACCTGAGTCACACGGACACGCATGTTCGCCTTTATTTGCAGGAGTCGTTTACCTTCCTCTACCTGACTTCGGAATCGGCTGTCGGGCTCGATCCGCCGGCGAAATCCTGACGCATATACACGCCACTTCTCAGCCTGGCGCGAAGGGGATGTCGTGAGTTTTACCGCGTGCTAATCGAGGGCACGCTTCCAACGGAGCAGAGCGTTCAAATGCTAACATCGAGCGCATGTTGCGGATTGCCGCACTTGTGGAGCTCTTGCTTTGCTGGATTGCATGGTCGATGGCTTTCGTAAAGCCGCGAAAACAGGCGGTCAACGAGAAGAAAGTGGCGCGCGCGCCTGCATCGCGCTGGGGCATTTTTCTGGTGGTTGTTGGCTTTGCCCTGGTGTGGATCTACGCGCGCCCTGCCGTTTTTCATAAGTCCGCAGCGTTGCTGATCGTCTCAATGATTCTGGGACCCCCGTCCGTCGCCCTGGCATGGGCCGCGGCACACGAACTTGGAAAACAGTGGCGCTACGAAGCTGCGATCAGCGAGGATCATGAGCTGATCCAGACCGGCCCATACAGTTGGGTTCGGCACCCGATTTATGCTTCGATGCTGGGGATGCTGACCGCGACGGCCGCTGCCTGGACCTGGTGGCCTCTTTGGCTTGTGGGAACGGTCGTTTTTCTGGTGGGAACCGAGGTTCGCATGCGCGCAGAGGATCGTTTGCTCGAGGAACGTTTCCAGGATGCGTATCGCGCATACCGCGCGCATGTTCCGGGGTATCTCCGTTCCTGCGATGAGGATGGAGGCGCTGCAGTGGGGCCGGTACGCGGGAGTGCGAGTTAAGAAGGGGTTTGGTGGAGCTGAGCAGGATCGAACTGCTGACCTCCTCGTTGCGAACGAGGCGCTCTCCCAGCTGAGCTACAGCCCCACAGACGACTCTCCTATCTTATCAGCGATGACATCTTCGGAGAAGGGTATGGGAATGGCTCTTTCCGGGCAGATTCTCAGTCTGCATCGATCCGGCTGCGGCAAAACCAGAGTTACCGCGTCTTCGACTGATGTGTTCAGGGTCGCCGCTCCCTGCTGGTCACGGCAACTTGGCCCAAGCGGCTTCGCGAAGTCATGATCTGTTTTGCGGTAGCGTGCGGAATCCGGTATGCCGTAGAGTGAATGGGTCGATTGCGGAGGATTCCCATTGAAGATTGCAAGAAGGTTTTCGGTTGTTGCTGCGGTTGTGGCTCTGATGTGCGGGGCAGCGGGATTTGGACAGGAGAACGCAGAAGGTCACAGCGGGCTGGGCATTTTTGAAAGCCAATCCGACATTGGCAAAGTGAATCCCCCCAGCACGGTTTCGTTCGACCCGGCCAGCGGCGAATACACGGTTGCCTCCGCGGGATGGGATCTGTGGGCGGCGAACGACGCATTTCACATGGTGTGGAAGAAGGTGTCGGGCGACGTTTCGCTGACCGCGGACATCCAGTTGGCGCCGGCTTCGTCCGCATCGCAACCGAACCGCAAAGCGTTTCTGATGTTCCGGCAAACGCTGGATCCCGATTCGATGTACGCGGACGCAGCGGTGCACGGAACGGGCGAGACGGCGCTGCAGGAGCGGCGCGCCAAGGGCGATACTACGCAGGATATCTACTTCGACCTGGGTGCTCCGAAGACCGTGCGGCTGGAGAAACGCGGCGACACGATTACGTTGTTCGTGAGCATGAAGGGCGAGCCGCTGCACCAGGCAGGCGCCTCGATCAAGCTGCACTTTGAGGAGCCGTTCTACGCAGGGCTGGGAGTCTGCTCGCATCGGGACGGCGCATTGGAGCAAGCGACGTTCTCGCATGTGGAGCTATCGCCGCTGACCATGCCGCAGAGCCCCGCGCCGAAGGTTCTTTACAGCACGCTGAAGACGATGGGCATCGACAACAACATGCGCAGAGCGTTTGTGGTGCTCACCAGCCAGGGGCAGATGGAAGCTCCGAATTGGAGCCGGGACGGGAAGACGCTCGTCTTCGATCGCGGCGGCCGGTTGTGGACGGTCCCGGTTTCAGGCGGTGAGGCGTCTGCGGTCGAAATCGGCGGATTGACGGATTGCACGGGAAGCCATGGCCTGTCACCCGACGGCAAGTGGCTGGCGGCGACCTGCACCATGCCGGACCATCCGGGGCGGCGTGTATACGTTGTTCCTTCGGCGGGAGGCACGCCGCGCATGGTGACGGCGAATCCAAACTCGTATTTCCATAGCTGGTCGCCGGATGGCAAGACGATTCTGTTTACGCGGCCTGCAAATGGCAGCTTGAACATCTTTGCGATTGCGGCGGAAGGCGGCGACGAGACGGCACTGACCACGGGGACAGGGACGAGCGACGATCCCGACTATTCGGCGGATGGGCAGTATATCTACTTCAATTCCGATCGCGCGAGCGGGATGCAGATCTTCCGCATGCAGCCCGATGGATCGCATGTGGAGCAGATGACGTTTGACGAGAAGCGGAATTGGACGGCGCATCCTTCACCCGATGGAAAGTCGGTGCTGTTTCTTTCCTTCGCGAGCGACGTGACAGGGCACCCGGCGAACAAAGATGTGATGCTGCGCATTCTCGATCCCGAAACGAAGAAGGTGCGCGACTTGGTGGAGATTGTGGGCGGTTCGGGAACCGATAATGTTCCCAACTGGGCTCCAGACGGGAAGCGCTTTGCGTTTGTGAGCTACCAGATGTCGCCGGCGGAGGATGGTGGATCGAGCGAGTAGGCGAGAAGGTCTGACGCCAAAGAACTGAGGGGCTAGGAGTCGTTTGGGTTGAAAAGGCCGTCATCGAGTGGGAGGTTTTGAAAATTCTGGCGGGCGATTTGGAGCGCATAGAGCAGACTGCCGGCGCGCCGGGGGCTCATGGTGTTGGAAGCGAGTCCCTGGAGAATTTGGTTGATCATGGCGAGAACACCGGATGGGTCGCACAGCGCGGGGAGGTTGACCGATTCCTCTTTGGGGCGGCGGCGCGGCACGACGACGCGGGTGCGCGCATGGAAGTAGCAGAAGGGCGAACCGCGCAGGGCGGGTGACTGGCACTTCAGTCCGTTGGCCTTGATAAAGCGGCATTCCTCGAACATTCCGGTCCTCCTACCCCCTCCACCCCCAGCGATTTGGCGCAAGGTCCTCGCAAGCAGTGGGTTGTACGACGCAAACGCGGCATATCCCCTGGATTGTTGCGGCTTGCCACAAAATCCAGATAACAAAGGGCCCTCTTCGCGGTCCTTCGGGTGTTGCGCGTTTTTGGATTGCTTTTTGACTCCAAAATACGAACGCGGCGGATTTTGACACGGTTAGAATGTGTCTTTTGGTGCTTATGAAATTGATTATGCGCGAGGCTGAGAATTAATCTGCAAACTTACCTAAGAGTTTTTGCGGGGTGTTTTCCGGGGGTTGCGGGGAAGAGCGGATGCCCTGAGGCTTGACGGTGTCGACAAATGATGAGGTGGTTGGGGGCATTCGAGCGGCATCGGCGTTTGAACTAAGCCTGCGGCGCGGCGGATGCTGCGGCAGCAGTGGTCCCCCAGCCTTTCAGGCCATTTAAGTTTTGGGTCGCAAGGAGGTTTTTGTGACCCATCTTCGGCAGAAGATGCTGGATGAGCTCCAGCGTCGGAACTACTCACAGAACACTGTCAACACCTACCTGCACGCGGTAGAAGACTTCTCCAGGCATTTTCACCGCTCGCCAGACAGATTGGGCCCGGATCATATCCGGCAGTATCAGGCCTATCTGTTTCGAGAACGCAAGCTCCAGGCAGGGACGATTGCATTGTGCACCGCAGCTTTGCGATTTCTCTACGTCAAGACGCTGCGACGCCCGTATCTTCCCGAGCACATCCCCTTTCCCAAGCGCCCCAGGCAACTGCCCGTTGTACTCAGCCCAGAAGAAGTTCAACGGGTCATTGATTCGGCGGAGAACCTGATGCGCCGCACCATGGTGATGACACTGTACTCAACCGGCATCCGCTGCTCGGAACTGTGCCATCTCAAGGTCTCGGATATCGACAGCGAACGGATGGTCATTCATATCCACAAGGGCAAGGGCGGACGTGACCGCGATGTTCTATTGAGTCCCAAGCTGTTGGAGACTCTGCGTGAGTACTGGCGCTGGATGAAGCCCAAGACCTATCTGTTCCCAGGCACTGTGAACAACTGGCGGGCAGATATGCCCATTACCCCGAAGGTCGTGTGGGACGGCTGTCAACGAAGCTGGTAAACGCGCCGGCATCAGTAAGCGCGTTGCTCCTCATTTGCTTCGGCACAGCTTCGCGACCCACATGCTGGAAGCCGGCGCCGATCTGCGCACCATCCAGGTTCTACTTGGTCATGCCAAGATCGGCGATACAGCACTTTACCTGCATCTGTCCCGTCGCCATCTGCAGGCAGTCGCCAGTCCGCTGGAAGCGATAGAGGTATCCAGTCCCAGCGAGGTAAAGCGGTCCAGGAGGAAGATCAAGCGATGAGCCGGCCCACCCTCGAGGTGGCCGACATCGTCCGCGCAGCGGGCAACAGATTCTGGGAAGGGCACAAGTCTCACTTTGCATGGGTGCATCGCAAGGTGCTCGATGCCATCGTCCGGTGCCGCACCGCGGCACTGGGTGGTCATCGTGATAAGTGCGTCCGCTGCGGCCATCTGACCGCCTCTTACAACTCATGCCGCAATCGGCACTGCCCCAAGTGCCAGGGCAACGTGCGCGCCAAGTGGTTGGCCGCTCGTTCGGCCGAACTGTTGCCTGTTCCGTACTTCCATATCGTCTTCACTTTGCCGCACGAACTCTCCGCTCTGATCCTTCAGAACAAGCGACTGCTCTACGATCTGCTCTTCCGCACCAGTGCCGCATCGATGATCGAACTGGCTCGCCATCCCAGACACCTGGGAGCCGATATCGGATTTCTCGGCGTGCTCCACACGTGGGGACAGAACCTTGAGCTTCATCCCCACGTTCACTACATTGTTCCCGCTGGCGGCCTCGCCCTCGATGGTTCCGGATGGATAGATTCCTCGCGCCGATTCTTCCTGCCCGTCAAGCGACTCAGCCGGGTCTTCTGCGACGAGTTCTGCGACGAACTCCGTGAGTTTTTTGAACAGGATAGACTGCAGTTCCACGGTTCACTGCTACAGCTTGCTTCACCTGGCGCATTCAGCCACTTCCTCTGGCAACTCGGCCAGAAGGACTGGGTCGTCTATGCCAAGCCGCCCTTCGGCGGCGCCGAACATGTCCTCAACTATCTGGCTCGCTACACTCATCGCGTTGCCATCTCCAACCATCGACTCGTGGCCTTTGAGAACGATCGCGTGTCATTCCGCTGGCGGGACTATGCTCACGGCGGCAAGAAGAAGATCATGACCGTTTCTGCCGATGAGTTCCTGCGCAGATTCCTTCTTCACGTCCTGCCCAAAGGCCTGGTCCGCATCCGCCACTTCGGATTGTTCGCCAACCGAAGACGCAGTGCTGAGATCCAACGCTGCCGCCAGTTGCTCGGCGCAACGGCACGCACTGATCCAACAGATCGGCCAACCAGCTGCGTTGTCCCGCCTGCTTCGCAACCATGCTGGTCGTAGAACGATTCACCAGTGCTCAACTTTACTTCCAGTCCCACCCGAGCCTCGCCACCCCACAGAGGTGCAGCGTTGACAGCTCATAAAACATCCATGGCCCACGATGCATCTACCCCGGTCGCCCCATGGCATGCTCGCGCTTGCAACGCTATCCTATGCCCGCACGCTGCTCACGCACCCTGTATACGGCACTCGCGCACACCTTGCAGCACTCAATTCCGCTCTCTGAAAAGGCTCTTCTCCCTCGGCTGGCTCGGGTCCGCGCTCGCAATAGCCACGATCGGCGGGACGACGCGATTGAAAGTACATAAGTAGATCACCGCATCCGCCGCAAACGCCGCAGGCTCAGTTCAAACGATCCTATCGAAACTGCCCCGGACGAATGCGCCGGGCTCAACCTCGCCTCGTCTGCCGGGGCAGTCCCGATAGGAACCTAACGTTTCCCGATACCTATTCCATCGGACCAGTTCAGCGCCCGTTACCGGGCCAGTTTTCGCCCGTTCTCTGATGTGCTGGTATCGGCTCGACCCGGTAGCCGCTCCCGCCGCGCCCAATGAGTTGGCAAGCATCAGAACTCAAACCGCAGCGCGAACTGCATCTCGCGCGGGGTTCCCGATCCCACAGGGGTTACCGGCGAAACGCGTGTTCACCGTATTGATGATGCTGCCGAACCCCGTGGTGTTCGACGGGTTGAAAGTGGACTGCGGCTGACCCAACTGCGGGTGATTGAAGATGTTGTAGAACTCCGAGCGGAATTCCAAGCGCCCGCGCTCCGGCAGAGGAAATGTCTTTGTCGGCGCCGAGATCGATCTGCCAGGTGCCCGGCCCGCGAACCAGGTCGCGCGGCGCGGTGCCGAATTCTCCGGCCGGAGCGGCAAAGGCCGCTGGATTGATCCACTCCGCCACCGTTCTGCCTCCCGGCGGAGTCAAAGAGACGCCGGGAACCAGGTCGGGACGCTCCGTGCCGGAGGCCCCATCCGGCGCGACGTAGCTGCTGGGCATCAGCACATTGACCGGGAAGCCGGTGCGAGCCAGCGCCGTCGTGGTCAGTTCCCAGTTGCCCGCGATGGCGCTGGCAATCCCGCGCTGGTTCAGCATCGGCTTGCCCAGGCCGAAGGGGAGCTGATAGACCGCGTTGCCATTGACCACATGGGGGGCGTCCCAGGCGCCGCTGGCGCGATCGCAGGCCAGGCACAACGGGTTCTGCGGCGATATCTCGTCGCCATCGCCGCTGCCGTTGGAGCCGTTGTCGATCTCGTGCGACCACATGTAATTGGCCGTCACCAGGAGGCCGCGGGAGAACGGACGCCGCAATGCCACGGAGAGGCCGTTGTACGAGCTCATGCCGACTGAGCCGCGCCAGCCGATGGCGGGAGCAAAGGCCGGATATTGCGCAATCCCCGTGGCCGGATCGATCAGGTTCACCACGTTGGTTTCCAGCAGATGCACGCCATGGCTTCCCAGGTAGGAGACCGTGCCCACGAAGTTCGCCGGCAACTCCCGCTGCGCCGAGAAGCTCCACTGCTCAACATACGTGTCCTTGCGGTCCCGTTGTTCGGCATTCGGCGAGAGGGTTCCGGCGCCGAACGGGACTACGGTCGCGCACGATGTGGGCGGGCAGTAGGAGAGCGGCGAGCTCGCATTGCCTGTCGCCGAATAGGAGGGCACTTCGTTCTTGGCGGGCAGATTCTGATCGTCCAACTGGCCGTCTTCGTGGTAGATGCCGAATCCGCCGCGAATCACCGTCTTGCCGCCCTTCCGCGGCGTCCAGGCGAAGGCCACGCGGGGATCGAAATCGCCGTAGTTCTGCTGGCCGAAGCTGGCGCCCACGCCGCAGAATCCCTGCGGCCCGCAGGTGGCGAAGTCGAAGGGGTTGGCCATCCCGTGCTCCTCGTGGAATAGATCGAAGACGGTGTAGCGCAGGCCAAGGTTCAGGGTGAGATTCGGCCGCAACTTGTACTCGTCCTGCGCGTAGCCGAAGTAATCGTTCTTGCGCAAATCGTTGACCGGCAGGGCGCCCGTCAGGCTGGCTTTCTTCACTTTATTCGCTGCGAGATTCTCCACCGTGGAAAACGTGAGCTTTCCGTGTTCCCCGTATTCCTGGTTCAATTGAATGTGGCGGATCTCCACTCCGGCTTTGAAGGTATGCCGGCCATGAGCCCAGGTCAGGTTGTCGATCCCCGAAAACGAGTTGCCCACGTAGATGCTGGTGTAGTTGTAGTTCTCGGTGACAAATCCCGGCCCAGGTCCCGTCGAAATCGCAATCTGATAGATAATCCCGGAGTCACTGTAGTTGTACTGGTTGTCGGTGGAGCGATTGAAGCCAGCCTTGGCCTCGTTCACCAGGTGGGGATTGAAGACGTGCAGCAATTCCAGCACGCCATTGACCGGCGCGGAGACCTTCTGCTGCAAGTCCGTCGCGGCAGCCGAAAGCGGCTGCGTATCGACCGACCGGTCGTAGTTGAAGCGCATAAAGCCCGTGGTCTTCGTCGGAGAAGTGCTGGTCGAGCCGCAGCATCGCCGAGCTCTCGTTGACCACCTGCGTGCATGCGCAGGTCAGCAGGTCATAGTCCGCATAGTGCGGGTCGCCCGGGTCGTTGGCCGGCGTCCAGGGCGTCAGAAATGTCTTTGGACCGGCTCCCGGGATATGCGTTGATGATCGCATAGACCGGCGAGGTGCTCGGAACCGTTGCTTTGAGCGACTGGCTCGGCACGTCGCCGCTCACCGGATAGCCCCAGTTCTGCCGGTAGGCTTCGGAAGCGAGAAAGAAGAACGTCTTGTCGCGCACGATGGGGCCGCCCACCGATCCGCCGAACTGATTCAGGCGAAGCGGCTGCTGCGCTTCGCCGTTGGAGGCCCAGTCAGGCAGTGGCGCGTCAAAGATATCGTTGCGCAGGTACTCGAAGAGGCGTCCGTGGAAGCGGTTGGTGCCCGAAGGCGAGCTAACGTCCAATTGAGCGCCGCCCGTCGCGCCTTCCTCGGCGGTTGCCGTCAGCGAATCGACGCGGAACTCCGCGATCGCGTCCAGCGGAATGGCGAGCCGCACCCACTGGCGCTGCGTCTGATTCACGATGTTGGTGGCGTCAACGCCGTCATAGGTAAAGTTGCTGTCGTCGAGGCCGCGTCCGGCAAAGCGAATCGTCCGCTGGTTGCTGCCGCCGGTGTCAATGGCGCCGGGGACGAATGCCGTCAGCGACGACCAGTTGCGGCCATTCAGCGGCAGTTCGTTGGCCTGCGTCTCTCTCGATCAGGCCGGTCACCGCGCTGGTGTTGCGGTCCATCAGCGCCGAAGCGGACGAGACTTCCACGCGCTCCTCGCCGCCCGCTACCTGCAAGCGTCGCATCCAGGGTGCGCGTTCTGCCGATCACCTGCTCCACATCGACAAACTCGAGCTTCTTGAAACCCTCGATGCTCGAAAGTGACGGTATAAATGCCCACCGGCAATTGCGGGAATGCTGTAGTTGCCGCTCGACGTCCGAAACGGTTTCGCGCCGCAGTCCGGTCGAGTCTTCACCGCCGTAATATGCGCCTGCGGCAGTACCCGCCCTGCGGCATCGGTGACCGTGCCGTTCAAACCGCTGCGGTCCACCTGCGCGAAAGAAACAGTAGCCAGCAATAACACTGCGCCAAGCAACTGAATAGCGAACCGAAGATCTTCCGCTAGCTCACGATGCACAGGGCCCCCTGACTGAAGTTCGACTCGATTGAGAGTCCACGTCACAAACGAGAAGGCTGCGGGAATTCATATCGTCGAGACGTCGGGGAACGGATCGATAAGGTGATTGTAAGCAAATGAACCGAACAAGGTCTTCTTGATTTTAACGGGATGCGCGTTTGCGAAAAACAATCGTCTACCGACGGTGCAACCATGTTCCCAGGATGCGCTTATTCTTAACGAAAGTGGGCGACCCGCGTCGATTTTTTGCCGGAACCCGGCGAGCGCTAACCAGTTAGCGCAGATTAGAATCCGGGATGGCTCGGCATTCTGAACGCTCAGTGGGATCCACTGGATTCATGCTTGTACTATCAGTCCGAGCCACCGCCGTATCGCGGGAATTCTTGCGAATACCGGGACGCTTCCGTTTGGAAGCTGCATCAAGTACCGGCAAGTCTTAGTGCATGTCGGCGAGTGGGAAGTCATCCTTCGCTGTGTCGGCCGGGGACTGATCGGATTGTCGATTGGGTTTTAAGACGGGGTTAGGTGCGGTTTCGCTGCATGCTTTATTTTCAAGAATAGGGAGCCGTTTCCCAGGGCTCGAGCCCTGGGCTATTTTCGTGTGCTCCCTCCGGTAGCATGTGCGATCCGCTCCGAACCGCAAAAAACGAGGATGCGGCGATCATGGAGCACCTCGGATTTGCGTTCGTGGGCTATAAGATGCTGCCGGCGGAGGGTCATGCAGCGAGCGGAGGAGCCCGCGCACTGAGGCGCGGTAGCTGGAGGTCTTGTGAAGGATACAGCAAATGTTGACAGAGCGGTGTGCTGGCCGCCGCTACCGCTTAATAGTTGGCGAGAGACCTGCGCTACGCTGCACATGTGGACGCAAATTGTGGGCAAGGTGCGGCTGCGGCTCACGCCGCTTGTGAATCACTGGTGGAACGTCCCGCTGTACGTGACGGCACGCGGATTGACAACTTCGGCCATATCTTGCGGCGCGCGATCGATCGAGATGCGATTCGACTTTGTTGCGCACAGGCTGGTTCTCGAATGCAGCGATGGAATGGTGAGAGAGCTGCCCCTGGAGCCGATGACGGTTGCCGATTTCTACCGGAAGTTTATGGAGATGCTGCGATCGGCGGGGGTCGAGGTGAGCATCTGGAGAATGCCGGTTGAGATTCCCAACCCGATCCCGTTCGACGAAGATCGGGTTCATGCTGCGTACGATGCTGGGCGCGTGGAGACATTCTGGCGGATCCTGCTCTCTGTGGATGCGGTGTTTCACCAATTCCGGTCCGGATTCACGGGGAAGGTGAGTCCGGTGCATTTCTTCTGGGGTAGCTTCGATCTGGCGGTAACTCGTTTTTCGGGACGGCGCGCACCGGAGCGACCGGGCGCAGACAGCATTACGCGTGAAGCGTACTCGCACGAGGTAAGCAGCGCGGGATGGTGGCCGGGCAGCGGAGAGATGAGCGGTCCAGCGTTCTATTCGTATGCCGCACCGGAGCCGCAGGGACTCAAGACAGCCCGTGTGCGTCCAGGTGCTGCGCGCTACGACACGACATTAAACGAGTTCCTGCTTGACTACGAGGATGTTCGAAAGGCGGAATCGCCAAGTGCGGTGTTGCTGGAATTTTGCCAAAGCACGTACGATGCGGCGGCAGAGATGGGCCAGTGGGATCGGCACTTGCTGGAACGAACGAGCGATCAGCCACGATGAAGCGATTACTCCAAATTGAGTAACGCGAGATGGCGGAACCCGAAGCTCCGTTCGCAAAGCAGACGCAGCGCAGGTATGTGAATGCATTGCCAGAGTGAGGGAAAAACAGAGGCTGGGAACGAAGCCCCGCCTTTTTGCAGATCTCGTCGCGTTCGACTGTTTAGACCCAGACCTGAAGCCCAGCAAATACGTAGCAGGGTGGTGCACCGGGCTGATTTGCGGCCTTCTTCCCCCTTCCTGCTATGATCCTCACGCCAGGGTTCCTGCCTGAGGTTCGCATGCGAGAGACAACCCCCCACCCCCACCGCAACTCAAACCAACAGAGGACAGATCATGTTCAAGTTCAAGTTCAAAGCCCTTGCTTTCGCAGCACTCGCCATTGGCCTGTTGTTGAGCTCGCGCTCAGCGCTGGCCCAGATCTCCGTCACTTTTGGAGCAGAGCCCGTTTGCCCCTATGGCTACTTCGACTACGCTCCCTACAACTGCGCTCCCTACGGTTACTACGGACCCGATTGGTTTGTGAACGGAGTGTTTATCGGAGCCGGCCACTGGTTCCATGGCCCCGCCCACTTCTACGGCCATGTCGACAACCGTTACGATCCTCACCACGGTTACAACGGACCGTTGCCTGGGCGCGGCGAAGAGCAGTTCAACCACTTCCATGGCAACGAGGCGCGCGATGGCCGCGGCCACACAGGCCCCGCCGGTCACGACGCCCACAATGAACACCAGCTCCCCGGATATCGAGGCGGTGACCACGGCCGCCACTAAACCGCGGCACGCTAATTGTCCCCAAGGTTTGCCCGTGGGATGCAAAATGTTGCCCGCTACGCGGGCTGGATTGAGCGCGGCTTGGCTGCGCTCTTTTCTTTTTCGAAGATGAGCAGATGAAAGCCGCCGCGTCGCTCCGGTGAGGGATGCCAGGGGTTACTCCGGCTGTGCGGCTGCGCGGGTTCTGACATCTCTTCCCAGGCTCGCGCATGAGGCTATCGTCGCTGCGCCCGCTACGCGGGCTCTATTTCCTGGGATTTGCTGGACAGGGGCTAAAGCCTTGATCTTATTGGCTGCTTCGGCCCGATTGAAGCCGAGCCCTGATACAAAGCCCTTCACGCCGAGATTCGTCGGACACCGTTTAGAGCTGGTTCATGTTGGCGAGGAATTCGGCGTTGTTGCGGACCTTTTCGAGGCGGCTGATGATCAATTCCATGGCTTCAACCGGAGAGAGCGGGTTGAGCACGCGGCGCAGGATGAAGACGCGCTGCAAATCTTCTTTCGGGATAAGCAGCTCTTCCTTTCGGGTCCCGGAGCGCTGGATGTCGATGGCCGGAAATACTCTCTTATCGACAAGCTTGCGGTCGAGAATGATTTCCATGTTACCGGTGCCCTTGAACTCTTCGAAGATGACTTCGTCCATGCGTGAGCCAGTGTCGACGAGAGCGGTGGCGATGATGGTGAGCGAGCCGCCTTCTTCAATGTTGCGGGCCGCGCCGAAGAATCGCTTGGGGCGCTGCAGGGCGTTGGAGTCGACGCCGCCGGAGAGGACTTTGCCGGAGGGCGGAACGATGGTGTTGTAGGCCCGGGCCAGGCGCGTAATGGAGTCGAGCAGAATGACCACGTCGCGCTTGTGCTCCACGAGGCGCTTGGCCTTCTCAATGACCATTTCGGCGACCTGGACGTGGCGGGCTGCGGGCTCGTCGAAGGTAGAGCTGATGACTTCGCCCTTCACTGAGCGCTGCATGTCGGTGACTTCTTCGGGACGCTCATCAATAAGCAAAACGATAAGCACGACCTCCGGGTGATTTGTCGTCACGGAGTTGGCGATGGACTGCAGCAGCATGGTTTTGCCGGTGCGGGGCGGAGCGACGATGAGACCACGCTGGCCCTTGCCAACCGGGGTGAGCAGATCCATCACGCGGCCGCTGATGCCCTCGCGAACGGTTTCCATCTTGACGCGCTCCTGCGGATAGAGCGGCGTCAGGTTGTCGAAGAGAATCTTGTTGCGCGTTTCCTCGGGCGATTCAAAGTTGATGGCTTCAATCTTGACCAGCGCGAAATACTTCTCGCCTTCATGAGGCGGACGCACGTTGCCGCTGATGGAGTCGCCGGTCTTGAGATCGAACTTGCGTATTTGCGACGGCGAAACGTAGATGTCGTCCGGGCCGGGCAGATAGTTGTAGTCGGGCGAGCGAAGGAAGCCGTAGCCGTCTGGGAGGATCTCGAGCACACCCTCGGCGAAGATGTGCCCTTCTTTCTCGCTCTGCGCCTGCAGGATCTTGAAGATCAGATCCTGTTTGCGGAGGCCGCTGGTCCCGGGAATCTCAAGCGAGCGCGCGATGCGGCTCAACTCTGTGATGTTCTTTTCTTTCAGTTCTGCGATTGTCATGTTCACCTGCACGAAGGCGGGATTTGGAGGGTAGGGGTGCGGAGGGGGTTAGGGCTCCAGGGGGTGACGCCAGAAAAGCAATCGGAACTCCGGCGGCGCAAACCAACCTTGAACCATCCCCCAAGATTATCGGGAGTGACAAAGCGCCGGGAAGGAGGTGACTTATTCGATGGGAAACTTGCCTTGAAACCTATGCCTGACCTAACGCCTGAAGTGGCGGGAAACGCCGTTATGCAGCGCGACGTCTTTCCACGGGTTGTGCCGAAGGCGCATGGTCGCGCACCTCCGCCTTAGGATTCGCCGATTCAAAGCGAACCAAGACTTCGTTTGTGGTGTCCTGCAGCCGTGTATTCGGCTTGTGGAGCTTACGGGTTGCTTTGCTCGCCAGTTGACAAAGCTGGTAGCGATTGGCCACTTGAGAAAGTGCCCGAAAAACAAGATCAGAACGCATTTCCTCTCTCCTTCTACTTCGAATAGCTGCGCTGGCCAAACGGTCAAACGCATCCAGTGCAGTCAACGGGGTAACCAATAGAGTCGGAGGGTCCCCAAATTGCCGCTTCCACTTCTTAGACGCACTTTGCTCGCCCCAAGTTCTTCAAAATCTTCAGGGACCATTGCACGTTGTGAAATGGACGCCAAACCACGTCGGATATGCGGAGAGCGCCTCAGACATCGGGGCGCCTTTATGCCATTCCCTGCGCGCCGAAAAACGCACCCAGGACATCAACTGAGCCCCTGCTCAAATTTGATGCAGGAAATGACTGACGGGCACACCCGGCTGCCTCACGCAACCTGCCCTCTATGGATGGCTCATATGAGGGTATATCCAACGTTCTGAGAGGTCAATAGTTTTTTCGGGTAATTCACGAGGAACATTTCTGATCTTGTGATGGGTTGTCCGCGTCAGCTTGAAAGTCTACAAACGCTTACATAACTCATTTATTTTCAGTACACATCTTGAGGTACTTCGAAGACCTTTGGGCCTTGGGCAAGGCCTGCGACTCCAAAGGTGGGGAATGCGTTAGATTGGTTGCGAGACCATTGACCAGAATCCGCAGGTCCATTTCCATTTGTTCTTCGACCTTCGCCTTTGGATTGCTCGCCGGGGGGATGCTTCTGCTGGCGGGGTGCAATCTGTCATCGAACTCCAACGCCACCCAGATCGGGAACCAATATAACCTTTCGCCGACCTCTCGCACGCTGAGACCATTGGCAATTCCTGGCACCGCAGGCCAGGTGACCTCGACGTCCGGCGGCCTGCTCAATGGAGGATCGGCCGTGTTGCAAGGTCAAGGAAGTTATATCGTCCTTGACTTTGGCAAGGAGGTGGGCGGCATCGTCTCTCTGCAATTTGGGGCGGCGAGTGAAGGTTCCCAGTTGGCGATGGCCTTCAGCGAATCATCTCTGTACACGGGTTTATCGAGCGATCGGTCGAACGGCGGAAGCGGGGCGGACGGATTTTTGCCGGTAGCGGTAACACCGTACAGCACGTATCTTGAACCGGCTGCCAAATTGCGTGGAGGCTTTCGCTACCTGACCATCGGCTTGACCACCAACGGACCCGTTCAATTAACGGGCGTGACCCTGCAATTCACGGCAGCGCCGGCAATGATGAACTTAAGGGCCTACCGGGGGTCGTTCTATTCGAGCGATGATGTTTTGAACCGCATCTGGTACGCGGGAGCCTATACGGTGCAGATGGACACGATTGATCCGAAGCAAGGCCGTGTTTGGCCTCCTCCCGCCGCTGGTTGGTCGAACAACGGAATCAGCGGATCCGGCTCGACGATTTTGGTCGATGGGGCGAAACGCGACCGAATGGGGGGCGGACGCCGCCGTCGAGCCCGAGTTCGCCGACCAGGAGAAATCGGCTGAGATCGTTCGAGCGCAGAGCGCCATAGGCACCGAGAATGCCGATGGCGATGGGGAGATCGAAGCCGGAGCCCTCCTTCTTAATATCGGCGGGCGCAAGGTTGATGGTGATGAATGTTGGTGGGATGGTGTAGCCGGAGTTTTTGATGGCGGCGCGGACCCGATCGCGGCTTTCGCGCACGGCGGCGTCCGGCAAACCCACAGTGTGAAAGTGATCTTCGTTGGAAACAACGCCACTATAGTCGACCTCAACATCAATGAGGTTGGCGTCGATGCCATAGACAGCCGCGCTGAGGGCCTTAAAGAGCATGGAGGAGGGCTGCGCAGCGAGTGTACCAGAAGACAGTGAACAGTGGTCAGTGATCGGTGAACAGCAGTCAGGAGTCAAGTTCAGGGGTGTGGTGGGTCATGCGTATTGCCTTTAGTCTCGTCCTTTTCTCTATTCTCACCGGTTTGGCGCGGGGTCAGAGCTTTCTGCCAGAGCAAACATTGCAAAAAACAACCGCGGATGACTCACTCCGTTCGGGATGACTAATGCATTCCGCCTGTATCGCCCACAACACGAAGACCATAAACCGATCAGCGCCGGAGGCCGCGTCAAACCGGGCGATTCTTGTCTTCCTGCGCGATTCATAGGCGGTGGTCGGGGAAGACGCCGACGACTCCCCCTGGCGCGACGTGTTGACCGGCCAGGACAATGGCGTGACTGGCAATATGTGCTCCCGCGCCGATAACAGTGGGTTGAAGGCGAATCTTCTCGTAGTCCTCTGCATCGTGCGATTGGGAAAAGATGCGAGCGAAGGAGCCGATGACGGCACGGTCGCCAATTTTAATCCCTCCGCGATCGTTGAGCAGAGCACGCTGGCGAATGACGACTCCATCGCCGATGGAGAGTTTGTAGCCATAGGTTAAGTCGACGCCGTGATAGATTTTGACGCCCGTGCCCATGTGCTCAAAGATGTGTCGCCCCAACATGCAGCGGAAACGCAGACCCAGCCAGTGGTTCAATCCCAGGGGCGAGCGATCGAACATCTGCCAGAACCAGAGTAACGGTTTGCGCCGGGCAAAGCGCTCGCGGTCCACCTCGGCAAAGTGCTCGGCCTCCATGGTCACGTTCTGCGGGTCGAGCGAGAGACTGATGACGTTGCCCGGGAGCTCGGAAGTGAGCATGAGATTGAGTTTGCCCCCGTGAGGGCGCCCCATGTAGAGCTGGTAGAGCTGATCGCGCACAATCTCGCTGCGCCGTTCAAAAGAGCAGTGGCGCAGAAACTCTTCGTCGAGAAAACGAATCCAGCGGCGATAGATCTCTTCCGCTTCGGGTGTCGGATGGGGAACTTGATTCTCCGGGTTGACCATATGCCTTCGACGATAGAACAAGGAACAGGGGAATAGGTAGAGCAAATCTCCAATACCCGATCCCTGTCTTATAATGAAGAGTCAGGAACGACCATTTCATGCGGCTGGAGCAGCCCCGCTTCGAGCTGCCGGACGATGGATGCCCGAACACATCAAGAAACAGCTTCTCGAGGAGATCAAGCAGCTCGAGTACGAGCTCACTCACGAGCTGCCCGCCGAGATCAAGAAGGCGCGGGCCCTGGGAGATCTGTCGGAGAACGCCGAGTATCACATGGCCAAGCAGCGGCAGGAGTTTGTGAATGCCCGGCTGGGCCAGCTCAAGAAGCGCATGGGCGAGCTTTCGCTCGTCAATCTTGCCAACATTCCCAGGGACAAAGCCGGATTCGGATCGACGGTGGTGGTTTACGACTCGACCAAGGACGAAGAGATTGAATACCGTCTGGTGACGAGCGAGGAAGCCGACGTAGCCAAGGGATTGATTTCGACCACCTCGCCGATCGGGCGCGGAATTGTGGGCAAGAAGGTGGGCGACGTGGCGACCATCGTGACGCCCAACGGCAAACGCGAGCTGGAAATCCTGAAACTGACGCACGATTCACGATGAAGCCGCCGAGACCAGCGGAGACACCGCGGCAAGCGCGGTTTAAGAGCAAGGAAGATCGGGAATGACCTGGACAAGCGCTTTTGGCCGTGCCTGCGGATGGCTTCTGGACCGCATCGTTCATGGATTGGCGCTCACCCGCATCTCTCCAAATGTGCTCACCTTTCTCGGCTTGGTCATCAACATTGTCGCGGCGTTCTTGTTTGGCCACGCCAACGCAGCCAACGCCGACCACATGTTTTTCTACGCCGGCCTGGTCATCTTCGGCGCCGGCATCTTCGATATGGTCGACGGCCGCGTGGCGCGGCGCATCAACAAGGTGACGGTTTTTGGATCGTTCTTCGATTCGGTGATCGACCGCTATTCCGACGTGGTGCTGTTCTTCGGCCTGCTGGTTTATTACGGACGCATCAACCGGTTTCGTTACGTGGTGCTGGTGGCGTTCGTCATGGTCACTTCGCTGATGGTGAGCTATACGCGAGCCCGCGCCGAGGCGCTGATCGGCCAGTGCAAGGTGGGCTTCATGGAGCGGCCCGAACGCGTTGTGCTCATCCTTCTTGGTGCGCTGTTCAATCACTGGGACGTGATGGCTCCGGTGCTGTGGCTGCTCGCCGTTCTTTCGACGATTACCGTGGTCCATCGCGTTGTGTACACCTACCAGAACACCAAACACCTGGCGCCGCTGGGGTGAGGGAGCGCCCTTGAGTGCGGGCGCCGTGCCGCAGTGCAGGGATTTGCCACTTTTGTGGTACGGCGAAGCCCACCTTCGGCCCAATTGAGGCGGGCATAAGAGCCTGGTCGTTGAAGGCTACTCGTGCATCCAAGATGCTATGAGCACAGAAAAAGCGACATTCGGGGCGGGATGTTTTTGGGGCGTGGAAGCGGCGTTTGCGGCCATTCCGGGGGTGACGGCAACGGCGGTGGGCTACGAGGGTGGAACGCTGGACCGGCCCACGTATAAGGACGTGTGCACCGATAAGACGGGGCACGCGGAGGTGGTGGAGATCGAGTTCGACCCGGAAAAAGTGAGCTACGAGGAATTGCTCGACGTATTTTTTGAGCTTCACGACCCGACAACCCTGAATCGGCAGGGGCCGGACTGGGGCACGCAGTACCGGTCGGCAATTTTCTTTCATTCGGCGGAGCAGGAGGCCCAGGCGCGCGGGAAGATTGAGCAACTCAGTGCCGGAGGCCGGTTCAAGCCCAGACGGGTCGTCACAAAGGTGGAACCCGCGCAAACCTTCTGGCCCGCCGAGGATTATCACCAGCGGTATCTTGAAAAGCGCGGGCTGGCGAGCTGCCATATCTAAAGACAGAGACCTGGGGATCAAGGGATCAAGAGACCGGGGGGCACGGGTCAGGAATCAATTGCCAGCGCTAAGGTTTTCGGTGGGCGATTCAGTGGCATTCGCTGCGCGGCCTTCTTTCTCCCCCGATGTTTTCGCGCCCGGCTCATCGAACCATAGCCAGACAATCCACCATACAAGCACAGCCAGATACACGACGCTGTTGGCGTGATAGATCTTGTCCTGCAGCGCCATGACCCTTTGATACTCGGCCTGGCTATGGATGGTGGTGTGGAGCGCAATCTCCTGCCAGATGACACGTACCGCCAACTGCGAGATTGAGGCCGTGGAGAGACCGATAACGATTTGCTGAGGATGGCTGCGCCAACCAGCCTTGAAGCGGCTGCCAAAAAGCAAAACAAGCAGTCCGAGCTGAACGGTAAGCAGATCGGAAAGCAGGTCGGCCTTCTGCGCGAAGAGCTGCATCATGCGCAGGAATGCGAGGGTGGAAGCGGCGAACAGCGTCTTTGGTGAGGGCCACGGACCCCACTCCGCCAGGATGGCCACGCCGACGGCCAGCACGATCAGCGTTGCGATCACCCAGGTTCGGCGCCGGGCGCCCGCGAAGGATCGCCGTGCCATTTCGACCACGACCAGGAGGGCGATGATCGATGCGATATCGGACATGACCAGGAAAACTTCGCTGGAAACGATGGGGGATAGCCGGCCAAAGAGCAGGCGGCTCGCCACCATGCGCAGAGCCATCATCACCATGGCGGCCGTGAACCACGGAAACCGCCGCACCCTGTCGCGCCCGAGCAAGACAACCAGCAAAACGAGAAGCGCTGCAAAAGTAAGCGTCCAGAGAACCTGGTTGGCTGAGAAATCGAAATGAAAGTGCATTGGCGCCTTGCCCCGGGGCAACATTCATTCGCGCACACCGGACTCATCTCAGTCTAAACGGCGCGACGGCGATGGACCGGCTCCTGCCATAATTCGAACATGCTGGTTCTAGCTTCCGCCTCGCCGCGCCGCCGTGAACTGCTCGCGCAGGTGGGATACAAGTTCGAGGTGCGTCCGGCGCACATCCCCGAAGATCCGCTGCCGGGCGAGGATCCCATCGTCTACGTCACGCGGCTGGCGCGCGAAAAGGCCGAGACCGTCTTTCGCGAGCTGGACGGCAGGCAAGGGAATTGAAACGAGGCACGCGAGCAGCCAGTCGGTTGTCGTGCTGGGCGCCGACACCACCGTCACGCTGGACACCACGATTCTGGGCAAGCCGGAAGACGCGGCCGACGCCGCGCGCATGTTGCGCCTGCTTTCGGGCCGCACGCATCGCGTGATCACCGGGGTGGCTGTGGTGACGGCGGAGGGCGTTGAGGTGGCTGCAGAAGTGACGGCGGTGCGTTTTCTCACTCTCTCCGACGCAGAGATTGCGGCGTACGTGGCGACCGGCGAGCCCATGGACAAGGCCGGCGCTTATGCCATCCAGGGCCGCGCGGCTCGCTGGATTCCGCGCATCGAGGGCTGCTACTTCAACGTGATGGGCTTGCCGCTGGCGCTGGTGTGCTCCATGCTGGAATCTTGCGGGATCGAGAAATAATCAGTTGTGATTCTTATCACGTTCCCAAAAAGTGTTACCGACGATCGCGACGAAGCTGACGCGGCTGGCACAATTTCGCGCTAGAATGATCGCACTTTAGAAATCAGGGCCAATCTCATGACCAAGTGGATTTGTCTGCGCGGCGCAGCATTGTTCCTCGCCGTCGTATCGCCGGCGTTTGTCTACGCGCAATTTCAACAACCCAATCCCGAAGAACTGAAGATGACATCCGACCCCAAAGCTCCGGAAGCGGATGCAGTGTACTTCGATATCGAGCAGGTCGCGAACGACCCGTTGCATTACCAGAGTTATTACGCACGGATCAAAGTGCTGACGGAAAAGGGCAAGGAACTTGCGACGGTGACTTTGCCGTATCTGAGAGGCACGGACAAAATCGCAGATATCAAAGGCCGTACAATCCATGCGGACGGAACCGTGATTCCGCTGACAGTGAAGCCCGAAGATCTGTTGAGCGAAAAGAGCGGCAACAGGCAGATCGGCCGCAAGGTTTTTACGCTGCCCAGCGTGGAAGTGGGCAGCATTCTGGAGTATCACTATCAGATTCAGTATGACGACAACGTGTTCTCGTCACCGGAATGGGAGATCCAGCGGCGCTATTTCGTGCACAAGGCACACTACCAGTTCACGCCGTTCAAAGCGTTCATGCCGAACGGCAGCCCGAAGACCTCGACCAGCATGTACCTGGAAGACGGGCGTGGACGGACGATTAACAGCTTGATCTGGTGGAACCGTCTGCCTCCGGGCGTCACCATGAACACCAGCGTCAATGGCTCGTACAGTGTCGACGTGACGGACGTTCCGCCGATTCCCGACGAAGAGTGGATGCCGCCGATTGATAGTTTTCTTTACAAAGTCTCCTTTTATTACAAGGCGGCAAGCAATGCGAGTGAGTTCTGGCCGAGTGAGTCGAAGCTGTGGTCAAAAGACGTGGACAAGTTCGCCGAACCGTCGAAGACAATCAAGGATGCCGTTGGCCAGTTGATTGCTCCGACCGACAGCGAGCTGGACAAGGCGAAAAAGCTGTATGCCGCGGTGCAAGCGCTGGACAACACCGACTACTCGCGGCAGAAAAGCGCGTCGGAGATAAAGCAATTGAAAATCAAAGAAGCCAAGCATGCCGAAGATACCTGGACGCAGAAGAGCGGATACAGCGAGGACATCGCCATGCTTTATCTGGCGATGTTGCGGGCAGCCGGTCTTACGGCTTATGCGGCAAAGATAGTGGACCGGGATCGAGCAATCTTCGATCCAAGCTATCTGAGTCTCGATCAGCTTGACACCACGCTGGTGGTCCTCAATGCAGGGGGAAACCAGATGGTTCTCGATCCCGGAGAAAAGTTGTGCCCGTTTGGCAGCTTGAACTGGCGCCACTCGTATGCACGGGGCATCGGACAATCTGCACAGGGACTCTCGGTCCTGACGACCCCATCGCAGAACTACAGGGACAACGTGACGACACGCAAGGGAGACATCTACTTCGACGCGCAGGGAGGAATCACCGGCCGGATCATGATCACGATGAGCGGCCAGGCGGCGCTGCGATGGAGGCAAGTTGCGCTACGCAACGATATCGACGAGGTAAAGAAGCAGTTCGATCGCGATTTGCAGCAAATCGTCCCCGACGGTGTCGACGCACACGTGGATCATTTTCTAGGCATGGATAGCCCATCCTCGCTATTAATGGCGGTTGTTGACGTGAAGGGAACGCTGGGCACGGCCACGGCGAAACGGCGCCTGATCCCTGGATACTTTTTTGAAACGCGTGGTCACGTACCGTTTGTCAAGGAAGAAAAACGGCTTGAGCCGGTTGACATGCACTACGGCGAAGTCGTGTCTGATGAGATCACTTATCACATTCCCGACGGAATCAGCGTGGAAGGCGCCCCGCAGGATGCGAAAGTCTCGTGGGCAGGTCATGCAATGTTTGTGACCCAGTCAAAATCGAGTCCCGGACAGATCCTGATCGCCGACTCGCTGGCTGAGGCGTATACGCTCGCCAAGCCGGAAGAATATCAGGATCTTCGCGGGTTCTATCAGAAAGTCGCCGTGACGGATCAGGAAGAGCTCGTGTTGACGGCCTCGCCCGGAGGCGCACCGGCTCAGACGGGAAAAGGCAACTGATGCACGCCCGAACGTGCCAATTCGGCATTCTGATTCCTGCCATTCTTATGGTTTTCGGCTCCAGTCTCGCGAATGCCAGAGACAAACAGGAGTCTGCGCCTCAGTGGGCCCTTGATGCAGCGAAGACGCCGACGCCGGAATCGATCGGAGATGCCGCCGCCGTCGTTCTCTTCGATGAATACCTGACGACGATTGACGGCCAAAACCATGCGGTCGAGCGGGAGCGGTTTGCCCTGCGCATTATTAAGCCTCAAGGGCGCCAGTTCGCGCGCTGCGAAGTTGAGTACGACACCGATGAGAAACTCAACTACTTCCGCTCGTGGACGATCACCGCAGATGGACAGCAGTTTCAGGCCAAGGACACGGATTTCAAAGATGTCGGAGCCTATGAAGGTGCGGATCTCCAGGCGTCTGAGCGTTTCCGCATTCTGAATCCCCCGGGTGGTGATCCAGGCTCGGTCGTGGCGTGCGAAACCGAAAGGCATCTGCGCCCCTACATGGACTGGGAAGATTGGCAAATCCAGGCGTCGGTCCCTGTTGTGGATGAAGCGCTCGAAATCGATCTGCCTCCGGGAGGTCACTATGCGGAGTCGTGGAGCCGCTACACACCGGTAAAGCCTGAGGAGGTGGGAGCCAATCGGCTTCGCTGGGAGATCAAGAACATGCCCGCACTCGATCTCGAGAATATCCACGCTACGCCGCCGTGGGAGGCGCTGGCCGCGCGGATGGCGGTCATGTGGGGTGACTCGGCCGTCAAGAGTGCGGATAACCAATGGCGCGCGATCGGCGAATGGGAGGACGAGCTGGAGACCCATCGGCCCGATCCCACGCCGGAAATTACAGCCAAGGCGCAGGAACTGGTTGCCGGAGCGCCTGACTTCTACACCAAATTGAGCCGCATCACAACATTTATCCAGAACAACATCCGCTATTTCATCGTCATGAAGGGCATCGGCGGCTGGCAGGCGCATTATGCCGAGCGACATCTACCGAATCGCTACGGCGACTGCAAAGACAAGACCACACTGCTGATCTCGATGTTGCAGGCGATCGGTGTCCGCGCCTATTACCTGCACGTGGACAGCGAACGAGGCGTCATCGATCCTTTGGCTCCTTCGCTGATTGGCGACCATATGATCACGGCGATCGAGCTGCCAGACGGGTGAAGGTGATCCGCGGCTGATGGCGACGGTAAAGATTGCCCGTGGCAAGATGCTTTTGATCTTCGACCCCACAGATGAAGAGACCCCGGCTGGGCTGATCCGGGGCCAGTTGCAGGGCGCTTACGGCAACATTGCCGACGGTGCCGACAGCCAGGTACTCAAAATGCCGGTGCTGTCTCCCGAGTCCGCCGGACTAAGCCGCAAAGGTATCTTTTGTGCTGGCTGCCGATGGGTCGCTTTCGGGCGAAATCACAGACGAATTCACCGGCGGTGACGCGACCCGCGAGCGCCGGTTCTTGAAGGAAAGTGATGGCAAGAAGCTGCGGGAGGAGCTGGAAGAAAGCCTGAGCGGAGATCTGCCCGATCTTGACTTCAAGGGATACGAGTTTCACCAGACGAATGAGCTGGACAAGCCGGTCAGGCTGGACTTCAAGTGAATGACGCAACCTACGCACACTCTGCGGGGCCGTTGCTGTTGCTGCGACCCCGCGTATTGGGGAGTGATGCGTCGCGCGGTTCCTGACTTGATGGACGCCAAGCCGCGCGAGTACCCGATCGAAGTTGGTTACCCTGGCACATGGCGCGACAGTTTCGACATCACCTTACCGCCGGGGTATGTGGTGGATGAGACGCCTGAGCCGATGGACGTGGATATCGACTTCGCCAGCTACCATGCGTCAGCAACGGCCAAGGGCAACATGTTGCACTATCAGCGAGAGTATGTTGTGCGCCAGGTGGAGATTCCGGCCGACAAGTGCGGCTGACTTCCGCAAAGATCGAGAGCGCGATCATTTTCGATGAGAAGGGCGACAGCGGTCTTGAAGAAGCAGTAGCCGCGGGGCGCTGTGCGACTCGTCCTCAGATCATCATTTCCACACACGTTCTCCAGAGGAAGGTCCTGAATCGCAATGACGCAAGGCACATCCAATCTTCTGTGACAGCCCCTTTTTTTCTTCCTTTAAGCTTCGTTCGGTCGAGTTCGCCAATCGCATCGGCGTTTCGCCCATGTGCCAGTACTCGTCCCAGGACGGATTTGCCAACGACTGGCACCTCGTGCACCTGGGCAGCCGCGCGCAGGGAGGCGCCGGGCTGGTGGTAATGGAGGCAGCGGCGGTTCTGCCGGAAGGCCGCATCTCGCCTGACGACCTTGGCATCTGGAAGGACGAGCACATTCCGACCCTGCAACGGATCGCGAGCTTTCTGCACGCGCAGGGTTCGCGCGCCGGAATGCAACTGGCCCACGCCGGGCGCAAGGGGAGCACGAAGAGCCCGTTTATAGGCGACGGAGCAGTTCCGGCCGGCCGAAGGCGGCTGGCAGCCGGTGGCTCCCAGCGCAATTGCCTTCGCCGATACTACCCGATGCCGGCCGCGCTCGATCAGGCGGGAATCAACGCAGTGATCGAGGGATTTCGCAAGGCACGGTGCGGGTGCTGGCGGCTGGATTCGATTTTGTCGAGATTCATGCGGCGCACGGCTACTTGCTGCATGAATTTCTTTCGCCACTCTCCAATCATCGCACGATGGCTACGGCGGCAGTTTCGAGAACCGTGCACGGCTTCCATCGAGGTGGTGGACGCGGTGCGCGCCGAATGGCCGGAGCACCTGCCGCTGTTTGTCAGGATCTCGGCCACAGACTGGGCAGAGGGAGGCTGGGACATCGACGAATCCGTCGAACTTGCCAAGCTTCTGCGCGAACACGGTGTCGACCTGGTGGATTGCTCTTCCGGCGGGATGGTTCCGAACGCGAAGATTCCGGTCGCCCCGGGTTTCCAGGTTGGCTTTGCTGCCCGAATCGGCGCGAGGCAGGCATTGCGACGGCCGCGGTGGGACTGATAACCGAGCCGGAGCAGGCCAACCAGATCATTCGAAACGGCGAGGCCGATCTTGTGTTTCTGGCTCGAGCCATGTTGCGCGATCCCTACTGGCCGGTTCACGCCGCGGCTGCTCTTGGAGAGCCCGCAAGCTGGCCGAAGCAGTATTTGCGCGCCGCGCCGTCGGGGTCGTCTGCGCGAAACACGACTGTCGCACTGTGAACTCGCGAAAAGCCCGGAACGACGAAGCCGGCAGATAAATTCGCCTCGTTTTTCCTCTGCAAAGTGAATTCCCCCTAGCGATTTGTTCCGCAATGGCAGAAGGACCTGCCCTATACTGCGTCTAGAGCGAGGCTTTCTTCCCGGTAATTGCAGCGCTCTCGCCTAATTTATGGCAACACAACTCAATCGGAAGCGCGCATTCGAGCCACCGCCGATCCCGGATCGCCTTTACTTCAAGATCGGGGATGTGGCACACCTGTGCGGCGTGGAGACATACGTTCTGCGATTTTGGGAATCGCAGTTTCCGCAACTGAAGCCGAACAAGAGCGGGACCGGCCAGCGGCTTTATCGCCGCCGCGACGTGGAGATGGCGATGGAGATCAAGCGCCTGGTTCATGCCGAGGGATATACGCTGTCGGGCGCCCGTACAGTTCTTGAACAAGGGCAGCGCCGGGCGTCGAAACGCGACGATGCGCAGGGTAGCCTGCCCATGGCGCCGATCAGGCGCAGCAGGCGGACACGATTGCCGCAGCCATCGGCCACGCCCGCGCCGAGTTGCGCGAGATTGCCAATCTGCTCGGGTCACCCGCAGCACAGCCCGCACGCCGCCGCAGCCGGCTGGCTCCCATTCGCGCAGCATCCGGGCTCGCTGTTTCCGTCGTAGGATTAAGCGTAACCAGGAAGGAATGCTGGCCGCGTCCGACGGGCGCGGCCAGCGTGCATTTACGCGGCAAGAAACGCAGGCTACTCCGCGGCCGCGGTTTCTTCCGCCGGGGATTCGGCAGCGGGTGGCGCCTCGGCAACGACTTTCTTTTCTTCCTCAGCCTCTTCAGCCTGGACCTTCACGTTTACGCGCGCAGTAACTTCGCGGTGCAGCCGGATAGCTACCTTGAAGTCGCCCATGCTCTTGATCGGGTCGCCCAACTGGATTTTGCGGCGATCGACCTCGTGGCCCTGCGCGGCAAGCTCGGCGGCAATGTCGGCCGAGGTGACTGAACCGAAGAGATGGCCTGCCTCGCCCGCCTTACGGGTAAAGCTCAGCACAAGCGGTTCGATCTTTGTAACCAAATCCTCGGCCTGCGCTTTCTCGAGGCAGAGCGGCGCGCAGCCGCGGCTTTCATCTGCTCAATGACAGCCTTGTTGGCCACGGTGGCCTGCATGGCCAGCTTGCGCGGCAGCAGATAGTTGCGTGCGTAGCCATCGGCGACTTTCACGACTTCTCCGCGAAATCCCAGGTCGGCTACATCTTCTTTCAGAATGACTTCCATAAAATTCTCTCCAGTGTCTCCAGTTGCGCGGCCCTTTTCGAAGTTACGAGGTTCTGCCGCCCCTACGGGGCTATAGAACCCGGTTTGACTCGTTCCCAGGATTCCGTCCGCTCACGCGGACTCCATCCTGGGCTAACCTCTGCGCTTCCTACGGGAGCGAGTTGGCGGCAGCGCGAGCCGGTTTTCATTTCGTCCCGGGGACCGAAAAGCCCACAAGAACTCGAGCGAAAACATCGCGGTCGATCTGCGTTTAGTGCTGCGTGGCAAACGGCAGCAGCGCGATGTTCCGGGCCTGCTTGATGGCACGGGTTAAACGGCGCTGATGCGTGGTACAGACGCCGGTGAGCCGCCGCGGAACGATTTTGCCGCGCTCGGCCACAAACTGCTGCAGCAGCCTGACATCGCGGTAAGGGATCGCGTCAATCTTTTCGGTGCAGAACTTGCACACCTTCTTGCGGCGGAAGAACTTGCCGCGGCCGCCGGCTCCGCCAGGGCCACGCGGTCCGCGTGGCCCTGATCCTGGTCCGGAGGGGGCTTGCGGAGCTGGGCTTGCGTCCGATGGGCCTGACGCTCTTGCTTGGGTTTCTTCAGACATCGCGTTTCCTCACTTCATTGGTTAGTTCCGGCGTGGCCGGAGGATTTCTCCAGGGATCGGCGATCAGGGATCGGAATATCAAACTCTCCGACACTTGCCATTTCGGGTTGCTGCTACCTCGGTCCCTTGTTCCCTGGTTCTTACGCATTGGCCTGAACGGGCTCGGCCGGTTCAGCAGAGGCTTTGGTCTCGGCAGGTGCGGCCGCGGCGGGCTCGGTGCTCACCTTGCGGCGTGTACCGCGAGCCGCCTTGACTTTGGCCAGACGTTTCTCCTCTTCGTCGATGCGCACGGTAATGAATTTGATCACTGGCTCAGTGACTCGCAGACGGCGTTCCAATTCCAGAACCACAGCGCCATTCGCCTCAATGGTCAGCAGAATGTAGTTACCGTCAGCGAACTTGCGCACCTGGTAAGCGAGCCTGCGGCGGCCCATCTTTTCCGCCGTCTTGACCACACCGGCTCCGCCGGTAACCGTGGCGCTAAAGTTGGCGATCAGCTTATCAACTTCCTCGTCCTCCATATCGGGACGAACGATGAACATCACTTCATACAAACGGGACATCGGTATTCCTCACAGTCGTCAGTGAACAGTGGTCAGTGATCAGCGAAGAGCGGCCGTCGAGTTCTTGGCGGCAGCTATTTTCCCTGACCTCTGGTTTCCGATCTCTGATCTCTATCCTCTTTCCGGTTGAACTCATTCATTGCCGCAGCCGGACCATCCGAAAGGATGCGCCGGACTGCTGCCACGACCCGATCGAGCACTTCATCGAGCACCGCCAGGTCCGCCTTGCGCATGGGCGAGAGCAGGAAATCCCTGCCCGGCCGTTTTCCGCCCCCGGCTGCAATCGCCTCCGGCGGCAGATCGGGGCCAACCCCGATGCGCAAGCGCAACCACTCTTCCGTACCCAGGGCGCCGGTCACGCTGCGGGCTCCATTGTGCCCGGCAGGCGAACCGCGCTCCCTGATCTTGAAGGTCCCCAGCACCAGATCGAGCTCGTCGTAGATCACGAGCAGATCCTGTGCCGGGTCCGCTTCAAACTCGCGAACCAGGGCGGCAACTGCCGAGCCGCTCAGGTTCATAAACGTCTCCGGCTTGGCCAGAACCACTGGCCGTCCTGCGATCCGGCAGGTTGCGGTCGTGGCGCGGCATCGCCGGTTCTGAACCACAACACCCTCCTGCTGAGCGATGCGGTCGATGGCCATGAATCCCGCGTTGTGCGGGGTCCACAGATATTCAAGGCCGGGATTGCCAAGCCCCACAATCAGGAAAGGGCCGTGCCCGGCGTTGGTTTCAAGGCCCTGCAATCCGATGCGTGGGATCATCTCGTCGAGTTCGTCGGTCGAGCCGACATCTTCCGGCAACATGTCGTGCACACCTGCATCGGCCAAGGGTTACTTCTTCGCTCCGCCTTCGGGCTTCTTGGCCGCATCGGCTGTATCGGCCTTGCCCTTCTTCACCACTTCCGGCTCGGCAGGTGCGGCCCCAGCCTCACCCGGCGCTGCCGCCGCTCCTGGCACCGCCGCTGCCTCGGCTCCCTCTGGCGCCGCAACCACTTCCTCGCGGATCGATACAACGTGGGCCACGGTGGCATCTTCCGAGGTCAGATACTTCACCTTGTCGGAGTGGGGAAGGCCGCTGACGCGAACCACGTCGTGCATCCCCAGGTCGCTTACATCCACATCGATATGGTTTGGAATGTCGGCGGGCAGGCATTCGATCTCCACCTCCCGGAGCACCTGGTCCAGGATGCCGCCCTCCGC
Source organism: uncultured Acidobacteriaceae bacterium (assembly GCA_963782285.1). Taxonomy (GTDB): domain Bacteria; phylum Acidobacteriota; class Terriglobia; order Terriglobales; family Acidobacteriaceae; genus Telmatobacter. The sequence continues at coordinate 57,096 of CAWAJH010000001.1, forward strand.
CTTAACTCCAATTGGAATGCCCAGTAACTTGACGCGGACGCGAACTCGCAGAACTTTATCGAGAGCGATGCGCTTCAGGTCAATGTGGATCAGGCTGTCCTTGATTGGCTCGCGCTGGTAGTCAACGATCATCGCCTTGGCGGCAGGCTGGCCGGCAACTTCGACATCGAAAATCGTATTGTGGCCGGTTTCAGAGTGCAGAATCCGTGAAATCTGCTTGGGATCCACCTCGACGGCGACCGGGTCATGACCGTGCCCATAAAGCACGGCGGGAATCTTGCCTGCGACGCGTACGCGGCGCGCTGCGTTTTTGTTGAACTTGCCCTCGCGGGGCTTGGCTACGACAACTTCCGGCATTTCCTTTTTCTCGTTTCTTCGAAGATCGGGTACGGGAAAGGCAGCTTTCAGCTTCTAGCCGCTAGCTCCTAGCTGGCTGGTTTCGCTGCGGGCTGAGTTGTTCCGCTCCCTTTGTGAATGCCAGTGGTCAGTGATCAGTGGTCGGTGGTCAGAGAGAACGAACCGACGACCGAAGATGACCGACTAGCGGGTTTCAAATTCCGATCAGTGACCACTGACCACTGATCGCTCAGTTAAACAACGTGCTAACACTCGTTTCCATGTGAATACTCTCGATGGCCGCGCCCAGCAAGCCGGCGATGGAGAGCACTTTGATCTTGGGTACTTTTTGTGCCGCCTCACGCAGCGGAACCGTGTCCGTAACGATGACCTGTTCGAGGCGCGAGTTGGCGATGCGGTCAATGGCCGGACCGGAAAGCAATGCGTGGCTGGCGCATGCATACACTGCGGTCGATCCAGCGTTCAAAAGCGCATCCGCAGTCTTCACCAGAGTGCCGGCTGTGTCGATGATGTCGTCGATGATGAGGCAGGTATGCCCCTTTACGTCGCCCACCACGTGCATCACTTCGGCAACATTCATGTCGGTGCGGCGTTTGTCTACGATGGCCAGCGGTGCGCCCATCTTTTGCGCAAAGAAGCGCGCGCGCTCCACCCCGCCCGGATCCGGCGAAACGATCATGAGATTGGGCAGGTGCAGTTCGCGGAAGTAGCTCACCAGCACCGGGCTGGCGAAGAGGTGGTCGACAGGAATGTTGAAGAAGCCCTGAATCTGTGCGGCATGCAGGTCGACAAAGAGCGCGCGATTGGCGCCTGCGGTCGTCAGCAGGTCGGCGATAAGCTTGGCGCTGATGGCCACGCGCGGCTTGTCTTTACGATCCTGGCGCGCGTAGCCATAGTACGGCACCACCACCGTGATCCTCGCCGCCGAGGCCCTTTTGAGCGCATCGATCATAATCAAGAGCTCCACCAGGTGCTGGTCCACCGGATAGCAGGTGGGCTGCACCACAAAAACATCGACTCCGCGAACATTCTCAAGAAGCTGAAAGAACACCTCGCCGTCGGCAAAACGCTGCAACTTGGCTTCGCCGACTTTCACTCCAATGTGCTCCCCGATGGCCTGCGCCAGTTTGGGATTGGCTGTGCCGCTGAAGAGCTTGAAGCGCTTGTCCTCGCTGAGCTTCCCCGATTTCTTGCGTTCTGTCGCTGGAGCCTGCCGGGCGTCCTTGTTCTTGGGCGCCTCTTTGCTTGCGTCGGGCTTCTCCGGGCCTGGTTCGGCCGGCTTTTTTTCGTCCAACGTCACGGTCAAAGTTCCCGTCTCCATTGCTAGAGCACCTCCATGCTGGTTTGCTATGGCTGCGTTCCTGCTCAAGCCGGTAGCTGGTAGCCCGAAGCTCCTTCATGCGTTGCGCCTGCTGTCGGCTTCCGCGAATGAAGCTCCTGGCTACCGGCTGTTGGCTACCGACCGGTTTCCTGGCTGGGCGACCAGGATTCGAACCTGGATAAATGCCTCCAAAGGGCATTGTCCTACCATTGAACGATCGCCCAGCAAGATTGACAGCCGTGGGTGAGTCTCGCTTGCCCCAATGTTGGCTGTCAATCAGCTTTTTTCAACATTCGATCCAAATATGCCTGGCGGGGCAGGGTGCGCGTTACCTGCACTTTCACCCCTTGGACCCAGCTTTCGACGCGGTCCTTCGCCGCTTCAGCATCTCCACCGGTTAGGTACAACCCGAAGAGCGCCGAACCCGACCCCGACAGCGAGGCACAAAGGGCTGCCTCCGGCATACCTGGAGCCGCAAGAAGACGCTTGATCTCTGCAAGGGAGGGACGCTGGGGAAAGATAACGCGCTCGAAGTCGTTCTCGATCCAGCTCATGATCCCGGTGCGGACAAGCCCAGACCCCTGTTTCGTCTCTTGCGGTCCGGCCAGGTCTTCTCCCGCGGAGAAGACACCGGAGGAGCTTGCTTGAAGCCCGCCTTCGGGAATCTCTCCCCGAAAGGCTTTGGCGAGGGCACGGCTCGACTTCTCCAGTCTATCGGCTGAGGCTTGCGCGGTCAAACCCTCCGCCGCACAAAGGGCGTCCCAATCGCGGAAAGCCTGCGGCGTAGAGACTCCACTTTCAGGGACCGCGATCACGCACCAGACCTGGCCAATGTCGGGCAGGGGGTGAACTCTCTGGCCGCGATCGACGCCGAGCACCGTGCCGCCCACCAGAAAGAGCGGCACATCGGAGCCGATTTGAGCTGCGATTTCGAACCGTTTCTTTCTCCAGACCTGGTCCTGGACTGCCGGTCTCTCGTCGCTAGTCCCTGGTCCCTTCATCTGCATTTCATTCTCGAGCCCGACGAGCGCCGCAACGGCATTTCCCGAGCCGGCGCCGAGACCGCCCTGCACAGGCAACCGCTTGTCGATATGGATGTCGACTTCTGCCGTGAAGCCAAGTTGTTCCAAAGCGAGGGAAATCATCTTCCAGGCGGTATTCCGGTGGTCGGTGGGAACTCGGGCATCGTTCGAAGCGATCCGTATTGTGGTCTGCGATGCGTGGCGGGCCGTAATTGTCACAATGTCATGGATTTCGAGGGTTTGGTAGACAGTTGCCAACCCATGAAATCCGTCGGACCGGGGCGCACCCAGGAAAAGACCCAGGTTGATTTTGGCGTGCGATCGGACGCGCGTGGGCATACGATTCGATTGTAGAAGGGCGTGGAGTGGAAGAGGCGAAAACGAAACTGCCGAACCACAGACGCGAATGGATACACTTTCATCTTTCCGTCCGCCCGCTCTGCGCGGTTGGTCGTTGGCGCGCCGCACAGGTCATAGCGCACGGGGCCTGCCCGAACGGCTCGCGATCGACGAAAAACCTCGCTGGACAATGGAACTTCGGTGCTAATTTCTGCGTAATACTTCCCGAACAAATACGGGAGGTTCTATGCGCTTCCTGATCTTCGGTATCGGACTCTATTTCCTCCCGGCGATTATTTCGGCGGTGCGGCACACACACAACGGCACGGGAATCCTGCTGCTGAACGTATTTCTTGGCTGGACTGTGGTGGGCTGGTTCGTTGCGCTGCTAATGGCGATCTGCTCGATGCCCTATTACGCCTGCTACTATCGTCGCGGATGGTAACAATGGGGGGCTGAGCCCTTCGAGTCGCGACGGCCGTTGCGTAATTGAATTGCCGGAGCTGTGCTCTTTGGAGCCACGGCGGTGGTTGTGCTCTGGCAGAATGCGCACGTCGCGAGCGACCTACCGTGATTCTGCCTTCGCTTTGCCTGACTTCTTCAGCTGCTCCCAATCTTTTTCGGTTTGGTCGGCGTAATTGACGCCGAATTCGGCGAGCGATTCCGCGAAGGCGGAGCCGGCGCCGATGTAGCCACTGATCACCTGCGGGTTGCCGGAGCGGGCATGGCCGCGAGCAAGCAGCTCGCCGCAGACCTCGGCGTAGGCTCTCAAGTTTGTGCCGGCCAGGTCCTGGATTTCGATTGATCCTTTGTGATCCTTGAGTTGGCGAACCAGATATTGGCGGCTGCCGATATGTGTCCAGCCGAGAAACGGGTCGGTCTGGATTTGCATGAACCTTGCGCCCTCGACGACGCGTTGGCCGTTATGGGCCGCGGGGTGGGCATCGGGCAGATAGGGTGCGTAGGCTGACGCCGCCTCTTCCTTGATCTGCAAAAAGAGCGGGTCGCCGGGGCCGTTGCCTTCCATGTAGATGCAGTAGTCGCGCAGGCCGACCGAGCCGGTGCCGACCACTTTGAACGCCACATCGACGGGCCGGTAGAACTGAAGCAGGTGCCGCCGCTGCGGCTCCAGCGTCTCCTTGTACGGTCCAAGCGAGGCGAGCACAGTGGCCGCGCGCGAGCCGGTAATCCGTGTGAGCATGGGCTTCGATTCCTTGAAGCGGCGCCGCGCTCCGGGCGTGGGCGATGTGGGCACGGTGAGTTGTTGAAGAGTGTGCTGCGGCGTTGCGCGCTCGGCTTTGGCAAGCGCTTCATGCACCGGCTTGGCCAATCCAAGGCGATGCACCTGAAAGTGGTTCACATCCAGGCACGACATGCGGCTGAAGGCGTGCATTTGCGCTGCGTAGCGCTCGATACATGCTTCCGCGGCCCTGCGCGCGGAGCCATCTTTGTGCCCTGCGGCACGGCCAGCGAGGATCAGCGACGCGGACATACGCTTCAAATCCCATTCGAACGGGCCGCGAATGGTTTCATCGAAGTCGTTGATGTCGAAGACGAGGCGCCCGTCGGGAGCGGCAAACGCACCCAGGTTGCGCACATGGGCATCGCCGCAGAGCTGACTCATGATGCCGGTATTGGGAAGCTGGGCGAGATCCTCGGCCATGACAGGCGCCGCGCCGCGAAAGTATCCGAAAGGCGACTCGGCCATCATCGCGTATTTCAGATCCTTGAGTGCCGGGACGCGGCCTCGCATGGACCGCTCGACGATCGCAAGAGCAGAGATTTGCCGCGCTTTAGGATCAAGTGCATCGTGCTGGTGGCGGCCAACCTGCTTGCGCCGCACGCGACCCAGGGCGCGGCGTTCTTCAGGAGTTGCCCAGTGCATTCGTGCTTCTCCAATCTGTTTTCATCTAGAAATGGCCCGCAATTTCGGACCCCTCGATGGGGAGGGAAATAAAGTAAAGCAATTGTAGAACCCGCCACGAAAGCACCGCCGCGAGGTTAACACCGGAGTGCCGCGCATCGCGTGATTTACACTTCTTTTTGAAGCCCCGCCTCCGTCCGCCGCGGCCAGCATCGGCCAACTTGGGCTCCTCTCGAAAAATCTGCCCAGGAGGAATGCCTTTTTGACGCGAACGACAATTCCCTTCTTGCCAGCCCTCGCTGCTCTTGCTTTTGCTGCCGGCACACTCTCTGCGCAAACGCCGGAGAAAACCTTGTCCGTTCAGGAGATCTTCGGCCAGGGGCCGCTGATCGGGACCCCGCCCGACCAGCTCACCTGGTCGCCGGATGGTAAGCACCTGACATACCTGGAAGGCGGAGAGTTGATGGAGGTGGATTCAGCCACGGGCAGAGCGCACGTGCTGGTGAGTGCCGCCAAGATGGCCCCATTGGACGAGAACAACGTCTCTGAGCGGGACCGCGACAAATCGGGCGCGCTACAACATGAGGAACTACTTGTGGGCGCCGGACTCGACGCACCTTCTGTTCGATTCAAATGGGCGACTGTGGCTCTACGATCTGCACAACGGCACGGGATTGCAGATCGGATTTACCGGGCTCGCTTCCGGCGACGACCCCAAGTTTTCTCCCGATGGATGCTGTGTTTCGTTTATCCGCGACAACGGGCTGGCAGTGATCCATCTGAAAGACCCAGGCACGCCGATGACTTTTGCAGCACCATCGCCGAATCCAGGCTTGTCGAACGGAGAGGTCTTTCTGAACGGCAGAGTGGACTGGGTGTATGAAGAAGAGCTCGACGTGCGCAGCAACTACTTCTGGTCGCCGGATTCAAAAAACCTCGTCTACATGCAGATGGACGAAACCCAGGTACCGCGCTACCCGATCACGGACTGGATTCCCAACCACGCAATGGTGGAATGGCAGCGCTACCCGCAACCGGGCGACGCCAATCCTGAGGTCCACGTGGGGGTAGTGAGCGCCAGAGGGGGCAAGACAACCTGGGTGAAGCTGCCCATCCACGAGGGTGACGATTACATCCCGCGTTTTGGCTGGGTTGACCATAAGACCTTGTGGATCGAGGTCGTGAGCCGCGATCACAAGCACCGCGTTTTGTATTTTGCCGACGCCGAATATGGTGATGCGCGCCAGATGTTGGAGATCGACGACGCGAAGTATGTGGACGAAAACTATGACGTCACGGTGAGCGACGGCTCCATCGTTCTGGCAAATTGGAGCGACGGCCATAACCAGCTTTACCTATACAGCTACAACAAGGGGAAGCCTCTCTCCGCCGACGCCAAGCTGGAGAGAGAACTCACCAAGGGCGATTTTGAGGTCGGCGATGCATACCTCGTAGATGCTTCGCACAAGTGGGTGGACTACGCGTCGAACGAAGGCAATCCCCTTGAGCAGCAGATTTGGCAGGTAGGCTTCAATGGCGAGCGCAAGCAACTCACTGCAGACGAAGGTTTTCATAAGGCCAATTTCTCGCCCGACGGCAGCGTATTTACCGACAAGTTCTCGACGCTGATGCAGGCGCCGGTGATGCGGCTTTGCCAGGAGCCGACCGGGACCGGCTCTGCAGCGAACTGCCGCGTGTTTTGGGAGACTCACGCGCTGGATTCCTATCATTTGCGGGCCCCGGAGAATCTGGAAGTGAAGGCACACGATGGAACCACGCTTTACGCCGCGCTTTTGCTGCCCGCTGACAAGACTGCTCCTGCTTCAGTCCCGCTGATCGTGAACCCTTACGGAGGGCCGGACGATCAGACCGTGGTGAATCGATGGGACGATCACCTGTTCTTTGATGAGCTGCTTGCCCAACATGGGTTTGCCGTACTCCATACCGACAATCGCGGCATGGGAAGCCGTGGGCGCGCGTTCGCACAGGCGGCGTACCACAACTTCGGCCCGGTACAGCTTGAGGACCAGCTGACAGTGGTCGACGCCGCGCTCGCGAAGTATCCCCAGCTGGATGCGAAGCGCATGGGTTGGTGGGGCTGGAGCTGGGGCGGCACCTTCACGCTCTATGCCATGACACACTCCGACCGCTTCAAAGCCGGCGTCGCCGTGGCGCCCGTGACCGACTGGCGCGATTACGACTCTATCTACACCGAGCGTTATCTGGGCTTGCCCGCGGAAGACCCTGACGGATATCGCAGATTTCTCGCCTGTAAACGTTGCGGCCAATCTGAAGGGAAGACTTTTGCTGGCGCACGGAACCGAAGACGACAACGTGCATATCGAAAACACGGTGCAGTTTATTCAAAAGCTAATCGAGGCCGGCATCCCGTATGATGTGCAGATCTTTCCGCGGAAAACGCACTCAATTGCAGGGCCGGATGTGCGAACGGAACTTTACAACCGGATTTTGGCGCAATTCGAGGAGTATTTGATGCCGGCGGCTCCGGCTATAGCTGGACAATAGACGGGTTCAGACTTCGCGGCGATCGAAAAGATCGTCTTTTTCGCGTTTGGGGCAGCGTGTGCACTCTACGCAGCAGACGAGGAGCACGGCCACGCCCACCGTAACTAACACGGCAAGAACAATTCCATTCTCCACAAGCCAATGCGATAGGGTCTGCATCTTGGGTCACCAAACCTGCGGTTGCCGCACACTTCTTTTGATGCGTTGAAGCCTTGCGGCACGCCCGGGTCATCCCTTTGACGGCTTTCGTCTGCTCAGAGTTTAGCTCAGGTAGTTTCTGAAATAAACGTTACTGTTGATTCCCGTCTTGATATTCAAGAGTTCTGAGGTATCATAGGGAAGAAAAGACGAAACTAGAAACTAAGTGGCTTCGAGTTCCAATTCGGGCCTGTCGCCCATTCCGGAGGAATGGCCGGAGGAGCTGGCGAATCTGGAGCGTGGTGGTGAGGGGGCGAGGATAGAAGCGCAGAAAAGCCGGGGTGAGGATCCCGCTTCGGGCCTCGGGCTCAACTGGCTCTTCGTCGATTTGAACTCCTACTTTGCCTCAGTGGAGCAGGAAACGCGACCCGAGTTGCGCGGGCGACCGATTGGTGTCGTGCCAATGATGGCCGACACCACCTGCTGCATCGCGGCGAGCTACGAGGCCAAGGCCTTCGGAGTACGGACGGGAACGATTGTGGCCGATGCCAAGCGCATGTGCCCTGAGATTGTCCTCGTAGAGGGCCGCCACGAAATCTACACGGAATACCATCACCGGATTGTGGAGACGGTGGAAAGCTGCGTACCGGTAACGGCCGTATGCTCCATTGATGAAATGGCCTGTCGGCTGATGGGCCGCGAGCGAGCACTTCGTGCGGCACTGGATCTCGGCATCCGTGTCAAAGCAGCCATTCGCGAGCGCGTAGGCGAGACACTGCGCAGCTCAGTGGGCTTGGCGACGAACCGCTATCTCGCAAAGATTGCCAGCGACATGGAGAAGCCCGATGGCCTGGTGGCGCTGCCACTAGACGTTTTGCCCGAGGCGCTGCACACGCTCACATTACGCGATCTGCCGGGAATCGGTGCACGCACAGAGAAACGACTGAACGAGAAGGGCATTCACACAATGGACGATCTGCTGGCACTTGACCGCGAGCAGACGGGAGAAATCTGGGGATCGGTGTGGGGCGAACGGCTGTTTCATTGGCTGCGCGGCGAAGACTTCGAGAGAGCAGAGTTGGAGCACCAGAAGTCCATCAGCCACTCGCACGTGCTGGCGCCGGAGATGCGCACCGCGGAGAAAGCCTGGGCCGTGGCGCACAAGCTGCTGCACAAGGCGGCCATGCGGTTGCGCTCGCATTCACTCTGGGCGAGCAACATCGGCCTGGCGGTCGGATTTGCAGTGCCGCGCAGCGAGAACATGCCGGTGAGCCGATTCGGCGTGCCGGCTCGCGGCTGGCGCAGCGAAATCAAGCTGAGCGAGTGCCAGGATAATCAAACCCTCATCGCAGCGCTGCGACGATTGTGGGAGTCGCGCCCGTCGGGCAAGCAGTACGACAGTCCGTACTTTATCGGCGTGCAGCTGAACAATCTGGTTCCCGACCGGCTGCATACGCTGGCGCTCTTTGATGGCCTCGAGGAAGAGCAGAGCCGCACCCGCCTGAATGCCACGATGGACCAGATCAACGACAAGTACGGCATGAGCACGCTAGCCCCCGCCGCGATGCTGACCGCATACAAAGCCGCGCCCACGCGGATCGCCTTCCACAGCATTCCCGATTTGTTTTAAGAGCAGGGAACAAGGGGCCGAGGGGACAAGCTACAACGTTTTGAACTTTTCCGCCACAATTGCGTAGCTCTCTACATTCCCAACCGCGCACCGGTGCGGAACAGGAGGTAGCAGCGAGTCATGGCCAGTAGCTGGAAGCCCGACTTCGAGCAACTGATTGACGAGCACCAGGCGATGGTATTTTCGCTGGCGCTGCGAATGACGGGAGACAGCGGATTGGCTGAGGAGATTGCCCAAGACGTATTTCTTGAGCTGGACCGGCACGTGGGCAAGATCGAGTCACCGCCGCATGCGGACTCGTGGCTGAGGCGCGTGACCATGAGCCGCTCGGCCGATGCGAAGCACCGGCAGCGGGTGCGCGGCGTGCACATGTGGGTGGAGATGAACGAGAATCACTGCGCGCAGGCAGAAGAAAACGGCCCGCCGATTGCTGTGCGAATTGAGCGGCTGCTGGCGACGCTACCGGAGGCACAACGCGCGGCACTGGTTTTGCGCTACCAGGAGGATCTGACGCCAGAGGAGATTGCGGCGACGCTGGACGAGCCGGTGGCAACGGTGAAGAGCCACCTGCAGCGTGGACTCAAGTTGCTGCGGGCCAAGGCCACGACCCGCTTTAAGGAGTGCGTCCGTGGAGCTTGAAGAGAAGGACGATTTTGAAATCGAATGCGAGCTGATCACCGCGCTGGAGTGGCGGCCGGCACCGCCCGACCTTAAGCGCAAGGTGATGCAGCGCAAGTACGAGGCCGCGGCGAGGCGGCGGCACGCGCTCGCGATGTGGTGGCAGAGGCTGGCCGCATCGTCCTTCGGCTTCGATTGGCGCAGAAAAGGCGGCAAACGAAACTCGGAATGACGGACTCGGTTATGAAACGCAGCGTTCTGTGCGTGGCTACGGCTCGTGCGTCATCAGTTCCACGAACATCTTCTGGAAGCGCGGCAGGTCGAGGTCGAGTTGCGCGTGGACCAGGCGCACGCCGGTTGCGGGCTTCAGATTTTCATCCCAGGTAAGCGTGTCGCCATAGCTTGGACCGTGGCTCAGGTCCACATCCATGTAGACCAGTTTCTCTTTGGTAATGATGGAGGGATCGAGCCAGGCGCAGGCGGCCAGCTCGTCCCACATGTAGTAGCGTTCCTGACTCCACGCAGCGATGTAGCGCGCGGCCGGCGCCTGTGACTTCGAGATCGCCGCAAGCATTTCCCCCGTGAAGGGCGCCTTGATTGAGACATCGACGGTGGTTACGTCGATGCGCGGCCAATCGGCGCGCAGCACGATGTGCGCTGCTTCAGGATCGAACCAGAAGTTGAACTCGTGACGCGGGCTGTTGGCGAACTCGGGATCGCTGGTTTGCGGATCGAGGCTGCCGCCCATGATGACAATACCCTTCGTCAGCGACGCAAACTGCGGGTCGATGGCGATGGCGAGGGCGATATTGGTGAGCGGCCCGGCGGCGTAGATCGTGACCTTGTGCGGATGCGCATGCACCTGGCGGATAAGGAAGTGCGCGGCGTCTTCGTCGATTGGTTTTGCAGCGGGCGAGCCTTCTGGCATAGGCGGAATCACGTAAGGGCCGTGCGACTGGGACTGCGCAGGCATCACGGGGACGGCGCCGGATTTTGATTCCTCAAGCGTGGTCGGCCCTTGGCCCCAGGCGCCCAGCCAGACCACTTTGCCATAGAGGGTGGCGGCCAGGCGCGTCTCTTCCTGCGTGTGAACCAAGGGGAACACAGCGCCTTTGGCCACAGGAACGCCGGCGTGGCCGGTGAGCTCAAGCATGCGCAAGGTGTGCATGGTTTCTTCGTCGCACCACGCATTGCCTGTGACCATGGTGATTCCAAGGACCTGGACGTCAGGCAATTGCAACAGTGCCAGCATGGCCATCTGGTTGGAGCCGCCCGGACCAGAGCCGTCCTGATCGATAAGGACAAGTCGCTTTTGCGCGGGAAGCAAAGCGGCGTAAGTTGCCAGCAGAAGAATGGCGAAGAGCTTTCTCATTGATGGATATTCTGGCATAGGAGCCAGCGGAAGCATAGGATTCTCGCGGAGGCCACCCACAAGGATTCTCCTGATGACTGAGCCCTGAATCCTGTTTTACCTGCGGCCAAAGCCTCTGGGTTTGAACTGCGGCTTCACCGGGAGATTGGTCTTGCCTTCGGGATAGACGACAAGAAAACGATCCGGCCCTTCGCCGACGCTGGCCGTCTCAACGCCCTCGAGGGAGCGGCAGGTGAGATGCAACATGCGGCGCTCGCGACTGTTCATGGGCGGGAAGCTGTAGGGAACACCCGTCTGGCGGACCTTCTCGGCGGCGGCTTCAGCGGATAGACGCAGCTCTTCGGCGCGCAAGGCCTTGAAGTTGGCAGCATCGAAACTCACCAGGTCGTGCTCGTGGTGGTCCAGGCGCAGCATTTGTCCGGCGAGCGTCTCCAAGGCGCGCAACAGTTCGCCGTTGTGCTGGATGACGAGGGGCACATCGGGACCGGCCAATTCGACGTAGATCTGGCGCGCTTCGATCCCTTGCGGATCGCGCGCTCCATCACCCGCTGTGATGCGATACTTGAGGCGCATTCCACCCAGCTTGTTCAGGGTGTTCAGGAACTGGGCAATTTTTTGAGCCGCTTGCTGCAGGTCTTCAATGGGCATCGAAAATAAGTATCGCAGAGCGGGGGGCGAAGGTGGGAGCGGAATTTGCTGGATCGGGTCGAAACGGCGGCTGGCTCCGCGATGCATAATTGGCAATCGGCGGGTACGGGTCACGCGAGGGCTCATCCTGTCACCCGGCGCGGCTCGCTCCGACATCGTGTTCAGGTAAAATGCAGTCGCAGCTTGTATGCTCCTGAGTGTGACTATCCACGCCAAATCTTGGATGGGCATCGATTCGCGGCTTACCGATTGTCTGACGAAAATCGGTTGCTTCCATCGTCTCAGCCGGCTTAAGAACGTCCCTCAGCGGTTAGAGCCCATCATTTTCCGAGTTCGTTTTGGCACGACTAAAGTCGTGCCCTTTCAAGCCTTGTTTGAAGCGACGGGCTCATGTCTTATTGTGTGCTTGCTGGCTGCTGCGTCCCTCGATGCCACTGCGCATGCGCAGACCGGTGCAACTCCTCTTGAAGCTGGGGCGGTGAGTTCCACTACGCCCGTTGAGATTACGTTGCCGGAGGCGATCCGGCGAGCGGAGGCCAGTGAGCCGGCCTTCGCAGCGGCCAAGGCCGCCAGCCAGTCCGCTGGCCTCGACCGCGCCATTGCCCGCGCAGGGCTCTTGCCCAATGCGCGCTTGTACAGCCAGGACATCTACACGCAACCCAATGGGATTTACACAGAGGGCGACGCCGGCGAGCCTTTGGCGCCTTTGCCCAGATTTGTCGCCAACGACTCGAGACCGCGGGAGTACATGGCGCAGGGAATCGTGGACGAAACGCTGAGCTTCGCGGGGGCGGCGGCCGTGCGCCGGGCTCACGCGGCGGCAGCAATGGCCAGCGCCGAGCAGGAGATTGCGAGGCGAGGCCTGGTGGTGGCTGTGACAGGGATGTTTTACGCGCGGATGGCCGCGGACAGAAAGCTGGAGGTGGCCGAGAGCGCACAAACAGAGACGGCCGGTTTCACGAAGCTGACACGGGAACGGGAGCAGGCACGCGAGGCAGCGCATGCCGACGTGGTGAGGGCCGATTTGCAGGAGCAGCAACGGGACCGGGACGTCGAGGACGCGCGCGTGGCTGCAGAAAAGGCTCGTTTGGACCTGGCTGTGCTGCTGTTTGCCGATCCCCTTACCCCGTACACGCTCAAGGCTCCTGACGCTGCGCCGCCGCTCGCGTCAAGAGAAGATGTGGAGCAGGCTGCAGCCAAGAACAATCCCGAGCTCAAAAGCGCGCTCGCCTCTCTGGCCGAGAGCAACGCCGATGTGCAGGCGGCATGGGGAGCCCTGCTGCCCAGCGTGGGCTTGAATGTGACGTATGGGATCGACGCCAACCAATTTGCCGTCAATGGCCCCCTGACTCCCGATGGTCTCAGGGCGCGAAACCTCGGCTACTCTACCAGCGCAACCGTGAACCTCCCCGTCTGGGACTGGCTATCGTCCGAGCACAAGGTGAAGCAAAGCGAGATTCGGCGCGATGCGGCGCAGGTGGCGCTCACCAATACGCAGCGGCAAATGATTACACAACTGGAAGAGGTGTACTCGGAAGCGAGAGCAGCGCTCGATCAGCTGGCGTCACTCGACCAGAGCGTGACGACAGCAGCCGAGAGCCTGCGATTGACGAAACTTGCCTACCAGGGCGGCGATGGCACGGCGCTGGAAGTGGTGGATGCGGAGAACGCCTATGTCACCGCCGAGGATGCTCGCGCAGACGGCCGTGTGCGCTGCGAAACAGCGATGGCGGAGCTGGAGACTCTTACCGGGACGAAATGAACAAGGCAGGGGAAAAGGGAACGAGGGACTAGGGCTAAGGGACGTGCGACTGAAGAACTTGGCCAGGGACCAGAGAACAGGGATCAAAGATCGGGGAACTTTGGACAACGAGATGAGTGACAAGGAGACGAATCACAAATTGATTTGCCCGCGAGCTCTCGGCGGGAGCATTTCTGCAATGGGCCTCGCCCTAGCCGTAGCGGTGGTCGTGTTCTTGCCGGGCTGCAAGAAGGACGCCGCGCCGGAACCCGAGGTCACGGTGCAAGCCGAGCATCCGGAGCAAGGCCCGATCGCCGAACAGGTGACGGCGGATGCGGTACTGCAGCCGATGGCCCAGGCTGCGATTGTTCCGCGGATTACGGCGCCGATCAAGAAGTTCTATGTCGAACGCGGGCAGCGGGTGCACGCGGGCGAATTGCTGGCGGTGTTGGAGAATACCGATCTGGCAGCGGCAGCGATGGACACCAAAGGGTCGCTCGAAGCGGCGCAGGCGGCTTACGCTACGGCGACCAAGGCACAAGTGCCAATGGATGTGCTGACGGCAGAGTCAGACTTTGCGCAGGCCAAGGCGAACCTCGATCTGAACCAGAACATCGTAAAGAGCCGCATGCAGCTGTTTCAGGAGGGCGCGATCCCGGGCCGCGATCTGGACACGGCGCAAGCTGCACTGGTGCAGGAGCAAGCGGCTTACGACGCGGCCAAGCAGCATCTGGACGCAGTGCACAGCGTGAGCCGCGAGGCGGCGCTGAAGTCGGCGCAAGGGCAGTTGACGTCGGCAGAAGGCAAGTACAACGGGGCCCAGGCGCAGGTGGATTTTTCGGAGATTCACAGCCCCATCGAGGGCGTTGTGACCGACCGGCCGCTGTTCGCCGGTGAAACGGCCGCGGCCGGAACGCCGCTGATTACGGTGATGGACACGACGGCGCTGATCGCGAAGACGCACATCGCCGAGAACCTGGCGGTCCAGTTGAAGGCCGGCAACCAGGCATCGGTGCGCCTGCCCGGGCTTTCCGATTCGGTTCCCGCGAAGGTTTCTATGGTGAGCCCGGCCCTTGACCCCGGCAGCACAACGGTTGAGGTGTGGCTGAAGATCGAGAACAAGAAAGGCCGGCTCAAGGTGGGCACGCCGGTTAAAGCGATGATGACCGGAACGAGCGTGACGCACGCGTTGACGGTGCCGCTCTCGGCGGTCCTGACCGGCGATAACGGAGCAAAGTCGGTGATGGTGGTCGGCTCCGACGGCGCGGCGCATAAAAAGCCGGTCACCCTGGGCATTGACAACGGCACTGACGTGCAGGTGACGAGCGGACTCACCACGGCCGACAATGTGATCACCAGCGGATCGTATGGCCTTGACGAAGGCACCAAGGTGAAGATTGGCCCGGCGGGCGGAGATGAGGGCTCGGGCGGAGGAAATGACTGATGCCCATTGAAGCCTCGGGTGTCAGCCCAAAACCCTTCTGGCTGGCAAGGTCCACGCGCACCATCTTCTTTTTCGCAGTCCTGCTGACGGTGGCAGGAATCTACCTGGCGTTCCAGGTCCCCATTTCCGTGTTTCCCGAGACCAACTTTCCTCGCGTCGTTATCGGCGTTGACAACGGTGTGATGCCCGTCGAGCAGATGGAAGTAACCATCACGCAGCCCATCGAGAACGCCGTCAACTCGGTTCCCGGCCTTATGAGCGTGCGCTCGACCACCAGCAGCGGTTCGGCCGAAGTGGACTTGTTCTTCAACTGGAACGTGGACATGGTGCAATCTCTGCAACTGGTAGACGCGGCGCTGGCAGAGGTGCAGCAGGAATTGCCGTCCACTGTGCGCATCACCACCAACAGGCTCACCTTCGCCAGCTTCCCGGTTTTGGGCTATAGCCTCACGTCGGACACTATTTCACAGACGCAGCTTTGGCAGATCGCCACCTACGACCTGAAGCCGCCTCTCAATCGCGTCGACGGCGTCAGCACCGTGGTGGTGCAGGGCGGCGAAGTGCCGGAGTTTCACGTGGTCCCGAACCCCGCGCTTCTCCAAACCGCGGGAGTCACGATCTCGGATCTGGTGAGCGCCATCAACGCTTCGAACATCGTCCAATCACCCGGCCTCTATTCCGCTAACCACGAGTTGATCCTGGGCCTGGTGGGCGCCCAGGTGCACGACCTCGACGGGCTGCGACGCCTTGTGGTGAAGACCACGCCGGGCGGTGCGCCGGTGCACCTCGCCGATGTGGCCACGGTTGAGCAGTCGACCATGCCCGTCTACACCACTGTCACCGCCAACAGCCAAAATGCGGTGTTGTTGATGGTCAACCGCCAACCTTCGTCGAACACCGTGGCCGTGGCCGACGCGGTGGCGAAAGAAGTGGCAGATCTCGAGCAGAAGCTTCCGGCAGGGGTCAAGCTGCAGCTCTTTTATGACCAGTCGCAACTGGTGCGCGATTCGATTTCGAGCGTACGCGACGCCATCTTCATCGGGCTCGTGCTGGCTTGCATCATTTTGTTCCTTTTCCTGCGCGACTGGACCTCCTCGCTGATTGCGGGGCTGGTTATCCCAGTCACCATCGCCATCACCATCGGGGTATTGTGGATGATTGGCGAGAGCTTCAACCTGATGACGCTGGGCGGGCTTGCGGCGGCCATAGGCCTCGTGATCGACGACGCCATCGTGGTCGTGGAGAATGTGGTGATGCACCGCGACTCAGGTGAGCGGCGCGGTGAAGCCGTGCGCAAAGCGCTTCACGAACTCACGATTCCGCTGCTCGGGTCTACCCTGACACCGGTCGTGGTCTTCCTGCCGCTGGTCGCCGTCAGCGGAGTCACAGGTGTCTTCTTCCGCGCGCTGGCCATCACCATGGCCGCCGCGCTCGTCACCTCTTTGGCCCTGGCGCTTACATGGACGCCGGGCCTGAGCTACGTCCTTTTAAAAGAGAGAGAGTTTGCTGGGAATGATCAGCCAGCGCCGGGATCGGAAGAATCTGAGCGCGACGCCGAACACGCCAACCCCGGCACGCTGATGGGCCGCGTGCTCCGCGTGCACCGCCGCGTTCTGGAGTGGGTGTTGGCCAAGCCGCTCTGGGCGGGCGGCATCTGCCTGCTGCTGGTGATCGGGACGTGGGCCGGCTACCAAATGCTCGGTACCAACCTGCTGCCGGAGATGGACGAGGGCGGATTCATTCTCGATTACATTATGCCCGCCGGCAGTTCATTGGCCGAGACCAACCGCGTTCTTCAGCACGTCACCGAAATCCTGCACTCCATCCCCGAAGTTGAAAACACCTCGCGCCGCACGGGATTGCAACTGGGCCTCGCCGCCGTGACAGAAGCCAACACCGGCGACTTCACGGTGAAGCTCAAGCAGAAGCGAAGCCGCTCGGTCTGGGACGTGATGGATGAAGTGCGCAACCGAGTCAAAGCAACCGAGCCCGAACTCGATATCGAGCTGACCCAGGTGCTGCAAGACAACATCAACGATCTGTCGAACGCACCCGAGCCCATCCAGGTGAAGATCTACTCCGACGATGCGACGCTGCTGAACCAGCTTGGCCCGCGCGTAGCCGACGCCATCTCGAAGATCGACGGAGTGGTCGACGTGGAAAACGGCATCGACAACACCATCAGCGGCCCCGCCACCAACTTCCAGGTCGACCCCACAGTCGCCTCGCGGCTTGGTTTCACTCCTGCCGAAGTGTCCGACGATGCAACTGCGATTCTCGACGGCATGACTACCAACCCGCTCATCGCCAATGGCCGCCTCTACGCCGTCCGTGTGCGCCTCAGCGACGAACATCGCAGCTCGCTGGACGCCATTGAGAACACAGTTTTCAACAGTTCCACGGGACACACGGCCACACTGGGATCGCTAGCCGACGTCGAGCAATTGCCCCCGCAGAACGAGATTGCCCGCGAGAACCTGCAGCAACTCGTGGAGGTCACAGCCGATCTTGAAGGATCGAACCTGGGCGGAGTGATGACCAAGGTCGAGCAGGCCGTTAAATCTCTGCGCCTGCCGCCCACGGTGCGCGTCGAGTACGGCGGCACCTACCAGCAGCAACAGGAGTCATTCCACGATCTGCTTCGCGTGCTCATGCTGGCCCTGGCCCTGGTCTTCGGCGTACTACTGACCGAGTTCCGCAACTTCCCGGCGCCGGTGGCGATTCTTGCTTCGTCGGTGCTTTCCATCTCCGGTGTCATCCTGGCGCTGCTGGTCACCGGCATTACGTTCAACGTGGCCTCGTTCATGGGCCTGATTATGGTGATTGGGATTGTGGCGAAGAACGGCATTCTGCTGCTCGACGCCGACGAGCGCTACCGCGCCGAGGGCGCCTCACCCCACGACGCCATGTTGCACGCAGCGCAGCGGCGGCTGCGGCCTATTGTGATGACTGCGATCGCTGCCGTGTGCGGCATGTTGCCCCTGGCTTTCGCCATCGGCGCCGGCTCTGAGATGCTGCAGCCGCTGGCCATCACCGTCATCGGCGGATTGACGATTTCCATGGTGCTCAGCCTTGTGATCACTCCGCTGGTGTATTACCTGCTTACACGGCGGCGTGAGCAGCCTAACTGACCTTGCCGGCATGCTCTCGAAGGCGGAGAACGACGCCGCAAACCAGTAATCCCAATCCGAAGATCGAGATCGCAGTCACCACCGCAACGGCTGCGAATCCGGTATCCGGCCTTATCGCGTCCAGGTTTGCGATCGCTTCGTGAGCGCGGAAAATGCCGAAGCAAATCGCGACGAGCGGGAGAACCAAGATGATTGCGATCCTCTGTGACCGGGTATACGGCTGCGGGATCGGATGCTCCGCCGGTTCGGTGGTGCGGTACCAGTGCCAGGCCCATATCGCAACGATCACTGCTCCAATCAGCGAACTCAGATACTGAAGCAGTTTGTACATCACGCTCCGCCCCGCAAACGGCAATTCGATCGGCATCCTGAGAAAGCTCCAGTGCCAATAGGGCCAGTACGTGTCGTGCGTGAACGCATCCCACAGGATGTGCGTGGCCGATCCAATCAGAAGCGAAAGGGCGATCAACGCCAGGCGAGCAGGCGGCAGAAAGGAAAATGGGCCTCCCTTGAGTCTGCGGCGAACTCCGCCGGGAAGAAAGATCAGGGATGGCCGTTTCACGAAGTTGTGAAACAGCCATAGAGCCACCAGGCCAATCGGCAAATCGAAATAGAACATGCCGCTCACCGTATGTCCGTAGAAATCGTGTGCCTGAAGGAGTAGGAAGTAAGGAAAATCCGGCACGAAACATCCCACGAGGAGAGCCGAGAATTCGAGGCGCGTTCGCCGAAAAGGCCATGCGGCGGCAGCGTGAGAGAGCGTAAACGGCATTACTTCAAGTATCTCCTGCCGGAGAGGCCGCCGGCCGTTTGCCGGACCAGAGAGCGAGACGTTAGGATTCCGATGCAAAGGTTTCCAGGAGAAGCTGTCATGCGAATGAATACCTTCCCGTTTGTTGCCTTAGTCGCCGTTTGTTGTCTTGCCGCTCAAGCTCAGAACCAAACTGCTGCCAAGTCGAAGCGCCAAACGGCGATAGGGCCATCTGCGACGCTGGTTGCACAAACCCCTCCGATGGGCTGGAATAGTTGGAACTTTTTTCATCGCAACGTCACCGAGCAGGACGTGCGCAACGCAGCGGATCAGCTTGTCGCGACGGGCATGAAAGACGCAGGCTACATTTACGTGAACATCGATGACACCTGGGAAGGCGAGCGCGACGCCGACGGTGTGCTGCACGCGAACTCGAAGTTCCCCGATATGAAATCTCTCGCCGATTATGTGCATTCCAAGGGGCTTAAGCTGGGAATCTATTCCTCGCCCGGACCAAAAACGTGCGCTGGTTTTGAGGGGTCTCTCGGCCATGAATTGCAGGATGCGCAGCTTTATGCGTCGTGGGGCTTTGACTACTTGAAGTATGACCTTTGCAGCTTTATTCCCGCTGTGATGATGAAGCAAGCGCCCGATGACAAAGCCGCGCAGATGCGCCTGATGATTGCAGCGTATAAGAAGATGGATGACGCCTTGAAGTCGACGGGCCGACCGATCGTTTACTCGTTCTGCCAATACGGATGGGATGCCGTGTGGGAGTGGGGCCCATCAGTGGGGGCGAACCTGTGGCGGACAACGGACGACATTCAGGCCAATTGGAACAGCATTTACACGCTGCTGAACGAACAGGCTGGACTGGCCAAATATGCGGGACCGGGACACTGGAATGATCCCGACATGCTGGAAGTAGGCAACGGGCAACAGGTGGGCACGGGGGACAGGGCCCGGTTTGTTCCGCTCACGCTGGCTGAGAATCGCACGCACTTTTCCATGTGGGCCATGCTGGCTGCTCCGCTGCTTGCGGGCAACGATCTGCCCAATATGAAGCCTGAGATTCTCGCGATTCTCACCAATCGCGATGTGATCGCCATCGATCAGGATCGACTGGGCCGCGAAGCCACGCGTGCCTACTCCGAGGGCGAGGTCGACGTGTGGACGCGGCATCTCTCGGGCGGGGCGATGGCCATTGCCGTCATCAACGCCGGCTCGGACCGTTATTCGACGCATCCCTTCCGCCTCAGCCTGGCCAAGCTAGGGCTGCACGGGCCGCAAAAGGGTAAGGATCTGTGGACGGGCAAGGAGATCACGTTGACGGACAATATGCCGCTCGAGATTGCCAGCCACGACATTCTGCTGGTGCGGATCGCGGCGGCGAAGTGAGAAAAACAGGGGACAAGGGGTCGCCGTAATATACAGGCGCGGATGGATACCATGTGGCACCGGAGAATTACGGCCGCATTGCTTGGGATGGGGATGATTTGCGTGCCTGCATTCGCCGCAAACCCAGCCCGTCCCGGCACGGTGAATTATATCGAGGGCGTGGCTTATCTCGATGGCAGACTACTGAATATCCAGAACGTGGGCACCGCCGAACTCGGCCCCGGGCAGGTGCTGACCACGAGCGACGGCAAGGCTGAGGTTCTGTTAACGCCGGGCATCTTTCTCCGGGTCGACGACCACAGCGCAGTAAAGATGATCTCGCCTGATCTGACCAAGACGCAGGTGGAGATCGAGCAGGGCCGCGCAGCCGTGGAAGTGGACCGGATCTTTCCGCAAAACCGGGTGCAGATTGTGGATGGCGGCGTAACCACGCAAGTGATCAAGCCCGGCTACTACCAGTTTGACGCTACGCACCCCGAGGCAAAGGTCTTCAAAGGCCGGGCCGAAGTGGAAGTGGGCGGCAAGCGGATAGAGATCAAAGATCACCATGAACTGACCTTGTCCGGCGTGGCAGTCGGCGCACACGAGAAGCCCGCAAATTTCGATACCCATGGCGCCCAGGACGAACTCTATAACTGGAGCAGCCTGCGGTCACAATATCTGGCCGAAGCCAATAACCAGATCGCCCTTAACATCGTTAACGACAATCTAACGAACGCCGCCGACGATCTGCTGAAAGCGGCGAACCAAAGCGATTACGTCCAGAAAGCGATTGCGGCGATCGACAAGGCGCTCGACGACACCAAGCAAGCAGCCGCGCGTGATCACGACGATTCCGCTGCGGGGGTCCCCACAGCATCCCCCAACTTCGATGCCCCACCGCCGCCGGCGCCGCGAACCAACTTCATGTTGTACTCATCTCTCAACAGCTTAAAGTCCGCCTACGATACCTTGAGCCGAGTTCCGGGCGGTGACTTCGGAGGCTACCGCACACGAATCAATGACGACATCGCGGTGGCTGTCGACGTTTTGGTGAACGGCATCGCCTCTTACAACGCCAAACATCCGCATTAAATTTTTGTCGCATGAAGCTTAAGGGCGTCGGCCTTCTGAAACCGAGCCTGCACTTCAGCGCCAACGGCCTCCAATCTCGAGTCATGCCGGCGTCTGCCCCCTGCAGATTCCGCGTTAGATGAGCGCCGAAGAGTTCGAACCGCGCAGAGAAGAAGCGAAGGGAGTTTATTCCACGCGCGCCAGGCACACGGCAAACCACCCTTGCGCGTCGGTCCAGGTTTGCGTCGGCGCGAATCGGGCTGCGGCCAGCATCGCTTCCGCGTGGCCCGGCTTGTATTTGTAGCTGTTCTCAGTGTGGATGGTTTCACCGCAAGCGAAATTCACCGCGCGATTGAGTGCCTCGAGTCGAACCTGTTGAGAGCAGCGGCTTGCGAGGTGCATCTCGATCCGCGACTTTCCGGCATTCCACACTGCACGATGCTCGAAAGACTTCAGATCGAAGTCCGCGTCGAGTTCCCGGTTCAGCCGCACGAGCAAATTGCGATTGAATCTTGCCGTCACGCCGGCAGCGTCGTCGTACGCGGCGCGGAGCGTCGCTTCGTCCTTCACCAGATCCACCCCGAGCAGCAGGCTATCGCCTTCGGAGAGTCCGGCGCGCACGCGCCGCAACACACGTGAGGCTTCACGGGGCTCAAAATTGCCAATGCTCGAGCCGATGTAGAGCACAAGGCGCCGTTCGCCGTGTTCGGTGGGACCGAAATGTAGTCGTTGGCCGTCGCCGTCGGTGTAGTCCAGCACGCGCGGCGCAACGGTCACTCCGGGAATCTCGCGCTCAATTCTTTCCCGCGCTGCGTGGAGGGCGCTGGCCGAGACGTCGACCGGCTCATAGACGACGTTCCTCTGGTGGTCGACGGCGGCTCTGAGCAGCAGACGCGTCTTGTCGGCCGAACCGGCGCCGAGCTCGGTGACATGCACCCGTACACCACCCGATGCATGGTGGACGATCGCTCGCGCGCGGGCGGCGAGAATGCTCCGCTCAGTGCGCGTCAGGTAGTACTCCGGTAGTTCGGTGATCGCATCGAAGAGCCGCGAGCCGGCCGCATCGTAAAACAACCAGGCGGGCAGCCGCTTGGGACGGCAGGCTAGGCCCTCCGAGACGGTGGAAGCGACGCGTTGATCAACAACGGCAGAAAGTGTTGCAGGGGAAGCTGCTACGCTCATGGACTCTCACTTGGATGCAGCAGAATGACTTACGAAGCGAGCCGGATGCCGGAAAACTGCCAGCGGGTCTCCGGTGAAAAGAAGTTCCGGTAGCTTGAGCGGATGTGAGGCGCAGGTGTTACACAGGATCCGCCGCGCAGAACCATTTGTCCGCTCATGAACTTACCGTTGTATTCGCCGAGCGTTCCCTCGAGCGGGCGAAAGCCAGGATAGCCAAGATAAGCGCTGCTCGTCCACGACCAGCAATCGCCGTAGTACTTCGTACCGTTCTGGTCTTGGTGCCCCGCGCGGCCCTGGTTTTGGTGCAGGTCTGTGGAAGGAATCGGCCTCAGGTTTCCCGAGTCGAGAAGATTGCCCTCGATCGGCCGGCCTTCGACTGCAGATTCCCATTCGGACTCGGTGGGAAGGCGATACCCGGCCCAACGGGCGTAAGCATCTGCTTCGTAGTAACTTACCTGGCTCACGGGAACGGTCTCGAGGTCTTTCAGCGGCAATTCTCCGCGCAAAGTGAACATGCTCCACGCGCCGTCCTTCTCCGTCCAGTAGAGCGGCGCCTGCCAGCCGTCGGCCTTGACGGCTTCCCACCCCGCAGAGAGCCATAGCTCGGGCTTGCGGTAACCTCCGTCTGCAATGAACTCCACATATTCGCCACAGGTGACCAGTCGGTTGGCCAACTTGAAAGGCTCGAGCCATACGCGATGCCGCGGCAGTTCGTTGTCGTAACAGAAGCCCTCGCCCGCGTGGCCGACGTCGCGCAATCCGTCTTCAAACTGCTGAAAGGCGAGCGTTGCGGTTCTCCCCTGTTCCTTGTTTCCTGTTCCGTGTTCCCTGTATTTCGGTCGAAGCGGGTTGGTGAAGAAGGCGTTCAGGATGTCGGTGAGCAGCAGTTCCTGGTGCTGCTCCTCGTGGTTGACGCCAAGCTCAATGCGGCGCAACGCCTCGGGCTCCGGTTCGCGCTCAAACAGGCGGTCCATAGCCGCATCGACGTGCTCCCGGTAGCGAAGAATCTGTTCCAGACCCGGCCGCGAAAACGACGATCGGAGCCGTTTCTCGGGGAACGGTGAAAAACTCTCGTAATAACTGTTAAAGAGCCACTCAAAATCGGCGTGAAAGACCCCATAATCCGGCAGGAACTGCCTCAGCACGAAGGATTCAAAGAACCATGTGGTGTGGGCCAGGTGCCATTTGGCAGGCGAAGCCTCTGGACACGACTGCACCATCATATCCTCGGGGGTGAGAGGTGCGCACAAGTTTACTGTTTGCATGCGGCTGGCACGAAGTCGCTTTAGAAGTTCGGTTTGCAGAATCGGGGAAATCGTTGTGCTCAAGGAGTCCTCCCCTCTGGGCTGAGAGTGTAATTCATTGGGATGAACATAACGGAAAAGGCCGTGGACAATCTACATGGCCCCTGCAGCGTTGAGATACGAATTGCCCCACTGGCGTTGGATGAAGATGAGGGAATGTTCGTTTCATTTGATTGGGTCCTGATGCAAGCCGTTCGATGGAAAATGACGTGCGGTGCAGGTACGCTGGAAAATACCCTGCAACGGTGGTTTAATTCGAGAAGACGATTTGCTCGATTCGTTGCCCTCCGGTGCTTTCGAGAGGAGGGAATTTGAATGCGTTTGAAGTAAACCGCTGGCTGCTGCCCCTGCCATTGCTCGCCGTTTGCTTCGGGTTTTCCCGGATCGTTCCGGCCCAGGCAACGGCCCAGGCTCCGTCCCCCTCCACGCCGCAAGTTGCGCCAAATCCGGCCAAACTGCCGCCAACGCCTGAGGAACTCGGCGACTCATTGAGTGCGCGGCAGCGCTATCAGGGCGCGATTGCTGCCTACGAAAAGGCGCCACAAAAAACAGCGGCGATCTGGAACAAGATGGGCATCGCTTACCAGTTGATGTTCAATTCGAAAGATGCTGTGCGTTGTTACAAGGAATCGCTCAAGCTTAATCCGCGCAACTCCCAGGTCATCAATAATCTGGGCACAGTTTACGCCTCGCAGAAAGAGGACGGAGCGGCAGACAAGATGTACCGGAAGGCCATCAAGATCGATCCCCATTCGGCGGTGGCCTACAAGAATCTTGGAACCAGTCTTCTGGCTGAACGCAAGTTTCAGAAAGGCTGGGAAGCCTACCAGCGGGCGCTCACTCTCGATCCGCAGATCTTTGAAGATCACGGCAGTCCGACCATTCAAGGCCCGGGATCGGTGCAGCAACGCGGCGCCATGAACTACTACATGGCGCTGGGTTGCGCCCGCGCCGGTTACACCGAATGCGCTCTCCAGTACCTTCGCATGGCGTTGGACGAAGGGTTTATCACCCGGAAGAAAGTGGCGGAGGATGCCGAGTTCGCGAGCCTCCGCGATAACCCCGCCTTCAAGCAACTGCTTGCAGAACAGCAGCGCAACCCATAGTACCGATCTAACTGCGCCGCAGATCGCTGATTTTTCCGCAGCGAGCGCGCTATTTTTCGCTTTCCTTCAATTTGGTTTAATGCTTAAATCTCACCATCGGGCCAAAGAAGCATCTGGCGGTAGGAGCTCTGGGTCGCCCCTTCGATCCGTTCTCCAGGAGGAAAGATGTTCAGGCTCACGGGAAATCTATGTCTGCCAGCGACGCTGGTGGCAGTGGTAGTGTGCTCGGGTTTTCAGCCCGAGGCACGGGCGCAGGTTCCGAGCCAAGCCGCCTTAGAAGTGAACTCTGCTGCACAGCAGTCAACTGAGTCGGCCCAGCTTGCGATCGTCGAGATCGGCGACTCTGTTGCGCTGAGCAAACGCTACGAGACTGCCATCAAGATATACGCCAAAGCCCCGATGATGACTGCGGCAATCTGGAACAAAATGGGCATGACGTACGAGTTGATGTTTGACTCGGGCAACGCCGTTCGCTGCTACAACCAATCGCTCAAGCTGAATCCCAACGACCCCAGGGTTCTAAACAATCTGGGAACTTTGTATGTCTCGATGAAACAATTTGGAAGCGCGGACCGGTTGTTTCGAAAAGCGTTGAGTATCGACCCTCAATTTGCGGGCATTTATAAGAATCTGGGCACCAGCCTGATCGCCCAGCACAAGTTCACCGAAGGCCAGAAAGCCTATGAGCAGGCAGCTTTGCTCGATCCGGGGGTGCTCGGGGTCACTGGCGGTCCCACATCCGAAAGTTCAATCTCATTGCGCGCGCACGGCGCAATGAACTACTTCATGGCAGAAGCCTGCGCACGCACTGGGCAAACGAGTTGCGCCCTCGAGTATTTGCAATCCGCTCTGAATGAAGGTTTTGTGGACCCGGAAAAGGTGATTGCCGACAGCAGTTTTGCAGAACTGGGCAAAAGCGAGGGATTCCGGAAACTTCTTGCCGAACAACACAGCGATTAGAAGGTGCGGCTTCGTCGTCCCGCTCGGGTTTTCTGGCGTCTATCTGATTGGGTCGCCCTACGGGGTGATCGAAACGAAGGACGTTGCCATGAGAATATCCCTTCTGCCCGCAATCGTAATTGGTGTTGTGTTTGCTGCAGCTGCAGTTGCCCAAGATACCGGCTCTGCTCCGCCTGCAGGCCAAAACGCCGGACCGGGTGCCGGAGGAGGCTACGGTCAGCGTGGGGGTCGCGGCTTTGGCGGTATGGGTGGCGGCGGTATGGGGATGGTCGGCCGCGGTCTTTTTGGAACGGTGACTGCAGTCGGCGCGGATCATTACACGATCAAAACCGCCGTGGGCGACTCCTACACTGTCAACTTCAGCGCAAATACACGCGTGATCAAGCAGCCAGCAGGCATGCGGGGATCAGGCGGTGGCCCAGCAGGGCAGGCGGATGGAAATGGCGGAATGGGCCGTGGCGGATACGGCGCGAGAACTCCTCCTGAAGAGATCAAAGTGAGTGACATCAAAGTGGGCGACGACATCGCAGCGACGGGCGAAATTGATGCCGCGGCCAAATCGGTTGGCGCAGTGCGAATCATGTTGCTGGATCCGGAAACCGCCAAGCGGATCGAGGAGATGGAGGCCAATTTCGGTAAGACGTGGCTCCAAGGCAAAGTGACAGCGATCGATGGAACGAAGATCACACTCATCGGCACGCTCGATAATGCCTCTCACACGGTCGTGGCCGATGAGAACACGACCTTCCGCAAGCTCCGCGATCCCGTGACAATGGCCGATATTCAAGCGGGCGACATGGTGCGTGTGGAAGGCGCGATGAAGGATGGCGCCTTTGCGGCGACCACAGTCAGCGTGGAAGGCATGATGGGCGGCGAGAGGCAAGGCGGCCCGCGCAATCCTGCGCCACAGCAGTAGTCCCATGGGTCTGTTCATATTACAGGGATGGTGGTGGCTGCAGTGTGGACGGGCCTTAGCTTGGTGAATCTTGCCGGCGGCTAGGGGCTCCCACTCAGCGCCCTCTTTCAATGCGGATAGCAACGCGGCCAACCTGAACCGCTTGGCGTCTGGAGGGGCGCACAGTGGACGGTAGTTTCTGCTCCAGCGAAGCAGAGGCGTAAGCGGACGTTTGTCACAGACCTTTTATCGACCCTTAACTTAAATCTGTTCATGTAGATGCCTTCCCTCCCAATGATTCAAACGGTAAGTCACTTGCCAATCCTCTCTTCGCTTTTGGTACAAAGCCCCATGGTGAAAGAAGCGGGCTTATGGGGCGGGTTTTGCCCTCAGTGCATTTGGGCAGCTTCAAGATCTTTTAGCTTCGCCAGTGGATTGGGGCGTTGGAATGAGCCTCGAAGCGAATGAACTGACCCGAAGTGACGAAGTTTGTGCAACCGACAAGTTGCTGCGAGATGCGGGAAGACAATCGTTTGTGTCGTGATCTGGACCACATCTTGCAACCGCTGCGGCACGCAAGAATGAGAGTCAGATCGCTCTCGCAAGGAACAGAAGAGCGATTCCGAAAACAGGAGCAAGCGAACCTTCAGGAGGACAGAATGGGAATTAAGACACTGAAGCAGGCATTTTCGCGCAGTGCAGGATTAAGGATCCTGGTACTGCTTTTGGCCGTTGCCGGCGCCAGCCTGCCTGCGTTCACGCAGCAGATTACCGGCTCAATTGTCGGAACAGTGAAGGATCCGCAGGGCGCGGTGGTGTCCGGCGCACGCGTGAAAGCAACCAACATGGACACCGGTTTCACGCGATCGGCGCCCGACCAATGGATATCGGCGAATTCCGCATCGACTATCTTCCCGTGGGCAACTACACCGTCGAGGTGACGGCTCCAACTTTAAGACGTTTGTGCAGAAGAATGTCGTCCCTCGACCGTCGACCAGACGCAGACGTCTGAGTGACATTGGCAGATTGGCGCGCAGACTCAGACCGTGACGGTGACCGAGGCACCGCCGCTGGTGAATACTACGACGCCGAGTTGGGCAGGACGATCTCGCCGGCCGAAATCATCGGTATGCCCCTGGTCAATCGCAACACCTATGCGATGCTTTCACTCACGCCGGGCGTGATGGCCAACAGCAAGAGCCAGCAAAGCAACGCCAACGGCACGCCGAATTTCGTCATCGGCCTGCCTTCCACAGACGTCCAGATCAACGGCTCGATTGACGGCGGCAATCCCGAAGTTAGCTTCTATCTGGATGGCGGCAAGAACATCAACGGAGATGCGCAACTACGGCAACCCGTTGCCGAATCCGGACGCAATGGAAGAGTTTCGCGTCGAGACAAGCGACTTCTCTGCGCAATACGGCCAAATGTCCGCCGCGGTTGTCTCGGCGGTCACCAAGTCGGGAACGAACCAGTTCCATGGCACATTGTTTGAGTTCAACCGCAACACCGACTTCAACGCATAACAACTGGAATGCCCCAGGACCTACAACGGCAATTTCATCAAGGCGCCCTACCACCGCAACCAGTTTGGCGGCGTGGTTGGCGGGCCCGATCAAGAAAGACAAGGCGTTCTTCTTCTTCAGCTATGGCGGTCTGCGGCAAGTGGTTGGCCAGTATGTCAGCGGCGCGAGAGTCATGCCCACGGCGCCGAGCGGCTGGGCGACTTTACGCAGGACTTCCCAATCCAAGCGATTCAACGGAAGTACTCGGCGACGTCGACCCCGTTCGTCGCGAACATGCCCGGCACCAAGACAACGTGCACCAGGACGCAGCCCAAACCGGCGGCAGGCTGCCATCGGTTCGGCGCGAAATGCAGGTAACCCGACGAACAAGAACTGCCTGCTGACCCGGCAGGAACGGTGATCTGGACCCAATGGCAGCCACTATCATGGGCGGCAAGAATCCAACGCGGTCATTCCCGCTGCCCAACGCGCCTCTCAGCGGCTCGAGCGCAAACTCGTGGTCGGCGTTACTTTACCGGACCGACAGACTGAAAACGAATATCTCGGCAAAGTACGACCAGGTCGTCAGCGACAAAGATCA
Source organism: uncultured Acidobacteriaceae bacterium (assembly GCA_963782285.1). Classification (GTDB taxonomy): domain Bacteria; phylum Acidobacteriota; class Terriglobia; order Terriglobales; family Acidobacteriaceae; genus Telmatobacter. Next base: position 86,002 of record CAWAJH010000001.1, read on the forward strand.
CGTCGCTGCGACGTACTTCTTCGTGCGCACGACGCAGAACGCCAACGGAGGCGGCAACATCGCTCCCTGGACGATCAATCAGTCGTACACCAACCAGACAACGCCAACATCAGCGACGTTCACACCTTCAGCGCCAACCACTGCCAACCAGGCATGGCTTTCGTTCACGCGGGCAGCTGGCGGACGCGTCAACCTGCCGTCGACAGCCAATGCCGGCAAGCTGGGCTCGAACTTACACCATCCAGGGGCCCTCCACGCTGCCCGATCTGAACATCATCTGGATATTTCCACGCCCAGGAATTCTCTGGCCGGCCCGGTCACCAGGTTCGGACAACTATGAGCTGCGCGACATGGTCAGCATGACCAAGGGCAAACACGCCTTTTCTTGGCGGCGAGTTCGCGCTCGACAAGACCATGTTCGTCGCCAATCTGTATAACTATGGTAATTTCGTCTTCGCCGAGCTCCGCTGCCACCACCACCGGCAATGCGTTGGCGGATTTCTACACCGGCCATGCTTGCGTCATTTGAGCAGGACACGCCTTACCACACGCAGCTGAGCACATGGCACACAGCGGTGTTCTTCCAGGACAACTACCGCATCACGCCCCGGTTCACAGCCAATCTCGGCATCCGGTGGGACATCGATACGCCTCCCGTTGATTCGTCGAACCTGACGGCAGCCTTCATTCCCAGCAAGGCGTGCTGACGAGTAACGGTGGCGTCGGCGGCAGCAATCCACGGTGACTTCCGTCGCACCGACGGGCATGTTGTTCCCGGGTGACACGGGCGTCGGCCGCGGCATCATCACACGAAGTACCACCATGTTTCGCCGCGCATCGGCTTTGCATGGGATCCGTTTGGGGATGGCAAGACCTCGATTCGCGCCGCCGCGGGCATCTTCTACGGCACTACCGGCGGCAACGAGTGGAACCAGCCCGGCAATGCGCAGCCGTTCGCCGTTCGCCAGACATTCGGGTCCGTCAACTCGGCGAGCAATCCTACAAACCTCGATGGTGAATGGGACTGCGTCTTCGTTCCCCAACGAGGATCCTTCCCGTACACCTACAATCCGAAGAACCCGCAATTCTTGCTCCCGGCCAGCATTGAGACGCATCGGAACGAACGTGCAATGGCCCTACATCTACCAATTCAACTTCGCCGTGCAGCGGCAATTGCCCTGGCAGGTGGCCCTGACCGCCGCGTATGTGGGCACGATCTCGCACGATGTACCCACGATGATCGACGGCAACTACGCTCCGTATGTCGCCGGGCATGCCGGCAGAGCTCGGCTCTTCCGGGGCCAGCGGTACAACGCGCGGCGTCCTTACGACCAGAACGCACCGGCACCGGTACGCTGGGCCAGAACATCTTCCTCATCACCGACCAGACAGCCTCATACCATTCGCTGCAGATCGCGGCGGGCCGGCCGCTTTCGCGCAACTAATGGTGAGTGGTTTCTATGTCTGGAGCCACGCAATCCAGAGCAGCAACGAGTCGGCGATCGGACAGATGACCGCGCAGGACTTCGCCAACCTATGGGAGGAAAAAGGCCCGATGGATGCGGATCGGCGGAATGTGGCCAGCATTTCCGGCATGTGGAACATCGACTACTATCACGGAAGCAACTTCTTCATGAAGCAGGTGGTGAACGGCTGGACGATCTCGCCGGTCTGGGTGATGCAGAGCGGGTCGCCGTTCTCAGTCACCACAGGTTCAGACAAAACGACGACAGCGCCAACGATCCGGCCCGCCACCACACCCAAAACCGGCAAACGCCTTCCTTGACCGCATTGCACTCGCGGTCTAAGCGGCGGCGTGGTTCGAGGACCGAGCATCCGCTCAACAATGGCCCCGGCATCGCCGGTGGCATCGGACCTGGCGGCGCCGACGGCAGCGTGCCGCGCGATTACTTGCGCAATCCCGGTTACCGCGACGTGGACCTGGGACTCTTCCGCGACTTTCATTTTGCTGAGAACTTAACGCTCCAACTTCGCGGGGAAGCCACTAACGCCTTCAACCTGGTTAGCCTCAACGGACCTGGGTCGAGCGGCCCGCCACCGACAGATGGTACCGCGCCGTCGTCGTCCTCATTTGGCGTGATCACCGGGGCCGCAAGCCCACGCATCATCCAGGTTGGAGCACGGCTTTCCTTCTAATAGCTCGAAGTTGAGCCAACAAACAATGGCCGGACAAGGGATTCTTGTCCGGCCTTATTTTTGCGTTTCGCGCAAAGGATCAAAAGCGGATGGAGCCCGTTGTGTGGGTTTCCATCCGCCGATATGTCTCACCATGATTACTCGATCGATTGCAGGGTCCATGCTCCGTTCGTAAGCACAAACGTAGCCTGGCGCGACGTGGTGAGCGTGTTGCCTGGTGTGCGTGCGACCCCTTGCAGTGGCTGCGGCAACGAGGAAAGGTCCACAGCTTCGGTGTACGGCACGACCCTGGAGTCTCCCACGGTTTGAACATCACCAAGGTTGGTGGCTTTGAGATGGGTGGGGGCCAGGGACTCCACCACGACTGCGAAGTGCGGATCGGTCGGACTATCCGGCCGCCACTCGATGACATCGCCACCTTTGAGCTGCTTGACCACTTTCTTGCCGTCAGGAGTGAGCGTGAAGTCGGCCCAATAGCCGTTGGGGTATCTCTTGGTTTCGACCCAATACTTTGCCAGGACACCTTGCGCCATTCCCTGATTTTCCAATGTAATGTCGAATCCCGCAGGTGGAGTCTGATCGTACTTGGCCTGAATCATTGCCTGCGCCTGGGCTTGAGTGAGCTCTGGGGCCGACTTGCAGCCCCCCATCCACAACCCTGCAACCAACAGAACCAACGCTCCCGAGACCTGCAAATTTGCCCTAATATTCACATTTCCTCCGTAGACCGCATGAAACGGTTCGATTTCCTTCGCTCCGCCATTTTTCACCTACTTTCAACGGGTGTCAATCGTGTTGAAAGTGATCTTGCTCACACATGTGGGATTTCCTTGTGGGAAGCACTAAAATGTGCGCGCTCGCATTTAAGATTGCACGCTCTCTCCGTAGCTCTTGTTACAAATCAGTGCACTGAGCCGCCCACAATCCGCTCGAAAAGAAGATCGGTGAACCCCCTCTCATCGGATTTCAGGCACACTTCTGCGTTGGGCGATCCCGTCACAGGCCGCGTAAAACCCTTGTCGTCGACCTCCAATCGCATCGGCTCCGCCGGGCACAGCTCGGGGCGAAGCGCATAGGTGACGGCCACGGGATCATATAGCGTGGGCATTCGCCATGCCTCCGCCCCGGTCCACTGGTGGTAGAGCAAGGTCAACTGATCCGTAAGAGGCGATCCGTGGGAAAGGATTGTCCCCAATTCCGGGAGCGTGAGATGAATCTGGGTCGAGTCGAGCGGCATCATGAAGATCGGGACGCCCGAAGCCAGCAAGGCGCGAAGGCCGGCCGGATCGCAGCGAACATTCCACTCCGCCGACGGAGGCTCCTGCCTATTTCCGGCCACCTCGTCGTCGTATCCCCGACGGATGCTACCGCCCATCATCACAACGCGCTTCAGTTTGCGGAAAGTCACTGGGTCGCGCGCAATTGCGGCCTGCTCGTTGAAAAGCGGACCAATCGCGATGAGGGTGATCTGCCCGGGATGCGCACGAATCTCGCCTAGCAGAAAGCCAACCGCGTCACCATGCTTGCGATCGGGCTCCTGGCGCGCGTACGCGGCTTGGGTGAAGCGATTAGCCGCCTGCGTGGCGACGCCTGCCTCGACCGGAAGGTCTTTCCGGCCCACTGCCGCGAGGTAACGATCGACGAGGCGCGCGCGCAGTTCGGTATCACCGAAGGCCGTCGTAATGCCGAGGAGATTCACTTCCGGGCTGCGTAGCAGAAGTGCCAGCGCAAACGCGTCGTCGATGTCGTCGCCAATGTCGGTGTCGACAACGACGAGTTGTTGGACTTCGGGTATCGAACTCGCATCTGTTGCTTGCTGCCCGTGCGCCAATATACCTGTGCACCCAGTCAACGCGACGGCTGCAAAGCTGGCGAACGCGCCCATGGTTTTCATGCGACCCATTGTAGCGGTAGGAACTACTTTCATAGCGATCCCCGAGTACGTTCATAGCAGAACATAAGGATCAGTCCGCCGTCTCGACTTCCACCGAGAAAAAGCTCAGCGCGGCGTCTCCTTGCTCAAGCAATCGGCAGCGTTTGAGGCTGCTATAGCGCCCGTCCAGTGGCTGGTTGCGCCGGTGCTCGGCGATCACGAGCGCACCGGGCGCGAGAATCTTGAAAGCTTTACCTCCGAGCAACGTGAGCGTAGCTGCATACTCCTGCACGGCGTCGTAGGGAGGGTCCAGAAAGAGCACTTCGTGCCGTTCTGGCTTTGGACCGGCTTTCGCAGCAGAATGGAGAAACGCTTTTACACTCTCCGCACAAACGCGGAACCCGCTGGTAATTTCGAGCCGCGCGAGATTGCCGCGCAGCACCTTGAGCGCCGCAGGGGACCGCTCGACAAAGGTGGCATGCACGGCTCCGCGGCTGAGCGCCTCAATGCCCACCGCACCAGAGCCGGCGTAGAGGTCGAGAAACGAGGCGCCCTGGATGCGCGGCGCCAGCACATTGAAAAGCGTCTCGCGCAAACGGTCGCTGGTCGGCCGGGTGTCCATCCCCAGAGGCGCTGCGAGAACGCGCGAGCGGTACGATCCTGCGATGATGCGCATCGACTATGAGAATAATCGACATCTTTGCCGGGCCCCCGGAACCGCCCCTTACGCCTCATTGCCGATAAGTCGAGCGCCCCAGGGCTTTTCGTCGCCCGGGCGCGGCAAGCCTCTACAATCCTTGTATGCGAGGTTGGTCAATCCCACTGGGCCGCTGGATGGGTGTGGAGATGCGCGTCCACATCTTTTTCCCGCTCCTGCTTCTGGTGCTGTTTGCCATTAGCGGGCAGGATGGCTGGCCGCGCGGGTTTGCGCTGTTTATCTTCCTGGTGGCGGCCGTCGTGGTGCGTGAGACCGCCCGTCTACTCGTCGCGGCGTGGCTTGGACTGCGGCTACGAGCCATTCTGCTGCTTCCCATTGGCGGCCTTTTTGCCTACGCCAATCCCAGCAGCCAGGAAATTGCCAACGGTGGCGCCGGGCAGATTGCTCTGGGTGTCGCTGGGCCTCTGGCAAACTGGGGTGCGGCCCTCGCTACCGCTGCGGCCATCCTGGGTGCGAGCGGCAATGTGCGGCTATTCGATCTTCCTTTGATCACCCCCGCACACTTGTTGCGCAGCATGGTTTGGATGCAGGCTTTCCTCGGCTTGCTCCATCTTTTGCCCGCCTATCCGCTGGATTGCGGGCGCCTGATCCGCAATAGTTTTGCGCGCAAGCACGGGATTGGCCCGGCAGGGCGGGCTGCGGCAGGATTGGGACAAGCGCTCGCTCTACTGGCCATGTTGGGCGGCCTACTTGCACAAGATCCCTGGCTCATCCTCGCCGGCTTCTTCATCATGATCGGCGCGCAAATCGAGGATCAGGGCGTCTTTTTCCAGTCCGTCGTGGATACGGTACGCATGCGCGAGGTGATGCTCACCGATTTCGCTACGCTTTCACCTTCGGATACTTTGGCCGACGCGCTGCACCGCTGCGTGCATTCACTGCAGGAGGATTTTCCTGTCGTACGCGGGCCGCAACTCGTAGGCATTGTATCGAGGCAACGCATCGTGGATGCACTGCGCAGCGAAGGCAACGGCTATGTTCAATCGGTGATGTCGCGGGCCTTCCAGGTGGCGCGCCCTGAAGATACGCTGGGCACCACAATCCGCCGCCTGACTGCGGGCCACGGCATGGGGCTGATTCCGATTACAGAAAGCGGGCGCGTAGTCGGCGTGGTGAGCGTGCAAAACCTGATGAACTCCATGTCGCTGCTGGCCGAGCAGCGGCGCATCGAACGCCAGGAATCAGGAAGCTGACATTTCCATGGCGAGAGAAGAAGATTCGGCGTCCACGGCGAATCTCGCCCCCGGACTTTACCTGGTCGCAACTCCCATAGGCAACCTCGGCGACATCACGCTGCGTGCGCTCGATGTGCTGCGCCGCGTGGACCGCATCGCCTGCGAGGATACGCGCCAGACGCAGAAGCTGCTGAATCATTTTCAAATCACGACGCGCACCGTTAGTTGCCATGAACACAACGAACGAGAGCGCGCTGCGGAGCTGGTGGAGACACTGAAGTCGGGCGGGCGCATCGCGCTTGTTACCGATGCCGGCACACCGGGCATCAGCGACCCCGGCGGATGGCTGGTTCGTGAGGCGATCGCCGCAGGCATTCCCGTCTTTCCGATTCCCGGCGCCAATGCCGCCATCAGCGCATTGATCGCCTCAGGATTGCAGGCTGACGAATTCGAGTTTCTCGGATTTCTGCCGGAGAAGGCCGGCGCCCGGCGCACGCGCCTGGAAAAGCTGGAAGCGGTGTCGCGCGAGACCGCACGCACACTCGTTTTCTATGAGGCGCCGCACCGGATTCTCGATACGCTGGCAGATCTCGAAAGCGCCTGGGGCCCGGTGCTGCGAGTGGCTGTGGCGCGCGAATTGACCAAGATTCACGAGGAGCTTGTGCGGGGAACTGTGGCCGAGGTGCGAAAAGTTCTCGCAGCACGCGATGGCATCCGCGGTGAGATTACGCTGCTGGTGGAGGCTCCAATCCGAGCCGCATCCTCTGGCCACGCGGAAGGGTTGCCTTCCGCACAGCAGAAGATCGCGGATCGAGTTGCACGCATTCAGGCCGAGCTGAATGTGGATGAGAAGGAAGCGCTCAAGCGGCTGGCTCGCGAGCTCGGCCGATCGAAGAGCGAGGTTTATCGTGAGCTGCAGCGCGAGCGGGCAGCAAAGCGTTAGCCGACCTGGATAGCTCTTCGAAGGCCCGTATTCTTGTTCCCTCGGTCTCTTGGTCCCCGCGCTACGCCTTCGCCACTTCCACCAGCGCTGAATAAAAGGTCGCGCCGCTGCCGATGTCGGTGAGCCGCTCGCTGGTGAGAGCATTCACATTGGCTCCGTCCGCGGATAGCTTGGCCCAGTCGAGTCGCGCCGCCACCACGCCCTTAGGAAGAGTTGGATTCAACATCGCAGTCAATTCCAGCGAGCCGCGATCGTTGAAGATGCGCACGCGGTCGCCATCCGCTATGCCGCGGGACTGCGCATCCTGCGGGTGGATCTCGATCTTCTGATTCGTCCGCTCTTCCATCCTGCGATGGCCGGGCAGATTGGCGAAGGTTGAGTTCATGTAGTTATCGTTTTTGCGGCCCAGCAGCTCGAGGGGGTATTGCTTCGCCAGATCGCCCCAGCGCGATTCGACAGGCGGAACAAACGCGGGGAGGGGATCGAGACCGGTGGCCGCCAGAGCCTCAGAGTAGAACTCGATTTTGCCGGAGGGCGTGGCGAGGAGGCCGGACGTATACGGCTGGAACGGCCTTGTTTCGGGATCGGCATGAAACGCGAGCGGCACGTGCCCTTCGCGCTCTAGGTCTTCAAACCTGATGTGCTCCATGCCCTCGTTCGCGGAGCGGCCGTCGCTATTGATAGCGAGCGCTTGGCGAATCATCTCTTCCGGCGTGTCGCGGAAGCAGGCCTCAGTAAAGCCCATGCGCTGCGCAAGCTGACCGAAAAGCCACACGTTAGAGCGCGCTTCGCCCAGCGGTTCGATCGCTTGCTTTGAAAGCTGCACAAAGTAGTGGCCGTATGCGCCCTGGATATCGGTGTGCTCCAGAAACGTGGTTGCTGGAAGAATGAAATCTGCGTAGTCGGTGGTGTCGGTGAAGAAGAGATCGTGTACCACTGTGAAGAGATCGTCGCGCATCAATCCCCGCTGCACTGCGTTGCGATTGGGAGCGACCGCGCCCGGGTTCGAGTTGTAGACAAAGAGCGCGTGAACCGGCGAACCGGCGTCTTCTTGGCTTGCTTCCTTGCTCGCTTGCTCTGCGTTTCTCTGGTCCGTGACCCCTGATCCCTGTTCCCTGTCTCTTCCTAACTCCGTGAGCGCATGGCCGAGTCTTGACATGTTGACGACGCGCGACAAGCGGCCGAGCGGGGAGGCCGAAGCCAGGTCGGGACGGCGAAGGGCCTTCTCGTCCCAATTGAATGCACCCGAAGTGGAAAGCTGCGCCCCGCCGCCGCGATGCTTCCACGCACCGGTGAGCGCGGGCAACATGGCGATGGCGCGCACGGCCGTGCCGCCGTTTTCGCATCGCTGCACTCCGTAATTCAGGCGCAGTGCGGCAGGGCGCGTGGCAGCGTACTCGCGCGCCAGTTGTGCAATCGCCGCCGCAGTCATTCCGGTGGAATGGGCCACACGCTCGGGCGTGTATTCGCGCGCGCGTTCGGCAAGGGGTTCGAAGCCGTGCGTCATCTCCGCGATGTAGGCGCGATCTTCAAGGCCTTCGTTGAGAATGACGTGCATCATTCCCAGAGCCAGCGCCACGTCGGTACCGGGGCGAATGGCAATGTGCCAGTCGGCCAGGGCCGCGGTGCGCGTGCGGTAGGGATCGATTACGATCAGTCTCGCTCCCTTGCGGCGCGCCTCCTCGACAAACGGCCACAGGTGAATGTTGTTGCCGTGGATGTTCGCGCCCCACGCGAGGATCAGCTTCGCCAGCCGGAAGTCTTCCGTAGGCATGCCAAGCTTCTTTCCGTACACCAGCTTCCACGCCTCGCCGCCCGCTTCAGAGCAGATGGTGCGGTCGAGTTGGCTGGCGCCAAGCCGGTGAAAGAAACGACGGTCCATGGAGCCGTAGCCGAGTTGACCGATGGTGCCGGCGTAGCTGTAAGGCAGGATGGATTCGGAGCCGTAGCGGTCGCAGACTTCCTTCAGGCGCGCGGCGATGGCGTCGAGTGCTTCATCCCAGCCCACCCTCTCAAAGACCTCGTGCTCCCGACCGCGGGGTGAGGGCGTTTTAGCCACTCCAGGCTTGCGGCGCAGCGGATAAAGAATGCGGTCGGGCGCGTAGACGCGATCGAGATACTTGGCCACTTTGCCGCAAAGAAAGCCGCGCGTCACCGGCTGCGATGGGTCGCCTTCAACTTTCACGGCGCGGCCGTCCTCATTCACTGTCACCAGCACGGCACAGGAGTCCGGGCAGTCGTGCGAACAGACCGTGTGCACAATGCGGAAGTGCGGGGATGGGGCTGGGGCGGCCATGCCGTCATTGTAAGCTGGAGTCGGAGATTCGATCGCATGCTGAAGAGCGGCATCCTGAATCCGCATCTGCTTTCGCTGCTGGCGCGCGTACGTCATACCAACACTCTGGTGATTGCCGACCGGGGATTTCCCTTTTGGCCGCAAATTGAAACCGTGGATATTTCGCTGGTGGATGGAATTCCGCGCGTGCTCAATGTGCTCGAGGCGATCCGTGCGAACTATGTCATTGGGCATGCATGGATGGCCGAGGAGTTTCACGGGACGAACAATGCGCGTACCCGAAAGGAATTTGCGGCGGCCTGCGAAGGGATTCCGTTGACATTCGAGCCGCACATCGACTTTAAGAAGCGCGTTCCGCACGCGATCGGGCTGATCCGCACCGGAGATACGATCCAGTACGCCAATATAATTCTGGAGTCAGCCTGAAGTCGTCGGGAAGAGATCACACTGCTGAAGCAATTTCTCTGCCAATCTCAGGGTGGGCGCACGAAATGAATGCCGATCGAAGTGTTGTTTGAAGTATTTGTCCTGAACATGAATGCGTGATTCGAGTCACAAGTGGTTTTTCAGCTGCCATCGACAATGGATTGCAAATTTCAAATCCAGAGCGGCCACGATATGAACTGCACCTTTTGCAAAATCATTGAAGGAAAGATCCCGTCCACATCGGTCTATCAGGACGAGCTGGGCTACGCTTTCGCCGATATCAATCCCAAGGCTCCGGTGCACGTGCTCGTTGTGCCGCGCGAGCATATTAGCTCGCTGGACCTGGCCGGCAACGAGAAACAGGCGCTGCTTGGCCACCTGCTGTGGGCCGCGGCGGAAATTGCCCGGAAGAAGGGCCTAAAGAACGGCTACCGCATCGTGGTCAACACGGGCGAGGAGGGCGGCCAGACTGTCGATCACCTCCACCTGCATCTGCTCGGCGGGCGCGCAATGACCTGGCCACCGGGATAGAAATAAGGGAGTAGCCAATAGGAATAGAAAAACCGAGCGACCGCACAAGCAGGCAGGGCGCACCGAATTGGCGCGCCCTCTGTTTTGTTGGTCACTTAGTCTCTGCTCTTAGAACGCCGGCTGCTGCGAGTACTCTTCTTCCTCTTCTACACCGTAACGGCGAAGCAGCACGGGCAGGCTTTGAGAGAAGGCTGAACGCGGCATGACGACATCGCATCCTGCCTCAATGGCCTTCATCTTTAAATCGCCCTGCAGGTGATTGAGAAAGCCGATGATTGAGACGGCCTTCTTGAACTTGCCTTTGAATTTGGGAATCAGCGCCATGGGCTTTGCGTTGAGATTGTTGAGATCGAAGACCAGCAACCCAGGCTTTCCATTCTCCGGCGCGTCCAGGAGGCGCGTGACAGCGTCCTTGTTTTCGCCCTTGACGAATTCAACTTTCACGCCGAGTTTCCGAGCGGTCTCCTGAATCTTGGCGAGGAAGAAGAGATCTTCAATGAAGCAGAAAATGCGGGTGGGAGCATCTTCGCGCACGGCCGCAGGGGGCTGTGCGGAATAGACGTCGGGATAGTAACCGCTGCTGTGGCCATTACCCGCCGTGGGAATGGTAGAGGGCGGGCCATCTACGACGTTGCCATTGGCGACACGATAGCTATGGTCCATGGGGCCCACAAACATGCGCGGACCCTTCTGGCGCCCTCTGCGCTTGCCTTGCGAAGACCCGGACGTGCTGTTTCCGGGTTGCGCTTGACCAGGCGAAGACTTCTGGAAAAACTTCTTCTTCCTATGGTTTTGGTGCTGATGGACGGGCTTGTGCGCGGCGGGTTGCGGCGGCCCTTCCGGCTGCGGTTGAGGCGCCACATGCATTTGCTGAGGCTGCATTGCAGCTGGTTGGTTTGACTTGTTCTTGCGGCGGCGGCGGCGGCGCCGATGCCCGCGCGGCTGCACCTGACCGTTGTCAGGAGCGGGCCCCTGCTCTGGCGGGGGCTGCATTGATTCTGTTGTCATGTTGCTTGCACTTCCTGGTGCTCTGCTCTTTGCTGCATTGAATTGTGCGTGCTGCAAATTTTTACGGAACCGCAGCTCGGACTGCCACATCTCACCGGTCCGAAACTGCAGGAGTCGCGCTTTAGCGCACTACCGATTTCATGGAGGTGCTGCCGTCTCCGCATTTTAGGAAACACTGCAGCCGGGAACGTCAACGAGCAAATCGTCCCGCCTCGGCCTCCGTGGCTCCAAAACTTGAATCCCTTTGAGAACGCGATTGCCGCTTTTCACGCGGGAGCCATTATTCAACCCCATGCGGTCGCCGAAGTCCATTCAGCGCGGCCTCTGCTTTTCTCAGGTGACGCCCTTTCCTATGTGAGCTTTCGCCGCGCACATTCCCTTTTGAACTGACCTGCCGGGCGAAATTTCCTTGCTCCACGGCGAGCTTGCACTACCCGTGTCCTGGGTGGCCCGCGTCAGCCGCTTGATAGGCAACTCTGATACTACAGCGAAGCAGAATGCATGGCAAGTGCGCCTTGCCGGTGTAAACCTCTTTAGTAACTGCTGTCGGGGGAGTGGGACGCCTGACGCAAGAACGCCACTCAAGAGAGTGGCGTCACTGCCTGCACTGGTCACTGGCCTCCCAGCCAAATTGAGAGTGGCGGATGTCTCCACCACTTCTACTGCAGGCTTCCCGGCTGGCTTGTCCCTTTGGAGGGTCGCTCGTTGGCGGTTGCTCGTGCCGGGTACCCGGTGTTGCTCTGGCTCGTTGGACGTTCCTCCAACGGCCGATACATCACTGGCACTTCTTCTCTAGCAATCAGTGTTCCGTTCGACGCGCTCTTTATTATCAACGTGTTACTACGGTCATGCATTTTGTTTTTCTGGATTCTGGAAATAAAAAGGCGAAAACTATTCAAAAAAGTGTAGGCCTGAGTCATTCAACCCTGGCACCGGGGACAGAAATGCGTTCCGCGCCCCGCCAGCAGGATCCTGCGAATCGGGGTCTGGCATCTCGGGCAGGGCTCCCCCGTTCTCTGGTATACGCGGTGTTCGAGCTGAAAGAAGCCACGTTCTCCATTGGCGTCGACGTAGTCGGAGACCGACGAGCCACCGAGCCGGATGGCCTTCTGTAGAGTCTCGCGCAGCGCGAGACGGAGCCTCTCAAGCTCTGCGAAGGTGAGGCTGTTACTCCGGCGGCGCGGCCGGATGCCGGCTTGAAACAGGCTTTCGTCTGCGTAGATATTGCCCACGCCCGCGAGGAGCGACTGATTGAGCAACGCCGCTTTGATAGGAAGTTGCCGGCGATGGAAGAGTGCTGCGAATTCGCGCTCATCGATGGTGAGCGGTTCGGCGCCGGGCCCCTGAAACGCAGCTTCATCACGGAGGTCGCGGAACTGGAGTCGGCCGAATCGGCGTGGATCCACAAAACGAAGTTCACGGCCACTTTCCAGGTCGAGCCGGGCATGGGTGTGAAGCGCAACCGGGCAATCCGGGGTCGTAACCAGGAGCCGGCCCGTCATGCCAAGGTGAACGATCCATTGCGCATCCGGTGTTTTGGCGCTGCTTTGTTCCTGCGCGGCTCTTTTGGATGCCGGCCGCGATGAAGTGAATGCGGAGTCTGCTGACCCCAACTCGAACACGATGTGCTTCCCCGTGCGGTGAACCGCCAGAATCTCGCAGCCTGCGAGTCCTTTGGCCTGGCGAGCGGGCGGAGTCTTGAAGGGTTGAGGCTGGCGGCTGAACCATGCCTGGACAATGCGATCGCCACATACGCGTTTGTGAACGCCGCGGGCGACTGTCTCCACCTCAGGGAGTTCGGGCATCGGTTTATTGTAGTGGATCGTTGGCTGTCGACTGCGGCGCGCTTGCTAGCCGGGGTGATGCGCGAGTTCCGATTCATCGCCGTCCTCGCGCGTTTGCAGGCTTCCCCATTCCTCCAGGTAGACCACTCCGAGCGCAAGGCCGACCAGGAAAACACCCACTGACGAGAATTCAATCGTGTTGAGTTCCCTGTTTTCCGCCAGAGTCTGATAGACAGTCGTGCCGTGAATGCCGCGGGGAATGATGCGATGCTCCTCCGGAACCGGCCACCTAGGCATGGTGTCGAGATAATGCGTCGAGATCATGGCAGAGACAATGAGGCCTGCCAAACCGGGCAGGAGAAACACAAGCGCGAAGAACTTGAGCGTGCCTAATCGAGCAGCTTTCATCGCTGCAACCTCAAGCCGGTCGAGATTCCCGCTGCGGATCGACGGCGTCATCGGGAAGTGACGTTCTGATGCCGAGTTTAGAGCAACTTGAAAGGCGTGCACCAGGCCAAAGGGCAGGTCTGAAGAATGGGGTTACCCATGTGGTGACGAATCAGGATGGTGTCAAGGATTGTGGCGGTCCGGATCTCATTTCGAGACTATCGGCTCGCAACGTCAAGAATTGCGGAGGAGCGAAGCCGCGCGACCCGATCTACCGCATGCGCCGACTTGGCTTAAGACACTACACTGAGTGCAACAAATGGCTGCGCCAGACACAGTAACCGACACGATCGTCGCAATCTCTACACCACCCGGCCGGGGCGGCATCGGAATCGTCCGCCTCAGCGGTCCGCTGGCCGCATCCATTGCCTCGCAACTCCTTCGGCTTCATCAATCGCTCGAACACGCTCGCGCGCGGCTGGCAGAGGTAATGGACACTGAGGTCGCGCAGGCCGCACGGGGCGAATCTACGAAAATTGACGAGGCGATGGTCACCTTTTTCGCCGCTCCAAATTCCTACACCGCAGAGGATCTGACGGAGATCGCCGCGCATGGCTCGCCGGTGGTCCTGGAGTTCCTGTTGCGGCGCGCGATGGAGCTGGGCGCGCGGCTCGCTGAGCCAGGCGAGTTCACACAGCGTGCTTTCCTGGCCGGGCGGATCGATCTTACGCAGGCCGAGGCTGTCCGCGACCTGATCGACGCGCAGACGCTGACGCAGGCAAGGCAGGCGGCGAGCCAGATGGGGGGTGCCCTCAGCAGCCGCGTTGCGCCGCTGAAACAGTCACTCGTGGAACTCGTTGCGCTCCTCGAAGCCGGCATCGACTTTGCCGAGGATGACCTGGATGTGACTCCGCAGTCCGAGATCGCGCGGCGCATCGATGAGCTGATGCCGGCGCTGGTTACGCTCGAAGCCTCTTTCGCACGCGGCCGGATTGTGCACGACGGATTGACGCTCGCCATCGTAGGCCGGCCCAACGTGGGCAAAAGCTCGCTCTTCAACCGTCTCGTCGAACGGGACCGTGCGATCGTAACCGCCGCTCCAGGTACGACGCGCGATCTGGTTACCGAACGTATTTCGCTCGGCGGTATTCCCATTGAACTGGTCGATACCGCGGGATTCCGTGAAGGAGCTCGCGAAACGATTGAGGAAGCGGAGCAGCTCGGCATCCGCCGCAGCCACGAAGCGCTTGCCGACGCCGCACTTGTGCTGGTTGTGCTCGATGCCACACAGCCGCGCAGCGACGAAGAGAATCGTCTCTTGCACTCGGTCGAAGGGCGGCCGGCGGTCGTAGTCCTCAATAAATGTGACCTGGTCAATAACGAGAATGCGAGTGCTGAGGCCGCGCCGGCATCACTGAACGGATTCGTGTCTCTCTCTACCTCCGCGCTCACAGGCGAAGGCATCACGGCACTGCGCGAGCACATTCTCTTGCTTGCAACAGGCGGTGCCGCCGCCGAGCCCGGCATGCTGACCAATCTCCGACAGCACCAAGCCGTGACGACTGCGATCGGCGCAATGGCCGACGCGGCAAAGGCCAACACCGACGGCATTCCACACGAAATGATCCTGCTCGATCTCTATCGGGCGCTTTGGGCCCTCGACTCGCTCACTGGCCAGACAACATCGGACGACATCCTCAACCTGATCTTCTCGACGTTCTGCATCGGCAAATAAGACGGCATCCAGAGGCGTCCAAGGAAATATAGAAAAGAGATTAATACCTTATATTTGCTGAGTTTGTAGTCCTATACTGTTTACTGGCGACTCAGGGCAGCCAAGCCGTTTTGAGTCGCCAGTGAGTCGCCAGATCAGAAGAGTGACGAAAATCTTCCCTGCGACTCACGGAAAGTCAAGAATGCCGCTCACGAATACCAAAATCAGAAGCTTGGCGCCGAGGGCCGCACGCTACTTGGAGAGCGATGGCAATGGGCTCTCGCTGGATGTGCTCCCCAGCGGGAAAATGTCCTGGATTTTTCGCTATCGGCTCAATGGAAAGCAGGAGCGGGTGACGCTGGGGCGTTACCCGGCCATGAGTCTAAAAGCGGCGCGGGAAAGGCGGGACAAGCTGGCAACGGACGCGGCAGAAGGCAAGTCTCCTGCTACAGAAAGGAAACTGGCGCGCACGGGGCTGTCGACGAATCCCACTGTCAGAGAATTTGGGGAACGGTACTACAACGAGCAAGTCGTGAGGAATTGGAAAGACCCGAAAAGCATTCGCCGCTATCTCGACAACGAGATTTTCCCCAGTCTTGGAGAGAAGGCCCTGAAAGACGTGAACGCGCTGGACGTGCAGGCTCTGGTGTACCGCAAGCGGGATAACGGGCGGATTGCGGCGGCGATTCAGCTTCGCATGGTTTTGAAACAGATCTTTGACTACGCGATTGAAGCAAGGCTGCTCACGATCAATCCCGCCGCGATGGTGGCAACTCGCTACATTGGCAAGGTGCGCAAGCGCGCCCGCGTGCTTACGCCAAAAGAGATTCGCTTGTACCTTCACACCATCTACCAGTCCAACATGCGGCGCCAATTCAAGCTGGCGCTGCACATCATTCTGCTCACTCTCTCCCGCAAATCCGAATTGTTACTGGCGCGGTGGGAGCATGTGAACTTTGATGCCGCGGAGTGGCTGATCCCAGAGCAGAACTCAAAGACGGGC
The DNA here is from genome assembly GCA_963782285.1 of uncultured Acidobacteriaceae bacterium. Taxonomy (GTDB): domain Bacteria; phylum Acidobacteriota; class Terriglobia; order Terriglobales; family Acidobacteriaceae; genus Telmatobacter. The sequence goes on from CAWAJH010000001.1 coordinate 102,017, forward strand.
AAGCCGCATATCGTTTACCTGTCAACGCAAGTAGCAGCGATGTTCCGCGAATTGAAGGCCCTTGCCGGCCACTCCGAGCTGGTGATGCCGGGCAGGGGCAGCCCGACAAGACCTTTTGCGAAGAATGCGCTCAATAAGGCCCTGGAGGGCCTGACGTTCGATATGGACCCACTCACCATCCACGATCTGCGGAGAACGGGCGCAACACTGCTCACGGAGCACGGCTTCAATCGAGACGTGATCGAAAAGGCTCTGAGCCATGAGGCACAAGGGATACGAGCCGTCTACATCGTTGCCGAGTTCGCAGAACAGCGAAAGAGGATGCTCCAATGGTGGGCAGATTATGTGGATGGCATCATCAACGAATCCAAGGTGGTCGTGGGCAATTTCGGCGGAGTGGCGTAGCAATCTAGATTTCTAGTCACGAGGGCCGGACTGATTCACGTTGGCTCCAAGGAACACCGTGAAACCCTCGTGGAGGATTCTGGACGGGTTTTGCACTTGACCCCTCCTCTAGGATGTGTTCCATTGAGTTTGTAGGCTGCCTGAACGCCGAAAGATATGCTCGTGTCAGTCGTGCGCAGAGCAGCTTGAAACTCTAGATTTGCCCCGCGACGCTCGTATCGCCAGCTCTTCCAGTAGTGCCCCGTAAGGCCCGCAGTTCCCGTAGTGCCCTTCGCAGTGCCCCCCGTATTGCCAATCGCAGTGCCTAAGTTTTGCCAATCGCAGGGCCATTTCTCTATCGATTGGAGAAACCGATGTCGACTTCGATACTTCGGTTACCCGAGGTGAAGTTGCGAGTTGGACTCTCGCGAAGCGCTATCTATCTGGCGATTTCTCGTGAGGAGTTCCCCCGGCCCGTGCAGCTTGGGGCCCGCGCAGTGGGCTGGCTGGAGTCAGAGATTGAGGACTGGATTCGTGAGCGCGTAAGACGCAGCCGGAAGCAGCCGTGAATCCTCACCTCGCTGAATGCCAAACACCGGGAGCAGCCCATCCCGGCGAAACGCGCTTGCTGGCCAAACGGCTGGAACTGTCTGCGCAGCATCATCTGTTTATAGCCCCACCCAACGCACCGTCCGGTGCCGGCGCCGAAAGCGCCGCCCGACTGGCGATGCGAAGGCTGGATACGCATCAGTTAATCATCCCTTCTCGCGGAATACGCTCCGAAAGAATCGCCCAACTGATCGGAAGGCAAAGGATCGGTTGGCGGAGGATTAGAAGCCGCAAGATCGGAGCCAGAAGATGATTCCCGACGTCCAGATGACGCTATCACCGAGAGAAAGTCTCATTCCTCTGGTGAAGGAAGCGGGACTCGATGGAACCTTTCGCCGCTTTGTCGACTTGACGGAAGCTCCGCCGGACCTGAACAGTTTCTTGCTGGTCGCAGCGAATTTGGACAAGGCCTTCAAGACATTGCCGGACTATTGGCAGGCTACTGAAGCATTTTGCCAATGGCCCGAGCTTGTCGCCTATTTACTCAGGCATGCGAATGAGATTCGCGAGCAAGCCGGGCCCCAGTTTGATCCCATGCGGCGGATCAGGAAATCCGGCAACTTCCAGCACCCTTTACATGGAAAAGGCCTGGAGCGCCACGCACTCTATGCCATGCTCTGCGACGCTCATGAACTCGAAAGTCTTCGGAGGATGTACGGCGCGCTACAACTACAGGTCTTGCATGCCCGCTGGATGGAATTGACCAACGTGGCAGAACTGAAGCAGGACAGCTCAATCCAAAACCACAATGATCAGCTCCCTGGGGAAGAAACGTTGCGCCAGGTTCGACTGCCGTATCGCGCTACGCTATCGGTGCGCTCCTTGAGCAAGGCAGCTTTTTCCCAACTCCTAGAATTCCTCAACCCAAATTGCCCTCCGGACGAGTTCTCAAGGCAATATGACGTCGATCACGTTCCAGTTGGACGAGACTTTGTCCGGCATTTCCTTAGGATCCGAAATTATTGCGAGCGACGAACAACTGCACGACCTGGCTTGAGCCGGAGTCGAGGATCTCAATACTCAGTTCGTAACGAAGCGACCGACTACATCGAGTATGGGAATTGGCGTCTGGGTGTACCGATTCTGTCAGCAGGCAATGACGAGGACACTGAAGTCAATCAGGAAGGAATCATAGAAGAGTCCGGGACGGGCGTGGATGCGCTATCGCTCGGGCTTGATCCGCTCGAAGTGGCGGGCACACAGATGATTGTGCTGTCCGACGTGCCAGGTGCCAAAAGTGATCCGGAAGCTTTGCAACTGGCGCGCGCCAGGACGAGGCTGTTTGAGATTGATCGGAGGCTTTTCCGTGGAATTCGCAGGCCTTACGTGTAGAAGAAATCCGCGAGTCCATCCTGCCGGAACTTGTAACAGCATCGATCAACGACAGTGTATCGCTCGATGACTTGATGGCCGCGACGGCAGTCGGGATCTGCATCGAGACAGGAAGGCACCTTAATGATGCACTGAAACTCGAAGTCGAACGCCTTCCTAAATGGCAATTCGCCTTTGAGCCTGCAAACCAGGCGGGCGCATGCGCCCACTGGAATTGGTGGTCCCTTGGCCCGTCCTACAAGACCGAGCTTCCGGTTCCGCCGGAGATGGAGGTGCCGCGCGCCACCTATCTCCGCTATCGGGCGTCAACCCTCGTAACGAACCTTATTGATCAGTACCGCCGTCGAACAGGCGCCGGCCTCGGACAACTCTTTCGCAAGCCCCTCGAATATTGCGAAGCGGCCGTCAAGAACTGGCTGCGCGCTCGTGATCTCCAGTCTCGGTTCACAATCAATCGGCTATCGCATCTGCGGTGGGGGCTTCTGCACGAGCTTACCGGGGGTGAATTGGCAAGCACATGTCTCGTACTTGGGCTGCCGCATCCGGAAGCTCGAGTCGAGCTGTTCTACGCACTATTGTGCGTCGCCGAGGCCAGAGAACTGTTCGAAAGGTCTGGCAAGGCACTCTGGGGTGAATACGACGACATCTCGATCCAATCGCCAACTTCTGATGTTGACAATACCGAAAGATTTGTTGGGTCCAGGGCCTTTCCGCGCCTCAGTGTTGTGCAGAAGACCGTGCAATGGCTGCGCGAAGGTAGCAGGCAGTTTTTTTCTCTCAGACTCCCGAGCTTCAACCCTGAGCGCGACGCTGATGCGCTCAATCGTGCAGTGCTCTACCTGACCTGGCACCAATTCTTCTCTTTTGGCACGCGGGCGATATGTGATGCATATCTGCCCGAAGACCAGTTCTCGCCGCACACGAGGATCGGCATACTGAGCGATAAGGATTTTGCCGACGGCTACAAGACCCGGCTGGTCTGGGCCTCGCCGCAGTTACGTCAGCACATGCGTGCGATGGAAGAGAGGCTCAGTCTGTTGATGCTCAGACTGTTTGCGCCGGAGGATCAACCGGCCCTTCCGATCTGGTTTCTGAGTTCTGAGAAGAAAGCCATACCGGTCACTCCTACGAGTATTGCGGCGATCCTTGGAGATCGCTTCCCTTTCCTCGTGAACACGCCGCGAAAGGTCATGCGCTATCTGCTGCGCAGGGACGGAATCTCCCATGAACATGCCGAGGCGTATATGGGCCACTGGTCACATGGTCGCGAGCCGTGGTCGCCGTTTTCGAGCTTCGATTTCGCGAGGCTTGTCGAACATCTGAACAGCGTGGTTCCGAAATGTCTGCGGGAGCTTGGTTTTGATTGGATTGGTGGCGGGACGAGGAAATGAAATGCGATGTGACAAGGCTCAAGGCAATTCTGTCTGTAAGTCGTTCTGACGCCGTCAAGCGCCTGATTACGCAAGACGCCGCTCAGTTCAGCCGGACTGAGGTTGCTGAAATTGAGATCGAGCTTTTGAAGGCCACTCCTTCGAAGGCGAACATCGTGGAAATTTTTGCCACTCTGCGTCAGATGCTCGCCACCGGAAATCCAGATCTGGCTGCCACCAGAATGCCAAGAGTGGCGTTCAACTATCCGACTCCATCCAACCCTTTTGCAGATGGCATCCTCGATTCGGAAGAGACATACAGGCACGCCGCACAATGGCTTGAGGAGAATCTCCAGGTTTCACACCAGCGGATTACATCCTCGGATCCGAATCGCGTCGTCCCATCGCTCTTCGCGATGTTTGTGGTGGCAGCGATCATAGACTTCGAGATTCTTCATGCCGATTTTGTTCAGCCGCTCATCGAGGCATTACAACAAAGGCGCATCGTTCCTCTTCATCGCGCCATGATCGGCGTTTCCCTCGAACTCCCCTACGGCCGGCAAGAGAATGCCGAGGCCCGACTGGTCGTCTTCCGCGGCAAAGCAGCGATACTCCTCAGAAAACTCCTTGCGCATCCGGAATTCCCAAACTTTCTCAATGGCCCGTCGATCGCAGGAGCAAAGGGCAGGCAGGCAGGAATCATTCGCGCAATCGACCAGGAGATTGCCTCCACAGAAATAGTGGCGCAGGGATTTTCACTTTCCACGCTGCTGCGCGCGGCACGTCAACTTGCCGTAACACAATTGCTGCCGGTGATCGCGGCACACCGCAGGCGGCATTTTGTCTCGCACGGCTTGCGACCTCAAGTAATCGCGAGGATCCAAGGAGGACGGGAAGCTCTCAACGTGACATTTAAGCTCCCGGCCCGAGCCGAACCCAGGGTGATGGATGCCGCAGAAGAAGCGGATTCAGGAGAAACGGATTGTGGGCCCGAGTGGATGACTCAACTGCGGCGAGCGCTAAAGAAAGATCGCATCGATCGCGAGATTCTGCAGGCCCTTGCATCAGGAACGGAAATCAGCGGAAAACGTATGGCGGAGTTTGCGCTCTACCTGAGCTCTCGGCTCAAGCCATCGAGTATTCAGCGTTATGCCTTGCTCATTGCCACGCGGGTCATGCCGCGACTCGAGCATTGCGATCCGTTAGAAGTGGACGACGAGACGTGGGATGAGGTCGTTGAACAGGTCCTCGATGAGGACGTGTTCTTTCGCCGAAAACGCGATTCCCATAACGGGGAGCCAAAAGGAGATGGCTATTCGATTGCATTGATCAAAGCACTCCGTCACCTCTTCTGGTTTCTGAGCCAGAGACGGGAAAGAGCACTGCACCTCAAAGCCATGCTACGCGGGAGCGGACTGCTTAAGGTCGATGCCAACATCATCACGGTTGATGAATACAAAGCGGCATTGGACTTGCTGAACGGACCCTACGGATTCCCAGATCTTCACCTGCGAAACGCCTCGCGTGTCGCCTTGATACTCGGATTTCGCTGCGGACTGCGCCGCGCCGAAGCGGCCTATCTGCGTGTGGGCGATTTTGACGCTGCGGATCATCTGCATGTCCGACCTTGGTCTTTGAGGAAGCTGAAGACCTCGAATGCCCGTCGTGATCTGCCGTTGCGCGTGCTCCTGCCGAATGAGGAACTCGAAGAAGTCCTGAGATTCGTCGCCGATGCCAGAGAGCGCTCTGGCTCCTATCGTGAAGATGCGCTCCTGTTTTCGGCAGAATCAAGTCCGCGAGCTCATATCAATTTCGAGCAGGTTATTGGTCAGGCGCATCGCGCATTGCGCACAGCCACGGGCGATGCATCACTGCATTATCACCACCTGCGCCATTCCTTCGCCAACATGCTCCTGCTTAAGCTTTGGCCGGCTCTGCATTCCGTTGCCCGGCATGTCTTTCGCCACCATCCGGCGACGGTTGCTTGGTTCGATGATCCCGAGTCGTTCCGGAGGCAGTTGTTCCGCACCTCAGCGGTCAGGGGATCTGACCTACAGGCAATCGCGGTGCTGATGGGCCACGGTGCTTCCACCACCACGCTTGAACACTATATCCATGTCCTGGACTGGTATTCCAAGCCTGACAGGAGGGACGCGCAATGAAGATTGCGGGGTCTGGTCAACTCGACGAGCAGCGTGGAGGCCGGCCAGGTCATCTCGATCGGTACCTGCGACAGTCAGGAATCAGCGAACCAATCGTTGTCTTGAGACAAGCAAAAGCCAATGACTGGGATTGGTTTGCCCGGTACAGCGCCTTCTTTGACCGCCACATCAGGCAAGGCGTTCCTCTGGACGTCTGCGCTGCCGACCTCAAAATCGAAGTTGAGATGGCAGAACATCTTGTCAAGAGAATCGGAGCACTTCAACGCGAAGCAGTTGGCAGACACTTAGTCGCGCCGAAGTATTCCGTCCTTAAGACGCTCCCCACGCTGAAGCAAGAGGCACGGCGTCAGCAGGCCAACGCCATCGGCAAATCTCTCCTCAACGCGGCGCAGAAGGATGCCGCCCTCGTGCGACGGGTCGTGTCGGGATACAGCAGCGCAGTCAACCAGCGAATGCGGATCGTTTTAACGAGGCAGCAAGGTGCACATTTTGGCCGAGCTTTCATCGAATTCGTAAGGCTCCTGAAAACTGACGGCCTCGACATCAGAGTCGTCGGTTTCCGCGTGGGGGACCAGCTCTCAAATATTGCCGATTGGCTTGAGGCACTTCGTCTACCGGCAGAGACACCGGTTCGTTGGGTCAGTGCACCCAACAAGAACAGCCCGGCCAGCACGCTGCATTGCGGCATGGAGGTGGTCCACCGAGATCAGAAGGGTAGTGAACGGACTAGCGGGACGTTTCATCTTGTCATGGTCCTCGCCGCCGTGGTTGAGATCTGGCGGCTGCCCTTCACCGCGAAACGGCAGTCAGCCCGCGAGAAGGTTAGCCAACCCTGGGGTGGTCAGCTGCCGCTGTTTGATGGGCTCTCCCCAGAGAGCTGCCGGTAGCGCGGGTTTCCAAAGAACAGCAGCAGAAGCACTCATCGAATAGCCGGTACGGGGAGGCTGGGTTCAGATCTCGCTGCACAGACGTGCGCGGCCTGCCAGCAGTCATGCCACATTGACGGGGATTGAGGAGAGACACACTTCTTGGAACGAGTTCGAGGATCCTGCTTAGACTGCAGCACACGTCCGCAAAATCCACGAGACCTGACCTAGCCGCCGCATTGCGGGCATCTACGGCGCACGAACGGCGCGGCCGAATCTCTTCCGTTGCGCTGCCTGAGTCGGCGTCGTTCCTCATCTAAACTTCGGCTGGATGACCGCAGACAAACTCTCTGCTCCAAACTCGACGACAGATCAGCGCCCCGCATTTTGTGCAATTTGGTGCACTTCTGCGCGCCAAGAGAGGCGCTCTTCTTTGGACCGAATTCTTGAGGCGAGACCACGGACAAACTTTGTGCTCCAAACCTGACGACAGATCAGCGTCCCGCATTTTCTGCAACATGGTGCATTTCTGCGCATCAAGAAAGGCGCTCTTCTTTGGACCGAATTCTTGAGGCGAGACCACGGATAAACTTTGTGCTCCAAACTCGACGACAGATCAGCGCCCCGCATTTTCTGCAACATGGCGGATTTCTGCGCGCGAAGAAAGGCGCTCTTCTTTGGACTGAATTCTTGAGGCGAGATTAGCGGAGCTCTTTTGGGATCTTGCGGGCTACGATGAGCCCGCCCTTCAACTCATCGTGAATTCAGCCCCAGGCGCCGATGAAATTGGCGTTAGAAACCTCGCAACCTTGATTGAAAAAGCTGTGCCCCGCTTGGCCTTTACCCATATTGGCTTTGTTGGGAACCTCTTGCGGCAATTTACAGGCGCGCACAGAGAGCTGCTTGTTGATGCGTTTGCACACCAAGCCAGGCACTTCGGCGGTGGTGCGTACGCCGGCGACATCGGAGCCCACATGGCCCAACAGGGGAGACAATTCGCGGACCAGACCGCCGGTTTCCCCGATGAACCTGGGCTTGACGATCTCGCAAGAGCTCTCCGAAGGCTTACGTAGCGAAAAACGTTAGGTCCCTATCGGGACTGCCCGGCATGAGAGCGGTGGATTGCCTCAAGACTTTTTGCCGGGGCAGTTTCGATAGGGTCGTTTGAAGTAAGTCGCTGGGTCTGCGACGGACGCGGTGATCTACCTATGGGATTTCAATCGGCGCCAGATGACCAAGTGTGCAGCAAGGTCGGGGAGCGGACGGCTTGGGGGCCGCAGTCTCCGGTTTCATGGCAGATGGAGTCTCGGTCTGTATCTTCTGATGCGCTTCGCGTGACGGTCGTTATCGGAGATCGAGCGCACTTCGGCTTTGCGTGCTGAGACACGACAGCGTGGAAGTATTGATAGCATGCGCGCGAGCGTTGAGTCTCTCATGAGCTGTCAACACTGCACCTCCTTGGCTCGGACGGGGTCAGGCTTGGATGGAAGTAAAGCTGGCCGCGGGTTAGCCGTTCGACGACCAGCATGATGCCGGAGCAGGCGGGACAACGCAGGCCTGGCGGCTCGGGTGGATCGGCGCATGCCGCCATGCCGAGCAGCGCGCGGCAGCGTTCGAGCGCAGCACCACGTCTGCGGTTGGCGAAGAGACCGAAGTGGCGGATGCGCACCAGGCCGCCGGGCAGAACATGCAGCAGGAAGCGGCGCAGGAACTCATGGGCGGAAACGGTCATGACCTTCTTCTTGCCGCCGTGGGCGTAGTCTCGCCAGCGAAATGAGACGTTGCCGTTTTCAAAGGCCACGAGCCGATGGTTGGAGATGGCTACGCGATGGGTGTAGCGGGCCAGGTAGTTGAGCACATGTTCGGCGCCGCCGAAAGGCGGCTTGGCGTAGACGACCCAGTTCTTCTGGAATAACTGCCGGAGGAAGCTGGGAAAGCAGCCGGGAGCGGCCAGATGTTGTTGCGAGCCGTGAAACTGAAGCTTGTCCTGCGCGACGAGCTGCTTCAGTCCAGCCACGAACTTGCCGCGGAAGACTCGGCTTAGTGCGTGAACAGGCAGGAAGAAGCGGCGCGAGGAATCGATCCATCTGGAGCCGTCGAGAGCCAGGCCGCCGGCGGGAACGATGTAATGGACATGGGGATGATGCTCAAGGTTCTGTCCCCAGGTGTGGAGCACGCCGAGGAATCCGATGTCGGCTCCCAGGTGCTTGGGATCGCGAGCCAGTTCGAGCATCGTCGCGGCGCTGGTGCGGTAGAGCAGATCGTAGAACAGCCGCTTGTTCTGGAGAACAAGCGCGGAGAGTTCGTGTGGCAGAGTGAAGACGACGTGGAAGTACGGAACGGGCAACAGTTCAGCCGAGCGCGCGGCCAGCCATTTTGCGCGCGCGTTCCCCTGGCACTTGGGGCAGTGCCGGTTGCGGCATGAGTTGAACGAGATGGCCTGATGGCCGCAGCGGACGCACTGATCGCGATGACCGCCCAGTGCCGCGGTGCGGCAGCGGACGATGGCATCGAGCACCTTGCGATGCGGCCATGCAAGATGCGACTGCTGCTGTTCCAAAAACCTGTTGCCCGTTCGACGGACGATGTCGGCCACCTCGAGGGTGGGCCGGCTCATCGCTTCATGCGTCTCCTGGAGCGTTTTACTTCGTCCGGCCGTGACACTTCGATGGCTTCGAGCGGACTTGGAATCGCCTGCAGGTGGCGTCGTGACAGGTGCAGGTAGACGGTCGAGTGTTCGAGCTTGGAGTGTCCAAGAAGCACCTGGATGGTGCGCAGATCGGCGCCAGCTTCGAGCATATGCGTGGCGAAACTGTGCCTCAGCGTATGCGGAGATACGTGCTTCTTGATGCCGGCCTGCTTGGCGGCCTCAGCCACAGCCTCCCAGACGATCTTTTCCGTGATGGGCACATCAGCCCGCCAGTTGTTCACCATGCCTGGGAACAGATAGGTCTTGGGCTTCATCCAGCGCCAGTACTCGCGCAGAGTGTCCAGCAGCTTCGGGGTCAGCAGAACATCGCGATCGCGGCTGCCCTTGCCCTGATGGACATGAATGACCATGCGTTCGCTGTCGATGTCGGTGACCTTCAGGTGACACAACTCGGCCCGGCGCAGCCCGGTTGCATACAGCGTCATCAGCATGGTGCGATGCATCAGGTTCCGAGCCGAATCAATCAGCCGCGCGACCTCTTCCGGACTGAGTACGGTCGGCAGCTTCCTGGGGCGCTTGGGAAAAGGAATCTCATCGAGCAGGTAGGGGCGCCGAAGGGTCTTGACGAAGAGAAACCGCAGCGCCGCACATCGGCTCTGGATGGTGCCAGGCGACAACTTCCGATCGCGAAACAGATGCACCTGGTACTCGCGAATGTGGCTGGGACCAAGGCGCTCAGGCGAGCGATGGAAGTATTTGGAGAAATCCGTCACCGCGTGGATGTAGCAACGGACAGTGCTTGGGGAATAGTTGCGACGCTGGAGTTCATCCAGCATCAGCTGCCGAAGATGGGTCACGGTAAACCTCCTGTGACCCAAGCCTTACACAGCCAACAATGCCCGGGGACGACCCACGCCGCAGCGTCCGTCGCGCCAGCGACTTAGTTCAAACGCCGCATGTGGTCACTCATTCGGCAGCTACGGCTACATGGTCATCGGATCGCGGAACACTGGCCGACTTGAACGAAGCCGCTGCGGCGGCGGACGCATCCGCGTGCGGTTGAGCCGGCCTTTGTGGCTGGCGGGGTAGTTTGGGACGCAGAGAAGGAGGATTCTCTGTGAACCAACTACGTGAGCTCATGATTGAGGAGTTGCACCGCCGCAACTTCGCCGCCACAACCATTCGCACTTACCTTCACGGCGTTGCACACTTCAGCCGCTATTTCCGGCGCCCGCCAGATCAGCTTGGCCCGGAAGACATACGCAAGTATCAGGCAGCGCTGTTCACCCAGTTCAAGTTCAGCCCGAACACGGTCATCCTGCGGCTGGCGTCGCTGCGCTTCTTCTACATTCACGTTTTGAAGCGTGGCTGGAGCATCGCCGAGACGCCCTATCCGAAGAAGGTGCGGCACCTTCCAGGGGTACTCAGCCAGGAAGAAGTCGCGCGACTCATTGAAGCTGCGGACACACCGTTTCATCGCATCCTGCTGATGACTCTCTATGCCACCGGCGCACGTCGCGCAGAAGCAGCCCGCCTCAAGGTCAGCGATATCGACAGCCAGCGGATGGTGGTTCACATCCATGAGGGCAAGGGCGGCAAGGACCGCGATGTCATGCTGAGCCCGAAGCTACTCGAAGAACTGCGCACTTACTGGCGCGGTCTCCGGCGCAAGCCGAAGGAGTGGTTGTTTCCTGGTAATCGCTGGCACACAGCGAGTCATCCTGTGACCACCAAGGTCCTATGGAGCGCCTGCCAGATCGCCGCCGAACGCGCAGGCCTCGATAACAGGCGCATTCATCCGCACACTCTACGGCATTGTTTCGCGACCCATCTACTCGAAGCCGGCGCCGACCTGCGCACCATTCAGATACTGCTCGGGCACCGCGACCTCGAAGTAACGACCATCTATCTGCATCTGTCCCAACGGCATCTCAGCGCGACCGCCAGCCCGCTTGATGCCCTCACGCTCTCTTCCAAGGGAGGACACAAGCACAGTTGAACAACCGGCCTCTCGTGGAGATGGCCGACATTGTTCGCTGTGCCGGGCAGGCATTTGTGGAACACAGCCGCAGGTGGATCAGCTGGCAACACCAGAAGGTGTTGCTGGCCATCGCACGCTGCCGCACCGCTGCGCTCGGTGGGCATCGCGATCGCTGCACCGACTGCGGACATACGACCAGGATCTCCTACAACTCGTGCCGCAACAGGCATTGCCCAAGATGCCAGGGCAACGCGCGCCGACGCTGGCTCCAGGCGCGCGAACGGGAACTGTTGCCCACTCGCTATGTCCATGCCGTGTTCACTCTACCGCGGGAACTGGCCCCGCTCGCATTGCAGAACAAACGGCTCATCTATAACCTGCTCTTTCACTCGAGCGCTGAGACCCTGCTTGAAGTCGCCCGCGATCCACGGCATCTCGGTGCCGAGATCGGTTTCTTCAGCGTGCTCCACAGCTGGAATCAGCGACTGCAGTTCCATCCGCATGTCCACTGTGTCATTGCCGCCGGCGGCCTGGCTCCGGATCACTCCCGTTGGATCTCGGCCCGGCGCTCCTTCTTCCTGCCCATCGGCGTGCTCAGCCGTGTCTTCCGCGGCAAGTTCGTCGAAGGACTGCGCAACGCTTTCCATCGAGGTGAGCTTCAGTTTCACGGCAGCCTCGCGTACCTTGCGCAACCAAGCGCCTTCGCTGCCTGGCTGCGTTTGCTGTTCCGCCACGACTGGGTCGTCTACTCTAAGAAGCCCTTCGGCGGACCGGAACATGTGCTGCGCTATCTCGGCGCCTACACCCATCGCGTCGCTATCTCGAACTCCAGGCTGGTCGCTCTCGCTGATGGCAACGTCACCTTCCGCTGGCGCGATTCCGCCCACGGCAACAAGAAACGGCTCATGACTCTGGCGGTCAACGAGTTCCTGCGCCGCTTCCTGCTCCACCTGCTGCCCCCGGGCTTCGTGCGCATTCGCAACTTCGGATTCCTCGCTAACCGCAACCGCGCTGCACTCTTGCCGCTATGCTTCCAACTGCTCAGCGGCATAGAGAAGATGCCTGCTTCGGTGGCATCACCATCCACCGATCAGAACCACTCGCTTTGGAACTGTCCTGTTTGCGGCGGATCCATGCGCGTTGTCGAACGGCTCTCGGCCGCGCAACTCCTGCTTCGCTCTCCACCTCAACCAGACCGGTGCGCAGCATGAAGCTCCATCTACATCCTCTACCTCTGCCCGTGCTTCGGCGCGCACGCGGACTCCTTGCCTCAACTATCCAGAACTGCTTGCCCGGCTATCTCTTCAGTCCTGAACTGACTCCCCATTTCGGTGTTTCACCGCATCATCCCACCATCAAAGCAGCAAATCCCGCCCGACTCAGCCGGTGCCTGAGCCCTTTGCACCCGCACAGGCCGATTCAAAGTACATAGGCTTCCGCGGAGGGCGGATTCCTTCAAGTCGCTGTATCCGAAGCGCCCCGCCAAGAGCATGCAACTGCGCACCGTTGCGTCGCGGGCGCTCCAGATACAGCACTAAGACTTATAAGTAGTAATCGGCCTCGGCGAGCGCAATAATGTGAAGATTGAAAAACCGAAGGTTTGTGCGCACCCATGTCGCGATTAGGTAAAGAGAGACTACCTGATCGTCCCCGTCCTTATCCTTCGCCGCTAGTCTTTTATTTCCTCAGGGTTGGCAATCTCAGCAGGTGCATTGCTGGAACCTGAGGCGGGCGGATCGATGTATAGGTAGATGTAACTTGGCTCCCGTCTCAGCCCGTCGGCCGGATAAGTCCTCACAAGCCTGTGGTTCTCCGCATCATAGGTCATGTCGTCTACAAGGCAGGCCTCAGCTACGCGCGGGTTGTAGCCGTACAACCGAGCGTAGTTTTTCTTCGTCCAAATGAGAATCGCTTCGTGCAGAGCACGGCTGTCTTTTGAGTAATCGCCCCTCCTCCGTTCCAGCCCCAGGACGTTTAGGCAAAAGCCCAGGATCCTTGCCCCTTTAAAGTTTGGGAAGCTCTTCATCCTTGCGACCTCGTTGTACAAAAGCCGGCGCACCTTGAACTTAACGACGGCGCCAGCTTTTCCCCCAAGTTGGTCAAAATCGAACAGTTCACCCCAAACCGAATTATGCTGTATCCACCAGCACTGATCTTTCGGGGAGGTCACCGCAGAGGCCGCAAAGATCACCTCGAAGATCAGGTCAGCAATATGGTCATAGAAGCTCTTGGATGAGGAACGGTCCTGGTTCCGAATGCGTAGCTGCAGGTTGCTTGGGACACCCTTTTTCTCGAGAATCTCGACAGCCTTCTTGATGAAGTCAACGATTACCCGAAGGCGTGCCAGTGGATCATCATCCCAAGCACTGTTCGCGACCCCGTTAAGCTTGTAAAGGTCCGACGATGCGTTCTTGATGCAGCCTAATGCTCGAAACAACGCGTACGAGTGGCCTCCGTGCCCGCTCTCGACATAATCGCGGAAGGTTATTAGCACGATGCGGCAGTAGGCCTCCCACTGGTCGGCGTCCCACTTAGACCTGCTCGAAAAGTCGCGGTCAAGCATCGTTCCGATAGTCCTACCATCATGTAGTTGGCAAACATCGCCTGAGAGAGAGGTTTGAGATAGCCAATGAGCCCCGACTCGTAGCCGTCGGCCTCATGGTAGAGGAACGAATCCTTGTTCGCTAACGCCTCATTAACGATGTTCCTGGCGAAGGTTTCGATCCGAATCCCGTACTTCTTTGCTTCGCCCATCTCATGAAAGATCGCCAACGCAGTGACGGGCGAAGACTGACGATCACTCGGCAAAAGCGCCTATCTGCGATCAGAAGCAGGAGGTCATTCGCGTATGCCTCAGCATCCGAGATTTCTTTGCCGTCTCCCTTACTCTCCGTGTAGTAGGGCTTGTTGTTATTGGTGGCGTAACGCACAAGCTCCTTAGCCGAGAACTTGAGCTGATCGGCGACCACGGCCAGCTCTGCTCTGAGAGCCCTTCAGAATAGAGAAGTAAAAGGCCTGCGCGTAGCGCTTGGTATTTCGCTTGCCGAATGTCGGCGGTCTGATAAAGGCGATCCAGGTCCAAGTAAGGAACGTCAAGAAAAACAAGCCGGCAAGGAGGGCCTGCCAAGAAGCAGGCGTGAGCGGGGTACCTTGCGGTACAAGCCACCTTTGGGCACGCCACAGGTCCGTTAGCAGAGCGAGTGTCCCCACCGCAGCGACAACGGCGAAGGTGAGACCCTGAAGAGGGATTGGGGCAGAACGAATGCGGAAGCGGTAGCGGACGTCTCCTATCGTCCAGGCTAGCACCATGAGAGCGAGGCCAGCGAGGAACTCGGAGAACCCGAAGAACTTGGGAGCGTTCGCATCCAGCGGGACGAAACATACCCCCACAACGCACTGCTCGGCTATCACTCGGTCCCCCTCTTACGCGCCTGAAGCAGCTGATTGCTCTACGTCGTCAATTATCCACGAGGCAGCTCCACCGCCCGGAGCCGCTCACCGTTTTGAAAGGGCTTCTCGCACGAATTGCAACAAGCAAGGGCAAAGGGATCTGGAGAGAGTTTGAGTCGCCAGTGAGTCGCCGGAAAGAGAGCATTTCCTGAAAGCCCCATGAATACTGGAGATTATCGCGTTTTACACTTTCTGCATCGGCAAGTAGGCCCCTTCCGAAACCGTCCGAAGAAACGTGGAAATCATCTACGAGGCACTCAAAGATGTGAACACTCTGGACATGCAAGCGCTCGGTTACGGGAGCGTCACGCCGGCCATGTTAGAGGGAATGCTGGTGACACCCGAAGCGTCGACGCTCTCTACAATGTAGTCGTAGGACTGGCCAGCCTGGACCGTGGTGTCAGTGTAGGCGGCTTGGGCGATTACCGACGAATTCAGCTGAGCATACGAGGAGGCACCACTCGGTGATCGATAAACGTCATATCCGGCGACCGGGTCCGGGGAACTTGTGGGCGCATCCCAGGTCAAGTTGACCTCGTAGGCAGCCACCGCGCCGGTTCCGTTCAGGCTGACAACCGCGGAAGTTCCCGTAGAGGAGTTGCTGGTGATGGTCAGTTGTCCTGTCGCTGCCCCAGCGACGGTGGGATCGAACTGTACGCTCAGTGTGGCCGTCTGATTGGAGTTCAAGGTCAACGGAAAGGTCACTCCGGAGGCGGTGAAGCCGGTCCCGGTGACGGTTGCTGCGCTCACGGTCACTGCCGCAGTCCCCGTTGAGGACAGGGTCAGGGACTGCGTAGCCGGGGAGTTCAAGACCACATCGCCAAAGGCGATGCTGGTCGCTTCAATACTTAGCGTGGGGACAGAAGCGCCCAGTTGCAGGGCGAAGGTCTCTGCTGCACCGCTGGCGCTGGCGGTCAGTGTGACGGTCTGAGATGTGCTGACAGAGGAGACGGTAGCCGTGAAGCTGGCGGTGGTAGCTCCGGCGGCCACGGTCACTGATGCCGGCACTGTGACGTCAGAGTTGTTGCTGGCCAGGCTGACGGCGAGGCCACCCGTGGCCGCTGCCTTACTCAACGTTACGGTGCAGCTGTCGGTCCCTGCCCCAGATATTGATGCGCTGGAGCAGCTTAACCCGCTCAAAGTCGGTGAGGAAGAGGCCGCGCTAGCCGCGCTATATGTGTAGTCGTTGTGGAGTTGAGTTGCACCGCCGTTGATGAACGTCCAGAGCCGCACGTAGATGGTGGTTCCGTTAGTTGGAAGACTGACGGTGGCGCTGGTACCGTAGAACGGCCCCGTGTTAGCCAGGTTGTAGCCGCCGAGAGTAGTACCGACCCACAGGTAGTAGCTGGTTGCGCCCGTTACGGCACTCCAAGTGAAAGTGGTTGAAGCCGAAGTCAACGTGCTGCTTGGCGTCGGGCTGATGATCGCGGCCGCTGCGACGCTGGCCTCGGTGTAGGAGTAGTCGTTGTAGATTTGAGTCGCACCGCCGTTGATGAATGTCCAGAGGCGCACGTAAATCGTGGTTCCGTTAGTTGGAAGATTGGCGGTGGCGCTGGTACCGGAGAACGGCCCCATGTTGGCAAGGTTGTAGCCGCCGAGAGTAGTACCGACCCACAGGTAGTAGCTGGTTGCGCCCGTTACGGCGTTCCAGGTGAAGGTGGTTGAAGCCGAGGTCAACGTGCTACTCGGCGCCGGGCCGGTGATCGCGGCTGCAGCCGGTGCGGTCGCTCCAACTATGGAGTCACAAAATGCGAGGGGCAAGCAGCATGAGAGCAAAATGAAAATGTGGGAAAGGAGAATTCGACGTTCGCGGCCTTGCTTAGCGGCGCGAGCACGCATGTGCGTGTCGTAGCAATCCAGCCGTGAAACGCTGCCACAGACCGCCCTCGCCGTTGTGAGTTTATGTCTAAATGGCGCGCAAAAAGAAATGTCGCGCAATTGCATCATTTGTGTGCTCCATTGCGAATCGTGTTGTCTCATGGCCTACAGCCATGGGAATCCCGGCGGCTGGATGCTCGCATTGAGTCAGCCAGCTCGCTCATTGGGTGCCGATCGTCAGGACAAGGCATTGCAATAGGCCACAACGCTCTTGTGCCCAGGCGGCAATCGCTATGTAAATGAATCCTTGAAGAACTCGCTCAAGACCGGTTTCAGCGGGGGTAAGTAAAACTCTTACCTACCGGTCGCAATCGTCACGGGCGGAACTTTCTGACTTGTGGAAACGACATTGTTAAGCTCTAGCATCTACGCTTCGGGGCTATTCGGATATGCGACTTACGCCTTGGCTAAATGAATTTATCTGCATGACCGAACCGCTTCGTTGACGCAGCCATCCCTTCCTGTAAAACCCTCCCTCGCAACCAAGGCAGAATATCGATCCACATTGCGGATTAATGGAGCGGTTCCTATCTGGGAATTCGCAGTCCTTATCGCAATTCGAGTGCCAAACGAGTCACATCGGGAAAGATTTTTCCATGCTCCTGATACAAATGCTCTTGAGACCGGCGAACAGAAAAGGGAGCGAATCAGTTCTCGCGCAGTGAGGCCACCGCGCATGTAATTTATTCATGACGCCGTATAAATTCTCCGAAGACAAAGCAAATTCCCGGCCTAACTGTCGCACTGCTCGCGTCACAAAGACTCGTCTCGGGAATCGTTCTGTGCCGATACAACGCGGATTGGATTGAGAAGGCGCTGAATCACTAGTTGCACCGTGCGCGAGGCATCTACAACCGGGCCGAACACGCAACACAGCGCCGCAAGATGCTCCAGAATTGGGCGGACACCCTGGAGCTATTGCGTTGTTCGCCGTGGGTGAGAATCCACATTCGCGTCCTGGATCAACTTGTGCCAGCCCCGAGAAGGAAAACCGTTCCGCAATGTATGGGCATTATGGAGGGGGCACAGCGGCAATTTATGTCGCCAGAGCAAGAGCGTTCTATGAAAGCAACATGGATCTTGGCAATTATCGCCTTTTACAGTTTCAGCATTGGAAGTAGGCTGGGCTGACAAGCCCGCACGGATTACTCCCCGTATGGCACCCAGATGTTTTTTACCTGCGTTGCGTGCTGCAGGAACCAGCGTCCTTCTGCTTGCGCGGGGTTGAACCAGTCGTACTCATGACCGTCGTTGGTCCACACCTGCTTCATGTTGCCGATGGAAGCGGCGCGCACGGCATTGGCTTCTTCATTGCTGCGGAAGCACCAGATGGCTTCAATGCCGTCGTGCTCGGCGAGTGTCTTGGCCAGCTCCACCGGACGGCCGGCTACCAAATTCACCACGCCACTGGGCACGTCGCTCGTATCAAGCAGTTGATACAAGTCGCCGATGATGAGCGGATAGCGCTCAGAAGGGACGGCGACGACTGTGTTGCCGACAGCCATTGCAGGCAGCACCAACGAGAGCAGCCCGAGCAGCGGCGCTTCGCTTGGTGCGAGGATGCCGATGGCGCCTACGGCTTCCGGCATGGCAATTGTGATGTTGCGGCCCGGAGGATGATGCACAACTCCTTCGTATTTGTCGGCCCAAGCGGCGTAGCTGAAGATGCGCTGGACGGAAAGATCGACTTCGACCGCTGCCTGATCTACGCCAACGGCGCGCGCCAGCCTTTGCGCAATTTCGTCTCGCCGCTGGATGAGGTTTTCAGCGATGTAGTAGACGACCTGCGCGCGATTGTGCGCCGAAGTCCGTGCCCAGCCCGACGCATTGCGCGCAGCTTCTACGGCGTTGCGAATGTCTTTGCGATTTCCAAGCGGCGCCTCGCCCAGCAGCTCACCATCGCGCCCGTACACCGGGAACGAGTAGCCGGAGTCAGGCCGCGACTGCTTGCCGCCGATGTATTGCTTGACGGTGCGATCGATACTGGAAGTGATAAGCGGGTTTGTGGTCTCTTGAGATTCGTCTTCGTCGGAAGTATTGATAGGCACCGCCGTTTCGGGTGCGGCAGGAAGCACGTGCAGCCACTTCGGCGTCAGATATTCGAGCATGCCTTCGCGTCCGCCTTCGCGCCCATAGCCCGATTCGCGATAGCCGCCGAATCCGCAGGCCGCGTCGAATTGGTTGGTTGAATTCACCCACACCACTCCGGCCTTCACTTGCGAGGCCAAGTCGAGCGCGACGTTAATATTCTCGCTCCAGATGCTGGCGGCGAGGCCATAGACCGTGTTGTTGGCGAGCTCCGCGGCCTCGGCAGGCGTGCGGAAGGTCATGCCGACCAGCACCGGTCCGAAGATCTCTTCTTGTACCACGGTAGCTGCCGGATGCACGTCGGTGAGCAGCGTGGGCGGGTAGAAGCATCCTTTCTCCGGCAAAGAATTGCCCGGCTGCCAGCACTTCGCGCCTTCTGCAACGCCCTGATCGACCATCTTGCGGATGGTTTCGAGCTGCACCGGCGAAACGATCGCGCCGATGTCGATCGCCTTGTCGAGGGGCGGACCTACGCGCAGCGTTTCCATCCGCGCGCGAATCTTGGTATAGAGCGTCTCGGCGACACGCTCCTGCACCAACAAGCGCGAGCCGGCGCAGCAGACCTGGCCCTGATTGAACCAGATCGCATCCACCAATCCTTCGACGGCAGAGTCGAGATCGGCATCATCGAAGACGACGAACGGGGATTTGCCGCCGAGCTCGAGTGAGAGTTTCTTGGTCGAATTGGCCGTGGCCTTGCGAATCACGCGGCCGATTTCGGTCGATCCGGTGAATGCAACTTTGTCGATGCCGGGATGTTCGACGAGCGCCTGGCCGGTTTTTGCGTCGCAGGTGAGAACGTTGAGCACGCCGGGCGGAAGGCCCACTTCCATGGCCAGCTCGGCAAACGCCAGAGCGGTGAGCGGCGTATATTTTGCGGGCTTAATGACTACTGTGTTGCCTGCAGCCAGCGCCGGAGCCACCTTCCACGCAAACATCAGCAGCGGAAAGTTCCATGGGATGATCTGGCCAACGACGCCGCATGCTGTGTGGTTGGGAAACTCCTGGTCGAGGAGCTGCGCCCAGCCTGCATGATGATAGAAGTGCCTTGCGACGAGAGGAATGTCGATGTCGCGGCTCTCGCGGATGGGCTTGCCGTTGTCCATCGTCTCGAGAACTGCCAGTCGCCGCGAGTGCTTCTGCACCTGCCGCGCAAGAGCGTATAAATACCGCGCGCGTTCGTGGCAGCTCAGCGCTTGCCACGCGGGAAAAGCCTTCCGCGCCGCTTCCACCGCCGCGTTCACATCGTCAATGTTGCCCTTGGCCACCTCGGCAAGCGTCTCGCCTGTAGAAGGATCGCTGGTGGTCTGGTACTCGCCGCTCGCCGGCTTTACCCACGCGCCGCCGATGAACTCTTCAAATCGGCGATGGTGCCGCTCGAGCCACTGATTGGCATCTTTGGGATCCTCCGGCGCGGCGCCGTACTCCATGGTGTGGAACTTTTCCGCGATGCTCACAGCGTCTCCTTACTTGGTTTGGCAGCGGCGCCCTTCGGGTGCCATCTCCGACAGTAAACCGAAACTGAACATTTTATTCGCTCTCACTCGATTGCGCTCACTCCCTACATAGCGGCCCTTTGGTCTTCAGCTTCTGGTACTCCGCCTGCGTCAGTTGGAGATTGATTCGGAACTGCTTTTGAAGCGCCTCAAGATTCTTGTTCTTCTCCTCGTGGCAGTAAGCGGTTGCGCTAAACACGTCTCCTGTAAAAAGGTCTACGGCATAACTTCCAACCACCTCGCTTCCGCTCGCCGTCTTCCCCCAGGTCACGCTGAAGAAGAGGTACCGCGTGGAGCCGGGGTTGTTATACGGATCGGTTTCGAGGCTAGGGAGCTGCCTTTGCTTCGGAGTCAAGGCTGCCAACACCAGTACCCGCGCCTGGTCGGGCGTTACGCTGCGCTCGGCTTTGTTTTCTGCACCCGCACTGAACACGCAAAGACATGCAAAAAGAAGCACGACCGATCTTTTCATGTGGACCCCACCTTTTGTGGCGCCGGTCTGTCTGCTCTTGTTCATCCCTGTTTATGCGATGGGATGCCGGTACGTCGCCGAATACCGCCCAGTTAAATGATGCTCTAACTGTCGCTCGATATCGCCGAGCATTCCGCTGGCGCCGAACCGAAAGAGTGACGGTTCGAGCCAAGGGCGGCCCAACTCATCTTTCATTAGCGCCAGCCAGTCCGTCGCCTGCTTTGCCGTACGAATTCCGCCGGCCGGCTTGAATCCCACCGCCATGCCGGTTCGCTCCGCGTAATCGCGAATGCAACGCACCATGACCAGCGATACGGGCAGCGTGGCGTTCACGCTTTCTTTTCCCGTTGAAGTCTTGATGAAGTCCGCGCCGGCCATCATGGCCACCCAGCTTGCGCGCGCCACATTGCGCAGCGTCATCAGGTCGCCTGTGCCCAGAATCGCCTTCAGATGCGCAGGACCCGCAGCCTCTTTGAACGCCGCAACCTCGTCGTACAGCGCCTGCCAGTCTCCGTTGAAGACATGTGCACGCGTGATGACGATATCGATCTCCTGCGCGCCGGCCTCCACGCTGCGATGAATCTCTTCCACGCGCTCCGCCAGTGGATTTAGGCCAGCAGGAAATCCGGCGGAGACTGCAGCAACGGGGATGCCAGAGCCTTCGAGCGCCTTCACCGCCGTCTCCACAAACGCGTGATACACGCAGACCGCGCCAACCGTCAGGTGCAACTCCTCGATGCCGAGGCCTTCCACGATGTGCCGCTGCATCGGATTGCGCGCCTTGGCGCAGAGCCGCCGCACGCGATCGGCGGAGTCGTCGCCGCTGAGCGTGGTCAGGTCCATGCAAGCGATGGCGCGCAGCAGCCACGCCGCCTGTGTCTCCTTTTTCACCGTGCGCCGCGCTACATGCGTTGCCGCACGGCGTTCCACCGCGCTGGTGTTCACGCGCACAGCTTCCACCCAATCCACGTTGAGCGGATTGCGCCGGTTGTGCTCAAGCACGCGCCCGTTCAAAACCACCGGGATGGACTGCACCGCGTGGGGCGAATGGTTCGTTGAAGTTACGGGTTGGACGGCCATAGAACTTTCTCCGCAATGGTACTCAGAAAGCCGAATCGATTAGAAGACTGGCTCCTCTGCGTTCGCGATCGCAATTCCTGAGCCACTGTATCCCGGAGCCGCCGTACTCAAGTCGATGCGACCACGAGGGCGCGACTTTGTAGGGGATCCAGACCAGCCACAGCAACTCAGGAATTGCCGTAGATGAGCCTCCAAAAGGGAACGATCAGAGAAAGAAGGATAAATCTCTCCCTGTCGCAAAGCAACCGAGGAGCGGCACGCAGCAGGCTTCACGGGTCTTGGATGCTCATTCCGCGGCAAACCGCTCCATGAGTGCGTCGAAGTCTTCGAGGCGCCCGTATTCTATGATCACTTTGCCGCGGCCGTTGTGATCCTCGATGCTGACTTTCAGCCCGAGGGCACGCTGCAACCGCTCCTGGGCATCGCGGACGTTGGGGTCGACTTGTGGCGCCGGTTTGGGCTCCTTCTTCGCCTTGCGGCTGGGATCGATGAGCCCCTGCACATAGGTCTCGGTTTGGCGAACAGAAAGCGAAAGAGTGGCGATCCTCTGTGCAGCCTTCTCCATCTCTTCCGCGTGTTCGAAGGTGAGCAGCGCGCGGGCATGGCCAAAAGTGAGCTCGCCCGCCTCGACCCGGGCCTGGACGGAAGAAGGTAATTTTAACAATCTAATAAAGTTAGATACCGTTGCCCGGTCCTTGCCGGTGCGCTGCGACATCTGCTCCTGGGTCATATGGAACTCGCGCGAAAGGCGCTCGAAAGCGCGGGCTTGCTCCATCGGATTCAGGTCGGTGCGCTGCAGGTTCTCGACGATCGTGATCTCCATGGCCTGCTCGTCAGAAACCTGGCGCAAAATGGCTGGAACCGTAGTCCTGCCCGCGATTTGCGAGGCTCGCCAGCGGCGTTCGCCGGCGATGAGTTGAAATCGTCCCGCCGCAAGCGGCCGCACGAGGATTGGCTGGACAACTCCGTTGGCGGCGATCGATGCAGCCAGCTCGGATAGCTGTTCCTGGTTCACTTGGGAGCGCGTCTGGAATGGGTTGGGGTCGATCAATTCAAGCGGAATCTCACGCGGCTTTCCGCCTTCGGCCTCGGCCACAGGAGCGGCTTTGGCGCGGGGAAGCAACGAGTCGAGTCCTTTTCCGAGGGCTCGGCGTTTGGGATCGGCAGCAGCAATGTTCATCATTAAGATCCTCGATTCAAAAAAAGTCCAATGGGCCTCTCATCCCGCGAGGCAGGGACAGTCGCCAAGTGTCACGAGTAGGGCCAGAATGCACCTTTCGGTCTCGGCCGGGCAGATGTCATGGCCCTTCTTTCGGCGCCGCGCGGGCTCTCGATGCCATTGCGGGCTAAGAATTCGTCTGTCAATTCAAAATATGCCTCGGTCCCTCGCGAACGGGAGTCGTACAAAGCGACGGGCTTGCCATGGCTGGGAGCTTCGGCAAGGCGGACATTGCGTGGAATGACCGTCCGGTAGAGGATGTCACGGAAATATTCGCGAAGGGTCTCCGTGACTTGCTGCGCCAGGTTAGTGCGGTCATCGTACATGGTTAGCAGCACTCCCTCGATGGTGAGCTCCGGATTGTAGGCACCGCGTACGCGTTCGAGATTCGAAATCAGCTCCGAGATGCCTTCGAGGGCAAAATACTCGGCCTGCATGGGAACGATCAGGGATTGCGAAGCGCAAAGAACATTGAGCGAGAGCAGATCTAGAGCCGGAGGGCAGTCGAGAAAGACGAGATCGAAGCTGGTCTGGACGGGCTCAAGACTGCCACGGAGTCGAAGGGCACGATCACTCGCTGAGGCCAACTCGATGTTCGCTCCAGTGAGGTTTTTTGATCCCGGTAGCAACGATAGCCCGTCGACTTCGGTCGGCAGAATCACTTGGTCTGCAAGGCTGTCACCCAGCAGGACATCGTAGACCGAATGACGATTGTCATCGCGTGGAATTCCAAGTCCGGACGTGGCATTGGCCTGAGGATCGCAATCGACAAGAAGGACCTTGAGGCCGTCTAGCGCCAGGCATGCAGCGAGGTTGATGGCCGTTGTGGTCTTGCCCACCCCACCCTTTTGATTGACGAGCCCGACGATCTTGCCCATGGCATTCCAGAGTAACGGGAAGGGGCATGCACGAGGAGGCACTTGCATTGTGGGAAACGAGGCAAGGTTGTGGAAAGCGTTGGGTTGGTGAACGGCTTGAATGGTTGCAAATCCTTAGCGAATAAGGTCTTGCAAACGGAGGTAGGAATAGACAGAATGGGTCCTAAAAACCGCGCAACGGTGGAAAACTCCTCGATTCTCCTGGTTTTTAGGCTGGTTTCTGGAGGGATGCCACTTTGGTAACGAGGGCTGTTTTTGTGGCCCTTTTCGGGACTCCTCAGCGAATGTTCCACGTGGAACAATTGGAACAGTGGCTCTGCCGCAGTGCAAGACTGTTCCACGTGGAACATTCATGCCAATCTCGCCGAACCCGAGTTGCGGTCGGGTTCAAACAAGATGCCTAATTGGGCTCGCCAGCGGCAAGCGCATCTGCAAAGGAGAACACCGGGCGCTCGAAACGGGATTAGTATCATTCCGTAAGCAGGAGCGTGTGCGTGAGAACTCCTTACTGCATTGTTGATGACCACATAGGTGTCATTACTTTGAATCACGGGAAGGTGAATGCACTTAGTAAAACCCTCCTTGACCACATCGTTTCAGCGCTGGAGGCGCTTCAATCCACCACTGTACGCGCTGTTGTATTGCGCGCTCCAGCAGGAGCGCGAGTCTTCTCGGCCGGGCACGATGTGAATGAACTGCCCACGAACGGCCGCGACCCCCTGACCTACAATGACCCTCTGCGTCAGGTCGTTCGCGCCATCGAACACTGCCCTCTGCCCGTGATTGCCATGATCGAAGGCTCGGTCTGGGGAGGGGCCTGCGAGCTTGTCATGGGATGCGACTTAATTATCGCGGCAAGCGACTCGACCTTTGCCTTGACTTCCTCAAAGCTCGGCGTCCCCTATAACATTTCCGGAGCTCTAAACTTCCTCAAGGTGGCCGGATTGCACCTTCTCAAGGAGATGCTGTTCACGGGCGAACCGGTATCCGCCGCCCGTCTTGAGACGTTTGGGATTGTCAACCACGTTCTGACCCGCGAGGATCTGGAGCCGTTTACGATGCGCCTCGCCCACACCATCGCCAAGAACTCCCCGTTGGTGCATCGGGTCCTGAAGGAGGAGATCCGCGCCTTGGCAAACGCCCATCCGCTGATTCCAGAGACTTACGAGCGGGTACAAGCTCTCCGTCGCGAGGTCTACGACAGTCACGATTATCAGGAAGGAATACGCGCATTTCTCGAGAAGCGGGCCCCCCAGTTTCGCGGAAACTGAAGCTGCTCGACCCTGAAAAGTTGCGAATGCGCCTCAATTTGCGCATTGAGGGCGCACGCTGAGGAGTCCAGAAAGAGGGCAAGCATGGATATCCCAAATGCATTCATCGGCGCCAAAGCTCCACCTTCAGACAAACAGCTAGTCAAGAAGTTCGGATCAGCCACTGGTGCCTGGAAAGAACTCATCGACTGGCTCAAGGAGCAAGGCATCACATGCACCGAATGGAAGTCGAGCTCACCCAAGTACGGCTGGTCACTGCCCGCCGCGCTGAAGACCAGAAGGATCGTATACCTGAGCCCGTGCGAAGGCTGCTTTCGAGCGTCATTTGTTCTCGGAGACCGGGCGGTGGTTGCGGCGAGCGCCAGCGATCTTCCCGAGGCAATGCTGAAGGAAATTGCGGGAGCAAAGCGATATGCGGAAGGAACCGGCGTTCGATTGATCGTCCGCAAACCGGAGGACCTGGCTGCGGTTAGAAAACTCATCGAGATCAAGCTCAAGTACTGACCCGCTGCCCGAGGGCAAGCAACCGTGATTCGCTCCAAGGCAGAAGAATTGGCGGCGACCAGGAGACGCCTGACCCCGCCGTTGGCTGAATGGCAGCGATCGTCGCATCCGTCGTCATCAGCGCAAGCCAGCCGCCTGGGGTTATGAGCGGCACCGCAGATGCCACTGCTTTGGGCATTTTGTCGACGGCACGCAGGATCACGCAGTCAAACACTGTGCCAAGCGTCTCGGCCCGTTGCGCATGGACCGTAACGGAAATTCCCAGCGTCCGAACAGCCTCCATGAGAAACGCTGCCTTCTTTCCTTGCGATTCGGCAAGAGTGACCGCAATCTTTGGCCGGCACAGTGCGATTGGGATTCCGGGCAGCCCTCCACCCGAACCAAAATCGAGCAGACTCCGGATTCCATCGGGCAATGAACGAGCAACTGCAATTGATTCAATAAGATGTCGTTCTATAATCGCCTCCTCATCGCGAACCGAGATCAGATTCAACCGCTGATTAAAGCGAACAAATAGCGAAATATAGAGACCAAACTGAGATGCTGTCGCGTTGTCCAGCGAGTCAAGGCCTGCCTCTCGCAAACGCTCGTTGAGCTTCGAACTTGCGACATCCGCGTTCATCCCTTATTTTCCACGGGCTGCGGTCCCGATCTCCGGAGGACGCCACGCTGCAGCCGCCTGCACGAACGCGGAGAAAATGTCGCGCGAAGAGCTTTTCTGCGCATAGGTCCGCTCAGGATGCCATTGCACGCCGACAACGAAATGATCTGGTGCATCCAGCTCGACGGCTTCAATCACGCGATCGCCGGAGGAGACGGCAGTTACGCGCAAATTATCACCGGGCCGCTGAATCGACTGATGATGACTGGAGTTGACCTGGATCACCTCGTCCGTGTCGGCCGAGAGAATCTGTGCCAGCCTTGAGCCCTCAGCGATGCGCACCGCGTGCGCCTCCACCACCTCGCGACCTGGCTGATGATTGACGGTCGTCTTGAGATCCTGAACAAGCGAACCGTTGCGCCACACGTTCAAATTCTGTGTGCCTTGGCAGATCGCGAGAATTGGCTTGCGCAGGTTGAAAGCATCCTGAAGGAGCAACTCGTCCGCCGCAGTGCGGGCCGGATCGTCGTCGGCGCACTCCGGAACTCGCGCTTCGCCGTACCGTTGCGGGTCCACATCGTGAGGACTGCCGGGCAGCAGAACCCCGTGCACCCCAGCCAGCATCTCTGCTATGTGCTCCTGCGGCTCACTCAGCTGCACCACAACGGGCTCAGCTCCGGCAGCCTTCACCGCGCTCACGTACTGTAAAAGCGTCCGCTCGTTGTATTGCGGATCGTCGCTGGTTGGCTCGGGAATGGCGATGCGCACGGTCATGAACCCAGTGTAATTGCCCAATGTGTGGCTCCCGTCCGCGATACGGGTGGAGTTTTCCCAGAAGGCGGCGGGTGAGCCTCAAGAAACTGTGGAACTGTGAAACTGTGCAACTGTGGCCGCAAGTTGTTGATGTGGCTGGGGTCCACAGTTTCACAGCCGGATTCAAGATTTTTGGGAGGGGTGCCGGCCGGGGTTTGCTCCGCGATTTGGCGCGCGGTTTTGGCGACGATGCGTGAGAGGGAGGTCATGTGCTTCGCGGCCCAGATGCGGGCCCGGCAATAGGTGTCGGCGAGTACGGCAACGGTAAAGTTTTTCATCGGTTCCTGCGCTCATCTTGATTGTGCGGGAAAGGACGATATAGCCTGCAAAGTTAAGTGGCTTGGATGGAGCGAGTCAGGAAGAGAGGGGCTTGACTGAAAGAGGGAACGAGAGCCGGTTGGGGAGGCAGGTGAGCGAGCCGGCATATTCCCCGCCCTAGCAAAGCTAGGACTGGGCACCTGCCTTGGCCTCCACTCTGAAAAGGATTGACAGAGAAAATCCGCACCCGGCGAGGGTTCCATCCGCGGTCCCCAAAAGCGAGGGACCAGGGGCGCCCTCATCGTGGTTTGAAAAGATCACGGGGATTGTGGCTGCCCGCCGAGTTCTTGCCGTCCACTCCGACTCGATTTCAACGATTCCCCGGATTCCTGTAGCGTAGTGGTTGAAGCTGCTCCATCGGTACTGCTCGGGCGATGCGACCAGTCCCCTTTTTACGGGGTTTCGGTGGATGTATCGGATCACTTCGGACTCGGCGGTTTCGCCCTAGATGTTCGCGTCAAAATAACGGTCCTGCCAGAACTGCCGGCGAACGCCTCGCAGTTTGCGTGAAGTGATCTGCTTGGGCGCCTTGAGAAACTTGCGCCACCAGGATCAGCGGCGGCTCGTTGATCAGCAAGTGGATATGTTCAGGCATCAGAACGTAAGCGTAGACCCTGGCCTGATGACGTGATCGAGTCTGTTCCAGAACGAACTCAAACGTCTCCTTGATTGCCGGCATTTCAAGGAAGGGAAGACGGTGGAAGCAACTGAACGTAATGAAGTGAAGGGCTTCGGCTTTCTGGAACCGCTTCAGGCCGTATGGCATGGTGCTATCGTAACTCCGCTGAGAGTTTGCCCCGAGGACCCGCTCATCGCGATAACGCTGCGATGAACGGGGCACAGTCTCCCTCTGGCTCTTTGCCTTCCTTCACCGCTTTTGATCGGGCCACCTGCCTTCAGGCCGCATGGCATGGTGCTATCGTAACTCCGCTGAGAGCTTGCCCCGAGGCCCCGCTCATCGCGATAAGGCCGCGATGAACGGGGCACAGCTCCCGATACCAGAGTGCGCAGGCCACCTGGCGGCCTAGAAACCGAATGCGGCATTTATGCAACCGGCGCGGAAACCTCAGCCTCAGCTCGCAAAGACTGCCCAAGCATTTCCGCGATCGCATTGCGTAGCTGCTCGGTCAGCTCGCCGTTCTGGCGCACGGTCATTCCCTTCGTTTCAATCGGCTCACCCACGCGCAGCGTGAGCCGCCCGCGATAGAAATGACGGGTGTGCATCGGCAGAAGATCGTATACACCGGAAAGAGCCATGGGCACAACGGGCACCTGGGCCCGGATGGCAAGATAGGCCGCGCCCGCCAGGAACGGCTTCAATTCGCCCGTCGCAGTCCGGCCGCCTTCAGGAAATACAAAGAGCGGCATGCCGGCACGTAGCGCTTTTACGGCTGCGCCCAAGCTCGAAAGCGTGGCATGCGCATTCTCAATGTCGACGGGCATCTGGCCCGATCGCCGCAGGTACCAGCCGATCAGCGGCCAGCGCCATAAATCTTTTTTAGCCAGGATGCGGAACTGAAAGGGAATCGCCGCGAAGATCACAGGCGTATCCATGTAAGACGTGTGATTCGATGCATACACGGCGACCGGAAACTTGTGAAAGTTTTCCGCGCCTTCAATTTTCAACCTGGAAAGTGAAATCCGCACCGCGCTACGGGCCCAAAAGCGGGCGATGCTGTGCTGCACGCGGCCTTTCTTATCGATCACCGAGATGACGAACGCCGTCGAGGCGCAGATAGCTGTCACCGCAAGCAGCAGCGGCGCCTGCAGTACATTTGTCCGCCAGCGATAGAACCTGGGCAGCGGATTGGGCCTCGTGCTCATGTCGTCTTGCTTTCTCCCGCCAACAACAGGGTACGCGCCTCGCCGACAAGGTATACCGATCCTGAAACGACCACCACGCCTTCCGGCGTGCGCTCCTTCGCTAGCCGCAACGCGTCCGCCACCGATTGTGCCGCCACTGCCGGAGCCCCCGTTGCCTTCGCTGCTGCCAGCAAGTCTTCCACCGAGGCCGCGCGCACCGTGTGGATCGGCGCGATGATCACTCCATCAAAAAGCGGAAAAAGGATTTGGGCCATCTCAGCGATGGGCTTATCGCGGAGGCAACTGAAGATGAACGTGCGCGGACTGTGAACCTCAAGAATGCCACGCAGACCTGCGCGCAGCGCCCACGCTCCAGCCGGATTGTGCGCAACATCGAGAATCCAATCCACGGCGTACCGCGTCAGCCGCTCCAGTCTCCCTGGCCATTGCGTTCGGCGAATGCCTTCCTCCAGCGAGGCAGGCGTGATAGGAATGCCGCGATTCTGAGCCAGCTCAGTGGCTGCAGCAATGGCGAGTGCAACATTGCGCTGCTGGTGTGCTCCGGCCAGCGGTGAGTCCACGGCAACTGTAGTTCCAAGAGCTTCAATCCGATAGGGGCCGTTGGTGTTGGGAGGGGGCATGTAAGGCACGGCACTGACGGCGCGCACGCCCAACTCCGTGGCTTTTTCACCGAGAACCTGGTTCGCCTCCGGATGCTGCGGCAGCGTAATCATCGTTCCGCCGCGCCGCAGAATCCCCGCTTTCTCGCCTGCAATTGCGGAGATCGTTGAACCCAGCCACTCCATATGATCCAGAGAGATGTCGGTGACAATTGAGAGCAGTGGGTCCACGACGTTCGTTGCATCGAGCCGTCCTCCCATGCCTACTTCCAGAACCGCAATCTCGATTCTTTGTTCCGCAAAATACAGGAATGCCAGCGCCGTCAGGATCTCAAAGTAGCTGGGAAGCTGCGGTAGGTCGCCCTGGAGCAAAAGTTCCTGCGCAGTATCGTGGACGCGAAAGTACAAGCGTGCAAAATCGTCGTCTGCAATCTCCTGGCGATCTATGCGGATGCGCTCATTGGGCCTCTCCAGATGCGGTGATGTATAAAGCCCGGTGCGCAGTCCGCTCGCCGCCAGAATTGATGCTAAAGTCGCGGCGGTCGAACCTTTGCCATTCGTCCCGGCAATCAGAATCGAAGGGAATGCAAGTTGGGGGTCGCGCAGCGTATGCAACAGCGTGCGCACTTCCTCCAATGAAAATTTCCGTCGCGGCTCTCCTGGTTTTCCGTAGAGCTCGGGTGTCAATGACTTGAGCTGGTCGATGGCTTGCGAGTAAGACATAGGAAAATTCAGTATAAGAGTGGCTCCGGCATTGAGTCGTCTTTGTTTCCCTCGGCCCCCTCGATGTGGGGGCTAATGTGCGATTCCGGTACCTTCCAAATCGCTCTACCCATGCCACTTCCGCGCTTGTTGCACACAACCCCCATACCTTCCACAGCCCCAATCGGCATCATTGTGGGAAGCGTGGGAAAGAGGGCTCGTACTTCGGCTCAAAAGGCCTGTTTTTAAAATCTCCTGAATTGCACAGCCCGCTTTTACAAAACCTGTACGCTTGCAACCCACTGTCACCAACCCTTTTCCCCTGAATTCCTATTTTTCCTCCCCATACTACGGGTACTACTGTTTTTTAGTTATCTCTTCTCTCACTCTCCTACTAACCGCAGGCAATGAGGTTGATCGCTAGAAAGAAGCGGGGGCGACGAAAGCACTAGGACGAAGCCGAACCTTGACCCCGAAAACGATCCAAACTACCTGAGAATCCAGAGAAGAGGCTAAGTTTTCCACGCACGTGCGCATTCAGAGATGAATACAATCGGGGTGAAGAAAAGTGTCGTTTCCTGGCGACCTCCAAGCTGTTATACAGTGAGGCATGGGATGCGGCTTCAGGGGCAGGGGTGTGCCAAATGCCGAGCGTTGAGATTGAAATTGAGAAGCAGGCCGCTCAGGGGGCGTCGATGGAAATTACGGTCAGCCGCCAGGATCTGGTGAAGGAACTTACGGCAACACAGAGCGTTGTGGAGCGCAAGACCACAATCCCGATTCTATCGAATTTCCTACTCGAAGCGGACGAGGACAAACTGAACATTACGGCGACCGACCTTGACCAGGCGATCCGCACGAGTGCGGTAGTGAAGGTAAAGAAGGCGGGTGCATGCACCGTCCCTGCGCGCAAGCTCTACGACTACATCAAGCTCCTGCCCGACGGCGACATTTCCATCAAGCTCCTTGAGAATCATTGGGTGCAGATTCGCAGCGGCCGCTCGAACACCAAGATGGTCGGTATGGCGCGCGCCAACTACCCACAAGTTCCCGAGTTTCCGACAGTGGCGTCAACAAGCATCTCACTCGTCGCGCTACGTGCGCTGATTGCGCGAACTATCTTCGCCATCTCGAATGAAGAATCGCGCTACACGCTCAACGGAGCACTTCTCGTTCTCAAAGCAGAATCGCTGGCGATGGTGGCGACCGACGGGCACCGGCTCGCGTACGTTGAGAAACCTGGCGAGACACTGGAAGGCATCAGCGGAGAGAAACGCGTGCTGGTTCCGCGCAAGGCGCTCCAGGAGTTGCAAGTGCTGCTCTCTTCCACTGAAGCGGAGAAGATCGACTTTGCCGACGACGAGCACACGCTGTTCTTTCGCGTCGGGCATCGCACGCTTTCGAGCCGCAAGCTCAACGGGCAATTCCCCAACTTTGAGGCGGTAATGCCGCGCGACAACACAAAGTTTGCAGTGGTGCGAACCAGCGAGCTTTCCGCGGCCATCCAGCGCGTGGCGCAATTTGCCGATGAGCGGTCGGGCGCCATTCGTATGCGGCTTGAAGACAACGAGCTCAAGGTCAGCGCGAATTCGACGGAATCCGGCGAGAGCGAGGACACGATCGATACGCCGTACGCAAGCGATCCGATCGCGGTCGGCTTCAACTCGGTCTACATCCTGGACTTCCTAAAGGCACTGGACAATGCCGGTGAAGTGCGGCTCGAGTTCAAGGACGCACAGTCGGCCGGGCAGATGCGGCCTGAGGATCCGGACGCCGAGTACAAGTACCGCTACGTGCTCATGCCGATGCGCATCTGAGTCGCGGCAACACTCATTACGAATGCCGAACGCCCGCCAGGGTTTGTCAATCAGAATTTGGCGACTAGCTGGCCTTGAAGCCGATTTCGACGTGAAGCGTAATCGACTGAGGGCTTTTCTTCTCGACCGTCACGGACAGTGCATCGTTGCTCAGCCCCTTGATTGAATCCCACAGCGAGAGCTGAAGATGCGGCGCTGGAATAGGCCTATTCGTTCGGATAGGCGATTCGAGATCGAGTACCGTGAGCTTGCGACCCCTGTAAGTGAGTTCAACGCCCCATAATTCCATCGCGCGCCGGAGAACATCGCTCGATGGCGTGTGGGCACCCGCCAGATAAAACTGCAACGAAGCTCTTGAGACATTCAAATCTGCTGCCGCGTGCACGCGGGTATATCGTTTTCCCTTTTTTCGCGCCTGCTCGTCCTGCCTGCGCAGTACCTCACGCAATTGATGCGAGATTTCCGCGAGAAACTCAAGGTTTGGAGCAGAGCGAGCCATCGGTCGATTTTACTTGACATTTTTTCCATATGTCCAATAATTTAGATTATCAAATATTTTGGACAACTAATACCGCACGATCCACCGTCGTAGGATTAGCAGGAGACCTTCATGACGCCCACGAGCCAGTTCTCAGTGGAACTCGGAGTGTTCGAGAGACACCGTCAAGAGTGGTCGCGCTTGCACCCCGGCGAATTTGTCGTCATCCAAGGCGACGAAATCGCAGAGGGATTCTTCGACACCTATGCCGATGCACTGAGGGTAGGGCTGCAGAGGTTTGGCGCCCGCCGAGAATTCCTTGTAAAGCAAATATGGGTGACCGAGCCGGTATACCTGGTGTGACTGGCGCCCAACAGGGCGGGGAGCCTCCTTCTGCGCGCCCGGAAGCATCGGAATTGGCGAACAAACCTACAGCACGACAGCCACAGGCATTCCTGTCTTATGCAGGCGAAGGCGATCCGCACGCGATCTGGGTTCTGGAACTCGCCCAAAGACTGCAAGGGGAGAGCGGAGTGCTAATAATCTTGGACCAATGTCATCTGCCTGCCGGCAGCGACCGTCTTGCTTTTATGGAGAGAAGCATTGAGAGCAGTGACTTCGTCATCGTCATCTGCACGCCAACCTACGCCGAGAAAGCCAACAGTCGCGAGGGCGGGGTCGGATACGAATCGATGGTTATCACCGGCGAGTTGTCCAAAAAGATCGAATCACGCAAGTTCATTCCTGTCCTTCGCAGAGGTGATTGGGAATCATCGCTGCCCATCTACCTTAGATCAAAATATGGCGTAGACCTGCGAAAGGATCCTTACTCAGGAATTGAATATGAGAAACTCATTCGCGCTCTGCATCGCGAGCCGATGAGCCTTCCACCCATCGGTCCAAGGCCGCAATTTGCGGCCGTACCGAGGCAGGACTCAGCAGTCCCGAGGTTCGCCCAACCGATCCGCATCGCAGAGCGCGAAGCCAAATCCAACCAGTTGAGCTGGGCTCTCGGTGATTCCGGCCCTTGCATTGAGGTCATTGTGAGGAATTCCAGCGAAGTTATTGAAGCCGGGCGAGCAGTCGGCCTTGAGTATCCAGAACCGCTAAAGATGAAGGCTCTTTTGGATTCCGGCGCGGCGGTCAGCGTGATCAGCAAGACCTTTGCCAAATACTGTAAGCTCCTGCAAACCGGTGAAACCGAGATTCGAGTATTAGGGAATATCCAGAGATGCGCCGAGCATGCCGGAGCAATCAGCTTTCCTGGCACGACGCTCCGTCCCATCGACCCAGTCCGCCTTATTTCCGCAGATTTCATGAAAGAACCGTATTTTGCGTGTCTGATCGGCAGGGATATCCTCCGGAACTGGAGGATCACCTTTGATGGGCCATCGAACAGCGTAACGATCACAGATTGACCGGAATCATTCCTCTCCTAACTCGAATCAGAACCTGACCGATCAAGTGCCGGCGCCTTCACAAATTCGAACGCACGAATCAAATACGTCTTCAGATCCTTGCACTGCACTACCGCGTCGAGGAATCCCTTCAAGAATTTTCTCCGCGAATGCGCGTCCCCAAACGTGCTGGTGCTGTTGAAGCTTCCTTCCAGCCATCGCCGCGGGGCCAAATCGAGAGAGTAGTCTGATTCGGGGACAGCGGAGCCAGGGCTGAGCCGCTTTCCCTGATTTCGGCACGATCCGCGTAAGATCCATTTCGCAACCGGGCTATCACACGCTGAAGATGTGGGCGGTCGATCCCGGTGTGGTGCTGGAGCGGGTGGCGGTGAATCACGGAGCGTTGCGGCCAAGCTATCTGGGACCGCCGGAGAGCCTGCGGTTTCCGGGCTAGCGAGCCGGCGACACAAGCACGATTTTGAAGACTATACCCGGCGTACCCGGCAGGGGAGGAAACGATCGATGCGAGGGTCGATCAGGGGGATCAGGTGCGCCAGCCCCGAAATCATGAATCTGGCCCGGTGGGGCTGGCGCGTACTGCCTATCGGATGTCCGGTAAGATATCTCAAATCTAGCGGTGGTGTTCTTGCCGGCACGGTGTCCTGCATCACGCGTCTTTGTTCAGGACAAATGGATCGGGAATATCGGATGAGAACGGCGGCGAATGAGGCGATTGAATCGATCCGATGCGACCGCCATGCCACGGGAAGTGCTTACCCGCTTAACGCGCGCCCGCATTTTGGACCATTTCACTCCAGAATGCGCAAAAGCCTCTCGCTTCCGAGAGGCTCTCGCGCCAGTTGGTTCAAAGGGGTAGCCGGCGTGCATCAACAATACCATACATTTGGGACGGATCCGGTAATCGAAATCACAAAGGGAGCAGCCAACACTCAATTTAGTTGCCTCTCGGTGATTTAGATCACATTTGAGCAGTTTTGCAGTGTGCTCGTACCTGTTCGCGCCCTCTGGTAGACGCCACGCCAGCGAAAGGAGCCTTGCTTTCGACCTTAGGGTTCGGCGCATCCGCCGAAGCCGGCACCTGAATGATCCTCGCTTGGCAGAACGAAGGCGCGCGCGGCTATACGGCAGGAGCTCTTAGGAATTCCAGCGCACGGATCAGGTAGGCCTTCAACTCTTTGCGATGGACGACGGCGTCGAGGAACCCTTTCTCCAGCAGAAACTCGGCGCGCTGGAATCCCTCGGGAAGTTTCTGGCGGATGGTCTGCTCGATGACGCGCGGGCCGGCGAAGCCGATGAGCGCGCCGGGCTCCGCGATGTTCAGGTCACCCAGCATGGCGAAGCTGGCGGTAACGCCGCCGGTGGTGGGGTCGGTGAGCACGCAAATATAGGGCACGCGGGCGTCGTCGAGCTGCGCGAGCGCGGTGGAGATCTTGGCCATCTGCATCAGGCTCACGACGCCTTCCATCATGCGCGCGCCGCCGGACGCGGCGACGATGATCAGCGGCTGGCGCGCGATGCGGGCGCGATCGACGGCGCGGGCGATGGTTTCGCCGACCACGGCGCCCATCGATCCGCCGATGAAGGCGTACTCCATGGCGCTGAGAACGACTTCGTGCGGCCCCATGCGGCCGACCGCGTTCAGGATGGCGTCGTCGAGGCCGGTCTGCTGTCGCGCGGCGCGCAATCGTTGCTTGTAGGGCCTAACGTCGTTGAAGTTGAGAGGATCGGTAGAGCGCAGGCCGGTGTCGACCAGTTGATAGCCGGGCTCGAGCAACATATCGATGCGATCGCTGGCTCCGAGCTTGAAATGATGCTGGCACTTCGGGCAGACCATCAGGTTGGCGTTTAGATCGGCCTTATAGATAGGCTGGCGGCAGCCCGGGCACTTGACCCAGAGACCCTCGGTGCGGACGTTCTTCGCACCCGCGGCCAAGTCAGAGCCGTTCTCGGGATTCGGCGCAGGCTCGAACTCGCCGCTCTCGCGCTTGAACCAGGACATATCGTTGGAATTGTAAATGGCGCGGCTGGCAAAGCGGTGCTTTCCGTGGTGCGACTTGAGCGTCCAGGCCGTGCCGGCAGGGCAGTAGGATAAGGAGCGGAGGGAAGTCCCATGCTCGTCGTTCATATCCAAGTGACGGTGAAACCCGAGTCGGTTGAGGCCTTCAGGCAGGCCACCATCGAAAACGCCCGCGCGAGCGTGCAGGAGCCGGGTATTGCGCGTTTCGACCTGGTGCAGCAGCAGGACGATGCGACACGCTTCATGTTGGTCGAGGCCTACCGCACACCGGAAGCGGTGACAGCGCATCGAGCGACAGCTCACTACGCGAAGTGGCGCGACACGGTTGAGCCGATGATGGCCGCACCGCGCGAACGTGTGCTTTACGACTCGGTCTTCCCCGATCCGCAAGGCTGGTAGGGCGATGCAATTGAATTTGCAACCGCGACGCGCATTATTTTCGGTGAGGGAACGGCTGGCATACTTCCGGAGCTGGTGCGCACCTTCGGCACGCATCCATTGGTTGTGACCGGCGCGTCGAAAGAGCGCGCGGCATCGCTCGTTTCGGCGCTCTCAGCAGAGAAGTTTACCGCACGGGGCGAGCCGACAGTGGAAATGGTGCGTGAGGGCGCGCGCCTGGCGCAAAAGGCAGATTGCGATGTGCTGATCTCGATCGGCGGCGGCAGCGCAATAGATGCCGGCAAAGCCATTGCCGCAATTGCCACCAACGGCGGTGAGCCGCTCGATTTTCTCGAAGTGGTGGGAAAGGGTCGAGCCCTTGAAGCACCGCCGCTGCCGTTCATTGCAGTACCGACGACGGCCGGCACTGGCAGTGAAGTGACGCGCAACGCGGTACTGGGGTCGGCGGAGCACGGCGCGAAGGCGAGTTTGCGCAGCCCGCTGATGCTGCCGCGGGTTGCGCTGGTCGACCCCGAGCTCACGTACGGGCTACCGCCGGCGATTACCGCATTCACTGGGCTTGACGCCCTGACGCAGCTCATCGAGCCCTACGTGAGCGCGCGCGCCAATCCGCTGGTGGATGCAATTTGCATCGATGGGATGGGACGCGCTGCAGGTGCACTGCGCCGCGTGTATCACGACGGCGCGGATCGCGAGGCGCGCCACGACATGTCGCTGGCAAGCCTGTTCGGTGGCCTGGCGCTCGCGAATGCTGGGCTGGGCGTGGTGCATGGGTTCGCGGCGCCGCTCGGAGGTACGTGGAAGGCGCCCCACGGCGCACTCTGCGCAGCCCTGTTGCCGCACGGCATGGCCGCCAATGTCGCTGCGTTACGGGCACGCGCACCGCAGCATCCCGCGCTGGAACGCTACGGGACCATCGCGCGCTTACTTACCGGCCGGCGAGATGCAAGCGTGGAAGACGGCATCGACTGGGTACGCGCGCTGTGCGGCGAGCTCAATGTCCCGGCGCTGGGCGCATGGGGAATTACCGAAGCCGATTTGCCCGGCGTCGTGGAGAAGGCGGCGCGCGCGAGCAGCATGAAAGCCAATCCAATTGTGCTGACGAGTGAGGAATCGCTCTCAGTAGTCGCGGAAGCGTTGTAAGAGTCCGGCGACGAGATAACAACTGCTGTGCGCTAGGAGTTAGGCGCGATCGCGGGCGCTCCAAGTCTGGCGCGTATCATAAGGAATCTCGTCGGAGTCTCGACAGGCTCTCGATAGCATGTGCTGGCAGCAAAGGAGATTTCAAAATCGATTCCCCGCAGGCAATCTAC
Source organism: uncultured Acidobacteriaceae bacterium (assembly GCA_963782285.1). Taxonomy (GTDB): domain Bacteria; phylum Acidobacteriota; class Terriglobia; order Terriglobales; family Acidobacteriaceae; genus Telmatobacter. Next base: position 140,006 of record CAWAJH010000001.1, read on the forward strand.
ACGCAGCGCCTGGATCAGAGTAGCCGGGCTTGGGCGATCCAGCGCCGATGGGATAGGTATCTCGGATACTCAAAGGTTGCTGTCGGCGCTCTGGGAATCTTCTTTCTCGTGCGGTTTGTTCATGAACTGCATGGGTTCATCTTTCTTCTGGGCACAGTTATTTTCTTTGTGGTTTTGGGAGTCGCGCATGAGCGCGTTCTCGAGCGAATTCGCGTGATTGACGCTCTGACTGCCTATTACGAGCGAGGGATTGCCCGGCTCGAGGATCGTTGGGCGGGAACCGGAGAAGGCGGAGAGCAATACATTGTTGAGGGCCACCCGTATTCGAGGGATCTCGATTTGTTCGGCCACGGTTCCGTGTTCGAATTGCTCTGCACCTTTCGCACGCGCGCAGGGCAGGACAAACTGGCGCACTGGCTGTTGGAACCGGCTTCGCCCGCTGAAGTTCAAGCACGTCAAAGTGCAGTGAAGGAGCTGAAAGACCGCACCGAGTTTCGCCAGGAGCTGTTCACGGCGGGCAATCAGGTTCGCTCGGGTCTACGCCCGGAGTTGCTGGCAGCGTGGGCAGAGCGGCCATTCCTCCCCGGATGCCGGACCATGGCGGTTTGGGCGATCGCATTGGCGATCCTCTGGGTTGGCGGCATCATTGTGGCGTTCACAAACAGCCTCTACTGGCCGCTGCTCTTGCTGACGCTGACGAATCTCTTCGTGAATAAAAGCCTCACGAAACGCCTCGGTAGTTCCATTGATGGTACAGAGGCGGCGACAGAGGATCTCGATCTGCTTGCATCGATTCTGCGGATCATGGAAAAGGAAAGTTTCAGCGCCGACCGGATGCGGGAGCTACAGAGTTCGCTTGAGGCGGGTGCGATCATGGCTTCGACCGCAATCAAGAGGCTGGATCGAATGACCCGGGGCATGGAACATCGAGAGAATCTTCTCATCCGGTTTGTCGATCCCTTTCTGTTCTACACAGTGCTGTGCGCACTGAAGACTGAATCGTGGCGGAGCAAGTTCGGCTCAATGATTCGTGGCTGGCTTGCGGCGGTTGGCGAGATGGAAGCGCTGGCTGCACTTTCCTGCTACGCGTTCGAACATCCCAAAGACGCGTGGCCGGAATTCTGCGATGAGGGGGCCAGATTTGAAGCGGAGATGCTGGCGCATCCGTTGCTGCCTGAAAAACAGGCGATTCGAAACGATGTGAAACTCGGCGACGATCTCAGGTTGATCATTCTCAGTGGCCCGAATATGTCAGGCAAGAGCACGCTCGTGCGCGGAATCGGCATCAATGCGGTGCTGGCGCAGTGCGGCGCGCCGGTTCGAGCCAGAAAGCTGAGGTTGTCACGGCTTGCGGTGGGAGCCTCGATCTGCGTACTCGATTCGCTACAAGGCGGCGTTTCACGCTTTTATGCCGAGATCAAGCGGCTCAAGACGATCTCCGATTTGACTCGAGGCCCGATCCCTGTGCTGTTTCTGCTCGATGAGCTTCTGGGGGGAACGAATTCGCATGACCGGCTGCAGGGATCTGAACTGCTGGTGCGAACATTCGTCCAACACGGCGCAATCGGACTGGTGACAACCCACGACCTCGCGCTCACCCGGATTCCGGAAAACATGAATGGCCAGGCGCGAAACTACCATTTCGACGATCGCCTCGAAGATGGCAAGCTGGTGTTCGAATTCAAGCTGAAAGAGGGCATTGCGCAGAGCAGCAACGCGCTCCGCCTGATGGAGTCGATCGGCCTGTTGAATCCGTGACGGTGAGTCCGGAAGTTGCCCGGCAGGTGAGATTTCCGACCGTACCGGAAAACGCCGATGCGACCGGCGATGGAGGAGCTACTGTTTGGTTGACTGTGGTGGCGTGCCGCGCAGGTACGCGTCGTCTCCATCGATCCAGTCCTGGCGCGGGGGATTGAAGACGTCGAGGGCCACGGAATCCTCAAGCGCGAGGACTTCGTGGGGCACGTGAGGCGGGATGCAGAGGATTTCTCCAGCGCGCACAGCGACCAGCTTTCCGTCAATGCGGAATTCGAGCGCGCCTTCAATAACGTGGCTGATCTGCTCGTGAAAATGCCGATGCTCCGGGACATGCGCGCCCTTTTTCAGCACCAGACGGGCGAGCATGGTATTGGAGCCGACGATGTATTGCCGTGTGACAAGCGGGTTCATGGGCTCGGGCTCGATGTCGGTCCAGCGATAGAGTTTGGGCGTTTCGGCGGGCTTGACGTTTGGCATGATTGACCTTCCGGAATCCTTATACTATAAGGCCGAAGGATCGAAATGACTCTAGGACAAAAACTTGTCCGCAATGCAAAGTCGCTGCTCGGCGTAACAGGGTCGCGTGGTGACGACAAATGGAAGAAAGAAGGATGGACCCATCCGCGTTCTCCCGATATCCGGCACAGTCACTTGAACCCAGCCGCGACCTACTCGCCATGGCTTTCGGATTCCCAATTCCAGCAGGCTTATCAGCGAATCAGGAAGTTCACGCTGGTCGATATCTACCGCTGCTACGAGCTATGGGAGCTGGCACGGCAATCAAGCCGCGTGGACGGCGCAATTCTTGAGGTGGGCGTGTGGCGCGGCGGAACGGGCTGCCTGCTCGCTCTGGCGGCACCGAAGAAGACTGTGTACCTCGCGGACACATTCGCAGGCGTTGTGAATGCCGGCCCTAACGACACGCGCTATCTGGGAGGCGAGCACGCCGATACATCGGACCAGCTGGTCCGCAACCTGCTCAGTTCAGCCGGAGCCGGCAATGCGCAGTTGCTTCAAGGGATCTTTCCGGCTCAGACGGCGGCATCGATCGCCGGCTCCATCGCCCTGCTGCACGTCGATGTCGATGTTTACCAGTCGGCAAAAGAGACGGTCGAGTGGGCGCTGCCGCGGCTCCTGCCCGGATCGGCCATCGTCTTCGACGACTACGGATTCTATGGATGCGAAGGGATCACGCGCTACGTGCACGAGCTTCGCGAACAGCTCGTGGGATTCGCCTTCTTCCATAACCTGAATGGCCATGCGATCATTGTGAAGCTCGCGAACGCTTCATCGCAGGTACGGGGTGGCAGATAGAATCTCCCCTTCAGGAGATATTGAAAGCAGACCCTAGTACTCGATGCCGCGCTGCGCGAGGACGCCTTTCTGATAAGCGTGCTTCACTTCGCGCATCTCGGTGACCGTGTCGGCAAGCTCGACCAGCAGCGGATGGGCATTGCGCCCGGTGAGGATGACGTGCACCATCTCTGGCTTATTGCGCAGCGTCTCGGCAACGACCGTGGGATCGAGCATGTTGTAGCTGATGGCGTAGTTGATCTCGTCGAGGACCACGAGGTCCCACGCGCCGGAGTTGATGGCTTCGCGCGCTTCGTCCCATCCTGCCTGAACGAGTTGCAGGTCTTCGGGATCGGCCTCGGCTCCACCCACCTTCACAAAGCCGCGTCCCATCTGCTTGATGACGAAATTGCCCGCGAAGCTCCCCCCCAGGGACTCAACGGCATCGAGTTCGCCGTAGTGCCACGACCCCTTGATGAACTGGAGCACAAGCACTTTCATACCGCAGCCCACGGCGCGCAAAGCCGTGCCGAGAGCCGCGGTGGTCTTGCCCTTGCCAGGTCCGGTGTTGATCAGGATCAAGCCTTTGCGCGAAGCGGATTCAGCGTTCATGTTCTCAGTGTCCCGTATGGTACGGATGGCCCGTGAGAATTGTACATGCGCGATAGAGTTGCTCGGCCATTACCAGGCGGGCGAGCGGGTGCGCCAGCGTCATGGGTCCCAGCGAGAGCAGGCTGCCGCGGCGCAAGGCTTCAGCTCGCGTTTCCTTTGACCAGCCATCCGCCGGGCCGACAGCGAAGACGACGTGCTGCACTCCCTCGTCGCGACGTGCGCCGAGCCATGCGGCCAAGGCTTCTGAGGTCATAAGGCGTCCGCAGCCGTCGAGCAGCATCACAACCGGTTCGGTGCGGCCGCGTTGGCGGGCGAGCCAGTCGAGAAAGGCCTTCTCGCTGCGAAACGACTCGACGGCACACTGCGCCACCGCAGCACAGCGCTTGAGGTATCCGCGAATCGGTTCATCGTAGGCGTCTTTCGATCCAGCCCGGGCGCCGATGGACGCCAGCGTTACCTGCATAAACAGGAGCATATCGCAAAGTTGAGGGGGACGAGACCGAATGGAGACGCGGGTCAATTCTCTTGAAAACTCAGGAGATGCATCGATTTCTGGGATTATTTGTATAAGGACCGCATAAGAATCTATGAAATTCAATAGACAAACATCTGTAAACCGTTAACAGTTTGTCAATAAGTCGTCTATTTTACGTAACAACGGGGAGATGCATATCTCCGCACAGAATGGCATCTCTCGTGCTCTGAAGTCCTCCGAAGGAAGTGCAATTCCCCTCATGCAGACGTAACGATCGGCGGCTGCGTGGAGTCAAGTTAGCTGACCATTCGAGCTAGATCTGCAAGGTCTTCGGGTTCAACTTGCGATGCAGGTTTTCCTGGATCAAGGCAGTCACGCTCGGTACGACAGTTCTTGCCATTGCACGAGTACGAACATTCCCGAATACCACACACCGGAGGTCATCGATGCGGTTCCCCCGAGCGCATTCAAGTGTTTTGGCTTTCAGCCTGTTGATAGGCCCCTTCTTATTGTTGTGTTCGGCCAGCCCCGATTTGCGCGCGCAGGGCATCATAACCGGCGGCATCACAGGGTCTGTCGTCGATCAAAGCGGGGCGGTGATCCCCAATGCGCAGGTTCAGTCCAAGAACGAGACCACCGGCGCCATCATGCAAACGAAGTCGGATGCCCTGGGTGACTTCCAGATTCCCGACGTGGCAATCGGCGCCTACACCGTCTCCATCACAGCCTCCGGTTTTGGGCCTTCTACGCTGAGCCACGTGCATGTAGTCGCGGGCAATGCCACGCCCCTCGGCAAGGTGTCGCTCAGCCTGGGCAAGACGGCGGAGACAGTCCAGGTAGAGGGCTCCGCTTCCGAACTGATCAACACCGAGTCCGCGCAGGGTGAATCGATCATCGACGAGGTCCAGTTGGCAACCATTCCTGTCGCCGGCGCCATGGACAACATAACGCTGATGGTCCCTGGTGTTGTGCAGCAGCACCAGGCTTACTCGGAAAATACCAACGGCGTCACTTTCTCGGTCAACGGCGAGCGCGGCCGCGCCAATAACTCCGAGATCGATGGACAATCCAACAACGACGACTCTATCGGCGGCCCGAGCTTCTTCTTCTCCAACCAGGACGCCATCCAGGAGATGCAGGTCATCACCACCGACATGGGCGCCCAATACGGCCGCAACTTCGGTTCGGTTGTCAATTACATTAGCAAGAGCGGCACCAACTCCTTCCACGGCACCGGGTTCGAGAACTACCTGGGATCGTTTCTGTCTTCCCTGACGCCGGCGCAAAAGGCTCCGCAGTACGGCTTCTGTCCTGGAGGATCGAACGCCGCATACGCCGCAGCCACCGGGTGCGCTCTTCCCAAAGTGCCGCGCTTTGATGAGAACATCTGGGGCGGTACTCTGGGCGGACCGGTCTTGAAGAATAAGCTCTGGCTCTTCGGCAGCACGTATTGGGTTCACGAGCATCAGTCTGGCGCTGAAGATTCCTCCGGAGAAGCGACCTTCCCCGACCCCGCCGGGCTCAAGCAGTTGCAGTCAGCCTTTCCAAACAACTCGGGCGTAGCGGCCTTGGTGATGAATGGTCCTTACTCAATTCCGGGGGGCAATCCACAGGCGGTCGAGAACACATCGAACCCCGCCATCCCTGTGCAGGTAACCGACGGCAAAACCGTGGCCACCATCACCACGGCGCCCGTCCAGCGCGCGCTGACCGAGGCTGTCCTGGACCAGGAGGAGATGGGCCGGCTCGACTATCAGATGGATTCCAAGGACCGCTTCTATGTACGCTACGCGTATCAGAACAATCCCTGGGTTCCGGCCTGGTATCTCTACGCTCCTGCCGGCATTGCCGCCGGCGGCATCTCGCAGGTATACGGGATCACCCATGAAGTGGGCGGAGACTGGACCCATACCTTCACGCTTAACATCAGCAACCAGATCCGCTACTCCTTCCAGCAGACCAAGATTGGCTTCGACGCAGGCGGGCAACCGAACTGCACATCGAGCAACTTAGGCCCATGTTCGTCGCTGGTGACGCTCAGCGGCACGGAGGAGGGTTTCGGGTACGGATACGACTCCTTCGTTTCGGGCAACTCTCTGCCCCAGGGCCGCGTCGTCAGGGAACATCAAGTTCAGGACAATGGACAATGGACCAAGGGACGCCACACCATCCTCTTCGGCGGAGAGTACGACTTCCACAACTCGCCCAACTACGGTCTCCCCAATGCGATCGGTGGGTTCAACTTCGCGCCGGGCGATGCTGGGCCGCTGCGTAATCCTGCAGGCGGCAATCTCACCTCCAGCTCCCCTTACTACAACGGCTTCACCGGAATCCTGGAGGGAGTTGGCACACTCAGCCTGGCGCAGGGCAGCACGACTGTCCCGTTCAGGGAGCCTGACTTTGCCTTCTACGGCCAGGACAACTTCAAGCTGATTAAGAACCTGACCCTCAACCTCGGCCTGCGCTGGGAGTACTTCAGCCCCAGCACCAACATGATCCATAGTGAGAGCGTGGCCCAGCAAACCGGTTCCAATCCCTTCTGGAACAAGAGCCTGCCGCTCTCGGCGACCACCTTCCCCACGGTCAATCCGTCCTACAGGAACTTTGAGCCGCGCATCGGGCTCGCGTACACGCCAAGCAGCCTGCCCAAGATGGTCGTGCACGCGGGATTCACCATCAATGTGGATGCAGTCTTCTCCAACATTTTCCTCAACATGGCCCAATCCGCGCCGGTCGTAAACGCCGGTGTCATCCCTAATTGCGATGGTGTCACCGTAAAATGCGAGCCGAACGGCGGCTTCACTTCCGCCACCGTGCAGGCCGCAGATGATAAGTACCTTCCCACCGGCGGCGATCCGCGCTTGAATCCCGTCACTACGGTTCCCTCAAACTTGCGCAACCCCATGGCCGAGACCTACAACCTTGGCATCCAATACCAGGTGGCCCCGGCTGCTGTCTTTGAGGTTCGCTACGTCGGCAACCACACCTTCGACAACTTTCAGGCCCTGAACACAAACCCTGACATCCTGGACGTTCAAAGCGCATTTCCGAGCTATGGCAAAGGGATAAGCCTGTGCACGGATCCAACCGCCAACGGCTACACCAGGCCAAACTGCGCCTATAACGCGGTCGACACCGAGTCCAACACGGCATTCTCGCTCTACAACGCGCTGCAAACCACGCTCACGGTCCGCGATTTCCATCACTGGACGGGATCAGTCGCCTATACGTACAGCCGCACCATCGACAACGCCAGCGAACTCTTCAGCTACTATTCCAGCGGCGGCAATACCAACGCCTTCGCTCAGGATCCCCTCAATACGGACCGGGGTGAGCGTGGCGTGTTCGGCAACTCGTATCCCAACGTCTGGGGAGTCCAGCTGACCTATACCGAGCCTTGGTTTAAGAGCCAGAAGGGAATCCTGGGCGAGCTTCTCGGCGGTTTCTTCCTCAACAACTTCTATCAGTACAACGGCGGCCAACCGTTCAGCCCATTTCAGAACGCCTCCATGCAGTCTTCCGCTGTGACTGTCCAGAGCTCGACATCCGGCCCGCCTTCCGCCGCGGATATCGCAAACGTAACGTCAAACTTCTGTGACGTCACTTTTGGAATTGATTTCGACAGCGGAGGCTACCTTAGCCAGTGCCGTCCGATTCTGGCCAACAAGGGCGCGCCGATGAACACGGTCGGCATCAACGCCGGACAAGGAGTTTACGAAGACTATGTGACGGGAAATATTGAGCCTCGAGCTTCATTCCACTGGCTTTGGAACAACAAGGCAGAGGCCATAGCCCTGGGCAATCCCTTCCCCGGCGTTAGCCGCAATACTCTCCGCGGAGCTACCTGGAACGACTGGGACGCCTCGCTCGGAAAGAACGTTAAGGTGACGGAGCGCGTGACCGTACAGCTCACGATGAACGTATTCGGCGTTCTCAACCGCGCCTACTACGGCGTACCGGATCCGAATCTTGAAGACTCGCTCGGAAGTCCTAACACCTATCTGCAGAGCACGTTCACTGGATATAACCCGGGAACCGCAGCCGGCGGCGGCGCATATTATGCTGGATTCGGAAACCGCAATATCCAACTCGGCGGCCACATTATCTTCTAATCCGTGCAACTCTCGGCAATGCAAGGGGCACCCCGTCAATAGGGTGCCCTTTCCACATTGGCCTATTTCATAAGCGCAGCTGTGAGCGCGACCATAGTAGTTGGCGGGAGCAGCGGATCTGCGAAGGGACCTCGTCGAACGGCGGAGGAGAAGCGGCAGATCGAAGAAGCTCCCCTTGTGCCGGGTGCGTAGGTCGAATCACAGGAACTGGCCGATTGGCAGATCGAGGTCGATCGTCGTACGGCGTAGCATCGATGCGGTGGCACGAGCTTTTGCGGAAAAGAGGCGCATCAGGACCACCTTACCCAGAGTGTCACTGCGGAGGGCGTCTTCGTGCCGGCTGCCGATAAGCACCACATCCTCCACAACCGGCCATTCGCCAGCTCGGGCGTAGAAAGAAGCCAGTGGCGGGTCGCAGCTGAAGAGACCGATATCGAGGTTGCTGCATTCCATCCATCGAGTCGCCGCGCTTACGGTGCGCGCGCCAAAGCCGCGTCTCCGATAGTCAGGATCCGTCGCAACCCAGCTTAGGCCGCCCAGAGTGTACGTCTGCTCGCCATGGGAAATGGTTTTGCGGATCACCGCGGCGTAGCTGACTATTTCGCCCCCCAGCGACGCATAGAACGACAGAGCATCAACTTCGGGATCATGCTGCATTGGAACGGCGTCGGCTGGCACAGGTCGCGTCCCCGGATTCGCCCGATGCAAGAGTAGGGCGAATTGGCGTCGCAGCAATTCCGGGGCTTCGTTGTAGGGGACGGATTGAATCACTTGTCCCATTCCATCCATGTGGGCGATCACGAGGGTGTCAACAATTGAAGCAACCGCGCTGAACTCGCTCAACCAGCGCGCCGTTACCTCATACTGGGGGCTTGAACTCGCAGTATTAAGCGAACCCGCTTTACCCGGGTTGCTGTGATCCTAGTGGCAATCCTATCAATCTCGCCGACGGCGCGCTACTGAAGCAGGAGCTCGAGTCCGTGAACAACATACAACATTGGATCAACGGGAACAACGATGGGGTTCCTGCCGTCACCGCGAGCGGCTGGTGCGGCACGCCCTATCTCTCGGAGCCAGGGCGTACCATGCGCCTCACTGTGCACTTCAGCTTCTAAACTCAACAGGCTTGAAGAAATACAAATGGGGACCCGAAACATCGAGTCCTCATGCGTTTTCCGATTACTTGAACGGTCGGCCGGCTTGAATTTCCTTGCGAGAACCCTTCAGCGTGAGCGCCGGGTCGACGAGGTCATCGGCGCCTGGGATGCTGCAGCTTTCGCTGCGTTTGGAGTTCTAAGGCCCGTCACTCAGCATCGGGAGGAACAATGAGGGGCCGCTTCGGCGGTCCTTTTTTGTTTTCTGGCGCTTCCAGACCCGATACCTCAGAATTCTCGGTGCGAGCGGCGACAAAGATGGTTTCCGAACCTGATTTGCTCGGAACCTGATTTTCGATCGGAAGCGGACAATACTCTATGGAATTTTGTAGGACGGTGGAAAATCTGACCCGAATACGATCAAAGCTCACACGAAAAGGTGATCGACAAGTCGTTTATTTTCTATTAGTCCTCAAAAGAGGAAATGCGCGTTGGGGACAATGGTCCCTCACATGCATATGCGATAGCGGAATGCGTTCCCTCCCCTGCGCAGCAATCGATACAAAGTGGCGGCGCTAAAGATAGTTAAAAGGGTTTCCGCTCTCAGACCGTTCGACGTCGCAACCTCAAACAGATTGACCGAGTTTGATCTAGCGAAGACGTAAGGCGTCGAAAGTCGGCTGTTGAGTCGGTGGTCGAATGTAAGGTCCGACTTCAGAGAAAACTATTGACCGTGGAGGTTCCCCTATGCGTTCTCTGCGAATGCATCCTCTTGGATTTGTGTTGTGCGTGTTCTCGCTGAGCGCCGCCTCACTCGCGTTCTGCCAAGGCATCACCACCGGCACCGTCGCTGGAACCGTAACAGATCCATCGGAAGCCGTGGTTCCTGGCGCACAGGTTCAACTGACGAATCAAGCCAGCGGGCTCAAGCTGGTTGAAGAGTCGGCCGGCGATGGCGCGTTCCGGTTCTCCGCGGTCCCCATTGGAGCCTACAGGGCCGTTGTCACCGCGAACGGGTTCGCGAATGAGAGCATCAACAATGTCCAGGTGGTTGCTGGAGCCACGACGAATCTGAATGCAGTCAAGCTGCATGTAGCATCGGCCGAATCGCAGGAAGTGCAGGTGAACGGCTCAGCCGCGTCTCTGCTGGAGACGACGGACTCGCAGGTGACGACGACGTTCAATACGGAGACCATGCAGAATCTGCCCCTGAACAACGGCTTCGATACCGTGGTTGAGGTGATCCCCGGCGTAGTAGCTGTCGGCAACGACAATTTCTCGAACTCGAACGGCGACCAGTATTCGGTGAACGGCCAGAGCGGACGCTACAACAACTTCGAAATTGACGGCCAGGCGAATAACGACAATTCCATCGGCGGACCGCAGGTGTTCTTCGGCAACCAGGACGCGATCGCACAGTTGCAGGTGATCACCAACGATTACAGCGCGCAGTATGGCCGGAATGCCGGCGCGGTAGAGAACTACATCACCAAGTCGGGAACGAATTCCTTGCACGGCACAGCGTTCGATCTGTATCAAAGCCAGTTTCTGAGCTCGTTGACAAACTCCGAAAAGAATCCGCTATTCGGGTATTGCCCTCCGGGCACAAGTGCTTCCACGGGCTGCGTGGTGCCGGCACTTCCGCGGTACGTTGAGAACCGCGCAGGAGCGACCATCGGCGGGCCGGTGATCAGGAACAAGCTGTTCTTCTTCTACAGCACGTATTGGGATCGGGTTCGGCAGGGCGCGTCACCCTCGCAATCACTCCCCGATCTGACTCCCGACCCTACCGGCCTGGCAACATTGCAGTCGGCATTTTCCGGCGATCCCGGCCTGGCGACATTTACGAACTTCGGTCCGTACGCCTTGAAGCAGGGCAATCCGCAGCCGATTCCGGGAACGGCGACCATGGAAACGATCACAGACGGAAGCGGCAGGTCGGCATCGGTGGAATTCGCTGGCGTGCAGCGCACCATCCCTTCCATCTTCAACGACCAGGAAGAGCTGGCGCGCATGGATTGGCAGCCTTCGGAGAACGATCACTTCTACCTGCGCTACTACTATCAGCCACAGATCTCAACCGGAGTCGCGGGCCCCGAGTTCACGATTGCTGCTGGCGATTTCGTCAATGTACCTTCGAACAACTACTCCGTGGGAGCCGATTGGACGCATACGTTCACAGGCAACTTGCTCAACCAATTACATTATGGCTTTCAGGAAGCCAAGGTGTACTTCGAGGGCGGAGCCTATCCAAGCTGCGTTGCCACCGACTTTGGAGCATGCCCGACGGAGGTACATTTCACCGGGACCAACAACGACTCCCCTTTTGGCGTCGACATTGTGTTTCCCCAAGGCCGCACGACGAAGGTGACCCAGGTGCAGGACAACGCGACCTTCACGCATGGCAGGGAGACGATTCTGTTCGGCGGAGAATTCGATTATCAGAACTCGCCGAATGCCGGGGTTTTCTACTATGACGGTTACCCAAATTTCGGAACCTTCAGCAACCTGCTGGGGACACCCGACCCGAGTCTTGGCGGAGCTCCGGGCTATTCTTATCTAGCCAACGGCAGCGTGGTGATACCGTTCACGGAGCCGGATGTCGCCGCTTACTTCCAGGACGACTGGAAGGTGATTCCCACGCTGACGCTGCACCTGGGCATGCGGTGGGAGTTCTTCAGCCAGGCGGTCAACAAGCTGCACACCATGACGGTAACCCGCGAGTCGAATCCAAGTACAGCGTTTTGGGATCCCTCGCTGCCGCTCGCCGATCGCACCGTTCCCCAGGCCAATCAGGTATACACGAACTTCGAACCGCGGATTGGACTGGCCTGGAATCCCGACTTCGACAAGAAGTTGGTGGTCAACGCGGGGTATGCCATCAATGCCAACCCTGCCTACTACAACATGTTCGTTCTGGTCTTCGATGGAGCACCGGTGACGAATCTCGGAGCTTTTCTCTGCGGCTCGAGCTCGTGCCTCCCGTCGAACGGGTCGATTCTGAGTTCTGACTATCGCGCGTTCAACTTGCCAAACCTGCCCACGGGCGGAGATCCGGGCCTGGATGTCCAGGACACGATTCCGACGAATTTCCGCACGCCTTACGTGCAGACGTACACCCTCGGAATCCAGCACCAGGTCGGGAACGCTGCTGTGGCGGAAGTGCGGTACGTGGGGACAAAAACGACGGACGATTTTCAATCCGTAGACTCCAATCCCTTCCTGCTTCCCGTTGCCGCAGCCTTCCCGAAACTGGTGTCGGCGTCGTCGCTCTGCTCGAACCCGTCGGCAGACGGTTATGGGAGGCCCAGCTGCAGCGCCGGCGATGTGTCTACATTTACTAACGGGGGCTGGGCGAACTACAACGCGCTGGAGCTGAACCTGACAACGCAGAACTATCACGGCTTGACGTCGGCCGTTTCCTACACCTTCAGCAAGGCGATGAACAACGCAACGGATGGGCTTCGAAGCACGGGCAGCGGGGGCAGCACCATCGCTTACCCGCAGAACCCGCTGGATCCGAGCGCCGGCGAACGCGGGTTGAGCGGAAACGACTTCCCGAATACGGTCGGTATCGGATTCACCTATGACGTGCCTAAATTCGTGAAGGGTAATGGGCTTCTCGGGCGCGCGGCGAATGGCTTTCTGTTGAGCGGCTTGTATCGCTATCGCAGCGGCCAGGTGTACACCCCGTACCAACCGATCGATATCGACGGGAACACCGGTGACACGAGCTTTTGCGACGGGGCCTTCAACGCCGATGTGATCGGCGACGATACCTGCCGGCTGGTGCTCTCAAACAAGAGCGCACCCATCAACACCGTGGCGTATTTGAATGCCTACACCGGAGGACAGGATCCGTCGACTGGCGCACCTCTTCCGGGAACGCCGGAATACGTGGTGTATAACAGCGATGGCTTTAACGCCGGCGGCGTCTACAGCCCCGGTACACCGACCGATCCCACCAAAGCGCACTGGATCATAAACAACCAGGCGTACGCGATGTCGGTCAACAATCCGTATCCGGGATCGAGCCGCAGTCTGCTCCGGGGCCAAACCTACAGCGACTTCGATGCGACGATTGCAAAGACTTTCAACGTGACCGAAGGCGTCGGGTTGCAGGTTTCGATGGCTGCTTACGACGTGCTGAATCAGCAGTTCCGCGGCGTGGGGAACCCGTTTGTGGGAGCAAGCAACTTTACCAGCAACGACGAGAGCAGTTCGGGAAGCATTCCAGGCGACACGTCGGGCAACCGATTCGTGATTCTTGAAGGGAAAGTCATTTTCTAGCCTGCAGGAAACGCAGGCCGAAGACCAGAAGCCCCGGGTCCCGCCCGGGGCTTTTGCTTTCTACTCGCGCGCTTGCCCGGTCCAGGAGAATCGCTGTTAAACGAATTTCGCAATCGGACCAGGATCAACGCAGGTTGGAGCCCAAATTCTACAGCCATCGAAGCTGGCGCTACAGAATCTCATAGATTTGCTGTCGTCCTCTCAAAAAGAGGAGCGATAAAACTCTTTGTTTTCAACAGAGCTACCGGGTCATTACGAACGTACTTAAATGGCATATGAATTGCTCTTAGTTTCCGTAAATACCCCTGTTACGTGGAGAGGTCGCATCCGGTGAGCCCCCCGCTCGTCCGGGTGACGCATCAGGTCGGTCGTAAGACGCTTAGTTGTTCATGTTCGTTTTTGAATTAACTTGCGAGATCGGACTTGCCCTCCCCATCGAGCCTCCGAAAGCGCCAAACCTGAACCCGGGAAATTCCATTGGAATCCCAGTTCAGACCGATTTTGGAGGAGTTTTATGAGGCTGATCCGGTTTCATGCTGAGACTTCCGTGCCGGCCACACCTTCTTGTGGACCTAGCATTCATTTGAAGGCCCTTTCCTTTTTTGTATTGGGCCTTTTTGCATTCTTATTCCTCAGCGGTGTGGTCGCCCAGGCGCAGGTTGAAACCGGCCAGATTGCCGGAACCGTCCTGGATCAGACCGGGGCCGTTGTTCCAAACGCATCAGTGTCGGTCAAGAATCTCGCCACGAACCTCGAGCGCAATAGCACCACTTCCTCAACTGGAAGCTACCTGATAACCGGTCTCGAACCGGCCTCCTACCAGGTGACTGTAACCTCAGGGAGCTTCAAACCGTTTGTCGCCAGGGTGGAAGTAATCGTGGGTGGCCGGATGACCGTTGACGCCAAACTCTCAGTGAGCTCGACTGTCACTGAAGTGCAAGTCATCGGCGAGGGCGGCGCGCAGGTGAACACGCAAACCCAGGAGATGTCTCAGGTGGTCGACTCGCAGCAGATGACCCAACTCCCCAGCCTGACACGCAATCCTTATGACTTCATCGCTCTCTCTGGCAACGTCTCCGCCGCAGACAATACGACGAACAGCGGTGGTTCGGCCGTCAGCGGCGGCAGCGGCCAGAACGTGACCAACCGCGGCGCGGGCTATGCGATTAACGGCCAGCGCGAGACGGGCACCGAGATCCTCCTTGACGGCGTCGAGAACATATCGGTCTTCAGCGAAGGAATTGGCGAAGACGTTCCCGTCGACGAGGTGCAGGAATACAGCGTCGTCACCAACAACTTCTCAGCAGAATACGGCCGCGCCTCGGGCGGCGTCGTCAACGTGACCACCAAGGCCGGCACCAACAGCATCCACGGCACAGCCTGGGAGTACAACCGCCTGTCGGCCTATACGGCCAATACCTACGCCAACGACGCCGCCAATGCGGCTGCTGGTTCCATTGTGGATCCCAAGGGCAAATACACCCGCAACCAATTCGGCTACCAGGCTGGTGGCCCAATCCTGAAGAACAAGCTGTTCATTGCAGAGAGCACGGAGTGGACCCGCGTACGCAGCGCTGCGGCCCTCACTGAGGAAGTCTTCGATCCCGCGTTTATCGCATTGCTCCCGGCCAACACGCAAGCATACTTTGCCAAGTACGGCACGGGAGCGCTCAAGTCCGCAGGCGTAGCGGCTACAGCTTCGCAGTTGGAAGGCGCTGGGGTCACACTCGGTCTCGTCAACGGCACCAAGGCCATTCCGGCCTCAACCCCGGTCCTCGATACCGTCAACTTTACGGCACCCTTCGATGCGGGCGGCGGCATCCCCCAAAACACCTACGATGTGATGGGGCGCCTCGACTACAACCCGACCGACAAGACGCAGATGTATTTCCGCGCCGGCCGCGAGGGTTCAGATGACTTTGTCGGTTCTGATTTCTACTCCCCTTACCCGCAATACGATGTGGGAACAAACTATCTGAACCAAAGCTACCTCTACTCTCTGGCTCACACCTTCAGCCCCAGCGTGTTTCTGAGCGCGAAAGTCAGCTTTACGCGCTTCAACGAGGCGAACTCCTTTAACACGTCGTTAACCTACAGTCCCAACTTGATGTTCGTTACGCCCGAGGATGGCTTTACTACCCAGGAAATTGCTATGCCTGGCTTGGAAAACTCGAGCGAGCCCGGCGAAGGCGGGCTTCCTTACGGCGGACCGCAGAACACAATCCAATATGAGCCCGATCTTTCCTGGACTAAGAGCAAGCACTCCATGCGCTTTGGTTTCATCGGCACCTACATCCAGGAGAACTCGGCTTACGGTGCTTACGCGCAGGCCGTGGAAGAACTCGGCGCCACCACGCAGGACAGTTGGAACGACCTGCTGAATACCGCTGGAAACCCCGGCGGCAGCCAGCTCGTGGCTTTTGATGCGCGTGTGAATCCGCAAGGCAAACTGCCCTGCGTCGCGAATTCGGATGGGAGTCTGAACGAGACGACCGCTTGTGAAATTCAGCCGCCTCTTTCCGCTGCTAACTATGCACGCAGCTACCGGTACAAGGACTGGGCGGGCTATGGGCAGGACAGCTTCAAGGTCAGCTCCAAAATGACCTTCAACTATGGTTTGCGCTACGAGCACTACGGCGTCCAGCACAACAACAACCAGAACCTTGATTCCAACTTCTACTTCGGTTCCGGTAACGGTCTTGAAAATCAAGTCCGCTCCGGCAACGTGCTCATCGCTGATCAGAGTCCGGCGGGTGGATTCTGGAAGCCGTCGTGGGGAACGCTTGCTCCCCGTATCGGGTTTGCCTATGACCTGCGCGGCAATGGGTTGACCAGCATTCGTGGCGGCTACGGCGTCAGCTACGAGCGCAACTTCGGCAACGTCACCTACAACGCCAGCTTCAATCCGCCAAACAGCGCCGTACTGAGCGCCGTCTGCGGGGCCGAGGATCCCAGTTGCTCGGCGCTGGTGACCAACAACGACCTTGGACCTCTCGGCGTGGCGGGGCCGGCCGCTCCGCTTCCTCCTGCTGAGCTACGCCATTTGGACCAGAACATTCGCGTCGCTCAGACGCAGTTCTGGAGCCTCTCCGTCCAGCGCCAGATTGTGCCGGGCACAATTCTGGAAGTTGGCTACAGCGGCGCAAAGGGCGATCACCTCTACGATATGGCCAACGTCAACGAGGCGGGTGCAGGAAATGTCTACCTGAACGACCCAGTAACGGAGGGGACACAGTGTGCCAACTCCGGCTTTACCGACAACAACACGGGGAATGCGATCTGCCTCACGCGTCCGAACATGCAGTACTCGAACATCAACATGCGCGGTAGCGCGGCCGGCAGCAAATACAACGGCCTGAACATCGGGTTGCAATCGCAGAATCTGCGCGCCACCGGACTCACCTTCGCCGCCAACTACACGTTGTCGCACTCGACGGATGACCTGAGCTCGACCTTCAGCGACAGCTTGCAGGGCGGCTCCGGATGGATCGGTTCGCTCGGCTACACCGACCTGGCGGATCCAAAGCTCGATTGGGGCAGCTCGGATTACGATGTGCGCCAGCGCCTCAGCCTCTCGCCCATCTGGGCGACCCCTTGGTTCAAAACCCAGGGCGCCGAGCTGGCGAGGGAAGTGCTTGGCGGATGGACAGCGTCGGGAATCATTACCGCACGCACTGGGGTTCCGTTCTCGGTATACGACGCCGACAATGTCGAGAATTACTACACTTGGCCGCGCCTGACTCCGGCGACTCCCATCACCAATTTCCATGTGGCCTCGCCCAAAGCAGTCGGCCCCAACTCCTTCGTTTCCATGACGCTTCCGTTGCCTAAGAGCCTCGCTCCGTTGAATTCGACGATCGGCATGTCGGATTTCGGCCCATTCTCGCCCGATATGACTGGGCGCAACGTCTTCCGGGGACCCGGAGCGTGGAACGCCGACGTTGCTCTGGACAAAACATTCCCGTTGACGGAGCGGACGCAGCTCGAGTTCCGCGCCGAGGGATTCGACGTCTTCAACCACCACAACTATTACGTGTTCACTCCGGGCCTGGCCTATCCGTCGGCCACACCATTGCAAGTCACGGAATTGAAGGGCGGTCTCGGCACCTACGCAACGGGCGGAAATCACGACGAACGGCGCTTTGGTCAATTCGCACTGAAGATCAACTTCTAACTCAAGGAGGGGGCAACCGTCCCGCTTCATGGTCACCAGACGCGGGGAGCCTTCGGGCTCCCCGTTTTGCGTCCAGTCGAGCCGCGTTGCTCATGTTACGCCCGGGGCGTAGCGGGAAGGCTCGACTCCGGGCTTGGAATTGTCGCAAATGGGGCTCGAAATCGGGTTGGGTCAGGCACGGGCATTTGGGTCGAGAACCTGCAACTTCCAGGGAATCTCCTACAGAATTTCATATCACTCAGCAAATTCTTAGTTTCCAAAGGCTTGAAGGTCTTTTCTTTTCAATGAAATCGACCGAATTGATCCCTTCCACCATATGGCACATCAATTGCACGTTAAATAGGGAATTCCCTGCATTAACGCGAGGTTACGTGGGTGTTTTTGCGCTCTCAGGGCGCAGATTCACGCGCGAAGAATTTGCACTGCGGTGGTTCTATTTCGTTTGAATCAACGCGCGAGTTCGGACCTTGCTCTCCCCCATCGAGACTCCGATAGCGCCAAGCATGGATCGTTGGGCCTTATGCATAGGCTCCGCCGTCCGGATGGATCGTGAAGGAGTACGATGCGATTTTTTCGGCACTTTTTGATGATTTTAATGGTCTCGGCGCTGTTATCGAGTCTGGTATTCGCCGCCAATACAAACGCCCGCATCATGGGGACAGTGATCGATCCCCAGAATGCGGTGGTCGCCGGCGCTCAAATCACAGCGACCGATACTGCGACCGGAGTCGTGTACGCGACCGTCACAGGGACCAACGGAACCTATCTCTTCGCTGAGTTGCCCATCGGCTCGTACATGATCAAAGCCACGGCCCAGGGATTCAAGACCTTCACGGCCACCGGGATCGTGTTGAACATCGACCAGGAATATGTTCAGCCCGTGCGCTTCGAGATCGGCGCCGTATCCCAGGTGGTGCAAGTCTCGGCGACGCCCGTTCAGGTGGATACGACCGACATGGAGTTCAGCAACGTGGTCGACTCCACGCAGATGACTGAACTGCCCCTGATCAACCGCGCATTTACCGGGCTCGAACTCGCATTGCCCGGCGTACAGGCCAGTAGCGATCGGTTCAACACTGTCTATTCCGTGAACGGCTCTCAGACACAGCAGTCGGAATACCTGATCAATGGCGCCGACACCAACGACATTGCGTTGAACACCATTGTCGTCAACCCGATTCTTGACGCCATCGATCAGTTCGATATGATCGACGGACCCATGAATGCCGAATATGACCGCAACTCCGGCGGCATAATCAGCGCATCCATCAAGCAGGGGTCGAACTCTTTCCACGGCGATGCATTCGAGTTCTATCGCGATACCTTCCTGAACACAAATAACTTCTTTCAGAAGTCGCTTTCGCTAGGCCCCAAGACACCCGTCAGCACATTCCACCAGAACATTTGGGGTGGTACGCTCGGCGGACGCATCTTCAGGGACAAGCTGTTCTTCTTCGGCGCCTATCAGGGAACGCATCAGGCAGTGCCAGAGACGAATAGCGCAAGCGTCAATGTTTATTCGTCCGCGAATCTCAATGGCGATTTCTCTGACGATATTGCAGGCACAGGCCCTGGCGGTGCGGCGAATGCGTTCAGCACGAACTATATCCCCAGCACGATCAGCATTCCCAATTGCACCTCCTATTCGGCCAGCGGTCACGGCGACACATGGGCATCCTGCATGGCAAAGACCGGAGGCAAGTTGCCGACGGCTAGCTTCAATTCTGTTGCGGCCGCCCTGGTGAAGAAGTACGTGCCGCCGGCGAACAGCGGCACATACGGCTACGTGTTCAACGCAACGACAGCCACGAAGCAACTCCAGTTTGACTATCGAATCGACTACAACATCAGCGCCAGGAACCAGCTCTCGGTGATTGGGATTTATCTACCGCTCACCTCGTCTGAGACGCTGCCTTTTGGCGGCACCAGCGGCGCCACTGTGCCGGGTTTTTCCGATGGCAATATCGAGCACATCCAGCAGTACACAGTGGATTATGTACACCAGTTCAGCCCGTCGGCGGTAAACGACTTCGGCGTTCACTGGACACGGATGAACTATAAGGCGGAGTATCCGAACCAGATCGTGCAACCGAACAGCGTGGGATTCAGCATCACGCCGCAGGACACCACGGCCTCGACGGTGCCAGAACTTACTGTCTCAGGGTTCTATGCCCTGGGCGGCACAAGCAACGGTCCGCAGCCGCGCATCGACCAGACCTACCAGCTTGAGGATAACTTCTCGAAAACGTTTGGGAATCATGCGTTGAAGTTCGGCTACGATGGACACCGCTTCAATGTTTCGAATCTGTTCGACGCCAGCAACAGTGGCAATTACAGCTTCAATAATTCCGGCAGCACTTACAGCACCGGCGACGCATCGCTCGACTTACTCCTGGGCATACCCGCGAGCTACTCACAAGGCACGGGTGACGAAATTCAGGCCGACGCGTATCTGGATTATTTTTATGCACAGGATACTTGGAAGCTCGCGCACAATCTCGCCATCAACTACGGCTTGGGGTACTCGCTCGATACGCCCCTGCGCAACCACCAATTCGGCGGTCTGGCAGTTTCCTGCTTCATCATCGGTGAACAATCAAAGGTGTTTCCCGGTTCCCCGACGAACCTTGATTACCCGGGCGACCCCGGGTGCACAAATAGCGGTCTGGCAACAACCCACTACGGTGAGTTCGCACCGCGGCTGGGATTCGCATGGTCACCGGTCCTAGGCGAACTCACCGGAGGGGCGGGCAACTTCTCAATTCGCGGCGGGTTCGGAATCTACTATGACCGGTCGGAAGAAGAGAGCGCTTTGCAGACCCTCGGCACTCCACCCTTCGGCTTCACCAGCGGCGGGGCTGCGGACTTTGGCGGATCACCCTCACTCGTCAATCCGTTTGCCGATATCAATGGTGGCCTGGCAACAAGCGCCACCGGCGGCGCAGGAACCGCGTCGGAATCGAACCGGTTCCCCTACACCGAGCCAACTGCGGGCGCCAAGATCGACTTTTCGCAATATGAGCCCATCTACAACATCAGCGGCTTTGCGAACACCTTCCGCGCGCCCTACGCCGAGAACATGCAGCTCTCCATCGAGCGGCAAATGCCCTCCAACATCGTTGCGCGCGTGAGTTGGGTCAATTCGCTGGGGCGCCGGAACCAGACGGCCTATGAGGCCAACTATGAAACTGCTGCAGGCCAGGCCGCCTGCGTTGCAAGTACCACATGCCAGACAAACCGCAACATTCAGGCCCTGGTTTACCCCAGCCACACGATTGGCGGCAGCGCGCTGGTTATCGAGCAGGGCGTAGTTGGTTCTGAAGGCTCGTCAAACTACAACGCGTTGCAGGCCAGCGTGACCAAGGGCCAGACACATGGCCTCACGTTCCAACTGAGCTACACATACGGGCACGGCCTCGATAACGCTTCAAGCCTGGAGAACACGGGATGGGGCTATAACGGACAGCGGGGATTCAATCAGTTCGAGCCGAAGCTGAATTACGGCGACTCGCTCAATGATGCGCGCCAGCGTGTGGTCTTTAGCCCGGTCTACGCCGTGCCGTTCAGAAGCACCGGCGGAACCTACTCTCTTCCCAATCCTCTAATCTCGGGCTGGCAGATCAGCGGCATCGCGAGTTTAGCGACCGGCCTGCCGTACGATATCTCTTACGCAGGCGGGACTTCGCGGTCCTTGTGGTGCTCCGCCTCACTTAGCTTCTACGCGTGCCCCGATATACCAATGCAGACGGCTGCGCTGGTTACAGGCGATCCGCGCGTCCGCAATGCGAACGGCTATGGGACGTGGTTCAAGACCAGCAGCTTTGCCGCCGAGCCGATCGGTTCGTTTGGCAACATTCACCGCGATCCCTATCACGGGCCCGGAATCAACAACACCAATTTCATCATCGCCAAGAACTTTGCCCTCGATTCGGAGGGGGTCCGTCACCTGCAAATCCGCTTGGAAAGCGACAACGTCTTCAACCATACGCAATTCGGCAACCCGACCAGCAACTATACATCCGGCAACTTCGGCCTGATTACCAGTGCTGCCTCGGCGCGCCAGACGCAGCTGGCCGCGAAGCTCTACTTCTAAACGTTAGGTTCCTATCGGGACTGCCCCGGCAGACGAGGCGAGGTTGAGCCCGGCGCATTCGTCCGGGGCGGTTTCGATAGGATCGTTTGAACTGAGCCTGCGGCGTTTGCGGCGGATGCGGTGATCTACTTATGTACTTTCAATCGCGTCGTCCCGCCGATCGTGGCTATTGCGAGCGCGGACCCGAGCCAGCCGAGGGAGAAGAGCCTTTTCAGAGAGCGGAGTTGAGTGCTGCAAGGTGTGCGCGAGTGCCGTATACAGGGTGCGTGAGCAGCGTGCGGGCATAGGATAGCGTTGCAAGCGCGAGCATGCCATGGGGCGACCGGGGTAGATGCATCGTGGGCCATGGATGTTTTATGAGCTGTCAACGCTGGACCTCCGTGGGGTGGCGAGGCTCGGGTGGGACTGGAAGTAAAGTTGAGCACTCGTGAATCGTTCTACGACCAGCATGGTTGCGAAGCAGGCGGGGCAACGCAGCTGGTTGGCCGCATCTGTTGGATCAGTGCGTGCCGTTGCGCCGAGCAACTGGCGGCAGCGTTGGATCTCAGCACTGCGTCTTCGGTTGGCGAACAGTCCGAAGTGGCGGATGCGAACCAGGCCTTTGGGCAGGACGTGAAGAAGGAATCTGCGCAGGAACTCATGGGCAGAAACGGTCATGATCTTCTTCTTGCCACCGTGAGCGTAGTCCCGCCAGCGGAATGACACGCGATCGTTCTCAAAGGCCACGAGTCGATGGTTGGAGATGGCAACGCGATGAGTGTAGCGAGCCAGATAGTTGAGGACATGTTCGGCGCCGCCGAAGGGCGGCTTGGCATAGACGACCCAGTCCTTCTGGCCGAGTTGCCAGAGGAAGTGGCTGAATGCGCCAGGTGAAGCAAGCTGTAGCAGTGAACCGTGGAACTGCAGTCTATCCTGTTCAAACAACTCACGGAGTTGGTCGCAGAACTCGTCGCGGAAGACACGGCTGAGTCGCTTGACGGGCAGGAAGAATCGGCGCGAGGAATCTATCCATCCGGAACCATCGAAGGCGAGGCCGCCAGCGGGAACAATGTAGTGAACGTGGGGATGATGCTCAAGGTTCTGTCCCCACGTGTGGAGCACGCCGAGAAATCCGATATCGGCTCCCAGGTGTCTGGGATGGCGAGCCAGTTCGATCATCGATGCGGCACTGGTGCGGTAGAGCAGATCGTAGAGCAGTCGCTTGTTCTGAAGGATCAGAGCGGAGAGTTCGTGCGGCAAAGTGAAGACGACATGGAAGTACGGAACAGGCAACAGTTCGGCCGAACGAGCGGCCAACCACTTGGCGCGCACGTTGCCCTGGCACTTGGGGCAGTGCCGATTGCGGCATGAGTTGTAAGAGGCGGTCAGATGGCCGCAGCGGACGCACTTATCACGATGACCACCCAGTGCCGCGGTGCGGCACCGGACGATGGCATCGAGCACCTTGCGATGCACCCATGCAAGGTGAGACTTGTGCCCTTCCCAGAATCTGTTGCCCGCTGCGCGGACGATGTCGGCCACCTCGAGGGTGGGCCGGCTCACCGCTTGATCTTCCTCCGGGACCGCTTTACCTCGCTGGGACTGGATACCTCTATCGCTTCCAGCGGACTGGCGACTGCCTGCAGATGGCGACGGGACAGATGCAGGTAGAGTGCCGTGTCGCCGATCTTGGCATGGCCAAGCAGAACCTGGATAGTGCGCAGGTCTGCACCGGCTTCAAGCATGTGGGTCGCGAAGCTGTGCCGAAGTAAATGAGGAGCAACGCGCTTGTTGATGCCAGCGCGCTTACCAGCTTCGTTGACAGCCTTCCACACGACCTTCGGAGTAATGGGCCTATCTGCGCGCCAGTTGTTCACAGTGCCTGGGAACAGGTAGGTCTTGGGCTTCATCCAGCGCCAGTACTCACGCAGAGTCTCCAACAGCTTGGGACTCAATAGAACATCGCGGTCGCGTCCGCCCTTGCCCTTGTGGATACGAATGACCATCCGTTCGCTGTCGACATCCGAGACCTTGAGATGGCACAGTTCCGAGCAGCGGATGCCGGTTGAGTACAGTGTCATCACCATGGTGCGGCGCATCAGGTTCTCCGCCGAATCAATGACCCGTTGAACTTCTTCTGGGCTGAGTACAACGGGCAGTTGCCTGGGGCGCTTGGGAAAGGGGATGTGCTCGGGAAGATACGGGCGTCGCAGCGTCTTGACGTAGAGAAATCGCAAAGCTGCGGTGCACAATGCAATCGTCCCTGCCTGGAGCTTGCGTTCTCGAAACAGATAGGCCTGATACTGCCGGATATGATCCGGGCCCAATCTGTCTGGCGAGCGGTGAAAATGCCTGGAGAAGTCTTCTACCGCGTGCAGGTAGGTGTTGACAGTGTTCTGTGAGTAGTTCCGACGCTGGAGCTCATCCAGCATCTTCTGCCGAAGATGGGTCACAAAAACCTCCTTGCGACCCAAAACTTAAATGGCCTGAAAGGCTGGGGGACCACTGCTGCCGCAGCATCCGCCGCGCCGCAGGCTTAGTTCAAACGCGTTGTGGTTTACCAACGAAGGAGGCGCTCTAAAGGCGCCTCCTTTTAGGCTGCGAAAATGGAAGTCGGGTTGGCGGCATCGGCATACTGTTGAAGAGTCAGGCGGATGAAACTAACAGCGCTCTCTCTCGCTGATCCCACGGAGCCTTCCAAAACCCGGCGGTTCTCTATTTCTTTCTCTTTCGGGCTGTCTTATTGGCGGAAGCCGCCTTTTGGGCGGCGGTTCTCTTTGCCGCGGGTCGCTTCTTTGCAGGCGCGGTTTTCGCGGCCGGTCGCGCCGGGGCCGCCTTTGGTTTGTGCACCGGTGGCGACTTCTTGCGGGCGGCACGAGTTCTTTCGGCCAGCGCGGTCTTCAGTTCAGCATCGAACTCCGTCGGTGTGAGCGGGCGCGCGGACTTGCGCAGTCGTTCGATGTCGTAGAACGCGCGGCGTTCAGCGAGAAAGACGTGGACCACGAAATCCACGTAATCGAGCAGAATCCACTCGCCGTTGCGGCGGCCTTCCACCGAGTGTGGATAGACGCCGAACTCGCGCTTGAGCCGGAGCTCGATTTCGTCGGCAATGGTGACCGCCTGGCGCTGGTTCTGGGCCGAGGTCACAAGAAAGAAATCGGAGAGGCCAGAGTCGATTGGATCGAGTTCGAGGATGCGCGTGTCCTGACCTTTTTTGTCTTCACAGGCTGCCGCGGCGGTCTGTACGAGGGTGCGCGTCTGCTTCTGCGCCGGCGAGATATTCATGCGTTGGGAAGGTTCTCCAAGCCTCATGGTAGTGCAGGGACCAGCGAATAGGGAATAGGGACTCTGCAACTCGGATCAGTAATAGAGCTTGTGGCAGCGGATGTACTCAGCAACACGCAGCGGAAGGATCGCGGCCCTGGAGATCAAGTCTGTGGCCGTGACCGGGCTGCCGTACATGCTGTTCCGGATCTCCGTTGCGCTGATTTCAACGTCAAGTCCGGGAAGCACGTAGAACGGCGCGCGGTTTCCTGCAGTATTGACCAGGTAGAACGCGCGGACCTCGATACCGGATTCGATTGTTTCTCCTTCCGGCGCGGATTCCAGCGTCAATCCTGGCGGCAGTGCGTCACGAAAGCCT
Source organism: uncultured Acidobacteriaceae bacterium (assembly GCA_963782285.1). GTDB lineage: Bacteria > Acidobacteriota > Terriglobia > Terriglobales > Acidobacteriaceae > Telmatobacter. Next base: position 165,529 of record CAWAJH010000001.1, read on the forward strand.
TCGCGAGGCTGGCCCGGCCGCGAGGCAACGATGAGCGATGCGACAAAGGGTAGTTCGGCAGCACGATGCCAGCGGCGCAGACCGAAATACGAGTCAGCTCCCATCAGACAGTAAAGGCTGGAATCGGGCGCCAAAGACGCGCGCAGCCGCTCGAGCGTGTCGATCGTGTAATTGGGTGCGTAGTTGGGCGATGTGCCCCGGCCGCTCGTTGTCGCCTTCGGCGCATCGGCCAGCGAGAGGTCGAAGCCGGGCTCGTCCGTGATCGCCAGGCGCGTCATCGCCACGCGATCTTCAAAACCGGCCGCCGATCCTTCGGGCTTGAGCGGCTGCGCGCCCACGGGCGCGAACAGCACGGTATCGAGGCGAAACGCATCTCGCGCGGCACGTGCCACGGCAAGGTGTCCCTGGTGCGGCGGATCGAAACTGCCTCCGAAGAATGCGATCCGCATACCGTCCCGGTGTAGCCGGTCGTCGCTCTCAACTCCGTGCATGGCTTCATCGTACCGCGTCCGCGGGTGCGCGCGGTTCCAGGCGAACGCTGGCTTCCGGCACACGGGTCATCGGCTAGAATCGAGAGGTAGCACGCGACTTCGCTCTTCCCATTCGCTATGCGTTATCTCATTCTGATTCTTGCCCTGGCCGGCGCTGTCGTCTCTGTTCTTGCGCTGCGTCTTCACTACCACACCGGTACGGCGCCTTGCGACATCAACGCACATTGGGACTGCGGCATCGTGAACCGCAGTTCGTTTTCCGTGATCGACCGGGTTCCGGTGGCGATAATCGGCATCGCGGGATATCTGCTGATCGCCTGCCTCAGTTTCGCGCGTATGCGCTTCGCCACCTTCCTCGCTGCGTCGCTGGGATTTCTCTTCGCGTTCCGGCTCTCGATGATTGAGCAATACGGGCTCGGCGTCTGGTGCCTCTATTGCGCCATCTCACAGGGATTGATCGCACTGATCCTGCTGCTCAGCGGAGGATGGTTTTCAGCCGAATACTTTTCTCTGAAGCGCGCCGCGCGCAGGGCTGGAGTTACGGCCGACTAGATTGCATCGCTGTGTACCGCCCAAGCTGATGAAGCATATTCGCTGCTAAACTTGATGTATCGCAATGATTCGAGACTGGTATGCGCGCTGGATGTACGCGTGGGAGACGCGGCTGACCACGCGCGACGAAAATCGCGTGGTGCGCCCGATGGAGTGGGGCTTCGATTGGATCGTTCCCTTTCTCGAGGCGAACGGTTTTGGCGCGGCTGTTCCAAGCCCGGTTGTGGAGCGCGACCATGCGGCTGCCGAAGCGGCGATGGTCCGCATCAACCAGCTTCTCATCCGGCATAGTGACATGTTCTTCGGTTACAAGCGCCCCACTGATTTCCGGCTGGAAGAGCGCTATCCGCAGCTCTATCCCACGAACGTGCGGCCTGAAACTCTCGCCAAAGACGCCGCGATCAAACAGCAAGCCGCCGACGGCATTCTCAAGCCCGCGCAATTCCTGCGCTTCACTTCACCGGAGCGCACGCCCTACGCGGAAAACGATCTCGTGAACGCGCGTTGGTATCCGGCGCCCGCACACAAAGATCCGGCACGGCCCAAGCAGGCGATCGTGGTGCTGCCGCAATGGAATGCCGACGGCCTCGGCCACAACTCGCTCTGCACGCTGTTCAATCGCATGGGTGTGTCGGCACTGCGGCTTTCCATGCCGTACCACGACATTCGCCGGCCCGGCGAACTCGAGCGCGCCGACTATGCCGTGAGCGCGAACACTGGGCGCACCATGTCAGCTTGCCGCCAGGCGGTGGTGGACATTCGCTGCTGCCTCGACTGGCTTGAAGAGCAGGGATATGAGCACTTCGGCGTGCTGGGCACCAGTCTCGGCTCGTGCTATGCGTTTTTGGCCAGCGCCCACGATCCTCGTCTGCGCGTGAACGCGTTCAATCATGCATCGACGGCGTTTGGCGATGTAGTGTGGGCTGGGCAAAGCACGCGGCACATCCGGCAGGCGGTGGCAGAAGCCGGAATGACGCAGGAGCGGCTCCGCGCGCTGTGGGCCGCCATCAGTCCGGTCAGCTATTACGAAAAGTTCGCTGGACCGGCGGCCAACGCCGCCAGCAAGAACATTCTTACTGTTTATGCCAACTACGATCTGACCTTTCCCCGCGAGTACTCGCTGAAGGTGGTCGAAGCGTTTCGCCAGTCACGCCTCAAATACGAGATTCGCGTGCTGCCCTGCGGCCACTACACCACCGGCGAAACGCCTTTCCAGTATCTCGACGGATGGTACCTGGGCTGGTTTGTCTATCGCGCATACAAGGCCTTGCGCGACGAGAAAGCTGCGGGATCCAAAACCGGAGCGGCGCGCGAACATGAGGCGGAAGAAGAGGCGCTCTCGCGCTAGCGCGGTTCTCCTGCCTGTGTGGACCAGGGCACAATCGCTGAGTGGCTTGTTGGACACGAAAGAGCCACCGCGAAGTACACCGAAAACGGTTCTTAGCTGTAGGAAGACCGCCTTAGCGCACCGCGCTTAGATTCATTCGCAGCATTTTTGCGGGATCGAGATACGCACTCTGCCAGCGCACCGCCCAGTGCAGATGCGGCCCAGTGGCGCGGCCGGTGGCGCCGCTCAGTCCGATGCGCTCGCCCTTGAGCACATGCTGGCCTTCATGCACATCGATGCGGCTTAAGTGCATCGAGATGGTGTAGAGCCCGAGGCCGTGATCGATGACGACGCAATTGCCTTCATAATAGAGCGGGCGCGCCAGCACCACGACGCCTGAATTGCCGGCTCGCACCATTGTGCCTGTGTGCGCGCGAAAATCCATCCCCTTGTGAACGCTGTCGAGCTCGCCGTTGAAGACGCGCCGCGTGCCGAAGCTGTCTGTAGGCGGGGCATCGACCGGAGCAAGAAAATCGCCGGACCAGAGCGGTTCCGACGCGCTCGTCGAAAAGATCTTCTCCTTGAGCTCGACTTCGGCTTTAATGCGTGGCAGAGCTTCAGGACCTGGCGTCACGAATTTCGGCGCCACTGTGAGGGTGGTGGTGCGGTAATGCGCGGGATGAACTTCGACTGAGCGGCTCAAGTCGATCGGCGCTGTGCCCGCCGTCTGCTCCGTGATGTGTAGCGCAGACGGTCCAACTGGCGCTTCGACATCGACTCCCGCGAGCGCATACCACTCTTTGCCGGCCCGTCCGCGGAAGAACTCGAACTTGTGGCCAAGCCATTCGCCATGCAACGTTGCGCCGGCTGGAGCCGCCACGCGGATCAACTCCGGCGAGCCTGCATCCACATCACCCGGCGTCAGCGCTACGGCGTCACTCTGAGGTTGTGCCGGTCTGCCATTTGGCTGGGCGCAAACCAGGGCTGCCGCAACAAAGAACAAAAACGCAAACCGCGGAATGCGCGCGCCAGTCATGCATTCAGCATACCGGGCCGCATCCCGCGGAAGGGTTTCTGAGTCAACGCGCGTGTCTTGCCTGCGAACTATTTGCCGTTGTGCTTCTGGCGATAGATCTGGCGGCTGGCCCCATTCTGCTCGTGATTGATCTGCGCCTTTTGCTGTCCGGTCAACTTTCCACCATTCGCCGAACGATCGGCGTGAACCTGCTGGTTGATGCCCTGCTCGCGGTTTTCGGTGCGCGCAGCTTCGCCGGCGGTCATGGATCCGTTGCGAATGCCGTTGGCGATGCGGTCCTGCTGGTTCTCGCGGCGCTGGCCGACTTCGTTGTTGCCGTAATGCGCAGTGTCGGCGTTGTGCTTATCCTGGTAGATCGAATTGCTCAGGTGGTTTTGCTGGCGGTTGATCTGCTGATGCTCCTGCTGCGTGAGTTTGCCGTTGTCGGCGGAGCGATCGTCTTTGACCTCACGATTCAGATTGGCTTCACGCCCTTCCAGGTTCTTGGTTTCACCGGCAGTAAGCTGGCCGGAATCGACGCCATTGGCGATGCGGTCCTGCTGATTGTCCTTGCGCTGATTAACGGTTGGATCGGGCTGGTTGGGTTGCGTCTGTTGAGCAAAGGCCGGTCCCGAGGCGATCAGGACGGCCACAGCGAGCATGAACAATTTGCGCTCCATGTGGTTCCTCCAAGGGCCATCAGGTTTGTTTGCATCTCCGGCCCACGTTTCCACAAGACCCACTTTGCAAAAGGGAGTTGCGCTTTTCCAGCTTCTTTTGAAAACAAACTACACTTTGGTGCGTCAAACAAAATCCCCGCACATCTTCTCACTGCAACCTGCAACTTTCGTTGCAAGCCCGTGTTGAAGTATCTTTTTTAAATGGTGTGCTTGAGCCGGCGCTATTGCGATTCGTTCGGCCGCGGGTGCTTGGCCTTCCATGCGGCCACGCGATCTTCTACATCGGACAACTCGTCCGCGGTAATGTGCTGACCTATCATCTGGCGATTCGCAGCGTACTTTTCCTGGTTCGGTCCTTTCACCGACGCAGCAAGATCGAGCCAGAAGTAAGCCTCCACATCGCTTTGCTGCACGCCCTGGCCCATCGAGTAGAGCACGCCCAGCGTTGCCTGTGAATCAGGGTCGCCCTGGTCGGCGGCCTTGCGATACCATGCCGCGGCCTGCGTTATATCGCGCTCGAAGCCCTTGCCCCCGTCGCGGTAGAGCGCAGCCAGGTGGAGCTCAGCGGCAAGGTTATTCTGGTCAGCGGCTTTGCGATACCACACCTCTGCCTGCTTGTAATCTTCGGCAGCCTGCGCCTTGTCGTGTGTGGCCTCGCCCGCTCGCGCATAACTCTCGCCCACCTGCACCTGGGCCGCGGCATCGCCTGCATTGGCCTTTGCCAGCAGGGCGGAGTCGATACTGGCAGTCTGGGCGGCGGTCAGGGACGGCACGGATGCAAGGATCAACACCAGGGCGAATTGCTTCGATGCAGCTTTCAAGAGAATGCCTCGATAAACGCTGAATGCCTGCGCCGATCTTAGTTTACGAGATTTGCACGTCCGGCGACCGGGACCCCTCTGCTCTCTACGCGGCGAACAGGCTAGAATTTGAGGTATGACTGACCCGATGTCGCTCTCGCTTGCCCAGGCCGATCCCGAGGTTGCCGCAGCTATCGATCACGAAACGCTCCGCCAGCACGAAGGGCTGGAGATGATCGCCAGCGAAAACTTTGTCTCCGAAGCAGTGCTGGAGGCAGCCGGCTCTATTTTCACGAATAAGTACGCCGAGGGCTACCCTGGGCGCCGCTACTATGGCGGTTGCGAATACGCCGACATTGTTGAGAACCTGGCACGCGACCGTGCGCGGCAGATCTTTGGCGGCGAGCACCTCAACGTGCAGCCGCACTCGGGATCGCAGGCCAACGCATCGGCGTACGCGGCGGTGCTGCAGCCCGGCGATACGATTCTGGGGCTGGACCTGTCGCACGGCGGCCACCTGACGCACGGTCATCGTCTCAGCTTCAGCGGCAAGTTATACCGCACTACCTTCTATCACGTGCGCCGCGACACCGAGACCATCGACTACGACGAAATGGAATCGGTCGCCCTGCAGGAAAAGCCGAAGGTCATTATCGGCGGCGCCAGCGCCTATCCGCGCTTTTGGGATTTCGCGCGCATGCGTCAGATCGCGGACAAGGTGGGAGCAACTTATATCTTCGACATGGCGCACATCGCCGGCTTAGTCGCAGGCGGCGTCCATGATTCGCCGGTTCCGCACGCGCACATTACCACCACCACGACGCACAAGACGCTACGCGGTCCGCGTGCTGGCCTGATTATCTGTTCGCAGAGTCTGGCGCAGGCGGTCGACAAGTCGGTCTTTCCCGGGCAGCAAGGCGGCCCACTGGTGCACATTGTGGCGGCGAAGGCAGTCTCGTTCGCTGAAGCGCTGCGCCCCGAGTTTCGCACCTACGCTGCGCAGATCGTCGCCAACTCCAAGGCCTTGGCTGAAGGACTGCAGGCTGCAGGCTACCGGCTCGTTTCCGGCGGCACAGATAATCACCTGATGCTCGTCGACGTGTTCCAAAAGGGCATTCTCGGTAACGAAGCCGAACTGGCGCTGGGCAAGGCCGCGATCACAGTGAATAAGAACTCCATTCCATGGGATACAAACCCACCGCTCAAGCCGTCGGGCATTCGCGTGGGCACGCCTGCACTTACAACGCGCGGCATGAAGGAAGCTGAGATGCGGCAAATCGCCACATGGATTGCGAAGGCCCTGGAGCTGCGAAATGACGATGCGGCTCTGGCACGCATCCGCGGCGAAGTGGCCGAGTTAGCCAACGGATTCCCGCTCTACGCATGGCGCCGCGCACCCATGGCGGTGAACGCCTAACGTTAACCTTGGCCTAGAAGAATCGGCAGCGGTTCCTCTGCAATGCCGCTGTTTGTGAAGCGGAAACGGCGGTGCGCGCAAAAATTTATGCGCCAGAGCCCTCGCCGTGTGCAAGAATGCCGAATTGAATTCCCTTTCTTTGGCGGGCCGTTCCGGAAAAACCCGGTGAACGGGTGTAGCTACGCGGGGAATCTGGAGGTATCGATGACACTTATTCGATTTGCGCTCACAGCTTCTCTGGTCTTTGCTGTGCCAATGTTTGCGCAGCATCAGAATCAACGTGGCAGTCACCCACCCATTCCTTCGCATGGGCCGGCGCCCTTCAATGGTGCTCCCCCGCACGCGTCCCCACCGTCGCAAGGAAACCAGCCGACGCCAAAAGCTCCCGAGACACCTAAAGCACCGGCGCCTCCGACTCAAACCCGCAACTATGCCGATCAACCCGGCCACCCCAATGTTCCTCACGTCGATAAAGGCAAGACCTGGGTGGGTCACGATACCGGCCCCAACGATCCGAACTACCATCTTGACCATCCCTGGGAGCATGGTCACTTTACCGGTGGCTTTGGTCCGGCGCATGTTTGGCATCTTGCCGGCGGTGGACCCAATAGATTCTGGTTCAGCGGCTGGTACTGGATGGTCGCGCCCGCCGACATAACTTTTTGCGGCGATTGGCTGTGGGACTCGGATGAAATTGTCGTCTACCAGGATCCTGACCACGTTGGATGGTACCTAGCCTACAACGTGCGTCTTGGTACTTATGTTCACGTGGAGTACTTAGGAATGTAGACAGAAGTTAATGGAACAGCCGGGGATAGGCGGAACTGACTATCCCCAAGTTACTTTTTGCACGAAGAAAGCACGCTGGCGGATTGCTTCGAATAAGTGGGAGCAACGGACTCCTTCAAAGATATATACGGATTCAAGTCTTTTGAATTATGCTTGTCTTATGGAGATTGCAAACATTCTTGCTCAAATAGATTCCGAGATTGCGAGGCTCACGCAGGCGCGCTCTCTTCTAGCCACCATCGGGTCCGTGACCAAAAAAGCGGCGCGCAAGGCGACGAAAACGTCCGCCAAAGCCAAGCCGAGGAAGAAGCGGGTATTAAGCGCCGATGCACGGAAGCGGATTGCCGACGCGCAACGCAAGCGTTGGGCCGCACAGCGCGCCAAGGCGAAAGCAAAACCGTAATAGGCCCACTGGCTGATTCCTCCCCTCGTGTAAACAACAGCCCCATCTGGCTGCAGGGCTGTATTGTCTCTGCATATCGCTCGTGTCCGAGTCGGGTGTGTTACACACCATCCAAGGACAACCTCACGGCACGGTGCAATGGAGATCGTCTTAGCCCGGGGACGACATCACGAGCATGCGCTGTTCGGTCATCTCTTCGATGGCCCAGCGAATGCCTTCGCGTCCCAGGCCGGAATCCTTGACACCTCCATAAGGCATGGGATCGAGACGCCAGGTTGGCGTGTCGCCGACAATCAGCGCACCCACCTCGAGTTCGCGATACGCGGTGAGAATGCGGCCGGAGTCGTGTGTGAGCAGGCCGGCCTGCAATCCGTACTTGGAGTGATTGACTGCGGCCAACGCCTCCTCAAAGTCGTCGTACGGTTCTATTGCCAAAACCGGCCCAAAGACTTCTTCATCGCGCACCTTCATGCCCGGTTTGGTCGCTGTCAGGATGGCGGGTGTTAGTAGCGAGCCTTTGCGCTCGCCGCCGGCTAACAGCTTGGCGCCTCCGTCCACTGCTTCTTTCACCCAGGCTTCCACGCGTTCCGCCTCGCTCAGATTGATCATCGGGCCCACTTCAGTGGCTTCATTCGACGGATCGCCCATGCCGAGCTTGGCCGCAGTCTCCACCAACTTCCAAAGAAATGTCTGAAATATGGGGCGCTCCACAAAGATGCGCTGCACGCTGATGCACGACTGGCCCGCGTAGTTGAAGGCCGCATGCGCCGTCTGCAGCGCCGCATCGTCAAGGCCCTTCCAATCGCTATGAACAATCAGTGCGGCATTTCCGCCCAGCTCGAGCACCACCCGTTTGCGGCCCGAGTGTGCCTTCAGCTCCCATCCCACCGCGGCTGAACCGGTGAAACTGACCAGCTTGATGCGATCTTCTTTTTCAGCCAGCCACGCGGTGTCGGCATTGCCCAGCGGCAGCACGGCCAGCGCTTCTTCGGGCCAGCCGGCTTTCAAAATCACTTCGCCCAGCGCCAGTGCGGTGAAAGGCGTTTTTGGAGAAGGCTTGACGATCACCGGGCAACCGGCGGCCATGGCCGGCGCGACTTTGTGCGCCACCAGGTTCAACGGAAAATTGAATGGCGTAATGGCCAGAACCGGTCCTACGCCGAAACGCTGCAGCAACCCCCAGCGGCCCTCGTTGCCCTCGGTCAGGTCGAGCGGAATGCTCTCGCCGCCCAGGCGCGCGGCCTCCTCAGCGGCGGTTTTGAAGGTGAGTACCGCACGATCCACTTCGGCTCGCGCCATCCGTACGGGCTTGCCTGCCTCGGCGACGATGAGCTGGGCAAAACGCTCTTTCTGCTCGATCAGCGCGGCGGCCACGTCTTCAAGAATCTCGCGGCGCTTCCAGCGCGGCAGCGCACGGGTGCGCCGAAGGCTGGCCACCGAATGATTCACAGCCTGGCGCGCATCGGCCCGTGTGGCCACAGTAACCCGGCCGACCAGGCCCTGGTCCCACGGGGACCGCACTTCCAGCGAATCCCCTTCAATCCACTCTTTGCCGCACAGCAAAAAGCCCGTCTGCGATCCCGGCCGCATCTTCATGGAGAAGCTCCTGACAAGAAGAACCTACGCTCCTGATGGTAAAGCGGATGGGCAGCGCTTGTCCGCCAGTTCAAGCGCAAGAAAATTCTGCGCAGAAATCTGTATCACGGTAAGCAGGGGATCGGGTATAGTGTCTGCAATTCAAAATCGGGACCAACAACTGAATGCAAGAGCAACACCCCGAAAAGGAAGGGATTATGCCTGACTCTCCGAACAATCAAGCTCCTTTTGCCGGCGCGCCGCAATCCTACACGCCTGTTCCCATGCCGCAACCCGCCGCCCCTCCTCCGGCCAAATCGGGAACCAGCGCACTCAAGATCGTACTGATCGTCGTCGGGATCTTTGTCGTCATCGGCGTGATTGGCGCGGGAGTAGTCGGCTACGGAATCTACCGCGTCGCACACTCCATCCATAAGGCGGCGGACGGCCAGATCTCGATCAACACGCCGAAAGGCGTGATGACCGCCAATACCTCAAACAGCTTTACCGAAAGCGATTTGGGAATTGCCGTTTATCCCGGCGCCGAGCAAGGCAAAGGCGGCTTGCGTATGAATATTGCCGGCAGGTCGATGGTCTCGGCGAATTTTCTCACATCCGACCCCAAGGACCAGGTGATCGCCTTTTATAAGGGCAAGGTGGGGCCGAATGCACAGTCGATCATGACCGACAACGGAGCGCAATTTGTCACGGCCGCGAGCAACGGAGACAGCGTCACAGTGACCGTTGCGCAAAACACCGCCATGAACGACGGCAAGACACAAATCACGATCATTCGCGCCAGCAAGGGATAGTAGTTCTCAAAACGCTCCGGCGAAGGCAAAGTGGACCTTCGCCGGAAACCGACCTTACAAGATCGCTGTGAGCTGCGGAGCGATCCTCTCGAAAATGCCAATGGAGGTTCGCCATATTCTGCGTGCACTGGCTCGCGCCGCGCGCGTTACACTCCACACATGATTCACGACGGCCGTAGCCCAAAGCTTCCCTTCAACCCTCAAAAAGCCATCGCACACCTCCGCGCCAGCGACCCCAAACTTGGCGCACTTATCGATCGCGCCGGCCCGTTCACGCTGCGGCTCGATCACTCGGTATCGCCTTTCGAGTCGTTGTTGGAATCGATCCTCTATCAGCAGTTGCATGGCAAAGCTGCGGCCGCCATCCACCGCCGGGTTCGCGAATTCTTCGGAGGCGATCCAACGCCGAAGCTGCTTCTCGACACACCCGATGAACCACTCCGCGCTGCAGGCGTTTCGTTCAACAAGATCAAGGCACTGCGCGACCTGGCTGCGCGCACTCTTGACGGCGCCGTGCCCGCCCACGCCGCGATTCTCAAAATGTCGGATGCAGATATCGTCGAGCGCCTCACGGAGGTGCGCGGCATCGGCTCGTGGACCGTGGAAATGCTGCTCATCTTCCGCCTGGGCCGGCCCGACGTGCTGCCTGTGACCGATTACGGCGTGCGCAAGGGATATGCGCTGACTTTTATGCGCGTGCCCAAGTCGCGCCCGCTTGAGGCAAGCGATCTGCCCAAACCAGATGTGGTGTTCCGCAGAGGCCAGCGCTGGGCGCCGTTTCGTTCGGTGGCGAGTTGGTACATGTGGCGAGCCTGTCACCTGGCAAAAAACACTGTGCCCGCGGGCCGTTCCGCGCGATAGTGTCCTGCAGCGAAGCCGTAAAATAGCGCAAGCGGCCCGCATCGGATGGGGCGCAGCGTAGGATGTGTCATGCCTCCTGGCAAGCGTTTTGTTTGCATTCACGGTCACTTTTATCAACCGCCGCGCGAGAATCCATGGCTTGAAACGGTCGAGACTCAGGACAGTGCTGCTCCCTATCATGACTGGAACGAGCGCGTCTGCGCGGAATCCTACGCTCCAAACGGCGCCGCACGCGTGGTTAACGTAAACAACCAGATCATGCGCATCGTGAATAACTACGCGCGGATGAGCTTCAATTTCGGCCCGACGCTGCTCAACTGGCTCAGGGACAATGCACCGCGCACGTATCGCATGATCCTCGGCGGCGAGAAGCGAGGCCGCGGGCGCTATCGCGGCCATAGTTCAGCCATGGCGCAGCCATATAACCACATGATCCTGCCGCTGGCCAGCACGCGGGATCGCGTGACGCAGATCCGCTGGGGGATCGCCGACTATGCTGCCAGCTTTGGCGGCCGGCCCGAGGGTATGTGGCTGCCTGAAACCGCCGTGGACAACGAATCTCTCCAGTTGCTCGCCGCCAATGGCATTAAATTCACCGTGCTGGCGCCGAGCCAATGCAAATGCATACGGCCGCTGAAGGGCGGGCTGGAGTGGACCGATACTCCGAATGCATCGGTGGACACAACGCGCCCTTATTTGGTGCGTTTTGCTTCGGGCCCTTCCATCGCCGTCTTCTTTTATAACGGGCCGATCTCGCGGGCGGTCGCTTTCGAGGGGCTGCTGAACTCCGGAGACAACTTCGTTGCGCGGCTCAAGGCCGGCTTCAAGGATACGGATAAGCCCCAACTGGTTCACGTGGCCACCGACGGCGAGTCGTACGGCCATCATCACAAGCATGGCGAAATGGCTTTGGCATATGCGCTGCGCCTGCTGGAACACGACAAGCTGGTAAAGCTGACGAATTATGCCAGCTTTCTCGAACAGTTCCCACCCGAATTCGAGTGCGAGGTCGTGGAAGACAGCTCGTGGAGCTGTCCGCATGGAGTCGAGCGCTGGCGATCTAATTGCGGCTGCAATGGCGGCCATCCCGGCTGGAACCAGGCGTGGCGCACGCCGCTGCGCGAGGCTCTCGACGAATTGCGCGACGCATTAGTTCCGCTCACCGAACAGGAAACAGGCAAGCTCTTCAACGACGTATGGGTGGCGCGCGATGCCTACTTCCAGGTGGTTCTCGACCGCAGCGAGGAGTCGTTAAATCGCTTCTTTGCCGCGCAACAGTCGCACCCGCTGACCGATTCGGAACGTGTGCTCGCACGCGAGCTGATGGAGATGCAGCGCCACGCGCAACTGATGTACACCAGTTGCGGCTGGTTCTTTGACGACATCTCCGGTATCGAGACAGTGCAGATCATCGCTTATGCTGCGCGCGTGCTGCAACTGGCGGCGCAGATCTTCGGCGAGCAGGCGGCGGGGCTGGAGCCTGCGTTTCTCGCGAAGCTCGCCGAAGCCAAATCCAACGACCCTGACGCGGGCGACGGAGCGCAAATCTATAAGAAGTGCGTTGCGACGATGGAGCTCCATCTCGAGCAGGTTGCCGCCCACTATGCCATCAGTTCGGTGTTCTCTTCATTTGCCGAAGAGACCAAGCTGTATTGCTTCCATCTCCGCCGCATCTCCTACGACATTTACACCTCCGGCCCCGGACGGCTGGCAGTGGGCCGCGTGCATGTAACGAGTGCGGTCACAGGGCATGCACAGAATTTCTCGTTCGCCGTGCTTCATTTCGGCGACCAGAACATCACGGCCGCCGTCAAGGCCTACGACGAAGCCGATGCGTCTGCTTTTGAAAATTTCTCCGCCGAGGCCGACCGGCACGTGCAGCGCGCCGACTTTCCTGAGGTGATTCGCCAGCTCGACAGGTTCTACGGGCATGCCGACTACTCGCTTACGTCGCTGTTCTCAGACGAGCAGCGGCGCATCGTGCAGCTCATTCTCAACTCGACACTCTGGGACATCGAGAATTCGATGATCACGATCTACCAGGACCACGCCAGCCTCCTCCATTACCTCTCGCAAGCGGGACTACCCAAGCCGCCCGCGCTCACGCTGGCCGCAGGCTTCGCCATCAATGCCGGGCTGCGGCGCGCGCTCGAGGACGATCCCATTGATTTGGCGCACCTGCGGTCCTATCTGTCTCTTGCCAAAGCTGACCAGGTGCTCCTCGACACCGCGACACTCTCCTACATCGCTGACCAGCGAATGAAGCGCACCATGGTGGAGCTGCAAATGTCGTCTGGGTCGCTGGAGATGCTCGATCGCGCACTGCTGCTGGCCCGCACCATGACGGAACTGCCTTTCGACCTGAATCTGTGGCAGGCGCAGAATGTCTGGTACGAGATTCTGCGCACCTCGGGCGACGGACTCACCGCACTCGAAGCGGACGACCGCCCCCGCTGGGAAAAGGACTTTGACGAGCTCGGCGAGTGCCTCAGCTTCGACACTGAAGCGATTCGCGCCGATCAGGAAGTGGAGATGGCGGGCGGCGATTAGGGCCAACTACGTTTGCCCAATTTTGGCCAGCTTCCCGCCTTTGAGCGCAAACCGTTCACCGCGCCAGACGATAGTGTCACCGGAGAGACCAGTCACCCAGAGCGCCATGGCCACGACGTCGCGTAGTGGCAGCAGCCAGAGATTCGCAATTGTTTCGTGATCGCCCAACACCGCGGCGCCAACCATCATGGCCTGCGCCAGGCGGAGAAAGAAACTCAGCGCCAGCAGCCAGAGACTTACCGGGCTCAAACCGCTAGCGAGCACGTTGAGCAGTGCCCAACCCAACCCGTGAGTAAAGATCAAGCCGGCATAGCCGGCCGGGCGTGAGCAGCGGACTGTTCGCAGCCAACGTAATTGGTGGTCGAGGAATTCTCGCCAACTGTAAGCAGGCACGCTGGTCTCAACCACCTCGGCGCTCAGCTCAACGCGGTAGCCCACATGAGACACGCGTGCTCCGAGTTCGTAGTCGTCGGCGAGATAATCGACGATAGGCAACAGGCCGCCGCACTTTTCTAATGCTTCGCGCCGAACGGCGAGCGTCGATCCGAGCCCATAGCGCAGTCCGCTCTCGATCCATTTTGAGAGCAACACACCCGCCATGAAGTCCGAGGCAATTCCCAGCGATTCAAGGCGCGAAGGCAGAGTGCCGTGGGCGCGCCCACGATAAAGTGCCGTGACGAGCCCGACTGGCGGCTGTGCGCTCTTCATGCGAATCGGCGGCGGAGCGAAGCAGGCCATGACGCGCTCAAGGTAATGCTTACTCACGGTAATGTCGGAGTCGTTGATCAGCAGGAATTCATATTGCGCATGCAGAGCAAGCTGAACCAGCGTGCTGACCTTCCCGTTGGCGCCGAGCCGATGAGGGCACTCGATGAGTCGGATGGCGCGTTCAGGAAATTCAGCCTTCAGTTGCTCTACCGCTGCCGCGGCGGGATCGGCAAGAGACGACACGCCGAAGAGCAATTCAAAATCTCCAGCGTAGCTCTGCCGGCAATGGCTGCGGAACGCGTCGAGCATTCCTGGGTCGAGACCTTTGAGAGATTTGAGAATGCTGACGCCGGGCGCCCACGCGGAAGATGAAGAGCTTGTCGCGGGCGTGCGGAGCGCGGATGCAGCAAGCTGCGCGCGCCGCTTATTGAGAAAGACCCACGCTGCAAGGATTGCCGCAAGGTAGTAACCTATTCCGGCCACGGCCAGCACCGTCGTCGCGATCTCCACGGCCTGCGCCAAAGCGTGCGGCATCACAGAAGCTAGACTACAGCTTCTAGCTACTGGCTTCTAGCCATTAGGTCACTGTGCGCGACTCGATAGATCTGGTCTTCAACGGGCTCTCCTGCACGATGCGAAAGTTTGGCGTGCAAGCAACTGCGGACCAGGTGTCGAGGCCAGGAGCTAGATGCTAGCAGTTGGAAGCTGCCTCACTCGTATCGCAGCGCCTCGATTGGGTCCAGGGTCGCGGCTTTCCATGCGGGATAGATTCCGAAAAGGAGCCCGATGGCGCAGGAAGCACCGAAGCCAACCAATACCCAGGTTGCGGAAAGCGTGGCCGGCAGTCCAATGGGGAGAAAATAGACAATCAAGGTGACGATGGCGCCGAGAAGAATGCCAAGGATGCCGCCAATGCAACAAAGCGTGACCGCTTCGGTTGTGAATTGCGTAAGAATCGTCTGCCGGGTGGCGCCAATTGCTTTGCGCACTCCGATCTCTCGCGTTCGCTCGGTGACGCTTACCAGCATAATGTTCATCACGCCGACACCGCCGACCATCAATCCGACACTGGAGACAGCGATCATGAACAGCACAAGGCCGTCCGTGAGTTGTCCCCACAGTTTGGTGAGGGAATCGGGGCTGTAGATCTCAAAATCGTCGTCCTTGTTGACGGGTACTTTGCGGCGGATGCGCAGCAGCTCGCGAATTTCTTCTTCCACCACATCCTTGTTCTGCGGGTCGTCGTATTTCACGATCAGCGAAAGGTCCGTGATCTCCGGGTGCAGGTTGTGGAAGGTGTTGAAGGGAAAGATCATGATGTTGTCGCGCGGATTTTTCCCGTTACCGAAGGGCTCTTTGCGAATATCCAGCACTCCGATGACGGTGTAGAGTCCGGACTCGACGGCAATTTCTTTTCCTATCGCATTTTCGTCGCCGAACAACTCCTGCCAGGCGTCGTGACCAAGCACCACCTCGTGCGCAGCGCGCTTATCTTCCTCGTCGGTGAACATGCGGCCTTCGAGGAGCGTCAGTTCGGTTACATCCATCACTTCGGGAAAATCGCCCGCCAGAATCGTCCCGGCGACTTTTTTGCCTTTATATCTGGCGCTCACATCACCGACTGCAAAGCTCTTGCTGTAGACCCCCTCGGCATCGGTGGTCACGACGTGAGGCAATGAGCGCATTGCCCTTGCGTCATCCGCGGTCAGCATCTTGCGCGCGAGCATTTCCGAGGTAGGACGTACGCCGATCATCGGAATGCGAGTGATCCAGTAGACATTGGTTCCCAGCGAGCTGATAAAGCCCGAAACGCGGTTATTGATTCCGTTGACCATGGATGAGATGCAGATCACGGTAGAAACACCGATGACGATGCCCAGAATAGTCAAACCGGAACGCAGCTTGTTGGTGCGCAGAGTATCCAGCGCCATCTTCACCGATTCGCGAGCTTGACCAGCTTGCATTTGCGCTCCGTTACCACTTACTACTAACCGCTAACCACCAACGACTGACCACTTGCCACTGACCACTGACCACTGTTTCTCACAACTCCGACCGCAGCGCCACCACCGGATCCAGCTTGGCGGCCTTACTCGCCGGGTAGACCCCGAAGAAGATGCCAACGGCGCCAGCCAGGAAAAGACCCAGAAAGATGGCCCACACTGGCGCGCTGGTCGGGAAACCAATCACGATGGTGATCAATTTACCCACCAAGATTCCGCAGAGCACACCGATGGCTCCTCCAGCGAACGCCATGGTTGCGCTCTCAATGAGGAACTGCAGCAGCACATCGCGCTGCTTGGCTCCCAGGGCCTTGCGCACGCCGATCTCCCGAGTTCGCTCAGTCACGCTCACCAGCATGATGTTCATGATGACGACCCCGCCCACCACGAGAGAAATCGACGCCAGCCCCAGCACCACGCTGGCAAAGAGCGAGCTGATCTGCTTCCAGATGTCGAGGAAGGTGTCGTTGGTTTGGATCTCGAAATCGTCGGGTACGCCCGGCCGGTCGTGACGCCGTATGCGCATCAACACCCGCACCTGGTCCTCGGCTCGTTCCATGGTCTGCGCGCCGCCGGCCACACGTGCGTAGATATCGATCGAATCGTTGTACCCGTAGTTCTGCTGATAGGTGCTGAGCGGCACAGCAACCCAGTTGTCCTGCGACTGGCCGAAGTTGCTACCCTGTCGTTCGCCCACGCCCACAACCATATAGGGAATGCCCTCGACGCGGATCTCCTTGCCGATGGGATCGCCCACCCCCAGCAGTTTGTCCACGATGTCGTATCCCACAACCGCGTCGTGCGTGGCGTGGTCCTCGTCGACGGGTGTCAGTCCGCGCCCGAGCGCGATATTGAGGTTCGACAGCGAGAACATCGTCCAAGTGTAGCCGCGCACCTGGGTGTTGTCGCTGGAATGGCCGTTGGCAACCACGGTAGTGGACTTTTGCAGCGACGCGCCCACCTCGCTGCAGAGCGTGCAGTTGTCGCGGATCGCCTCGTAGTCCTCTATGCGAACGATCTTTCGCTTCTGGTAGCGAAAGTAATCCTGGGCACTGAAGATTACGGCTGCCTGGCGCGATACCTGAAAGACATCGGCTCCGTAGCCTGAGAGCTTGGTCCCGACGTAGCGGTTGGCCCCGTTCACGAGCGTAATCACCATGATGACCGATGCCACGCCCATCACGACGCCAATCAGCGTCAGAATGGTGCGCATCTTGTTTGCCCATAGTGATTGCAGGGCGAGCTTGAATGCCTCACGGAATGGCATGATGATCCTGCTTCTATGATACGCAGGCCGGTAAAGGGCGGTTCCGGGCGCTTTACGCGCTCGTGCTTAGCTCTGTCGATCGCCGATCCTGAAATCGGACGCCCGTGGTTAGGTTCCTGTGCTCCCGAACCCCTTCGCCGCCCTCGAAGACCCGTCCAGGCCGTCCGCTTCCTGCACCGCTCCGGTCAGGACTGGCACAGGCACCATTTGCGCGATCTTTTCGCCCGCCTTCAGTTCCGCGGCCGCATCGCCCTGGTTGGTCATCACGATGAGGATTTCGCCGCGGTAACCCGCGTCAATCACGCCTCCCGTCGTGGCAATCCCGCGAGCGGCCATCGACGAACGGTCTCGCACCAGAAGTCCCAGTGGTTCGCCGGTCGTTGGATGCCGGGCTTCGACGGCAATTCCCGTCCTCACTTTGACTGTCTGTCGGGGCGCAAGCAAGGCAGCCGCGAGCGCAAACACGTCGTATCCCAAATCCTCGCCCGGATGCGCCACGACTGGCAGTTTGGCCCCCGGCTCAAGCAGCTTGACTCGTAACATGTTTCCGATGGTAGCAGCGAAGCCGGCAAACCTACCCCCACCCGGTTCCAGAGTCGGCGGCGAATTGCGGTTCCAGAGCTACAGCCTTAGCCGTAACTCTTTAGTACTATTGAAGCTTTGCACTTTGGGGTTCAAACTGTACTCGAAAGATTTCTCCCGGTTGGTTGTTTCGAGTAACCAGAGCCTTGCAGTTCATCTTTGCGCCACACGGCGAGCCATAAGGCTGGAAGACCCCAAAATCATGTTCTGATGCTCTTTTTGGGCTGCCGATGCGGCGGAATTGCGTTCTTGCCTGGCAGAGTGGATGCCAATGAAAATCGTTGTCTTTGCTGAACAGTTCAGGAATGGGAGTTGGGACGTCTGGGAGTACGAGTGCAACCCGATCGAGGTGAAGAGCGTCGCGGATGCTGCCCTGGCAAGAGCCAACGGGCGTGAGGTGAACGCGAAGCCGGTTCACGATGACCTCCTTGAGAGCGCGCGTTGCTTGTTCGACGTCGCGCGCGGCACGCTGGCCAATCCACGCAATGGAGATACACGGGTTTATTGCGTCTGCGTAGACAAGCTCGTTATTGGCGTCTACGAAAAGATTCGCCAATACTCAGACAGACTGGCAGAATCCCACCGGTTCGTTGAAGCCGGGATGAGAATGTCCGCCTGAACAACTCCAAGGGCCCATCGGTTTTGTCGTCAAATGCGCGTCCCCGCAGAATCACCGGCGGAAGGGCCCAGGTGAGCTGCGGCCGCCGCGCGCTAACCTTCCCAAAATGGTCAGCCCCGACCGGGCGTTAACCCAACCGGGGCTGTCGTTTGTCTGACAAGAGAACCCGTAAGCCGAATTCTGTTCTATGCGGTCATTCCTCTAGGCGCCGCGTTACCGCGGACGCTCATCAGCGACCTACCCGGAGGTTCCGGCAATTGCACGAATACCCCAGCGGCGAAAACTGTCGCCGGAGTCCCGTTCGAGCCGCCTTGCCGCATCGGGCCGATGCGCAGCCGTTGCCTGGCTCCTGGCCCCGGCTTCCCTCCCTATTTGGTCTTGCTCCGTGTGGGGTTTACCCTGCCACTGGCATTACTGCCAGCGCGGTGCGCTCTTACCGCACCTTTTCACCCTTACCGGACTGGCCGTCCAGGCTGAGCCCTTCCGGTCAGTCACCCCAGCGTGGTCTTGAGACCCAGCCAGAGCTGGCGGTATGTTTTCTGTGGCACTTGCCGTCCACGGGCCTTGAAGCCCGCGTCCCGGACGTTATCCGGCACACTGCCCTGCGGAGTTCGGACTTTCCTCTCCCGGAAGCCCGCCAAAGCGAGCCCCGGCAGCGACCGCCCGGTCCTCCTGCCAGCATCTAGTTTACCGCGAAAACAGGATACGGTTCACCTGTCCACTTCATCACCGGCTGGCCCATGCCCCATCTGCTATAAAGATTCCCGAACGCCGCAGCCTGAAATCGCCGCGCCCAAAAGGAATCCCGATGAAATCGCACTTGTTCTTCAGCATGTTTACCGTTTTCTCCGTCGCCACGCTCGTCCCGTTTGCCATTCCCACAACCCGCGCGCAACAGGCCACGCCAGCCACCGCAGCCCCGAATATCGACATGACTCCGGTTCAGCCGGAGTCCCTCGGCTTCTCTAGCGAGCGGCTGGAGCGGCTGCACAACTTCATCCAGGCTGAGATCGACCACAGGCAGGTCGCGGGAGCCATCACGCTGCTCGCGCGCCACGGCAAAATCGTCGACTATCGCACCTACGGAGTGCGCGACATGGCTACCGGGGCGCCGATGACCAAAGACACCATCTTCCGCGACTACTCCATGACCAAGCCGGTCACGGGCGCCTCGATGATGATCCTTTACGAAGAGGGGAAGTGGCTGCCCGTCGACCCCATTTCAAAGTACATTCCCGAGTTCGAGCATCTGAAGGTCTTCAACGGCTTCAGCCCGACCGGCAAAATGCTTCTCGCCGATCCCGATCACGCGCCGATGATGCGCGAGCTGATGACGCACAGCGCCGGATTCAGCTACGGCGACGGCCAGTCGCCCGTGGACAGGATGTACAGCGACCTGAAGGTGCGCGACGCCAAAACCTTGCAGGAGACGATCGACCGGCTGGCGCAGATCCCCCTGAACTATCAGCCCGGCACAAACTGGCGCTACAGCATGTCCATGGACATCCAGGGCTACATCGTGGAGAAGCTCTCCGGCCAGTCACTGCCCGACTTCATGCACGACCACATCTTCGCGCCGCTGGGCATGAAGGACGCCGGATTCTACGTTCCCGCCGACAAGCGCGCGCGCTTTGCCGCCGGCTATCACGAGGTAGACGGCAAACTGGTTGCCGAGCCCACCGAGAACGGGATCCCCACCGATTACGCCACAGAGCCCACCGCACCCTCGGGCGGCGGCGGCTTGGTTGCCACGGCTGAGGATTACTACCGCTTCGCACAGATGCTTCTGAACGGCGGCGAATTAGGCGGCGTGCGCATCCTCGCGCCGGCAACCGTGAAGCTGATGACCTCGAACCATCTCCCCGCCTCACTCCTCACCGGCCAGTTCGGCATCGGCATGCACATCATGCGGCCCGGCTTCGGCTACGGCTATGACTGCGCCGTGATCTTCGATCCGCCTGAGGCGAACATGCCCGACGGCAAGGGCACTTTCTTCTGGGATGGCGCCGCGGGCACTTGGTTCTGGGCCGATCCCGCCAATGACATTGTTTTTGTCGGCATGATCCAGCGCCGCTCGAGCCCGGATAACCATCCCATGCTCTATCGCACACATGCGCTCGTCGACCAGGCATTGGTCGATCCGTCAAAGTAGCGCGATCCGGCCAATTAGCCGCCGACGCTTGCGCTCCGGCGCTCTCAACCAAGGATTGGCGCCACAAGCTTTGTCACGGTTTCAACGATTTCATCGGGAGGGCAACGATTGGGAGTGCGGATCCATTCCTTCACAGCTCCGAAAATGGCCCAGCTCACCGTCGACGCAATCATCTCCGGAGAGATGTTCCGCTCACTCGGGTGCATCTTCAGCCCCTCGAGGATCATTTTCCGCACCACCGCAACCACAGCCGACTCCAGATGCGGCTCCAGTTGCCCTTTGTGCTCGCATTCCGTTCCCAGCGATTCCTTCAGAAAATCGCATATCCCCAGGACCACCGCCCCCAGCCCACCGGCACTTGACCCATCGAAACAAACCCCGCGCTCGGCCAGCAGTTCGTTGAATCGGCTTCCAACCATGCACTCCAGAAGTGCGAATTTGTCGTTGTAGTGGTCATAAAAGGTAGCCCTGTTCAGCGTGGCTGCATCCGCGATGTCCTGCACGGAAATGTCTTCCAGGTATCTTTCCTTCAGTAACTTACCCAAAGCAGACTGCAGCAGCTTCCGGGTGCGCTGAACGCGCGGATCAGGCATTTTGCAGGTCGTCTCGGTCATGGAGCTCCCTGCCGTTAGATTACAGAATCTTCCGGGCGATCCGTCAGACAAAACAACAGTCGTCGTTTAATTATGAATCGACATCTGTTGTTTAAGCATCAATAGTTGTGCAGGGAGAGACCAGTGCCCACACTTCTTCAAATCGACTCCAGCCCGCTTGGCGAGCGTTCCATCTCTCGCCGTCTATCCCACGAATTCGTTGAGCAATGGAAACAGCTCCACCCTCAGGGTCAAGTCATCGCGCGCGACCTCACCGCAACTGACCTCCGCCCCGTAGACGCTGAATGGATTGCCGCTGCCTACACGCCGGAGAACGCCCGAACCCCGCGCCAAAATGAGGTCCTCTCGCGATCCGACGAGCTGATCGCCGAGCTCGAGGCTGCGGATGAATATGTTCTCGGCGTGCCCATGCACAACTTCTCGATACCTTCCACGCTCAAACTCTGGATCGACCAGGTCGCTCGCAGAGGCAAGACATTTTCCTACTCTGCGGCTGGTCCCACCGGGCTGCTCAAGAACAAGAAGGCCACCTTCCTCGTTGCTTCGGGCGGGGTGTACTCCGCTGAAACGCAGATGGCCTCGTTCAACTTTGTCGAGCCATACCTTCGGTCGGTCTTCGGATTTATTGGGGTTTCTGACACGGTTTTCATCAACGCAAGCGGCGCGGCCGCAATCAACTCGGGAAAGACCGATCGCGAGACCTTTCTCCAACCGCATGTCGAATCCATCCGCGCGGTGCTGAAGGCGGCATAAAACCAAAGGGCCGAATCTCAATACTCCAGGGAGGTCGCTATGAAGATCGCTTCCTTGATTGCCCGCTATCTGCTGGCCGTCATCTTTCTCGTCTTCGGCATGAACCACTACCTGAATTTCATCCCAACAGGTCCAATGCCGGCCGGCATTGAGGGACAATTCTTTGGTGCGCTCATGACCTCCCACTATCTTTATGTCGTGGCGTTTTGTGAAGTAGCGCCGGCCGTGCTGCTGCTCATTAACCGCTATGTTCCGCTCGCTCTCGCGGTCCTGGGTCCCGTCATCGTCAACATCGTCCTCACCATCATGTTGATGAGTCCGAAAGCATTTCCGATGGCGATCCTTCTGGTGATCCTCTGGATATTTGCTGCATGGCCCGTGCGCTCCGCGTTCTTCCCGTTGCTGCAGCAACGCGTCTCGGACTGAACCTGTCGTTGCCCCATCGTTTCTATGTATTTCGCGGAGAGCGCGGGACAACGCTTCTGCCGACTCGCGATCGCGGGATCTGGCTACAATCAAGAGAGCAGATGATTCATTCCCTTTATCTCGGCCGAGTCCTCTACGCCGACGCGCTTCGCCTGCAGGAAGAGCTGGTCGGACTGCGCACGCAGGGCCGCATTGGCAATGTGCTGCTGCTGTTGGAGCATCCGCCCGTGCTGACCCTGGGCCGCAATGCCAAACGATCCAACGTGCTCGCTTCGGACGAAGTGCTCGCCGCGCGTGGCGTGACGCTGCATGAAATCAATCGCGGCGGCGATGTCACCTATCATGGCCCGGGACAGCTCATTGGCTATCCCATCTTCGATCTCCGCAGTTTGCATAGCGAGAAAGGCGGACGCCTCGGTCCGGTCGACTTTGTGCGCCAGATGGAAGAGTCGCTCATCGGCCTCTGCAGCGAGTTTGGCGTCGAGGGGGGGCGCATCTGCGGCTTGACGGGTGTCTGGTGTGGGCTTCCGCCGGGCCCCACAGACGGAAGCCCGAAGTCTGAACAGCCACTGCAATGTTCCAAAGGGCTGCCGCCCGCAGGGCCCCCACCGGGGGCGCGCAAGATCGCGGCCATCGGCATTCACGTGGCCCGGGGAGTGACTTCGCATGGCTTTGCCTTCAACTTGACCACCGATCTCCGCGACTTCAATCTCATCGTCCCCTGCGGCATTGCCTCGTGCCCTGTCACCAGCCTCGAGAAGGAAGTTCCCGATCCAACGATCGTGCCTGATCTCGAATCTCTTGCCCACCGGGCCGCGCGGCAATTCGGGCAGGTTCTCGGTGAAGAGATCGAGTTCGTCGAAAGCCTGGATGCTTTGCGCGCTGAAGCGCAGGGCGCCGCTGAATCCGCGCCGGAACCGGAGAGCCCCGAATCTCCTGCCCCCGCCTTTCCCGCTGAAGACACGCCGCTCACTGTGCCGCCCGAGATCGAACGGCTGCGCCGAACGAAAGATCGCCTTATATCGGTGTAAACCCGCCGTCTCTGACGATTCGTTCCACCGCGCCCGCGATTTATAATCCGGCAGGAACTCAGCGCGCGGACCCGAGTCTAGAACCGCTCGTTCCTAAGCCAAATGGGGTGCCCCAGGTATCGATCTTGAGATCTGGGATGGCACGATCTTTCGAGTGTGAAGTTAACCGGTCAGCGCACCCCCGCATCGCGAAAGAGGAATGCATGCCGACGGAAGTCATCATGCCCCAGATGGGCGAGTCGATCTTTGAGGGCACAATCACCAAGTGGTTCAAGAAGCCTGGTGACGCGGTCGAAAAAGACGACCCGCTCTTTGAGATCTCCACCGACAAAGTGGACGCCGAGATTCCCTCGTCCGTGGCCGGCGTACTCACTGAAATCCGCTTCCCTGAGGGCGCCACGGTCGACGTCAACACGGTCGTCGCGATTATCGGCGAACCCGGCACTGCCATGAGCAAGGTGCCATCGCCTGTCCAGAAACCTGCCGCGCCACAGGCGCCGTTGGCCGTTGCAAAACAGCCAGTCCTGAAGTCCGCTGCAGCGCAGCAGCCGGCACCGCAGGTTGCGCAGGCGACCGGCCGCATCCGCTCTTCACCGCTGGCGCGCCGCATCGCCAAAGAACATGGAATCGACGTCGCACGGATCAGCGGCACCGGGACCGAAGGCCGCATCACCAAAGATGACGTGCTGCGCGCGGTGAGTGCGCCTGCCGGGGCGCCCAAAGGTGCTGCGCCGGCGCAGGCTGCTGTACCGCCGATCGTCGATCTCTCCAGCCTGCCTT
The DNA here is from genome assembly GCA_963782285.1 of uncultured Acidobacteriaceae bacterium. Taxonomy (GTDB): domain Bacteria; phylum Acidobacteriota; class Terriglobia; order Terriglobales; family Acidobacteriaceae; genus Telmatobacter. The sequence continues at coordinate 189,736 of CAWAJH010000001.1, forward strand.
ATGAGCCCGTGCCTCTTACTCGCATGCGCGCCATCATTGCCGAGCGCATGGTTGAGAGCGTGCGCGTCAGTCCCCACGTCTACGCCGTCTACAAGGTCGACATGACGCGCATCGCGCGGCTGCGCGAACGGCAAAAGGCTGGCTTCGAGCAGCGCCACGGCGTCAAGCTTACGTACATGCCGTTTATCGCCGTCGCGGCCGTCGCCGCGCTGCGCCGCTTTCCCATTGTTAACGCTTCGCTCGAAAACAGCTCCGGCGGCCTTGCCATCCGCTACCACCAGAACATCAACCTCGGCATTGCCGTGGCTCTCGACTGGGGCCTCATTGTGCCCGTCATCCGCCAGGCCGAGCAGCGCAGCTTCCCTGACATTGCCCGCTCCATCGCCGATCTCGCCCTGCGGGCCCGCACCAAGAAACTTTCGCCCGACGAAGTTGGCGGATCAACCTTCACGCTCACCAATTCCGGAGCCTTTGGCGGCGAGTACGGCATGCCCATCATTAATCAGCCCGAGTCGGCGATTCTCGCCGTGGGCGGCCTGCGTAAGGAGCCCGCAGTTCTCACTGACATCGAAGGCAACGATTCGTTTGCGATTCGTTCCATGCAGTACTTCTGCCTCGGCTTCGATCACCGCTTGATTGACGGCGCGGACGGCGGCAAGTTCATGGTCGAATTTAAGAGGCAACTTGAGTCCTGGAATCAGGAGATTCTCTAACCGCGCTCCGGCAACTTCGGGACGCTCCTGACGTGGCTGGGGTTTTCGTTAATAGCCGCAGCAGATTCGCCGCGTTGACAGAAGAACGAACCGCTCGGACATTGTGAAGCTCACGCTGTTCATTCTCGCTTTCATGATCCAGTCGGGCGCGCGACGCCCGCCATTTGTTCCCCCAAATGTGCCGGACCTGGCTGGTTTGCGGCTTGTTACGGGCGAGCAGGTTGAGGAGTTTCTGGCGGCTCCGAAACGGAAACGCGACGCAACGCTGGCCGGGCAGCTCGATTCTGTCGAATTGACCGAGCGGTTTACTGCGGCCCGTCTCTCGCGCTGCGAAAAAGAAGCACCCGGGCCCAAGACAGAGCAGGCCCTGATCGCGCTGGCCGACCGGTCGGCATTCAATCCGCCGGCGGCCGAAGAGATTCTCTCTCTCGCTGAACCGGCCCTCGCCGATCAAAAGAAAATGATCGGGCTCACCGCGGACTATGCCGTGAATACCCTCCACCGCTTGCCGAATTTTTATGCGACGCGGGTGACAACAACCTATCGACTCCTGGGCGGTGGCCAGGGTGGAGGCCAGTCGGCGACGCACATTCAACAAGTCGGCAGAAACAGCAACACCGTGTACTACCGCGATGGCGAGGAGGAGGTGACTGCTGAGAAACACCATTTCAACGATCAGGGATTAACAACCCGTGGAGAGTTCGGACCGATTCTCGCGCTGGCCGCGCTTGATGCCGCCAAAGGAAATCTCGCGTGGAGCCGCTGGGAGCTGGGATCGGCCGGGCCGCGGGCGGTCTACTCTTACGAAGTGAAAGCCACGGATTCGCACTACGAAGTGAGCGGCAAAAAAACGGCTTACAACGGCGAGATCGCGGTAGATCCTGCGAGCGGAGCGATCCTTCGCCTGGTTCTTAAAGCATACCCGGACTCTGGGAAGCAATTGGGCGCCGCCGATGTCGAGGTGGATTACGAGCCCGTCGATCTCGGAGGCCGGACCTATCTTTGTCCCCACAAGAGCGTCGCTCTTTCAGAAAAGTCCGGTCAGGTCTGGCTCAACGATGTTGTCTTCGAGAACTATCACCTGTTCCAGGGTGAAGTGAAAATATTGCCGGGCTTCACGGAAACGAAATGAGCGGAAGAAATGACGGTTGATTGCGGTTGGGTGAGCCGAGCTTGGATCGAGAGGAGTCGATCCCGGCGCTTGGGGGCTCTCGCTTCGTCTTGACACTGGTTCCCACTGAGCGATAGAGTCGCGCAGTCGTGAGGAGTGATGCGTGAAACGAAGTGCCTATATAGCCTGGATTGCCGCAGCGGCTGCGGTTCTGATGATTGGTTTGGTGTTGGTAATGAAAAGCCGAGCGGACCAGGGCGCCGGCCATGGCGATGAGGTCATGGTACCGAAATTTGAAGTGGATCCCTTCTGGCCCAAGCCATTGCCCAATCAGTGGATACTCGGCATGACCATAGGCGTGGCCGTTGATGCGCACGACAACGTGTGGGTGGTGCACCGCCCACAGACGCTGGACCAGAAAGAGTCGTACCTCACGCGGGGCGAAGCCGATTGCTGCACGGCGGCTCCGGACGTGTTGGAGTTCGATCCTGCGGGTGACCTGATCCGGCACTGGGGCAAAGCGCCGGGTCACGATTGGCCGAGTTCGAATCACGGCATCACGATCGACAAAGACGGTGACGTGTGGCTGGGTGGTAACGGCCCCATGCAGCCGGGCCCGCCGGCCGGGAGCTTGGCGCAGTTTACAACTCCGCCGCCGGATCCGGATGCCGTTGTGAAAGCGAAGCTGGTTTACCACGACAGCTTCATTTTGAAGTTCACCCCTGACGGAAAATTCCTGGGCGAGATCGGCAAGGCGAACGGAAGCCAGGGAAGTCTGGATACGCAGAATGTCAAAGGGGTGGCTGAGATCCGGTTCATTCCGGGCACAAACGAGCTGGTTTTGGCCGATGGCTACGGCAATCATCGCGTCTCCGTGTGGAACGCGGATACGCTCCAGTTTGTGCGCATGTGGGGCGCGTATGGTCACGCCCCAAGCGATGAGCAGCTGCCACCGTACAACCCTGACTCGCCGCAGTTCTCAAATCCGGTGCACTGCGCCATGCCGTCGAATGACGGATTGATCTATGTCTGCGATCGGAAAAATCTTCGCGTCCAGATCTTCAAATACGATGGAACGTATGTGAAGCAGTTTGTCCTGGAGCCCAATTCTCGCGGAGACGGCACGGCCTTTGAGATTGCTTTTTCTCCCGATCCCGCGCAGAAGTTCATGTACATTGCCGATGGGACGAATATGAAGATCCATGTCTTCGAACGCAAATCGTTGAAGGAACTGTATAGCTTCGGCGATGGAGGCAGGCAGCCAGGCGAGTTCTATGCAGTGCATAACATCGTAGCGGATTCAAAGGGCAACCTCTATACGACAGAAACCTATCACGGTCAGCGGGTGCAGAAGTTTGTCTATAAGGGCATGGTTCCGCTGAGCGACGTGAAGGAAGGCGGAGCGGCCGCGATCTGGCCAAGCTCCGCTGCGAATCGATCGAGAGGCCAGTAGTATCCGGGAATCGGCACCCGGGTCCCGACGTGCGTCTGCCGCGGCGGATGTTCGTCGGGGCGGCTGAAACCTTACTCCTTCGTTCACCACCCCATCTGCCGCATCCGCTCCAGGATAATCTCGCTGTAGTGATCCATGCGTTGCGGTCGGCGCTTGAGCGGCAACGGCAGAATCGCGGCCAGCCTTGCCGCTTGGTCGCGGTCGAGATTCCGTGCGTCGGTGCCGTAGTAGGCGCGACTCGCCGCCTCGGCGCCATAAATGCCGGGGCCCCACTCCACCTCGTTTAAATAGAGCTCCAGAATGCGCCGCTTGCCAAGGACGAATTCTGCCACCGGCACCAGCGACGCTTCGGCGCCTTTGCGAAGAAGCGAGCGTTCCGTTCCGAGGAACAGGTTCTTAACGAGCTGCTGCGTGAGTGTGGAACCTCCGCGAATTCGCCCGCCCTTCTCATCCTGCTCGGCGGCAAGCTCCATAGCGTGCCAGTCGAACCCATGGTGCTGGTAGAAACGCGCGTCCTCGGCGGCGATCACGGCGTGCTGCAAATTGGGCGAGATCTCGCTTAGCGGAACGAACTTGTATCGTTCGCGATAGGGCCGATGGCGAATCCACGCCTCGACTCGGCGCTCCATATGCACCGCAGTCGTGGGGGGATCGATCCACTTTGCCGCGACCAGTGACAGCGCGGCCAGCAGCCAGAGCGCTACCAGTCCGATCGCAAACCATTGAACGAAAGATCGAACAGTGAACTTGCGGCGCGCAGTTCCGGGTCGTGGATTTGGCTCTGGAGTCACATTTCAGGATAATTTCCTGGGCGCAGTTTCCGAGCGGGTACCCCGTCCTAGCTTTGCTAGGGCGGGAAATGAGCTTCGCTGGCGCGCTATCAACTGAGCCCTGAAACCTGACCCCTGTCTTTACGTCCACGCTTTCGCGCGCTCCACAGCCTTTTGCCAGCGTGCACGTCGTTCGGCCCTTTCGCCAGCTTCCATCTTCGGCTCAAAGCGGACGTCGCCATTGCGCTCAGCGCGCAACGCGTCGGGGCTCGGCCAAAATCCCATGGCCAATCCGGCGAGATATGCCGCGCCCAGCGCCGTCGTCTCGGTCACCCGCGGCCGGACCACAGGAACTCCCAGCACATCGGCCTGGAACTGCATCAGCAGATCGTTCACTGCCGCGCCGCCATCCACGCGCAGGGCCTGCAGCGGAGCTCCGGTCTCGCTGTGCACGGCCTCGAGCACATCTGCTACCTGGAACGCGATCGCCTCAAGCGCGGCGCGTGCAATGTGGCCCGGGCCCGTGTCGCGCCTGAGGCCGATCAACATGCCTGCCGCGTGCGCGTCCCAGTGCGGAGCTCCCAGGCCGACAAACGCCGGTACAAACACAACGCCGTTGGTATCGGGCACGCTGGCCGCAAGCGCCTCCACTTCGGCCGAAGCGCCGATGAGCCTGAGATTGTCGCGCAGCCACTGCACCACCGCCCCGCCAATGAAGATGCTTCCTTCGAACGCGTATTCAAGCCGCCGTTGCGCGCTCGCGGCCACGGTCGTAATCAGCTTGTGCTTCGATCTCGCAAATTCGGTCCCGATGTTCTGCAACAGAAAGCAGCCGGTGCCGTAAGTGTTTTTTGCTTCGCCTGCGCTCCAGCACAACTGGCCGAAGAGCGCCGCCTGCTGGTCTCCGGCGATGCCCGCGATGGCCACGCCGCCAAGGCCCAGCGTCGTGGTCACCTCGCCCACGCGCTCGCTCGACCACGCGACTTCGGGGAGCATGTTTGCGGGAATACCTAAGAGTTTGAGCAACTCCGCGTCCCACTCGCCCTTCACGATGTTGAAGAGTAGTGTGCGCGAAGCGTTGGTCACATCGGTCACGTGTTTGTTGCCGCTCGTGAGGTGCCAGATCAGCCAGCTATCCACGGTGCCGAAGGCAAGCTCGCCGCGCTCGGCACGCGCCCGCGCACCCTCGACGTGGTCCAGGATCCACTTCACCTTGGTCGCGGAAAAATACGGATCGAGCACCAGGCCCGTCTTTGCCGAAACTGTTTCCCCGGCGCCGCTTTCCTCCAGTTGCTTGCAGATCGCCGCCGTCCTCCGGTCCTGCCACACAATGGCGGGATGAATCGCCCTGCCGGTCGCGCGATCCCAAACAATGACGGTTTCGCGCTGATTAGTGATGCCGATGGCGGCCACGTCGCGCGGCCGGGCGCCTACCTGCGCCAGGGCTTCGACCGCGCAGCTCATCTGGCTGGAGAGAATCTCGGCCGGATCGTGCTCTACCCACCCGGCCTGGGGATAGAACTGCTGAAACTCCTTCTGCGCCACGGCGGCAATCGCTCCGCCCTCGTCAAACAAAATCGCCCGAGAACTCGTCGTGCCCTGATCCAGCGCAAGAACGTATGCCATGCAGCGGGTCCTCTGCTTTCGGTCTTCAGTCAAACATGCCCGGCACCACACGAGCAAGGCAGCATCCAGTTGTACAGTTTCAGTGCTAAAATCCCCGATGTTCGCGCAATCGTGCTCTCAGCCATTCCCAACCTGCAACTGCACGCTTTGTGCCGGCTGCGGCCCGAGCGCCCGATCTACAATTTGCGCGATCAGGCCGAAGCCTAAATCATCTTCCCGGAGGAAAAACATGGAAAGCGAAAACAGCGGCTCCACAGGCTCAAAGCTCACACGCAGAGGCTTGCTCGGATCGGCCGGAATGGTCGGCGCGGGCATGATGATGCAGGCCGCGGCAGCGGGCGCACAGGGCTCAGGAGGCGCGGACGTCAAAATCGCCTCAGTCAAAGCCACCATCCACAATGTGCCGGTAAAGGTGCCGCTGCTCAACAAGCAAATGACGAATCCCATCGTCTTCGTCGAAATCGCCACAGACGCGGGCATCACCGGCTACGGCCTTACCGGAGACCTGCAAGTCACCGGTGTCTGCGAGTTCATCAATCAGCAGCTTGCGCCCTTCCTCAAAGGCAAGAGCACTCTTGACACTGAGGCGCGCTGGCAGGAGATGTTCCTCACCTTTAATCCGCGCTACCAGACGGGGGCCTTCAGCTCCGCGGTCAGCGCCGTAGACATCGCGCTCTGGGACATCAAGGGCAAACACCTGAACCAGCCCGTCTGGCGGCTCCTGGGCGGCGCCAAAAAGACGGTGCCAGCCTACATCACCTTCGGCCTGCTCCAGTTCGACCGCGATCAACTCGTTGAGTTCGCCCGCCAATTCCTCGCCGATGGGCAGGACAAATTCAAAATGGTCGTCGCCATCGACAACGGTGAAAACGTAGCCGAAGATGCGGCCCGCGTCGGCGCCGTTCGCGAAGCCATCGGCCCCGACCGCGACCTGATGATCGACGGCAACTACCTGTTTTCAATGAATCGCGCCTTGCAGCTTGCCAAGCACGTTGAGCCTTACAATCTCACTTGGTTTGAGGAGCCCATCTACGGCAACGACGCCCGGCTGCTCGCTCAGTTGCGCCAGCGTTGCTCGGTTCCCATATCCGCGGGCCAGAATGAAGGCTTCCGCTATCGCCATCTCGAACTGCTGCAGCACGACGCGGTCGACATTCTGCAACCCAACGTCGTCTACGTCGGCGGATACACCGAGGGAATGAAAGTTGCGGCCCTTGCCCAGGCCTATAACATCAACATCGCCGACGGCGGCGGCTGGCCGCACCACAACATGCACCTGCAGGCCGCAGCCTCCAACGGCTGGCGCGTCGAATTCCACTACCTGATGTGGATGACCGGCAACACAATTTACCGCAACCCGCCGCAGCCGGTGAAAGGCAACGTAACCCTGACCGATGACCCGGGCCTCGGCCTCGAGCCCAATCGCGAAGCGCTGCAGGAGTATCTGGCAAGTTAAGCGATCCGCACCATCCGCTCCACGGATTGCGCAATTGCACTTGCGGCCCGCTCAGGTTGCGCGTGTTTCGCGTGACGTGGGTCAATTTGTGCTCAATGGCTGTCGGCGCGTCGATGCCGAGATTGGGATCGGCAAAGTCGAGCTCGATCCCTTCCCGCCAACGCCGCCAGCGTTTTTGCCGCATGCGCGTCCCAGCGTTCCTTATCTCACTTTCCCCGCCGCATTTTCCAGCACTACGTTGCCCAGGACGGCGGTGTCCACCGTCGTCGGCAGGTGCGACACGAACCCGATTCCTACATAAAACGGCGCGTCGAAGTGCAGCTTGATCGGTGGGCCGAACTGGTGCATGGGTTCGCCGTCGAGGCTCACCCACAACGAAATCTCATCGCCGCGCTTCTCGATTCCGATACGTTTCGCGTGAATGGTCACCAGGCTGTCCGGTGTCTGGCCGCCCGGCCGCCCCCGCCCGCCTATGCGAAATTCCATATCGGTGGTACGTTCGTCCCGTTCAGGCCGCCATGCAAGGTGGATCATCCCCGCGCCGTGCTCCGCTACTACCGCGTCTTTGGAATCATCATCGAGGCTCTGCCGGATCATCAGCACGGCTTTGCGATCTCCATAACCGTTCGGATCGGGAAAATCAATGTCCGCCGCGAGCGAAACATCGCCCGACATGCGCTTCCAGAGGTACCGAAACTCGTCGCGCGTGTACCAGATGTTGTATCCCGCCGAGTGGATCGTGTATTGTCCCGTCGCAGTGTCGTAGCTGGCGCTGCCCGGCACCAGCGCCGCGCCAACGTCCGACTGTCCGTCGAAGATCCCGATGGGAGTGTCGAAGTTGCGGCTGGGCCGGTGGAAGTCGGGCGGCGGCGCTACCTGCGTATGCGTTGCGGAGCCGGGCTGCGCCCACTCCGGGGCGACCGGAGCCTGCTCGCTTTGCCCTGATGACGTCTGAGCATGCAGCATCAAAGCGGCACTGCAAAGCGTAAGCGCCGCCAGAACCGGAATGGATTGGATGACATGGTGAAGATCGCAACTTCTCATGGCAACCCACTTTAGCAGACCGGCGTCCCATGTTGAGAGCGTCACCACATGACCTCGACATGAAGATAGATGCCCGACTCCTGAGCGCACTGCGCACGATGCGCCCTGCGCGCGCCGTGATGTACCATTCGATTGAACCAAAGCCTTTGAAGAAAGCTATTCTCGATGACCCCAACAACGTCCCCCACACTCCTCGTTCTCGCCGCCGGAATGGGCAGCCGCTATGGCGGCCTCAAGCAAATCGATCCCGTAGGCCCCGCCGGCGAAACCATTATCGATTACTCCATTTACGACGCGCTCCGCGCCGGCTTCGGCAAGCTGGTTTTCATCATCCGCAAGGACATTGAAGAGGCGTTCCGCGAAACCGTCGGCTCCCGCTTTGAGAAGCGCGTTCCAGTCGAGTACGTCTTCCAGTCGCTTGAAGACATTCCCGCGCGTTTCAGCGTGCCTGCAGGCCGCACCAAGCCGTGGGGCACCACCCAGGCCATTTTGCTGGCTGAGCGCGCGATTCACGAGCCCTTCGCCGCCATTAACGCCGACGATTTTTACGGAGCCGAGAGCTATCGCGAACTGGCCAGCCAGCTCACCTCCGGCTCGCAGGATTACGCGATGGTGGGCTTCGTTTTGCGCAATACGCTCTCCGACTTCGGGTCGGTGGCACGCGGCATTTGCCAGGTGTCTGCCGACGGCTATCTCGAGAGCATTGTCGAGATGACCAAGATCGAACGCGACGGCGACGGCGGCCGCAATACCGACGCCGCAGGGAAGGTTACGAAGCTTTCGGGTGACGAGCCGGTCTCGATGAATTATTGGGGATTTAGCCCGCGCGTCTTTGACCAATTGCGGGAGAATTTCGAGAAATTTCTTGAGCAAAACGCCACTGACCTGAAAGCTGAATGCTACATTCCCAACACGGTGGGCGAACTCGTCAAGGCCGGCAAGGCCCGTGTGAAGGTGTTGCACTCGCACGATTCCTGGTTCGGCGTAACCTATCGCGAAGACCGCCCGCGCGTGATCGAGAGCGTTCGCCGGCTGATCGCGAACGGCCAGTACCCTGAACGACTCTGGTCATGAGCAATTCTCTCGATGCTCGAACTGTCGCAGAGCAATTCCAATTTCGCGGCGAGATCCTGGGACTGGCGCCGCACGGCAACGGTCACATCAACGACACATACCTTGTTACATGCGGTGGAATCGGCCTGCCCACCCGTTACATTCTGCAGCACATTAACCGCAACGTTTTCCGCGATCCGGCCGCAGTGATGCAGAATATCGAGCGCGTCACGGCGCATCTTGCCGCGCAAACAGCAGGTGAGCCGGACGGAGCCCGCCGCGCGCTCCAACTGATCCCTGCACGCGATGGACGCAACTGGCATGTGGATGCACGGGGGGAAACTTGGCGTGCCTATTCCTTCATCGAGCACGCGCGCACCTACGACACAGCAACCTCCGCCGCGCAGGCCTTTCAGGCCGCGCTGGCTTTCGGGCGCTTTCAGCAGCAGCTTGCCAACTTACCGCCGCCGCGCCTGCACGACACGATTCCAGACTTTCACCACGCGCCAAAACGTTTTGCGGCATTGGAGCAATCGATCGCCGCAGACGCGGCGGGCCGCGCCGCGCGCGTCAGGCCCGAAATCGAGTTTGCGCTGTTGCGCCAGTCGATCGCGAACGTCCTGCTCGATGCCGGTCTTCCCGAGCGCATCACCCATAACGACACCAAGTTCAACAACGTCCTGCTCGACTCGACCACGCACGAAGCCATCTGCGTCATCGATCTCGATACGGTAATGCCGGGCCTCGCGCTTTACGACTTCGGCGATATGGTGCGCACCACCACAAGCCCTGCCGACGAGGATGAACGGAATCTAGCGAAGGTGACGATGCAGTTTCCGCTATTTGAAGCGCTGGTGCGCGGCTATCTTCAAGCAGCCGGCGGATTCCTGACCGCGGCGGAAAAAAGATACATCGCCTTCTCAGGGAAACTCATCACCTTCGAAATCGGCATCCGTTTCCTCACCGACTATCTCGCAGGCGACACTTATTTCAAAGTGCATCGCGACGAGCACAACCTCGACCGTTGCCGCACGCAATTCAAGCTGGTGGAGTCGATTGAACGGCAGGAAGAAAGAATGAACCGGCTGGTCGAGTCGTTGGTCTAGCCGCGCCTATTTCTGCGTGACCGTCGAAGGGTAAACGGGAAGCTTCGGCGTCAGCCGCCGGACCAGGAATTCCTGAAACAGATTCTGCATCGCCGATTCCGCAGTGCCAACCAGAGCGCTTGTAAACATAAGTTCCGCTCCACTGCGGTTGTTGTCGGGGTAGTAAAGGTTCGAAATGCCGCCCGCCGCAATCCCACCCAGAATACCGGAGTAGTTCGCCTGCCAATGCCCATTGTCGCCCTTGCATATGACTGAGTTGGCGATGGCATACAGGGCTCGCGACTTCACACTGCCCGTTCCCTTGTAGAAGTAGCGTGGATCCTGCTTGAAGACTGCCGGCAGAACCGCGCTGCCAATCATGTTACCGAAGAAGCCATCGGCGTAGTTCGCTCCGAATCGCTTCGCGTATCCCTGCGTGCCCTGGCCGTATTCCGAGAATGCGTTGCTGGCCTGCTCAAAGCCCGCCACCGCGCCGGTCATCATCCACGTTACCGGGTCGACCGAAGTCTTCCAGGCCAGTTGGAATTTCTGCCGCGCCGTGAGCGGAACGGCGTCGCGGTCGTAGCTCACGTAGTAGTTGGGAAACACGCCCAGCACGCGCTGCCTCTCTTCAAAGTTCAGCTGTTCCTGCGCGATCTCGGCCTGCGACCCAGCCGAAACCACCACATCGCTTGCCGCGCCTGCAACCGGCAGAACAATGGTTCGCGTATCGTATGCCTCTCCAGCAAGCAGAGTGCCGCGGATCTCCTGAGTGACAAAGCCGGGCGACGAAACGGTCAGCGAAAATGTTCCTCGGGGAAGATTGGTGAAATGGAACGCGCCGTCGCTGTCTGTCTGCTGGCTGGCCGCAGGTGATGCGCCCGGGCCGCTCGACTCCAACTCGACATGCGCTCCTTCGTAGACCGCGCCCTCGGCGCTGGTGACCACGCCGAAGATGCTTGCTGCGGCAGGTTGGGCTGGCGTGGGATTCGGCGCAGCCTGCGGCGCGCTCTGCTGAGGCAACGCGGAACCAGCGGCCGTAAGCAAGAGCGCAAGCGCCGACAACCGGGCGCAAAAGAGACCCATGCGGGGCCTGCCTTGCGGCAAGCGGTGCTGGTTGGCTTTGCCTGAGATCGGATCGCCTCCGGCCCGAAGTTGACTTCATTCCAGCAGAAGGCCGCTTCCGCGGGAAATACCACTTTAGCTTTAGACGGCAGAATCGACCCTCGGTTGCGGAGCCAGGATGGGGCTTTAGTCGGCGGGACCTGCGAGATCGACGCGCAATGGCATGGTTTCAATTGAACGAGAGACGGACTTTTGCTTTCTATAAATCAGGTCTGCCGGTGTAGTGCTCCGAATGATGAACCTCGGCGTGATCCTCAAGCGACTCCAAATGCGTGGTCACTTCTGCGGGCATCTCCAGATCGCGAGTTAATCGCTCTTCCACTTCGGTAGCCAACCGGTGAGCAGCGCCGAGGCGCATCTGGTCGGGAAACAAAAGGTGAATCTCGATGAACTGCCGATAACCAGTGGTCCTGAAGCGCACTCCGTGATATTCGATCCCAAGTTCCTGGCAAACGGCGTCGAGCCGTGCTCGAATCTTGTGCCCCACGGCTGGATCGGAGTAATCGAGTAACCCGTTGATAGACCTCCAAAGCAGCCGGCCACCGGTGAAAAGAATGTTGGCGGCCACGGCGTACGCAATCAACGGATCGAATGGCTTCCAGCCAGTGGCCATCACCAGCGCCAAACCTGCAACCACTCCAAAGCTGGTCCAGCTATCGGTCAGAACGTGCTTCCCGTCGGCCTCGAGAATCAGCGAGTGATTGCGCCTGCCGATGCGCAGCAAGTACCAACCCAATGCCGCGTTCAGCAATCCTGCGCAGACAATCAGAATGACGCCGCGGCCCAGGTTGTCGAGCGCCAGGCCATGACTCCACCGCACAGTGGTGGTGTAGATAATGCTTCCAGCGGCGAGCACGATCATGGCGCCTTCGAATCCGGCAGAGAAGAAGTTAATGCGCTCGAAGCCATACTGGAAGCGGGGCATAGCAGGCCGGCCGCCAAGCCACAGGCTGAAAACGGCGAAACCGACCGCCATGACATGCACAACGGATTCGGCCGCGTCAGAAAAGATTGCCGCCGAATTCGTCGTCAGGTAAGCGGTCACCTTGCCCGCGAGCATCAGCACACCAACGATCAACGACAGCAGCATGGCAAATTGCGCGTCGCGATTCTGCGGCCGCCTGTCGGTCGAGTCTTGCTTCGGCGTGACGTTCATAGCCGATCCTCTAGCTTTTTCTTGTTTCTAATGGCGAAACCAGTCTACGCGCCGCGCGCAATCCTGGCGCCTCCGGCTGCGGATTGCGATTGGGCCGTTTGTTGCAACTCGCCCAACTACATCCTGGACGGCCCCAACGGAATCCGATCCAAGTTGATCTTCATCCACTACGGTTGCCCCGGCACCTGCGGCGAACTGTGCCCGAATTTGCCAATGTCGACTCCGAACTTCGGATCGTCACGCGTTCCATTCACGTGAATCGGAATCTGCGCCCCTGCCCCATCTTTCTTGAATACAGGATCCGCAAGCTTCAGCAAAGCTCCCTTCCAGCCGCCTACCATTTGTGAAACGGTGGCGTCGGTCCGGGCGATCCCCGCAAAGTCCAGCGCGCCGCCGTCGATGCCATAGGTTCCCTTCAAATCAATCTCCGCTCCGGGTACGGTGTATTTCAGATTCGGCAGCGTCAATCACCCCGTTGGCCATCTTGAAGTTGCCCTGCATCGCCGATCGCACGTCCACTCCGGCGTCCTTGGCCTCTTTGGCCTCCTTCGGCTTGCCCTGTCCGCGCATACTCAGTTGACCCACCCAGTCCTGAATCTTGGCGCTGGTGAATGCGGCATTGTCGAGCGAGAAGTTCCCATCCAACCGCATCCGTTCGAGCACTGAATCGGGTCCCGGAGGAAAATGGAACGATGTCTTGAGGGCCAGATCGCCGGTCAGCATCGGCGACTCTGAGTGGCTCGCCAGCCGCAGAAAATCCTCAATCCTCCCGCGATCCACATTCACCTTCAGCGCAATATCGTGTCCGCCCGGCTGGGTTCGCCCGTTCTTCAGCGTCGTTGCCTGATGCCCCACGATCTGTCCCGTTGGCTGTAAAGTGCGATTGCCCAAGCGTAGCGTCCACCGGCTGCAGCCAGGTGTCGCCGTTCGTGCCGTCCACGTGCGCGTGGAAGCGCGTCGTCAACGGCACCGCAGTCCCAAATTTCTTCAGCCGGAAATCCGGCGTGTCCGTCTGCCCGTCGACTTCCAGATCGCGCAAGCACGCCGCTGTACTTGCCTGTGGAGCGGAGAATCCCAGCAATGCCTTTGAAAACGCCCAGGTCGGCGTGGTCAAAGCGGTAATTGCCTGCCACCGGCGTCTCGCCGGGATCCTCGACCACCCACGGCCCGATCTCTGCCCGAAGAGTGAATGATTCCTGCCGGCCGCGGGTTGGTTAGCAACGCCTCGAAATGCATCGCTCCGCCAGTGTTCATCCCGGTCAGCTTGATGTGGTCGATGTCAAACTCCAGCGGCAGTTTTCCCGGCTTGCTCGTCTCCAGCGTCAAGTGCGCATCTTTGCATTCAATGCTGTCCAACTCAAGACGCAAAAGCGATGAGCCCGCCGGTTCCGACCCGCTGCCGGGCGCGGAATCCTTCGCAAGGTGCGTGAAGTGCGTCTTCGGCGGGACGTTCACCTCCAGGCCGTTTAGCTCCACCATGGAGATTCTGATCGGCTTGCCCGGTTTGTAGTGCAGCGGCGCATGAAACCGAAACTCCTTGAGCCGGATCAAAGGCGGCGAAGAACTCGCTGCGCCAGGGACGGTCACTCCCACCACCTCTGACGGCGGCCAGATCTCAAGTCCCCTTCCCTCGGCCCACAACCCATTTACGAGCGAGATATGAAAGCTCGCGAGCTCGACGCGTGCATGAAAGTGTTCCTGCAGCTTATCGACGATGAGTTCGCGCAGCATGGGCTCGGCCCGGCGCATCATGATGGAAATGGCGACGCCAAGCACGGCGAGGACGAGAAGCGACCCGACCGCGAGCCACTTCAAGCCCCATGTCTGCGCCAAAATCGCGGGCGCTTTCTCGCCACGACCAAACCTCGCCTCCATTCTCGCAGGCTTGCTTGAGGCCGGAACCACGCAACCGTCTCTTTTTTGACGAAATCGAAGCGGCTAACTGGATCGGCAAACGCCCTGCTGGAAAATTAGATGCTCGTTAGCCGTTCCCATCGATTCTGCAGTTCCCTTGGTCCCTGCTCCCCTCATGCCGTAGACTTCATATCACGGATGCAAGCGCTGATTGAAAACCTCGTAAAACTTCAGGCCATCGAACTCGAGCGCGGCCGCCGCACTCAGGATCTGCGTGCGCTTCCCGCCGAGATTGCGAAGGCACAGGCTGAGCTCGCCGCCGCTGGAACGCAAGTCCGCCGATGTTTCGGCGGCGCTGAGCCGCGAAGATTCGCTGCGCACCAAGCTGGATCGGGAGATCGACGCCCACCGCAAGAAGGCGGCGCGCTTTCGCGAGCAATTGGACTCGGTCAACACACCCGAGCAGGCAGCGGCGATCGAGCACGAGATTCAACTTTGAGACCGCCGAGGCTGACCGCCTGGAAAACGAAGAATACGCAAGTCTGGAGCGTACAGAAGCTCATGAAGCCGCCCTGGCCCAGACCCGAGCCCAGGTCGAATCGCTTTCCGAAGTGCTGGAAGGGGTTCGCGCCCGCGTCGCTGCGCGCCAAAAAGAACTCGACCGCGGAACTTGGCTGCAACTGAAGGCGGACGCGCGACGGCGTCCGAAGCTTCGAAGGTCGAGAATTCCGACGAGCTGGCGCGTTTCGACCGCATTGCCTCCGCCCGGGGTACCGCCATGGCTCGCGCCGAGAACCAGCAATGCACCGGCTGCCGCATGGGCGTGCGCCCGCAAATGTGGAACCAACTACGCGAGGGCGAGTTGCTCACATGCGACAGTTGCAGCCGTTTCCTCTACTGGGACCCGGCGCTCCAGCCTGTTCCCAAAGAGCCGCAACCTGAGCTGATGCCAGGCTCCGGACGCGCCCCTCGCAAACCCCGACAGGCCGGTGCCTAACGGAATTCGTGAGCCTCTTCATCGCGCCAGGCCGTAAACGAAAGACGACGAGTGGAGTCTTACGATACAGTGCTGCAGCCGATGCCGGCCACGGAAGAAGGTTGTGAGCGGCATTGTCTGACAGCATGTAGATCGCCAGCGTGCGACGACGGGACGACCTCAACATACTTTCGGTAAGCTGCGATCCAGTTTGTGGCAATCGCTGTCTGCGCGACCGACAAATCCAGCTCGTGAGAGCAAACCATCGTATGCAGCCGCTCTTCCAGTGCATCCTTCACAAGAGCATTCCACTTCGCCGATGTGTAGGGCTCGGGCCAGAGATTTCTGATGTCATCCTTGCCCCCCAGTCCCGGCGTGATCAAGTAATCCACCTCATACTGACTTGCTTGAGCTCCCGTTATCCCGTATTCCGCAAAGACTCTCTCCCTCTCCGCCGCTGAGACGGCCTTGATGACCTCTTCATGCGGCAGCGAGCAAACCTGTTCGAGTGAAGCTTGTCGCGCGGCTCCTGGCGTGAGAGCCGGGTTCGGCAGAACGCCGCGATTCGACGACCCGAATGGAAGACCTCCGCCCGTCGCTATGGAATGCCGAAACGTCAGCACGCACGCGACGACCATCACAGCCGCGAGTGCGGCGACTCCGAATGTGCCGCCAATGAAACTCCCGGACACGCGATAAATGGGAACGAAGCTCGATCCGTCTTCTGATAACTCGGCAAGGCGTGTACGGAGCGTCGCCCGCGGCCCTGCGATCGACGGCCTCTCGGCCTCGAATGTGTTTCTCTCTGCCTGCGCGACTTCGGCAAGAACGCTCGTCATCTGCGCCGCTCTCGTCCTGCAGCGGGCACAGGCCTTCATATGCGTCTGTACCCGGCTGGGCCGCGCACCAAGTTCACCATCCGCAGCCAGCAGCAGTTCTTCGTCGGAAACGTGTTGTTCTTGATCGCGCATCCTGCTACCTCCGATCCACGCTGACCAGTTTCTCTAGTGATCGCGCGAGCGACATCGAAACGCTTCCCAGCGAAATTCCCAGCGCTCCCGCAATTTCCCGGTAGCGCAGACCTTCCGCCCGCATCCGCAGACAGCTCTGATCCAAGTCCGGCAATGCCCGGACAACGGCAAGCAGTCGCTGTTGACGCTGCGCCTCTTGGCAGGCATCTTCCGGGTTAAGGCCCGGATCGGGCCATTGGACCGCAAAGCCCGCCTCCTCTTCCGTAGCTAAAGGCAGCCGCTTGTTGGCGTGGCGCCGCTTAAGTGTCAGATTGTGCGCTACGCGGAAAATCCAGCCGCGTAGATTCCTCCGCGACCGCTCCAACTGCAAATGCCGGAACAGAGAAAGAAACACCTCCTGAACGATCTCTTCTGCGTCCGCTACCGGCACGCCGAATGAAACTGCGTAACGCAGGAGAGGCGTCCGATATTGCTCGAACAGAGTCATGACTTCTGCCTGAATTTCAGCCGTACGAAACCGAGCCTCTGGCGATGAAGCCAAAAGCGGCAAATCATAAGCCAGCTCTGCAGGGGGGCGTTGCCCTGATCCCATCATCTGTACATTCGTTTCCTTCTGAAACTGTTCAGCCTTTTTTGCGTCTGAGCGCGCTCGCAAGAAACCCTGAACAGAATCGGGGCACTAGGAATATCCAGGATGAAGGGGCTCGTCCCGTATCCCCGCTCATTCAAAATAACGTCACAAAACTCAAAAAGCCAGTAATTCCTGAGGTCAAGCCTTTGCGACGATATATCGCTCTGTTAGTTTTAATTGCAATTCCTGTTTTTTCTCAAAGCAACAGTGGCGAACTACGCTTGACCGTCACCGATCCCTCCGGTCACCCCGTCCGGGCCCAGGTTCAGCTCCTCAGCGAGGCCAATCAGTATCGCGATACGTTCACGACCGACAATCAGGGCAGCCTGGATGCCAGGCGGTTGCCGTATGGGATCTATCAGGTCCAGATTCAGGCGCCAACGTTTGCTCAGGTCTCTGAATCAATCGCTATACGCTCCGCGCTCCCGGTGGACCGTACGGCCCAGCTGAAAGTGGCTCCAGTTTCCCAGTCGGTAACCGTCCACGCATCCGGTACGTTGATCGATCCCTATCGCGCGGGGTCGGTGAATCAGTTGGGCTCGCAGACGATTCAAAACCGGTTGACCTCGCTGCCCGGCCGCTCCATCCAGGACCTGGTTAACTCAGAGCCGGGCTGGCTCTACGAAGGCAACGCAGTCCTTCACCCACGCGGTTCGGAATACCAGACTCAGTTTGTGGTGGACGGTATACCGCTTACCGACAACCGTTCTCCCGGTTTTGGCCCCGAGATCGAAGCTGACGACGTCCAGTCCATGAGCATTTTTACCGCCGGCATTCCTGCCGAGTACGGCCTCAAGCTGGGCGGCGTCGTGGTGGTCAATACGGTCAGAAATGAAGTGCCTGGATTTCACGGCCAACTCGCGCTTTTCGGTGGCTCCTATGCGACGGGCGGCGTTGATACCCAGGACCAATACACATGGAAGGGGAATACGCTTGGCGTAAGCGCATCAGGGGAGATGACGGACCACTATCTCAACCCGGTCGTCCCTGAGAATTACACCAACAACGGCACCGTAGGTAATTTTTCGCTCAGCTACGAGCGGCAGCTCACGGCCAAAGACCGTCTCACAATGATTGTCCGCCACGAGCTTGCGCGCTACGCGATCCCCAACGAACTGGTGCAGCAGAACGGAGACCATCTGCCGAACGCAGATAACGACACTGGCTGCCCGCCGGTTCCCGCCAGCCAGGAGCCAGACGATTGCGTTTTCGTTCCTGGGGGGCAGCTCCAGACCAGCGGCAACTTTGAAACCATGGGGAGCGTCTCCTACCAGCACATTTTTTCCGCCGATGCGCTCGGCGAGCTGCGAGGAATGGCTCGTGATAACTCGAACGACTTTTCTTCCAACCCATCTTCCTGGCCTGTCATTGCAACCCAGCACAACGACTTCAAAGAGATCTTTTTCAATGGCAGCGTCTCCGTTGATCATCGCAACCAGGAATGGAGGGCAGGCGTCGAATCCGACTCCAAGTTCCTGAACGAAGACTTCAGCTACCTGATCCCCGATTGTGCCGACCCTTCAGACCCGCAATGCCCGATCAATCTCGGGATACTTGACGCCGCTGCAACAACCTTCGCCTTTACCGCCAGCCGTCCGGACCTGGAACAATCGGCCTATGTTCAGGATGCCGTCCAGCTAGGCCATTGGTCGATCGATGCGGGGCTCCGTTGGGATCACTACCAGCTCTTGGTGAACCAGAATGCCGTGAGCCCTCGCGTCGCCATCTCGCGCTACTTTCCCTCCGCCGGAGTGAAAGTCCACGGTTCCTACGACCGGATTTTCCAGACGCCATCCTTCGAAAACATCCTCTTGTCCAGCTCTCCCGCTGCGGAGGCCCTCGATACCAGCGTTCCCGCAGTGCAGCTGCCGGTCCAGCCTTCTCACGGAAGCTATTACGAGCTCGGAGCCACAAAAGCACTGCTCGGCAAACTGCGCCTGGATACGAACATGTTCCGCCGCGACGTGAACAATTATGCCGATGACTCTCAGGTTTTGAGTACGGGAATTAGCTTCCCCATCGCATTCAGGAGAGCAATTCTCCATGGCGCAGAGGGCAAACTGGAAGTTGAACAATGGGGGCGGTTCTCAGGATTCGCCAGTTACTCGTATATCGTGGGGAATGCCTGGTACCCGGTAACAGGCGGCCTGTTTCTTGGAGATGACGCCACCGGCGCGACCACGCAGCTCACGGGACATTTCCCCGACTCTCAGGACCAGCGAAACACGGTACGCGACCGCATCCGTTTTCAAGTTGCACCGCGCATTTGGTTTGCAGTGGGAAGCGATTACAACAGCGGATTGCCGTTCCAGGCCGATCTGACCCCGCAGCAATATGCCACAGAGTACGGTCAGGTGGTGATTAGCCATCTCAACTTCAATCGCGGTCGCATCCATCCATACTTCACGCAAAATGCTTCCGTGAGCGCCGAACTCTACCATCGGGAGAAGCTCTCGGTACGCTTGCAGGCCGACGGCGAAAACCTGGGGAATACGCTTGAATTGATCGATTTTGGCGGCTTGTTCTCAGGCAACGCCATCGGCCCGTCCAGGAACGTCATGCTGCGGCTCACCACCACCTTCTAGTTTTTATTTCGATACAACCTGGTGTCTTGTCCATGAACTTCAAGCCATAACTATAGTTGTCATCCTGAGCGAAGTTTGCTGCGTTTTGCGGCGAACGGACTCGAAGGATCTGCGGTTGCTCCTCGCGAATTCTGCCATGAGCTTCTGAGACACCGCACCAGCCCGGGGAGAGAAACCGCGTTCAGCTCTGCTAACCCATCGAGCGGCTGCATCGACTGCGCTTACGCACCGCGCAGCCTCACGCACCCGTCCTGCTACCCTTTTCCTGGAGGGGATTTTCAAGAGTGTCCGCCATGCAACGGATTTGTGTCGATATGGACGAGGTCATGGCCGACACGCTCTCCGAGCACATCCGCCGTTACAACCAGACCTTCGACGAGACTGTAACGCCGGACGACCTTGCCGGAAAAGGCCTGTGGGAGATTACGCCGCTCGACCGCCAGGCGCAGCTCCGCGCTTTTCTCGACGCCGAAGACTTCTTCGAGGACCTGCCACTAATGCCCGGCGCGCAACCGGTCCTCAACGATCTTTCCGCGCGCTTTGAGATTTTCATCGCCACGCAAGCCATGGCCGTACCCAACTCGCTGGGTCCCAAGTACCGCTGGCTGCAGCGCCATTTTCCCTTCATCCCGCCCACGCACTACGTGTTCTGCGGCAACAAGAGCATCCTTCGCGCCGACTACCTGATCGACGACCAGCCCAAGAATCTCGTGCGATTTGAAGGGAAGGGTTTGCTCTATACCGCGCCTCACAATTTGAGCGCGACCGGCTTCGTGCGCGTGAACAACTGGCACGAAGTGGCGGAATTTTTTGCCTCCGTTCCCGCTCAAAACTGAATGTTCATCCAATCGGGCAAGTGCATCTAAACCGGTATGGCTTCATATCTGCGTCTTTCAAATGAAGAAAATGCGGCACATGGTGTCGCCGAACGGCTTTCCGCGCAGGAGTTGTCGTCGCCTTCAGATATCGCGGCTCAGGATCAGTTAGCATTAAAGATGAAAGTGGATCATCGCCTACCTCCCACACCACCCATCACACGCCGCCGCTTCCTTATCGCGGGAGCGTGCGCCGGGGCCGCTCTGGCAGTCTATTCAGGCGAAATTGAGCGCCATTGGATCCAGATTTCGCATCGCGACGTTTTCCTTCCGGGCCTTTCCAAGGCGTTTGACGGTTTCCGCATCGCGCAGCTTAGCGACATTCATCTCGACGAATTCACTGAGCCGTTTTTTCTCCGCGATGCAGTCAACCGTGTCAACAGCCTGAATCCGGATATGGTTGTTCTCACCGGTGATTACGTCACGTATGGTTTTTTCTCAAACTCATTTGCAGCGGGTTCCGAATGGCAGTGCGCAAACCTGCTCAAGGAGCTAAAGTGCCCGCTGCGTTATGCTGCTCTGGGGAACCACGACATCAGAGTCGGACGTGAAAGGGTGACTGAGGCGCTCACCGCCAACGGTATCCCTGTGCTCGACAATGCTTATCTGCCGATCGAACGCAACGGCAGCAGGTTCTGGCTCAGCGCGGTCGACGATCCAGTCGAAGGCGTTCCCGACCCTGACAAGGCCATCCCCGAATCCATACGCTTCATTCCCGACGAGCCCATTGTCCTGCTTTGCCATGCGCCCGATTGGGCCAACAATCTATTCCACCATCCCGCGGGACCGGCCGTAAGCCTCATGTTTTCCGGCCACACCCACGGCGGCCAGATTCGCTTTCCCCTCATTGGACCCCTCTATCTCCCCGAATTCGGCCGAAGATACGTTGAGGGCTGGTTCCGGCTGAATAATCTTCTGTTTCACGTCAATCGCGGCCTTGGCACCGTTGGCGTTCCGTTCCGTCTGGATTGCCCGCCGGAGATCAGTCTGATCACATTGCATCCCGATCGGAGCCGGCCGCTCGCTTGACGATCATGTTCCCGCAATCGTCATCCCGTCGATTCTCAAAGTCGGCGAGGCCACCGATCCGCGAAAAACCAGGTCGTTGCCAATGGCAGTCACGCCGCGCAGCATCTCGGCCAGGTTGCCGGCGATCGTGATCTCTTCCACGGCGTGAGTGAGTTGGCCGTTCTCAATCCACAAGCCGGTTGCGCCGCGCGAGTAGTCGCCCGTCACCAGATTTGTGCCAAAGCCCATCAGGCTCGTCACGTACAGTCCCGCCGAAATGCTGCCGATGATCTCGTCGGGAGTCAGCTTTCCCGGCGCAAGAAAGAGGTTGCCGCAACCGGTCCCGGGAGCGCCAGCCAATCCGCGCGCCGCATTGTGCGTGGACTTCATGCCCAGCTTGCGCGCCGTGTAGGTGTTGAGCAGGTAGTTACGCAGGATGCCATTCTCTACGACGATCGTACGACGCGACGGCAGTCCTTCATCGTCGAATGGCGAAGTGCCGAAACCTCCCACGCCTGCAGGCAGCAGCATGGTGCCGTCATCGACGATGGTCAGATCGGACGCGGCGATGGTTTCGTTGAGCCGTCCAGCAAGGAACGACGCGCCGCGCCAGATGGCATCACCTGATGCGGCATCGAAGACCGAGCCAATCAGCGTCCGTGCCGTCTCGGGTGCAAAGACGATGGGCGCCTGCTGCGTGGGCATTCGCCGGGCTCCCAGCCGGCGTAGCGTGCGCCTGGCCGCTTCCGCACCCACAGCTTCAGGCGATTCCAAATCGCTCATCCGCCGGGCGCTCGACCACCATCCATCGCGCTGCATCTTGCCGTCTGCGTCTTTGGCCAACGGCGCCGCGGCAACGCCCGCGTAGCTGGTGCGGTAGCTGCCAACAAATCCGCGCGAATTGGCCAGCGCCTTCGACCCCGTCGCGGCATTGAAGCTGCCTCCGTCGGAGTTCGAGATGCGCGCATCGGCAGCCAGAGCCGCCGCCTCGGCCCGTCGCGCCCAATCAATGCGCTCCGGCCCCGGAAGCGAATAGACATCCTCAAAGTAGAGGTGCAGATCGGTTGCGATCGAGCCGAATTCATCCGCGTCCGGCAGGCCGGCGAATGGATCCTCTTCCGTAACCTTCGCCAGCGCCAGGGCTCCATCCACGAGCTGGCGAATGCCTTCAGCGGTCAGGTCGCTGGTGGAGGCCGATGCCGAGCGATTCCCGAGAAACACGCGCAATCCCAGGCCGCGCGATCCCGACTCCTTCAGCGTCTCCACCTCGCCCATGCGCACGTTCACACTGAACTCGTCGCCCTCGCGCGCAACCGCCTCCGCGTCGCTGGCGCCCGCCTTCAAGGCCAGCGCTACGACGTCGGCAACAAGGGATTGGAGATCGAGAGCGGCTTCGGTTGTTGGGCTGTCACTGCGCTGTGCGGCGGTTTCGGGCATGGTTCCAAGCTATCAAATGCGGCGGTGATCCCGGTTTCAGGTCGTGGCTCATTCTGCGCAGAATGTCGCCAACTCGCCGGAACCTCGCGACGAAACCTGTTCCGGTTTCAATATCCCATTGGCGCCGGCCCGGCCGAAAACATAAATAAGTGGTTACTTCCGGGTTGCCGGTCATGCGTCCACAACAACTGGAAAACCGCAGAACAGTCAACTTCATCTGAGCCTGGATCTAAGGCTTTCGTCCCGCTACCTTCACATTGCCCATCAGAACGTCTGATATGCGAACAAGCGCAGACGAATTCCACATGCCCAGCACTACCAGATCGTCCTTTGGTAGAAAGCAGATGCTGGATGGGTACTGGCAGGGAAGCTCTCTCAATGTCGCGAGGTCAGACGCTCGATAAAACACAAAGCGCGCTTTCTGAACGGAGCCGACTAAATTGCTGTCAGCTGACCAAGCAAGTTCACCGCCGGCTCCGCCGATCTTGATCTCGGTGCTCATTGCGACGACTTTGCTGTCGGAAGCTCTTACAACCTGCATCCACAAGTTCCCTCCACCTCTACGCCTGCAGATTAGGCAAATCCGCGACCCATCGGGCGAGATCGTTGCCGAGTGAAGATAATAATCGAACGAAAACACCTTCTGCTTCCGCTCGAAAAGAGGCCACCGGTGCAAAACCAGATAGTCGTAATCGGGCCATTGCTGTCCCGGCCTAACTTTTTTCCTATGATGGATCAACCAGGAACGCTTGTGTGAATCGTGAGAAATACGATCTATCATCTCACCCGGAAACTGTTTTGTGCTCACTCCGGGTCCATTCAGTTTCCGAATCGATATGAGGCCATTCCATGACCCATCGACGAGCTCTTGACCGCCGGGCGAGAAGAATGCTTCGCTACCCTCACCCTCTTTCTGATTCTTGTAATCCCGCATAACATTGCCGGTCGCAAGATCGAGGATCACGATGCGACCATTCGTATACTTGACCGCGAGCTTCTTATTGTCAGGCGAAAAATCGCAATGAGAAGCGTGTGGAAATGGACGAGCAGATAGAATCTTCCGACCGTTCTCAACATCGAACCCATTGACCCGTCGTCCAACACATACAAACATTCTGCCGTCGGCAGTGCAGACCGTCTCGTAGCTCATCGGCAAACGAAATCGCTTTGGTGTCACAATCCAAGCCTATCGCGAATAGTCCACGCACCGAAGACGACAACTTGTGCTCTAGTGCCCGTGGTCGATTCGTTACATGCACCAACGCAACTAGGTTTGATCGGACGATTGGCGGTTTGTCGCCAGTCCGTCAGTTACTTTCCTGTAATTTCAGCCCTAACAGCAACATTCAGACATATCTGGCGAGTTCTGTCTCTTGCCCAGAAAGTGGAACGAGCGATCTTCATCGCATAGCTTTCTCGCCACGATCCGATACGAGGTCAGGTTAGCGAAGGAAAGGCGTTCTACGCGGTCAGCCGTTCAAGCTGATCCGGCTTTACGATCGTCAGGCTGGTGCCCTTGATGGTGATCCACTGATCGCGGCGGAACTGATTCAGCAGCCGGGTAACCGTTTCGCGCGAGGTGCCGGCCATGTTGGCAATCTCCTCGTGCGTCAGCGCCATGGTAAAGCGGATCTCCGGCTTGCCGTTGGCTGCGTCGCGTCCCCAATCCAGCAGCAGGCGCGCCAATCGTCCTGCCGCAGAGCCGGAAAGCGCCAGTCGCTTGGCGTCGTGAAACACCGTGAGGTATTCGCCCGACAGCGCCTGCGCAGCGTGCATCGATGCAATCCCGTGCCGGCCCAGGAATTCGACGAACTCCTGTTTCCGAACGGTCTTTACCTGGCAGGGCTCGATGGCTTCGGCTGTTACTTCATGCGGGACGTTGGCCAGCACGGCGCTGAGGCCCATCACATCGCCCGGACCGGCAATCTTCAGAATCATGGTCTTGCCATCGCGCGAGGTAGATGAGATCTTTACCTGCCCGAAGCAGATGACGAAGACATTGCGCGCCGGATCGCCTTCTGAGAACAGCTTGGCCCCGCGGGCATGGCTCATCATGATCCCGATCTGGTCATAATCGGCTAATGCCTCCGGTGTGAGATTGCAGAACATTCGCAGATGGCGATGCTCGCAATTGAGACAATCTTCCGGAGGGTGATGGGAATGGATAACAGCCATACTTCTACCAATGGGGCTAAGCGTTAAGGGAAGTATAGCGCAAATCCCCATCCCGCATCGCGGTCCCTCCGGCGAAGGTACCTTTCTAGCGGAAAACGCTCAATTCCGGGGCAATTGCAACCCTAACCCTGATGCGCGCAATTGCTGCGACGCCGCGCTGGCATGACCCGCGTCATGCAGCAGGTAATATAGGCGCGAGAGACCTCGCGCGCCAACTCTTCAAGAAGCCGCATGCGCAGCGGCGGGTAGCTCTCAAATGCCTGATGCAGCGCCTCGATCGGCAACTCAAGCAACGTACCCGGAGTCACCGCAGTCAGGGTGTAAGTGTGGAGTCCATTTCCCAAGGCCGCGGCCAGTTCCACCAGGTCTCCGGGGCGCGCCGATCCCAGCGTCACCCGCATTTCGAGCCGCTCCGCCTTACGTACAAAGTCACCTGAAACCACGACGTAGAGCCCATGGCACTGCCCGTGCTGCCGAAAAACCACATGGCCTGCGTCGAAATCGACGCTTCGCGAAGCATTCGTCAGCAGGTTTCCGGCTTCCAGTGGGCACTCCAACAGCTCGGCGAGCGGATGGGCTGCAACGGCCGCGAATCGTTGAACGGGAGCTTCGGATTGTGCGCTCAGGTCTCCCATGTCTATAGCCTCGTGACTGCCTCCCTGCTGTCTCGTCTTCCTCCTGCGTCTTCGGTTTGAGTCTTGCAAACGCTTTTCATATATGCGCGGCAAACGGCGTTCGGCGAGCGGCCGCACGCCCTACCCCCAGAAGTCCCGATTTTCAATTGAATTTGACCCGGACAAATCGGTGCGGTTTCTCCTTTCGCCCGCCCATCGTCCCCTCTTTTGAAGCGAATTGGTCCTGCGCGAGGCGATTGCCTCTCGGTTACGCGGTGACCATAGGAACAGCCACCTCGCGCTCCGATTCCACGCGCTCATTGTTCGCCGGAACACAAAGAACCGGCACCCGCGAGGCAGATAACAGGGCAAACGCGGTGCCATGCGGACCAGGCGTCCCGCTAGCCCGTTTCACCCCCGCAACAAGGATGCACGGGTGCGTCTCAGCAATCGCTTCAGCAATGGCATCGGCTGGGCTCCCGTCTTTCACAAGGCAATGCACCGGCGCGGTACCTTGCAGCCGGATTCCAAAGTCCTCAAGCCTGGCTGCGCAGGGATTCGCCGATACCGCTTCACCCGGCGTACGCACGTGCAGCACGAAAAGCGGCCGATTAAAGGTTTCGGCCAGCGAATACGCAGTGGCGGCGGCACCTGCGGCCGCATCGTTCCGCTCGATGGCCAGCAACACAGGCCCGCCGGGAGTGGGCCTCTTCGGGCCAGCATTCCAGTCTGCGGCCACAGCCAGCACTGGGCACGGCGCGAGCCGCACGAGTTGCTCGGCAATGGCCCCAACGACCACTGGCCCAACACCCTCCATGCCTTTGGTCCCAATCACGATCAACCCAGCCTCGTATTGCCGCGCCACGTCCACCAGCATCTCGGCCACGGCGCCTTGGCGAACCTCGGAATGGCTGTGAATCCCCTCCCGCAGCAGCCCGGCCGCCAACTTGTCGAGCACTCTGCGCGCCCTTTCGGTCAGGTGGTTCACGACCGCGCCGGGAAGTTCATCCAATGCAGCGTACTCGATCGGATCGAGCCCGTGGGCCAGTACGATTCGCGCTCCGTAGCTCGCGGCGAGCTTGCGAGCATATTCCAGAGCCGCATCCGCCTGGCCCTCGAGGTCTGTCGCGACCACGATCGTCTTCAAGCCTTGTTCAAAGCCCATAGTCAACTCCCCGCTGCAATCTCTGAGCGGACTTCTATTTGAACTTGAGTCTGCACTTTGCAAACGAAGCGAAGCAGTGACCCCATTCACCCACCCATGTGATTCGAGTCACAACCGGCAAGATCCTGATTCCGTTGAAGAACTAGGATTGTTTCACGTCCCGGTCAGTTGCTCATTGCGGGAGCGTTCCTTCGCGATTTCCGCTGGGCGGAGACCGTTTTGAGGCCGCCGACCCAAACCAACAGACATCCTGCTCGGCGACTTCTCCGCACTCTGTACACCGAACGGCCAAATGCGTTACCGTTGGCGCGTCATGGAAAAGTTTATGAATCGCCTTCGTTTTTCGTTTCTCTCGATCCTCCTGGCAGGAATCACGTTCTGGCTCGGCAATCTTCCCGTCGCGGCGCAGGCGCCCGCACCCGACTCGCCTGCAATCGAAGAGCAAGCCCACGCCATGGTCGCCAAGCTCACCCTGGAACAAAAGGTCGAATTGCTCGGCGGCATCGACAGCATGTTCACCCGCCCCATGCCGGCCATCGATTTGCCCAGTTTCAAAATGTCTGACGCCTCGGTTGGCGTGCGCACCTGGGGTCCCACCACGGCCTATGCCGGTGGAGTTGCGCTGGCTGCAAGTTGGGATCCCGAACTCGCGCGCAAAATCGGCGAAAGCCTGGGCCGCGACGCCCGCGCCCGCAGCGTTAACTTCCTTCTCGGCCCCGGCGTAAACATCGCTCGCTCGCCCGTCAACGGGCGCAACTTCGAGTACCTGTCTGAAGATCCGTTTTTGAACGCGACGCTGGTAGTGCCCTTTATCGAGGGCGTGCAATCGCAGGGCGTCGTCGCCACGGTGAAGCACTACGCGCTCAACAACTCCGAGTACAACCGGCACAATATCGACGCCATTGTTGACGAGCGCACAATGCGCGAAATCTATCTGCCGTCGTTTGAGGCAGCCGTCACCAAGGCGCATGTCGATGCCGTCATGGATTCCTACAACCTTGTCAACGGAGACCACTCCACGCAAAACGACTTCCTCAATGTGAAACTGCTCAAGGGCGAATGGGGATTCCAGGGCGTTCTCATGTCCGACTGGGACGCAACCTACGACGGTGTCGCAGCCTGCAACAACGGACTCGATCTCGAAATGCCCAGCCCCAAGTTCATGAACGCGAAGAACCTCATGCCTGCTGTGCAAAGTGGCTCGGTGAAAGAGGCGAGCATCGACGACCACATTCTGCGTCTCTTCCGCACCGAGCTGCGCTACGGATTCACGACGCGTCCTCAATTCGATCCCGCTGATTCAACCTACTCAGTGGCCGACCGCGCTGTTGTGTTGCAGGGAGCTCTTGAAAGCATCACCCTCCTCAAAAACGAGGGCCATCTGCTGCCGCTCGATCCGGCGAAAGTGAAAAATATCGCCATCATCGGTCCTGACGCGTGGCCCGCAGTCACTGGCGGCGGCGGTTCCTCTCATGCACAAGCCTTCGAGCCGGTCAGCATCCTTACCGGCATTGCCAACTTGCTCGGCCCGGACGCGCACGTCTTCTACAGCAGCGGAATGCCCGACTCGCCCGATCAGAAGAAGGCTGTAGAGCAAGCTGACGTTGTGGTTGTCGCTGTGGGCTTCGACCCGCATACCGAAAGCGAGGGACACGACCGCACCTTTACTCTGCCGCCCGGACAGGACGCCCTGATTGAGGAGGCGGTGGCGGCCAATCCGCATACCATCGTGCTTCTCACTGCGGGCGGCGGTGTCGATACCAGCCGCTGGCTCGAAAAGGTTCCCGTCTTCATGCAGCTCTGGTATCCCGGCCAGGAGGGCGGTACGGCAGTTGCGCAAATCCTCTTCGGCCAACATGACCCCGAGGGCAAACTGCCCGTCACCTTCGATCGCACCTGGGAGTCGAATCCATCGTTTAAGTGGTACAACGGCGACTCCAAAGACGATACGATCCTCCATACCATCGGCGCGGACGGCCAGCCCAAGGACTACACCATCGAGCACGCGAAATACGGCGACAAGCTGATGGTCGGCTATCGCTACTGGACCACCTCCGGCCAGCAGCCGCTCTTCCCGTTCGGCTTTGGCTTGAGCTACACCACGTTCAAGTTCTCGAATCTGGTTGTTCCCGCCACCGCGAAATCGGGTTCCACCGTCGCGGTCAGCTTCGATGTGGCCAACACCGGCAGCGTAGCAGGAGCGGAAGTGGCTCAGCTCTACGTCTCCGATCCTTCGGCGCAGGTCGACAGGCCCGAGCGCGAATTAAAGGGCTTTGAAAAAGTCCGTCTTGCGCCCGGCGCAACGCAACACGTCACGCTGTCACTCGACGCGCGTGCCTTCAGCTTTTGGGATGAGTCCGCGCACAAATGGATCATCGATCCCGGCAAGTTTGTGATTCGCGTCGGCGACTCGAGCGAGCATACGCCGCTCGATGCCGCCATGGATCTGCATTGATCGTTCGTTTTCGCCAAACCATTTCTGAAGAAGAGGAGACTCCATTCATGTTCAGACGTTGCTTCTCCGTGTTTGCCTTCGTTGCGCTCTTGCTTGCGGTCGCCGCTCCGTCGCCTGCCCAATCCACGCCGCAACCGCAATGGGTGGGAACCTGGGCCGCATCGCCCATGCTTGCCGACGGCTTCAACCTTCGCATGCTCGAGGGCGTCACGCTGCGCGAGATTGCGCACATATCTCAGGGGGGTTCGCAGGTCCGCATCCGCTTCACCAACGAGTTCGGTCTGGATCCGCTCACAGTGAGCGATGCGCACGTCGCGTTGAGCGGCGGCAGCGGAGCGATTCAACCCGGCAGCGATCACGCCATCACGTTTGGCGGCGCAACCTCAGTAAACATTCCGCCGGGCGCCGCGATGTTCTCTGATCCCGTCTCGATTGACGTAGCCCCCCTCTCTGACGTGGCTGTCAGTTTCTACCTTCCGCCGCAGATCATGCGCGCCGAAACGTTTCACGCCTTCGCCGACCAGGAGAACTACGTGGCCGATGGCGATTCGCCGACCGCGCAGCAACTTGCCAACGCCACCACCTTCGCCTCCTGGTACTTTTTTGATGGCATCGATGTCCATGGGGTCCAGGGATCGTTCGCGATCGTCACGCTTGGCGATTCCATTACCGACGGCGCGCACTCCACGCTCAATGCCAATCGCCGCTGGCCCGACATTCTCGCCGACCGGCTCATCAAGAGGCCGATGAGCAATGTCTCAGTCCTGAATGAGGGCATTGGCGGCAACCGCGTGCTCAATGAAGTAGCGGGCCCCAGCGCGCTCTCGCGCGTCGATCGCGACGTGCTTGCGCAAAGCGATGTGCGCTATCTCGTCATTCTCGAAAGCATCAATGACATCGGTCGTCTTGCGCACGTCCAGGTGCCGTGGGACGACGTGACCGCGGCCCAGCTCGAGCACGGCCTCACACAGATTGTCGACGCTGCGCACGAGCACGGCATCAAGGTCATCGGCGCAACTCTGACTCCGTATGGTGGAGCGAATTATTACTCCGATAAGGGCGAGCAGGTTCGCGAAGCGATGAATGACTGGATTCGCTCGAGTGGAACATTCGACGGCGTCTTCGACTTCGATAAAGCCACCCAGGATCCGCAGAACCCGACGCACTTTGCGCCAGCCGACGATTCAGGCGATCATCTGCATCCCAATGACGCGGGATACAAAGCGATGGGTGACAGCATCGATCTCTCGGTCTTCAGCAAGTAATCGAAGGCCTTTTTTGAAAGGGTACGACTTTAGTCGTGCCGCAAAGTCCGCATAAGTCCTCGGGCTTTAGCCCCTGAGAAAGGTTTTCGCGGCAGATTTGGCCCTTTAGGCAAACAGCTTTAATCCGATCCAAATCTATCGAGCGGGTCCCGTTTCCGGGGCCCGTCATAGTGCCAACTATTGCTGGTCGGCCGCGTTGTTCGGCAACGGAGGTCTCTTCCTCAGCGTCGGCTGCGCATTCGCCGCTTGATTCGATCCCCCTCCGGAAGCATCTCCCACGATGCCGTTGTCGCCCCGCCCAGCGTTGGCCGCCTGCGCGCCAGCACCACTGGCATTCGACATGACATCCAGCTCCGACTTCCTGTACTTCGGCGCGCTCACGTATCCGTGGATGTGGTCCTTCGAGATGTCGTTGATGACCACTTCGATGGGCTGGGGGCTGTCGGGCTCGTAGAACATCGCCGGCTGATAGAGATTCACATGCTTCTGCGTGAGGCTGCGATCGTCAACCATCAGCATCAGGTCGGCGTATTGATGCTTCATGTTGGCCTTTCGCAGGCTGATGCCGACGGGGCCTTCGCGCTTGAACTGCTTCGATTTCACGATGTCGAACTCAACAAAATTGCGTTCGCCCTTCTTCTCGAGCACCACAAGCTCGTTGTGGGTTCGCGCAATGGAGCCACCCAACTCCGTGCGGGCGCTCGCCAAATCGCCGCGCGTTTCGTCGATTTTCTTGCCCTGCGCATCGATCTGCGATTCGAGCTTTTTGAAGCGCGGGTCCTGGACGTTCGAGCGGTGTGCGATCACGCGGTGGCCGGCCTCTCTTTTGGTTGCAGGAACTTCAGGCGACCGCTTGGCTTCGCTGGGCGTCGCATCGCCGGCAGGAGCAAGAGCACTTACTTTGGCTTCGAGACCGTTGAGCTCGGTCCGCGTGAGGGCGAGCTGAGCCGTCAACTGCTGATTTTGGGCAGCCAGAGCTTGCTTCTGCCCTGCCATAGTCTGCGTGTTGTGGTGCTCGTGTACCGCATAGCCAATACCGCTTCCGGCAATCAACACGGCGCCGACGACCGCGCCAATCAGTTTCACAAACGACGATTGCGGTTGATGCAAAAAGTCTTCCATCATATGAAAACCTCGAGACACAAATCCCCTTCGCTTGGAAGCACGTGCATTTCCAAGCAGGCGAATCCACAACCTCTTGATGGCAGGCAACTTCCGCCGGACGCTGTTGTGAGACGCCACGTAAAAACTTCCTGGCCGCGAAATTCTTGCGCGTCGGAAGCGCTTTATCCAATGAAAGAGAGCTTTCAGAGCACGGCCATCTCAGCCTATCCGTTCTGCGCGAAAAGCATGTTCTCGGCGGTCGCCGGCGATTGATGCGGCGGCAGCTCCTTGAACTTCGACTTCACATCGTCTTCCTGTTCCGAGATCGATTTGAAGATCAGCGCGTGTCCCTGGATGTGCACATGCGTCTCAGTAATCGACCACTCGCCGCCACCCACCTCGCGCCGTTCGACCTCGAAGGTGCCTCCGGAGCGCAGACTGCCCAGCACTCCACCCCAGAATTTGACATCGTGGATCATGCGCCCCTTCAAACGCACGATGCGGTGATGCGAGTTGTCTACTGCCATCTCACCCGCCATCGCAGCAAAGACTCGCGACTCCCACGTAGGCGGATTGAATTCCGGATTGGGCTTGAAACTCAGAATGGTGTCGTTTCCCTGCTCGCCGGCCTTCGTCCACACAAACGCCTTCGGCAACATGCTGAGCATCTGCGTTGCCTGCTGGTCGTCATGCTGACCGGCCTTGCGCTGCTTCGCCTGCGCCGCGGAGTCGCCGATGTAGCTGTTGATGCTCTGGCGCTGCTGCGCTTTTGAGATAGTGACGCCGTTCTTTTCGATTACGCGCTTCAGGTCTCCGATGTCGGTGTCTGCGACCCATTGCTTTAAGTTCAGGCCCGGCTTGCGGTCCTCTTCGTAGAAGAGCCAGTGCGTGTGATCCGACGCGTCTGCGGCCAGCTCTGTCTGCACCGCTTGCTGCACAATCTGCTTTGCATCCTGGCCGCTCGCAGGCACACAAACCCCAAGCAGGACTATGCCTGCAAGCAACACCCACCAGAACATGAATTACCCTCCTCGCCGCGGCCGACGCCAACTTGAGCCAACCAGTGCGCCACTTATGGTTTGGATGCAATTCGGCGCACGCGTGAGCGCCGCACGCTATCATCGCCCTATGAAGCGCGTCCTTCTCTCCTGGAGCAGCGGCAAAGACAGCGCCTGGACGCTGCATGTCCTCCGCCGCGATCCGACGATCGAGATCTGCGGTTTGCTCACCACGCTCAACACCCAGTTCGATCGAGTGGCTATGCATGGCGTGCGCCGCGAAATCCTGGAAGTGCAGGCCGCGGCCGCTGGATTGCCTCTATGGATTGTGCCGCTGCCCTGGCCCTGCCCGAACGAGGTCTATGAGCAGCGCATGGCCGAGGCCTGCCAACGCGCCATCGACGAGCGCATTGACGCAGTGGCCTTCGGCGATTTGTTCCTTGAAGATGTTCGGGCTTATCGCGTCAAGCAGCTCGCGCCCACTGGCCTCGAGCCGCTCTTTCCGTTGTGGCAGATTCCCACCGACGCGCTCGCGCGCGAGATGATCGCAAGCGGCCTGCGCGCGCGCCTCTCCTGCGTCGATTCAAAGCAATTGCCAACCAGTTTTGCGGGCCGCGAATTCGACGAAGATCTATTGCGCGATCTTCCGCCGGCTGCGGATCCATGCGGCGAGCGCGGTGAATTTCACACCTGCGTGTATGCAGGGCCGATATTTTCGGCCCCACTGCATATCGAGACCGGAGAGATTGTCACCCGCGATGGTTTCACGTTCGCAGATTTTTTGATGCCTGCAACCGAAACCGCAGGGGTTTAGTCCCTGAGTGTCTTCAGCGCCGGATACACTTTTCTCCACCTCGCGTAACCGGCTTTGTAGGTTTCCAAATCGGCTGCATCCGGCTCGATGCGTTCGGCGACCTTGATTGCCTGAGCACACGCCTCGTCGAGATCCTTCCAGTGTCCCACTCCCACGCCAGCCATCAATGCGCAGCCAAACGCGCCGCCTTCTTCAGCGGTGAGCACTTCCACGGCCTGTCCGTAGATTCCCGCCTGAATCTTCCGCCACAACGCACCGCGCGCTCCGCCGCCGCCGAGCCGTATGGCAGTGATCGGAATGCCCAGATCGTGGAACAGCGTGAACGTGTCCTGGAGCGAATAGGCGACACCCTCCTGCACTGCGCGCACAAAGTGCGCCGCGGTATGCTGCACGCCGATCCCGGTAAACGCTGCGCGCACGTAGGGATCGAGATGCGGCGTCCGCTCGCCCAGCAGATAAGGCGCCCATTCCAGGCCCTCACAGCCGGCTGGAACCTTCGCCGCAGCATCGCTCAATGCGTCGTAGCTTTGCCCGGGGAAAAACGTGCCGCGCAGCCAGTTCAGGCTGAGCCCCGCGCCCTGCGTCACACCCATTACATGCCAACGGCCCGGCACCGCATGGCAGAACGTGTGCATGCGCCCCTTCGGATCCTTCGTTGGCTCCGCTGTAGCCGCAAACACAACGCCTGAGGTGCCGATGGTCGCCGACACGCTGCCGGGCTGCAGAATTCCCATGCCCACCGCGCCCGCACCCTGGTCGCCCGCGCCCGCCGCCACCGGTGTGCCCGCAGTGAGCCCGGTCAACCCCGCCGCCTTTTCGCTGATGCGCGCGCAAATCTCCGGTGACTCGTAGACCTTGGGCAGCCAGCTCATGTCAATACCCGCCACCTCGGCTACTTCGCGCGACCACCGGCGGTGCGTAACGTCCAGCAGAAGTGTGCCGCTCGCTTCCTGTACGTCGATCGCGAATTCGCCCGTCAAGCGGTAGCGCACATAATCCTTCGGGCACATCACGTGCTTGATCTTGGCGAAGATCTCCGGCTGGTGCGTCTTCACCCACAGCAGCTTGGTCAACGTAAAGTTGGGCAGCGCCGGATTGCACGTAAGCTCAATCAGCCGCTCGTAGCCGATCTTTTCTGTCAGCCAGTCGCACTCAGGCTGCGTGCGCGTGTCGCACCAGATGAGCGCCGGCCGCAACACCGCGCCGGACTCGTCGAGCATCACCGCCCCGTGCATCTGCCCCGTCAACGCGATGGCCGCAATCGGCTCGCGCGGTTCCAGCGTAGTCGCAATTGCGCCGCGGATCGCCTCCTGCGCCGCGTGCCACCAATCCTCAGGGTCCTGCTCGGCCCAACCAGGATGCTCGGCGCGAAATGGCGCGTGCTCGCACGATGCCGTGCCCAGCAGTTTTCCCGCCTCATTCACAATCACTGCCCGCGTACCGCCAGTTCCCACATCCATGCCCAGGAACCACATACTTGCTATCCCCCTTGCCGATCGCGATTCCAGGGTCACTGAACTCCGGAGCCGCTGCGCGTAAGTCGATGCGGCCACGTGCGAGCAGCGACATTCACGTGCAACGCTACCCTGCAACGGCCATAAATCGGTTTTCTCCGCGCCCGGAGCATACCAGCTTTGCCACGTTGCGGCAAAGAGATGTGCGCGTCCGCGTCGGCCCTCGAGTCGCCGTACAATCACACTCATCACGCGAGGTGATACCGGCCCGTGCCGCCCGAGCCCCAATCCATTCGTTTCGATCCGGCCGATCCTGAAGCGGCGCTTTCTGCGCTGCCGCAGGCGGCGGCGGTCTTCGCGCTTTATGGTGAAGACTCCCGTGCCGAACCCTACATCGGCCGCACGCCGAATCTGCGCGGCCGTCTCGAACGCCTGTTGCAGCCATCGCTCCGGCATCCGCGCCGCCTGCAGCTTGCAGGCATGGTGCGCAGAATCGAATGGCAGCTCACCGGCTCCGATTTCGAATCGCTTCTCCTGCAATTTGAACTCCTCCAAAAGGTCTACGGCGCAAAGGCTCCAGAACAAACCATCGCCCGCATGCATCTGCGACACCCGGCGTTCGTGCGCTTTCTTGGCGGCAATCCCTACCCGCGCGTCACTGTCACCTACCGGCCCAGCCTGCGTGAAGCGGATTGGGCGTACGGCCCATTTCCGTCGCGCGCGGCCGCTGAAAGATTTTCAGAAGAGGCGCTCAAGCTTTTTCTCCTGCGCCGCTGCACCTTCGATCTCGATCCCGACCCGAGCTACCCCGGCTGCGTTTACTCCGAGATGAAGATGTGCCTTGCGCCCTGCTACAAGGGCTGCACGGACGAGCGTTACGCCGAAGAATCCGCAGCCGTTGAAAACTTTCTGGCCACGCGCGGCGAAAGCCGGCTGGTCATGCTCCGCGCCCAGCGCGACGAGGCTTCTGCGAACCTCGAATTTGAATCCGCCGCCGGATTCCATTCGCAAATACAGCGCGTGGAAGATGTGCGTTCCCTAGCCGCCGAAATCGTGCGCCCTCTGAGCCGCCTTCGCGCCGTCATTCTTCATTCCTCCGCAAATCCTGGCGAAGTTGCCGTATTTCTTTTTGAGAATGGCCGCCTTCGCGGTCCCGTTGCCTTCTCGACGCTCGGCATGAGAATTCAGAACGAGCAGTCGGGTTCGACATCATGGTTTGCGCAGCCACTCGCCGTCGAGCCAGTGCCGGAAGAGCAGGGAACAGGCGTCAGGGGTCAGGGGCCAGGGGCCAGGGAGCGGGGAACAAGGGAACAAGGGAACGAGGGAGCAAGAGGGAAGGAAGCAGAGAATAAGGATCAGGAAGCCGATTCCGCCCAGACCCGAGCGTTGAAGGGTACGGGCTTTAGCCCGTACGTTAGCGCTTACCAAACGGACGGGGCTTTAGCCCCTGAGGAGAAGGCCCCGGCCAAACTCCCTCGCGGCCTTCTCGAATCCCGCCTCGAATCCGTCTTCGCCGAGCTCTCTGCGCCCTCAGCGCCGCCCTCAGCCACGGTCCGCCAGGGCCATCTTGCGCTGCTCAAGCGCTGGTACTACCGCCCGGAAACGCGCCGCGAGGGCGAAATCTTTTTTCCCGATGCAGAAGACCGCTGGCCGAGCAGAGCCATCCTGCGCGGCATCGGCCGCGTCGCCGCAAAGACACTGTCGCAGGCCGAGCACAATTAGATCTCCGCTCTTCCTCTGCGCGGCCTGTGGCATTCTTAATTCCATGTCGACGCCCGTTCCCCGGCCACCGGCAGTTCACCGTCTCCTACGCGACAGCACAGTGTTTCAGTGGCAGAACCAGACGCTCCGCGCCGACCTCATCTTCACGCTTCCTATCGCGCTCTGCCTTGCGATTGGCCTTGGCATCGGCCATCCGGGCGTCGGCCTGGTCGCGGCCGGCGGCGCTGCGAACACAGGATTCGGCCAGAAGCATCGCATCGACGGCTCGGAGCTTGTGCCGATGCTCTTCGTCACCCTAGGCATGGCTTTTTCAGGATTTGTGGGTGCCCTGCTCGGTCATGAGAGTTATCTGCTCCCCTTCGCGGCGGCAGCGTGGGCCTTCGGTTACGGTATGCTCACGGCGCGGCCCGAGGGGTACGCTTGGGTCGGCCAGCAGTGCGTCATCACTTTTCTTGTGACTTCGGCATTTCCCGCGCCGCTCAACGTTGCCGCAGCGCGCGGCCTGTTGCTCTTTGCGGGCGGAGCCCTGCAGCTCGTGCTCTCCTCCCTGCTTCTGCGCGTCTTTCATCAGCTTCGCGATCGTCTTTTCGCGCTTACCTGTTACCTTCGCGACGAGCGCGCCGCTTTTCTTGCCGCGCTTGCCGAAACCGCCGAATCCGTACGCCAGCGCCGCTTCCTTAGCTCTGCCATGCCTTATGCGCTGCGCCTTGCCGCCACCGTCGGACTCTCCACCGAGATCTATCGCCGCCTGCATTACCCCAGCGGCTACTGGATTCCCATGACGGCGCTGCTGGTGCTCAAACCGGGATTGACTGACACCGTAAGCCGCGCCATTGCCCGCGTTCTGGGAACCATGTGCGGAGCCATCGTCCTCAGCTTCATCCTCGCCCACATGAATCCGGGCCCCATCGCACTGGCAGCGTTCACTGTAGTCTTCGCGTGGCTTTCCTATGGATTGGTCAACGTAAACTACGCTCTTTTTTCCATGGCCATCACCGGTTATATCGTCTTTCTTCTTGCGCTCAACCAGGTTCCGGGTCCCACCATCGCGATTCACCGCACCGTCTCCACCGCGCTGGGCGGCGCCATCGCTTTGTGCACGCGGGTCATCGTGATCTCTTACCGGCGCCGCCATTGGCTTCGCGCGGCCGCAGTGATGCGTCAAGCGGCGTTTCCGCGTCATTCTTCGTCTGGCTGACGCAATCTCTGTGACAGGGCGAATCTCCACCATGCGGTGAATCGAAAAACGCCGAACGTCTTTACCTGGCCGCGAGGCACGGCGTTCCGGCGCTGATAAACTCGTGCTCAGGGAGATGTGCTGTCCATGGTCGAGCTATTGCCATCCATCCTCTCCGCGGATTTTGCCCATCTGGCCGACCAGATTGCCGAGGCCGAGCGCGGCGGCGCCACCGCCATCCATGTCGACATCATGGACGGCCACTTTGTGCCGAACCTGACGATTGGGCCGCCCGTAGTCGCGAGCATCCGCAAAGTCACCCGGCTGCCTCTCGACTGCCACCTGATGATCGATAACCCCAATGATTACATCGCCGCGTTCGCCGAGGCCGGCGCCAACTGGCTCAGCGTCCACTACGAGGCTTGCCCGCACCTGCACCGCTCGCTCGAAATGATCATCCACCACGGCATGAAGCCGGGTGTGGTGCTGAACCCGGCCACGCGAGTTGACCTCATCATCGATATTCTCCCCATGGTCCACCATGTGCTGATCATGAGCGTGAATCCAGGCTTCGGCGGCCAGGAGTTTATCCCCTTTTCGCTCGGCAAGATCCGTTACTTGTCCGGGATCCGGCGCGAAATGGGTCTGGAATTTAAAATCGAAGTGGACGGCGGCGTGGCTCACGACACTGTGGCCGCAGTCGTCCAAGCTGGTGCTGAATTGCTGGTCGCTGGGAATGCCGTTTTCGGGGCAGGTCATCCGGAGCGCGATGCGCGTGCCCTGCTGGCGGCGGCTCGCGAGGCGGAAGACCAGTTGACCGCGAGAAAAGCCGCGGTCGGGAAGAGTAGAATTCACTGAATAGCATTTCTCGGATCGATCGCAGATAAGTGGCGAGCGCCGGGTAGTTTTTTCGTCAGGAAGAACCCGTCGGATCGGCGCCTTAACGACGGACAGATGATCCAGGATGTGCTGCAAAAGCGCATGCATCGAGCCGACGGCTCTTTCCCCGGGCTGTCTTCGGATGAGGTGGTATGAACCGGTTGTCTTCTTAAGATCGTGGTTGTCGCAATTGTCGCATCGTTTCTTAGTGGAGGCGTGGCCAAAGCCCAGGACCAGAACGCCGCCGGGAATCAGAAGACCGCTCAGAACCAGGACGATGTCCATCCCCCGACGTACAGCAAGAAGAAGAAGAAGCCTTACGACCTAAACGCCAATCCGCTGGCTGGCGTGCAGTCGAAGCAGCCCGATAAGGAACTCTACGACAAGGCCATGGTTGCCATGAAGAAGGGCCGCTACGACGTGGCACGGCTCGACCTGCAAACCCTGCTCAACACCTATCCCGAATCGGAATACCGCATGCGCGCCAAGCTGTCGGTGGGCGACACATGGTTCAAGGAAGGTGGATCGGCAGCGCTCACCCAGGCCGAAGCCGAATACGAAGACTTCATCACCTTCTTCCCCAATGCTCCCGAAGCCGCCGAAGCCAAGATGAAGGTGGCCGACATCTATTACCAGCAGATGGAGAAGCCCGACCGCGACTACACCAACGCACAGCAGGCCGAACGTGAATACCGGGAGATGATCAACATGTTTCCGGATTCAACGCTGGTTCCGCGCGCCAAGCAGCGGCTGCGCGATGTGCAGGAAGTTCTGGCTGAACGCGAGTTCCAGATCGGCAGCTACTACGAGAGCCGCGAAGACTTTCCGGCTGCCATCGCCCGCCTCGAGACTGTGGCCGACACCTATCCGCTCTACTCCAAGAGCGACCAGGTGCTCATCGACATCGGCGATGCTTACGCAGGCGAAGCGCATAACGTGGTGATAGCAAAAGCCCTGCCTGGCGCCGTGCGCGAACGCATGCGTTCCATCTATCAGGACAAGGCCGCTGCCGCCTACGAGAAAGTGATCACGCGCTATCCCATGGCGCCGCACGTTGAGGATGCCCGCGACCGCCTGGTAGCTATGAACCGCCCGGTACCTGAGCCGACTGAAGCGGCCATCGCCGAGAGCGATGCCGAAGAACGCAGCCGCCAGCCTCTGCACTTTACCGACAAGACTCTCGACATCATCAAGCGCGGTCCCACCGTCGTTGAGGCGGTCCACGTGGGCGAGCCCGCTCTCGACGATCCCAATCGCACGCTCGCAACCGACGTAACCAAGGAGAACCGGGTCATCTTCCAGGATGCCGTGAATGTGGGCAAACCCGCGGCGCCAGCGCAGGCGGTCACGCCCACGGGCCCGAACGAACCTCCGCGCAGCGATCAGCCGTCTTCCGCTCCGCTGCAGATGCAGGCGCCCGAAGGCGGCAATGGCGTCGGTGTTGAAGTGGTAAACGCGCCGAACAACCCGGCTCAATCTCCGGCTAGCGCTGCTCAATCCGATCCCAACGCCGTCGTCAAGGCGGTGGGACCGACCAATACCATGTTGCCTGCGGCCGAGAAGCCAACCGAAGCGCCTATGCAGGTCAACGACATCAAGCCCGGCGAGAATCCCGCTCAACCTGTGACCCAAACCAAGGAAAACGGCAAGACCAAAAAGCCCAAGGCGAATCTGAGTGACGAGTCATCGAGCAAGAAGAAGAAGAAGAAGGGTCTGGACAAACTGAATCCATTCTGAGTTTCGAACGCAGATCGAATCGAATGTTGAAAGGCCGCTCTCGGGCGGCCTTTCTTCGTTTTCGCCTGTGCACGTCCCAGATCGAATCGGGAATTCGCACTGTGCTGGTCGCGGCCCAGACACGCTCGCGGATTCATGCTCAATGGAGAAGTTATCACCCGAGCTGAATCGCTATGCGTGCGGCTGCATCTGCTAACCTGAGGAGTAGCAGTCCCTTTGCTCGAAAGCCCTTGTTGCGGTGGGGTTTCGCGCACATTCCTGGGGCTTCCAAGCGAAAAAATGCCTCACGACCTGCCCAAAGCCTACGACCCAACCGCCGTTGAAGATCATTGGGCCGGCTACTGGGTCCGCGAAGGGATCTTCGCCGTTCCTGCTCCCAGGACACCCTTGCAAGGCCAACGCCTCCACGGCCAGTCTCATTCTCCCTTCGTCATTCTCCTGCCGCCGCCCAACGTCACCGGCCGCCTGCACATGGGCCACATGCTCAACCAGACTGAGATGGACATTCTTACCCGCTGGCGGCGCATGAGCGGACGGCTTGCTCTGTGGGTACCCGGCACCGACCACGCGGGCATTGCCACGCAAATGATGGTCGAGCGCCAGTTGGCCGAAGAAGGCACGTCCCGCCAGAAACTCGGCCGGGAGGCCTTCGTCGAGAGAGTGTGGGAATGGCGGCGTCATTACGGCGGTGCCATCCTGGAGCAGATGAAGCGCCTCGGCGTCTCCGTGGACTGGAGCCGCGAGTACTTCACCATGGATGAGCGCCTGTCGATTGCAGTCAGGGAAGCCTTCGTCCGCCTCTATCACCAGGGCCTCATCTACCGCGGCGCATACATCGTGAACTGGTGCCCGCGCTGCCAAACCGCTATCAGCGATCTCGAAGTCGTGCACCAGGAGCAGAAGGGCCATCTCTGGGAGATTCGCTATCCCGTGCTCGGCGATGGCGGCAAGCCGACCAGCGAATTCGTCACCGTGGCGACGACGCGCCCGGAGACTATGCTCGGCGACACCGCCGTGGCCGTTCATCCCGAGGACGAACGCTATTTGCACCTGCACGGCAAAAAGCTACGGCTGCCGCTGATGAATCGTGAGATTCCCATCGTGGTCGATCCCTGGGTGAGCCGCGAGTTCGGCACCGGCGCCGTTAAAGTCACACCCGCGCACGATCCCAACGACTTTGCGATCGGCGAGCGCCATCATCTGCCGTCGATCAATGTGATGGACGATCGCGCCCACATCAATGAGCACGGCGGCGCCTACGCTGGACTCGATCGCTACGTCGCGCGCAAGAAGATCGTCGCCGACCTCGAAGAGCAGGGCCTGTTGGCCGTCGTCAAGGACTATACCAACAACGTGGGCCACTGCGACCGCTGCAAAACCGTGGTCGAGCCGCGCCTCTCCACGCAGTGGTTCATCGCGGTCAACAAGAAGGCGAACGACGGGCGCGCCTCAATGGCTGAAATGGCCATCGGAGCAGTGCACCAGCCTGGCTCCGGCGGCAAAAAAGCGATCCAGTTTACGCCGGAAAACTACGAAAAGATCTACCTCGAGTGGATGACGAACATCCACGATTGGTGCATCTCGCGCCAGCTCTGGTGGGGCCATCGCATCCCGGCGTGGCACTGTGCGGAGTGCCATCAGATCACGGTGCCGGAAATTGGAGTCAAGGACGATCCGGAGTTCTGCGATCACTGCGGCAAAGAGACGATCACGCAGGAAACCGACGTCCTCGACACATGGTTCTCCTCCGGGTTGCTGCCGCTGTCCGTCTTCGGCTGGCCGAATCTGACGAAGGAAACACGCGCCGATTTCGACGCGTTCTATCCCACCTCGCTCCTCGTCACAGGCTTCGACATTCTCTTCTTCTGGGTCGCGCGCATGATCATGCTCGGCTGCTGGTTCTCGGCCGATGTTCCCATGCCCGACGGCAGCC
Source organism: uncultured Acidobacteriaceae bacterium (assembly GCA_963782285.1). Taxonomy (GTDB): domain Bacteria; phylum Acidobacteriota; class Terriglobia; order Terriglobales; family Acidobacteriaceae; genus Telmatobacter. The sequence continues at coordinate 232,157 of CAWAJH010000001.1, forward strand.
CGCGCCCGCTCGCCGAATCCGTACCGTTCAAAGAGGTCTATATCCACGCCCTCGTGCGCGACGCGAACCGCGAAAAGATGTCCAAAACCAAAGGGAACGTCATCGACCCCATTGAGATCGTGAAGCAGTACGGAACGGATGCCGTGCGTTTCACGCTGGCGTCAATGGCCTCGCCCGGAACGGATATCGCCTTCAACGTCGCCCGCACCGAAGGGTACCGCGCCTTCGCCAACAAAATCTGGAACGCCGCCCGCTTCATCTTCATGAATGTGGATCGCGCCGCGGAGGTGGGGATAAACGTTGACCCGGCTGCGCTTGGCTCTATGCCCACCGTGGCCGAAGATGCCCCGCTCGAAGCGCGCTGGATCGTTGCCGAGCTGCACTCGACCGCAGCCAAAGTGAATGAGTCGCTTGAAAACTACCGCTTCGACGAAGCAGCCAGCATTGTCTATCAATTCTTTTGGGGTAACTTCTGCGACTGGTATCTGGAGATTGTGAAGCTGCGGCTCGACTTCGAAAACCCTGAAAATAAGGCCGGAACGAAGGCCGCCCTCAACACTCTGGTGCAAGTCTTCGAGTGCGCCTTGCGACTGCTCTCGCCCTTCATGCCGTTCCTGACCGAGGAACTCTGGCACGCGGTCTACGACAACACCCCCCCGGCAAAATCGATCGCTCTGACGTCCTATCCAACACTTACACCTGAGCAGTTCGCTGAAGTAGATGGTAGAGCGTGGGAAGACAATACCCGCGCCCATATGTCGTTTTTGCAAGATCTCATCGGAGGAGTCCGGAACCGACGTAAAGAGATGGGCGCGCCAGAGAAAGAACCCGTGACAATTCGCATTCATGCTGACTCGAATGCGAAGAATGCATTTAACGAAAATCCCAGTGCGATCGAAAAGCTCGCTCGCGTTTCATCAATCGAATATTCAGAACATGAACTGAACGGTCTAGGAGTTTTTCGCGATTTCGGCAATCATTACCAATGCGAGGTCATCTACGAACGCACCGTCGACGTCCCCGCCGAGCGCGAGCGCTTGACAAAAGATATCGCCAAATACGAAAAAGGCTTGGCTGCCGCCGAGCGCCAATTGGGAAACGAAGGCTTCCTCGCCAAAGCTCCCGCGCATGTCGTCGAAGGCCTCAAGAAGCAGGAGGCGGAGACGCGACTGCTGCTGGAGAAGGCACGGACTGCGCTGGAGGCACTGCCGAAGGAATGACGAAGGTAACGAAGAGCAACCGCAGATCCTTCGCTTTCGCCATCCGCCGCGGCGGACGACTGCGCCCAGGATGACGAGTTTGGGGTGTAAGCAGAGAGAAAGAAGACGATCCTTCGCATTCGCCTCTGCCCCGGCGGATGAATCCGGGATCACAACTTTGGGGGATTGAAAGCGAACCACTTGCTGCAGTTTACTTAGAACCGTGATCTGACAACTAACCACTGTTTTTTATGGATTGGAAGAGCCACCGCATCGACGCATTGCTGGAACAAGCCCTGGTCGAAGACCAGGCCGCCCACGACGCCACCACCAGCCTCACCATCGATCCCAGCTTGCGCGCCGACGGCTCCATCATCGCGCGTGAAGATCTCGTCGTCGCCGGCCTCGGCGCCATCCCGCGCTTCTTTGAAATCTACGCCCGGCTCGACCGGCGTCCGCAGGCGCAAACCCGATTTGAAGTCGTCAGCCATCCCGAAATCTTCGACGGCGTGCGCGCCCATGCCGGCCAGGTCCTCGCCGTCATTCGCCACAATGCGCGCGTCCTGCTCAGTTGCGAACGAGTGATCCTCAACCTGCTGCAGCATCTCAGCGGTATCGCCACGCTAACGCGTAGATACGCTGATGCCATCCAGGGCACCCGCGCTCGCGTTCTCGACACGCGCAAAACCGTACCCGGCATGAGAGCCCTCGACAAGTACGCCGTGCTCTGCGGCGGCGGCACCAATCACCGCATCGATCTCGCCTCCGGCATTCTCATCAAGAACAATCACATTGCGTTGGGCGGCGGCGTTGCGACGGTGCTCAAGCGCGCAATTGAACAGCGCAAGCCCGGCCAGCGTGTGCAGGTCGAAGTCCGCAATGCGAAGGAGCTTGAAGAAGCTCTCGCCAACGGCGCTGAGGCCATCCTCCTCGACAACATGTCGCCCGCCCAGGTTCGTACCTCCATCGAACGCATCAAGCAGGAAACCGGCCGCTGGATTCCTACTGAGGCTTCCGGCGGCATCGTGCTCGAGAATATTCGTGCTTACGCCGAAACCGGCGTGGACTTCATCAGCGTGGGCGCGCTCACTCACTCCGCCCGCGCGGCCGATATCTCCATGTCGATCGCCGCGGAGAACGGGTAAGCTTTGAACGGGGTGCCCCACCCTAAACGCGCAGTTAGCGTTTAGGGTGGGAGAGCACACGTTGCAACTCGCAATCCAGGTGCACGCACAGTCCTTCCACACCATGTACGATTTAGCCGCCCTCGAATCCGCTCTCGCCGACACAATCTTCGCCGGCAAGCTCCACTTCTCGCCAACCACAGGCTCCACAAACTCCGATGCCATGTCTGCCGCACGCCGCGGTGCCCCGCACGGCTCCGTCTACTTCGCCGACGAGCAAACGGCCGGGCGCGGCCGCGGCAACCACGGTTGGCACTCCTCTGCGGGCGAGGGCATTTATGTCAGTGTCCTGCTTCGCCTGCCCGTTGCCGCCAGGCGCCTGCCGCTTCTCCCACTCGCCACCGGCCTCGCAGCCGCCGATGCGATCCGCTCCGTCACAGGGCTCGAAGTCGATCTGCGCTGGCCCAACGACCTGCTGATCGGTGAGCGCAAGGCCGGCGGAATTCTGGTTGAGGCAGGAAACGACTCCGAAAGGCCGCCGCACACTGTGCCCGGCATCGGCTTCAACGTGCATCAGAGCGAATTCCCGCCCGATCTCGCCACACCCGCCACCTCTCTCGATCTGGAGGCCGGCCGTCGCATCTCACGTCAAACCCTCCTCGTCGCCCTGCTAAAATCTCTTGAGCGCGAGGCCTCCGCTCTGCTCGATCCGCCTGCGGCAGACGCGCTTCTGCAGCGGATGGAACAGGCGTCCACCTGGGTGCGCGGCAGGAGTGTGGTCGTACACGGACCGCAGGCCTGCCAAGGTATTACGGCCGGCCTTGACGCGAACGGATTTCTCCGTGTGAAAACCGCAGATGGGCTCGTCACCGTGCAGACCGGCGGCCTGCGCGCGGCGGGAGAAAGACTGGCTGCTAGCTGCTAGCCTTGCCGGGGCCGACCTGCGACGATGGCTTCTGCACGAATAGCTGGAGGCTGGAAGCTGAAAGCTGAAAGCTAGGAGCTGCCTTTCATGCTGCTCGCACTCGATGTCGGCAACACCAACACGACGCTCGGCCTCTACAAGCTCGACGGCCCCACGCCCGAACTAGCCGCGAACTGGCGCGTCACCTCGCATCGCACGCAGACCGTCGACGAGTATGGCGTCTTTTTCGTGAATCTTTTCGAGATGCACGGGATGAAGCCCAGCCAGGTAACCGATATCATCATCGCCTCCGTTGTGCCGCCGGTCGACTCCACACTGCGCCAGGTTTGCGAAACCTATTTCCATGTCGAACCCATGTTCGTCGAGCCTGGCATCAAGACCGGCATGAAGATGCTCATCGACAACCCAACCGAGCTCGGCGCCGACCGCATCGCCGACTGCATCGCCGCCTACGAGCGCTACGGCGGCCCGTGCATTGTGGTCGACTTCGGCACGGCCACCAAGTTTGAAGTGATTTCTGCGCGCGGCGAATATCTCGGCGGAGCCATCGCGCCCGGCCTGGGCTTGAGCGCCGACGCGCTCTTCAACCGCGCCGCGCGGCTTTACCGCGTCGACATCAAGCGCCCCGCCAAGGTCATCGGCACCAACACCATCGGCCATCTGCAAAGCGGCATCTACTTCGGCTATATCGGTCTCGTTGACGGCATCATCGAACGCATTCTCGCCGAACTAGGGCCCGAACAGGGCAAGCCGCGCATCGTTGCGAGCGGCGGTCTCGCGCGCCTCATCGCTCCCGACTCGCGCTACATCCAGGAGATCGACGACCTGCTCACACTTGAAGGCCTGCGCATTCTCTTCGAGCGCAACCGCTCACCCCGTCCGCGCGGTCGCGCGCAGTAAGCCTTTGACCGCTTGATCCTGCACGGCAAGGAATGCCCCAGATCCTGCCCTGAGCCTCGCGAAGAGTTCCGCTTTTGAGACCTGGGATCGCGCAGACCTTCGCCAACGAGGGAGCCCGATCCTTCGAGTCTCTTTGCTCAAAGGGTTGGATCGAAGATCCCCTCACAACTCGGATAGCACCTCTTGTGCGTTGGGCACATACTCGCGCAAACTCTCCGCCGTCAGCTCATCCGTCTTGCGCAGATCGGGAAAGGCCACCGTCCACAAACCCGCCACAGCCAGCGAGCCGATTCCGCCAATCACGGTAGCTCGCACGGCGCCCCACCATTGCGCGGTGAGGCCGCTCTCAAACGCACCCAGCTCGTTCGATGCGCCCACAAACAGAGAATTCACTGCGCTCACTCGCCCGCGCATCGCCGGTGGCGTGGCCAGTTGCAGCAGCGATCCGCGAATGATCACGCTGATCGTGTCGGCCGCGCCTGCTATGGCCAGCGCCAGCATCGAAAGCCATAACGAGCGCGAGAATCCAAAGACCACCGTGAACGCGCCGAAGATTGACACGCAGATAAACAGCCATCGTCCCGCGCGCCGGCGCAAGGGAAACCGGGCCATGATCAGCGACATCGTCACTGCCCCCATCGCCGGAGCAGCACGCAGCATGCCCAGTCCGCGCGGTCCCTGGTGCAGAATGTCGTGCGCGAAAATGGGCATCAGTGCCGTGGCCCCACCCAGCAGCACCACAAAAAGGTCCAGCGAAAACGATCCCAGCAACATCTGCGCGCGCCACACATAACGGAAGCCCGCCAGCACGACCTGCAACGAAAAATCGCGATGTTCCATCCGTCCCGGCCGCACGTGCAGCGTGCTCACCAGCACCAGGTACCACACCAGCGTTCCCAGCGTGAAAACGTAAACGATTCCCGCACCGTCCAGCCGCGCATGCGGCGCAAAGTGCGCGAGAGGGAACGTAAACAACAGCCCTCCCAGCGCCGGCCCGGTGATGTTGGCCAGTTGAAAAATGGCTCCGCCCCACGTTACCGCGTTGACAAAATGCGTCTCCGGTACAAGATGCGGAACCAGCGCCGAGCTCGCCGGGCCGGAAAATGCGCGGCCTGTGCCGATAAAAAACAGTACCGCGTAAATTGCCAAAATGTTTTGCGTGTTATTCCGCGCCAGCCACACCAGCAAGCCGGTCGACAGCATCTGCAACGAATAGCAGGTCAGGATGACGTGCCGCCGGTCGAAGCGATCGGCTACATGCCCCGCAGGCAGAAGGAAGATCAGTCCCGGCAAAAACAGCGCCAGCCCTGTGTAGCCAAGGTCGATGGCGCGATGCGTGATGGAATAGACCTGCCACGCAACCGCGACCGACTGCGCTTCGGCGCCAAGGACCACTGCCATGCGCGCCAACTGGTACCGCCTGAAGTCACGGGAGGCAAAGGCCTCAAGGCCGCGTCGCGGCTGTGGGGAAGGTGAGCCCATGAGCTGCTTTCAGAGTATAACGGGCGCCGCCGCAGCTGAGCGCAAGGTAGCACCGCCATGCAATCGCGAGGTATACTCCCTGCTTGTTCTGACCACATGAAAAGACCCATGATTCCGCCCAAATCAGCAGGAACCTCCCGCAGAGAGTTTCTTCAGGCTTCGGCATCGGCGCTCGTTGCGGCCAGCATTCCTCTGTCTGCGCAAAACCTGGCCGCGCCGCACAACGCAGACGCCCTCGCGATTCCCGACACGGGATGGCGCATTTGGCCTGATCAACGCGCCGAGTGGAAGAACGACACGATCTATCTTCCTGAAGATGTCCACCTCGCCGGCCTGCCAGTTAATCCGCCCTCCGGCGGCTGGGATGCGCTCAGCGCTACCCAGGGCATTCCCGTAACGCTGCCATGCACGGTCGAGCAATACTTCTGGGGCCTGCAGGGAATGCGCCCTTACAAAGACGAGTATCGCTTTGAAACCACTGACGACGAGGTAAAGAACGGCGCCTATTACGGCGTCTCCTGGTGGTGGCGTAACATCGACATTCCAGCATCCTTCGCCGGTAAACGCATCTTTCTGCACATTCGCGCTGCGCGCCAGCGGGCCTAGGTCTATCTCAACCAGCAGCTTGTCGGCTACAGCATCATGGAAGAGCTGCCCTTCGAGTGCGAGGTCACCGCTGCCGCTCGCCCCGGCAAAGCCAATCAACTCGCCATCCGCATTACCAATCCCGGAGGCCGGCTCGACTGGGTCGATGGCGGCCGCATCACCTGGGGCGACGCCACCTTCCAAAAGAGCCACGGTTTCGGCGGTCTTGATCGCGCGCTCACGCTCACCGCCCACGGTCCCGCGCGAATTCGCGATGCATGGGTCCTGAACACACCGCAACTCCGCCGCATCACGGCACACGCTGAAATTGAAAACACCGGCCCCACTGCCACTGACGCCCGTCTGCGCTTTGCCGTCGTCGATCCCGTCACCAGCCGTGAGCTTGCGCATACCGAAGTTTCCGCGCCTCTCAATCAAAATCAGATCGCTACGTTCCAGGCGGAGCTCTCTTGTCCCTCCGCGCAGCTCTGGGATCTCGATTCACCGCACCTGTATCGCCTGAAAGCTGAATGGTTAAGCGCGTCCAGCGGCGAGGCCCACGCTTCCACAAGCAGCGCTGGCTCAATGCCTATCACCCGCACCGTCGATTTCGGCTTTCGCTGGTTCGCGCCTGAAGGCGTGGGCACCAATGCGCTCTTTCGCCTCAACGGCCGTCGCGTGCGCATCTACACCGCCATCTCCTGGGGCTACTGGGCGCTCAACGGCCTCTTTCCCACCCCCGAACTCGCCGAAAAGGAAGTGATGGTTGCCCAGCAATTCCATCTCAACTGCCTCAACTTCCATCGCAATCTCGCCAAAGAAGAAGTTCTCGCCATCCAGGATCGCGGGGCCTCATGCGCTGCCTCGAGCCCGGCGGCGGATACCAGGCCGTCGGCCCAGCCGGCGCACAGCCCAGCTTCGCCGAACGCTACATGCAGGCCAAGATCGTCGGCATGATTCGCGCCTATCCGCAGCCATCCCTCGGTCGTCGAATACATCCTGCAGAACGAAGCGCGACCCGACCTTGCCAATCCCAACCTCGAGCGCGTTCTCCGGATGATGCACGCTGAAGATCCGAGCCGCACCATCGTCGCTAACGACGGCTTTGCCTCACGCGCCGCGCAGGCGTGGATCGAGCCCTACAGCGATCACCTGCGCACCTCCGCCGAAGGCGGCGCCGGCGGGTGGTGGGACGACCACCAGGGCCAGCCCTCCGACGTGTGGCAGGACGCGCACTACATCAGCCCCTCCGAGTATCTCTACTATTCCACGAACCGTCCCGAAATCGTCGAGTGGGGCGAGATGAAAGGCGCCGCATCCATCGACGATCACTCCGCGCTGATCAAGCAGATCATGAAGCACGGCGGCCATAGCTACGACCTTATCGACCACCAGCGAATCCTCGCCGCCTACAACGCATTCCTCGACAAATGGGGATTCCGCAAGGCCTTCCCCACGGCGAGCGATCTCTTCCAATCCATCGGCCGCCGCGCCTACGAGTCCTGGGGCCAGTTCCTTGAGAACATCCGCATCTGCGACGTGAATGACTACGTCATCATCAGTGGCTGGGAATCGACCGCAATGGAAGACCACTCCGGCCTGGTCGACAACTTCCGCGACTTCAAGTCCGATCCCGATCCTATCCGCCACTCGCTGCTGCCGGTTCGGCCCGTCGCCAAGCAGAAGGCCCTCGTCGCCGCGCTCGGCGACAAAGTCAGCTTCGACCTTTACCTGCTCAATGACTCGAACCGCGCGGCGACCGGCACGTCTAACCTTCTCCATCACCGATCCCCGCGGCATGCGGCACACCATCGGAGCCTAGAACGCGCCCGTATTCAAGCGCGATCAGCTTTCGTACCTGGTCAAGGAAAATGTCTCGAGTCCCGCGCTCGACCGTGAAGGCGTCTGGACCACGCATTTCACGCTCAACGGCGAAGAAGAGACAGAGCACAATCGCGAGATCTGGGTCGTCAATCCCACGCCGCTCATCTTCAGCGATCTCCACATCGCCACGCTTGGCCTCGCTGACGAAATGACCGCGCAGCTTGCGCGCATTCGGGGCATCAGGCTCGACGCCGTTCGCACCGCGGCAGCGTTACGATCTCATCATCGCCTCGCCGCCCACCGCACGGCCTGCCGACACGGTAAGCACCGACGACGTTGGCGCCGATCGCCGCAGCCGCTCCATTCCGCCCACCCAACTCCCACCTGAAATCGTTGCCGCCTTCACCTCCGGAACGCCACTCTTCGTCCTTTGCACCAGCGACGGTCAGGCCACCGGCGCCGGAGCGCAGCTTGCCTCCTCCGCAGGCTTCCGCTTCGACGGCATGGTTGGCTCTTCCCGCGCCTCGTGGATGGGCACATGGTTCTTCGTAAGAAGCATCCCGTCTATGCGGAACTTCCCGTCAACCGCGCCATGAGCATCGAGTACCAGGTCAAGGGCTCGGATTCAAACGGTCTTATCGTTGACGGAGACGGCATCGAGATCATTGCTGCCTATAGCCGCGATCACGACCGAAAGATCGGCGCGGGCACTTTCGTGTACTGGGCCAAGGGCCGCAAGCTGCTCTTCCATCGCATCACCCAGATGCATCCAGTCTTCCATCGCCGCCTGCTCTCCAACGGCATTCAGTATCTGACCAGCCACTGGTCCGTGAAACAATGGTTCAGTATCCACCATGACCGACCAACCCCCTTCCACCGAAGAAGTCCAGGACCAATGCCTCGACGGTCAGTCCTCGGCCATGACCGGCGAAACTCTCCCGCCAAACGAATCCACTGTCATCACGTCTGAATCCGCTTCGGATTCCGTCTCGGCGCTGGCTGAAGGAGTCACCCCGTCCACACAACCGGATGAATCCACCCCTGCGCTGGCCGAAGCACCCAGACTTGAAGAAAACGAAGACCTGGACGGTCAGTCCGGCGGCCAGTCCTCTTTCGCTGACGCGCTCTCCGCCTTCGAGCGCGAGCACTACGCACCGCGCCGAACGCGCCAGCTTCAGGGCACCGTCGTCTCGCTCTCCGCCGACCAGGTCGTCCTCGACATCGGCTACAAGATGGAAGGCGTTCTGCCGCGCTCGGCCTTCCCAGACAACGCCGAGGGCGTCAAGCCCGGCGACGCGTTTCCCGTCTCCATCACCGGCCGCAATGAAGAGGGCTACTACGAGCTCTCGCGCTTCCGCGTCGCGCAGCCCCGCGACTGGTCCGCCCTCGAAGCGCGCCTTCGCCGAAAAAATCGCCGTCGCCGGCACCGTCACCGCCGTCATCAAAGGCGGCCTCAGCGTCGACGTCGGCGTCCGCGCCTTCATGCCCGCCAGCCGCAGCGGCACGCGCGACGCAGCCGAGCTCGAAGCTCTCGTCGGCCAGCAGATCACCTGCCGCATCACCAAGCTCGACGTCACCGATGAAGATGTCGTCGTCGATCGCCGCGTCGTTCTCGAAGAGCAGGCTCGCGGCGCAGCTCGAGGCCGCCGCGCCGCGCTTGAAGCCGGCGACACCGTCACCGGCACGGTGCGCACCCTCATGCCCTACGGCGCATTCGTCGAGATCGAGCCGGGCCTCGACGGCCTGCTGCATATCAGCGACATCTCGCGCGCCCGCGTCGCCAAGCCCGAAGACGTGCTCTCCGTCGGCGAGCAACTCACGCTGCGCATTCTCAAAATCGATCCCGACACCGAGAAAATCTCGCTCGGCCTCAAGCAGCTCCAGCCCGAGCCGTGGGAGACCGCGGCCGAGCGCTATCGTGGCGGGCCAGCGCGTCTCCGGCGACGTCACGCGCCTCACGGACTTCGGCGCATTCGTCGAGCTCGAGCCCGGCCTCGAAGGCCTCATTCACATCTCGGAGATGTCGTGGGCGAAGAAAGTCCGCCATCCCTCCGACCTGCTCAAGCAGGGCGACCGCGTCGACGCCGTCGTTCTCTCCGTCAAGCCGCCGAGGCACGAGCAGGCCGCATCTCGCTCGGCCTCAAGCAGACCCTCGCCGATCCCTGGCTCGAAGTGCGAGCGCAAGTTCCCCGTGGGCTCGCAGGTTGAAGGCCCCGTCACCAAGATCATGAACTTCGGCGCCTTCGTCGCAGATCGCCGAAGGCGTCGACGGCCTGGTGCACGTCAGCGAGATCGTCGCCGACCGCCGCATCAATCATCCGCGCGACGTGCTGCGCGAGGGCCAGCGCGTCAAGGCTCTCGTCCTCGCCATCGATTCGGAGAAGCGCCAGATCAAGCTTTCGATGAAGCAGCTGATCCCCACCAGCATCGACGAGTACATCGCCGAGCACAAGGTGGGCGACCGCGTCTCCGGCCGCGTCGTCGAGGTCACGGCTTCGGGCGCGATCGTCGAACTCGGCGAAGGCATCCGCGCCACCTGCGCGTGGCGGCAGCCGCGCCTTCGCCGCAAAAGCTCCGCCGTCTGCGCTACGACCCAATGCTGCGTCGGACCTGCCGCCGCGCCCGACCTCTCGCAGCTCTCCTCGATGTTGAAGGCTCGCTGGAAAGGCAACGCGCCTGCGCCGTCGGCCGCACCCGAGCCGCTCGCCGAAGGCCAGATCCGAACATTCAAGATCGTGAAGCTGAATGCCGACTCGAAAGAAGATCGAAGTGGAGCTGGCATTGCGCGTAAGGTGGCTAGCAGAATACGCCGACTCGATCCTTACAGATACGTCTCATCCATAGCACCAGCGCCAGTCCTCGCCGCGCTCGGCGCTCTGGATCAGCGGATGCTGCGTCTCATGAAAGTGCGCGCGCGCGTGCCGGTTCTTCGACGAGTCGCAGCAGCCCACGTGCCCGCACTCCAGGCACATGCGCAGGTGCAGCCACGTATCGCCCATCTTCAGGCACTCCTCGCAGCCCTTCGTGCGCGGCTTCACGCCCTTCTTGATCGTTGCCACGTGCGTGCATTGCGCTGCCATCGTCAACCTCCCATCTACTCGCATGTCCTTACTTCCCCGACTTCCTCGGTCCCTGCTCTATTTCGCCCAGCCCAATCCGTCCGTCCCGTTGCCGGTGGCGATCATCCGCGACACCTTCCACGTGGCCAGATCGATCTCCGCCACCTGGTTGCCGCCGTGCAGGAAACATACGCCGCCTTCCCATCGGGCCGCACCAGCACCTCCTGCGGACTCTTTGCCCACCTCCACTTTGCGCGCCAGCGTCATCGTCTTCAGGTCGATCACGTCCACTGTGTTCTGCGTCGGGAATCGCCATCAGCAGCCAGCGGCCGTCTTTGGTGGGCGCGCTGCCGTAGCCCAGCCCGTCGAGCTTCACCCACTTCTTCACTGTAGTTTGTCGCCGTGTCGATCACCGCCATCCGCGGCGCGGTCTGGTCCGCGGTAAACACCCAGCGGTCGTCATTTGAAATCGCAATGCGCTGCGTGTTGCCCGAGACGGGAATCACTTCAGCGTCTTGCGCGCCTTCATGTCGAGCACGCTCACCGTGCCCGGCCCCACATTCGCCGTGTAGCCGCGCAGTCCGTCGTGCGAGATCGTGAACATGTGGCTCTCCGGCTGCCCGGTCGGAATCGAGCCCACGATCTTCAGCGTCTTCGGATCGATGATCGTCACCGAGTGATCCAGTTCCGTGGTCACGTAGAGCAACCCGTCCTTCGGCCCGAAGACCGGGCAGTGCGGCCGCACGCCGTGGTCGAAATCGATCTCGCCCACAACCTTGTGCGCGGCCACATCGATCACCACGATCTTTGTGCCGTCGGTTCCCGGCTTGCCCACGCCCGAGTTCCCGTAGATGGGCACAAACGCCAGCCTCCCATCCGGCGACGCCGCAACCTCGTGCCCGGTCATGCCGCCCTCGGCCACATCGGCAATCACTTTTCCGGCAACCGGATCGACGATCGCAAGGCTGCGATCGCCCTTTTGATCCACCAACAATCGCACCTGCGCCTGCACCATACCCACCGCCAGCGACACTACGGCCGCAGAACCAATCAACGCAAAAACCTTCAACGGGGACCTCCGCTACCCAATGACTACAGCTAGACCGACGATGTGCAGTCCACGGATCTACGTTCCCACGCTCCACGAGTGGCCCCAGATCTTATACAGTAAACTCGCGGCCGGGTGCGCAACCTAGAACACTTTCGCGCTAGGATCGATGCGACGTCATCGCGCGCTGCCATCCGACTATCCTTTCGCTCATGCACCTTCCTGCGCGCGATGCCGAGCTCGTGCAGATCGTCGATGCCTCGCTCGCCGATGCCGCCCGCCGCGCCGGACCGTTGCTCGCCTGCCGCATCGGCTGCACGCAGTGCTGCCACGGAGCTTTCGCCATCAACGCGCTCGACGCCGCGCGCCTGCGCGCCGGAATGGCCGAGTTGCGCGCTGACAGATCCCGCACTCGCTGCCGAAATCGAGCGCCGCGCCCGCGCCTGGATCGCCGAGCATGGGCCGGACTTTCCCGGCGATCCGCAAACCGGCGCTGCTCGGCACATCCCGCGAAGACCAGGCTCGCTTCGAAGAGTTCGCCAACGATGCCGCTTGCCCCGCGCTCGATCCCGCTACCGGCCGCTGCGACGTCTACGCATGGCGTCCCATGACCTGCCGCGTCTTCGGCCCGCCCGTCCGCGCTGTGGGCGACGACGGCGCCGAAGGCCTGGGCCATTGCGAGCTCTGCTTCATCGGCGCAACTCCGGAACAAGTCGCCGCCTGCGAAATGCCAGTCCCGCATTCGCTCGAAGCCGAATTGCTCGATCAGATCGGCTCGCAGCGCCGAAACCGTGGTCGCTTTTGCGCTGCTGCCGTGAGTTGGTTTCAGCGCATCGCGCGATAAACTGATCTTTGCAGCCCTCCATGCCAACGCGTCCCTGCTGGGTCGAGATTCGCACCCGCGCTCTCGAAGAGAACTTCCGCTTTCTCGCCGGCCTCGCCGCTCCGCACGCCGAACTGCTGGCCATCGTGAAGGCCAACGCCTACGGCCACTCGCTCGCTCTCTGCGCGCCGGCGGTGGTTCGCGCGGGAGCGCGCTGGCTGGGCGTCACCAGCGTGGAAGAAGGCATCGTCGCGCGCGCTTTGTGCCCTGACGCGCGCGTGCTGGTCATCGGCGGCGTCTTTCCCGGCCAGGCCGCGCGCCGCCATCGATTTCAACCTCACGCCCGTCGCCTGGGAGCCGTGGCAGCTCGACGAGCTTGAGGCCGCCGCGCGCGCCGCCGGAGCGCAAGCCGGCTCCGTGCCCATCCATCTTGAGATCGACACCGGCATGAGCCGCCAGGGCGTCGAGTCCCGGCGAACTGGCCAGCGATCTTCGCGCGCTTCGCGCCCGGCTCGCCGCTCCGTCTTGAAGGCGTGATGACGCATCTCTTCGCCGCCGACGAAGCCGACGGCCAGGTGACGCAAGGCGCAGCTCGCGCGCCTCGACGAAGTCGCTCGGCCGCATCTCCGCCGCCGGCCTCTTTGCCGAGTGGCTCAATGTGGGCAACTCCGCTGCGCTGCTTGCCGGCCAGGCGCGCACCATTGCCGAGCTGGCCGCGCGCCACGGCATGAAGGCGCTGCTGCGTCCCGGCCTCGCGCTCTACGGCCTGGTTCCGCGACTTCGATCCGCACTTCGCCGCCGGAGCAGGAACCGCCATCGCTCGCCGCCGCGCGCGCCGCGCTCCAGCCCGTGCTCACGTGGAAGGCTTCGGTCGTCGGCGTGCGCTCGGTTCCTGCCGGCGCAACGGTCGGTTACAACGCGACCTTTGTCGCCACCGAGCCCATGCGCCTCGCGCTCGTCTCCGCCGGCTACGGCGACGGCCTCGACCGCTCGCTCGGCAACCGCTTCGATCTCCTGGTGCGCGGCCAGCGCGCGCCGCTGGTGGGCCGCGTCAGCATGGATCAGCAGTACTCGATGTCACGGAGATTCCCGGCGTTCAGGCCGGCGACGAAGTGGTGATTCTCGGGACGCAAGGCGAGCGAAACCATCACCGCCTTCGATCACGCCGATGCTGCCGGCACCATTCCCTGGGAGATCTTCACGCGCATCGGCGCGCGCGTTCGCGCGCGTCGTTGCGGTGTAGGCGTCTCGAATGCGCGTGCCGCATGAAGCTCGATTCATTCTCGCCACCAGATTCCGCGGCGTCGCCGCGCACAAGTCCCGCGGCGCACTGCACCGCGTCAATCATCGCGCTTCGTTCCGACGCAGGAGTTCAGCAGCATGTGGTAAAGCCCGCGCGAGCACCACTCCTGCTGATAGAACTTGCGGATCACCGCCGCGCGCCGCCGGTCGAATGCCGCCAGATGCTGCTCCGCGTGCTGCGCCCGCTCGGGAAACGCGCGCGCGAACCAATCCTTCTTGGCGCTGGCCGTGGCATACACAAAAACGTGAAAGCATCCCGGCTTTCCGGCCAGCGCGCAGGCCGATCCGCGGCCCACCAGCACGCAGTTGCCCTGCTTCGCCGCGTCCAGAATCTCCTGTCTGGATCAGCTCCAGCATGCGCTCGGAGTCGAAGATCTTCTCATCGCCCTGTGGTCGCCGGCGCATAGACCGGATCCTGCCAGAACATTTTGCCGTAGCGGTAATACCAGGGGTCGAGCCGCTCATCGAACTTGGCGGCCAGCTTCGGATCCACGCCGGCCATGCGCGCCGCGCCGGCCACCAGCTCCGAATCCAGCAGCCGCCAGCCCAGATGCGCAGCCAGATCGTGCGCAAACTCCGCCGCCGTGCGAGCCGTACTCCCGCTCTACTGTGATCACCTTGACCGGCGCATGCACCATGACGCTGATTGACCCCCTGGGGAACTGGATCCCTCGGAATGCAGCATACAACTCCTCGCGCTGAAAAATAAAACGGGCGCGGAAGGTCATGACCTCCCGCGCCCGCTGCGCGAGCTGCTCGAGTCTCGGCCGGGTTACTGCGTAACCGGTTGCGGGGGCAGCGGTTTTGAGCTCTTCAGGTGCGGTGCGTTGGGCGCGACCGGCGCGTCTGAGCAGTCGATGCGGCGCGGGCGGAAACGCCGATCCCTTCTTGATGTGCAGGTCGCCGTTGTCCGTGCTCAACTGGATGTGCGCCGCTCCCGATCCGATGCGCCCGCTCACCGTTTTGTCCTCTTCGCCGCTCACCGCCAGCCCGTAATCGGTGACGATATCGCCGTTGTGGGTGTGCCCATCCACCGTGGCCGAGGCATTGGGCGGCAGCGTCAGCTCCATGTCGCCTTTGTCGTTCCTCGCATCCACGCTAAATGGGCCCGCAGGCTCAATGCTGATTGTGCCGTCACGATCCTGCACATAGTGTCGCCGTCGATCTCGCTCAAATCAACGTCTTGCGAGTGGGTCACCACATGCACGGGTCCCTTCGCCTGGGAGACGTTGAGCGAGTCGTCGCTGAGCGTCAGGTCGCCATCGAGCTGCGCCACTTGAATATCGTGACTGGGAATGGAGGTGGACCGGGCCGGAACATGCTCCAGATGGATCTGACCGAAGTATTCGCAATTGAGGTTTGCGCCGCCTTTAATGTCGGAAAGGGTGACATCGTTACATGGCCCGTTGCTGATCAGGTCGCCCTGCAGATCATGCGCTGAGAACGTCACCCTTGGCGAGGTGCGCCGTCACCGGCCCCGCGATGGTATTCAGATGCATGTCCCATGGGGCGCAGTCACATTGATGCCCGCGCCAAGTCCGCTGCCGCCACGTCTCCCCTGCCCGCATTCACCGTCACCTGCGCCGTGCGCGGCACCGTGACCGTCAGATTCACTCTTCCATGATCGTTGCCGTCTGACTGCACCAGCACGGCAGTTCCGCTCACCGTCACCTTGCGCGGCCTCGGAGTCAAAGATCTTCTTCGCATCGGAATCGGAGTTCGCGTAGGCCATTTCGTGCGCCTGCACTTCGAGGTTTGGCTGGTCGGCTGCGGTGATGCTCACGTCCCCGCGAGGATCGAGAATCTGAATCGACGCGTTGGCGGGAATCGGCCGAGTGTCCGCCGGCTGGTCGAAGTCGTGCTCCGGCAAACCGAAGAAATTGAAGAAGTCGTTGTCGCCGATCCCATGAATTCGCAAACGGGCCCAGAGTGATTCCATCCAGTCGCCAAGATACCCAGAAACGCAATCAGATAGCAGAATCCCGACGAAGCTTCCGCTGCGCCGTACCGGCGTCTCGCGCCGCATGTCCAGCGCCCATTCGCCCAGCAGCGCCAGGCCTGCCACGATCAGGAGCGCGGCCACCACTGCCCGTACCACGCCCAGAAAACGCCCGCACTGATATGGCCGGTCATCACCAGCAGCGCCACCACGCCGATGCGAGACCAGAATCAATGGGACCCACCATCGAAGGAACGCGCGGTCCGTAGGGGCCCATATAGCCGGCTTTCCAGGCGTGCCGCTGTGCCCGCCAGGCATCGCGTTGCGCGCGCCAAGCGGCCTTCTGTTGTTCGCGATACGCTCGCCATTGCATCTTGGGATCGTATGGAGGCGGTACGCCGCCACCGGGCGGCATCCCTGGAGGATGTCGTGCTCATGATTGCCCTCCATCCGAACGGTTCGCGAGGTCATGCGGTTGCGAAGGAACAATCGCCGTCTCCGTCGACTGCGTTCCGCTTTGTCCCGCCGCGTGAGATGTCTCGTGCCAGCCACCGCGCCATCCTTCGCCCGAGATTGGCGCGCCCGGTCCCGGGCTTTGCCATGGCCATCCGGAAAACATCGGATAGCCTTCCGTGGCCAGCGCCGCGCGCTCGGCAAGCATCAACAAGCCAATCAGGATGAGCAGCAGCGGCCAGAACAGGTGCCAGAAACGCGGGAGTACGCCCATCTGATGCAGCAGCGCCAAAACTCCGATCAGCAGCAAAATCGCCGGCCCGCGTAAACGGCGAATCATGATGTAGCGGCTCATTTTGGACCTCCTTGGGAATTCCCACGCGAATCCTGCATGCGGCGCACGATGAGCCAGACGCCCAAGCCAATCAAGATAACGGGCCAGCTCATCTCAAACATCCGCCCTGAAAACCAATTGAATTGCCCCAGCAGAAACAAAATCCCCAGGGCGATCAAAATGATGGCGCCAATCGGCTCCCGGCGGCGCCAATGAATCGGCGGAACGGGTGGAACCGGCGGAACAGGAGGAACGCCTGGGTCGGTGAAGCCTGCAGCAGGCGGCGCGTACGGCCCCTGATACGGAGGTTGATAAGGCGCCTGATAAGGAGCCTGATACGAAGATTGATATTGAGCCTGATTCGCACTCTGATCCGGCGGCGGATACGTGCCGACCTGGCCCGGAGCGGTTCCACCTCCAGATCCTGAGCCGTGTCCGAACGGTCCGCGCCCACCCGCAACAAACCAGCTTCCGATCTCGTTCAGGCCCAGTGGATCGGGTAATGGATCGCCGTCGCGCCGCGCCTTTGCGGTGTGATATGCCTCGAAAACCTGGTAGAAAACCCAGCCTGCAATGAAGAGACCGAAGATCCCATATACATGGGCGGCACTCACCAGCACTGCAAAAATGACCACGTGCACCAAGCCCTTGATGAACTGGCCGTTGTACATCGCACCTACGCCGGGAATCAGCCCGAGTACTGCCGCCAGGCCCGGGCTTGGAACACCCGGGGGCGGCGTTACAAAGGGAGTCTGCGTTCCCTGCCACGCCATCCAGCATGGCTCGCAGAAGATCTGCCCAGCTGGCCCACTCCGCACGCAGGCCTGGCAGAGCGGCTTGCCGCAACTCTGGCAGAACGCCGCTGCCGTTACACCACTGTGGTTTACGCAATCCATACTCTGCTCCTTTCGCACGCTCTCACTGCGGAGCCGCCGGACTGCACGGACCCGTGTCCCCATTGGCAAAGAACGGTCAATGGGGTGAGGGTTTTGTTCTGCAATCTAAGGGATGCCTCTACGAAATCACTTGCCGGGTCGCCTGACGGTTCCATGGCCGGCTTGTCCCGCTCCTGCCGAGGGTCCACACGCAATCCTCCATCGTTGCGGCCGGGACTCTGCCCAGGATTCTGTCGTGTCTCGCCGGGAGTCACGGGCTGCGTCTCGTCGGGTTGCGACTCGCCATTTCCCTGACTGTCGGCCTGGCCGCGCAGCGCGCGGACGCGTGATTCCACTTCGTACACAAACCGCAGGTGATCGTAATACCGCACGATCGGCACCGAAGCCATGGTCAACTGCCGTTCCATATACGAACGGACCGCCTTCGGCCGCAGATCGGCAAGATGCAGGCTCGTCAACCGCACGCCGGCCAGGTTCAGCGTCATCGCGATGGAAAAGAACGCCATCGCTGCGGTCATCATCAATCTGGGCTGAACAGCGTAACGAAGCCGCGTGAAAAATCCCGGCTGCTGCCAAACCGGCGGAACGAATACGGGAACTGCGGCAGATCCCGCGGCCGCAGGCAACGCAGCGCCCACTGCCCAGCCAGCCGCCGCGGCGTGGCCCGGTCCTGTCTTGGCGAGGATCTTCTCCAGCAGACCTGCAGGCGCATCTGGCTCAGGGGAAAGAAACTCGAGCCATTCGCGGCCTTGCCGAGCTTCTTCATACAGGGCTGCGCAGGCTGGGCAGACGGCCTTGTGCGCCGTGAACTTCGCTTCATCCTCGGTCCTCAATAGCCCGTCCAGCGCATCGGTCAACAGCGTCTCCCACTCGCCGCATTCGGGAGAACTCGGAATGTGTGTGCGCTCTGCCATGGCTACATCACCTCCCGTTGATTACGCTCGAGAAGCCGCGCCAGTTCCGCCCGGCCCCGGCTGATGCGGGACTTGACGGTCCCTTCGGGAATACCCAAAACTTGCGCAATCTCTTTGTAATCAAGGTCTTGCAGATCCCTTAAAATCACCGCCTCGCGCAGTTCGACTGAAACGCGGGCCAGAGCCCTTTGCACCATCCTGGCCAGCTCATTGCGGGCAGCAGATTCGTGTGGGGTCGGCCCCTTCGCCGCCAGCCGGTCCGTCGGCTTCAGCTCTTCTGCCTGATCCCAACCGTCGTCGAGCGAATCTGTTACTCGCCGGTGGCGCGAACGCCTGAAGTTGTCTACCAGCAGATTCCGTGTCATGGTCGTGATCCATACGGGAAAACTGCCGCGCGAAGCGTCAAATGCGCCCAGGTTCGAATAGATTTTGAGGAATACGTCCTGGGTTAGGTCCTCGGCGTCCGCCGGATTCCCGGTAAAGCGGTAGCACAGCCCGTACACACGTCTCTGATGCGTGCGGACCATGTCAGCCCATGCACCGGAATCCCCGTCCAAGCAGCGGCGGACGATCTGGGACCAGTCTTGCTCCAGCGGTCTCACCTCCACGCGCGCTGTGTCGGCCGCCGCCGGCAGCGCTGCGGCTCCGGCGGAGTGTTCCCGGACCGTGGGCTGTCCGGAAGTCGCATCCCTGGAATTAAGGCTTCCCCGAGCTGAGGGGGTCTGCCGAAATACGGGCGCCACTGCAGGCGCCGACAACTGAGAGCCCCGAGCGACCGGATTCCCTGGGAGGCGGTCCTGGCTTCGCCTGACGACGGGAGCGTTAGGTCTTGGCCGCTGGGGTATGATCCCCACCATGCTCCAGCTTAATGTACCCGCGCACTGCATGGTGGGGTATACGCAGGCGAAGGACTTTCGGTTCCGTACAGCAACACGTTTCGTTGCCGGCTACCGGAGCCGGTGAGCCCTGCTCAGTAGTGGTGGCCGAATTCGGGATCGACGGGGTTCTCGAAGAGCGAAGCATCGCGGGTCACAATGGTCAGCCCCGATGGTGTGACGAAGTACCGGCGCTTGTCCTCAACCGGATCGTAGCCGATCACGGTGCCTTCGGGAATATGCACGTCGCGGTCGATGATGGCGCGCCGGATGCGGCAGTGGCGCCCGATGTTCACGTGCGAAAAGACGATGCTTGCATCCACGTCGGAGTAAGAATTGACGCGCACGTCCTGCGACAGCACCGAGTTGTACACCGAGGCGCCGGAGATGATTACACCGGCCGTGATAATCGAGTTCACTGCCATGCCTGATCGTCCGGGTTCGCCAAAGACGAACTTCGCCGGCGGGTATTGCCGGGTTCGCGTGCGAATGGGCCAGCTCTTGTCGTAGAGGTTGAATACCGGCGACACCGAACAAAGATCCATGTTGGCTTCGTAGTACGCGTCGAGCGTGCCCACATCGCGCCAGTAGAGCGCCTCCTTGCGGTTCTCGTCGACGAAGCTGTAGGCCATCATTTTCTTATTGCCCAGCAGATTGGGAAGGATGTTATGGCCGAAATCGTGCTTGGAGCCGGGATCGTCGGCGTCGGCGATGAGAGCCTTGAGCAGTGTTTCGGTATCGAAGATGTAAACTCCCATGGAAGCGTCCACGGCATCGGGATTGAACGGGGAACGGAAATTTGTCGACGCCGGCTTCTCCTGGAAGCCCAATACTTCTCCCGTCCTGCTCACCTCCACCACTCCGAAGCGCGACACCTCTTCCGGTGCAACCGGCAGCGTGGCCATTGTCACTTCGGCGTTGGTCTCGTTGTGGTAGGTCAGCATCCGGCTGTAGTCCATCTTGTAAATGTGGTCACCGGCGAGGACGATGACATGCTTCGGCTGCTCGCTGCCGATTGAGTAGATGTTCTGATAGACCGCATCCGCGGTGCCCATATACCAGTTGCCGCCTGTCCGCTGCATGGGCGGCATCAGCTCAAAAAACTCGCCCAATTCCTGCGCCACAATCCCCGTCCATCCTTCGCGGATATGGCGGTTCAGGCTGAGCGCCTTGTACTGGGTGAGGATATACACCCGCCGCAGCCCAGAATTGATGCAGTTCGAAAGCGTAATGTCGATGATGCGGTAATGCCCCCCAAACGGAACCGCCGGCTTGGCACGATCCCGGGTGAGTGGAAACAGCCGCTCTCCTGCTCCACCTGCGAGCAACACGCCCAGAGTGTCTTTCATATCCATAACGCTCCCGCTCTCAAATGATTGCCCGGTCCCTTGTGTTGCGGTGCGGCGGGGGAGTGCCGCTATCCGCAACTGCATTTTTACCGGCGGCACTTTTCTTCAGCCGCCCTGAACGCAGGAGAATATCACACGCGCGAAAGGGTTGACAGCCGCTGCCCCGATTGAGGATGACGGAGAGATGAAAAGATTGGCATGCCTCAAGTTGACGGGGAGTTGCCGCAGCGCATTCAAAAATCGATCCGGGCGCAGCCCGGCGAAGAGTTTCCAGGTTGTGCAGATGGGACTACGCAGGAAGAGCGGTCGTAGTGTAAGGCGAGAATTTGCTTTACCACCCCGAGACCCAGTTCTTCTTTTTGTTGGTCGATCGTTTCAACCTGGTGAACTTGTATTCCATGCCCACTGAGATCGCGAAATTCACGTCGAATTGTGAATACGAGCCCGAGGAATACGGCGCGTCGTTGAAATTGTAGTGCGTCATCACGGCATCCGGTGTGATGCGGAAGACCCAGTGGTCCGAACGGTTCAGATCCATTTCCCCGCCGACGATGGCCGCCGGCGCGATCTGGTTATCGTAAAAGTCGAACCTCGCGGGTGGCTGCCCCAGTAGATCCTTCTGGAAATTGCCGTACACCCCGCCAAACATGGCGTGCGCAATCAGGTCGCCGTGCCGGTTGTGCGGGCCCAGCCATTCCGCCCCGCCCACAAAGAAATACTGCTTCACCATCGGGCCCCTGACGTTGTTTGGCGCGTTGGGTGCCGTACCACTGGTTCCCACATACGCGCGGCCTGTCGCCTGGATTCCCCAGTTCCGGGTGAGCCAGTAGGAGCCCTCCATATTCAACCCGCCCAGGTTCGACCCTTGCAGCAAACTCGGTCCCGCCTTCATGTGGTCGTATGCCATCCCCAACGACATGTCGTAGCGGTTGTCGTAGCGCACGTTTGCCAGCGGATCGACTGAGACATATACAGGCGGGGGGGGCTCCTGGCTCGTTTGCGTTTGGGAGCTTGACTCCTGAGCGTGCAAGTGAATCGCCGCACAAGCGCACAGAGCGAAAACCGCGGCAAAAAGGGCTGTTAACTTTCCTGGGAGATGCATCACCAACCAGATTACAGGACCCCCCCGATAACGGACAACGAAGCGTTGCGGCATTTCCTTTTAGACTCGGATTCCTGCCAGATGTGTGAGCAGAAACTACAAGTTACAAGACTCCATTTCACGAGACCACACCAGGTAATGCACGGTCTTCAGGATCTCGATCATGGCGCCGGCCATCGAAGCCGATTCTGTCTTCGGCTCCACTGGCGGAGCGGCGTGAACGCGCCATTTGAGTGGGAGTCCGCTCAGGATCATCGCGGCGCGGGGAAGATGGCTCGAACTCGAAATCACTTCCGCCGATTGCCAACCGCGGCTACGCATGATCCGGAACGAGTCGCACGCATTCTCGATCGTGTTGTGCGCCTCGGGGTCTTCGACAATCATGTCCGCCGGGATTCCCTGCGCCTCGGCGACATGCGCCATCACCTGCGCTTCCACAAAGCGGTTGTGGGCGGCGCCGCCGGTCATGATTATGCGCGGCGCCACGCCACGCTCGTATTCACGGACCGCCTCGGAGACGCGTGCCAGCTCCGTGGGGCTGGGGTTTCCATCGGCGTCCGCAGGATAGCCGAGCACAATCAGCACATCGAACTGGTCCTGCGCCGTATTTTCCTTGGGCGCCAGCCTTCGCGCGATCGCCGCCCACGCGATGAGCCCCAGCACCAGTACCGCGCATGCCGTAACCGAACGCCCCATCCAGCCCAGCCGGCTGCGCTTACCCCGTCGCACAGGACGCGCAGTTCCAACCCTGTGCGTTGCAGTTTTCCGGCGTGGAGTTGTGGGGTTCAACGGCGGACAGCCTTCACATTCCACTTTATCGCGCCAGCCAGCAAGCGAGTCAGCCGGTCAGCAACATGTAGGATCGGGATCGGCAACGGCCATTCGATCGAGATCAATCCACTTGCCGCGCGGCTAAGTGCCCTCTTTGCAGCGAGACCGGTTGGGTTGAGCCAGAGGCCGGAGCATCTATCCCGCTGATACTTTCCCGCACGGCGCCAGCCAGACTCGCGATCACCCTTCAAAAAAATATGGATCAACCGGCACATCTCTCGGGTTTTATACATCCAAGGTGGTCAGGAGGAGGTTTATCAATGCGCAAGTTCCTTGGGATTGTAAGCGCTGCACTCTTGGTTCCCGCTGCTGCCCTGGCCCAGCAGAAACCGCAGCAGAATCCCCCACAGGGCCAAGTTTTCATGCCAGGGCCAACAAGCGAACCGGAGCTGGCGCAACAGGTCCGCCATGCGCTGTTGATGTTGCCGTACTACTCGATCTTCGACGAGTTGTCCTTCAGCTTGAATGGCAGTGTGGTTACGTTGCAGGGCGCATGCCCCCCCGATCCTCCGTGGAACATTAAATCGGACGCCGAAGCTGCCGTGAAGCGGGTCAAGGGCGTCACCCAAGTCATCAACAACATCAAGCTGTTGCCGCTGTCTCCGATGGACTGGCAAATACGGCGGGCTGAGGAGAGAGCCATTTATGGCGATTCCGATATTGGAATGCGCTACGGCTACCAGGCCCTGCCATCGATTCACATCATTGTTGACAACGGTCACGTAACGCTGACAGGCGTAGTCGACAACCAATTCGATGACACGCTTATCCGCACGCGCGCCAACACGGTCCCTAACGTTTTTTCCGTGACCGACAACCTGGTCGTCTTAAATCAAGGCAAGAAGAAGGAAAATGTCTCGTCAAAATGAACCTAGGAGGCGGAGGTCGGTCAATCGTCCGAGGTTCCCGACCTCTGCCTCACAGTCCACTCCGAACGAAAGACGAAGCCAGGGCGACAGCTCTCCAGCGCACTTGCTTTCGGTTGAGACACGCTAGCTGAAAGCGCGCTGGCTCACGGGTACATGCGATTCAGCATGCGCGGAAACGGGATCGTCTCTCGTACGTGGTCGAGCGCGCACACCCACGAAACCACACGCTCAATGCCCATGCCGAAACCCGCGTGCGGCACGCTGCCGTAGCGGCGCAGGTCGAGGTACCATTCGAACGCCTCACGCGGCAGCTTATGCTGATCGATGCGCGAGCTCAGGAGCTCATAGCTCGACACGCGCTGCGATCCTCCGATGATTTCGCCGTAGCCCTCGGGAGCCAGGACGTCGACACACAGCGCATACTTAGGATCTTTGGGGTCGGGCTCCATGTAAAACGCCTTCACATCCGCCGGATAACGGTGCACCATCACCGGGCGGTCGTACTGCGAACTCAGCCACGTCTCGTCGGGCGAGCCGAAGTCGTTGCCGTACTCGAACGGCGCTTCAAGATGCCCATTTTTGTGCGCCTGGTTGAGCATCTCGGCCGCTTCGTCGTAACGCAACCGCGGGAATGGCGGAATCACGTTCTTGAGCTTCTCCGTATCGCGTCCGATTACCTGCAGTTCAGGCGCGCGGTTCTTCAGCACGCTTTGCACGATGTGCGAAATGTAATTCTCAGCCAGATCCATCAGCCCGTCGAGATCCATGTAGGCTACTTCAGGTTCGACCATCCAGAACTCCGTCAGATGACGCCGCGTCTTCGATTTTTCCGCGCGAAACGTCGGCCCGAAGCTGTAGACTTTGCCCAGTGCCAGCGCCGTCGATTCCACGTAGAGCTGCCCGCTTTGCGTAAGGTAAGCGGGATCGCCGAAGTAGTCGACGGGAAACAGCGTTGAGGTGCCTTCGCATGCGGCCGGAGTCAGAATCGGCGGATCAGTGCGGATAAAACCGTTCGAGTCGAAGTACTCTGACGCAGCGCGCATGATCTCGGCTCGGATGCGCAGGATCGCAGATTGCCGGGGACTGCGTATCCAAAGGTGGCGCCGCTCCTGCAGAAAGTCAACGCCGTGCTCCTTCAGCGTGATTGGATACGGATCCGACTCGGGCACGCGTTGCACCACCTGTAGGCCTTCGACATCGAGCTCGTAGCCGCCCGGCGCGCGTTTGTCTGCCCGCACCTTGCCTGTGACGATCACCGACGACTCCTGAGTGAGGTTTTTCAGCGCCTCGAAGACTTCGGGCGAAACACTCTTGACGTGTGCCACTCCCTGGATGGATCCGGTGCCGTCACGAAAGATCGGAAACAGCAGTTTGCCGCTTTCGCGCGAATTGTAGAGCCATCCGCGGAGGGTTACGGACTGCCCCTCGTGCCGTCCAATATCGGCAATGGTGGCGACCGGCGGCGCCGGTTTGGCGGCTTCTTGTGCAGCGGGAGCAATTTCTTCGGACATTGTGCTTCCTTTGCGGTTTGGGAGGACCGGGACTTTCCAGAATAACGCTTGTTGGACCAAGGCGTTGGACGGAGGAGCAGGCGATGGCGAGTGCAGGCAACCGATTTGGTAGCACGGGAATTTTTTTTGATCTGGACGACAATTCTCCGGGAAGCGCATCCTATGTGATGAGGAGTGCACATGACCGAGCGAGGCGATGCAAATGGCAAGGAGATGCACAAAACTCTGGCGGATGCGGATACCGCCGAGCGCTTCATTACCGAAAAGCATATCGGCGAGCGCATCCGGCGGCTGCGCCTTAAGAAGTCGATGGGGCTCGTGGATCTTGGCAGGCACACCGGACTTTCAGCCAGCTTCCTGTCGCAACTGGAAACCGGCCGCGTAGTGCCGACGCTTCGCAACCTGGCGCGTATTGCGATGGTCTTCTCGAAAGACCTTTCTTACTTTTTTGAGACTGAGCCGGCAGCAGTGTTCCGCATTCACCGCAGGAAAGACCGCGTGCGCATGCCGCAAACCGGCGTTGAGCAGCCCAGCTATACCTTTGAGAGTCTCGGCTACATGGTGCCCGACCGGCACATGGATCCCTACTACGCGGAATTCGTTCCCCTCCCGGAGCAAGCCGAGCCCAAGTCGCATATGCACGCGGGATTCGAGTTTTTATACATAGTGGGCGGCGAGCTGGCGATCAGGCATGGTGACCAGGAAGCAACGCTGGCCCAGGGTGACGCTGTGTATTTCGACGCTGCAACACCGCACTCGTACCGCTGCACAGGCAGCAGGTCGGCTGAAGCGATCATCGTCACCATGCACCAGCCGGCGGCAGGCCAGCAGCCAGTTCTCCGGCCGGGAGCCTCCACCGCGGTGCGCCCTCCTGTACCCGCGCCGGCGCTTAAGCCCGTCGCGGCCGAGGCCAGGCAGAATGGCCTCGCGTAAGCTCATTGCTGCACAATTCGCGCACACCCATCGCTTCCCACCGAACCGGAAAAGTGATGTCGCCGATTGAATTCGCCAATCACTTTTGATCCGCTACCAGCTTTCCGCCGATGTCGCGCACCTCGACCGGTCCCAGGCCCGCATCCGTGAGGCCGGGTTCGATCTTGACGCGGTCGCCGGCGGCAACGATCACGAGTTGATCGGGATGCAAATGCTGCTGCGCGACGTGCGCGATGTCCGCCTGTGTAATGGCCAGATATTTTGCAGGCAGATTGGTGTAGTAGTCGAGCGGCCGGTTGTAAAGGAAGATGCTGTCGATCGCCCTGACGACGGATGCATTGGTTTCAAAGCGGCCAGGAAGCGAACGGACCGTGGCTTCCTTGGCTGCGGCTAGCTCCTCTTCGGTCGACGGCTTCACGGGGAAGTTCCGGATTTCGCCCATCAATTCCTTCGCGGCTGCCGCCGTCACGTCGGTGCGCACCAGCGCTCCGGAAGTGAAAAGGCCTCCATCCGTGTACTCCGTAAAGCCGGAACTTGCGCCGTAAGTATAGCCATGCACCTCGCGCAGGTTCATGTTGATGCGGCTCGCAAACCCGCCACCGAGCGTGTAGTTCATCACGGTCAGCGCCTCGTCATCAGGCGAGTTCGCCGGAACGCCAAGACCGAAGGCGGAAAGTGCAGTCTGAGGCGCGCCAGGCTTGTCGACGATGACGACGTGCGTTGGCTGCGGAGCCGGAGCCGCAGGAATCGCGGGCGCGGCCTCAATCTTAGCGGTCCAATTGCCGAAGAATTCGCGTGCAATGCCCTCAGCCTGGGCGCGGGTTACGTCTCCGGCGAGAATCAGGGCTGAGTCTCCGGGACCATAGCGGTTCCCATAGAACGAAGAGATGTCGGCCTGAGTCACGGAGCCCATGCTCTCGGCCGTACCGGTGCCGGTTCTACCGTAAGGCTCATCGCCGAAGACCAGCTTCGGTCCCACGCGCCGGCTCATGCTCTGTACGTTGTCGGTTTCCTGCGCGATGCGAACCAGGCGTTGCTTGCGGCGCCTGTCCACGTCGTCTGTGCGGAAAGCGGGATGCTCGACCACATCGGCGAGGAGTGTCATCCCTTCAGTCATGTGAGCCGTGAGCACGTCGATGGACGCAACCCCGGACTCCATGCCCGCTCCCGTGGTGACATGGGTTCCAATGCGCTCTTCATCCGTGGCCAATTGCGTGAGATCTCGGGAAACCGTACCATCGCTCATCACTTCCGACGTAAGCGTGGCCAGCCCGCTCATCTCCGGCGAATCGTTGACGCTTCCCGCGCGCGAGACGATCTCCGCACTCAAGACGGGCAGTGCATGGCTCTCAACCAGCAGTACCCTTAGACCGTTTTCAAGCGTGAATTCCTGCGGCGCGGGTAGATGGATCGCCGGCGCGGGACCTGGCTCAGGTTTGGATGTGCGCCAATCCTGCGAGGCTTCGAAGGCCGGCGTGTAAGGATTGACCATCTTCACGTCGGCATCGGTGTCGGCAGGGCTGCGCGGCACATCGTCGAGCACCTTCTTTCCGGGCACACAGTACACCACGACAGCAGCGTCTTTGCGGAGATACTTTACGGCCGCGGCTTTCACGCTCGCCTGCGTCACGGCTTCGGTCAGGGTCACGTCTTTAGGCAAAAAGCCGGGATCGCCCGTGTACTGGTTATAACGGTCGAGGGTATCGGCGACGCCGCCAAAGCCGCCCAGCCGCTGAAGGCCCGTGATTTTGGCCGTCAAATCGAGCGCTTTGCCTGAAGCAACTTCGTCGGCCGTAGGCCCGTCTTGTTGCAGCCTGGCCAGCTCAGCCCAGAACGCAGCCTCGAGATCGTCGAGCTTGACGCCTGGCTTGGCCGTGATGGTGCAGCCGGTGATGCCAGTGAGTTTGAGCTCATCGGAGAAGCAATCTGCGCTTTGCGCCGTCTGCAACTTGTAGACCAGGGCCTCCTTGAGGCGGCTCGCTTTGCCGCCGCCCAGGGCGAAGGCTGCGGAGTCCACGCTATAGGAATCCGGTGTGAACGCGGCTGGAGTGAGCCACGCGATCTGGAGTTGCGGCAGTTGCACTGTGTCAGTGACGGTGGCGCGGCGCTGCTCGGTGATGGGCACAGTGACTGCCGTGACCGGCGGGACGGATGGGCCCTTCGGAATCGGTCCGAAGTATTTCGTCAGCAGGTCGCGAAGCCTGGCGGGATCGAAGCCGCCGGCGATGGCAATCGATGCGTTGTTCGGCGTGTAGAACTGCTGGTGGAAATCGCGCACATCGGCGATGCGCGCCGATTCAATGTCGGCATGGCTGCCAATGACATCGCCGTAGTAGGGATGGCCCTTAGGAAACAGAAGATGGAACAACTGCTCGTCGGCCACGTAGTATGGGCGTCCCTCGCCCTGCCGCCGCTCGTTGCGTACCACGTCTTTCTGGTTGATGAGCAGTTCCCGGTCGAGGCCCTCCATCAGAAAGCCCATGCGATCGCTTTCAAGCCAGAGCGCCATCTCCAGTTGATTACTGGGCATGGTTTCGAAATAGTTGGTGCGGTCGAAGTCGGTGGTGCCGTTGACATCGGTGGCGCCGGCGGCCTGCACGATCCTGATATGCGCCTTCTGGCCGACGTGTTCCGAACCTTCGAACATCATGTGCTCGAAGAGATGTGCGAAGCCCGTGCGGCCGGGACGCTCATTCAGCGGGCCAACGTGGTACCAGAGATCGACAGCCACGAGCGGCAGCCGGTGATCTTCGTGCGTGAGCACAGTCAGGCCGTTGGGCAGCGTGTACTTCACGTATTGAATCCGGGGCAATTTTTGCGCAGTTGCGGTTCCTGGCGCGTTTTGCGAAGGTGCAGCGGCGGCAAAACCGGCCAAAAGCATGAGCGCGATGGCGCAAAGATGACGACATACGGATGTATTCACAGCAAAACTCCGTTCCATCGCGAATCGATTTTGTGCCTCTCCTTTGGATTTGCTGCGGAGCCTGCCTACTCAAGAATGGCGTCGCACCCGGACAAAAGCCACGCAATACGAAGCGTGAAATCGCCCAGGAGCGGGACAAACATCTGAATCGCGAGTGGAGACAGGATAATACTTTGGCCCTGGAAACGCAGGTTAAGCGGACGGCTATTTAGAGGAGCCGGAGGGACTGGGCGAACCGGACGACTGTGGCGGATTGGGAGGGGACGTCGATTCGCCATAGGTTGGATAAGGGGCAGCCGCGGCGCTGGTGGGCATGGTGGCCAGTGTTTTCAGATCGGCCTGCACCTGCGCCCATTTGTCGTGGTTCTTTTTAGTCGCAATGGGGGAGTTGGGATCGGCGTAGTATGCCTCGACGTCGCTCTTGATGCCGGGAGGAAGGGGGCGCGTGGGCTTGCTGGCGAGGCGGTGAAGAAGCTTGGCGTAAGTGGAGTCAGTGAGACGGTAGCCGCCGGGCTTCACCACCTGTCCTGTGTCGAGGTCGCGATTGGGAAGGGGACTCTCTGGGTCGAGCGGCTCGAGCGTAGCGAACGGGATCGTGGAACCGGGGCCGGGATGAAACCGCGCCTCCAACGGCGTGAAGCGGGCGAGACGAGCACGCATCCCTGAGATAGCCGCCACCATGCTCTGGTAGTAGTCGGTCTCGGCAGCGGGCGTGGGGCCTTTGACGTTGACCACCGCGAGGGGGCCGAACTTCGGGAGCACGAATATGAGTGCCGCGATGAGCCGCGTTTCCAGGCCGGCCTTCTTGTGGTAACCATCCCAGTGATAGAGATTGCCAGCGGCGGCGGATTCTCTCTCGATTTCAGTTGCATCGGATGTATCCGGTTCGGCTGGCTCATGGCTGCGGTGCAGCAGAGTGAGTGCATAGGCGACGTGCGGAATGAGGTTCCGCGTGGCCATGCTGTAGGCGCTTACGTTGATGAATTGCCGGTCCCGGTTGCCGTCGAACTTTTCTGTCAGGCCATAAGTCTGATAGTAGGCAAGGGCGACCTGCCGTTGAGGAACTCGGATGCCGATGTGGCGCATATAGCCCAGCGGGGCAAGGTGGTGCTGCACGGTCTGGTCAATATCGAAAGCAAACTCGACTTGGACGTGCTGGTGCTTGCCTTCGGCGTAGTTTACGCTCGGTCCGTAGCGCTTTTCGAGCTTGGGAAACTGCTGCGCAACGGCGAGGTTGGTGGCCTCGGAGTGGCCGTACGAATCGCCGACGTAATGCGAGAGCGCGCCGGCGGCGAAGGCCAGCTCATCGGCGTTGTGCGCATTGCGGAAGAGCGCGAGGACAAAATCGCCGGAGCGAACGTAGTGGGTGAGATCGGAGAAGAACTGATCGCCGAAGGGGTAATATCCGATGTCCTGGATGACACAGCCGCCATAGGCGTAGGAGCGAGCGCGATTCAACTGTGCAGGAGTGAGATTGGGATAGCGGCTTTTGAGCAGGGGAACGATCGAGTCCTGCCAGGTAAGGTCAATGATCTGCTCGTGGGTGAGCAAAGAGTAGGCGCCCGCATGCCGCGGCCACAAAAGCAGCAGCAGTACGGCCTTTGCGACGGTTTGAAGGCGTTTGAAGTGCATCGTCATCCGATCGAGCAGGTGGTCTAGCTCCTGAGTTAAAAGGCGGGGCCGCGGATTCGAGTTTATTGTATGCGACCGTTTTTTAACCGCCAGCGGGAATCGACTTCACGTTGATTAGATGCGGCGCCGCATGGCAAGCATGACCACCGCCGACAAAACCATCATCGCGCTAACGGCCGACAAGCCGGCCGAATAACTACCCCAACGGTCTTTCATCCAACCGATCACCAGCGGGCCGATGAATCCTCCCAGGTTACCCAGCGAGTTGATCAGCGCAATTCCAGCGGCTGCACTCGCACCCGAAAGAAACAGGCTCGGCATGGCCCATAGCGGAGGCTTGGACGCATTCACTCCAAAACTTGCGACGGCGAGAGCCAGAATTACAGCAAGCGCGGCCTGAGCGTAACCCGCCCATACCAGCCCCGCACACCCCAGCAGGCAGGGAATTGTTACGTGCCAGATGCGCTCCAGGGTGCGATCGGAATGCCGGGCCCACGCCAACATGCCCACGACTGTCACCACGCTCGGCAGTGCATTCAGCCAGCCGACCGTGAGCGCCGAATACCCGAACTGCTTGATCAGCAACGGCGACCAAAATCCAATTGCATAGAGACCTGCAGAAGTGCCTGAGTAGACGAACGCCAGAGCCAGCACGCGCGGATCGCGCAGTACAGCCCACGTTGCGGCTGCGTTGCTTCGGTGGTTGGTGCTTTGCGCACGCTCCGCCTTCAGCGTGTCCAGCAGCCAACCCCGTTCCTCTGCATTGAGCCATGCGGCCTGTTCCGGAGTGTCCGTGAGCACCTTCAAGGTGAGCAATCCGAGCACAATTGCCGGAGACCCTTCGATGAGGTACAGCCATTGCCAGTCAGCGAGCCCGGCAATTCGAGGCAGTTCCATTATTGCCCCCGAAATCGGCGAACCCACCACGGTCGATAAGGGTGCCGCAGCCATGAATGCCGCGATTGCTACCGCCCGATGCCGCGCCGGAAACCACAGGCTCAAATACAAGAGCGTTCCCGGAAAGAAACCTGCTTCGGCAAGGCCGAGCAAAAAGCGCATGGCATAGAAACTGTGCGGCCCCACCACGAAGGCCGAAGCCATCGACACCACGCCCCACACCACCACCACGCGCGCGATCCAGCCGCGAGCACCCACCCTCAACATCATCAGGTTCGACGGCACCTGGAACGCGATATATCCGACAAAAAAGATGCCGCCGCCAAAGCCGAACATGGTGGGCGTGAGCCCAATCGCCTTATTCATGCTGAAGGCGGCAAACCCCACGTTAACGCGGTCAAGAAAGCTCACCAGGTAGAGCAGCATCACGAAGGGAAGAATGCGCACCTGCAGCTTCCGCGCCACGCTGAATTCGATGCCCGGATTCGCAGCGGGAGAGGTCACGCAGTCGCCAGCGGCCTCTTGGCCGCGGCCGCGATCGAAGCGCAAACTGCCTCCGTGACTTCAGCCGTCGTCGCGGTGCCGCCAAGGTCGCGCGTGTGTAGTTTGGGATTTGCCGTCACGCTTTCGATGGCTTGCATCAGACGCCGCGCCGGTTCCGTCTCGCCCAGGTGATCGAGCATCAGCACCGCCGTCCAGAAGGTTCCCACGGGGTTGGCGATGCCTTTGCCCATAATGTCGAACGCCGATCCGTGAATCGGCTCGAACATGGAAGGATATATTCGCTCAGGATTGATGTTCGCGGTCGGCCCAATGCCGAGGCTTCCGGCCAGCGCTGCTGCAAGGTCGGTGAGTATGTCCGCGTGCAGGTTCGTTGCCACCACCGTGTCGATCGAGGCCGGCCGGTTCACCATCCGCGCCGTCATCGCGTCCACCATCTCTTTGTCCCAGCGCACGTCAGGGAAGTCCTTGGCTACCTCTACGGCAATTTCATCCCACATCACCATGCCGTGGCGCTGCGCATTGCTCTTGGTCACCACTGTCAGCAGCTTGCGTGGCCGCGATTGCGCAAGGCGAAAGGCGTAACGCTGGATGCGCTCCACGGCCGCGCGCGTCAAAATCGAAACCTCGGCCGCCACTTCCATCGGAAAGCCCTGGTGCACGCGCCCGCCCGCGCCCGAGTACTCGCCCTCGCTGTTTTCGCGCACGATTACCCAGTCCAGATCATTCGGCGCGCAGCGCTTCAAAGGCGCATCGATCCCCGGCAGAATTCGCGCCGGACGCACATTGGCATACTGGTCGAGGCCCTGGCAGATCTTGAGCCGCAGTCCCCAAAGCGTGATGTGATCGGGAATGTCGGGATCGCCCGCCGAGCCGAAGAGAATCGCATCTTTCTTCCTGAGCGCAACCAGGCCATCTGCCGGCATCATCTCGCCGTGCGCTCGATAGTAGTCCCCGCCCCACGGAAAATTCTCGAACTCAAACGCGAGTTCGCGCTCTTCCGCGGCCAGCGCTTCCAGCACCTGCCGGCCGGCAGGAACTACTTCCTTTCCGATCCCGTCTCCTGGCACCAGCGCAATCCGGTATCGCGTCATCTCGCCACTCCTCAATAGACACGGCAATTCTACAGGGATCAGGAGGACAGGGAACGAGGGAACAAGGGACCGAAGGGCGAAATGATAGCCGGTATTGGACAGCGAACAGCTAACAGAGAACAGCTGGTGCGCTTAAACTCGTTGCGGCAACCGTGAACCGCAAGCTATGAACGCGAGCCCGCCGCGTCCACCGACTCGACCATGCGATCCAGCGCCACGCGCGCCCAGTACTTCACAGCGGGCTTTACCTGCACCTGATTTACGACGCGACCCTCAACGAGGT
This sequence comes from uncultured Acidobacteriaceae bacterium, assembly GCA_963782285.1. Lineage (GTDB taxonomy): Bacteria > Acidobacteriota > Terriglobia > Terriglobales > Acidobacteriaceae > Telmatobacter. The sequence continues at coordinate 265,764 of CAWAJH010000001.1, forward strand.
TTTCGAGCGCCCACGCCAGATGCTGCGGGCTGATGCGATACATCGTCGTGCACAGGCATCCCGTGTCGTCGAGTGTAGATGATCTTTTTGCCCGCCGGCGCAAACTGCTTCGCCAGGCGATTCACCAGGTGAATCTCGGTGCCGATGGCGAACATCGATCCAGCCGGCGCCTCGTTCGACAAGCGCAATTAACTGCTCGGTCGAGCCCAATGCATCGGCCTTCTGGCAGACCTCGTAGCGGCACTCCGGGTGCACGATGACCTGGATTCCGGGATACTTCGCGCGCACTTGGTCCACATGCGAAGGAAGGAAACGCTGATGCACGGCGCAGTGGCCTTTCCAAAGCAGAATCCGGCTCGCGGCGAGGCGCTCTCGCGTCTGCCCACCCCAGAACGATCCGATCTGAACTGCCCACGGATCCCACACCGCCATTTCTTCCAGCGGAATCCCCATCGCGTGCCCGGTGTTGCGTCCCAGATGCTGATCGGGCAGAAATAAGATTCGCTTTCCGCGCGCAAAGGCCCATTCCATTGCGTTGCGCGCGCTCGACGAAGTGCACACCAGGCCGCCGTGTTCGCCGCAAAATGCCTTGATGGCCGCGGTGGAGTTGATGTAGGTAACCGGAATCGTCTCACTGGCCAGCCCGGCGCGCTCGAGCGTATCCCAGCAGTCTTCTACCTGCGAAATCTCCGCCATATCGGCCATCGAGCAGCCTGCATTCAGATCGGGCAGAATCACCTGCTGGCCGTCGCGTGCGCCAGTACGTCCGCGCTCTCCGCCATAAAATGCACGCCGCAGAAGACGATGTATTGGGCGTCGGTCGCCGCCGCAATTTTCGATAGCTTGTAGCTGTCGCCGGTGAAGTCGGCAAAGCGCACCACTTCATCGCGCTGGTAGTGGTGGCCGAGAATCACGGTCGTCGTGCCCAGCCGCGCGCGAGCATCGGCGATGCGCTGGCATCCATCGAATGGTCGGGCATCGCCAGGTAGTTTTCAAGAGAACAAGTCTCGCTCGCCTGCGCCGCAGGCGCCGCCATCTTCGTCAAGAACCAGAGTCACAATATTCCGCCTTCAGTCCAAATAGTGCCGACGGGGATGTTGAAAGCCTCTAGCCGGCTGCAGTGGATGCGTTTTTCCTGGCTCGGACTCCAAAGAAACACGGCCAAAACCGAGGGAAAACCACTCACGGGGTTGTTGCAGCCCTTTCACCAATTGGATGCTTCTGAAACGCTGGCGCGATGCTGATTCATCGGCCGTTGCTCGCAGCTCTGTCTCATTTATTTTAACGAGGGTAGCACTGGTTGAACGCCAGGGATCGCAATAAGGCCGCTGCATTCCGTTTGTGGGCGCCACTTGCGGCCAGTTATCATGATTCTTCATGGGAACTCCTGCCGCCAATCTGAACTTGACACCATCGGCATGGCCGACACGCTGATTCTGATGGTGCTGGCTTTGGTCGTCTTCGGGCCGCGGCGCCTGCCCAGATCGGCCGCCAGATTGGCAAGCTGATGTACGAGTTCCGCAAGGCTTCGAACGACTTCAAATTCCAGATGGAAGAGGAGTTGCGCCAATCTGAAGAGGCCGACCGGCGGCAAAAAGAAGAAGAGAAACGCAAGCGGCGCTGGCCGCCGCTCCTCGGTGCCGCAGACTCGAACAGGGTCACGACCGAAAGCTGCAGAGCCTCAAGCGCACCGCCAATCGGAGCTATCCTGCCGAGCGCCCGACCCTCGACTCCATCGCCTACGACCGTCGTCGTCGCGCTTGCCCGATTTCGATCCGCAAGCCGCCGGTCCACGGAGAAGCCAGTCACCAGCTGCGCATCGAAAGTGCGGAGCCGACGCCGCAACGAATCCCTGAGCCGGCCGCGAAGGAAAGCAGCCAGCGCGTTCAGCCGCCATCACGGCCGCGAAAAGGTTGCGACGGAACGGCCCGAGACACCGCAGCCGCAACAGCACGAATCTGCTTCCGCGGGGACTCCGGCAGCGCACTCCGAAGCAGACTTCCTGAAGCCGAAAGATCGGAGCCCGCAGCCCACAATGGTTGATCCAGAGGACGCGATCGAAAAAGCCAAGAAGGCCGTGACCGAACGCGCCGAACTCCCCGGCATGAGCCTGATGGAGCACCTCGACGAGCTGCGCAAGCGCATCGTTCACTCCGCGATCTATCTCGCCGTCGGCTTCATCGTCGCCTACTTCTTTCATGAACGGCTTTACGGCTTCGTGCAGGCCCCGCTCGACGAACATGCGCATCAAGCTCAACTACACGCATCCCATGGATGCCGCTGAACCTGTACCTGCAGGTTTCGCTCATCGGCGGAGCCATCCTCGCCTCGCCTTTCATCCTCTACCAGGTCTGGCTCTTCATCGCTCCCGGGCTTTATCAGAAGGAACGCCGCTTTGTCGTGCCCTTCATGGGGGCAACCGTCGGCCTGTTTCTTGGCGGAGCGGCCTTCGGCTACTTCTTCGTGCTGCCCGGCGCTCTCAAGATCCTCATCGTCGGCTTCGGCAAGCACTTCAACCCCATCATCACCATCGAGGAGTACACCGGCTTCTTTCTCTCGATCATCCTTGGTCTCGGTATCAGCTTTGAGATGCCGATCCTCATCTTCTTCCTCGCCCTCTTCGGCATCGTGAGCCCGAAGTTTCTCTGGAAGAACATCCGCTACGCGATCCTCGCCGTGTTTCTCGTGGCGGCCATCATTTGTCCCAGCCCCGACCCGTGGACCATGTGCATCTACGCAATTCCCATGCTGGCCTCTAGCTGATCGGCATCGGCGTGGCCTGGTGGGTGCACCCCTCGCGCAAGAGAAAGGCCAAGGAGGCCGCGGGATGAGTTTTTTCTCGTCTTGGAAATGGGCAGCTGAGCGAAAGGGGGTGCCCCAGGACTCGCTTTTGAGAACTGGGAAATTAAGGCTTTCGACGTGCTTCACCGTGGCCCTTGTCTTCACCCTCTGGTCGGCTCCGCTCAGCACTTCAACGGCGCCAACGCCTACGAATATGCGCGCGAATTTGTGGCCATCGGGCCGCGCTGGCCCACCGGTCCCGGGCATGTAAAAGCCGAGGCGTTTCTGCGCGACCATTTTCTTCGCGACCACGATCAGCTTGAAGAAGACACCTTCACCGCCGACACGCCGATCGGGCCCGTGCCTATGTGCAACTTCATCGTGCGCTTCCCGGGCACGAAAGCCCGGCGTCATCGTGCTGGCACGCACTACGAAACCAACTATCCGCTGCGGAATATCAATTTCGTTGGGGCGAACGACGGCGCGATCCACGACCGGCCTGCTGATGGCCATCGCCGACCGGCTGCGCGACGAAGCAGACCGCGCGCCCGGCAAGAAACTCGACGGCTATTCGGTGTGGCTGGTTTTTTTCGACGGCGAAGAGGCCATCCAGAGCTGGTCGCGCTCCGATTCCACCTACGGCAGCCGGCATCTGGCCGCCAAGTGGGGACGCGACGGCACGCTGGGCCAGATCAAGGCCTTTCTGCTTGCCGACATGATCGGCGACAAGAGACCTCGACATTCAGCGCGAGATCGAACTCAACACCCTGGCTGGTTGTCGCTGGTAGCGCGAAGCGGCGAAGAAGTTCGGCGACGAGCGGTACTTTTTCCAGCAGAAGATGGAGTCGAAGACGACCACCTGCCGTTTGTGGAGCGCGGCGTGCCGTCGATCGACATCATCGACCTCGACTACGGGCCTAACAACAGCTATCACCACACCGCGCAGGACACGATGGATAAGATCAGCGCCCATAGTTTGACCATCGACGGCGATGTGTTCATGGAATCGATTCGGTTGATCGATGAACGATGAATTGAGGCTCGGAGCGTGCAGCCTATGACTTGTAGCTGCGGGCTACTGGCTACCGGCTGCAGGCTCAAAACCAGCAACAGAATCGGGACGAGGTAATTGCAAGTGCCTCAAGCGGAGATCGGCATCATCGGCGGCAGCGGGCTCTATTCGATGCCCGGATTTACCAACGTTCACGAGGAGCGCGTCGAAACTCCCTTCGGCGCTCCCTCTGACGCTTTCGTCCTGGGCGAACTCGAAGGCCGCAAGGTCGCCTTTCTCGCGCGCCACGGCCGCGGGCATCGCATCCTGCCGTCGGAGCTGAACTTCCGCGCCAATATTTATGCGATGAAGAAGCTCGGCGTCGAGCGCATCCTCTCGGTTTCGGCTGTGGGCTCGCTGAAGGAAGAGCACAAGCCCACCGACTTCGTCATTCCCGACCAGTTCATCGACCGCACGTTTCATCGCGTGTCGACATTTTTTGGCGACGGCATCGTGGGCCACGTGGCCTTCGGCGATCCCGTCTGCGCGACGGTGGCGAAAGCCGCTGCCGATGCGTGCGCGAACGTCGGCGTCGTCGGCAAGCTGGGCGGCACGTATGTCTGCATGGAGGGCCCGCAGTTCTCCACCCGGGCCGAGTCGAATCTCTACCGCAGTTGGGGCGCGGACGTGATCGGCATGACCAACCTGCAGGAGGCCAAGCTCGCTCGCGAAGCCGAGATCTGCTACGCCACGATCGCGATGGTCACCGACTACGACTGCTGGCGCGAGGGCCACGACGACGTCACCATCGAAGAGATCGTCGCCGTGCTGCACAAGAATGCGGACAACGCGTGCAAGGTCGTGAAAGCCGCCGTTGCCGCTTTGCCGCGCGAACGCGACTGCGCCTGCGCGTCCGCAGCAAAGTTCGCCGTGCTCACGCAGCCCGATGCGATTCCTGCCGAGGCGAAAGAAAAGTTGAAGCTGCTCTTTGGCAAATATCATGGCTGGTAACGCCGCCAACTGGCTAGCTTGCTCGCCTTAACGATTCTTGAAAGAGGCCCTCATGTCAATTACCGTCGTTGGCAGCGTTGCTTACGATTCCGTCGAAACCCCCGCAGGGCGCTATGAGCGCAAGCTTGCGGGCGCTGCCACCTACTTTTCGCTCGCCGCAAGTTTCTTCACCAACGTGCGCGTGATCGCTGTCGTCGGCGAAGATTTCGGCCCCGAGCAGGAGGCCGTTTTCAAAGCCCGCAACATCGACACGCGTGGCATCGAGCACACCGCCGGGAAAAGCTTCTTCTGGGAAGGCTCGTATCTCGAGAACATCAACGAAGCCAAGACGCATAACACCGAGCTCAACGTCTTCGCCGCGTTCGAACCCAAGATTCCCGACGTTTATCGCGACTCCGACTTCCTCTTTCTTGCCAACATCGATCCCGTGCTGCAGCGTCGCGTCCGCGATGCCATGCCCAGCGTCAAGCTGGTCGCCGGCGACACCATGAATTACTGGATCAAGGATCATCGCCCGGCGCTGCTTGAAGTTCTCAAGGGACTTGACGTTTTGCTGATCAACGACACGGAAGCGCGCATGCTGGCCGGCAACAACAACCTTGTCCAGGCTGCGCGCGGTGTCATGGCTCTCGGCCCGCGTGCGCTGGTGGTCAAGCACGGCGAGTACGGCGCGACTTTGTTCCACGAAATCACTCCAAAGCGTGGTGGAACGGAGCTCCGGACTTTCAGAGCTCCGGCACTCCCGCTTAAAGAGGTCATCGATCCCACTGGCGCCGGCGACAGCTTTGCCGGCGGCTTCTTCGGCTATCTTGCCTCCCAACCCGAGCTCACGCCCGCCTCCTGGCGGCACGCCATGTTTTACGGTAGCGTCATGGGTTCCTATGCCTGTGAACGTTTCGGCACGGAGCGGCTGCAACAGCTCTCGCGTCAAGAAATCGACGAGCGATTCAATGTCTTCCGCGAGATCACGCATCTCGACTGACCGGCCCATCTCGCACGCCGAGACCTGGACCGTCATCGCCTGCTGCACAGCGGTTTCCATGGCCGCCGTCGTCTGGAGCTGGCGATACCATGCGATGCTCAACTACGGCGACGCGGTGGCGCATCTGCATATCGCCCGGCGCGTTCTTGATTCGCGCACCCCGCGCTTCACGCAGCTCGGCTCGGTGTGGCTCCCGCTGCCGCACCTTCTCCTAATTCCATTTGTCCAGAACTATCGATGGTGGGCCACCGGGCTCGCCGGAGTCATTCCCTCGGCGCTCGCATTCCTCGCTTCGTGCGCCGGAATCTATCGCCTGGCGCGGCACTGGCTCAATCCGGCGGCGGCTGCGATCACGCTGGCATTTTTCGCGCTCAATCCCAACCTGCTTTACATGCAGACCACCGCCATGACCGAGCCGCTTTTTCTCTGCGAAGTCATTTGGATCGTGCTCTGGATGGTTGAGTCGCGCTCTTGCCTTGGTCACGACGCAACGAAGGCCCGCCGCCTGCAGATCGCGATCGCTACCGCACTTGTTGCGGCCATCTTCACGCGCTACGACGGCTGGATCATTGCCTTCCTTGCCTGGACCGGCATTGGCTTCACTTTACTGCGGCGCGCGGCGAGGGGCGAGCGCGGACGCTTGTCGCTTGCTGCGTTCTGGCTGCCCAGTTTCGCGGTTGTCGGAGCACCCATCGCCTGGTTCATCTACAACTCTGTGGGCTTCGGCGACTGGCTCTATTTCGCGCGCGGGCCATTTTCCGCTAACGCCATCGAATTGCGCACCGCGGCGACCGCGCCGGGCTGGCCGCCGCATCCCGGCTGGCACAATCTTTGGGTCGCACTGCTTTACTACCTCAAGGTTTCAGAGCTTGACTTTGCCGCCGCAGGGGGTAACGTCGTGCTGGCGATCGCCGCGCTTGGCACGGTTGTTGCCCGGTTGTCTGAGAAAACTGCATCACGCCGGCGAGCGGTTGGGTGGCTCCTGCTGCTTTGGCTGCCGATGCCGTTTTACACCTGGTCTGTCGCCTACGGATCGGTGCCCATTTTTTTCCCTGCGTGGTGGCCGTACACCTGGTACAACACGCGCTACGGGTTGGAAATGCTGCCTGCGCTCGCACTGGGCCTTGGACTGGCGGCACAAGCAGCCGTGAACGGACTGTCCCGGATCAGCCTGTCACAACTCGCTCCGCGACTTCCGAAATCCATCCGCATGCAACAGTGGCTGCCCGGGGCGGTTTTCACCGTGTTCTTCGCACTGGCCGGGCTCAACGCAGTGGCACTCCTGCGCGAAGATCCGGTGGTTTACGTCGAGAGCACAAAGAACCTCGATGCGCGGCTGCCCTACGACAATGCCATCCCTCCACTGCTCAGGCAACTGCTGGCGCGTTTTCCGCATGCACCCTTGCTGATGAACACATCCGCCTATCCTGAAATCGTGGCGATGACCGGAATTCCGCTTCGCGAGACCATCAATGAAAGCGACCTGGACATTTTCAAGGCCGCATTGGACGCGCCTTCGACGCACGCTGCTGTCGTGGTGGCCTTTGTCGGTGATGAAGTCGACGGGGCCGTAAAAAAGCACCCTGAGGGCCTCGATGTCGCCGGGCGGTTTACGGCGCCGGGGCAGCCCACGACAATCGTCTATGTGTCCTCGTGGTGGATGCATCACAGCCCGTTGCGGCAGGCGCAGCCGCTCGCTTCCTCAGAAAGCAACCCTGTGAGAATTGAAAGCCTTCCGAAATGAAGTCTGTGACTCAACAACTTCGTATCCGCGGTGATAGCATCGGGCAAGGATCGCGCATGAACGTGATCGCAGCACAAATTGCGTGCCCGCTTCGTGCTTGCGACCCGCATCCAAGGGTATTGGCGAACCGCGCCGATGTGCGCCCGCACATTGCACTTCCACCGGGCAGAATTGCCATCGGCGTAATTCTTATTCTTCGCAATCCGGAGGTAGTTTGATCCCCTTTACCAAGGCTCACGCTTGCGGTAACGATTTCCTGATTGTGAGCGAAGACGCCGTCGCGGGCCACGATCCCGCAGATGTGGCACGGCATCTTTGCCAGCGGAACATTGGCATTGGCGCCGACGGCGTCGAGTTTTTTTCATGGACAGGTCCAAAGTCCGGCCGCATTCACCTGCGCAATTCCGATGGTTCCAGTGCCGAAATCAGCGGCAACGGAACCCGCTGCGTCGCGGCGTGGATGGCGGAGACCCTGGATGCTCAGCGGGGCGACGAAATGGCGATCACCACCGATGCTGGCTTGCGCATCTGCCGCATCGACAGTGTCAGAACGGAACCCGGCTACTTCGTCGAAGTGACCACCGATATGGGCGTGCCGAAGTTTATACCGCACACCATCAAGCTGACCGATGGTTCCGAACTCGTCGGCTTGGAAGTTTCCGTTGGCAATCCGCATTTCGTCGTGCTGGTTGAAGATGGCAATTTCAATGCTGCCGGAAAGCCCTGGCAAACCATCGGCGCCGAAATCTGCGTCCATCGCGATTTTCCCAACCAGACAAACGCTGAATTTGTGCGCATCATGAGCGAGCGCGAAATCGAGATTCGCATTTTTGAGCGAGGAGTCGGGCCGACGGCATCTTCCGGTACAGGCACTTCGGCCGCAGCCACAGCCGCACTTGCGCTGCGCCGCTGCGTGTCGCCGCTAACGGTGATCGCTCCCGGCGGTTCACAGGTGGTGGCTTGGGGCGGGCCCGGCTTGGAACTTTATTTGACCGGGCCGGCTTCGCTCGTTGCCCGCGGAGAGGCGTGGTGAGATGGCTGCCTTGATGAAAATGTCGCCGGTCGCAGCGGACGCGGCCATCAGCATCGTGGCGCCGGCCTCGTACGCGCAGACCGAACGCACCGAGCGCGGACGGGCCGCTTTGAGCGCGCTGGGGTATACCGCGAAGCTCAGTCCCAACGCCCTGGCGTCCGGTCCGTTGTATTTTGCCGGATCGCTCGAGCAGCGGATCGACGATCTGCATGCGGCTTTCGCTGATGCGAATACCGGCGCAGTGATGTGCCTGCGCGGCGGCTACGGATCGAATTACCTGCTTGAAGACTTGAACCTGGAGATCATTGGATCGCACCCCAAGCCGTTTTTTGCCTATAGCGATTTGACCGGCATTCAACTGCGCCTACTCGACGTGTTGGGCTTGCCCGTATTTCATGGTCCGATGCTTGCCGCGGATTTCTATTTGAGTAACGGCGTTCACTTAAGCAGCTTTCGCGCAGCGCTGGCAGGCGAACCCTACATCGTGGGCGTCGAAGAAGGTTTGCGCGCGCTCAAGCCGGGAACGAAGTCGTCCACCGCGACGGGCACACTCTACGGCGGTTGTCTCAGCATCATTGTTTCGCTGCTCGGTACACCTTGGGAGCCGTGCACCGAGGGCGCGCTGCTGTTTCTTGAAGACCGCGCCGTGAAGCCGTATCAGATCGATCGCCTGATCTGGCAACTGCGTCAAGCCAGGAAGCTCGAGGGCGTGCGCGGTATTGTATTTGGCGAAATGCTCGATTGCGTGCCGCCCGGGTCCGATCCCAAACTGCTCGACCAGGCGATCCTGAACGCGCTCGACGGGTTCGATGGGCCGATTGCTATCGGCCTGCGCAGCGGCCACGTTTCGCGGGAAAATGTGACGCTCACCTTCGGCGTGGAAGCCGAATTGACAGCTAAGGACGAACCGCGCCTTCATTTGCTCGAACCGGCGGTGCAAGCGTGACGGCAAGCCCGCGGCATATCCATCTGATCGGGATCTGCGGCACGGCCATGGCCTCGCTGGCGGGATTGCTCCAATTGCAAGGGCACCGCATCACGGGTTCCGACAGCGCCGCCTATCCTCCGATGAGCGATCTGCTACGCTCACTCGGCATCCCGATTCTTTCGCCTTACGCCGAATCAAATCTCACACCCGTGCCTGACCTTGTCGTCATTGGCAATGCGTTGTCGCGTGGGAACCCGGAAGTGGAACGCGTGCTCGAGGAGCGCATGCCCTTCACGTCGATGGCGGCGCTGCTTCACGACGAGTTCCTGAAGGGCCGGTCGCCGCTGGTTGTTGCCGGGACGCACGGCAAGACAACGACCACCAGCATGCTGGCGTGGATTTACCAGGTGGCGGCGCGGCAAAATCCCGCGCTTGAGCCGTCGTTTCTGATCGGAGGGGTAGCGGAGAACTTCGGAACCAGCTTCCAACTGCGCGCCACGCGGAACTTCATCGTCGAGGGCGACGAATACGACACGGTTTTCTACGACAAGGGGCCGAAGTTTCTTCACTACTTTCCTGACGCGCTGATTCTGACACACGTGGAGTTCGATCACGCCGACATCTATTCCGATCTCGAAGCCGTGAAGCGCGCGTTCAAGCTCCTCGTGAACCTTGTTCCGCGGCGCGGAGTCATTGTGGCGTACGACGGCAGCGAAAATGTAACTGAGTGCGTCAGCCGCGCTTTTTGCCGCGTCGAGCGGTACGGGTTTAGCGAGAAGGCCGACTGGCAGATCCGCAATCTGCATTATGACAACGGCCGAATGCAGTGGGAGGTGTGGCGTGCGGGCGCATTGTGGGCCGCGCTCGGGATGCAACTGGCCGGTGAGCACAACGCGCTCAACGCAACAGCAGCAGCCGCCCTTGCCGCGGAGCAGGGCATTCAGAAACGCGCGATCGTCGAAGCTCTGGCCAGCTTCAAAAGCGTAAAGCGCCGGCTTGAGGTCCGCGCCGAGATCGGCGGCATCACGATCATTGAAGACTTCGCGCACCACCCCACTGCGATTCGCGAGACGCTACGCGCCTTGCGGACCGTTTATCCCGGCAGGCGCCTGTGGGCAGTGCTTGAGCCGCGCTCCAACACGCTGCGCCGCAAGGTGCTCGCGCCCGATCTCGTAGCGAGTCTGCGCCTGGCCGATCGGATTGTTCTGGCCGGGGTTTACCAGCAGCAGCGCATTCCCGAGCCGGAGCGGCTGCATCCCGAAGAAGTTGTGGGTGCGCTCCAGGACGTGGGTACGCGCGCGGAGCTTCTGCCCGACGCCAACGCAATTGTCAGTGCCATCGCCTCGCAGCTTGCCTCCGGCGATGTGGTCGCGATTCTCTCGAATGGCGGTTTCGACGGAATCTACGAGAAACTTCCCGCTCGCCTCCGCGAACTTCACCCCTCCACTCAAAGCGCCTAAGCACGAGTCTGGCATGATCTGGTCGCTCATCTTCGCCGCCAACATGGTTGTGCTGGGGATTCCTTCGGCGCTACTGTTTATTCCCTGGTGCTGGCTAACGGGCAACGTAGCGCCGCTCTACAAGGCCACGCGCTTCGTGCTTTGGTCGAGCTGTCGCTTGGCAGGTGTGCGCATGCGCGTACAGGGCCTTGAGAATGTGCCGCGCAACCGCGCGTGCATCTTCATGTCGAACCATGTGTCGAATCTCGACCCGCCGGCGCTGATCGCAATCATTCCAGGGCGCACGTCGGCGTTCATGAAGCGTTCGCTGATGAATCTGCCGATCCTCGGCACCGGGTTCCGGCAGGGTGAGTTCATTGCCGTTGACCGCTCCGGCAGCCGCGCTGACGCGCAACGCAGCGTGACCGAGGGGCAACGCGTTTTGGCCAAGGGAACCCACATCACAACGTTTGTTGAAGGCACCCGTTCGCCTGACGGGCACATGCTGCCCTTCAAGAAAGGACCGTTCTTTCTTGCCATGGCCTCCGGCGCACCGTGCGTCCCCGTCTCCATCCACGGAACCGAGGCAATGTTGCCCAAGGGAAGTCTGCGCATTCATCCCGGCATCGCGTATGTGACCTTTCATCCACCCATCGACCCTGTCGGATTTGCGACGCGAGAGGAACTCATGCAGGCCGTACGGACCTCCATTGCTTCCGCTCTTCCCGAGTGGATGCGCAACTGACGCCCGCGAGTGCGATACTCACCCATGAACGGATTGGCCCGCCCCGCATGATCGTTTCGCTCCTCGTGTTTGTCACCATCGTCGCTCTGGCTCTTCCCGCGGCGGTGGTCCTTATTCCGTTCACGCTGATCACCGGCAACGTGGACCCGCTCTATTCCACCGGATGCTGGATCGCTCGCTTTGCCATCCTCGTTGCCGGCATCCGCCTGCACATTGAGGGCCGCGAACAAATTCCTGCGGGCCGTGCATGTATTTTTATGGCGAACCATTTGTCCAATCTCGATGCACCTGCACTGCTCGCCAATCTTCCCGGCCGTACCTCTGTCTTCCTCAAGCGCCCGCTGATGAGACTTCCCATACTCGGCCTCGCCTTCAAACTCGGCGGCTTCATCCCTGTCGACCGTGATGGCCAGGTGGAGACCGCGCAGCAAGCCGTCGCCGAAGCTCAGCGCGTGCTGTCCTCGGGTCTGCACATTACCACGTTTGTCGAGGGCATGCGCTCGCCCGAGGTGCGCCTTCTGTCCTTTAAAAAAGGCCCGTTCTATCTCGCCAAGGACACTAGCGCGCCCTGCATCCCAGTCACGATTTACGGAACGGAGAAGATTCTTCCCTGGGGAAGCATGCGTATCCACCCAGGCACAGCGCACATCGTTTTTCATCCGCCAATCGATCCAGCTGATTACGCGACTCGCGACGAGCTTTCAGACGCTGTCCGCACCGTCATTGCATCGGCACTGCCCGCGGAGATGCTTGCCTAATTGAGCCAGGCTGAGCCGCCCGCAAATTTTCACCCCTTATCGTTCGATCCTTGACGTATAGTTGCGTAGAAACACCTCTGCACCGCGGGAACAATCCACATGCCCCTCCAGGTTCTCTCGCGCCGCGCCTTTCTGTCGAGCGCCGCGCTTTCCGCTCTTGCGCTGCGCACCAGCAGCCTGCGCGCGCTCCCAACTGCCTCGCCAATCACACTGCGCACGCCTCTCGGGCCGCTTCAGGGCGAGGAAACCGGCGGTGTGCGCGTCTTTCGCGGATTGCCATTTGCCGAGCCGCCCGTCGGCTCGCTGCGTTTTCGCGCCACAGTCGCTGCGAAACCATGGTCCTCTGCGCGCGATGCCACTCGATTCGCGGCAGCCGCACTACAGCCGGACGAGCCCCTCCTCGTTCAGAGCGAGGACTGCCTTTATCTGAACGTCTGGGCGCCTGCCGGCAAAGGCCCGCATCCGGTTTACGTCTGGATCCATGGGGGCGGTTTTACGGGCGGCTACTCATATGCGCCAATCTTTGACGGAACCGTGCTGGCGCAGGAGAGCATTATTTGCGTCACGGTGGCGTACCGGCTGGGCGTTTTCGGATTTCTCGACCTTGCCCCGCTGCTCGGCCCCGAATACGCAGGCAGCGCGAACAACGCCATGCGCGATCTGATCGCCGCGCTGGGCTGGGTGCAGCAGAATATCGAGGCTTTCGGAGGCGATCCCTCGCGCGTTACAGTCGGAGGCCAATCCGCCGGCGCCAAGCTCACAGATGTACTGATGGGTGTTCCTTCGGCGCGCACGCTCTTTCACCAGGCGATCTCTGAAAGCGGCGGCGCGGAGCGCGTGTGGGCGACCGAAGAAATCGATGCCGTCAGCGAAGGTTTCGGCAATCTCTGGCGGTACGGCACCGGTAGCTCGCTCTCCTCGCTGGCCACAGCTCCGGCCTCGTCGTTGATCCCGGTGCAGAAGCAGTTGACGCAGCAATGGCCGCATCATTTTCCGCTGCGGATGGAGATTGAGGGCTCTCTCTTACCGCGACTTCCAGTGGAGACGATTGCCGCCGGGTCCACCCGCGGAAAGCGGCTGCTCATCGGAACGAATCGCGACGAAAGCGCGAGCTTCATCGGCCCTTATCCGGAGCAGGACCCCGATGCGGCCGACCTCGGCAACACGCGCCCTGCTCAGTTTCTCGAGGTCTACGACAGGTACAAGGACATTTACCCCGATATGACCGCGGAGCAGCGGCGCATTCGCGCCCTCACAGCGGAGGAGTATTTGGTGCCCTCAGTGCGCGTAGCCGAGTCGCACATCAAGGGAGGCGGTGAGGCCTGGATGTACCGCCTCGATTTCCGCGAAGGCAGTGGATGGCTGGGGCCATTTTCCCACCACTCTCTTGAACTGCGCATGGTGTGGGAGCACCCCTCGAAGATAGTGGAGAACGCCGCCGCCGAGGCAGTGCTTACCCCTCAGATGCATGAGGCCTGGTGCGCCTTCCTGCGCGGCGCCGCACCCGCAGCCGCCGGACTACCCGAGTGGCCACGCTACACGCTCGAAGAGCGGCGCACGATGATCTTCGATGCACAGAGCCGTGTTAAGGCTGAGCCCCAGGAAGCCGAATTGCAGTTGTGGGATGGTGTGCTTTAACCGTTGCCGTATTTACGGCTGAACCATTGCGTTATACCCATCGTCCAGCAACCGTCTGGCCATGCGGTTGGCCTCCTCGCGGGTCTTGAAGGGACCGACGCGCACATGGATCAGGCCGTCGGAGGGATCCTGCTGTGCGCTCGCCGCGTAACCGTGCTGGCGCAGTGCATTTACGAGGACAGAGGCGTCTTCCTGGTGCGAAACCGCGGCCACCTGCACCATCAGCTCATTGGCGCCGGGCAGGGCCGAATGCACGGTCTGTGCAAAGCTGGCCCCCGCCGTTTGTGCCGCACCCGGCGTGGACGGAATGGCGGGCCGAACCGGCGACTGAGATTGAGCTTGCCCGGACGCTGGTGTAATCGGCGCTGGTGCACTTTGGCCTTGCGTCGCCGTGCCTTCTTGCGGATTCGTTGGATTGGCGCCCTGCGCCTGCGGCTGCGATCCGTCGCTCGCCTGCGCCGGCGGCGTCACGGGAACCTGCGCTTCCGCTGAGGGCTTGGGGATTGAGCTGCTCCCCTGAAGCGGTTCTTCGTCAGGAGCCGCAGTCTGGCTGAGAGGCTGCGTGGCGGGAGCTTGGCTCCGTCCCGAAGTGCGGTGTCCGATCCAATACCCGAAACCGAAGCACAACCCGCAGAGTACGAGCAGTGCCAGGACGATTCCGGCCACGGCCAATGGGCTGAGCGTCACCTCAGTGTCGCGGCTGGGCTCCTCTAATTCGCGTTCTTCGTCTTCAAAATATCCCCGCATGCACCGCCTTCGTATTCATTCAGAACTGCCGAGCCGCACTTACGCTTGGTCTGACGCCGACTTCAACGCGGCCGAAGCTTTGTTGAGCAGCGTCATCATCTCGAGCGGTAACGGGAAGACAATGGTTGTATTCTTTTCCACCCCGATATCCGCCAACGTCTGCAGATAACGCAGTTGCAGGGTCATCGGCTGCGTAGCCATCAATGTGGCAGCATCCACCAACCTCTGCGCAGCGGCAAATTCACCCTCGGCATGGATAATCTTTGAACGCTTTTCACGCTCTGCCTCGGCCTGTTTCGCAATCGCGCGCAACATCTGTTCCGGCAAATCCACCTGTTTCACTTCCACCGAGACGACTTTCACGCCGAACGGCTCGGTGCGCAGGTCGATAATGCTTTGGATGCGCAAATTAAGCTTGTCGCGATGACTCAGCAGTTCGTCCAGTTCCACCTCGCCCAATACAGACCGCAGCGTGGTTTGCGCAAACTGCGAGGTCTGGTACACGTAGTTGGCTACCTTGATGGCTGCGTCGTTGGGATTGACAACGTACAGCGTGACTACGGCATTCACCTTGAGCGTGACATTATCGCGGGTGATGATGTCCTGAGGTGGAACCTCAAGCACCTCTTGCCGCAGACTGAGACGCACCATCTGATCAATGGGCCGGAACACGAGGATGATCCCAGGCCCCTTGGGCGATCCCAGAACGCGGCCCAGCCTGAAAATCACCCCGCGCTCGTATTCGCGGAGGATCTTGATAGAGTTCAGCAGGTAGAGGATGACGATGGCGATCACAATCAGCGTTGGAATGGACATATCACCGATGGACATGGGACTTCCCTTTCCTTACTCAGCAGGGATTGTACTCCAACGCCGTTGGGCGGGCTGTTTTGGGGTGCGCGCGAGTTGCCTGCCCTCGCCGCGCGAAAGTTAGTAACAGGCTCTAGGCCGCAGTCCCTGGTGTCTTGACTGCGTCAACCGGTTCCACCTGCAGCAGCATCTGGTCGTGGCCTACGACCCGGACAACTGCCCCCGCCGCCACCGGCACGCTCGCCTCAGCACGCCAAATCTCACCCTCAACCAACACATGACCTTGGGGCGCCAGCGATTCCATTGTGGTGGCCGGGCAGCCCAACATGGCATCGGCGCCAATCAGCGCCTTTCGCTTGCGCGCGCGAACCACCAGGCGCACCAGGAACACGGTAATTGCGCCAAAGGCCACGCTTACACCGAATGCGACTAACGGGCTGACGCCCATCTCCGGCACAGGCGCGGCGACCAGCGTGAGCATACCGAAGGTCAGGCACACAATGCCCGCGATCGCGAGCGCCCCGTGCCCGCCCACCTTGGCTTCGAGCACAAGCAGCACCATCGCAGCAAGGAGCAACAAAATGGCAGTGTAGCGGATGGGCAGTAGATTGAGAGCGAACACGGCCAGCAACACCATCAGCGTGCCCAGCGCGCCAGGAACGATTGTTCCAGGGCTGTTGAATTCGAGATAAATCAGCAGCGCCCCTCCCACCAGGAAAAGCAGCGCGATGTTGGGATCGACGAGCCACCCCAGCAGTTCGTCGCGCAGCGACACCCGCAGGAGCCGAATGCGCGCGCCCGCCAGATGAAGCGTCATCTTCGATCCGTCGATGCGTGTAATCTCGCGGCTGTTCAGAGCGTTCAACAGGTCGGCGTCGTTGTTGGCCACAAGATCGATCAGGTGCTGGTTGAGAGCCTCCTCTGCCGTATACGAGTGCGACGATTTCACCGCAGCCACCGCCGCATCGGTGTTGCGGTCGCGCCGCGCCACATAAGAGCGCAAAAATGCTTCAGCGTCGTTCTCCACCTTTTCTTCTTCCGTGGCGTCGGGCTTGCCCATCTCGAAGACCACGTGGGCCGCCCCCTCTTCAGTGCCTGGCGCCATGGCCGCGATATCCGCCGATTCCAGAATGAAGAATCCGGCCGATCCCGCGCGTGCGCCGGACGGAGAGACATAGACGATCACTGGAACATGCGAAGCAAGAATTGCCGCGACCATAGCCCGCATGGAATCCACCAGGCCGCCGGGAGTGTCCATTTGAATCAGCAGAGCGCTGGCTCCGTCTGTGCCAGCGCCTTTAATCGCACGGGCCAGCTCGTCCGCGCTGACCGGCTGAATCGTGTCATCCAGCACCAGTTTGTCAACAACCGGCTGCTGGCTATCGGCATGGAGATTGAAGTTGAATCCGATGGCAATCCATAAAGCCGCCAAAATCGGTCCCAAGCTCACCCAATGTTTTCGAATCGCCCGTCCCATGGCTCGCCCCTTTCAAGCAGGAACAAGAACCTCGGTGCCCCGTCGTCGCGACTGCGGCGGATTCTTCCCGTTGACGCAGTACGCTGACTTTTCTATTTCTTCCCCGTCTTCGCTTGAATCTGTTGCATCAGCTCCTGGATTGCCGGATTTGCGGGCTCCAGCTTTAGCGCATCACCGGCTTCCGCGTTTGCTTCGTTAAGAGACCCGGCGTCAAGATCCAGCTTGGCCAGCACCTTGTACGCATCGGCCGAGGGGCCAAGTTCCAGAGAGGCATGTGCTTCCTTGCGCGCCGATTCAGCGTCACCGCTCCGTTCCCTGACTTCGGCTAGTCCTGCATGCGCCTGCGCGTTCTTGCTGTCGGCAACCTCGGCCGCCTGGTAAAGCCGTTCAGCTTCAAGCAGCAGGCCGCGGTCCAGATATCCCTTGGCCTGCGCGCAGAGGGTCTTCGCTCTTTCAGGGGCCGGTAACGCAGTCAGCCGCTGTTCATCCATCTCATCCAGCATCGCCGCCGCCTGCTTGAAAGCAGCTTCATCGAAGGTGCGAACAATCCGCTCCAGCGGATCAGGCGCCGCGCTGGGATCTGCGGCTGCCGATGAGGTGGCCGGTGCGGCCGGCTTCTTCCATGCGTCGACCAGGGATTGAGCCTCACTGTCGGTGGGATGCAGCTTGAGGCATTGCGCCAGCTCATTCAGCGCTCCGGCCACATTCCCGGCCCGCTTCAGGCTCACGGCGAGATTAAAGTGATAGTCGGCTGTGTTGGGATCGGCAGCGGCGGCTTGAATAAAGAGCGACGTCGCGTCAAGGCCCTGTCGACTCATCGCCACGCCTTCGTTGTTAATCACCTCGGCCAGCGGCAGGACTTTCGCCACCTCGGCAAACGCCTCTTTCGCATGGGAGTAATCGCCCGAAAAAAGCAGCGACAGGCCCCGGTAAAATCCTGCTTCAAGCCCGTCCGGCCCATTGCGATCCACTTTCGCAAAGGCGTCGGCCGCCTGCTGAAACTGCTGCGCGCCGTAGTCCTCGCGTCCCAGGGCCATCCAGGCAGGGCTAAATTCAGGGCTCAGCTTTACGGCCATCTGCAGATGCCGCAGCCGCTCCGCCTGGTCCGGCTCGGTGATGCCGCGTATGTACTGCTCAAAGGCGTCCAGCCTCATCCCTTTTCCCGCGGCCGCAAATGTCTCTTCGGCCACGCTGAACCCCGGGTCAAGCTCCTTCGTAAGTTTCCAGGCCAGGGTGCCAAAGACGGCGATCATATCGCGCATCTGGCCTTGTGTGCTCACTTCCGGCAGCATGCGCAGCTTCGGCACATCCACGAGCTCCGCGTGCGCCACAATTGTGGTTCCGTCGGTCGTGAAGCTGCCCACCACGTTCGAATCGGCATCCAGCGTCTGCGCCAGCTTGATCGAACTCGCGCGAGAAGGCTGAAACCCTTGCGGCAAACCAAGATGGTCCAGCGCATAGACCCGGTCGGCGCGGCTTGTCGGCTGGAATCCCGCCGCAGCGAAGCGTGTGCTCAGGATCTCTGCTGCTGCCTCGCGAATCCATTCGAGGCTCGGCTGTCCTGATCGATTGTCGAAGGGCAGCACCAGGATCACGTGGCCATGGCCGGCCATGGAACTCGCCGATTCTCCGCCGTCCACGCTATCCTCAGGCGTCTGGCCCTGCGCTCGAACGGCGAATAAGAAGCACCACAAAGCCGCCAGAGCCGTGGCGACGGTGAGCCTCCGCAAAGTCTGCGAGCGCAATGAAAATTTCGGAATCACAACAGTGAAAATTATAGGCTTAAGGGCCTTCATCGGCACGAAGCGCGAAGGCGCATTTGCCGGGGCTGAAACCGGCAAACCAGAACCGGGTAGCTATCACTCAATCGGCGTAAGCAGCTTCCTCAACCTTAGCCGTTTGCGGCAGCCGCTCAGGGTAATACGCATTGCGAGCGTATTGCTTCACCATGCGGTTGGTGTTGAAGTACGATCCATTGAATGCGAGCGTAGTGCGCATCAGGTGCGCCCATTTGCCCGGGGAATCGCGGTAGAGCGGCACCACCGAGGTCTCCAGCTTTGTATAAAGCGAATTGGCTTCTGCGGGATCGTCGGCTCCATCTTCGATCGCCCAGCCCGTCACGCCTTCGATGCATCCTTCAATCCACCATCCATCCAGAATCGAGAGGCTGGGAACGCCGTTCATAGCAGCTTTCATCCCGCTCGTGCCCGAGGCTTCATAAGGACGCCGCGGTGTATTCACCCACACATCCACGCCGGCAGTCAGCCGTGCACCCAGGTCCCACGCGTAGTTTTCCAGGTAGACAATCTTCAAACTGTCGTTCGAAAACCTGGCTGCATCCTCCACGACCTGCTGGATGAGCGCCTTCCCGGGCTCGTCCTGCGGATGAGCTTTGCCGGCATAGATGATCTGCAATCCTCCCGCCTGCGCGGCGATCTCCTTGAGCCGCTCGGGATCGGTGAACATCAGCGTGGCACGTTTATAGGTTGCCGCTCGACGCGCGAAGCCCAGCGTGAGCACCTTGGGATCGAGTACCAGTCCGGTCCGCGAACCCACCTCGGCCAGCAACTCCTCCTTGGCGCGTTTGTGCGTTGCCAGCATCTCCGGCTCGGGCACGTCAATCGCGTTGCGCAAATAGAGATTGTCACGCCGCCACGCAGAAATGCGGTCGTCGAGCATTTTTTGTAAGGGCTCGCTCATCCAGGTCGGAGCATGCACGCCGTTGGTGATGGTGCCAATCGTGAACTCCGGGAACATCGCGCGCGAAACTTTGCCATGCTGCATGGATACGCCGTTCGCGTACCGCGAAAACTTGAGGGCCAGCAAGGTCATATTGAGCAAGCCCTCACGAAAACAGCCTAAGCCTTCCAGGCGTGCCGTTCTTTCGCTGCCCAGAATGCGAATGGCCTGCTCGGTTGAGAAGCGGTCGTGTCCCGCAGGAACCGGCGTGTGCGTCGTAAACACGCACATCCGGCGCACTGCCTCGATGTCCGATTCCGTGGGGCCGGTCTGCGGTCCGCCGCCAAGCTGGCGTTCGAGCAGCGCGAGAGTGAGCAGCGCTGCGTGTCCTTCGTTCATGTGGAATACGTTTACCTGCATTCCGAGAGCGCTCGCCATGCGGACGCCGCCCATCCCGAGCACAATCTCCTGCTGCAACCGGTAATTGGTGTCCCCGCCGTAGAGGTGATCGGTCAGGCCGCGATCCCAACCCGAGTTCTCATCAAGGTCCGTATCCAGCAGGTAGATCGGCACCACATGCCCGAACTGGCCAACCAAGTCGTAACGCCACGCACGCACCGTCACCGTGCGGCCTTCGATTGAAACCGTCACCCGCGCCGGCTCTTCGGTGCAGAAATCCGCCGGATTCCACGGCTGCACATCCTCAGTTTGCAGGCCCGTGGGACTGAGATGCTGCTGGAAATAGCCCTTGCGGTGCAGAAGCGAGAAGGCTACAAGCGGCACGCCAAGATCCGCGGCCGAACGCAGAGTGTCGCCGGCGAGCACGCCTAGCCCCCCCGAATACGTCGGCATCGACGGGTGGATGGCGATCTCCATGGAGAAGTAAGCCACTTGGCCGGTCTGAGGGATAGTTTCGTGCAAAGACGATTTCGGGGATGAAGATTCCATATATTTTTTCTTATTTGGTATTCTTCCGGCGCCAAACCGCACATCGGCTCATCTCATCAGCCCCCACCCGACGCCGGCAAAAAGTTCCTCAACTCCTCTTCGGGGCAGACACTTGACAAGTTTAACAAGGAAACCGGCCTGCACAATGGTCCCGTGCGGTTCGGAAATGGTTCTTTTGTGTCAGGATCTTGCGCTCCAGTATCCAACGGAGTATCAACTTTCCACAATTGAATTGGATGCACTCCCAGAATGGCGTGCCAGTTGGTTCTGTGTGAATTCCGATTGACTCCCGGCTCGCCCGCTGCGCTGCCTTGCGCGTTGACTGGCCCCTCTCGCTCTACTCCAAAGTGTGCGCGCCGCCCGATGCGTGGCAGATGTGAATCTGGGGAGTAATTCGGACCTGCTCTGTGTAGCGTGCTCTCAACTTCTCGGCAAATCCTGCCGCCTCGGTCTGCTCCACCAGGTTGATCGTGCACCCGCCAAATCCTCCGCCGGTCAGCCGTGCGCCGATCAGCCCCGGTAAACCCTGTGCCAGAGCCACCATCGCATCCGCCTCAACGCAACTGCCTTCAAAATCTTCGCTATAGCTACGGTGGGCTTCTGCCATTAAGCGACCTAACTCCTTCATATCGCCCTTCAGCAGCGCCTCACAGGCTGCTACTGTCCGTAGGTTTTCACTGATCACATGCCTGGCGCGCATCAGGCTCTTGGGCTCCATCTCATGGCCCCACTTCTCCAGGTCCTCGAGCGTGCAATCGCGCAGGAACTTGACGCCCGGCCGATGGCTCGCAATCACCGCGCACGCCGCCTCCGACTCGCGCCGCCGCGTCGGGTAGTCGCCTCCCGCCACCGAGTGCTTGACCATCGTGTTGGCAATCACCAGCGCCACGTGGTCCGGAATGGGCGCCAGCTTGTAGCTCAAATCGCGACAGTCGAGCAGCAGAGCATGGTCGGCCTTGGCATTGAGGCTGATGAATTGGTCCATGATGCCGCAGTTGGCACCGACAAACTCGTTTTCCGCCCGCTGGCAGAGCCGCGCCAGCACCGGTCCCGGATAACTCGCCCCAACCAGCGAAAGCACCGCCAGAGCCGTCGCCACTTCCAGCGCTGCCGAGCTCGACAGCCCAGAGGCCAGCGGCACATCGCTCCAGATGCTGAGGTCGAAGCCAGGAATCTTGTGGCCCTCGCTGGCGAGGATCGACACCACGCCCATCGGATAATCGGTCCAGTGTTGGCTCCGCTTCGCCTGAACCCCGTCAAAGACCCTTTCCTCTGCCTGGTTTTCGGAGTAGATGGCGATTTTGCCGTCCGCGCGCGGCGAAATTCCGGCGAGCGTGGCAAAGTTGATTGCCGCCGGCATCACAAAACCTTCGGCGTAGTCGGTATGCTCGCCGATCAGGTTGACGCGCCCAGGCCCGACGAAAATTGCCGGCCCCGAATGAAAGCGCTCGCGGTGCATGGAGCGAAACTTTGCAGGATCGTGCATCTCTCAACCTCTCTTGGGAATTGAAACCATCAGAGACTCAATCGCGTACTATTGACAACGTTTTCTTTTCAGCCGAAATCCAAACTCGTCGGACCTTCTTTTTCAGCCTCTCTCAACTACATCGCAGGCAGCGCTCAGCCGTTCCCAGATCTCGCCCAGCCATGCCTCGTGCTCCGGCTTCATCAACACCGAACGCAAGCAAGTCATCGAGCCGCTTTCTTTGGGTGCCCCGGGTCTCGATTCTGAGATCTGGGGACCACCGCAGTGCAGATCGAACCACGACCCCGGCAATTGTACAAGAGCCAGGTGCAATTCCCGCGCAGCGCACGCATCGAAGACCGTTTGTGCTCGCACAGAAGCCTTCCGAAGGTCTGCTGCACGTAGCGCCCACACCACAATATCCAGTTCCGGCTGCCCCGCAGCCGGAGCCCTAAACCGCGCATCAGCGCGCAGCCGCCGGTCCAGCTCCAGAGCCGCGCGCCTGCCCTTTGCTAAGCCCTGGGCAAACTCCCCGCCTGGAACAAGCGGCAGCAATCGCTGCGTCGCCCATAGCGCCACCGCTGCTGCTCCCGCACGCGAACACTCCAGGCTGATTTCGCCAAGATGGAGTTGCTTCGACGTGAAGTAGGTGCACGGCGAATCGTGTTTGTAGTACCGCCCTACAGCGGGATCCCGGAACAAGATGCACCCGCATCCGTACGGCTGCAACCCATGTTTGTGCGGATCGATCACGATTGAATCGGCCCTGCTCATCGCTGCATAGGCTTGCCGCGCCGGCTCATTGAGATGTTCGGGAATCAGGGCAAAGTACCCGCCATACGCCGCATCCACATGCACACGGAACTTGTACCGGTCGCGCAACACCAAAATCCCTTCGAGCGGATCGATCGCACCCATCGCTGTCGTGCCCAGCGTCGCGACCACCGTGCCCACGTCACCCTTGCTCAACTCGTCTTCGAGCGCGTCCAATCGCATCCGCCCCGCGCTATCCGCCGCCACGGCTGTGTACTCCAGTTTCAATACTCCTGAAATCCGCTGGTGCGTGTAGTGTGCCTGGTCCGAGCCGAGTATCCGCCGGGCCGGCGCCAACTGCCCCGCCATCCAAAGCGCCTCAAGATTGGCGAAGGTCCCACTCGAGGTCAAGTGGCCCAGAAACTCCGTCCACCCGTACATCCCGGCAACTTCCCGCACCGCCTCCACTTCCATCTCTGAACTAGCCCGGCCACCGTCACGAGCATGGTTGTTGGGATTGATTTTCATTGCCAGCGCGTACGCTGCTCGCGCCACAGGATGCGGCGGCTTGAGCATCTGCCCCGCATACAGCGGATGGAAGTAGGGATAATTGTTGCCCAGGCGGATCGCAGTGTCTTTGAGAACCCCCGCGATCGCCTCCATGCTCGCACCCGGTTCGGCTTCGAACTCTGGCAGAGTCCCGAACTCCGCTTCAAGCACCGCGGTGGCGCGACCAAGCAACTCAGGTACGGAATCGTGCAGCATGGCGACCTCTCACCTTAACACAGGTCGCGGGCCTTCGTTAAAGCTTAATAAATCAATCACTTCCAGAGTTCTGCACCGCGTGATGTGATCCGGCACACTTTTCCCGCACAATCTTTCGACGAAAATGGTAAACTATCGTCAGCGTTAGAACCGAACCGGGCGTGAGCAGCACTCGCCCAACGCGTTTTGGGGATTTAGTTTTCAGAGGCCACATTCGCATAGCCGGCGCAATCATCAAGAGGCGGCGGCCTTGCATAAGGGCTCAATGAGATTGTTTTCCTAGAATGCCGGAACCAAGCAAGATTCTGCCAGTGGTCGCTCCGATTCATCCAGCGCAATTCAATCCAGGAAACATGTAAAAGTTATGGAACAAGGTACTGTGAAGTGGTTCAATGACGCGAAGGGCTTCGGCTTTATTTCGCGCCAGAACGGCGAAGATGTCTTCGTGCACTACTCTGCAATCAACACCAGTGGATTCAAGAGTCTGCAAGAAGGTCAAGCCGTGCAGTTTAACGTCGTAAAGGGCCCCAAGGGATGGCAGGCTGCTGACGTTCAGCCTCTCTAAACCTGATCGGCCGGATTCCGGCAGAATCTAGCGGCAAAATCGTAAAGGGTCGCGAATCCCGGCCCTTTCACGCATTCCCCCGGAACGCCGTCAATTGTGCGATTCGGATGGGACGGCAGACAGCTATCGCGCTTGCCGCCGACAAGCTTTTGCGTGTCTTTTTCGACGCATGGCAAGGGATCGCGGGTTTTCCCGATTGCGGACCGCGGTGGTCACGCCGTGTCTTGTAGAATCCGGCCTCGCCAGGGCTGGAACCCAACCCCAGCTAAGATGAGCGTGCCGTTCAGTTCAGCCGCCAAAATGCCGCATTAAGCGCTGTCGCAAACGTGACCCAGGCCAAGTAGGGAGCCATGAGCCACGCGGCGACCGGCGCGACCGTGGTAAACAGAGCCACAGACGTCGCAATCGCGATCCATAGCACCGCGATCCCCGCCAAGGCGGCGCCGATGGCATGCTGGCGAAAAAAGATCCAAGACCACGCGAGGTTGAGGGCGAGTTGCGCGGCGAAGATCGCGATCGCCCAGGAGCGCAATGGCGAGGGCGCTGCCTGCCACACACGCCAGACGGCGATCGCCATCAGTGCGTAGAGCAAGGTCCACACCGGCCCGAAGAGCCAATCGGGCGGCGCGATGGCAGGCCGCCTCAAGGTTCGATACCAGCCGGAGACTTCGCCAGCCGACCATAGACCGCCGATGCCTGCGACGGCAAAGCAAAGCACAAACGAGAAAAGCAGTCCAATCCAGCGCATTCGTATACCGTCAGAGAACGATCATGCACTGCGATGCGCCAGCTTGTCGCTATAGATCCAGCACCTTGTTGCTGCCGCTCAAGGTAGCCTCGGCAAGCTCGTTCGCGTCTCCCCAATCGGGCGCCAGAAAACCGCCTGGCGGATGCGCCTCTGGCCCCGGGGCCTGGCGATGGTGCCGGCGCATCGTTCGCTGGATTTCGCTGAGGACCGCAAACCGCTCGGTGCGCGGATGCCGCTCCCAAAATAGAACAAAACCCTGACCGCATACACTGCAACGAAATTCAGCGTTGCCGCTCGTGCTCTTGCAAAAGACCTTCACCTTCCGACCTCATCTCCACCCGCTGCTGATACGGCACATTTGAAAATGCTGTTTCCGAACCTGCAGCAGGTCCCGCCGGTCAACATAGCCAACCAGACGCAATGTTGACCATGCCCCATCCATGCAGTTCCATCGGCCAAACGGGGCAGAATCTCATTCCCAATTTGTGGGAGTGGAGCCTCAAAAGCGGAACACTGAACGCGGCCCGACTTCGCGGACACTCGACTTCGCGCCCTTTAACCCTCTATCCTCAAGAGTTGGCCGCGTGTTTTTCCATTCAGCGGCCACCATGGAACCCAGCAAAAGATGAGCTCGAAGACGATCGCCGTACACCTGCCAGATGGGGCTGTTCGCGAGGTTCCCTCCGGCACAACGCCTCTTGAAATCGCCAACTCCATCTCGCCGCGCCTGGCCGCAGCCAGTGTCGTTGCTCGAATCACCCCTTTCGCCGCAACGACGGGGCAAAGCTCCACGAGCGGACGGCCAGACTGCCCGGCGCCTGGCGAAGAGCCCGCCGAGGCCGCCATGTACGCCGCAGAAGACGCAGCCGCCCCACACCTCGTCGATCTCTCGGCGCCGCTTACTGAAAGTGTGAAGCTGGATCTGATCAAGGAGAGCGATCCAGACGCGCTCAAGGTGTTGCGCCACTCTGCCGCGCATGTGCTGGCGACTGCGGTTCTGGAGCTCTTTCCCGAGACCAAGCTCGGCCACGGTCCCGCAACCGACTCCGGCTTTTTCTACGACTTCTACCGCGAAAAGCCCTTCACGCCCGAGGACCTTGCCGCCATCGAAAAGAAGATGGCCGAGGTGGTCGCGCGCGACGAAAAATTTGTCCGCGAGTATGAGCCGCGCGAGCAGGCCCTCGCCGAATTCGAAAAAGACGGCGACTTCATGAAGACTCACTTCGTCACCCGGTTCACTGAGCCTGGTTCCCAGGTCAGCTTCTATCGCAACGGCAAGTTCGTCGACTTCTGCCGCGGCCCGCACGTTCCTTCAACAGGCCGCGTGAAAGCCGTCAAGGTGACAAGTCTGGCCGGCGCGTACTGGCTCGGCGACGAAAATAATCCCCAACTCCAGCGCATCTACGGTACCGCGTTCTTCTCCCAAAAGGATCTCGAAGCGCACTTCGCGCGCCTCGAAGAAGCGGCGCGGCGCGATCACCGCGTGCTCGGCAAGCAACTCGATCTCTTCAGCATTCAGGAGGTCGCCGGCGCGGGCCTGATCTTCTGGCATCCCAAGGGCGGCATCATCCGCAAGGTGATGGAAGACTGGATGCGCGACGAGTGCCTCCGGCGCGGCTATCAGCTTGTCTTCACGCCTCACGTCATGCGCCGCGAGCTCTGGAGGATCAGCGGCCACGAAGGTTACTACGCGGGCAACATGTACACGCCCATGGAGCTGGACGACGCCGAGTACCGGTTGAAGCCGATGAACTGCCCCGGCCACATCCTCATCTACAAAAACTCGCCCAAAAGCTATCGCGACCTGCCTCAGCGCTACGCCGAGCTGGGCAACGTCTACCGCTACGAGCGCTCGGGAACCATGCACGGCCTTTTGCGCGTGCGCGGCTTCACGCAGGATGACGCGCACATCTTCTGCACGCCGCAGCAGATCGAAAGCGAAGTGGCCGCATGCATCGACTTCGCAGAGGCCGTCCTCAAGACCTTCGGGTTTCATGAGTTCAAGGTCGAGCTTTCAACATGGGATCCGAACGATCGCGCCCATTACGCCGGCTCCGACGAGAACTGGGATCTCGCCATCGGCTCGCTCGACAAGGTGCTCAAGGCCAAAGGAATCTCGTACAAGACCATCCCCGGCGAAGCCGCTTTCTACGGCCCCAAGATCGACGTCAAGCTCGTCGACGTGCTGGGCCGGCTCTGGCAGCTATCGACGGTGCAGTTCGACTTCAATCTGCCTGCGCGTTTCGAGCTCGAATACGTTGGTGAAGATGGCGAGCGTCATCAGCCCGTCATGGTGCACCGCGCGCTGTTCGGATCGGTGGAGAGATTCTTTGGCGTCCTCATCGAGCACTACGCCGGAGCTTTTCCGCTGTGGCTCGCGCCGGTGCAGGTGGGCCTCGTGCCCATCAGCGAGCGGCATTTAGGCTACGCGCAGAAACTTGAAGCCGAGCTAAAAGCCGCAGGCCTCCGCGTTGAAACCGACGCACGCAATGAAAAAATGAACGCCAAGATTCGCGACTTGGCGCTGCAGAAGACGCCTTACATCCTGGTCTTCGGCGACAAAGAAGAGTCGACTGGTGCGGTGAATGTGCGTACTCGCGGCAAAACGGAACAAGCCTCCATGCCGCTGGCGGAATTCATTGCGAAAGCGAAAGGGCTAGTCGCGAAGCAATCGACGGAGCTGTAACGTTCTCGACAGGAACGATGGAATTGCCGCGGACTAAGCTTTCCGGAGGTCGCCATGCTGCGTAAAGTGAGCCCGGACGACGCACCCTCGATCAGCGAAATCTACAACCACTACATCGTCACTTCGCCGGCCACGTTTGAAGAAGATCCCCTTACTCCCGAAGAGATGCGACAGAGAATCGTCGAGACGACCAAGGCCTATCCGTGGCTGGTATGTGAAGAGGACGGCAGGATTCTTGGCTACAGCTACGCTCGCAAATGGAGAGATCGGGCGGCCTATCGCCATTCCGCCGAAACTACGGTCTATTTGCACCCATTGGAAGTTGGCAAGGGCAAAGGTGCCGAGCTTTTTGGCGCCCTGTTGGCCGATCTGCGCAACCGCCAATTCCATTGCGTCGTCGGCGGCGTTGCGCTTCCCAATCCGGCCAGCATTGCTCTGCTCGAGAAGTTCGGACTGCGTCCGGTGGCCCACTTCCGCGAGGTCGGTTTCAAGTTCGGCCAGTGGATCGACGTCGGCTACTGGCAGCTCGTGCTTTGAGCCACAACAGTTTGGATGCCCCATTCTAAGCGCAGCAGCTCGCGCTTAGGGTGGGATTGCTGACTTGCTCTCTCGCTGCCTCACGCGTTAATCGCCATTCCCTCCACCGCGCCGTAGCCGTCCAGCATCGCTTCGCTCAACGTGGGGTGCGCGTGGATGGTGAACATCAGCTCGTCCACCGTGCCTTCGAGTTCCATCACAGCCACGGCCTCCGCGATTAGCTCCGTGGCTTGCGGCCCGATGATGTGCACGCCCAGAATCTCGCCGTACTTCGCGTCGGCCACGATCTTTACAAAGCCGTCGTGGCTGTCGACGATGGTCGCCTTCGAGTTGCCGGCGAAGGGAAACTTGCCCACCTTTGCCTCGAATCCCTTTTCTTTCGCCTGCGCCTCGGTGAGCCCAGCGCTGCCGATCTGCGGCTCGGTGTACGTGCAGCTCGGAATGCGGTCGCGCCGCACCGGGCGGTACTTGCGCCCCGCAATCTTTGCCATCGCCACCATGCCGCTCATCGCGCCCACATGCGCCAATTGCGGCAGCCCGGCGACAATGTCGCCAATCGCAAACACGCCCGGTTCGGCCGTTTCCTGCACTTCATTCACCTTCACAAACCCGCGATCCAGCTCAACTTTCGTCTTCTCCAGCCCAATGTCGCGTGTGAGCGGCCCACGGCCGACGGCGACCAGTACCCTCTCGGCTTCTTTCACCTGCGGCTTGCCGTTCGCGTCGGTATAGCTGATCTTAACGCCCACGGCAGTCTTTTCCACCTTCTCCACCTTCGCGCCGGTGTTCGATTCGATACCGCGCTTGCGAAACACACGCGCCAGCTCTTTCGAAATCTCTTCGTCCTCCACCGGAACCAGTCGCGGCAGGAATTCGAGAATTGTCACTTCGGTTCCGAAGCTGCGGAAGATCGACGCAAACTCAACGCCCACTGCGCCCGCTCCAATCACGATGAGCGATTTCGGCGGCGCGCTGAGATCGAGAATCTCGATATTGGTCAGGATCGTGCTGTCCGCCTTAAGCCCCGGCAGCAGTTTCGCCTCAGACCCGCAAGCCAGCATCACATTCTTCGCCTTCACCGGGGTCTTCTGGCCGCCCGCCTCAACTTCCACAGTGTGCACACCGCTTTGCGCCGGCCCCGTCAACCTTCCAAAGCCAGAAATGACCGCAATCTTATGCTTCTTCATTAGGAACTCGAGACCCTTCACATGCTTCGTAATCACGGCATTCTTTCGCGCCAGTACCGCGGCCCAGTTCAGCGCGCGCGCCTCAACGCCTGTGATGCCAAACTCGTCGGCCTCTTTCAGGTAATCCCAAAGCTCCGCATTAAACAGCAGCGTTTTGGTCGGAATGCAGCCCACGTGGAGGCACGTCCCGCCCAGCTTCGGGCTTGCGTCAATCAGCGCTACCTTCAGCCCGTATTCCGCTCCGCGAATCGCCGCCGTATACCCGGCCGGCCCGCCGCCGATCACTGCCACGTCGTAAATCGTCTCTGCGTTCGTTTCCGGCAAGGAAGGCTCCGTTCCGCGCGCCCACTTTTGCGCAGGCGCGGCATCTACATGCCTAGTCTAAATTGCTTGCCGCGCCGTCACGGCACCAGTTGCCTACCTGTGCTATGCTGGCCGCGAACGCGAGGAGGCTTCCCATGAAGCGCACGCTCCTTTTAAGCGCGGCTTTGCTCACCCCAATGGCGCAGGCGGTTCCAGCCCAGCAGATATCAAACGACGCCAATCCTCTTTACCGCCCAACCACGATCCGCATGAGCACCATCTCCGTGCCGCCAATCCCCGGCTTACCCTTCTCAGCAACGGCGATGATCGAGAACAAACAGGTCATGCCCGACGGCTCCGTTGCGGTCTCGCGCAACATCAATCTGGTCGGCCGCGATTCCCGTGGGCGGACGCATGGAGAGATGCGCAGGCGGGTTCCTGCGTCCTCCAGCGATGAGCCGCTTCTTGTGGAGGTTCATCTTTTTGACCCGCAAACCGACACGAAAATCGTCTATTACCCCGCCACCCGCATCGCCACGCGCCAGCACCAGAGCCAACCGCGCGAAAACATGAATTTTGCCGGCCCGTCAGTCACCGGAGTGACGGTTGAGGACCTGGGGCCAACAACCCTCGAAAACATCGATGTCAGGTGCACGCGCCGGACAGTTGTCATTCCGGCACAGGCCAACAGCACTGGCGCGCCGATCACAGTGGTCGACAAATACTGCTACTCGCCGGACTTGCACGTCGATGTTCTACTGATGCACAACGATCCGCGCACTTGCGAGCAGACGGTCGTATTCTCCAACATCAAGCGCGAGGAACCCGATGCATCGTTCTTTGAGATTCCCGAGGGCTACAAGATCGTAGATATGACGCCGCCCACAAATCCAGCACCGTCGTTGGGCGGATCGTCTAAATAAACGCCGACAGAGCGCTTGCCGCCATCATCTCCTCGGCCTGCCACATCGTCTCCTCTTGATCGCCGCATCCCGCAATCCAGTGCACTTCCGGTTCGCGCCGGAACCACGTCATCTGCCGTTTGGCGAGGTTGCGGTGTCCTTGCTGCGCCGCTGCAATTGCTGCCTTCACGCTCAGCGATCCGTCCAACACGCTGCGCGCCTGTTTATAGCCGAGCGAATCGAGCACCTTCACCGGCCCGTAGCGGTCGAGCAGACTGAGCGTTTCCTCGACGAGCCCGGCGGCAAACATCGCGGCGCAGCGCTGGTTCAACCGGTCATAGAGCGCAGCCCGGGGCGGATTCAGGCCGATGCGCAGCAGCTTGAAGCCAGTTAGCGGATCGCGCGCGATGTCGTCATCTCCGAGAATTTGCGACATTGGTCTTCGCGCCGCCACGCACACCTCAATGGCGCGAATCAGCTTCGCCGCATCGTTCGCGTGGATCCGCTCTGCCGTTGGAGCATCCAGCCGCCCCAGCATCCGATGAAGCCAAACATTCCCATGCCGCTCTGCACTGTGGCGCAGTCGCGCCCGCAAATCCTCGCGCCTCTCCGGCGCGGCAGACAGCCCTTCCGTCAGCGCGCGCAGATAGAGTCCCGTCCCGCCCGTCACAATGGGCAGCCTTCCGTGCGCGGCAATTTCGCGCAGCGCAGTGCGGGCCCGCCTGCTATATTCGCCCGCAGTGAAGGGCTCGTCGGGATCGACGACATCAATGAGGTGATGCGGCACGCGCGCCCGTTCTTCACGCGTGGGCTTGGCCGTGCCGATCTCCATTCCGCGATAGACGGCTACTGAATCACAACTGACAATCTCGCCGTTAAACCGCTCGGCCAGCGCAAGCGACAGCGCCGTCTTTCCGCTCCCCGTCGGGCCGAGAAGAATCAGCGCGAGCCGCAGTTTGTTCTCACCCATGCAATCGCTCATCACTTTCGCCGATCTGCCTTCTCGTTCCCTTGATCCCTTGTTCCCTCGGTCCTTGCTTTACGGTCTCCACCACCCCGGCGGAAAGATCCATTTGGGATTCGTATGCACGAGCCACCACGCCAGAATCGCTGCCGCAACGATCAGCAACCCAAACACCTGGTTGCGCCGGTAGACACGCCGCTGCTCATCGCGCCGCGCCCTCTCAGCTTCTTGCTCGGAATACGGCTTAATACGCGCATCTACCACAGAAACGCTCACTCCACAGGGCATGCCGGCACTATTCGCACATCCGGCAACAGTATAAGAGTATGCAAGCGCTCCGGCTTTGTTTTTGGCATGCGTTTGACTTCCCCCACCCCCATTGCCGACCATTGTTTTTCTGGCTTTGGAAGAAAGCCCCGAAAGGTTCGGCTGAATGAAAGTCCTCATCTTCGGTTCCGGAGGCCGCGAGCATGCTCTGGCCTGGGCAGTTGCGCGCAGCCCGCGCGTTTCCGAGATCGTTTGTGCTCCGGGCAACGGCGGCATGGCGCAGATCGCCCGTTGTCTTCCCGCCGACCTCAAGGATCTCGCCGCCATGGTCCGCCTGGCCGGAGCGGAAAAACCCGATCTCACGATCGTTGGCCCCGAACTGCCTCTTTCGCTCGGCATCGTCGATGCCCTCCAGGAGCGCGGCTTGCGCGTCTTCGGCCCCACGCGAGCTGCAGCGATGCTCGAAACCAGCAAGGGCTTCGCCAAACGCTTCCTACAACGGCACAACATCCCCACCGCTAACTACGCGGTCTGCGCCACCGCAGCCGAGGTGGAAAAGGCGATCGACAAGTTTCATCCGCCGATTGTGGTCAAGGCCGATGGACTGGCTGCGGGCAAAGGGGTCATCATGTGCGATTCGCGCCACATCGCGGCCGAGGCTGCCCATGGCCTGTTTTCCGGCGCGCTGCTAGGCGCGGCCGAGCGCCAGGTGGTTATCGAGGAGTTCCTTGAAGGCGACGAGATCAGCTTTCTTTGTCTAAGCGACGGGCAACACGTGACTCCGCTTGTTCCTTCGCAGGATCACAAGCGAATTGGCGAAGGCGACACCGGCCCCAATACCGGGGGAATGGGCGTCTACTCAACCGATTCGCTTCTCGATCCCGCCATGTCGGAGTGGATTATGCACCACATCGCCCAGCCCACCATTCAAGGCATGGCCGAGGAAGAAACGCCCTTCGTGGGCGTGCTCTACTGCGGCTTGATGATGACCGCACGCGGACCCCAGGTGCTCGAATTCAATGCCCGCTTCGGTGATCCCGAAACGCAGGCAATCCTGGTCCGTCTCGAAAGCGATCTTGTGGACGCGATCGAGGCCTGCGTTGACGGCGGGCTTGCCAACACGGAGCTCCGCTGGGCTCCCGGCGCCTCAGCGTGCGTGGTGGCCAGTTCCGGCGGTTATCCGGGCAGCTATAAGACCGGCTTCCCGATGAACGGTCTCGGCGCCGCGGCACAAGTTGCGGGAGTCCAGATCTTCCATGCCGGCACGACTCTGGTTGGCGGACAAATGCTCACAGCGGGCGGCCGTGTCCTGGGCGTTACCGCTGCCGCAGACTCACTCGAACAGGCTCTTTCGCGCGCATATCAGGCGATGGCGGAGATTTCGTTTGAAGGGATCTATTATCGTCGCGACATCGGCCATCGAGCGCCGCGAGCGGCCAAATAAATCTCAGCCGCCGGCGCGAATCATTCATCCACAAGAACGGAGGTCATGATGAGCGTAGGAATCACGCTGGAAGAATTGCTGGCATGGAACGAGCATTCAGCCGACTATTGGAAGAGTCACCTCGAAGCCAACCCGAACCTGCTCGAGCTGCCCTGTGGCATCGGCGGCGCTGCCACCGTGCAGGAACTGGTCCGCCACATCTGGGGCGCCGAATTGCGCTGGGCTCAGCGCCTTGCCGGAGTTCCGGAGATGCCCCGCGAACAGATTCCCACCGGCCCTCTTGATGCGCTCTTTGACCTGCATCGCCAGGCGGTCGACATCTTCCGCACGCTGCTGGCAGCACCGGAAGCGAGCTGGAGCGGCCCATACGAGCTCAAATTCGATTGGGTTCCTCCGGATCAGCGGATCGTGTCCCGGCGAAAGATCGCGGCGCACGCGCTGTTCCACAGCCAGCGTCATTGGGCGCAGTTGGCGACGCTCGTCCGCAACGCCGGATTCCCGTCCACCTTCCGCGGTGACTTGCTCTTTAGTCCTGCGCTGCGCTAGGTTCCGGAGTCGGCTGGGGCTTCACCTGCTGTTTTTGGAAGCATGACCGGCAAAGCACCGGCCTGCCCTTGCGTCGGCTTGAAGGGGACTGTTGTTTCCGCGCCGCACTCGGAGCAGGTTGTGCGCGTCTCGGGGCGGACTCTCTGGCTTCCCTTGGCACGCTTCGCCTTGCACTGTTTGCAGTGCTTCGGGTCGTTCTTGAATTGTTTATCGTAGAAGAAGACCTGCTCGCCTGCTGTAAAAATGAATTCGGCGCCGCAGTCAACACACTTCAGGACTCGATCGGTGAATTCCATGGCCGGCTTCCCTCACAGGGAACACTTCCGAAATCGGCCACGGCTCTAACCAAACTTGCCGGTCCCGGTTCCCTGTTTTCGTTCGTCTTGCACAGCAAGGGCCCGGACCGCACTTAAAAGAAGGCGGCATTCGAACTTTATCCCGGTAACTACCGGGGACTTGCAACTCTTCGCGCCAGTCGCGCGTTGAGCGATTGATCGCATTTCTCGGGTTTCTGTATGGGGTGCAGCGCCGTGCTAAATGGCTTACTCTTGGGGCACATGCCGAAGAGCTGCGATGAATTCGTATCGACAGAAACCGGAGAAACGCTTCAGTGAATTACACCGCCGCGCTCGCCGGTCCTGGCCCTCGAACCTGGGGCTTTCCGTCGGCTTCCGTTACCGTGCAGCGAGAGCTTCCGGAATGGCGCTTAACGCGGCGGGTTAGTCAATTAATCCTGCTCTTTGCGAGCCTTCTTGCGGTTCCGCTTGCGCGCCAAAGCTGCTTTGACGCGGCGCTTCTCGCCGGGCTTCAGGTAGTAGGAGTGACGCTTTACTTCCTTGATAATGTCCTCCTGCTGTACCTTCCGCTTGAATCGGCGCAGCGCATTTTCCAGCGGTTCGCCTTCCTGAACGCGAACCTCCGCCAACGGTATCCACCTCCAAACTCGCCTGTAAGGCTCCACATATCATACCCGACTCCTCAACGCTAGCCAAGCCCTTGTTTTCTTTATGGATGCCTTGCACGGAATGAACCTCAGAAACTCCTTCCCGCCTGCCGTTTTAGCCTCCGTCTCCGCCCGCCGGCACCCACCCTCTACAGGTAAAATTTTCCAAGAGAGCTCGCAATGATCAGAACCTACCTGGACCATTCGCCCCGCATTCCTTCAAGCTGCTATATCGACCCCTCGGCCCAGATCCTCGGCGACGTTGTGCTCGGCGAGCGATCTTCGGTATGGATGAACGCCGTCCTGCGGGGAGACGTCAATTCAATCCGTGTGGGGTCGTTCTCCAACGTCCAGGACTGTGCGGTTCTCCACGGCCAGCGCAACCTCTATCCCGTGATCGTCGGCGATTGGGTGACCATCGGCCACAACGCCACCGTGCACGGCTGCGTGGTCGAGGATATGTGTGTCATCGGAATGGGAGCGCGCGTGCTCAACAACAGCCACATCGGCGAAGGGTGCATCATCGCGGCCGGCTCCGTCGTCCCTGAGCAGACCGTTGTTCCCCCGCGCACGCTGTGGGCGGGTGTACCTGCCAAGCTTCGCCGCGAACTCACCGACAAGGACCGGGCCCTCATCCGCGAATACGCGCAGAATTATCTCGACTACGTGGACCTTTACATGAAAAACCCTCCCCGAGATGGGTCTCAGGGGTGACCCGGCACAGACCCGATCAAACCACCTGGCTCGCGAGGGATCTGGTGGTCTGTAACTCGGTGAATGCGCCGTAATGACAATGTCGTCATCTTCATGCGAAACCTCACGGTCTCCGCTTAATTTCGATTACATTGACTGGAGTGAAAGAGTCGGATAGCAAGAAGACCGGCTTCGCCGGTTCGATCCCGCAACTCATGCGAGAAGGCCTCTATTCTCCCCGCTCACTGCATCGGAGATGGTTTCACGCGCGGCCGATTTTTATCGCGGACCTGGTCGTTGGCGCGTGCTTGACTGCTTCAGCTCAGACGCCAACCCAGGCGCCTGCGCCGTCCGAGCAAATGGCTTCCGCCGGTCTTCCTGACGCTCCGCAGCCCCGGTCCGCCAATCCAGCCTCGCAGTATCAGCAGGATGAAGTGACGGTCCGCAACTCTTTGCACATTTTTCTGCACGACGAGGCTGCGATCTGGACGAGCCCCGTAAGGCTGCGTCCGTACGACCTGAAATGGCTCGCCCCGGTTGCCCTGGCCACAGGCGCAGCCATCGCTACGGACCACCAAACTCAAAGCCAGGTTGTCTCAAAGGATCCCGCGTTCAACAGCGACAGCGTCAATGTGTCGGACGGGTTGGTGGGCGGACTGATCGCCGTTCCTGTCGTGCTCTTCGCAAAAGGCGAATTCGGGCAGGATGATCACACTCGCGAGGCAGGCATCCTGGGCGGCGAGGCCCTGGCGGACGCAGTGGTTGTGGAGCAGGGGCTGAAGCTGATCTTCTGGCGCTTGCGGCCCACGGCTGACAACTCCCGTGGGCGCTTCTTCCAATCCAGCGCCGGCGTCAACTCCTCTTTCCCTTCAGCGCACAGTACGATTGCCTGGGCCGGCGCCTCCGCCATCGCTGCCGAATACCCTTCGCTTTGGGTGCAAGCTACCGCATACTCCGCGGCCACAGGCGTCAGCGTGACGCGTGTGCTGGGCCGCGAGCATTTTCCATCAGACGTGTTCGTTGGCGCTGCGGCAGGCTGGCTCATCGGCCACTACGTCGTGAAACACCACCACAACGCCCACCACTGAAATCGGAAGCGGGAACCTCCGAATGCTGAACGCTTCTCTCGTCCCCTCGGTCCCTTGTTCCCTTAGTCCCTGTCTTCCTCACACCGGCAGCGGATTCCTGCCCGAGAAAAACTTCCTCTGATGCCAGTAGGGATAAACGGGCTCCCGATCGCTCGCCTTGTCCAGCGCCGCCACCTGATCTGCGGTCAGATTCCAATCCACAGCCGCCAGGTTCTGGCGCAACTGCTCTTCATTGCGTGCGCCCACAATCACCGACGAAACCGTCGGCCGCTGCAGCAGCCAGTTCAGCGCAATTTGCGGAACGGTCCGTCCTGTTTCCGCTGCGACTTTATCGAGCGCGTCGACCACCGTGAAGAAATACTCGTCCGGCATCTGCGGCCCGGCGCCCGCGATCGTATGCAAACGGCTCACATCCGGTAACGGCTGCCCGCGGCGGATCTTGCCGGTGAGGCGTCCCCAGCCCAGAGGGCTCCAAACCAGCGCGCCCACCTTTTGATCGAGCGCCAGCGGCATCAGCTCCCACTCGTACTCGCGGCCGATCAGCGAGTAGTACACCTGGTGCGCAACATATCGCGTCCAGCCGTAGCGATCGGCAACGGCCAGCGACTTCATCAGGTGCCAGCCCGAAAAATTCGAGCACGCGATGTAACGCACTTTGCCTTCGCGGACAAATTCATTCAGCGTGTCCTGCACTTCTTCAATCGGCGTCATCGCATCGAAGCAGTGCAGGTGATAAATGTCGATGTAGTCGGTGCCCAGCCGGCGCAGGCTGCCTTCGAGCGCGCGCCGCAGATGATAGCGGCTGGAGCCCTCGTCGTTCGGCCCCGGACCCGTCGGGAATCCCGACTTCGTTGAAATGAGCGCTTTGTCGCGCTTGCCTGCGAGAGCCTTGCCCAGGATCTCTTCGGAGCGGCCGTCGGAGTAGCCCTCGGCCGTATCGAACAGGTTCACGCCGGCTTCGAAGCAGATGTCGACAGACGCCGCGCTTCTTCGACTTCTGTTTCGCCGAAATCCTTTGAAGAACTCGTTGGACCCGCCAAACGTCGCAGTGCCAAAACTCAATGCGGATACCTTGAGGCCAGAGCCTCCCAGCAATCTGTATTCCATAGCGCCTTCGATGCACTCCATCAGGTGAGAATCGGGCCTTCAGTCGCCGCATTCAATCCGGTTTCGGACTCGCACCGAAATCTGCGGCATCGCCCAACATATTCAAATCATACTTTTCGCTGGGTTAGGGTAGATAGATCCGATGGAACAGTTTGCTTCGCGGGCACTGATCGCTGTAATCCTTTCCGGTCGGAACGTTCGCGGTCAGGCGCAGATCGATTGCCATAAATGGAAAGAGCCGCCCATCGCTGCAGCGTTGCATGATGCATCACTGTTCGCGGGCGGCTCTCCTTGTTCTCTTGATCTCTGCCTTCAGCAGTTCAGCACGTCCTGCAGCTTGGTCAGCGTGCGATGCAGATCCTTGTCGGTGCGGCGCTGCTCATCGATCTTGCCGATGGAGTGCATCACCGTGGTGTGATGCTTGTTGCCGAACTGGCGGCCGATCTCAGGCAAGCTGGCTTCCGTCATCTGCTTGGCCAGGTACATCGCAATCTGGCGCGGAACAACCACGTTGCGCGAGTTGTTCTTCTGCTTCAGGTCGGCAACCCGCATGCCAAACTGTTCGGCGACGGCGCGCTGAATCGCCTCGATAGTGATCTTGCGCACCTGCATGTCGATGAACTGTTTCAGGCATTGCTGCGTGGCCGTCAGCGTGATCTCCATGCGGTTCACCTGGCACCACGCGATCAGCCGCACCAGCGCGCCTTCGAGCTCGCGCACGTTAGTGCGCACATTCGAAGCGATAAACAGCGCAACGTCGGTCGGCAGTTGCACCTGCTCGCTCTCGGCCTTCTTCAGCAGAATGGCGACCTTGGTCTCAAGGTCGGGCGGCTGAATGTCGGCGATCAATCCCCATTCGAAGCGCGAGCGCAACCGCTCCTCAATTTCAGTCAGTTCCTTGGGCGGGCGATCTGACGCGATGACCACTTGCTTCATGGCCTCGTGCAGGGCGTTGAAGGTGTGGAAGAACTCCTCCTGCGTGCGCTCTTTCTGCGAGATGAACTGGATGTCGTCGATCAGCAGCACGTCCACCGTGCGGAAGCGATCGCGGAAGCTGGTCATGCGATCGTTGCGGATCGAGTTGATCATCTCGTTGGTGAACTTCTCCGCCGAAACGTAGCAGATATTCGCAGCGGGCTGCCTCCGCTTCACCTCGTGTCCTATGGCATGCATCAGGTGTGTCTTGCCCATGCCCACGCCGCCATACAGGAACAATGGATTGTAGGCGCGCGAGGGGCGTTCGGCCACGGCCAGCGCGGCGGCGCGCGCAAACTGGTTGCCATTGCCAATCACAAAGGCGTCGAACGTATAGCGAGGATTGAGCTGCGCCGCGGTCGACCAGTCGAAGCGTCCCTGCTCGGGCGTCCGCGCCGATGTCAGGCGGCGGCGCCGTGGGGGCATGCGTACCTACGGGACCGAAACCGCCATCTCTCCGCTGCGGCGGAATGGAAGGATCGTCTTCCGGGGTTACGAAGCAAACGTCGTCAAACTCCAGAGAATAGAGATCGATTGCTTCCTGAATCAGGTCGCCGTACTTATCGCCGATGTGCTGGAACTCCGGCGACGGGACGCGCACAAAAAGCTTGCGCCCTGCGGCGTGACTGAATCGGGTGGGCTTTAACCAGGTCTCGAATGACTGCCGGATAACTTTCTTCTCTAAAGCGGCAAGTATCTGGAGCCAGGGATTGAGTGCCGAAGTTGGCGTAGTCGCAAATGCCATCGTCGATCCTTACTTCTTCCGCCGGCGGAGCGCCCGACGGTTCTTTTGCGAAATCAAGACAACGGTCTACCGTTGAGCGCGAAGCAAAAGCCTCTTCGCACTTCAACTGTTGACCGAATACCGGTGTGCCGCTGGTCTGCCCCATTCAAGTTTCTGCTCCGGGGCGTTTGAGCGAAAAGTCCGAAATGCAGAGTGCTCGAAATCTCGTTTTGAAATTTCTTGAACGGTCCCGATAGTAGCACATCTCGAGGCCGTTGCAATCCCTCTTTCACATAAGTTTTCTGATGTCTCGATCAGTTGCACCAAGGATGGTGAAACTTCGTACTGGATCGCTGCCGAGAGCGAATGTGGCCGAGCTCACAAAACGATGCTTGCGTTCCATGAATTCACTCGAACGCTTTTTCAGCATACTCGAGAAAACACGCGCGCAGTGCCGCATCGTGATGCGCGCTGCGGCTGGATTCAAAACACGCCCTCCTGTATACTCGAACATGTTGCTAACGCGCAGATTTTCTTTAAGAAACAGGAGCGGGTCCACATGCCCAAGCGTACTTTCCAACCCAACCGCCGCAGCCGTTTAAAGAAGCACGGATTCCGGTCGCGCATGAAGACGAATTCCGGTGCAGCGGTTCTCAGCCGCCGCCGCGCAACGGGCCGCAAGCGCGTCTCAGTCAGTGCCGGGCACCGCGACTAATCCCGCCGAGTGTATTTCGTCCGGAGTACGCAGTCTTCATTGGTTGACGCGAGATTCTCCGGAATGAGTCTTCCTCATGAAGCCACCTTCCCATCCTGCGCGAACGCCAAACCCTGGTGAGTTCGCGCCTGTCGAAGCATTCCGACTATCTGCGTGCTTACGCCGCAGGACGCAAGCGCCAATCCGCCAGCATGAGCTGGTTTCTGGCGCCGCAAGGCAAAGATGGCGGGACCGCACCGGGTGCAGCGCGCGTCGGCCTCACTGTGGGCAAGATTTTGGGCAAAGCCCACGAAAGGAATCGCATCAAGCGCCGCATGCGCGAGGCGCTGCGTCGGCACGTGGATCTGCTGCCTGTGGGATTCGATCTCATCTTCCATCCGCGCCGCAAAGTTCTGACCGCCGATTTCGCGCAACTTGAGGCGGAGATTGTGCGTATTCTGGAGATAGCCGGAGGTGAGGCGGTCCGCAGCGCAAGGGAACCTGTTGCGGCGCCTGCAGCTTCGGTAACATCTGCATCATGACGCGACTTCTTGCTCGCCATCATCGCCTTCTACCGCCGTTGGCTTTCACCGGCCATCCACGCCGATCAGCCCGGGAGGGTGCAAGTTTCATCCAACCTGTTCGGAGTATGCGGCGACAGCGATTTCGATCCACGGCCCGCTGCGCGGCTGCGCGCTGGCGGGCTGGCGATTATTGCGCTGCCATCCCTTTACTCGCGGCGGGTTCGATCCGGTCCCGATACCCGGAGTGAGCCGCGGCAGAGCGGCGGTTCCCCATGAACCTTTACCATAAGAAGAGCGGCAGCCCAGCAGCCCGCCCTTCCGAACGATAGGAAAGCATCCTTTGCCCGAAGTTCAAAATCCCAATTTGCAAACGCAGGGTTCCGGCGGCGGTAGTGGCGGCGGCGATTTCCGCTCCACCATGGCCTTCATGTTGCTGGTATTCGCCGCCATTCTCGGCTACCAGTACTTCTTTGCCAAGCCAAAGCCCCAGGAGCGGCCGTCGGAGCCCGCACAATCGCAGAGCGCTGCATCGCCTGCTCCGGCCGCGCCGGATCAAACCCATCCGGCTGCAGCAAGCGCGCGCCCTGCCGTCGCTACGCCAACCATCACCGCTTCGCAGGAAAGCGAGTTCACGGTTGAGAACGAAGTTTTCAGAATCGTCCTTACCAATCGCGGGGCTCGAATCAAGCATTGGTTTTTGAAAAAGTACTTCGATTCGACAGGCAAGCCACTGGACCTGGTGCAGCCTGAGGCTGCGGCCCGCTTCGGACTGCCGCTTTCGCTCTTTACGTATGAGCCGGCGCTCACCACACAGTTGAACGATGCGCTGTACCAGTCGACCGTCACCGGCGCGCAACCCTCGTCCACAGGCCTCGTCGTCGCTCCCGCCACCCTTACCTATCACTACGCGGCCAATGGCGTCGATGTTGTGAAGACCATCCAATTCAATTCCAGCTATGCAGTGAACATCGAAACCGAGGTGAAGCGGAATGGCGAGCCGGTACGCGCTCTGGTTGAATGGCCTGCAGGACTTGGCGACATGGAGGAACTCCACCAGGGCTCCATTGATGGCGGCTCGGTGCCCACGCCGTCTTACTTCGCGTGGTCGATCGACGGCAAGGAGAGTTCGCAACCGCCGCCAAGGTGAGCGGGAACAATACGCTCGACGAGTCCATACCAGTACGCGTCCGTGATGGATGTTTATTTTGCCGCGGCCTTCCTACCGGATGACCCGGATCGCACTACCATGGTCACTCTTCATAACGCCATCGAACTGTCCAGCAACGCGAGCGACCCAAACGGCAAAAAGACTCAGGTACAATGTGCTCGGCATCGCAGTCGGCGACACCAGCGGGGATACAAAGCTGCGACTCTTCGCCGGGCCGAAAGCGACGGCTGTACTCTCATCGATTCACACCATGGGCGCTGACGGCAAGCCCGACGGTCCGTCGTTGGAATCGCTGATCGAGTTCGGCTGGATGGCATTTATCGCCAAGCCTCTCTACCTTCTGCTGCGCTGGATGGTGCAGCATGGCATCAACAGCTGGGGCTGGGCCATCATCATCTCCACCGTGGTCTTCAACATGCTGCTTTTGCCCACGCGCATCTCGGCCATGAAGTCGTCCTTGAAGACCATGCGCATCCAGCCCAAGGTGGATGCCATCAAGAAGCGCTATGCGCACCTCAAGATGAACGACCCGAAGAAGCAGGAGATGAACACCGAGATGATGGCGCTGTACAAGACCGAGGGCGTCAACATGTATGGCAGTTGTTTACCCATGCTGGTGCCGTTGATTCTCCTGTGGCCGTATTTTCGCGTATTGCAGTATGCAGTGGAGTTGCGCCAGGCTCACTGGATGTGGCTACCCGATCTTTCGCAGCCGGATCCCACATATGTTCTGCCCATTCTCATCATCATCACCATGTTTTTCACGCAGTACATCACGCCTTCGCCTGGTATGGATCCCGCGCAGCGGCGCATGATGGCATTTATCATGCCGATTTTCTTCGGATTCATGCTGTTGCATTACGCATCAGGGCTGGCGCTCTACTGGTGTACGGGCAATCTGATCATGCTGATCATGCAGATCGGCATCAACCGATCTCATTGGGGCAAGGAAATGCACGAGATTGCCGCCCGCCGCGCCTCAAGAAGCAAGCGGTAGGCCCTGACTGTCGCAAATACGAGTTGCTCTTTCGCTTCCACGGAGCAAGCAGTAGCCTTCAGGCAACTGACTATCCCTCGCAAAATTTACGGAGCTTTCAGGCCCGGAGGAAGAGTCCTTCGCCATCTCGCCTTCCTGCTCGAGCTATTTTCGCAGCCTGTTCAACCCCCGAGCGACGTTTTCATCTCGCAAACATTAGTGCAGGTGCTCATTCGCATCCTGCACCTTGGTCGCAATTTCGCCCGCATTTCGATCAAGAAAGGACTGCAGAATGATTGTCGCGGCCACCTGGTCCACAAGCTTGCGGTGCTCCTGCCGCGGTTGCCCGGCCTGGTAAAGAATCTGGTGAGCATCATGTGTCGTCAGGCGCTCGTCCCACAGGTAAATCGGCAATCCGGCTAGCTCGCCGAGTTCCGCTGCAAAGGCCTGAGTCTTCGCCGCACGCGGGCTCACCTCGCCGGAGAGATGAAGCGGGTTTCCGACTACGATCCCCGTCACGCCGAAGCGCCGGCAAAGTCGCGCCAGGGAACGAAGAGCATCGCGGCGGCTGCCACGACGCTCGAGCGTCAGCACCGGCTGCGCAGTAAGACCCAGTTCATCTGAGACGGCCACACCGATGCGTCGGCTGCCAACGTCGAGGCCGAGATAGCGCAGGGCCGATCCCACTATGTCACTCCGCAATATAAGCTTACGGCTTCCAGCGCGCACAGGCGGCGCCATGCAACCGCTACAATCGAAGGAGAGGGAAATCCCTAAGGGATTCTTCACGCTCTAATCGTTTGAAGAAGGGTCCACATTAGCAGGATGGCGCGGCGCAAAAGGACAAGCGGTAGACGAAAAAGCTCGGGCGTGGCCAGCCTCATGGTTGTAATTCTGCTGGTGGCGGCATTAGTCGTGGCTGGGGCTGCGTGGGTCGATCTCTCTCCGTACGGACCCGATTCGGAGACATTCGTGAACATTACGCCGGGATCCTCTTTGTCGGCCATCGGCCGCAAGCTGGAATCGGCAGGAGTGGTTCGCAGCCGCTTCGCTTTCGATTTGCTGCGTTGGTTCCAACGGGGGGCGCTTGAGGCAGGCATGTATCGCTTTGACCGTCCTGAAGCGGCCACAACGGTATATGAGCGCATCGCTCACGGCGATGTGTTTACCATCGCCCTGGTTGTGCCGGAGGGTGCGAACATCTTCGATATCGCCGCACGTGTCGCACAGGACGGCCTCGGCACGCGGCAGCAGTTTCTCGACGCGGTCGAAAGCCAGACGAGTCTGATCGCAGACCTGGATCCGGGAGCATCGAGCCTCGAGGGCTACTTGTTTCCCGAGACGTATCGCTTCTCGCCCACCACCTCCGCGGTGCAAATGGTCACCGTAATGGTGCACCGCTTTCGGCAGGTTGCCGCCCAGTTGGGATTAAAGGAGAACGTGCACCAGACCGTCACATTGGCTTCGCTCATCGAGCGCGAGACCGCCGTGAATTCCGACCGTCCGCTGGTGGCGAGTGTCTTTGAAAACCGGCTGGCAAAGAACATGCCGTTGCGCACCGATCCCTCGGTCATCTACGGGCTGGAACTGAAAGGCGAGTGGCGGGGAACGATTTACGAGAGCGATCTGACGCGCGACACGCCGTACAACACCTATCTGCATACGGGGCTGCCGCCGGGACCGGTGGCCGACCCTGGCATCGCGTCCTTGCGCGCTGCCATTGATCCAGCCAAGACCAACTATCTCTATTTTGTGGCCGCCAGCCTTGACGCCCAGGGCGGGTCGCGTTTCGCGAGTACGCTCGAAGAGCACAATCGCAACGTCGAATTCTACCGCCGGGCGCAGAAAAAGGCCGGTGAACGATGAAGTCTGCCCGCCGCCTCTTGCGCCCAGCAACGTGGTTGCTGCCGATTCTCATTGCCGGTTGCAATGTATTTCCCACCACTCGGCGTTTGCCTG
Source organism: uncultured Acidobacteriaceae bacterium (assembly GCA_963782285.1). Taxonomy (GTDB): domain Bacteria; phylum Acidobacteriota; class Terriglobia; order Terriglobales; family Acidobacteriaceae; genus Telmatobacter. Next base: position 310,458 of record CAWAJH010000001.1, read on the forward strand.
TGCCCAAGGCTCCGGCTCTTGTCCAAAACCTGACCCCCCAGCAACTCGTGAATCAGGTGAACCAGCGCTGGGATTCGATGAACACTCTCACGGCCACCGTTGAGATTTATGCGACTGAGCTAAAGACCAATCAGGGGATTGAAAAAGACTTTCCCTCCTGCCGCGGATTCATCCTGATGCGCAAACCGAAAATGCTGCGCGTGTTCGGAACTGAGTTCGGAGTGCCCATCTTCAATATGGCGAGCGACGGCAATCACTTCACTCTCGTGCTTCCCAGGTCGAACACTGCAATCGAGGGCTCGAATACCGTCACCCAGAAGTCCTCGAACCCGTCGGAGAACCTGCGTCCAGATTTCTTTCTGGATGCTCTCGCGGTTCGGGGGTTGGAACCCGGCGAAGAGTATATGGTGACAAATGATACAGAGACGATCGAGGATGCCTCGAAAAAACACTTGCTCTCAATACCGGAATACATCCTGAACGTCATGCGGCCGAAAGCGGGCGCAGAAAATCTACCGGTTCGCGTCATCACCTTTCATCGCAATGACCTGCTTCCTTACGACCAGACCATCTACGATGACCAGGGAGATCCAGAAACCCTCATCTACTACAGCAACTACATGAACTTCAGCGCCGGCATGTACCCCTCGCGGGTGGTCATCAAGCGCCCACAGGAAGGAATTCAGCTTGTGCTCGACGTCGTACGAGTTGAGGAGAATGTGAACCTGCCTCCCAGCCAGTTCGAAGTAAAGATCCCTGACGGCGCGAAAATTCGCGAACTCAAATAGCGAACTCGCCTGGAACCCCCAATCAGGTCCAACTGAAAAAAGCGCGGCCACGGAGACAAACAAATGCGTGCAAGTTCGATCATGTTTCGCCTGCGGATGTGGATCCAGATTGTCATTGTTTTTATCGGGTTCTGGGCGCCCTGGATCAACATGTTTGATTTGGGGCGGCGCATTTCCACTTTGGAGTGGCTCGCCCTCGAGATCAGCCGCACCGGGATCGTTCGCTTCACCTACGCCACGCCCATCGTGATTGTGGCCGGCGCGCTTGCGGCCGCTTTGGGAGCACTTTTCCGCGTGTGGGGCGCAGCCTACCTTGGCTACACCACCGTTCACCACGCCGAGATGCAGGCCCGCGCTGTGATGGCCGCTGGGCCTTATCGTTACGTGCGCAACCCACTCTATATCGGCGGGTGGTTCATGATGCTGGCAATTGCGCTGCTCATGCCGCCCAGCGGTGCGCTCTTCACCATGGTCATGGTGACCATCTTTTACATCTATACAATTCACGGCGAAGAGGCATTTCTGATCGCGCAACTTGGTCAACCCTATGGCGCATATCTTCGCGCTGTTCCGCGGCTCATTCCCAGTGTGCGCTCCAGCCTTCCGCGTGCAGCAGCCGAACCAAATTGGCCAGTCGCCCTGCTTACTGAAATCAATCCCATCGGCATCTTTTTCACGCTGGCTGTCTTGTCGTGGCGCTACGACAATCTGCTCATGATCAAGGCCGTGCTGATCAGCTTTGGTATTTCTCTCATTGTGCGAGCCCTCATGCCGCGCGGAGAGATCAAAGCTTACGCCGCCTGATCACTTCCCACCCGCTCCCATGCCTCCAAGGTGCGTCCATTTGAAGCCGTCGGCGTATTTGAGTCCGTAGCCGAGCAGGCGATCGACGCCGATGTGGTTCACCCAGATGAGCGCAACCGGCACGAGGGTGTAGGCGCGCAACAGGAGTGCCACTAGCGCCAGTACCACGGGCATGGTGTATGTGTGAAAGGCGTTGTAAATCCGCGCAGCCCGGCAGGGCCGGCTCCCCAGGTAGCCAAGCATCGAGAGGTCCGGCGCAAGCCACAGCGCCGCAAACAGCCACCAACTTGCTCCAGTGCGCGCGTAGAGAACTGCGGAAACAACTGCAGCGGCCAGTCCTTCAAGGCGCAGTAAAAGCAGAACGGAAGAGTCGCCCGTTCTCGCGGCGCCCGTTGGCTCAATGGTTGTAGAAATCGATGCCATGCCTCATAGGATGACAGCGGGATGCGCAGGAGTGCATAAAATCCGTCGTCATCAGAATGGCCGCACGCGAAAAAGGGAGAGCGCGAAGCTCTCCCTTTTTCGCGTGATGGCTTACTGCCAGATAAAGGGACTACTTCTTCGGGGGCGCGATCACGTCCTTGGCGGCCTTGGCGACGCGGAACTTCACCACGGTCTTGGCCTTGATCTTGATTGCCTCGCCGGTCTGAGGGTTACGGCCCATGCGCGCCTTGCGCTCAGCCTTCACCAGGCGGCCAATGCCGGGGATCACGAACACGCCATTCTTCTTGGTCTCCTTGATGGCGGTCTCCGCCAGCAGATCCAGGAAGGCTGCGGATTGCTTGTTGGTCAGTTCGAGCTTCTCGGCCATATGCCGAGTCAGTGCGGTCTTTGTCAGTCCAGCTGCCATGGGTATTTTCTCCTTGTGGGCGAGCCCCTGCGGGCTGCCGGTTTTGAGGGGCTTCTGCCGCGGAAATACTTACCGCATGGAGGGGGCGGGATCAAAGGCGCAGTGCTCGAAAACCCCTGTATTCATGCGGCTACGAAGTACCCTGCCGATGGTTACAATGCGGCTTTCTCCCGGCCAAAGTCAAGAAGAAAACACCGATTTTCCACAGGAATCTTGGGTTTTTGTGCTCAAAACACCTATATTTACTGGTTTTTCTTGTCTTTTGGGCGATTTGACGGCGTGTTCGCACGCAAATCGGGCCCAGCATCAACCGCTCTGACGCCCAGCTCTGACGCGAGTTTTTGCGCGTACACGTGCGTTTTCGCCCGCGGCATCATTGGGCGCCCTGGGCCGGCAAATCGAATTGAATCTCCTTTAACTTGTCGGCTGAATCGGGCAGCTCAATCGTCCCCGCCGGGTACGAGTTGGCGCTCAAAATGTACGCAATCAACTGCGACACTTCTCCGGGTTGTAGCGAGCCCGGCTTCGTGGCAGGCATGGTGCTTTGGATCTGGGTATAGAAATCAGCCAGCGTCTGCCCATTCCAGTTATTCAGGAAGGCCTGACCCTTGAGCGGCGGATTCTGGCCTGATCCCTCGAGTTGGGCGCCATGGCATGTCGCGCACTGCAGGGTAAACAGAGCGTGGCCCTGTTCTGCCTGGGCATGGGTGTAGGCCCCGTCACGCGTGGATTTGGCAGACTGGGCAAATAAGACGGCAGCGAACGCAATACCGGGCATCAACATCAGGCAGGTCGCGAGTTTGTTCTTCAACAATTCAATTGCTCCGTTTCATCAAATCTTCTGTCTCAATCCTAAAAGATCAAGTGCCTCTCTTGTATAAAGGGAGTGCGGAGGTACCTTGTAATGAGTGCCACAATTCGGCACCTGATGTTTGGATGCATTGCGGTCGCTTTCTGCTTGACCGCGAGCCTTCCCGCATCGGCTGCCGCTTCCCCTGCCTGCGACAGTGACAATGGTGGAATTAAGCTGCCGACAGGTTTCTGCGCCCTTGTTGCTGCCGACAATCTTGGTGCGGCGCGCCATGCAGTGGTTGCTGCAAACGGCGACCTCTTCGTCGCGCTGCAGAATGGCGGCATCGTCGGCCTGCACGATTCCACTGGCAACGGCCGTTTCGACGTAAAGGAACACTTTGGTGACGGAAGCGTCACCGGAATCGGCTTTCACGACGGCTATCTCTATTTCGCAACACCAACAACGGTTGAGCGCTACAAATGGTCGCCTGGCCAATTAAAGCCCAGCGGTCCCTCCGAGGTTGTCGTCAAAGACCTGCCCGTTCAGCATGAACATGAAGACAAGGGCTTGACCTTCGACGATAGCGGTCATCTCTACATCAACGTTGGCGCTCCGTCCAACGCCTGCCAGACACGCGATCGCCGTCCTGGCGTTCCCGGCATGGATCCTTGCCCCATCCTCGAAGAGCACGGCGGAGTGTGGATGTTTGACGCCGATAAGCTCGGGCAGACCCAATCTGAGGGTGTACATTTCGCGACTGGTCTGCGCCAGTTTCCCGCGCTCACCTGGCACAACGGCGCCGTCTACATCGTGATGAACAACCGCGATCAGCTCGATACTCTATGGCCGCAGCACTTTACTGCCGAAGAGAATGCCGATTGGCCGGCCGAGCCCATGTATCGCGCCTCGATGGGCGACAATTTTGGTTGGCCGTTTTGTGTCTTTAACTACGTGACGCAAAAAATGTTTCTTGCTCCGGAATACGGCGGCGACGGCAAAGAAGTGGGCCGCTGCGACCAATACAAGCTGCCCGTCGCCGCATATCCCGCGCATTGGGCCCCGGTCGACGTGATGTTCTATAGCGGCACGCAATTCCCTGAAGAATACCGCGGAGGCGCGTTCATTGCGTTCCATGGTTCGTGGAATCGCGCACCGCTGCCGCAGGCCGGCTATAACGTGGTGTTTCAGCCATTCAAGGGTGAGCTGCCTTCAGGCCACTGGGAGGTCTTCGCTGATGGCTTCAAGGGCGCGGAACCGTTGCAGAATCCAAATTCCGCAGCAGCGCGTCCCGATGGTCTGGCGCAGGCGCCGGATGGTTCGCTCTACATAACCGAAAGCCAGCACGGAAAGATCTGGCGCGTGTTTTACCGCAAATAGGCAATCGCCTAAGGAGAAACGATGATGAAGAAGCTTCTCGCAGGATTTCTTCTTTTGCCGGCGCTCGTTGCTTCGCCGGCTTTTGCCCAAAGCCCAGCTGGCCCAGGGCTCACCCTCACCAGCTCAGCATTCGAAGATGGCGGGATTATCCCCGACAAATACACCCAAAACGCCGGCCCATCGGCAGTCTCGCCTCCCCTTGCATGGACACACGTTCCCGCCGGCACCGTGAGCTTTGCGCTGATCATCGACGATCCCGACACAGCGCTGCAAAAGTCCGCCAAGGAGGTTCTTCACTGGATGATCTTCAACATCCCTGGCAGCAGCACATCGCTGCCCGAGGGCGTTCCCAACCAGGCGCAGCTTCAGGATGGGTCGATCCAGGGGAAAAATACGCGCGGTACGCCTGGGTTTATGGGGCCAGGTGCGGGCGCGGCCGGACCATATCACCATTACACGTTCCAGCTCTTCGCTCTTGATACCAAGCTCACGCTTGGCCCTGATGCCACGCGTGACGACCTCATTTCAGCAATCAATGGACACGTCCTGGGCAAAGGCGTCGTAGTCGGCCGGTTCCACCGGTAACTAGAGTCCGAAGAGCACCTTCCTCTTCGGAGCCTGGGCCGCGGCGATGGGCGTGTTCAGTGCGTCCACGATCGGTGCGGCCACTTTAAAGTAGCGGATGACCACGTCGGCGATGTCCTTTTTGAGAGCGGCCTTCGCCGGCAGCTCTGCTGCAAGTCCCCACTGGCGGCAGCGGATCAGATCCATCCCCGGATGCTCCGCCGGAAAACCCTTCGGCGGACGCGTCAGCGCATTGCCTTCAAACTCGTCGTAGAGCTTACGCACGGTTGGCCGCTTGAGCAGCTTCCTGAATTCCGCGTGATGATCGAGCAGCCAGTGGCGGATGGCAGCCAATTGTTCTTTCTCCGGCATGTAAGAGCCGGCGGCAATGATCACTTCCTTCGCGCTCACGTGAAAGTAGTAGCCCGCGCCCGAGGTCTTTTCGAGTCCCATGTGCGTCCACCACGCGGCCACATGCGTTTTATAAGGCCGCTTGTCGGAGCTGAAGCGCGTGTCGCGATAGATGCGAAAGAGCGACTTCTCCGCGGGCCGCACATGATTCGGCGCGAAGTCCATCATCGCGTCGGTAATCTTGCGCACGATGGCGAGCATCGGCTCGCGCAGTTCTGCTTCGAACTGCGCCTTGCGCGGCTGAAACCACGCGCGGTCGTTGTGCCTCGCCAGGTTACGCAGGAAGGTCAGCGCTTCAGGGCTGAAGTAGGGGGACTGCTGCAGGAGCGGTTCTTTGCTTTGTTGTCATCGTAAAAAGTCTACCGGATCAACTTCAGCGCCCCGCGGAACAGCCCATCGAAATCCGCAGCGAGCGCCTTTTCTTTTGCGATGGCCTGCTCGATGGCCTTCTCTGCTGCCGCGCGCTGGTAGCCGAGATTGGTCAGCGCGGAGAGCACATCGTCCACGGCTGGGCCTTGCACGGAGGGCTGCGCGGGCGCAACGGCAAAGTCGTCGAGCTTGTCTTTGAGCTCGACCACCAGGCGCTCGGCCAGCTTTTTGCCCACGCCGGGAATGCGCGTGAGCTGCGCGTGATCCTGCCCGCGAATGGCCTGCACCGTGCGCTCCGGCGAAAGCCCGCTGAGCATCTTGATGGCCAGCTTCGGCCCCACGCCACTCACGGTGATCAGCCGCTCGAAGAGCCGCTTCTCTTCGCGATCGAGAAAGCCGAAGAGCGCGATCTGGTCGTCGCTCACCTGGGTGTGAATATGCAGCGCGGCTTCAGCGCCCACCGAGGGCAGCGCCGTAAACGTGGGCACGGAGATGGCGACGTCGTAGCCGACGCCCCCGGCCTCGACGATGGCCTGGCCGGGCTGTTTGTAGATGAGCTTGCCGCGCAGGTGAGCGATCATTCTGACCTTATTGTAGAATCCCCATCTGCTTCGCCACCCGCTCCATCGTCTCGAGCGCGTGGTCGAGCTGCGCGCGCGTGTGCTCGCTGGTCAGGATGGCGCGGATGCGCGCCTTGCCCTCGGGCACCGTCGGAAACGCAATGCCCGTCGCCATCACGCCTTCGTCGAAGAGCGCGCGGCTGAACTCCATCGCCGCGCGGCCCTCGCCCACGATGATCGGCGTGATCGGCGTCTCCGTGGCCGGGGTGTTGACGCCGCCGATGTTGAATCCCAGGCGCTTGAGCTCGCCCTGAAAATAGCGCGTGTTCGCCCAGAGCCGCTCAATGCGCTCCGGCTCGTTCTCCAGAATGTCGAAGGCCGCAATGCAGGTGGCCGCGACCGACGGCGGATGCGACGTGGAGAACAGGAACGGCCGCGCGCGATGGTAAAGGTAGTCAATCAGATCCTTCGATCCGCAAACATAGCCGCCCAGCGCGCCAATGGCCTTCGACAGCGTGCCCACCTGCACATCGACGTTGCCGTGCATGCCGAAGTGATCGACCGACCCGCGGCCATTGCGCCCCAGCACGCCCGAGGCGTGTGCGTCGTCGACCATCATGATGGCGCCGTACTTCTCCGCCAGCGCGGCCAGCTTGTCCACCGGGCCGATGTCGCCATCCATCGAGAAGACGCCATCGGTGATCACCAGCTTGTGGCCCGGCTCGTCTGGCAACTCTTGCAGCAGCTCTTCGCAGTGGGCCGCATCCTTGTGCCGGAAGACCTTGATCGTCGCCCGCGAAAGCCGCGCGCCGTCGATGATGCTGGCGTGGTTGAGCTCGTCGGAGAGGATGAAGTCCTCTTTGCCGAGAATCGCGCTGACCGTGCCGGCGTTGGCCGCAAAGCCGCTCTGGAAGACCACGCAGGCCTCGACATTCTTGAAGCGCGCGATCTTCTCCTCGAGCTCCATGTGGATGCGCATGGTTCCGGCGATGGTGCGCACCGCGCCCGAGCCCACGCCGAAGGTGCGCGTGGCGGCGATGGCCGCCTCAATGAGCTTGGGGTGGTTGGCCAGGCCCAGATAGTTGTTGCTGGCCAGGTTGATCACTTCGCGCCCGTCGTAGTGGCACACCGGCGCCTGCTGGTCGTCGAGCACGCGCAGCTTGAAGTGCGTGCCCTTGGCGCGAAGATCGTCGAGAACCTGGGTCAGATGGGCAAGCTGGGGGCGAGAAGCGACTTCTGTCATGGCGATATAACCTATCCCCAGAAGGATAGCGCGACAGGATGATTCACAGGACTTAACGAGCAGCGAAACCGGGTTGAATTAGACTGCATCTACTCCGAGGAGGTTCGCACATGCCATTGCCCAATGACGAACGCGTTGTCACGCTTGCCAACGATCTGCTCCAGGTATTCGATCAGCTCTTTGGTGTGCACCCCGGCTATCGTGCCGCGCACGCGAAAGGAATGATGGTTACCGGGAGTTTCGCACCAGCCGCCGGCGCACAGCGGCTCACGCGCGCTCCGCACATCACAAGAGAAAGCACACCTGTGACTGTGCGCTTCTCCAATTCAACCGGCCTGCCTCTCATTCCCGATTCTGCGCCGGATGCCAACCCGCGCGGGATGGCCATCCGCTTCAACCTGGCCGAGCATGTGCACACCGACATCGTGGCCCATTCGATCGATGCGTTCCCCACGCGCGATGGTTACGAGTTTCTCGAGTTCCTCAAAGCCGTTGCCGCCAGCGGACCGGACACTCCATCACCCAAGCCCGTCGAAAAGTTTCTGGGCGCGCATCCGGCGGCACTCGCCTTTGTCCAGGCTCCCAAGCCGTTTCCAAAGAGCCTGGCGCAGGAGGCTTACTTCGGCGTGACTGCGTTTGCCTTTACGAATGCATCGGGAGAGAAGAAATTCGGGCGCTACCGCATCCTTCCCGAACAAGGCACGGAATTCTTTGCCGACGCTGACGCAGGCGCCCTCGCGCCCAACTATCACTACGAGGAACTTCTTGCTCGCGTGTCCACAGGCCCCATCCGATTCAAGATTATGGTGCAGGTGGCCGCGCCTCAGGATACAACCGATGACGCCACCGTGCATTGGCCCGAAAGCCGCGAATTGGCTGAGCTTGGCACTCTCGAGCTCACCGGTGCGGTTGCGGACAATGCCGCGCAGCAGAAGCAGATCATCTTCGACCCCATTCCGCGCGTTGACGGAATCGAGCCGTCGGCCGATCCTCTACTGGAATTGCGCGCCGCCATCTATCTGCTCAGCGGCCGCCGCCGCCGCGCCGCAAAACCGGAGGAGATGGAGCATTGAACTGAACCTTGCCTTGGATTGTTGGTCCATAAGGCCGAGACCGCGGCCGACTAAGCCGGGATTGGGGAGGGCATCGGCGCCGGCGCTCCGGGCGGCTGCGGATCGGGCCCCGGCGCGGGATGCGGATTGGGCGGCAAAGTTGGCGGTAATGGTGGAGGTCCGGTGGAGGCTTTTTCTTCCAGGTCTGGCCCGGCAAGAGCGCTCTCAGCATGATCCACTTCGATGCCGTGGACTGGACGAAGGTTCGCCTCTGCCCGAGACTCCCGATTTCCCGCCGCAACCGTCAAACAAGCGCGGGATTCAACTGGATCAGAGGAAGCACGGGAAGGCTTTTGATCGGCCAGGCGGGTTGGCCGGACTGCGCCCTCGCCGGATACAATAGTTTTCTACCCAGCGAGAAGCGGCCAAGTGGTCGAGGGTCATTGCGCAATGGTTCTGGAGAGTTGGAGCAGGTGCAAGTGAGAGGCATGGACTGCCGCGGTTTGCGGCTTAAATTTGCAGCGGGATTGAGCTTGGCGTTGGCGATCCCCGCTCTATTGGCAGCCCCTGCGCTGGGCATTGCGACACAAACTACCCTGAATGTTGAGACCCACGACCAGAGTGGGCGCACGCAGGCGACGGCCTCGATGACCGTGGCTGGAGTCGACGGTACGCCCGCAGGCGGCACCGTCATCCTGGAAGAAAGCGGCCGCCACCTAGCTGAAGCCGTGCTCAACAAAGATGGGCAAGCAACTTCCGTCGTTCCGCTTCCGGCTGGCGACCACGCTCTGCACGCGGTGTATGCGGGCGACGCGTCACACCTGGGATCGATGTCCGGCACCAGCAACGTCACCGGCCAAAGTAGCGGGACGCCGAACTTTGCGGTTTCTCTTTCGGCTGTTGCGCCTTCCACTTTGCCGCTCACCATCACCATCGGCAGTTCCGGCACTGTCGCCGTCACCATCACACCCCAGGACAACGCGGCTCTCACGGCGCCCATGTTCGTCACGCTCTCCTGTTCGGGACTTCCCAGCCTGGCCTCATGCGCGTTTACGCCGGAATCGTTGAGATTTTGCCGACCACGCCGGCCAGTTGCGCGCCGGTTCGGCTCCATCGGCTTGCCCGCCTGTCAGTTCCATGCTGATTCAAACGCAGGGCCAGACGCGAACCACGCAGGTTGTGCCGCCTGCGAAGCTCGGACGCAGAGGCAGCCCCGTCGCATGGGCCATTCTGCTGCCCGGCATGCTGGGCCTTGGCGGGCTGGCGTGGGGCGCGCGGCGCCGCGCTGGCTCAACCGGCTGGCGCTTGTGGCGCTGGTTGGCCTGGTCACCACGCTGGGAACCACAGCCTGCAATCCGCTCTACTACTACTACAATCACGGTCCACCGGCCAACCGCCCTCCACTCCGACCGGCACGTTCACGATTACGGTCACCGGCCAATCGAGCAACGGCGTTACAGCCATCACCAACTCCACCACGATGGTGCTGACGGTTCAGTGAAATCCCGTCGCGCCTGCACGCGAGCGTGAAGCCGTAAACTGCCTGCATGACGCGCCGGCATCCCCTTCCCGCGGAAGTCTATGCGCTGGTGGAGCAAACGCCGGCCACGGTGCTGCTGGAAGGCGGCAAACCGCATCCGGCCGATTGCAATTCGGAAAACCGTGGACGCAACTGTTCACGGCTCCAGCGCGCGTGTGCGCGGCAAACACGGCAGGCGAGATTCCCGGCCTCTTTGCTGAGATCGAGAGGGCAGTGGCCGCAGGGCATGTGCGCTGCAGGGTTCTTCAGCTACGAGTGCGGAAGCTGCTTTGAGCCGAAGGCCGCAACTGCGGCCGCCAGCGCGAGAGGGCCAGCCGCTGGCCTGGTTCGGCATCTACGAGCGCGGCTACGCGTTCGATCACGACGACGGGAAGATTCGTTGGACGGCGAGCCGCCGGAGCTCGCGCGTTTCCGAGCCGAAGCAGAAGAGTAGCTGCCGACGAATCTGCGACCGTCGCAATGGGCAGAGCCGCTGCCCGGAGATTGCTGCCGAGTTCGCGCTCACCGAAACCGAATACGCCCAGCGTATCGCCGCGATCCACGAGTGGATTCGCGCCGGCGACGTCTATCAGCTCAACTTCACCGCGCCCTTCCGTGTCGATGCGCACGGGCAGCGTTGCGGCGCTTTACGCGCGGCTGCGCGCACGCCAGCCGGTCGACTACGGCGCGTTTCTGCACTGGCAAGCAGGGCCGTACATTCTTTCGTTTTCGCCGGAGCTGTTTTTCCGCGTCGAGCAGCGACGGCGCGACGCGCCGCATCGTCACGCGGCCCATGAAAGGCACTGCGCCGCGCGGCCGCACCACGCGCGAAGACCGCGAGATCGCCGAGTGGCTGCGCAACGACCCGAAAAACCGCAGCGAAAATGTGATGATCGTCGACCTGCTGCGCAACGACCTGGGCCGCGTCGCGCGAATTCGGCACGCGTGCGCGCGGAGAATCTCTTCGTCGTCGAGCGCTATCCCACGCTCTGGCAGATGACCTCGACCGTCACGCGCCGAGCTGCGGCCCGAAGTCGGCTTTCACGAGATCTTCCGCGCGCTGTTTCCCTGCGGCTCCGTCACCGGCGCGCCCAAAGTGCGGGCCATGCAGCTGCATCGCCGAGCTCGAAGACGCGCCGCGCGGCGTGTACACCGGCGCCATCGGCTTCTTTTCGCCGCAGCAAACGGTCTTCAACGTGGCCATTCGCACGCTGGAACTAGCACGGCGGCACAGCGGCAGCTATGGGCGCCGGCAGCGGCATCGTCATCGACTCCGATCCGGCCGACAGAATTCCGCGAGTGCCTGCTCAAAGCCGAGTTTCTCACCGGCCCCGCGCACCGGCATGTCCGGAGCCGCGGATGATCGGCCAGCCCGACAAATTTTTCCTTGATCGAAACCATGCTCTGGAACGGCGCTTATCCGTTCCTCGAATTGCATCTCGACCGGCTCGACCGACTCGGCGGACTATTTCGGTTTTGCGTGCGATCGCGCGGCGATCCGCGCCGCGCTCGAGCAGCACGCCGCAACAATTCGCCGATCCATGCCGACGCAAAGTGCGCCTGCTCCTCATCGACGCCGATGGCAATTGCGGGATCAGCAGCGAACGTTCTCGCGAGGCCAGCGATCCGAACCGCATCGGCCGCGTGCGCATCTCCTCCGATGCGCACCGATCCCGCCGACGCCATGCTCTACCACAAGACCACGCAGCGCCCGCTCTATGCGCTGGAGTATTCGACGGGCCGCGCGCAACGGCTTCGACGACGTGCTCTTCCTCAATCTGCGCGGCGAAGTCACTGAAGGCGCCATCAGCAATGTCTTCATCGAGAAGGACGGCCGCTGGTTCACGCCGCCCGATCGAGTGCGGCCTGCTGGCCGGCGTCTATCGCCGTCATCTGCTCGAAACGCGCCCGGAAATCGAAGAGCGCGTGCTTGTACCCTCGACGATCTGCGCAACGCCGACGCCATCTATCTCACCAACGCCGTGCGCGGCCTGCGCCGCGTGACGATCGACTGGTGATCGACGGAACGATTCGTCTCGATCGGCATGCCCAGGGGACTCAATCTCTGGGCTCAATTGCTTACGTTTTCGCACTTTTTTGACCGCGGTTTTCGGATCGGTTTGCTGATTCTAAGGAAGTTAGTATAGAAAAATGCCCTCCTGGACGATAAAAAAATTCTGCGCTCCGGTTTTTGACCGGTTTTCTCCGGACCGGTTGCTGATTCCACAGCAGTTACCGTTGAAATATGTCTTCGCGAACAGTAAAAAATCCGCATTCGGCAGCCCGCACGATTGATGCGGATTATCTACGACAATTCTGGCCCGCTGTTGGGCCCGATTCGCGGCTTCTTTGGTCTCGCTCATCGCAGGAACTTCTCTGGTTTAGAGCTTAGCGATTTCGGGGAAATAATCTGCAAAGCCGGCCTCGAGCAAAATGCGCGTGGAATCAGGGGATTGGGATGGTTCCGTTATGACGGAGGGATTGACAGAGAGCTAGTCCCCTGGCCCCTCGTTCCCTGCTCCTCACAACGTGATAGAACGTTCTAGGGAGTTGAAAATGGCAAACTGGTGGGCTGCGAAGCGTAAGAAAATCGATTTCGTCACGATTGTTCACCGCATTTGCATTTTTCGCAGCCTCGACTCGCCGCATGCACGCCAAACGGCGGATCAGGCCTGGCTGCACTACACCGGCAGCCATCGCGCAGCGGTTCCTGCTTCGGTCCGCGCTCTCGGCAAAGACCCCCTCGAAGCAGTCGGCCGTGCAACGAACTCCAGCGCGGCATCACCGGCTCTGACGGGCGCTCGAGGCCGGAAATGGCGACGACGGGCGAAACCGTCGTCTGGCACCCTGGACGGAAGTGCGCAAAGCTTTTCCGCCACTCGCCGATGCCCGCACATCTTGAGCCTCACGGATTCTGGCTCGATCGGACTGTCTGGCACGGGCATGCCGCTTTTCATCGTCGCCGGCGTCCGACCCGCACGGCGCGCTCTTCGGCGCCTTCGACTCTCCTGCGCCGCATTCGCAACAGATGATGACCTGACGCACCTGAACGCTGATCCGAAGAGCCCCGCCATGCCCATTCGCTGGGTCGACGAGTGGGACAACCCCAACGGCACGGTCGAGCGCGGCTACGGCGGGCCGGTCGATCTTCTTTGACAACGGCAACGTCCGCGACGATCTGAGCCAGGTCGGCGAATACGCGCGCCTGCTCGCCTCGGTCGGCATCAACGGCTGCAATGTGAACAACGTGAACGGCGCGGCGCCATTTCTCGATCCCGACATGATCAAGGGCCTGGCGCGCATCGCCGACGCCATGCGCCCGTGGGGCGTGCGCCTCGCCGATGAGCGTGGACATCGCCAGCCCGCAAAAGATCGGCGGCCTCAAGACCTTCGATCCACTCGATCCCGGAGGTGAAGGCGTGGTGGGCCGCAAAGGTCGACGAGATCTACGCGCTGATCCCCGACTTTGCCGGCTTCACAGTCAAGGCCGATTCCGAAGGCCAGGCCGGCCCCGCCAGCTACGGCCGCAGCCCGGCCGACGCCGCCAACACTGCTCGCCGACGCGCTCGCGCCGCACGGCGGCGTGGTGCTCTATCGCGCCTTCGTCTACAACAATCACCTCGACTACAACGACCTCAAGGCCGACCGCGCCCGCGCCGCCTACGACATCTTTCATCCGCTCGACGGCAAGTTCGCGCCCAACGTGATCGTGCAGATCAAGTACGGCCCCATCGATTTCCAGGCGCGACGAGCCGGTTTCGCCGCTCTTCGCCGGCCTGCGCAAGACCAACGAAGCCATGGAAGTGCAGATCACGCAGGAGTACACCGGCCAGCAGCGTCACCTGGTCTATCTCGCGCCGCATGTGGAAGGAGAGTGCTCGACTTCGATCTGCACGCCGACAATCGATCGACGCCGGTGAAAGAAGATTATCGAGGGCAAAAGCTTCGATCGCCCGTCTGGGCGGCAATGGTCGGCGTTCGCCGTGCGTCGGCCGCGATGGCTGGCTGGGCTCGCCGCTGGCCATGGCGAATCTCTACGCCTTCGGCCGCCTGGCGTGGAATCCGGATCTTTCAGCCGCAGCAGATCGCCGAGGAGTGGACGCGGCAAACCATCGGCACGAATCCGCAGGTGGTCGCAACGGTCGACAAGATGCTGATGCAATCCTGGCCGGCGTACGTAGCACTACACCGGGCTTCCTGGGCACGCAGACGCTCACCGACATCACCGGCAGCCACTACGGTCCCAACATCGAATCGAGCGAGCGCAACGGCTGGGGCCAGTGGCATCGCGACGACGCCCAGGGCATCGGCATGGATCGCACCGTGGCCACCGGCACCGGCTTCATCGGCCAGTATCCGCCTGAGAGTCGCGAAGATGTACGAGTCGCTTGACAGCCTGCCCCGACGAATCTGCTGCTGTTCTTCCATCACGTGCCGTAGACCTACAGGCTGCACTCGGGCAAGACGGTGATCCAGTACGTCTACGACAGCCACTACAAGGGCGCGGCCGAGGCGGCGCGAGCTCGGCGCAGAATGGGCCACGCTCAAAGGCAAGATCGATCCGGCGCTCTATGACGATGAACGCGCGCGGCTCGAGTACCAGGCCGGCCACGCCATCGTGTGGCGCGACGCCATTGTGCAGTATTTCCTCAAAGAGAGCGGAATTCCCGACGAGCAGGGCCGCGCCGGCCATTATCCCGGCCGCATGGAAGCCGAAGACGCGCGCCTCACCGGCTACAAGGTCATCGATGTGCATCCGTGGGAAGACGCTTCCGGCGGCAAAGCGGTGACTTGCGAGCCAGTCATTACGCCGTCGCAAGAATTCTCCAGCGCCGGGCTGAGATTTCGGTCCCCGAGAAACCCTCCACTTGCTCCGCCGAGTGGACCTACGCCGGCCACGCCGGCCGCTTCAATATCGCCGTGCAATACTTCGATCTGCAAGGCGGCGTGGCGCATTTCGCGCTCAGAGCGAACGGGAAACAGATTGCCTCGTGGGCGGCCGACGCGAAGCTGCCGTCGCTGTGGCCCAACGGCGACAACTCCACGCGCTACACGGCGGCGGGATGTTGAGCTGAAGCCCGGCGATGTTTTGCAAATAGAAGGCACGTCCGACGGCCGCGATCCCGCCGCGTTCGACTACATCGAAGTCGAGCCGACTGCGGCGGCTAAGGAAATTTCACAAATGGTGTACCCACCGAGCAGCGAAAAAGCAACTGCAGATCCTTCGACTCCCTCCCGCTTTGCGTCGCTTCACGACGGCAAAGCGCTCCGTCGCTCAGGAAGACAAGGCGAAGGATGAGCCATGGGTACAGCAATCCCGGAATCGGTCTAGTCCCTCCACATCGGCCTCGCGCACTTCGCACTAGGGCGGTTTCGGGGAATCTCAACGCTGCACGGGCGCCGCCGCGGCCCTATCAAACAGGTTCTGCGGCTGGGGAGTCGTCTGCGGGGTTTTCTGCAGCGCCCATCTTCTCCATCTCTGCAATCAAGTCTGCAATCTGTTGCCGCTTGCGCTCGCTCAAATCGATGAACCGAATGCCGACTGAATTGAGATCGTGAATCGCCTGGATGACGCCACCGAGCCGAAAAGACAGTCCTCGAAGATAGAATTCCACCTCGACCCGAGTGTAGATTCCAACGTGAAAACGCTCCTCGGTGCGAATTCGGCATCCGCCCAGGCTCAGGTCCACAATCCGTCCCCGCAGCATCGATCCCACTCGCACAAGAAAGATGGATGCGGATGCGTCGACCTCACGGCGGGCTTGCCGCCGGCGCTCGCGATGATCCGGAACGCGAAAGCTTTCCCCGGAAGCAGATTTCACTCCGGTACCTGGCGTCAACTCTGGCACATTGGCCTCAAACGTCGATGATCAGTGCCCGTCCGCAACTCCCACGGCTGGCCCGGCTCGGGCTGCTCTACCTCACGGCCCATCAGCCGGTCGTAACGATAGACATCGCTCGTGGTGCCCAGCGACTCGTTGTAAAGGCTGGTGGCTCCGGTCAACTGCTTCAGCTCCTCGCTGAACGCGTGAATCGCCTGCAATTGTGATGCCGTCGCGGGAAGTTCGTATTGGGAGGTTCTAATGAACTTCTGGAACCCACGATCCAGCAACCGCGAAATCTCGCCTTTCACCAGTACTCCGGGTGGAACCAGGAAAGCGGCCGCCGCGCCGTCCGCGTCAGCGCCGCGCTGCGGCGGAGCCAGTACGGCTCCAACTCCATGCTTGCTTACCAACTTACTCTCGGGGCGACCGGCGAAGGGCGCAACCTCGAAACCGTGTGCGCGCAGCAGTTCAAGCATCTGGTCGAAGTTTGGATGGCGGGATTTTCTTTTCATGATTGCGGTCCTGCCGAGACGGCCCGGCTCCGCTGCCATCTGCGAAGATTGAACCGGACGCCGTTTCCCATATCTCCAATCTCGCATACGCGCACCCCAGGCCGCAATTCCGCTCGTCACACGTTATTCTTTATCCGGCCTCAAGCATTCGGAGTGCACCAAGGAGGAAATCGTGACCGCGCTTCGTTTGCCTCGCGCAGTCTACGACACGGTTCGCGCTCACGGCGAAGCGACCTATCCAAACGAATGCTGCGGTGCGCTCCTGGGGCGCCCCACGACGGACGGATGGCGGATCGATGCTGCGATGCGCGCCGCCAATGCCAGCGTCAAATCGCCGCAAAGTCATTTTGAAATCGCTCCAGCAGAACTGGTGAGAATTGCGCGCGATGCCCGCGGCCGCGGACTTGAAATTGCAGGCTTCTACCACTCGCATCCCGACCATCCCGCACATTGGTCAGCCACAGATCTTGCCGACGCCCACTGGCTCGGCTGCTGCTATGTCATCGTCCAAGTAATCCACGGCCGGGCTGCATCGACCAACGCATTCCTTTTGGCCGGAACGGGGGAAGAAGACAAGCGCTTCGAACCGCAGACCATCGAGATCGACGATTCTTTGGTAGATCGGTGCAGCCCCTGATTTCAGGAACACAGCGATCCTCCAACCTCCTCTTCGAGGGCGCGAATCAAGTCACCTGCGCACCAGATGTGGTGCAGGAACCGGATTTCCTCGTGCATATCTCGTGGAGAATCGGAAACTTCTTTACTTTGCTGGTGCGTGGAACGCATAATCACTCAGCCTCTGAGAGCCAGCGCTTCCCATACCCCTCCCCCATCGCACGCCTTCTCCGAGCAAATCAAGGAGGATTCCCACACATGAAGATCGTCGGCCCCGCCCTGCTAGGACTGTCTCTCGCGGCTATCGGAAGTTCGTTTGCCGCGGCCCAGGATGCTTCAACCAGCTCACCGGTGCCCAAGGTTCTTGCAATCACCATCGAATACCCAAAGCCCTATAAAGGCGGAGCCGCGCACGACAAGACGGAGAGCGCATTCGTTCTTGCCGCAAGCCAAGGCGAAATTCCCCGTCTACTACGTTGCCATGAATTCCATGTCTGGTAGATCGCGAGCGCTCTACATGGCCCGCTACGACTCATTCGCGGACTGGGAAAAGTACGACAAAATGCAGGACGCCAACCCGACCCTCTCCGCTGATCTGGAGCGCGCGGGAATCGCAGACGGCGAGCTGCTGGACGAGGTTGAACAGGTTGTTTACATGTACGATCCGGACCTGAGCTATCACCCGCATAACGACCTCACAGACCACCGCGTCTACCAGATCTCAACCTTCCACGTCCGCCCCGGCCACGACAAGGATTGGCATGATGTTGTGAAAATGGTCAAGGACGCTCACGAAAAAGCCGGAACCAGCGCCCACTGGGGCATGTACGAAATCGCCTTTGGCGCCCAGGACGGCACCTACATAGCCATCAGCGGCGATCCCTCCATGTCGGCAATCGACCTTGCCTACACCGAGGACAAGAAGTTCCGTGAGGCCATGGGTGGCGACGAAGGAATGCAGAAGCTCGATCAGCTCTTCGGCGAAGCTGTCGATTCCTCACATAGCGAACTCTTCACCGTGAATGCGAAGCAAAGCTATGTGAGCGACGACTGGATCAAGGGCGATTCTTCGTTCTGGAAGTCGAATCCTGCCGCTGCGATGGGCTCCAAGCCCGCCGCGGCCAAGAAGCCCGCGCAGTAATTGTTATCGCGTTCAGCCTTACCTGGGGGGCGGATCCACGGAGATGGAGCCGCCCGCTTTTCCCCGCCTTCCAGCTCCGGCCCGATAAACTAAAAGAGGACCGGAGCGTTTGATCCATGGGCGTTACCACTTCCCCAACCGCGCTGCCAGAACTGAATAGCTCTGAACTTGCCCGCTACGCGCGCCACATTATCCTGCCCGAAGTGGGCGTGGAGGGCCAGCAGAAGCTGAAAGCTGCGCGCGTTCTTTGCGTGGGGGCCGGCGGCCTTGGCTCACCCCTTGCGTTCTACCTGGCTGCCGCCGGCGTAGGCACTCTCGGCCTCGTCGATTTCGATGTGGTGGACGCGAGCAACCTGCAGCGTCAGATTCTTCACTCGACAAGAGACGTGGGCCGCAAGAAGCTCGACTCGGCTGAAGAAAAACTTGTCGCTCTCAATCCCGCACTCAACGTCGTCAAGCACGAAACCATGCTTACCAGCGCCAACGCGCTCGAGATCCTTCGTGACTATGACGTCGTCGCCGACGGGACCGACAACTTTCCCACGCGCTACCTGGTGAACGACGCGTGCGTGCTGTTGGGCAAGCCCAACGTCTACGGCTCCGTCTTTCGCTTTGAAGGCCAGGCCAGCGTCTTCGCCACGAGCCAGGGCCCTTGCTACCGATGCCTCTATCCCGAGCCGCCTCCTCCCGGCGCTGTGCCGAGCTGCGCAGAGGGTGGAGTGCTCGGCATTCTGCCCGGCCTGATCGGCGTCATTCAAGCCACCGAAGCAATCAAGCTCATCCTGGGCAAGGGCGAGCCCCTGATTGGCCGGCTGCTGCTGGTTGATGCGCTCACCATGCGCTTTCGCGAACTCAAGCTAAGGAAGAACCCCGATTGCCCGGTTTGCGGGGAACACCCAACCGTTACGCAACTGATTGACTACCAGCAATTCTGCGGCCTCGCGCCCGAAATCTCCCAGGAGAAACAATTGAAAAACGGAATCCCCCAGATGGATGTGAAAGAACTAAAGCAGCGCCTCGATGCCGGAGACGATCTCTTCATCCTCGACGTGCGAGAGCCTTACGAGTATCAAATCGCCAACATCGGCGGCACGCTCATTCCCATGAACGATGTGCCGCAGCGCCTGGCTGAAATCGATCGCAACCGCGAGATCGTGGTGCAGTGCCGGTCCGGCGGCCGCAGCCAGCGCGTTGCGGAGTTCCTGGCGGACAGGGCTATCCCAACGTCAAGAACCTCGCCGGCGGCATCCTGGCATGGGCCGACCAGATCGACCCCAAGGTGCAGAAGTATTGACCGCACGGCCAATCCTACTGTGTTGCGCATTCAACACCAAGGGAAGTGAGCATGATCAGAGTCGCCATCGCCTATCCCAACAAACCCGGCAGCCATTTTGACGCGGATTATTACTTGAAAGTCCACATGCCATTAGCCGCAAAACTGCTCGGGCACGCGATCAAATCAGCCACAGTAGAAATCGGCATCGGCGGCGAAGCACCCGGCGCCCCGCCGCCGTTCGCGGCCATTGCTGGATTCACCTGCGAATCGGTCGACGCCTTCACGCAGGCGTTCACCCCTGTCGCCGACAGGTTGCAAGGCGACATTCCTAACTACACCGACGTTGAGCCCGTTATTCAGATCAGCAACCTGGTTGAATTCCAAATCCCGTCGGTGTAATCCATGCTTGTGGGCGAGAAGTGAACGAGAACCTCTTGTTAGAAGGTCATGATGTGCGGCTCGAACCGCTCTCGCTGTCGCACCTTGACGGCCTCGTCGCCGCGTCCACCCCTCCTCCGCCGCTGATCCCGCGCTCTATCAATGGAGCGCCGTTCCCATCGGCCGCGAGCAGTTCTCCGCTACATCGAGACCGCGCTCGCTTGGCGCGATGCCGGAACAGCGCATGCCTTCGCGACCGTCCGCATCGCCGACGGCGCTGTCCTCGGCTCAACGCGCTTTTTCGATATCGAGAGCTGGGCGTGGCCGCGCCGGCCATCCGCGCCACGGCCGTGAGCATCCCGACGTCTGCGAGATCGGCTACACCTGGCTCACGGCTTCGGCCATCCGCACCGCCGCCAACACTGAGGCCAAGCTGCTGATGCTTACGCATGCCTTCGAGGTGTGGGGCATGCTGCGCGTCTGCCTGCACACCGACGCGCGCAACAAGCGCTCGCAGGCCGCCATCGAACGCATCGGCGGAAAATTCGAAGGGGTTTTGCGCGCGCACCGCATGGCTGCGGACTTCACGCCGCGCGATTCCTATCGCTACTCGATCGTCGCCGCCGAGTGGCCCGAAGTGAAACTCCGGCTCACGTAGTCGATTGCAAAGGACATGACGTGGCGCGCCACGGTTCAAACGCGATCGTCGCGGCAAAGATCGATCTTCCCACCTATCGCGAGATCGCACGTAAACAAGCGCTGGAGCCAGCTTTGTTTGCGCTCGCAATAAGGCAACCTCGGGCGCTTTGCGTTACAGGTGATAGCTCGCTGCATCGCATGCGCAGTCGCCGTGCCGTCGGGCAGTTGCGCTTTGGGCACGTGACAGTCGATTCGTACCAGGCTCGGGTAGCCGGTGATCATCGTTCGAAAACCTTCAAGGCGACGCGGGCGAGTTAACGGGTACTCTCATGCGGTTTCGCTCGCGGGCTTCCCGTTCTCGTCCATCTTGCCGAAGATCATTTTGCCGCTGGCGGTTTGCAGCACGCTGGTCACGGAGATCCCCACCGACCGGCCGATCAGCTTGCGCGCGTGATCCACCACCACCATCGTGCCGTCGTCCAGGTAGCCCACGCCCTGGTTGTACTCCTTGCCTTCCTTCAGGATCAGCACGTTCATGCGCTCGCCGGGCAGCACCACGGGCTTCAGAGCGTTGGCCAGGTCGTTGATGTTCAGCACTTCCACGTGGTGCAGGTGGGCCACCTTGTTCAGGTTGAAGTCGTTGGTCACCACCTTGGCCTCCCACTTCTTGGCCAGCTCCAGCAGCTTCAGGTCCACTTCGCGGATCGAAGGAAAATCGTCGGGCACAATCTGCACCTGGATCTTGTCGTTGGACTGCATGCGCTGCAGCATGTCCAGGCCGCGGCGTGCCGCGCTGGCGCTTCGAGCCGTCGGTGGAGTCGGCCACAACCTGCAGCTCGCGCAGCACAAACTCCGGCACCACCAGCATGCCGTCGATAAAGCCGGCCTCGGCGATATCGGCGATGCGGCCGTCGATAATCACGCTCGTGTCGAGCACCTTGGCGCTGCGGCGCGGCGGCTTATCGCGAGGAAAGACCGTGCCCAGCGCCGCGGGATTCAGCAGGTCGCCCTTGCTGGCGCCCACCAGCAGGCCCACATAGGTCATCAGCAGCAGCACGAAGATCTGCAGCACCGCGGAGTTGGCATTCGAGAGCGGCGCCGAGCGCAGCACCAGGCAAAACAGCGCCGCGCCGAAGATGCCGAGCACGCTGCCCACGACGGCGCCAATCAGCCGCCGCAGCGTGAGCGCCCGCACGCGCAGCTCGAAGACGATGACCGCGCCAGCCGCGGCCGCTCCCACAGCTGCGCCCTCCCAGCCGGTCTGGATTCCGAAGGGGCGGAGGAAGTAACAAACCGCGGCAAGCAAAATGACAAAAAGAAGACGTAAAAGAACCAGGTCCATACGAACCAACTTTCACCGGGGAGTTGCCTCACCCCGGGCATACAGCACCGTTGCCGAGTATGCTCACTGTCGCCTCCAATCGTCAAGAGGGAACCTGGCAGCAAGGAGGACCGAAGGCGAGAAATACGCGGTGCAGCCGGCAAGAATCGGAGCGGAAGTGCCCCCTTTAGCTGAGAAGCGGCGACCGCTTGCCAAAGATGTTCGTTTCCGTCCTCGTCCGCAAAGCATCCAGCAAACCGCCGCAGTCCCGATTTTCGCGCCTTCTTGGCTACTTCTCCTTGTTCTACGAAGCCGCAGCCAGCTCTGCAGCCTGCGGCATCCGCTGCGCGCCTTTGCGCGGGCCGCGTTTGCGGGCGCTCATCACTTTGATGCGCTCCAGCAGTTCCAGCGTGGAGCAGTTTTTCCTTGCCAGCATCGCGTCGGCGGTATGGATCTGGCCGTTCATCGCCTGCGCATCGCCCAGCAGGATCATGGGCACATGGCCGTCATGCGTTTCAGCCGCTCTACAAGCTGGATTCCGCTCATCTGTGGCATATTGGTGTCGGTCAGAACCAGGTCGATCTGCGGCGCCGAGTCAAAAACATGGATCGCCTCCTGCCCGTCTTGGCCGCGAGAACACGGTAGCCATTGGTTGTCAGCATGAACTTGAGTACAGAAAGCTCTTGTTCGTTGTCGTCTACACAGAGAATCACTTTCTTGGGTCGCATGGTGCGCAGAATGGCTCCTAACTTTAAATGCTTCAAATTCATCGGCCGTTCCAAAACAAAACATCCTCCGCCGCAAAATCTGCAGGTGAGTATGGCTGAATTGTTGGCCCAAATGCCCGTGAGAGCGGCCGTTTCTCGTATCCGAATCACATCACACAGATTGCCCGACGACTCGACCGCGCTCCAATAGGAGGGTGGCGGCATAGGTCGCTGCGGCAACCTTCTCGCGATTGTTTCCGAGTCAGCTTTCCTTCGCGGTCAGGTAGTCGGTCTTTGGCGCGTCAATGAATTCCGAGGAACCGCGCCAGCGAAATGTCCCCAACGAATCGGAAGAGTACGAGCCTCGGCGCTTCGTGAAAAGAGGGAAGACGAAGCGAAAGCGCAACTGAAAATCCGCGTGAAACAAGTGGAAAATCGCTACATTAACGCAGGACATCACTTGCGAAGATGAATATCTGTTGAAAGCATGTGCATCACGGCAGGAAAAGCTGTCCATTTGCTACAAGAACAGTGCTGCCTGCCACGCGCACATCCCTCACCTTCGCGATTTCTTTTTTCGCCGCCAGGAAGAGATCGCTGGGCCGGCCGATCTCTACGCCTTGGCGCACATGAATGCGCACGTCCGACGCCACGATTCCGTGAGCCACAAGGTAGCTGATCGCGCAGCCCGCCGCCGAGCCCGTGGCCGGATCTTCGCCGCCATAAAATTGCATCCTCGCCCGGTACTTCGTACCGTTCTCGCCTTGGTCCGGATCTGGCGCCAGAACATAGAACCACCGCGCGCCGCGCTCCCGCAGCCACGCCGTTGCTTTCTCGTGGTCCACCTTAAGGCGCCCAAGCGCCTCCAGCGACCGAAGCACCACAATCGCGAAAGCGTTGCCGGTCGAAACCACCTGCGGCGTCAGCTCCGGGTCAAGGTCTTCGTCGGCGAGTCCAGTCAGGCGGCCACTGGCAGCCTTTGGCAGGTGCTCCCCAAACTCCGGATCCCGCTGCGTCATCTCGCCGAACAACGCTGCGGTTTGGCCGGGGCGATCTTCAAAGCGCACCGGCACAGGCCCAACATTCAGCGCCAGCGTCACGGTATCGTTCTGCACCGTCTCCGGCAAAAACATTTTGAGCACGCTCGCCGTGCCCAGCGTGGGATGCCCGGCAAACGGCAATTCCTCCTGCGTCGTGAAAATTCGCACGCGCACGCCCTCGGCGCGCTCCACCTCGGCCGGTCTGCGCTCCACGAAGGTCGTCTCAGAGAGGTTGAACTCGCGCGCAATGGCCTGCATCCGCTCCGTCGTCAGTCCGCAGGTATTCATCACCACCGCCAGCGGATTGCCGGCCAGCGGCTCAGCTGTGAAAACATCACGACAAAATAATCGAGGTTCGGCAATGCTTCGTGTTCCTCCGAAGTGTATAAGTGTACGAAGAATCGAAGCGCCGCGCATCTGTGGAAACAGGAGCGCCTGTGGAAACACTCGTTGATTACTGAACTGGAAAGGATTCGGCTCTACTCAGCGATGCGGTTTTCCAAAGCCAATCTGCGCCAGCCGATCCTGTTAGGCAGAGGATCGATCCATGATCGCTTTTCTTGATTGCTTCGCTTTACAGAGCGATCAGCGGTCTCGGCAGGCGCGTTCCGGCACGATCGAGGAACAGCCGCATGCGCAACGCTTCCGCCCGCTGCGCCGCTACGAGGCGCATCTGCCGCCGGATATGGTCAATGTCGTCCAGCACGTGAATCTGGCTTCGTCGCAATCGGCATCCTGCTCCAGCCTTGCAACCCGTTCCTCGATCTTCTGCCGGAAACGCGGACTGATTTCAAAACCTTCCTGAACGGCGGATTGAATGGCCATCGGCACACCTCGCGGCGGAGATGCATGAGGTCCTCAATTTTTCTGCTTGCGGTCTCATGTTTTTTCCGTCGTTGCCGATACTAACGAAAGCCCTGTATCTGCGCCAGATTACGGCATTCGCCAACTTCAGTAACGTGGTGTCTGAAAAATGGACAGTCTGAGCAGATTTACGCACGTCATCGCATGCGCCGCGACCGCGCCGGTCAATTCCTGCAATTTCATCCTGCAAGTTCTCTGATCGTAAACAGCGGTTAGTCTTTCGCCACAATCCCCAGTTGCATCTCGGTTCCGCTTTCGAGTTCGATATTCCTGCGCGGCCCTGAGAGCAGACCTGAGGCGGAGCTGTTTCCGGAGAGCATCACGCCGGGAATGCGCGTAGGACGCGGCACAGCGCGAGCCGCCGCCGCGGCGTGAGCATCGGTGTCAAGATCCAGATCGCCGTGTCCGGCGGTCTGCACCGTCGCATTCTGTGTCGAGCCAAGGCCCGTTCCCGCGCGATCGCCGATCGATGATGCAGCCTCACCGGTCCCGTCCATCGCGCCGCCAGTCACATCGCCGGGCATGCCGCCTGCTCTGTTCAGTGTTCCGCCGGCGGCGCCGCCGCCTATTCCGCCGCCGCCGCGCCCGCCACCCAGGGGCGCTCCCCCGCCCATCGTTCCGCCACCCATCGCGCCCCGCCGCCCAATGGCGCCCCGCCGCCACCGATCGGCGCGCCGTCTTGCATTGATGGGTCCATCATTCCACCGCTGCCCACCGAGTTCATCGTCGAGGGGCTCGGGCTTGGGCTGACACCGCGGATCAGCATGTACATGGCGACATTCTGCCCGTTTTTCATCTCCACGCGATCGAACGCGATGCCCAGCAACGCCGCTCCTTGCTCCTTGCTGTAGGCCTGCACCTGGGTCACGTGGCCAATCAGGCGCGATCCCTTGGGAATCATGGTTCCATCGGAGGTCTGTACTTTCTCGATCGTCTTGAGCACTACGCGGTCGCCCGGTTTGGCCGTCTTCGAATCGAGTTTGCCGTCGAGCTCTCCTGTGATCGAGCTCATCTCCCATGCGTGCGAAGAAGCTTGATCGCCGTAGCCTGCAGCTTGTCGCGGACCGGTGGCTGAGGAAGCGCTTGCCGATTCATCAGTCTGCGCGCCTGCGGCAGTGGCGGCGGCGCTCGGCTGCGCACTGGCGCCCGCATCTTGCGCCAGCAGTGGAATGCTTGTAAGGGTCGCGATGGCCACCGCAAGGAATATGGCGATTTTGATTCCGATATCCTGCATTGGATTTCGTGCACCCCTTCTTCAGACAGTTCGCGCCTTCTAACATCACGCGCCGGCTACCTGCCGTACGATGCCGCATTTTCGGCCATTGAGAAACCAATGCCGAAAAAGAAGCAATGGAAGCCGAGTGTCCAGTGCGTGGAAACCAAGTTTCAGCTGCGACTTACATGAGGGGAAAGACAAAAAACAGAGGTTCGGTCAATGGTGTGCGAATCGAACCTTTTCAGAGATCCGTAACTGCAAATCCTTCCCCAAGGCGTAAGTTCTCCCACCTCGGGAATGGATGTTCATACCTCTGGTTGCAAAGCCCCCAGCCGGTGTCCTCGAAATCCAGGCTAATTTCCCGGAGATGGAGCGTAGTAGCCCTTGCGCACCTGCACTTTCAGCTGTCCCCCGTCGCCCTGGCACTCCACCCAATATGCCGGAATGTGCCGTCCTGCTTGGTATTGCTTGGGGTGTAGCTGGCTACGTACTGGGTGCGCAGCTCGTCTTGGATCTGCTGAAACGCCGCCTGCAGCTTGTTGCCGTTGTTGCCCACGTCGATCAGCCGGCCGCCCGTCTCGTCGGAAATCCTCTTCGCTGCCGAGTAGCCGTAGTAGCCCACGCCCTGGCTCCAGTACATCGCCCGGTCGGCAATCAGAATCACGTAGACGATCACGTTGTTCTTTCCGCCGCGGCAATCGCCTCGCCAATCTTGGTGCGGCTGCCTTCGTCCTCGCCGTCGGTCAGGATGATCATCGCCTTGCGGCCGGTCTCCTGGTTCAGCTTTTCGTTGGCGGCCAGATAGATGGCGTCGTAGAGCAGCGTGCCCTTGGGATCGCCATGGTGGGCACCGGTGCCTCCGCCCAGGCCGGGAATCCCGCCGACCGTTGCCGCCGGCGGTGTTGATCTCCGCCTTGTCCATGGCGTGCGCCAGCTCATGCGGGCTGTTGGTGAAGTCCTGCAGCAGGTCGACATTCACGTCGAACGACACCAGGAACGCCTCGTCCTTCTTGCGCAGAACCTGCTCGAGGAACTGGCTGCCCGCGTCCTGCTCCAGCGGCAGCACGCGTTGCTGGCTGCCCGAGGTGTCGAGCAGAATGCCCAGCGTGAGCGGCTGGTCGGTTTCGGCCACAAAGCTCTTCAGCGTCTGCGGCACCTTGTCCTCCTGTCACCTGAGCAATCGTCGCGCGTGAGATGCGGAACCAGGTTGCCGTTCTTGTCCTTGACGGTGAAGAACAGGTCCACCAGATTCACATTCTGTTTGAAGGTGGCCACCGGCGTCTCGTCCGGCGGAGGGGCGGGAGCGGTGCTCACCGGCGGCGCGTCGGGCGAAGGCGCAAGCTGAGCCCATCCTGCCGGCATCAACACCGGCAGGCCAACCACGAGGGCGGCAATCCCGATCCGTAGGTGCATACTGGCGGGTTAGACGAAAAGTCAACCCCTAAGAGAGCATAACCCGCATCCAATTCCGCCGGCAGGCAACTTAAGGCCGCGCTGGCGCGTCTGATACTCTGTCAGGTGTGCGGCCTGTCGTGGTGGCTCGTGCCTGGCTGTGCTCGGCAGGCCTGAGGGGGGATCGAATCGCTGTGAACGGTAGAAGGGCCATTGCGCTGGCAGCACTTCTGAGCTCGGGCTCATTTTGGCTGGGGGGCGTCTGGCCCAAAAGCAGCAGTCCTGTTCCCGACGCGCCCACTCCGCAACCACCCCCTTCGCTCGGCAGCGTTGACGGGCCTGATCACGCCCGGAATCGGTGCGCCGGGAAGCTCCATCCGGCCCGAATTCTTCTTCCGCGACAGGCCAACCGCCAGCCCGAGCAGCCGCCCCCACCTTCAAGCCAGCCGCCTGCCGACCAGCCCACAGCCGACGTGCAGGCCACACCACCGGAAACCGGTAGCGCGGCACTGGCCCGGTTCGTCGTCCAGGTGAATTCGTCCAGGTTCCGGTCACGGTGAAGGACTCCAAGGGAAACCTGGTGTCCGGCCTGACCTGGCGCGACTTCAAGGTCTACGAGAACAACACCCGCGAGCC
Organism: uncultured Acidobacteriaceae bacterium; assembly: GCA_963782285.1. Taxonomy (GTDB): domain Bacteria; phylum Acidobacteriota; class Terriglobia; order Terriglobales; family Acidobacteriaceae; genus Telmatobacter. The sequence continues at coordinate 338,350 of CAWAJH010000001.1, forward strand.
GTTGCGCGTGTTCAGCGTGGATCCGCAGCCGCTCTCCGTCGCCTTTGTCATCGACCAGACTCTGCCCTCGAACATCATGGACCAGGTGAACCAGTCGCATGGGCGCGATCCAGGGCGCACTCACGCCTTATGACGAGGCTGCGGTCTTCACCTACACCAACGGCGCCAAGGAGTGGACGGGCTTTACCGGCGCGCAGAGCGCCCGCCTGCCCGCGGTGCTGTCGCTGGCGAAGCCACCGGCAGACTGACCCCATGGTGCCCGATCAACTGGCGGACCGCTTCGCCGACTGCAATATCACCAGAACGGCAATTGCGTCGACTCCTGATCCTTCAGCCCGGCGGTTCGACGGGCAACGACACCTTCATCACCATCCCCAAGGAGATTCACACCCTCAACGACGCCATCCTCGCAGCCGCCAAGGAGCTTTCCACCCGCCCCAAGGATCGCCGGCGCATCATCTTACGTGGTCTCCGACGGCAAGGAGTACGGCAGCAAGGCCAGCTGGAAAGAAGTGGTGCGCTACCTGCAGACCAACAAGATCGCCGTCTACGCCACGCTGGTGGGCGACTCGGCCCGCTGGGGCGAGGGATGGCTTGACCGCTATCCACCTGCCCTTCACCATGTACGACAACATCCTGTACAAATACGTCCAGCAGACCGGCGGCGATATGTACGCCGAGGGCGGCATCAACAGCATCGAGAAGAGCTACGCCAAGATCGCCGACGAGGCCCGCAACCAGTACACGCTGGGTTACACGAGCCACGAATCGATCTACGACGGCAAGTTCCGCAACATCGAAGTGCGCGTCGACCGGCCGAATGTAATCGTGGCTGCCAAGCTCGGCTATTACCCCTCCGCGCAGGATTACAAGTAACCGCCGTCGATCTCAATTCCCGGAAAAAGAACGCCCCGCGCGTCGGCACTGGCCGGCCTTGCTCCGCTCCGATCGCCAATTCGCCTTTGCCGACGAGCAGATCTGAAAACCTACCACTCAAAAACAAAACCCCATCAAACAAAATTGATGGGGTTCGTCAGCAATTTGGGGCCAGTGCGTTAGCACAGGTCCCTCACATTCGCCGGATGCTGCTTTTTCTTCCAGTGCAAATCTCACACGACACGGCGCGAGCCCGGAAAGGCCGCTCGGCGCCGCCGTACCTACTTCGGCTCGACCGGCGCGTTTGTCGGTGGCGGGGGTGCCGGCGCGGCATTCTGCTGCTGCGTCGGCTGCGCGGGCGGAGGATCGGCAATGCCCTTTAACCCTTCCTTGAAGCCCTTCAATCCCTCACCCAATCCCTTACCCAGCTCCGGCAGCCGTCTGGCGCCGAACAGCAGAAACGCGACAACCGCCAGCACGATAATGTGCCAAGGCTGAAGTAGATCGCCCATCGATAATTCCTCCGCGCGCGAAGTCTCGTCAGCGCGCTTCTTTAACCCCCTTATTGTCGCACAAAACCGCATCTGACGTGGAGGCTGCCCCGGGTTGCCGGGCTAAGGCCCAGTTGTGGCAGACTGGAAGCAGCCGTGGAGGGCTCCCCAATGAAATCAGCAAACTGCTCGTCCTGGTGGCGTTGCTGGCGTTTGCTGCCGGCGTGGCCAATTCCGCCGAGCGCGACATATACCCCAGCCCGGCTCGCGCCAAAGCTGATCTGGCGGCCGCGCTCAAAACCGCCGCCGCGACGCATCGGCGCGTTCTTCTCGATTTTGGCGGCAACTGGTGCGGCGACTGCCAGGTGCTCGATATCTACTTCCACGACGCCAGAAACAAGCCCATTCTCGACAGGAATTTTGTGGTTGTCCACATCAATATCGGCCAATTGGACGTCAATCTGGACCTGGCCGAAAAGTACGGAATTCCGCTCAAGAAGGGTGTCCCCGCACTGGCGGTCCTCAGCGAGCACGGCGCGCTTCTTTACAGCCAGAAGGACGGCGAGTTTGAGGCCATGCGGCGCATGGAGTCCTCGTCGGTCACCGAATTCCTGGTGCAGTGGCGGCCTGAGCGGCCCGGCTGCTCGCGGTCATGGTCAACTGCTGATTCCTTTGATGCGCCCTGGCATACCCTTCAGGCCCGGCCGGTAAACTGCTCCTGTTAGCGCAGATCTGTGGAGTGCTGCGTGCGAGACGCTCGAAGGAGGCCTATGCATTCAGGGGAAGGAACCCAGGCACAGACGCGGTCCCAGCCATCACCACGCTCTCCAGCCGCGAAGTCTACCGCAACCACTGGATGCGTGTGCGCGAAGACGAGATCCTGCGCTCCAACGGCCAGAAGCGGCATCTACGGCGTGGTCGAGAAGCACGACGGCGCCATCATTCTGCCCATCGATGGCGACCGGATCTGGCTGGTCGAGCAGTTCCGCTACACCATCCAGGAGCGTGCGCTCGAGCTGCCCCAGGGCGGTTGGGAGCGAGAGTCGACAATCCCGAAGAACTGGCGCGCGGCGAACTGAAGGAAGAAATCGGGCTCGAAGCCGCTCAAATGACCCGCCTGGGACTCAATTGGATCGCCTACGGCTTTGCGCGGCAGCGGCATCACGTGTTTCTGGCCACCGGCCTTACGCTGACCCAAAACAATCCCGACGCCGAAGAGCACGATATCGCTGTCCGCTCGTTGCCGATCGCCGAATTCGAGCGCATGATGCTCGCCGGCGCCATCCGCGACGATGCACCCAGGCCGCCTGGGGGCTGTATCTCCTCTGGAAGGCGCGGCAGGCCTGAGCGATTTCGGATCTGCGGTTCAGCCGCCTCGTCCCCCTTCGGCAGTGACTCGCGTCACAAACCCAAGCCGCTAATTCCTGAATAATCAATGCTGAACGAGGAAACGGGCCAGTCTGCGACCAGATCCCGGTGTCCCCTTTGCCCAGTGGGATTGTTCATGGGCTGCCTGCATGGACTCAAGCGGGCGTGGATCGAGCCGGAGGGCGAGTCTCAAAATGTTCAGAATCGTGGAAGCCCGCACCGCCGGTCTCAACATCCGGCAATTCACCATCGAGGCGCCGCGCATCGCGCGCAAGCAGCGGCCGGGCCAGTTCGTCATTCTGCGCGTGCACGAAAACGGCGAGCGCATTCCGCTCACCATCAAGAGCGCCGATCCCGCGGCCGGCACCATCACCATCGTTGTGCAGGCCGTCGGCAAGACCACTTCGCTGCTCAACTGCCTTGGAGGCGGGCGACTCGATTCTCGACGTCGTCGGCCCGCTCGGCCGTCCCTCCGAGATCAGGAACTACGGCACCGCCGTGATTGTGGCCGGCAGCGTGGGCACGGCCATGGCGCTGCCCACCGCGCAGGCGCTGAAGGACGCCGGGAACCACGTCATCTTCATCGAGGGCGCGCGCAGCAGAGAGATGGTGATCTTTGAAGACGAGGTGCGCGCCGCCAGCCACGAGGCATACATCCTCACCGACGACGGCAGCTACGGCGAACAGGGCCTGGTGACGAAGAAGCTCAAAGACCTGCTCGCCGCCGGGCGCAAGCTCGACTTCGTGCTCGCCGTCGGCCCCGTGCCCATGATGCGCGCCGTCGCGCGCAGTCACCGCGCCGCTCGGCATCAAGACCATGGTCAGCCTCAACTCCATCATGGTCGACGGCACGGGCATGTGCGGCGGCTGCCGCGTGCTGCTCGGCAACCAAAGCAAGTTCGCCTGCGTGGATGGGCCGGAGTTCGACGCCTCGCAGGTCAACTTCGAAGTGCTGATGCAGCGCAACGCCATGTATCGCGGCCAGGAGTGCCAGTCGCTGAAGACTTTCGAGCAGCACAAGCAGGAAGAGCTCGCTGCGCTGCGCGCCTCGCTGGCCACCAGAGAGAAAGAGACCGCGCAACTGCGCGCGCGTCTTGAGGCGCAGGGGGAGAAGCATCATGCCTGACACGCAAGCCCCTCCCGCCAATCCTCTTCCGCTCAAAGAGCGCATGCAGATTCCGCGCGTGCGCATGCCGGAGCTCGACGCGCAAGTGCGCGCGCACAACTTCGAAGAAGTGAATCAGGGCTTGACCGCTTCCGGAGCCGTGACTGAAGCCACGCGCTGCATCGCCTGCGCCAAGCCCGGCTGCCAGTTGGAATGCCCCGTCGGCGTCAAGATCAAGGAGATTGTGGCACTCATCTATGCAGGCGATTTTCTGGCCGCCGCGGCAAAGATGCGCGAAGACAATGCGCTGCCCGCCATCACCGGCCGCGTTTGCCCGCAGGAGAGCCAGTGCGAAGGCGGATGCGTGATTGGGCAAGAAGGGCCAGCCCGTCGCCATCGGCAACCTGGAGCGCTTCATCGCCGACTTCGAGCGCCAGAGCGGCCAGCTTGGTTTGCCCGCCATCGCGCCGCCCACCGGCAAGAGCGTCGCCATTGTCGGCAGCGGCCCGGCAGGCCTCTCTGCCGCCGGCGACCTCATCCAGAAAGGCCATCGCGTGCGCGTCTTTGAGGCGCTGCACGAGCTGGGCGGCGTGCTCGTCTACGGCATTCCCGAGTTTCGCCTGCCCAAATCAATCGTGAAGGAAGAAGTCGACAACCTGCGCCGCATGGGCGTGGAGTTCGAAACCAACGTTGTCGTCGGCAAAAGCGTCACGCTCGACGAGCTGATGCGCGTCGAAGGCTACGACGCAATCTTTGTTGCCACCGGCGCGGGCCTGCCCGTCTTTCTCGGCGTGCCCGGCGAGCACCTGAACGGCGTCTACTCGGCCAACGAGTTTCTCACCCGCACCAACCTGATGCGCGCCTACCGCTTCCCGGAGTTCGACCAGCCGATCTACGACTGCCGCGATCGCGACGTGATCGTCGTCGGCGGCGGCAACACCGCCATGGATGCGGTGCGCACCGCGCGCCGTCTGGGCGCGAAGACGGCGACGCTCGTTTATCGCCGGTCTGAAGCCGAAATGCCGGCCCGCGCTGAAGAAGTGAAGCACGCCCGCGAAGAGGGCATCGAGTTCCGCATGTTGACCAATCCCGTCGAATTCCTCGGCGACGAAAATGGCTGGCTCACCGGCGCGCGATGCGTGCGCATGGAGCTGGGCGAGCCCGATGCGAGACGGCCGCCGCCGCCCAGTCCCGATCGCCGGCTCGGAATTCGTTTTGCCCGCCAACGTCGCCATCATCGGCGTCGGCACCACCGCCAATCCGCTCATCCAAAGCACGACTCCCGATCTCGCCACCAACAAGCGCAACTACATCGTCGCCGATCCCGAAACCATGCGTACCTCGAAGCGCGGCGTCTTTGCCGGCGGCGACATTGTCACCGGCGGCGCCACCGTCATCCTCGCCATGGGCGCCGGCCGCAAAGCGGCAAAGGCCATCGACGATTACCTCAAATCGGGAAGGTGGGAATAAGTTTTGCGCTTAGATTTCCGCTCATCGCGCCGGGGGCTGCTTGAGCAACCGTTCTAGAGCAATTTCACAAATGGTGTACCCACCAAGCAGCGAAAAGGCAACCGCAGATCCTTCGACTCCCTCCCGCTTTGCGTCGCTTCACGACGGCAAAGCGCTCCGTCGCTCAGGAAGACAAGGTGAAGATGAGCCCTGGGTACAGCAATCCCGGAATCGCTCTAAAAACTGAACATCGCCTGCAGCGAAATATTGCGGTTGCCCGCCGTCGGCGAAGCGAAGAAGCCACCAGCCAGCGTCTGCGAATTGCCAAAGAAACCCTTCGCTGACAGAGTTCCGTTCGGCGTGCCGAGATTCTCATGGTTGAAGATGTTCGTGCCCCACACCGAAAACGTCAGGTTGTATCTCCGCGGGACACTTTGATCGAGCCGTCCCGGCCCTCCCTGGCTGCCGCTCAGGCCGCCTGCCAGTCCCGGCGGGCCGCCTCGGCCGCCACCCGGGCCTCGGCCACCACCTGGGCCGCCGCCCGATCCTCTTCCGCTCTCTTCCTCAGGCCCGATGCCGATCACCTTACTCAAGCGCAAGTTCACGCTCACATTGGTCGGTCCGGAGCCCAGCCCAAACGGCGCGATCTTCTCGTTCGCCGCGTAGGGTTCAATCGGCGTTCCCGGCGCAGGATTTGCGATCCCATACGGCTCGGAATCGAAACAGCCCCATTGCGTGCTGATCGCATTCGGCTCCGAGCAGCTCGCAGCATACGTTGGCCGTCCGTTGAATTGGTTGTTTCCCGTTAGATCGCTGCCCGTCGTAATGTTGAACGGTGTCCCGGAGTTCGCCGATACCATGGGCGAGAACGAGACAGCCCACGGCAGCGTGAAGTTTCCAAACAATATGAGCCGGTCATGCACGTCGAAGGTCGTTCGCCCGTAATCGAGGCCAGGGTCACTCGACACCGAAGGCACCGAACTTACGCCGCTCGTGTCCCCCTGCGCGTTCGAGTATGTGTAGTTCGCAGACAGGCTGAACTTCCGAACGTGGCCCGTGTCGTGGCCATGATCTGGTGCTCGCGGTAGAATCCGCCCGACTGGTATTGGAGATTATTGGATGGAGGCGCGCCACGGCGCTGTCGCTGGGTAAGTGTCGCTCTGCGCATTCGCCAGCGGAAACTCCGCTGCCGCGCTCAGGTTGTCGGTAAAGAACTGGTGGACGCCCTGCGAATAGACGTAGGTCACATTGCCTGTGATCGATTTCGTGATCTGCCGGTCGATGCCGATCGCCGCCTCCATGTCGTTTGCCGCGTGAAAATTGGGCGCGATGGAGTAAAATGTCGGAGCGTTTTTGCCTGTTGCGCTGCCCGAGCGTGCTGGCCGAGATCGGCGTCGTCGTGTATCGGATTGAAGACGATTCCCGAAGTCTGAATAAACTGCTGCTCGTTCACTCCGTTCTCGTGGATGGTGTTGATCACGTAAGGCACGCTGGCGCCAAATCCATTGGCCACCGTGAAACGCTGATAGAACCATCCATATCCTGCGCGCAACACCGTCTTCGGCTGGCGCTTGCCTGAATCCCTGCCCAGCGCATAGGCCAGGCTCAGCCGCGGCGCCCAGTCATCCTTGTCGCTGATCCAGTTCTGCGTCTCCCAGCGCACGCCATAGCTGAACGTGAACCGCGGATTCACCTTCCAGTCGTCCTGGTAAAACAGTGCGGCGTCAAACAAGGTCGCTGAGCCGTGGGATTTTGACTTTGGTGTAGGTGTATTGCTGCGGTACGCAGCTGGCCGGCGGTGCGGAGCCCTGCGGCGTGGAATAACACCCCACGAAAGACGAAGGCCGTTCGAAAACGTATACGCGCCATTGCTTCCGCAGGTGGTGAAGTTCATGTCGGGATAAGCCCGCAGCCTGCGCCCCGAAGCTCAGCGAATGCGCGCCTTCGACGCCGGAAAAGTAATTCTGCAATTCAAGATCGTTTTCATGGTCCTTCGAGTCTGCTCCGGATTGCCGCCGTCGGTGAACTGCTCCTGCACCGTGAATGCGGGCAGATTCGAAATCGCCGTCGTGCTGTCTCGTACCCTCCGGTATTGGAAGCGGATATCGTCCACGAGATTCCGGCTGAGGACCAAGCTATCGGAGATCTGCAGTGCGTTCTCCTGCTCGTCGCTGTTGGTGGCGTGCTGCGGCAAAGCCAGCCCGTTCGACTCCAATGCTGTTGTTGCTCACGCGACCGGTTGTACGTTTCGCGAATGGTCAGCGTGTTCGGATTTGCCAAGCTGCAAATCGACCCGCGGGCTGATATCGAGCCGCGAAGTGGGATTGCCGAAAGCTTCGTTAATCGACGTTCCATTCGGGTTTGCCGCCGTGATGCTCGCCGGATTGATCGCCTTCACAACATTCTCGTTGTCCTGTTGCCGCGCAAACACGCTCACGAAATAGGAGGAGGTTTTCGAGATCGGCCCGCCGGCCGAGCCGTGAGATCCCAGAGAATAGTACGGCGGTTCAGTTCGCGACTTCTCCGACGCAGGAGCGGGATTCTGCGTGTTGAACGTGGAGTCGTTGCCCTGCGCTCGAACGTTGCCGTGCAGCGCACCGTTCCCGGCTTGGTGAAAATCTCGATGCGCCCGTAGCCCAGCCGGTCGAATTCGCGCAGAAAACGGATTCTGATTTACGCGGATTTCGCGAATCGAGGACTTCGGCGGCAGTTGCCCGCCGGTAAATCCATCAATGTAAATCTGTCCGCCGTTCGGCCCCGCCGCAGGCCCTGCCAGTGCTTCCAGTTCGTTCTGCAGCTCGTCTGGATCGTCGGAAAGCGCGTTCAGATCGTTGCCCTTGATGACCACGGCGTTGGCGTTGCTTTCAGGGCTGGTGCTTACGGTGTTGCTTTCTGCCTCCACCTGCACCTGCTGTTGCTGGACCTCAATCTGGAGTGTCGCATTCACGGTCTTCAATTGCCCCGCCGCGACGACGATGCCTGGCATGGCGAATGCGGCAAATCCATTTGCGGTTGCCGTTACACTATATGTGCCCGGCGCGAGCCCGTGAATCGCGTATGCGCCGACGCCATCTGAAGTGGCTTTGCCGGCCACTTTGCCCGATGTCGTTATGGCCACCACGGTCGCTCCCGGAATGACAGCGCCCGAAGGATCCGCCACCTGGCCGCGAATCTCGCCACCCGTCCCCGGTCCGCTTCCCTGTGGGGTGCCCTGGCAAAACGCCGCAGCGAGCAGCACTGTCATGCCAATGAATGCAGCGCACACTCCAATTCGGCTCATGAAACGCGCACGCGCGCGTCCCCGGCAAAAAGAAGATCGAGTTTTCACGCTTCACCGTAGAAAATTGAAGTTTCGTTCTACGGCGGTTCGGACTTGCTCAAACCGCTTCTAACTGGTCTTAATCGAAATATGAAGTCGAGCCTTTCGCGAGATGCTTATCGCCCGCGAGCGGATTGCAGCCTTCTGCGTACGTCAGGCTAGATCGCGCACTGCACCTTGCATGAAACTCGATCTTGTGCGCCGGAGGCCGATGACGATTGATGTTCCGGGGTTGCCTCCCGAGAGAAGTTTTCCGCTTCGGCGACTCTTAAAATTACTGCGCAGCGGCGCTTAGGCCTCTCTTCAGTCTGACGATGAATTGCGCACAAAGTTTCAATTCGCAGGTTCCGATTCTTGTCGTCGATCAAAGAAAGAAAATGAGCACAAAGAAAATGGGCGGCGAAGCTTGCGCCTCACCGCCGCCCTGTCCCTGGGTTGTCTTGAAATGGTGCAGAATTACTAAACTTTTTCGCTCATCAATCCTCTGGGCCGCGCTACTGCAGCAGTTTGGTTACTTCCTGCTGCACCTGATTCGCCTGCGCGAGCGCAGCGATGCCGGTCTGGCTCAGAATTTCATACTTCGACATGTTGGAGGTTGCAGAGGCGTAATCGGTCGCCTGGATCGCATTCTGCGCCGAAACCACATTCTCCTGCTGCGTGCTCATGACCTGGCTAAGAGAATCGAGAGTGTTGATCTGAACGCCGATGTAGCCGTCCTGCGCGGCCACGTCGCTGATGGCCACGTTGAGCATGTTCAGCGCCGTTTCGGCATCCGTCTGATTGGTCAGGTCGGTCGTGTTCAGAGCCTCGCCTGCGCCGTCGGTGTAGCTCATCGTCGCGACTCCGCCCGACCCGCCGTTGCTTCCGGCAAAGCCCGCGGGCGCCGCATTCGTCTGGACGGTGTGAGCGTCGGCAACGTCAAAGTCTGATGCTACCGTCGAGTCTGTCACCCCGACCGTGTAGTACCCAGTAGACGCTGTAAAAGAAGCGGCGTCGCCGCCGGTGGTGGTCGTGACATTCGCACCAGTGACGGTGACCGAAGAATCCGGCGAAGTAAAGACTAGACTCGTCCCGGCCTGCGTCGCAGTGATCCCGTAGCCGCCATTGTTGATTGCGGTCAGCAAGGTTGCTTGATCGTAGCTTCCGCCGCCGTTGCCCGTGGCCAAATTGATCACGCTCGTGCTGCCGTCGGAACCCTTGATCGTGAGCGTGCCGGAGAGCGCGTCTGTGGTAGCGGTTGCTGTCACTGTGCCCACCAGGCCCGGAGTCGTGCCATTGCCCACGCCTGCACCCGCACCTGTAATCTCGATGCCCGTATCGACACCGGCGGCGGAATCGCCAGCCGCTTTTCCAGTCGTGAAACTAGCGGTCAAGCCGAGGCCCGAGCTGTTGATGGCGTTAATCAGTCCCTGGGCCGTGTCGTCGGCCGAAGGTTCGCCAGCACCAACGCCGATCGTTGTCGGAGTGACCACGGTGCCGTTCGCTCCTTGCACCAGGTAATCCACAACAATCTTCGACGTCGGGTTGACAAGAGAATCGTTGGCCGTCGCAAGTGCGCCGCCGTTCGACAGATCGATGAACACGTTATTCGAACCATTGCTGTAAGCCATGGCGCCGCCGGTGTCGCCCACACTGGATTCCGAAAGCGTCCGGATATTCAGATCGTCGACCGAAGAACCCTCAGCCGACGAATCCCCGGTATAGATCGCCACGATATTCCCGTCAAACACCTGCTCCTGGTTGTACGTGGTTGTCGATCCAATGTTGTTGATCTCGGCCAGGATGGATTGGTACTCCTGGTTTGCAGCGCCTTCCTGCGTCGGATTGAGAGTGCCGTTGGAGGCTTCGGTGGCTAGTGTAATGGCGCGGTTCAGCAGGCTCGTCACCTGCGACAGCGCGCCGTCAGCCACCTGCAGTAATCCCACGCCTTCGGTCGCGTTGGTCTCAGATTGCGTAAGCGCCGCGGAGTTCGCCGCCAAACCGTTCACCAGCGAGAGGCCCGCCGCATCGTCCGCTCCGGAGTTGATGCGCGATCCCGACGACAACTGCTGCAGAACCGTTTGCAAGCTTGCGTTCGTGTTATTGAGATTGTTCTCAGCGTAGATTGCCGACAGATTGTTTAAAACACCGAGGGCCATGGGATCCAACTCCTTCTCGGATGCCTGCTGTCGCCATCTCCAGCGCCGCCTCAATCCTTCTCTCAAGGCCGCCGCCATTGTCGGATGGGGCTTGTTTGCATCCACACCCTTCATCGGTTCGGGCCGGGATAACTTTAGTTATTTTTTCTAAGGCAGATTCTCACCCTTTCTGTACCGCACCGATTCAGGTTGTCTCGAATCCATCCAATCTATGTCGCGAGGCGCTCCAGTCGTTGTCCCGCAGCGGCACAGTTTCTTGTCTCGCTTTGCGCCACCGTGGGCGGCGCGCTTCCCGGGCGAACGCTATTCTTGCCCGCGAATCTACAGAGTTTCTCCGCTCTATCCGCCGCAAAAAAAGCGAACCCTCCGCTGTAACGGAGGGCCGGACCTGCAATTGTCGCAACTGGATTTAATGCGCAGCATCGCGCGAGGGCTTGCAGCCCGAGAGCCCGTAATACATCACATAGACATAAGCGATCATCAAAAATGCAAAGGCGTAGTGGATAGTGAATCGGTCGGCCAGGGCGCCAAAGAGCGGCGGAATCACGGCGCCACCCACATTGCCGACGGTCAGTACGCCTGAACCCTCACCGGTCATCGGTCCCAATTCCGCCACGCCCAGAGCAAAGATTGTCGGATACATAATGGAGTTGGCGATTCCCGTCAGCACCAGGCATGCAATGGCAGCGGTGCCATGGCCGAACATCGCGGCGGCCAGCAATGCCACGCCCAACAACCCCAGAACCACCAGCAGCTTTTCCGCCTTGATCCAGACCATGACGAAGCTTCCCAGCAGGCGGCCAATCATCATTCCCAGATAAAACAGGCTGACCATCAGGCTGGCGGTCTCAACCTTGGTCATTCCTTCCGCAAGGCAGAACTGAATCGTGATCGATGCTTCCGCGATCTCCAGCCCGACATAAAAGAAGATACCCACCATGCCGAGTACCGTGTGCCGGTAGCTCCAGATGCTGCGTCCCGTTGTGTCAGCCACAACCTGGGAGTCGTGAGACATCGTAATGGCCGGCAGGTGCAGCATCATCACCGTGAACCCCAGCACAAGCAGCGCTGCGGCAATCGCAATGTACGGTCCCTGCAACATGTGCGCCGTGGCCGCCGAGCTCAGCGAAAGGTTGGGATTCGTCAGAATAAAGATTCCCGCGACCCACGGAGCCAGCAGCGAGCCGATCGAGTTCACGGCCTGGGCCAGCGTCAACCGCGCTGGAGCGCTGTGCTCAGGCCCCAGGATCGACACGTACGGGTTCGCCGACGTTTGCAGCCCGCACACACCCGACGCCAAAACGAAGATGGCAAACAGCGTCATCGGGAAACTGACCATGTTGGCTGCGGGAATGAAAAGCAGCGCTCCGCCAACCATCACAAACAGCGAGATGACCATCGTGATCTTGTAGCCCACCAGCTCAATCACTTTGGCCGACGGAACTGAGAAAACAAGATATGCGAAGAACCATGCCGCGGTTGCCAGCATGGCCGGGCCGTGCTCAAGCCGGAAAACCGACTCCAGCTTGGCCACCAGCACATTGTTGAGGCTGGTCAGGAATCCAAAAATGCCGAAGAGAATGGCGACTGCAATAAACGGTGCGGTGTAATTCGGCGCGCTGGCCGCAGATGCCGGGTTGGAGCGCGTAGCCATAAAGGGTCCTTCTCCAATCAACACAACCAAAGAACAACTTGATTGGTATCGCAACCACTCTACGCATGGCCGGGGCTTGGCGTCCAGCGGATATTGAAAATGTTTTCATCGACGTAGCGCCGGACTCCAGTGGTCGCGAAGGCCCCCCTGTTCTCTGATCCCTGACCACTGACGACTGACCACTGTTCCCTCGTCCTTTCCCCATTTACACTGGAGTTGCATGATTCCCACCCTCACCTGGACCCCCGAGGGCGTCCGCTTCATCGACCAGACCAAGCTTCCCCTTGAAGAGAGCTATGTCCTCGCTGCAACCAGCGATGAAGTGGCCGACGCCATCGTCACCATGGTGGTCCGCGGAGCGCCGGCCATCGGCGTCTCTGCGGCGTACGGCGTGGCGCTGGGCGCAAAGCAGAGTCAGGCCAACACCGTCGACGAATTCGCGCCGGAGTTCGAGTGCATCTGCGCACGTCTCGCCGCCACCCGTCCCACGGCGGTCAACCTCTTCTGGGCGATCGACCGGATGAAGGCGCTTTTCGCGAACCTGGCCGAATCGGGCGTGCCACTGGCGCAGATCAAAGAGAGGCTGCTTGCCGAGGCGCATGCCATGTATGAAGAAGACATCGCCGCGTGCAAGACGATGGGCGCGCACGGGGCCGCGCTGCTTCCCGACGAAGGCGGCGTCCTTACGCATTGCAACGCCGGCGCACTCGCTACCTGCGGCTATGGAACCGCTCTCGGCGTCATTCGCGCGGCGGTTGAGCAGGGCAAAAACATTCGCGTCTACGCCGACGAAACCCGCCCGTTCTTACAGGGTGCGCGTTTGACGGCTTGGGAGTTGATGGCCGATGGCATCCCCACTACTGTCATCTGCGACAACATGGCCGCCAGCCTGATGCGCCAAGGGAAGATTCAGGCGGTGGTTGTCGGCGCCGATCGCATTGCCGCTAATGGCGATGCTGCGAACAAGATCGGCACTTACAACGTCGCCATCCTCGCCCGCGAGCACGGCATTCCGTTTTATGTGGCTGCACCCTGGTCCACCATCGACCTTGCCACGGCGACCGGCGACCTGATTCCGATTGAAGAGCGACCCGCGCGCGAAGTAACCCACCATGCAGGCAAGCAGCTCACGCCCAACGGAGTCGGCATCTGCAACCCGGCCTTCGACGTCACGCCGGCTAAATACATCGCGGCCATCGTGACCGAGCGCGGCGTCATGCGCGCGCCGTACGCGGAATCGTTGAAAGAAATGGAGCTGGTGAGCTAGGCAGGCACGCTAATCCGAGTGTTACGACGGTACGCGCACCTCGCTCGAGGTTCCGCCTGCCGCCGGAACGTAGCACTTCAACGTGTAATCCATCACCATGCGATCGGCGTTGAAGCGCCACCCCAGCGTGCGGATCGTGCGCTTCATGCGTTTGATCCAACCGCGCGGCAGGCCGTCGCGGTCGCGCAGGTAGTAAAGCGGAATCACCTCATCGAGCAAAACGTGATACAGCGCCTCGCCATCGCGCTTGTCGTGTACATCCATGTTGGAGTGGGTTCTTCCCCTTCCGATGGCAAAGCCATTGAGCCCGTCGTAGGCTTCGGCCCACCATCCGTCCAGAATCGAAAGGTTCAGGCCGCCGTTCAGCACCACCTTCATTCCGCTTGTGCCCGACGCCTCCAGCGGGCGCCGCGGATTGTTCAGCCACACATCCACACCCTGTACCAGGTAGCGCCCCACGTTGATGTCGTAGTCCTCAATAAAGACGAGCTTGTCGGAGAAATCGGAATTGCGCATCATCTGCGCGATCTGTTGCAGAACCCGCTTGCCCGGCTCGTCGTGCGGATGCGCTTTTCCGGCAAACACAAACTGCACCGGCCGTTTGGCGTCGTTCGCCATCGCCGCAAGCCTTTCGAGATCGGTAAGCAGCAGGTTGGCGCGCTTGTAGGTCGCAAACCGCCGCGCAAAGCCGATCGTCAACGCATCGGGCGAGAGCACCTTGTCCAGCTGCTTCAAGGTTCCAGCAGCTTCGCCGCGGCGTTCGGCCTGCTCCACTGCGCGCCGTCGCACGAAATTCAAAAGCTGTCCCTTCAGACTGAGGTGCGTCTCCCACAACTCGCCGTCGTCGACCGTCTCGATTGACGCCCATGTGTTCGACGCTCCGCTTTGGCGATGCCAGCCCACGCCGAGGTGGCGATCGTAAAGCCGGCGCATCTGCGGCGCCAGCCATGAAGGTACGTGCACGCCATTCGTTACGTGGCCGATTGGCACAGCGTCCTCCGGCTTTTCAGGGTAGAGTCCTCGCCACATGGCCCGCGAAACTTCGCCGTGCAGCGAGCTCACGGCATTCACGCGCCGCGCCAGCTTCAGGCCCAGCACCGTCATGCAGAAATCCTCTCCGCTGTCGGTGGGATGTTCGCGGCCGAATCCCATCAGGTTTTCGTGCGAGATGCCCAATTGATCGCGCAGCGGGCCCAGGTGCTCTTCAATCAGTCCGGCGCTGAAGCGGTCGTGCCCTGCGGGCACGGGCGTGTGCGTGGTGAAAATCACCTCGCGGGGAATCTGCCGTGCGGCCGAATAGAAATCCAGGCCTTCCTCTTCCATGCGGTCGCGAATGGCTTCAAAGACCGCGAAGCCGCTGTGGCCTTCATTCAAATGCAGAACGCCGGGCCGGATGCCCATCGCCTTCAGCGCGCGATAGCCGCCCACGCCCAGCAGCAGCTCCTGCCGGATGCGGGTGCGCGCGTCGCCGCCGTAGAGGCGCGACGTGGTTTCCAGATCCTCGGGCGCATTGCCGGCCACGTTCGAATCCAGCAGCAGCAGATCGCAGCGGCCCACCTTCACGCGCCACACTTTGGCGCGAATCGAACTGCCGCCGCGTGGCGATCTCCACCACCACCGGCTCGCCGTTCGCGCCGATCGCCGGCTGCATCGGCAGTTGGCCGATATCGGTCTCGAGATACTCCTCGCGCTGCCAGCCGTCCTTGTCGAGCCGCTGCAAAAAGTAGCCCTGCCCGTAGAAGAGCCCCACGCCGATCAGCGGAATATCCAGGTCCGACGCGCTCTTGATGTGGTCGCCGGCCAGCACGCCCAGGCCGCCGGAGTAAATCGGCAGCGATTCGTGCAGTCCGAACTCGGCCGAAAAATAGGCCACGGGCCGCGGCCGCAGCACGCCTGCGTGGCCCGCGCCCCACGTGCGGTCGTCGTGCAGATACTCCTGCTGCCGCCGGTAGGCGTAATTGATGCGGCTGTGCAGAACCAGCTCGGTCGGCCCTCCGCTCGATCTCGCCCAGCGGAATCTCATTCAGCAGCGCGATCGGATTCTGATTGAGCTGACGCCAGCGCGCCGGATTCAGGTCGCGAAACAGGCTCACGCAATCCTGGTCCCAGCTCCACCACACGTTGCGCGCCAACTGCCCACAGCTTTTCCTGCGCCGGGGCGATGAAGCGGTCGAGGGTCCGCGCCTCGCTCACCACCGGCGCCACCTGGTTTGCCGCCTCCACCAACATGCGAATCTCATGCTCGCGAAAAACTCGCGGCTCCTTGGTCTGCACCACCAGCACGCCTTGCAGAACTCCGCGGTCGATCAGCGGCACGCCAAGAAAGGAGTGGTACTCCTCTTCGCCCGATTCCTTGAAGTACTTGTAGCGGGGATGCTCCCGCGCGTCGGCCACGGCCACCGGCAGCAATTGTTCAGCCACCAGCCCTGAGAGTCCTTCGTTCAGCGGCATGCGCAATGTGCCGATGGATCGCGGATGCAGCCCCAGCGTGGCGGCCAGCACCAGATTCGACCGGTCGGGCTCCAGCAGATAGGCCGAGCAGACGTCGGTACTGAACCGTGTCGCGATCAGAGCGACCACGTTCATCAGCGTTTCGGCCGGCTTACCCCCTTCGGTAAGGTTGGTGATCTCGTCCGCGGTCAAAACCAGATCGGATTCCGTCGGGCCAGTCAATCGGGTTCATTCAGTTGAGTTCGCCTTTCGCAAGTGAAAGAAGGACCAGGTCCCCACCCTCCACCGCGGCTCGAAAAAGAAAAAGCGCGGGGCGAGCGGGTGAGTTGAAAACTCAAGGCAACTTGTTTCTTGTTAACACCTGAAGGGGAGTTCCGCAAAGCAGCGAGGCGGTTTAAATCCGACAATACCACACGCCGCGTAAGGACCGCGTGAGATTACGGGTCGCTCTTCTGGAACAGATTCCGAAGTTTCTACGCCTCGTCTAGCCGCTCCGCGAGCAGCGCGAACACCGGGTACGGCAGGTAGACCAGCCCAATCCCCGAGTAGCAGCCAAGCGGCGTCATCTTCATCGGCCAGAAAGCAAACTTAGGGTAATCGAAGATGAGATTAATCGCCAGCTAAAGCGCTCCCACGCGCACCGCCTCGCGCACATAGACTGGCCTGTAACCCCATTCGCCGCAGCCGCCTGGATGTAGGAATGCAACATCGCCTTTGGCGTGCTAGAGTGAGATTCCACGGGGTCAGCATGGCGGCGGATACACAACTCGCGGCGGGGGGCGAAACCATCGAGCTGCAGCAGCAGGTGGCGCGCTTGCAGGCGCTGCTTGAGGCCTCGCGGCAGGTCCACGGAACCATCCGCGAGGAAGAAGTGCTGGAGGCAGTGCTTCGCATTGTGGTGCGCGAGCTGGAGATGGCCGGCGCAGCTTTTCCCGGCGCCGGCATGACCTACGGCGACGTGCCCCAGGACGCCGCAAACGGCGCGGCCGAGCAATTGCTCATCTATCCGCTGGCCGACCGCGACGGAAAGAAGTTGACCGACCTCGTGGTTGCCTCTCCGGGCTCGCGAGAGCTTACCCTCTCTGAGGCGGACTTTCTCGAGGGCCTTGCGCTGCAGGCTGCCGTAGCGCTTGAAAACGCGCGCAATCATAAGCGCAATGTGGAGTTCGCCCGGCTGCAGCAGGATCTCGATGCTGCGCGCCAGATCCAACGCTCCCTGCTGCCGCAGACGCTGCCCGAAATTCCCGGCTATTCGGTCGCTTTCCGCTCCGATACCTGCTACGAAGTCGGCGGCGATTATCTCGACATTGTCGAGCAGCCCGACGGCAGCCTGTTGATGGCTGTGGCCGACGTGGCCGGCAAGGGACTGGCGTCGGCCATCATGTCCACAAGCTTCCGCGCGGCGTTTCGCGGCATGGCGGCTACCGGTATGCCGCTCGACGAGCTTGCCACGCGCATGAACCAGCACCACTGGGCCGAGGGCGAAGAGGCTCGCCGTCGCTACGTGACTGCGATCTTTCTGCGTCTGCATCCTGCGGAGGGCGAAATCGAGGTGGTCAATGCCGGCCACAATCCCGGTTTTCAGGTCGAGCCGGGTGGCGCAACCTATCAGTTTGAAGCCGCGGGCACGCCGCTGGGCCTCCTGCCGGGCATGCGCTACGCCAGTGAGCGGCGCGCCTTCGCGCCCGGCACACGGCTGCTTTTCTACACGGACGGCCTCACCGAAGTCTTCCGGGGAGATGAAGAGTTTGGTCCGGAAAGGCTTTTGAATGAATTTTCTACGTGTCCCGTGCGGAATGCGAATGGTATGCTCGATGCATTGTGGACGGCCATCCAGGCATTTGCCGAAGGCCGTCCGCAAGCTGACGACATGACCGCACTCGCGCTATGCCGCGGGGAGATGGCCGGAATGAGCGAGTCAAAATCCACCACCGTCGAAGTCAGGCTGCCTACCAAGATGGGATACGAAAAGGTGGCCATGAGCACGGCTTCGGCGGTGGCCAAGTTGATGGGGTTTCCCGAGGACCGCGTCGAGGATTTGAAAACTGCGGTAGCCGAGGCATGCATCAACGCCATCGAACACGGCAACCGCCTCAATGAAAAGCTTTCCGTCGGCGTGGTTTTGAATGCCGGCGCCGACACGCTCGAAGTGAAAGTCATCGACGACGGCTGCGGGATCAGGAAGCAGCCCCCGAAGCCTGACATCGACCGCAAGATGCACGGCGAGGAAGATCCGCGCGGAATGGGGATGTTTCTCATCCAGGCGCTGGTCGACGAAGCCGAATGGGTGGCAGGGTCCGACGGCAAAAGCAGCTACGTACGGCTTGTGATCAAACTGGACAAAGGCTCTGACTAGTCCGATATTGCGAACCGAAAGAACACGGAGGCAATCGACAAGTGCAATCTGAAACCAAGTCGCGCGTTGACCGGCTAACGTCCCCGTCCGGATACCCGGTCACGGTCCTCCGCTTTGAAGGCGATATCGCCAGCACCTCAAAGGATGCCGTTCTGGGCGCCTACCAGGCGCTGCCCAAGGAAAGCAACAAGCTTATCCTTCTGGATTTCACCCGCGTGGATTACATCAACTCAAGCGGCATCGCGCTGGTGATTCAACTGCTGATTGAGGCTTCGCACGCGGGTCAAACTGTCTACGCCTTCGGCCTGTCGGCGCACTTTACCAAAGTGTTTACCATGGTGGGTATCACCAAGTACGCGCGTCTCTTCCCCAGTGAAGCCGAGGCGGTGGCTGCGCTCTGAACGCAGCAGGCCGCGTTACCCCTCATCTTGAAGGAATCTCATCCAACTCAGATGCGATCTTTATTGCGATCCCTTGTCGCTTCTTGAGAAAAGCGGGATGTGGAATGCCGATTCCGGCGCCGCTTGCTTCTTTTGCTTGGCGCTCGCATCCTCGCGCAGTGTTGTGCGCTGCGAGTTGATGCAGAGCCAGCCGCCATGCGTCCGCTCAAAAACCTGCGTAAACACGCCCTTCTCGTCCACTTCGTTGGAATTGAGCTTGTGGTGCAGATTGTAAGTGCCGTTCGCCACTGCGATATCGCCCAGCATGCGCACCGTCACAACCTTTTGTGTGAGATTGAGCGTCTTGTCATCGCTGCCGAGCAACTGCGCCACCTGCTGATTGCGGGTTGTCACGTCCCCATTTGCGGCAATGCCGACAAACAGCGGAGACAATACCAGCTCCATTCCAAATTGGTCGCGGCGGTTTACCGCATCGGACCAGCCGTCCTCAATCTTCTGGAATTGCGCAATTTCGGGACTGACGGTGGTAGTGACCCCGGCAGGAACATTCCCCGGAACACTGCCCGGTGCGGGATCGGATGATGGAGTTTGTGCGGATGCAGCACAGCATAGGGAAAGGACAGCAAGAACACAGAAAACAAAGCGATTCATACGAAATTTAAAGCTCCAGCTAAATAGCATTCTAGCTCTTTGGACTCCGGAAGTTGGCAAGAGGCGAGCGAAAAAACCGCCAGCATTCAGCGGGCCTCTCCAGGACGCGCACATTCAGGAGCTTTAGAAGAGCCCTTGAAGTTTCGCAGGGTGATGGATGGTAACCATGGACTCCTCAATCGAGATCCAGCCATCCTTGCGGAACTGGCCGAGCGTGCGGGTCACGGTCTCGCGCGTGGTGCACGTCATCGAGGCCATCTCCTCATGCGTCAGCAGCAGCGGGAAGCGGAATTCGCCGTTTTCAGTGTGCTCGCCGATTTGATGTGCCAGTTCGATCAGCAGGCGCGCCAGCCGCGCGGCCACGGTCTCGGCCAGCGCGATGCGGCATGCGTCCTGCAACGCAAAACGATACTCCTGGCAGATGCATTGCACGGCGCGCAAGTTGCGCTTCCTTATGGATGCGCAAGAAATTCAGGAACCGCTCCCGCTCCACCGGCCGCAATTGCGCAGGAGTCAACGACTCCGCGGACACTTCGTAGACGCCATGCGAAAGCACCGCATAAAGGCCGAGCATGGAGCCGGGCCCTGCAACGCGCACAATCATGTGACGGTCTTCAGGCCGGCCTGCCGTGAGCTTGAGATATCCGCTGCAAATCAGGTAGAGACAGCGGGCATCTTCGCCTTGAGTGAAGAGAGAAGCCTGCGCAGGGAGCGATATCGTGCTCGTGGCCAGTTCCAGATCGGCCAGCACGGCGCTGCCCAGCGAGCAAAACCAGCCAGGACGGCGATTGGCGCAGGCTGCACAACCCAGCGGCGATGGCCGGTTCAAGTGCTTTGGCTTCGTCTGATCTTCCAACGAAATCTGCGTGTCCGCCATCGTCTAGCCCATTCGTTCCTCGAAGCGGCCCATCGTCCCCACCTTTTCGCCTCTGGGCCGTTCCCCTGGCTGTCCCGATGGAAACCAGATCCCAAAGTTCCCACGGAACAGAGATCTCATCCGCCGGAACCGGCATCCACGAGCAGTTTGCTTGATGGGCCACGAACTTGGATGTGATGGGCCTCACGTTTATAGGGCCGAGCTCCATTGTGTCGCGACCTGTGACGACATATGCGCAGCCTCCCGATCGCAGAATCCGCAAATCACTGAAAAACATGGCGTACGCAAGCGATTCCAGAAGATCACGCTCTGTGATGGACATCACCGCTCACTCCTCTGACAAAACCTTAATCTGTCGTGCATGTAGTGATTCTCCACACTTGAAAGCGTCCGCGCACAGTTCTGAGAGCATTTATTCCGTGGCGGCGCTCACAAGCAGGGAGAAGTCACCGCATTGACCCGCCCATCGGGGCGGATGTTGGTTTTGAGCTGTGCCAGGAAGTTCTTCTTAAGGCGGTTTTTGCATGCATACAAATAAGCCGGTAACGCGATCGAAGTTCGGTGCGGCCCAGGGAAAGCGGCGGGGCTGCGAGTGTTCTTGATGTTGTTGCTGGGCGCGGGCCTCATGTGCGTAACAGGGCTGGCCGCTCAAGCGCAAGGAGCCAAGACCGCCGATGCACCGGGCAACGGTGCAGCGCAAGCCACCTTCGTAGGCGGTGAGACCTGCGCCACTTGCCACGAAGAGGTGGCCAAGGGATTCGCCTCAACCCGCATACCAAGATGGTCCTGATGCACGACAGCAATGGTGTAACGTGCGAGAACTGTCACGGGGCGGGTAGTGAGCACGTGGCCGGCGGAGGCGACGTGACCAAGATCTTCGACCCCCTCAAGGCCACGCCAAAGCAGATCAACGACACCTGCCAGAAGTGCCATGCCAACACGCACCCCGACTACATGCGCGGGCCGCATGCCAAGGCGGGACTGAGTTGCATCAGTTGCCACTCGGTCCACGGCGGCAACGTTCAGCTTCCCGGCCAGCCCGCCGCGAAGGCAGCGTTGAAACCCGTCGATGTCGCCGCGGCTGCCGGCGGCGATTATCGGGAGAAATTGTTGAAGGCGCCGCAGCCCACCCTTTGCTTCCAGTGCCACACCGATGTCAAGCCGCAATTCGGCATGCCCTTCCACCACCCCGTCAACGAGGGCGTGGTGAAGTGCACCGACTGCCATGACGTGCACGGCACCTTCGGGATCAACAACCTGCGGTCTACCGACGATCAGAACATGATCTGCACCAAGTGCCACACCGATAAGCGCGGGCCTTTCGTGTTATGAGCACGCGCCGGTGAAGGCGGAGGGGTGCCTGGCATGCCACTATCGCCGCACGGTTCGCAGAATCCCCGCATGCTGAACATGCCGAACATCAATGTATTGTGCGACCAGTGCCATGGCCAGCTGCTTCGGCTGCGATACATGGATCAAGTCCGGGATCGTCGGACAGCGTGCCCTGCACCAGCTGCCACACCTACATCCATGGCTCGAACATGAATGCGGCGTTTCTCAGGTAGGAGTGATGGAGCCGTGCCCGAATGTCACATCGGCGCGGCACGGCTCCCGCAACAGGTTTGTACGGGGTTTCAAAGGTTCGATGTCGGCAACGAGTTTTATTCAAGTGAGGCTTCATATGAAGAACGCAGGCTGGTTTTCTCGGCTTCTTAATCAACAGCCATCTTTCGCGATGTTCTTGGGTATGCTGGTGGCCATGTTCCTGGCGGCGGCGTGTATCGCTGTGGCCCAGAATCCCGCCGCTCCCGGCGGCGCCCGACGCACGATGAGCGTGCCCGCAGGATATTCAGATCCATGAGTCCGTCGATCTCGGCGGGCGCATACCGGCATCGTCGGCAGCGGCGCCATGTACGACACCATGGTGAACCTGCACACCGGGCCGCGCGTGCTCGGCGAAACCTTTGAGCTGCACGCCCTGCCGGGCACAAAGAACACGCCGCTCGACGATATGCAGATCTTTGCCAGCGGCTTCGGCGGCGATCCATACAACTTCGCCAAGCTGGACTTCTCCAAGAGCAAGTTCTACGAGTTTTCCGGGATGTTCCGCCGCGATCGCCGGTACTTCGATTACGACCTGCTGGGCAATCCCGAATATTCCCAGCGGCTATTCGATTCCCATCGGGCCCTCCACGGCGCCGACCGGCTCATATGCATGGCCGCAGGTGAATCAATCGCCGTTCATGTTCAACACCGTGCGCCGCATGACCGACACCAGCCTCACCGTACTTCCGCTGTCGACAGTGACATTCCGCTTCGCGTATTCGCAGAACAGTTAGCAGGGTCCGAGCCTGACCCCGAGCGGCAATGCGGTCGCCGGGCAGGAAGTTCTGCTCCAGGAATATCAGCGCAACAGCACCGACGATTTTACGCTCGCGGTGGATTGGAAGCCGGTGCAGGGCACGAAGTTGACCTATGAAGAGCAGATCGACCACTACAAGGGCGACTCCTACTTCACCATGGATCCCGCTGACTTTTCCGTGCAGGAGGCGGACGGAACCAAGGTTGCTCTGCTCGACAGCTACCAGACCTTGGTGCCCTATGGCTACAGCAGCACCACCGGTGCATTTAACTCCAGCACCACCAGCAGTGGCAACTGCAACAACAGCAGTATGGCGAACCCGTCCACAATTCTTTACGCCAACCCCAGGGCGGGCTTGCCGATCATCGATCCGGCGTGCAACGTCATCAGCAGCTATGTCCGCAACCAGGCCACGCGCGTGATCTTCCCCACCGAGATCTTCCGGCTGCAAAGCTCCAGCATCAGGAACCTCTCGATGAACGGCGATGTCCGCTACACCGACGCGAACATGAACCTGCCCAATTACTACGAGCAGTTCCAGGGCCTGCAGGGCGCGAATCGTGCGCATCGCATAGGCGGGCCTACGCAAACGCCAAGCGGGAGGTGATGGGCGCCGATTACGGCATCGTCTGGCAGGCGGCCAAGACGGTCAGCCTCTCCGATCAGGTGAACTTCTCCACCGTTCACCAGCCGGGAACCTCCGAGTTCACGAGCGGCACCACGGTGACGATGCCCACGACGGCGGGCGCAGAAACCATCAACTAACACGAATCTGACCAGCTGACCACGAGACGACCAGCGGCGCGCCGCGCTGACGCCGGCCTCTCTTGAGGGAAGCTCCTCGATCGGCGCTCCGCGTGTCGGCTACTTCGGCGAGCGGTTCTTGACCAATAACGTCGACGGTGACCTGGGACGCCACGCCGCGCACCACATTCTCGCTGACCTATCGCTACGGGAATCATGTCATCACCGAGGGCCAGGGTACCAGCGTGCCGCACCAACGTTCCGATGTCCGGCCAACAACACCACGGGCGGAACGGTGACCATCCACGAAAACGGCGGCATCCTTAATGCCGCCCTGCGTCCCACCAGCAACTGGGACATCAACGGCACCGTCGAGATGCTATTATGACGACAACGTCTTCACTGCCGATGGGACTCCACGGCAATCCAGCACTACCGGGTGCATACCATCTACCGGCCCAAGGCCTGGGCCACGGTCTCCGGCGCCTTCAACGACCTGGAGCGGCACAACAACACCAACAACAACCGGCACGCCGGGCAACACCCCGTCCTACGTACGGTCCGCTCGATCATGTGGATCATAGCCGCATTGTGAGCCTGGGCGCGGCGCTGTTACCCGAACGAGCACTACGGCCTCGATCTCAATTACTCCTACAGCGATGTGTACATGGCAGCCAACATCTGCTTCCAGGGCGCGGCCACGCCATGCCGGGCGGCACCAATGTGCCTGGCGCCGCAAGCCAGAGCGGGGCGCTTTGCTGCCACCGTCTCAGCCACCCACGGAGTCGAACACCTACTCTTCGGGCCGGCCGGGACTTCATGGACGCTCCCACGCAGTACGGCATCGGCCGCCATGACGCTGTCTCCGGCCAACAAGCTCCACTCCGACATCGGCTACCGCATCAGCTCGGTCAACGGCAGCCGGTTCTTCAACGATGCCCAGCGACGTCAACGGTTCGCTGGTGTCCACCTATCAGTCTCCCTTCGTGAATCTTGCCTACACCATGCACCCCGGATTGATTTGGAAGGCTGAGTACAACTTCTACGGTTATGGCGAGGGTGGCCCTCCGGCGCGCAATAGTGCATCGACAACCCCGCCCTTTCGTCCGGCGCCGCCGGCAGCACCGTGCCGGTTGTACCTTGCAGTTCGGTGCCGAATACCGCGATGTCGCCGGGCTCGCCGGTTTACGGGTTCACCGCGCCGCGCAACTTCCATGCCAACAACGTGGTTTTGGGAGTGCACTACGAGTTCTGACCGCGGGACCTGCGGTTCCACGATCGAGATCAGAAACGAAAAGAAAGAGGAAAGTGCAATGAAGATCAGGGCTGGAATGATGTTTGTTGCGATGTTGGCGGCTACTGGACTGATACCTGTCGTTGCGCAAGGTCCGGGAGCAGATACCTACAAAGCGAAGTGCCAAAGCTGTCACGGAGCCAAGGCACGCCGAATCCCGGAATCGCGAAGATGATGGGCGTTAAGCCGGCCAGCGATCCTGCGGTCAAGTCGATGAGCTGAAGCGCAGATGATTGCCTCACGACCGATGGCAAAGGCAAGATGCCGGCCTACAAAGGCAAGCTTACCGACGCGAGATCAAGGACTCGGTGACGTACTTCCGGAGCCTTGCAAAGTAAGATGCAAGTGTTTTTGCAGCAAGACGAAGTGAAAGTGCAAGACACTGACCGGCACGGTCGTCGGTTGAAAGCCCCCGATCGCGCCGCTCTGTGTCAACTGGTTCCTGTTACCATTCCAACGGCGGAATGAATGGCCGAAAGCGCGGGCCGAGAGCACGGACCATCAACCTCAACCACGCGGCAAGCGCTCGATCGCGCTCACGGCCGGCAAAAATCTTAAGGAGATTCGCCATGAGTAAGAGATTTCGTTCCCAAATCGTGCTGGCTGCGGCGGTGTTGCTGGCCGGCATCCATGTGCTTCGCCGAAGACGGCGGGGCAATCTACAAGTCGAAGTGCGCTATGTGCCACGGAGCCACCGGCACGCCCAGCGCCGGTATGGCCAAGATGATGGGCATCAAGCCCGTTTCCGACCCTCGCATGAAAGGCCTCACCGAAGCGCAGATCGAGGCCACGGTGAAGAACGGCAAGGGCAAGATGAAGCCTATCGCCGGACTCACTGACCCACAAGTGAAGGCCGTGGCCGCGTACTTCAAGACCCTGAAGTAGGCATTTCAATCTGAGCGGAAATATGCAAGCAGGCCCGCTTTCCCCCAGCGGGCCTCGACCGCAATTCCTAAGTCACACTAACCCCAAGCCGCTACACTCAAGTCGACGCGACCCGGGGTCCCAAACGATGGTTTTTCGTCGTTGGGGTGGGAGCCCCCAAGGAAGCGGCGACCTTGCGCGAGAGCCCGCAAGACCAAAGCAACACAGGAATCGCTAAGAGCATGGAGGCTGAGGAATCGTGCCGATGATTCAGAGATTTCGCGAAAGCTGGCTTCGCCCAGCACTGTTTTTCGGCAACAACCCCATCAGCCTGGCCGGCGGCGCCATCACGACCGCCTCCGGCGTCACCATGATCAGCTATTGGGTGGCCGAGCTCGCCGGCCATCTGAGCGACAACCCCTATCTCGGCATCATCTTCTTCCTCTTCATGCCCGGGCTTTTTCTGCTGGGCCTGGCGCTCATCCCCGTCGGCATTTTTCTGCGGCGCAGAAAGCTGCAACAGGCCGGCCAGATTCCCGCCGCAATTTCCCAAGATCGATCTCGGAGATCCGCATCTTCCGCCACGGCATCGACATCGTGCTGGTGGCCACGATCGTGAATTTCCTTGTCGTCGCAACGGCCAGCTATCGCGGCGCGAGTTACATGGATTCGCCGCAGTTTTGCGGCCGCTCCTGCCACGTCATGCAGCCCGAGTACACCGCCTATCAAATCGGCGCGCACTCCCATGTCGCCTGCGTCGAATGCCACATCGGCTCCGGCGCCGAGGCCTACTTCAGCGCCAAGGTTAACGGCACCAAGCAGCTCATCGAAGTCAGCCTGCATCCCTTCGCGCCGCTCGCGCCCAAAATCATTCCCAACTACCCCACGCCGATTCCCTCGCCCGTCACCAGCTTGCGTCCAGCGCGCTACACATGCGAGGCCTGCCACACGCCGACACGCTTCGATGGCGACAAGCTGCTCGTAAAATCCGAATTTGCCGACGACGAGAAGAACACTGAAACCCAGACTGTGCTCATTCTGCATCTGGGCGGCGTGGATTCGTTCTCGAACTACGTTGGCATTCACGGCATTCACTTGGGCCACATCGAATACGTGGCCACAGACGCCTCGCGCACCACGATTCCCTGGGTCGAGCGCCAGAATCCCAACGGCTCTTTTACGGCCTATAGCGCTCTGCCTGCCGGCAGCGGAATTCCCAATGGCGATCGCCGCGTGATGGATTGCATCGACTGCCACAACCGCGCCGCGCACACCTTCGTTACGGCGGAGGAAGCCATCAACCAGGCCATGGCCGGCGGCCTCATCAGCGCCGATCTGCCCTGGATCCACAAAGAAGGCTTGCAGTTGCTCAAGGCAACGTATGCGAGCCAGGAGCAGGCGAGCGCCGAGATTCCCCAGGAGCTCACTAACTTCTACCGCCAAAGCAATCCCGATGTGCTGGCCTCAAAAGCCTCGCAGGTGCAGGCAGCCGGTAAGGAGCTGGCGACGCTTTACTCGCAAAATGTCTTCCCGTTCATGAAGGTCACCTGGGGCACTCATCCCAACAACATCGGACACATGAGCTATCCCGGCTGCTTCCGGTGCCACGACGGCAACCACACGGCCAAGGACGGCAGCACGATCCCGCAGGATTGCTCGGTCTGCCACAATTTGCTTGCCGTCGAGGAAGCCAAGCCGAAAGTGCTCTCCGACCTCGGTATTCAAGCCCAGTCCGTTGGCTCAGCCTTCTAACCACGGCCCCTGATGCAACTCTATGGTTTTCGCCGGGTTGCCCCATCCTGATCGTGTTTCTTGCGGTTAGGGTGGAGAAGCGATCGTGATGTATCACCCATCAAGGCGGTTCTGCGGAGCTGGCGTGAGACGACAGCCCCAGGCGCGAGCCTAAATGCAGGCAAATCTCCAATACCCCCAGCCCCAGCAGCGGGCGGAAGAAGCAAATGTCCCAACATTGGGCTGTTGGCAAGAAAGTGGAGAAGTGTGCGTCTTACCAGGTATTGTGGATGGCGACGAATTCGGTTCCCGCATCGGCCAGGCGCTAGTTCTTAGCGTGGACAACATGCAGGCCGGCGTGTCCGGGCGCGAGTCCTTGAACGGTGCGGCCGAACCTGGATGCGATCTCCTGGAAACCGATGTCTTCGATGGCACAAAATCCGTGCGAGCGAAGAATCTCTGCAATGCCGGCCGGCTCAAAACGGCGATCGGAACGTTCACCAATTCTCTCGAGTTGCTCGGCCCGCGCCTTTTCTATTTGCCTTAGCTCTTCTGAGAATGCCTCGGGAGGTTCCATGTAGTCGAACACCACCTCCGAGTTCGGGATTGACGAAATGTAGTCCAGAGTGCGGCCGATAGCGTCCTCTGTCAGATAGGGCACAACCCCGAGCCAAGTGAAAAACGCGGGCGCGTTTTGCTGAAAGCCTGCGGCAGCAAGCTTCTCTCCCACATCGTCCCGCTCGAAATCGACTGGCACGAAAATAAGCCCCGGCGGAAGCGCGATTTCAGCTTCGGCCAGGCGCTCGCGTTTCCATGTCTGCGTCGCGGGATGGTCCACCTCATAGATACGGATCTCTAGCGCGCCATGGGGATTCCGCAGAGCGAAAGTGTCGAGTCCGGCGCCAAGGATGACGATCTGCAGGACCCCTCGTTCGACCGCTGTTGACAAAGCATCTTCCGCAATCCGGCTCCGTGCGGCGGTGAACAGACGGCCGATGCTGGCCACGGGGTGTTTGTTCGCAACTTGAAGCACGTCTTTTTCGTCTTCACGCAAAATCTTCATGGCAAATGGGTCATAGAAGATCGAGCCATGATCGAGCACCTGATGAGCAGCTCGTTGCCGGGCGATCATCAAGGCTGTGCGGCTGGGTTCATCGGATTTCATGTTCGAGGTCTCCGCTCTCTTCAATCGCTGATCGCACGATGGGCAGCCTTTTATTGAGTGAAACGAAGCAGCAGGCCGATTCGAACGCGGTGCAGCCCGCTATTTGGGGGTGACCTCGAGGTAGTCCACATCGAGAGCGTACGGGCCGCCTCCGACTTCGATGGTGTTCTGGCCTGACTTGAGCGCTGCCGTTGCCGTGAGCGCGATGCGATCGCCGTTGCCGCGCGTGCCCAGGTCGTGAATGCGAGCGGCCGCCGCGACGTCGTCGGGCTTTGTGACGGACGTGCTGCCGGTAAGCGCCTCATGGTTTGCAAAAAGACGCGGAGTGGAGTCAAAGCCGATGCTCGAGTAGTGAACCGCGAGTGCATAGGAACCGGCTTTCTCGACGTTGATGTGGAAGGTGAGCCGGCCGATCTCGTTGGCTCCCAGCCTTACCTTCGCCCCATTCGACATCGATGGATCGCGCATGAGCGCGGAGCCCTGACGAGCAGCGTCTTCCGCTTCGTAGCGGTTGAGGTCGAGCATCGCAGCGTTGAAAAGGATCTGGTTCCTCGAGCCATTGTTGATGGCATCGGCCGTGGCAGATGAGGTGATGTGAAGGATGCTGCCGTCCGGCTTGAGCATGAGGGCCTGGGTCCATCCGGAGCGGCTGTTCATCAGCTTCTGGACGGGTGCGGGGACCTCCCACCAGGGGCCCTCGCCGCTGTTTGGGTTCCAGAACAAGGATCGCCCGCTGCTGTCGCCGCCGCCTGCGGCTGCACGTGCACTTACGATCAGTACCCCCTTGGGACCGCCGATGGGAAACCAGCGGACTATGGGGCAATTGATTGGGTACTCGCCGCCTTCGGTCTGGATGGGAGTGCCGCGGTCGGCGGGATCGCCCCAGTGCAGGCCGTCGCGGCTGAATTTCATGTAGACCTGGTTCGGGATGGGGCCTTCGACGTCTTCGTAGGTGTAGACGTAGCGGCCATCAGCGAGACGATCGACGACGGCCATGCCCGGCCGCTCGACGCCGCCGGGCTGTGCGGTGTCGTAGACCTCCGCGCCCCAGATCTTGCCGGCGTCGGTTGAGACTTTATGCGAGAGAAGTTGATTGTAGCCATCGATCTTATGCTTCTCGCTTGAGTAAAAGGTGACGAACTCGCCGTCGTCGAGGATCTGCAGGTATGGCTCCCAGACCGGGAGTTCAGCTGTGCCTTCATCGATGGTGCTGCGGTACTGCCAGGTACGGCCGAGGTCAGTTGAGGTGTAGAGTTGCAGGTGCTGGTCGGCCATACGGCCCTTGTCGTCATTGCAGACGGTACTTGCAGAAAGAAGGATCGTGCCGGCTCCCAGGTCGCCGATGGTGCGGGGCAACTCGGCAAGGTTAGGCTGCCAGTGCAGGTTGCAGCGATCGTGGTCGGTGTGCGTTGCATCGATAGCGTGCGTGACGAGTTGCCAGCTTGCGCCTTCGTCG
Organism: uncultured Acidobacteriaceae bacterium; assembly: GCA_963782285.1. Classification (GTDB taxonomy): domain Bacteria; phylum Acidobacteriota; class Terriglobia; order Terriglobales; family Acidobacteriaceae; genus Telmatobacter. The sequence goes on from CAWAJH010000001.1 coordinate 368,369, forward strand.
GTGCTCTCGTAGATGGGGAGGCCTGCCATGCCGTTCTCTTCGAACGAAATGAGGATGCGGCCGTTGTCGGCCGAGTTCGCCTGGTGCTTGAGCTGGACGAGCGTGACATAGGCTTGCCCGTCGGCCAGCTTCTGACCTACGGCGACCGGCGCTCGATTCGGAAACTGAGGCAGAACTTGCGAAGCTTGGAAGGAAGCGGCGAATAGCGCGCCGTAAACATAGGGGCGCAGTTGCAGCCATTGAGGAATCTTCATATTGAGTGGCTTCTTTCCATTCGATCGTCTGGCGGCCAGAGGCCGAGCCTTGCAGGTTTGCTAAAAGCTTCTTTGCGCTGCTCAGGTGTCGGAGCGTGGCGCAGCATCCGTCCCATGTTCAACATAAGGTATACACCCGTGCGGCCCTGCTCTCGATGAGAGTGCCCTGATTGCATGGCTTGGGGGGTGTCATTCTGTGCAGCGGCCGCAGTTGCTGCGCCCACCACGCCGTCTTTTCCCCCTCCCGTGTTAGGCTGTCTCTTCGCCGTAAGGAGCGCTTTTTTCATGCATTCCAACCATCCGCTTCATTTCAATCTGATTGCCGCGGCACACGCCTCAATGATCGAGCACGGATTTCAGCCCGATTTTCCCCCCGGAACCGATACCGAACTCGCACGCCATTCAGACGCAGCCCGCCGTCCCAGCCGCCGACGGCCTCACCGACCTGCGCAACCTGCTCTGGTCCTCCATCGACAACGACACCTCAAAGGATCTCGACCAGATCGAATGGGCCGAGCAGTTGCCCGACGGCCGCATTCGCGTGCTGGTGGGCGTGGCCGACGTGGATGCGCGCGTCAGCAAGGGCACGCGTGCATCGACAAGCACGCGCAGATCGAAACCACATCGGTCTACACCGGCGTCACCGTCTTTCCCATGTTGCCCACCGCAGCTCTCCGAGGGCATTACTTCGCTCAACGAAAATCAAGACCGCGCTGCCATCGTCATCGAATTCGCCGTTGATGCCGACGGCAACTGCTTCCGACGGCAAGGCCTATCGCGCGCTGGTGCGCAATCGCGCGCAGCTCGCTTATCCCAGCGTCGGCGCATGGCTCGAGGGCACACGCCGACGCTCCGCCGAAAGTCGCCGCCAGCGCCGAACTCGCCGCGCAGCTCAAGCTTCAGGATGCGGCGGCGCAGCGCATGGAGGGCAGCCGCTTTCAGCACGGCGCCCTCGACCTTGAAACCATCGAAACGCGGCCGGTCCTGGTCACCGACCAGGTCATCGGCATCGCCCCCATCCAGAAGAATCGCGCCACGTCGCTTATAGAGGAGTTCATGATCGCGGCCAACGGCGTCATCGCGCGCACCTTTGAGGATGCGGGTGTCGCTTCCATCCGTCGCATTGTGCGCACTCCCAAGCGCTGGGACCGCATCGTCGAGCTGGCCAAGGCAAAGGGTGACACCCTTCCCGCCGAGCCCGACTCAAAGGCGCTCAACGATCTTTCTGCTCGCATAAAAGCAAAAGGATCCCGATCACTTTCCCGATATCTCGCTCACCGTCATCAAGCTCTTGGGGCCCGGCGAATACATCCTCGTCAAGCCCAATCAACCTTCACCCGGCCACTTCGGCCTCGCCGTGCAGGACTACACGCACTCCACCGCGCCCAACCGCCGCTTCCCTGACGTGGTCACACAGCGCCTGCTCAAGGCATGGCTCACCCACTCCGCGGCGCCCTACTCTGAAGATGAGCTCAACGCCATCGCGCAGCGCTGCACTGAGATGGAAGACGCCGCGCGCAAAGTCGAGCGCGAGATGCAAAAGCGGATCGCCGCAGTGGCCCTCCACCCGCACATCGGTCAAACCTACAGCGCCATTGTCACCGGCGTGAACAACTACGGAATTTTTGTCCGTACGCTCGATCCGCACGTCGATGGGAAGCTGGTCAGCGGCGGCAAGGGGATGGATGTGGGCGACCAGGTCACGGTCAAGCTCGTCTCCACCGATCCGGAGCGCGGATTTATCGATTTCGCGGCGTAAGTGGCTTCTTTCTAATTGATTACATAGCATGGCTGGCCCCAGGCCGGCGCCCGTTACTGCTGCTCTAACAATTCAGCCCTCGTGTGCTCACTCCCTGGTTCCGACTCAGGTCCAAAAGCGTCTAATTAAAAGAAAAGTCGATGGATCACCCGAATCGGTCCCCGGCATGCGCGTGAGAATCCGAGCGCAGGCAGTCCGATCGATCCATGCGGCCTCCCCGAGCCGCCTCGCCCTTCGCGGCAGGCTGTGCCGGCTAACGCCGACATCCCCCACCAGGTGAGCGAATGCGCTTGAAGTTGGATCTCCTTTCAGGAGCACTGTTTTACGGAATATCTCTGTGCTCGATCATCTTTTCAAATTCGCCTGCGGCTTTAGCGCAGCAGCCGGATTTGCCCATGACGCTGGCTTCGTCCCCGCTACCTGAAGCTCCTTCACCGCAGTCGCCTGCTGCGCAATCTCCATCGGCGAGCCAAACTCAGCCAGCGCAAGACAAATCTGCGCAAAAGTCTGATTCGGATTCTGCCTCCGAGCACAAACCCCCTCCACAGCCGAAACGCATCCTGGGCATCATGCCCAACTATCGCGCAGTGAGCGCCGGAGCCATTCCACCCCCACCCACCTCGCGAGAGGCATTCAAGATCGCCACGGAGAATAGCTTCGATTACTCATCCTTCGTCTTCGTCGGCATGACATCGCTGCTGGCTGAGGGAACGAACGCCCATCCGCAGCTCGGGAAGGGAATCCCCGGCTTCTGGGCGTATTCCTGGCGCGGCTGGGTCGACAAGACCGATGGCAACTACTTTGTCGACTGGGCCATGCCCACCGTCTTCCATCAGGACGAGCGCTATTACGCCATGGGCGAAGGCGGCGTGGTCAGGCGCGGTATTTACGCGGCCACGCGGATCTTCATCACGCCCAACTACCACGGAAAGAACGGCTTCAATACGTCTGAAGTTCTGGGCCGCGGCATTTCGCAGGCCATCTCGCTCACGTATTATCCTAGTCAGACTCAGACTGCATCCGGATTCAGCGAGAAATATGCCTATGCTCTCGGACGCGACGCTCTAACCAACGTGTTTCGCGAGCTTTGGCCCGACATCAACCAGCACCTCTTCCACCGTCATCATTGATTCCCGGCAAAGCTGGAAGCTAGAACGTGAGTAAAGAATGCAATTCCGTTCCCACTCGGCCCTGATCATCTTCACCGCCTGCTTTCTGCCGGCGGTCTGTTCGTTTTCATCCAGGGCGCAGCAATCTGTCTCGGGCGCTGTCGCGTCTGCACCATCGGCCGCCATTTCCGCCGCCTTACCTGACGCACCCGCACCGCAAATCGAGTTCGCCTCCGTCGCCGATCCTTCAAGACAATCGCAAAGCGCGCCGCAAACGCCCGCTGCGTCCACAACCGCACCTTCGGCGTCAAGCAACGCCCCGCAAAACAGTTCCAGTTCGCAGAGTTCCGCACAACCACCCGCCCCACAACAGTCTCAACGCGACAAAGCTGCCGCACAGATCAAAGAGCAGGAAAAGCAGCGCATTGGCGGGATCCTGCCATCGTTCAACGTCACCTATCGCAGCGACGCAGCTTCCATGACGGCAAGCCAAAAAATCGGCCTGGCCTTTCGTTCCGCCGTTGATCCCTATGCCTTCGGGATCGCATTCGTCGTGGCGGGCTTTTCCGAGGCGCAGGACGAAGGTACCGGCTTCGGCTGGGGCCCCGAAGGTTATTTCAAACGCTCTGGCGCGGCTTATCTCGACGCCTTTGACGGCGCCATGATCGGCAATGGCTTCCTGCCCGCGCTCCTGCACCAGGATCCGCGCTACTTCCGCCTCGGTCACGGCAGCTTTCACCACCGGCTGTTCTACGCCATTGCCACCAGCTACATCTGCAAGCACGACAACACGGGAAAATGGGAGCCCAACTACTCCAACGTGGGCGGCAACATCATCGCCGGCGCCATTTCCAATCTTTATTACCCGTCGCAGACTGCGGGTTTGGGCCAAACCATCGACAATGGCTTGATCGTCACCACGGAAGGAACCTTCGGCGGCGTGCTCCAGGAGTTCTGGCCCGATATCTCGCGCAAGCTCTTCCACAAAGATCCCACGAACGGCCTCGACGCCCAGGCGCGCGCGGCGGACGCTGCAGCAAAGCAGAAAAAGCAGCAGGAGCGGGACCAGAAGTAGCCGCATGGGCAATCTGGCCGCGAATCATTCCTGGTATTAAAAGCATCTGAAGAGACGTCCGCTGCGAAATGATGCCGGTGGCAGAGTGGCTTTTCCCGTGAAATCCAAGCTCTCCTTTCGGCTCTCAAAATCGTCAGAACGGATAAGAAATGTAGGACGCGTGTTCCCCAAGAGATCCTCCCCATGCCTTTGATATCTCTCTCCCGGAGATTATTCTTCGAGCGCATTTCCGCGATTGGGTTGTCCGTCGTGGCGCTGGTCGGCGTTAACACCGGCGCAGTCCTGACAGCTCAGCAGGCCGAAGTTGACAATCCTGCCCCAGCCGTTCTCGCAGCCTCGGCAACTGCAGCGCCGGCATCAGATTCGGCCTCCCAGGCAGCCAATGCACCACAATCCCCCAGCGCTGAAGGGCGTGCACCGCAAAATCAGCTGGCGCAAAGTGTGCAGGGGAGCCCAAGCGGGCAGCAAACCAAACGCATCCTCGGCATCATCCCCAATTTCCGCGCCGTAAGTGCCGACGCAATGCTGCCGCCCGAGACCGTCAAAGAAAAGTTCGTGAGCGCAACCGAGGACTCGTTCGATTACTCCGCAATCTTCATCCCCGCAGTCATCGCCGCATACAACATGGACGAGCGCGCAACGCCCGAGTTCCATCAGGGCGCGGCAGGCTACGCTCGTTACTTCTGGCATTCGGCTGTTGATCAGACCAGCGAGAACAACATGGTCGAGTTTGTCTTTCCGGCCGTCACCCACGAAGATTCGCGCTACTATACCCTCGGCCATGGCGGATTCTTCAAACGCACGGGCTATGCCTTGAGCCGTGCCGTCATCACCCGCACAGACTCGGGATCTGAAGTCTTCAACATCAGCGAGGTCTTCGGCGCCGGCGCCGCCTCGGGCATTTCGAATCTCTATTACCCCTCTGCCTCGCGGTCCATTGGAAACACAGCATCCGAATGGGCAGAAGACGTGGGGATTGACGCAGGCTCCTTCTGGCTCAAGGAATTCTGGCCCGACATCAACCGCCATCTCTTCCACAACAAGTACAGTGTCGCTCCCGCACAACCGTAGCGAATGACGCCTCATCGCAAGGCCAAACTTCGCTGTTTCCGAAAGCTATTGCACTCAAGCCGGCATTACCCCGGGGAGCCGGGATCCCAAGTAGAGACCTGTGCCTCTTAGGGCGCAGGGAGAAGTTTTTGTCCATGGGGTGGAAGGAGCGACACCCAGAGATCCGCCTTGATCGGACACCGTATTCGGGAAACCGTTCCAGCCAGGATACGGAGACTTTGGTTTTGGCGTTGCGAACCTGTCCACTTACTTCCGCGCCCTCGTAAGCGTGCCGTTTGCGGGAAAAGGCTTCCGCGGCGGATAGTAAATCGCCTTCGCCGGAACTGAAACTGTTTTCCGCTCGGGATACCGTAACGCAGTTAGATGACCGCCGTAGACGCATCCCGTGTCGATGTTGACTGTTTTGTTCAGCCAAACCGGTTCCGTTACAGGCGTGTGTCCGTGCACCACCAGGGCCTTCCCGCCATAGTCCTTCGCCCAATTCACGTGTACCGGCAAGCCTGACGCGTCAATCTCTCCCGTCGTCTCACCGTGCAAAGCAAAGGCCCGCGCCGCGGCTGAAGCGTGGCCTTGCATGGCTTCCTTCAATCCAGCGTGCGCAATCACCAGGCCGCCGTCGTCCAGAACCAGATGGCTGGGCAGCCCTCGCAAAAAGCGCACCACCTCGGCGCAAAATACATCGGGCTCCTTTTCCAGTTGCTTCAGAGTGATCCTCATGCCACGAGTCACCTTCACATCGCGGCCTCGCATCGCGCGTGCCAATTCCACGTCGCGATTCCCGGCAACGCATAACGCCGTTCCCGCCCGCATCATGCCCATCGCCAGCCGTAACACATCCGGCGCCGAAGGTCCGCGGTCGACCAGATCGCCCACAAAAGCCAGCGTTCTTCCGCGCGGCACGGTCACCGCCCACTCGCCGCCCCGCCGGTCCGCGCTGTAACCCAGCGCATTCAGCAGCTCCAGGAGCTCTTCCAGGCAGCCGTGCACGTCTCCCACAATGTCAAACGGCCCGTGCACACCGCGCATTCTCACTTCGTGGCGAGCGAGCGCCTGCCGGCGCCTCCGAGCGGCCCGAAGTTCCTCTTTCCTGTGCGCTCCTGTTCCGAGTCCGGTCACAGCCTCCAGTGTAGGTCAGCAATGTTAATCCGCGTGCGGTATCATTCCTCCATCTCAGAAAACCCGCTTAGGTCTGATCCACAATTCTCCGCTCCTGCGGGAGCAAGAAAGGCCTTGTATGGATAGCTCTGGTGCTCTTGTGCTGCTCCTCATTCTTGGCGGCGTCATTGTCATCTTCCTGCTCGTTACGGTCCTCAAGACCATGTACACGGTGCGCACCTACTCGGCCGGTGTGGTTGAGCGCTTCGGCAAATTCAACCGCGTCGCGAAGCCCGGCCTGCAATTCCTTCTGCCCTATTGCGAATCGGTCCGCCTCGTTGACCTGCAGGTGCGCCAGGCGGTGGTTAACGTCGAAACCAAGACCAAAGACAACGTCTTCGTCACCATACCTGTCTCGGTGCAGTATCAGGTGGTCGAGGCCAAGGTCTTTGACGCCTATTACAAGCTGAGCAACCCACAGGCTCAGATCGAGAGCTATGTCTTCAACTCCATTCTCGGCCACGTTCCCACGCTCACCCTCGACGAGGCCTTCGAGCAGATGCAGCAAATCTCCGGCGCCGTCAAAAGAGATCTCGACGAAGTGATGGATACCTTCGGCTACAACATTCTGCGCGCGCTCGTCACTGATATCGTGCCCGACGCCAAAGTCAAGGCTGCCATGAACGACATCAACGCCGCGCAGCGCGAGCAGATCGCCGCCCAGGCCCGGGGCGAAGCCGACAAGATTCTCAAGGTCAAGCAGGCCGAGGCCGAAGCGGAATCGAAAGCCCTCCAGGGCGACGGCGTGGCTCGCCAGCGTCAGGCCATCATCAAGGGCCTGCAGGCCTCAGTCGAACAATTCAAATCCGCTGTCGAAGGCTCTACCGCGCGCGACGTCATGGCCATGGTTCTCCTCACACAGTACTTCGACACCATGCGCGAGGTCGGCGTGATGGGCAAGACGAGCACCATTCTGCTGCCCAGCTCGCCCGGCACCGTCAACGACCTGATGACGCAGATTATGGCCGGCTTTCAGGCCACAAAAACGTCCTGACCCGAGGTCGCATGAAATGAAACTTTGGGTGGCCTAGGTCCAGATTCTGGGACCTGGGATAATGCAGCCGATTGTCTTACCTGCTCTTCGCCGACTTGCTGCTCTTCCTGTTCTTCTCCACCCTCAGTTTCCACGCCGAGTGCAACGCGCCGCGCAATGAATCCTCATCTGCGACTGTGAGGCGAATATGCGTGGCGCCATTGCGGCCCCATCCGCCATGCACCGGCAAAAACAAATCCGGCCGCTCGGCGAGAAACTCCGCCTGCACCTCCGGCGTGAGCATCAGATTTCCGTATCCTTCTTTCACGCTGGCCAGCGTCGCAAAGATCCGCCCGCCGACGCGGAAATCCGCCGCGCCCATGTGAGAGCCTTCTTCCGCAACTTCAAGGCTCAGCGCAATCCGCTTGAAGTCAGACGCAGTCATTGCAATGTGCCTCACGAGCCAACAGCCAGTAGCCTGTAGCTGAACCAAAAAGCTGCAAGCTACCGGCTCCCGGCTGCAAGCTGCGCTTCAAACTCTTCATTCAGCCACTTGCTGAATGCCGCAAACTCCTCGTCGCGCCCGAGAAAATCGCGCACCAGCTCTCTACCTGGCTTCGATCCGCCCTGCTCCAGCACCAGCTTGCGATATCGCGAGCCCGTCTCGCCGCCCAGCAGATCCGCGGGATCGAACTGCCCGAAAAAGTCCAGCGCAATCACCTTGTCGAACATGTACGTGTAATAGTTCGACGAGTATCCGGTCAAATGTCCGAAACTTGCGTACATCTTGTTGCCTTCAAGCCACGTCCACGGCTGGAACTGCTTGTAGAGTTCGCGCGTCACCGTATCCGGATCGATGCCCGCCGGATCCTGGTCGTGCAAATCGAGTGAGAGCGTCGTGTAGTAGAGCTGCGTCCTCACCCAGTCCGCGCGCCCGAATGCGCCCGCCCGCTTCATGGTTCGGATCAGCTCGGCTGGCAGCACCTCATTCGTCTGGTAATGCTTCGCAAAAGCCTGCAGCAGCTTTTCGTCGCGGAAAAACTCCTCGAGCATCTGCGACGGCACCTCGATGAAATCGCCCTCCGTCGCAAACCCTGAAAGCCCCGCCCACTCCGTCTGCCCGCCCAGAATTGCGTGCATCAAATGCCCGAACTCATGAAAGAAGGTCACCACGTCGGAATACTGCAGCAGCCCTGGATCGTTCCCGTCGCTGGCCGGAAAATTGCAGATCAGCGCCGCCTCGGGCATTGCACGCCCGCGTACGCCCGTCACCACAGGCGCTGCGGAGAACCACTTGTCCTTGCCTTCGCGCGGATGCATATCGAGATAAAAGCGCCCAACCAACTGCCCACCGTCGAAGACCTCGAACACTGAGACTGCTTTGTCCCATGCCGGCGCACCTGATGGCTTGAACTCCACCTTGAACAGCCGCGCCGCCGTCTCCAGCACTCCCGCCTCAACGCGCGCATACGGAAAGTACGGGCGCACCGACTGCGAATCGAAATCAAACTCCGCGCGCCGGAACTGCTCGTACCAGTACCCGCGGCTCGTGATATCGATCTCGGCAAGCTCCGGCAGCCGCTGCCGCGCAAAATCCAGCACCTGTTCGTGCTCGAGCTTTGCTCCTTCGCGGCTGGCATCATCCAGCTTCTTGAGAAAGGCCCGCACATTCGCAGCCGACTTCATCATCTGGTCCGTCGTTGCCAGATCTGCCCAGCTTCTAAAGCCCAGCACACCGGCGATCTCCTGCCGCGTGGCCAGCAGGTCGAGAAGAATTTGCCGGTTCGCGGGATATGCCCGCGTGTTATATGCCAGAAACATCCGCTCGCGCAGCCCGGCATTCGCGGCATACGTCATCACGGGCATCATGTCCGGCGGATCGGTTGTCAGCGTCACGCGCTCCTGACCGTCTTCACCTTTTATTGCCGAATGCCGTGCGATGTAATCCGGGGGCAATCCTTCCAGCTCCCCGGGTGCGGCCTCGATCGTCTTCGCGCCCTCCTGGATGTTACGGCCAAACCCGAGCGACAACATCGTCGCCTTGTCGTGCAGCGCATGCAACCGGTCGCGCGTCACCTTGTCCTTGTCAACGCCTGCCAGCCGGTATCCGAGCAACGTTCGCTCCACAAAGTGCTTCGTGGCCGCGCTCGCGCCATCCAGCTTGATGGCAACCAGCGCGTCATACACTTCGCGGTTCAGACTCAACGCACTGCCGGCCATTGCCACGCGCTGCGCCTCCAGTTGCGCCTGGTCGCGCACAGCTTTGTCAGTGGCAACGGAGTTCAAAATCCCTGCTTGCGCTCCCGCCAGGTTCAGTTGCTCAATCGCGGTGTCGAAAAGCAGCAGCGAATTCTCGAGAGTCCGCTCGCCCTTCACCTCCAACAGCGCCGCCAATGCTTTCTCGTGAGCGGCTAAGCGCGCGCTCACCCAATCGGTCAGCGCCTCGGCTGACGTCGCGCCGCCCGCCTCCCATGCATGAAGCGTTGATCCTGCGGATGTTGCGAGCATGTCTGTACTCATCTCAGGGAATCCCTCCAAACCTCTAGGAACTCGTTGAAATTCGCCTAATAGTAGCGTCTTTACTGGCGGCTTTCGTTTCGTGTCGTCCAAAATCTGCTTGAAATGCGGTTTTGGCTGGTGTTTATAGAGGTTTGCGAGCCTCAGGGGATCATTCCCTCGGCCTGCAACCGTTGTTCAGGCACACTGCGCCCTGAGTGTTGTCGGTGGTTGAGCCATCAGTCGCGGCAGCCGGATCAGATTGTGCGCCGCGCAACTGAAGACGAACAGCCAGTCCACTTTCTCCAGGCCTCGCAACTTGACCTGGCGCAGCGGGCCGGTTTGTTTCAGCCAGCCAAAGCCCTTCTCCACCAGCCAACGCCGGCTCAGGCTGACGGCATAGCCGGGCTGGCGAGTGGTTCTGCGATCCAGGTTGCTTGCGCGGCCTTTGTCGTTCCTGGTGACGTGCGGCGTCACATTCAACTCCCGCACCGTGCTGACGAAATCTTTCGTGTCGTAAGCCTTGTCAGCGCCCACCGTAATGCGGCGTGAGCGGCCCGCCTGCTTTTCGGCAAGCATCAACAGCGCCGCATCGCGCTCGGCATAACCGTCGGCATGCGTCACCATCGCCGCGGCGATCAGACCGTTGCGGTTCTCCACCAGCGCATGGCCCAGATAACTCAGCTTCGACTCTTTGCCGTAGCTCTTCTTGTACAGTCGCGCATCGGTGTCGGTGGTCGATTCATGCGTCTTGTTCGATCGCTTCTGGCCGTGGAAATTCGTACCATCACCGTCATCGGAGCCGTCCTTGGAGCGAAAGCTCTTCTGCGAGGCCCATGCCTGGATCAGCGTTCCATCGACGGTGAAGTGTTCGTCGCTCATAAAGCGCTTGGCATGCTTGTTCACTTCGGAAAAGAACTGCTGCGCCACTTCGGAAGTCAGCAACCGGTCGCGGTTCTTCGAAAACACCGCATGATTCCATACCGCGTCGTCCATGCCAAGACCCACAAACCAGCGAAACAGAAGGTTGTAGTCGATCTGCTCAACCAGCAGCCGCTCCGAACGCACAGAATAAAACACCTGCAACAACAGAGCCCGAAGAATGTACTCCGGCGCAATCGACGGGCGGCCCGAATCGGCATACAACGCATCGAACTCCGCGCTCAAGGTCTGCAACACCCTATCCGTCAGCTTGCGGACTGCACGCAATGGGTGATCCTGAGGCACTCGCTGCTCCAACGATACATAGCTGAACATACCGTCCTGAATCCGCTCATCTCCACGCATGCCTGTTAGACGAATGGCAGCGAACCTCCGACCCACAACGGGTACCTATTTCAACAAGTTCCTAGAGTAACAAGACGCTCGGGAGGCGCATCGGCGCGAAAACGTGGTTCGAGGTTTGGCATGTCTGTTTTTCCTTGATCGACGCTGAGTGCGTTCATCGTTACTGCGAGGTGGAATCCACCACCGGCGGCATCGTCAAGAATTCGTCCGGCTGGAGCGCCCTCGGCGTGAACTGCGCCTCGAACACCGCGCCCTTGAAGTAGTCCTGGCGGTTGATCCGCGTCCCGATCGACGAATGGCCCGGTCCTTGCGGCGTCAGGTGCAATTCCCCCTCACCCTGCAGCTCGTCGTCCACGTAGTTGCGCAGCATTTTGCCGTCATACACCGCCGTTACGCGATACCACTTTCCCAGCGGATGCAGATCGTTGCAGTTCAGCAGCGCCCGAGTCGCGACTCCTGAGGAAGCAAAGCTATCGAGGCACCACTCGCCCTTCACAACGCGAATCTCAAACATCATACGATTCCCGGTGTCTTTCCCGGTCGCAGGGTCGACCTCGGCGAGATGGAAGAATCGCTGTGCCTCCGCTCCTCCGGCATCGGGCCGGAAGATCACCTCCCATGTATAGGTGCTCGCGCCGGCCAGGGGATGAACATCTACAAACAGAGCATCGTTCACACCGTTAAACTCAATGGCCTTGCCATACGGTGAATCGATCAAATGCGGATGCCCGAGAACGAGCGTGGAATGGGCACCAATCGAATCGATGTTATTGAACCGCCAGACCAGGGTGCCCGGCGAATGGTCGTCAATGCTGGGGTGGGAGGCTGTTGTTTGCGGCGTATCCGGCGCCTGCGATACTGCCGTTGCGAAAAGCACCACTAACCCGGCCGCAAGCACGGCAATTCCCCTCAAGATTCCTCGCATTGAAATTCCCTCAAATCTTCATTCAGATTTTCCGGCCTCCGATCCGATCGGCTGCCCCATCATATCCGCGTTTTTCGCGGTTAGGGTGGGACACGCCACCGCTGGCCTGCTGACTTGCTCACACTCTCTCCTTCAATGCAACTGATACGGCTTTTCCGGTTCGGGGATTGGCGCCGGCCGCTTCGGCAACTTTGCAGCATCGATCTTCGCCGCACCCGCCAGCCCCAGTCCCGTTACATTGTCGATACTGATCAGGGGTCCCTCGAATCCCGTTACCTTTATATTTCTGATCACCACGTCTTTCATGTTCGCGAGCTCAATACCGCTCTTGCATGTGCCCGTTACATAAGCCAGCGAAAAACCGACCAGCGGCTTCTCGGGATCGATCTCCGTCGCCTGCACCAGCACCGCTTCATCGTTCACGCAGATATTTGTGAACCGGAAATTCCGGAACTCCGGAATCCCCGCGTCGCCGGGAACAGGAAACTCATCCTGTTTACCGCTGTTCAAGTTATTCAGCCGCAGGAAACCCTGCTTCGCGCCCGAAACATCCATGTCGTTCACGCTTACGTTCTCAACAAACGCTCCGCGCCCTGGCCGGCTCTTGATGTAAATTGCCTGGGTGCGCGCTCCAACGCACTTGCAATGCTCGATCACCACGTCCCGCACGCCTGCCGAAGTCTCGCTCCCGATCCCGATGCATGCAAAGAACCGGTCATTGAAAGTGCAATTCGAGATCCGCACGTCTTCGCAAGGACGGTTAATCGTGTAACCCTCCTCGCCTCGGCCCGACTTGAGTGAAATGCAGTCGTCGCTCGTGTCGAAGGTGCAGCCGTCGATCACAGTGTGCTTGCACGAGTCCACATCAATCCCGTCCGCCCCGCTGTTCACCGTCAAATTCTTGAACGTCACGTTCTCGCAATAGACGGGATGAATCGACCACATCCCCGACTGGCTCGTAAAGCAATCCTGAACATTCACATTGCGGCAGTTCGTGAACTCGAGCAGCGCCGGCAGGCGCATTCCCGTTGTCAGCTCCACGCGCCCTTTGATTGCCGGGCTGGCCACGATCTTTCCCGGCCCCGTAATGCCGAGGTCCTCGCTGTCCACTGCCGAGATGAACGCGCTGTATCCCTTGATCCAGCGCCCTTCCCAGCGCACTTCGGCAATCGGGTAATCCGCCAGATCGTCCGAGCCCAGCAAACTCGCGCGGTCCTCAATGTGCAGCACCACATTGCTGCGCAACGCGAGCGCACCCGTCGAGTAATCGCCCGCCGGAACCACCACCTCACCACCGCCCAGAGCCGCGCATCGCTCAATGGTCAATTGCAACGCCAGTGTGTCATTCGTTTTGCCGTCCCCAGCCGCACCAAAATCCTTCACGTTCAGCGCCACCTTGGGCCCGCCTGGCAGTGGCTTTACGTGGGCTCCCTGCGCTGCCGTCGATTTCGCTTCCTGCGCCCAACCGAGCCGATCCACCGAGGTCATTACAGGCACCGCGAGCGCTCCTTGTGCCGCCGCCTTCAAAAAATCTCTTCGGGTCAAGGTGCCTCGCAGAAACTGGCTCATTGTTTTGAGGTCCTCCATAAAAAGCGACGAGCGCGGCGCTCCTCCGACTCTGGTGGTTGGGTACCCGAGACGCGTCAGCCATCTTCAGTCGCCTGGGGGCCTTGGGTCAAGTGCGACAGGCAGGAAGGCAGCGGCCGCAAAGTTGACGGGCCGGCCCTCTATGCCGATGGCGCCATCGGCAAGATGCCCATGTCCGCAGCCATACAGGTTTCGTCTTGACCGCCGGGCCGATCACCCGTCTGCGACAATCCCTCTCCACCCCCCGGCGATCCTCCTTCCTCTCCTATCCTGGGGGTAAGTCCCTTGAGACACTACTCTTTAGTACTCCACATTCTCGGTTGCATTGGGCGCAAAACCCCTTTAAGATGCGTCAATTGAAGGAAGTGCCGATCTCGGTTTCCAGCTCGACAGAATCATTGCCCGCGCCGGCTTCTACAGCGCCGCGCCTGCGGGTGGGCAAGCTCTGCATTGCCGTTCAGGGAGCTAATCCGGCCGAGTTGTTTTCGCGTGCCGACGCTGCCATTAAAGACTCTGTTTTCATCGAGTTCCGGCTCGATTTTCTGTCCCGACCCGCCGCCGCCCTGCCTGAGCTCAAGCTTTCCTCGCCCGCCACCGCGACATCACCGCCATCGCCACTTGCCGCCGCAAGCCGCATGGCGGCCATTTTACGGGATCCCTCAATCGCCGAGCTCGAGATTCTGCTGAAAGCCGCTGAAGCCGGCTGCCACATCGTCGATCTCGAGGTCGAATCGGCCGAGCAATGTACCCGGCCGCAGCTCGCCAAGTTCCGCGCCGCCCTCCGCGCAGCCGGAGCCGCCCTCCTCATCAGCTCGCACGACTTTACCCGCACCCGCCGTCCCGACGGCCTCAATCAGACCGCGCAGCGAATCGCCGCTTACGAGCCCGAGTTCGTCAAGGTCGTCACCACCGCCCGCAATCTGGCCGACAATCTGGCTGTCCTGCGCATGATTGAGGATCAATCGCTTAAGTCCCATATCGTGGGCATCGCCATGGGCGAGGAGGGCCTGATCAGCCGCGTCTTGAGCCCGCGCGCCGGAGCGGCCTTCACCTTCGCCTCCGCAGCCGACGGCATTGAAACCGCGCCCGGCCAGGTCGCCGCGCGCACGCTTCTCGATCTCTATCGCCTCGAGCAGCTCGACCAGCCACGCGCATCTTCGGCGTGGCCGGCAATCCCATCGCCCACTCGCTTTCGCCCCTCATGCACGCCACGGCCTTTCGCCGCGAAAACGTCAACGCCGTCATGCTTCCGCTCAAGGTGCGCAATCTCGACGACCTGCTCACCGTCATCCGCGACCTGCCCCTCGATGGCGTCGCCGTCACCATGCCGCTCAAGCAGGAAGTCCTGCCGCACCTCGCCAACATGGACCCGCTCACGGCGCGAATCGGCGCCTGCAACACGCTCCGCACCGGCGCCGACGGCAAGCTCTACGGCTTCAATACCGACGTGGCCGGCGTCATTCGCCCGCTCGAACGGCGCATGCGACTCAAGGGCGCGCGCATCCTCGTTCTCGGCGCAGGCGGCGCAGCCCGTGCCGCCGTCTTCGGCCTCGTCGAGCAGGGCGCAGAGGTCTAATCGTCAACCGCACCCACGAGAACGCCGTCGCCCTCGCGCGCAAAGCCAAGGCCCATGTGCTCAAGCAAAACGTGCTCGCCAAGCAGCGCTTCGACGCCATCATCAACACCACGCCCTGCGGCATGACCGGCATCAAGCAGCAGCTCCCCATCAAAGAAAACGAGCTCAACGCCTCGCTGGTCTTCGATATGGTCTACACGCCGATTGAAACTCCGCTCCTCAAGCTCGCCAAGGCGCGCGGCCTCGCCGTCATCTCCGGCCTTGAGATGTTTGTGCAGCAGGGCGCACGCCAGTTCGAAATCTGGACCGGCAAGCCCGCGCCGGAAATCGAAATGCTCCGCGTCGTCGAGCTCGAACTCCGCCGCCAGCCGCAGTAGAAACAAGGTTTTTGATACCCACGAAGGTGCCGGGGCGAGATGCGCCATTTTTGGCTTCGTTGCTAGTGTGGCGTCCCAGACGTTCGTAGCATAATCCGCAAAGAGCAACCGCAGATCCTTCGACTCCGTTTGCCGCAAAACGCGGCAAACTTCGCTCAGGATGACAGCTATGGTTATGGCTTGAACTTCAGGGACAGGACACGAGTTCACTCGCCCGACCACTCGCTGCCTTGCAACCCCCGCTTCTACGTGGTTCATTCTGCGCTGGTGAACGACTTCATTGCACCCAGCAGATTCGAGTAGTCGTCCGTCCATAACCGAGAATCGGGCCGTCCTTGAAGAAGTTGCCAGCGGAATTGGCCGCTTGCGTCGGAGGTTAGCGCACTCAGGTCCGCTGGGTCGCGGGCCATCACCACCCAGATCGACGGGAGCTTTCCGGCATCGCGTTGCGCTTGCTGAAATGTCCGTGTCGTTCCCGATCGCGGCTGTCAAATGCGCGTCCTCGGCCAGATTACCCAGCGTCTCCGCGAAATCGAAATACAGATTGGAAATGTGAAACGCAATCGAGCCGCCTGGAGCCAGCTTGCGCAAGTACATTGCCAGCGCTTCTTTCGTCATCAGGTGCATCGGGATAGAGTCTCCACTAAAAGCATCGAGAACAATCAGTCCGTAACGGCTTTCGGGTGCATCGCGCAACTTGAGTCTCGCGTCCCCCAGCACGATTTTTGTTGCCGGAGCGCATCTCGAAAGATAGGTGAAGTAGTGTGGATCCTCGGCAATCTCTTTCACGAGAGGATCGATTTCATAAAACGTGAGCGTCTGCCCTGGTTTCATGTACGACGCCATCGCGCCCGCGCCCAGGCCCACAATCGCCCAGTTTCCGTGCGGCATTCTTGCTTGCACGGCCTCAAACATGGCTCCTCCGGGTCCACTGCGCGTGTAGTACGAAAGCGGCTCGCAGCTCTTGCTCGGATCGAGGCTTTGAATTCCATGCACAATGCCGCCATGAAACAGCAATCGGAATCTCCCGTCAGGGCTGTTCCTTACGCGATAGACGCCAAAAAAACTGCGCCTGGCAAGCAGCGTCTCGCCAAAGGGAGCATAGAGATAACTGGCCGTCAACAGCGCCATCAAGCCCAAGCACGAACCGCATGCGTCTTTTGCCAAAACTCAGGCACCACAACATCGAGTAGCCAAAAACCAGCGTCGTTTCCACGTGTCCCGGCTTGATGCCGATGCGAGCAAGTCCGAGAATCACCACCACCATGCAGATTCCCAGCGCAAGGGGCAGCAGCCAATCTTTTCGCCGAGCCCAAACACTTGCAGGGCCTCCCGATGGTTCCTGTACGATCAACGGCCGGATCAGCGCGGCAAAAATCAGCACCAGCGGCAGTTCCATCACCGTGTGGAACACCACTGGAGCAATGAGCGAATTGAAGATACCGCCCAGCACGCCGCCAACCGAAAGGCAAAGATAGAACTCGGTCAGGTGACCCACCGCCGGCCGGTTGCTGGCCAGTTCGCCATGAAAAACCAGCGCCAACCCAAGCAGCACCGCCAGGTACAGCAGCAGCAACACGGCCAGTGAGAACCTCGTTTGCGAAACCGTCGGGAAAAGTCCGCCGAGGATGAGAAATGGGAGCCGCTCTACCACGAACCGATGCGAAATCGGCGGCTTCTTGGCGAAAACCAGCACAAAACTGACCAGATAAACCGCCAGCGGCAGAACCCAGAACAGCGGAATCGGCGGGCACATCGGCGGTGATCGCGCTTGTCGCGCCCAACATCACGCTCGAAGGGATGAAAGCCAGCGCAATCCAGCGCCATCGCGTTTTCCATGCAATCGCGTCTGCCGCACGAGTCGCATTCGCTTGCGTCTTTTCGGCAGCCCTCGTCTCCGTATCCATCTCCCGCGTTCGCCACCTCCATGCCAGAACGGCGCATACCGCCGTCATTGCAACAAACACCGCATAGGCAACACTCCACAGCGGCTCTGGGTGTGCAATCGAAGCAATGGCTCCAGCACAAGGGGATACGCGAGCAAACCCAGCAGGCTCCCGGCATTGCTGGCCGCGTACAGAAAATACGGATCCTCGGCATCTTTCCGGCCCGAGTCGGCAAACCATCGCTGCATCAGCGAGGTGGTTGCTGAGAGCGCGAAGAATGGAAGCCCCACCACAACCAGCAACAGCAGCAGCACCCATCCCACGGGATTGCTCTCGGCCGGAGGTTCCCATCCTGCTGGGATATGCAATGGCAGTAGACCGACAATCAGCAACGGCGAGACCACAACCACGAGGTGGATTGCAATTTGCGTCCTTCGCCCAAGGAACCTGATCGCCGCGTGAGCGTAGAGATACCCGGCCAGCAAAACAGCCTGGAAAAATACCAGGCAGGTATTCCAGACCGCGGGAGTGCCTCCCAGCAGCGGCATCAGCATCTTGCCGATCATCGGCTCGACCACAAACAGCAGAGTTGCGCTCAGGAACATTGAGAAGCTGAAGATAACCAGCGATAAAGAGGACCCATTCGCGAGACGACGACGTTCTGCTGTTCCAGTTGCCGCGGGGGAAAGCGCAGGGTTGCCCATGGTTTGAACCGGATTATATCTTGCGGTAGCATTGCGAATCCCGCATAGGGATTACTTGAGTACTAAGTGCATACGGTGGTCCCGCTTCCCGATTGCCCGGTTGCCCAAGCTGAATTGCCCATCTCTCGGCTAACTTGCTGACTTGCTGCTTGGCTGCGCTACCCTTGTCCTCGGAGGGCTCTTCTCATGCGTGCAGCCGTCTTCAATTCAAGTTCCACAACACCCGGCCCCTGGCTTTCCATTGAAGACATCCCGCGCCCGCAACCTCACGCCCGGCCACGTCCTCCTCCGCGTCCTCGCCTGCGGCGTCTGCCGCACCGACCTTCACATCGTCGAGCGCGATCTGCCGCCCCTCCATCCGCGCATCGTCCCCGGCCATCAGATCGTCGGCGAAATCGTCGAAGGCGCCACCGCCGACCTTGCCCCCGGCACCCGCGTCGGCGTCTCCTGGATGGGCGGCGTCGACGGCACTGCTGGTTCTGCCGCCACGACATGGAAAATCTCTGCGACAACCCCGTCTTCACCGGCTACTCCGTCAACGGCGGCTACGCCGAATACGCCCTCGTGCGCGCCGATTTCGTCCTATCCCCTCCCCGCCGGTCTCGACGACATCTCACGTCGCGCCGCTGCTCTGCGCCGGCATCATCGGCTTCCGCAGCCTGCGCGTCGCCGGCGTCGAGCCCGGCGAGCGCGTCGGCCTCTTCGGCTTCGGCAGCTCCGCCTCGCTCGCCATCGCCGTCCTCCAATCCTGGAAATGCGAGGTCTACGTCGTCACCCGCGGCGAATCCCACCGCGCCGCCGCCGCAGTCACTCGGCGCCACATGGGTCGGCGACGAAGACGACAAGCCTCCCGTCCCGCTCGACCGCGCCATCACCTTCGCGCCCAGCGGCAAGGTCGTCGTCAGCGCGCTCGCCAGCCTGCGCAAAGGCGGCGTCGTCGCCATCAACGCCATCCATCTCGACCAGATGCCGGCCTTCGACTACGACAAGCTGCTCTGGGGCGAACGCCAGATCCGCAGCGTCGCCAACATGACCCGCCAGGACGCGCGCGACTTCCTCGACAATCGCCCGCGAACTCAAGTTGCGCCCCGCCGTGCAAACCTTCTCGCTCGACGACGCCAACCGCGCCCTTGAAGCCGTCAAGCACGAAACCGGCGAGGGCTCCGCCGTCATCGTCATTGCCGACTCGGCAAGCCACTCATGAAGAGATGAGTCTCGTGATCGGTTCGGCCTGATTAACCTTGAAAGCAGCATGTTTCGCGCCAGCAATCCGCGCTCCCTTGGTTGTTGGGATACCTGGCTGCAGCGGGATTGCCCGCCAACGTTCGCCGATTGCATCGCAGCTTGCATTCATCGCTTTTTTACTTGCCTGTCAACGAAGTGTGATGGGACGTGCCTTATAACCTTTCTGGTCCAACGGGCCAGGAGGTTATAAAAACGTGAAAACTAGAGTCCTGATGATCTATGCCGGAGCTCTCGCGGGAGCAGTGGCACTCGGATCATTCGCCATTACACTGAAAGCTCAGGAATACAATCGATACTTCGATCACAACCATTCCCAATTCAACGGTTTTGTGCCCGGCAGTATCGTTGTAAGCGGCACAGTTTACGTTGGCAAAGCCAACACCGTCGCCCCCGGTGAAGTATTGCCGTTCGGCTGCCTGAACACCGGGCCGGTTACGAATCCCAACGCCGCCACCGTCAACGTACCGCTTCTTCCCGCAGACCAAACGCCGACCGTGACCACTACCGCTGTTACCGTGACCTGCGGCTATGCCAGTGACAACGGCGAAGCTCCAAATCTCCATGACAGTCATAATGTTTGGAACAATGCCAACACGGATCCCAGCTTTGGCGTTTCGTCGCCCATCGTCCTCTGGGATTTCAGCACGAACGGCAATTTGCTCGGCGCGCTGCCCGTTCCGAGTCATGAGATGGTGACGAGCTTCAGTTCCAAGTCCGAGCTCGCCTTGAATCGTTCAGCAGACGGCAAGAGCCTCACCTTCATGGGCTACCGCGGCGGTCCCGGCTGTCCGGCTCTCACCCTCGACTCATCGACCAACATCCTCACGCAGGGCACGAATGTAGGTCCCCTGTCGCCCACTGCGCCGAACCTGCTCGACGTTTCAGCGTCCAATACGCCGGGCCTCTGTGACCCGACCAATCCCGCGGTGGCCAGCTATGCAGGCGCCAATAATCCCACAGCTTATTACCGCTCCGTCGCGGAGGTGGACGCCTTTGGCCACCTCTTCTATACCGACGGCGACGCCTACAGCGGCGACAACTCCCGCGCCGCAATCGAGGCCGACAATGGGCTCTACTACTCGGTCGGAAACGACAACAACGGCGGTCTGGCGAAGAAGCAGATGCCCGAGACGCAACTCGGCATCAATCTCTCCCATTCGACAGGCGCGGAACTGTACTATCCCGGCGCAGCGCCGCTCGTCCCGCCGGCGAACAACATGATCTCCTACTTCGTGCTCTCTTCTGGAGACAAGCCCGGCAAGGACACCAACTTCCGTGGCATGACCATCTTTAATGACACGCTGTATGTTGCCAAGGGCAGCGGCAGTAACGGCGTCAATACCGTCTATCAACTCGGTACGCCGGGCGTTTTGCCCACAACAGGCAACGCCCCCAGCGGCGGCCTCGTCAACGAGCCTTATACGATCCTTCCTGGGTTCCCCACTTCGACTGCCACGACAGCCGGCACCGGAGGTTACTATCCGTTCGGGCTCTGGTTCGCGAACGACACGACCTTGTACGTTTGTAACGAAGGCGACCTGTCGTACACGCCGAATCAGGTGATTAACGGACAGGTAAACGTGGCCGACTCCGGTACGCTGGCGACCGCTGGCCTTCAAAAATGGGTCCTGAACGGAAGCAATACCTGGGTGCTCCAGTACACGATTCAAAAGGGACTTGACCTTGGCGTGGCATATAGCGTGCAGGACTATCCCGCTTCGATTGAGCCCGCGACCGGCGGCTGCCGCAACATTACAGGCGTCGTCAACCGCGACGGCTCCGCAACGATTTACACCATCACCTCCACAATCAGCCTGAATGGCGACAACGGCGCCGATCCCAACAAGCTGGTCGCAGTCACCGATCCCATCAGCGCCACCGCGCTGGCAACCAACGGTTACTTCGACCGGTTCCAAACCATTCGCTCAGCCCGCGCCGGCGAAGCCTTCCGCGGTGTTGCCCTCGCCCCTGAATACGGCAGATAAAAATCATCAACAATGTCAGCAACCATCCAAGGCTCCTCTAGCGCATTGAACTGGGGGAGCTTTGGATTTGATGGGTGGAATTGCCAGATTTGTGCTCAGGGCATCGTTGCTTCGCCGGGTTTCTCCCGCTGACCCGGTTGCTATTTCCTCGACCGCTTGCTGCCTCGCTTCTTTGCCGCCTGTTTTTCTACCGTCTTCTCGCCGGGTTCGTGCATGGTAGGAATCTTCGCCATATCCGGCCCGATGCGCTCCACGCGGGTATCGACCATCTCGTATTCGATCGTCCGCGGAACTGCTGGCCGCATGATCCCGTCCGCGGGATCCGTCTTGACATTGCCATCGCTCGCGATCAAAAAGCTGAATGCGGGATACGCACCCTTGGGAGTCGTCTGCGTGAACACGTGCGCGGGCAGGAATCCCTGAATCGGATGCAGACGGAAGGCCGTTTCGTAGCGATGGTGCTTCAGGCTCCATGTGAAGACGCGCACTTCGTTGAAGTCGTACGGTAGCCCGTAGAGGAGCGGCGCAAGAAGGGTCAGGTATTCGGGCTTTTCGTGGTCGGCCGTGTCGGCTTGCGGGTCGTCGACCTTGGTGAGCACCCAGCAGCCTACAAAGCGCTGGTCTTCGGCATATTGTGCAACATCGAGTGGCACGTCCACGTACAAACGGCTGGCGAGCAACCAGCCGACGTGACCTTGCGGGTCGCGCGCCAGCCACCAGTCTTCCATCTCCGGCGGTGCGGCTTCAGTGTCGCTCGCAGTTGGCGCATTCTTGCTTGTTCCGGCCGTCTTTGCCTCCGCCGCGCTTGGGCTGGGCAACGGCCCATAGGCCTCGGATGATTTTTTGGGAGCTGAGGCCCGCGCCAGAAGCTCCACGTTGGTATTTCCCGCCAGCAAATAAAACCGGTCCGTCTCGCGGCCCGGAAGCAAATGCATGGCCAAGTCATCCTTAAGAGTCGCGGTCGCAGCCACCGGATCGTCTTTGTGATCTTCCGAGAGTTTCTTAAATCCGTTGTAGGTCTTGGCGTCGATCACAGCGCGTTCTTCAATCCAGCCGATCTCGTTTTTCCCGGTTTGCACCTTGAGAAAACGCCGACCGTGCTCCAGTACCTCGAGCGGTTGCCCATTCACCACCTGGCATACGCGGTTTGAAACGGGAGCTACGCGATCATGTAAGTATGTCTCGCGAATCGAAACGTACACCATCTCACGCTGCTCATGATGTAAACGGCTGCAGCCGCTCAAGAAGAACGCGCTGCACAGCGCACCCATGAGCAGCGCAGCGACAGTAGGTGAGCGCTTGAGAAGACGGACAAACTGAATTGGGAGATGTTTCGACACAGCTCTTGGCGTTGACATCGAGAATAGCACTTCGCAGTCGCCAGTTCTCAGTGATCAGTGACCGCAAACGCCCGTGGGTGAGGTTGGATGTGTTTTGAAAGGGCACGACTTCAGTCCTGCCGATGACGAGTGACGATATTGAACAGCACGGGCCTCTGCCCGTACATCCATGAAGCATAGGAGCATACGAGGGTTGGCTTCAGCCCTGGGCGACGCTCCGACCACTGGACGCTAACCACCTTTACTTCGGCACCGCCGCAATGGCCGATGCCCCCACCGGGTCGGTGCCGGTGTTCGAAGTGATCGCGGCCGTCAATGCGCCGGAACTGATCGTGTAGGCTTCAAAATCGGGGTTGCCGCTCGTCGTCGATCCGCCGCTCGACACCGCCAGCACGAAATTATCCTGGTTATCTTCCGCCAACCCAATCGGGTAAATTCCAGAAGCGATATTGCTTCCTGCCGCAATCGTGTAAGTGGTTCCCGAAGCCGTCAATGGGAACCATGCAATGTTGCCAGCCGCGGTATTCCCTTGGCCATTAGCCACATACACATATTCGCCCGATGCGATAGGCAAGATTACATTCGGCGCAAGGCCGCCGCTGGCGATGGGAGAGCCGGAAATCTGGGTCAGCGTGCCGCTGCCGAGTGAGCCGTAATTGAAGACGCGCAACCCGCCCAAGTTTCCCGAAGAGTTCGCCAGCGTCTCACCGATATAGAAGAACCGCGTAGTTGGATCCACGGCTACCGAAAGCGCCGAACCGTTGCTGTTCAAAACCCCGATGTTGCTTGCTTGCGCCCCGAGGGGATTGGAGCTGCCTTCAGAAAAAGGAACCACAATCGTCCCACCGGCTCCAAGCGCGACGAAAAGATTGGCGCCATCGGGAGAAAGCACCATCTGCTTCACTGCCGCGTTCGCGATTGCGAACGTTTGATAGGGAGGTGTACCTCCGGGACCGCTATAAAGTCCCGTCGTGGCGTCAATCGGAATCGCGTCCAATTGCACGCTCCCACTCGCAGCCGTAAATGCATCCACCAGCCACGAGCCGCCGATTTGCATAACAGACGGAATGTCAGAGGAGATCGCATTTCCGTTATTTGCCGCCGTCAGAGTCCCTCCCGAACCGATTGTGTACAGGTAAATCCCGCTGACGGTTCCCACATAAAGAAAGTCGCCGCTGGGCGCGATGGCGATGCAGGAGGGCGCGGAGGCGAGCGTCTGCGTAGCGCCGGAGATTGTGATCAACTTCCCGGAGCTAATCTGGTAGCCGACAATCTGTTTCGTCGTTTGGTTCAGCACATAGAAAGTGCCGCTGGAAAGTGTAGTGGGTGTTGTGCCGCCACCCGAGCTGCTGCCCGCAGGAAGAGTCCAGAACCCAGAGCACCCGGTTAGCAGGACCGCGGACGCAAGCAAAAGCCCCGCTCCAAACCCGATCTTCATCGTCACTCCCCGAAAATCGCCAAATTGCGCGGCCAATGGTTCATCATCAGCGTGAATCCGCGACAGGACCCAGCTCAAAGGGTAACGCCGGAGCGCAACTCTTGTCCCGCGCCAGATGTCCACGGATCGCCCGGCATGACAGCAGTTTCGGAAATGGCGTGGAAGGTCTCGCAACAAAAAGTCTGAGCGAACAACGCCAAGACCTTATTGGGGGCATTGACCCTGCAGTATTTCCGATAGCTGCCTTAATTGCCGTCAGTGAAAAGACGCGCGGAACACACGATTCGTTCGGCTCGGTTTTCGAGGAGTAGGGTGAGGCACGCACAACCCCCATCCTTGCCCAGCATGAAGCGGTGACAAGGATGAGGTTGCGGGTATAGGCGGTTTATAAACGGGCCTCGGAGGGGCCTGTGTGATTCGGCGTTACGCGCCGCCGTTCATTTGATTTCACGACCCCTGGGGAGCGATGGCAAGCGAAAGTTGGCTTTGAGCCCCAAGCTTCATGTTGTCGTTCCTGTTCGAAATAAAAACGCCCGACTCCTTCCCGGCAATCCTGCTGTGCAGGTCCACTCCGGAAATAGCGCCAACTTGGTCGAGTTGCAGGGTCTTGCCGTTCCAGGGACTGGGCGAGGCTTGGGTGCTACCACCGTCCCAATCACTGCTGTATTCCGGTGGAGCAATTCCCATAATGGTTGCACTGATGGGGATGGCCTTCCCATCCTTGAGATCGGCCTTGGTGAAGCTCAGGGCAAGCGTCGACGTTCCCTTCGCTTCCATCTTGTCGGTCGCAACTGTGCCAATCAGCTCCGTGCCCTTCGGCAAATCGACTCCGTCCTTCAAATGCACATTTTCATTAAGCATGGCTCGAAATTGCTGGCCAGGCTGCATCTTCTTCGCATCGATTTCCTGCGCCAGGACTGCTTCCGCGGGCACCATCTGCGTTGCCTCGCGCTCTGCAACGGCGGGGGAGACGGTTTCGTTAAACTTTGCGGCCGGGCTCGCGCTCGACGAACTCGCGGACCTTGAGCAAAAAAGGGTGCAACTAGCAAGAGCAATCGAAACAGCGAAAATGGAACGACTTCTCATAAAATTACAAACTCCTTATTGGTATTGAATGAATTCAGGCGGTCTGCGCTGCTTTCGTCTGCAAGCCGCCCTACTTCAATTCGATGAGGAACTTTGCGTCGGGGTTCACCTGATTTGCCGTGGCGACGTTCGTCTGAATTTGGTGTCGTCAACATACGAGAACGGCGCTGCAAATGCAGAATGATCGTTTTGAATTGAAGAGACATGGGATAGAAGATCAGGTGCTGCTCATCCGCACGGCGCCAATAAATCGGGATCGTTATTCCTGACATTTCCAACTCGGTTGCTCACCTGCCACGCAACCATTTGTCCGGGCGGGAAAGCGCGCAGAAGGTCCACTGGGAGCCGCTCTGCTGCAGCAGGTTCCAGCCAGCGGGCATAGTCCTTTCGCTCCAGAATCACCGGCATGCGGTTATGAACCGGCGCTACAATCTCATTGGCATCCGTGGTGAGGATG
Organism: uncultured Acidobacteriaceae bacterium; assembly: GCA_963782285.1. Taxonomy (GTDB): domain Bacteria; phylum Acidobacteriota; class Terriglobia; order Terriglobales; family Acidobacteriaceae; genus Telmatobacter. The sequence goes on from CAWAJH010000001.1 coordinate 394,154, forward strand.
GTGAATGTTTCCAGCGGTTCACCTTCCTTCGGGCGCCACCTTTCCCAGAGTCCCGCAAAAGCGTAAGGCTCGCCGCTTTTCAGCGCAATGGCGTACGCCTGTTTGCTCTTCAGGTCGCTGCGTTCCCATTCATAGAACGCATCGGCCGGGACCAGGCAGCGTCGCTTGCGCAGCGCTTCGCGGAATGCGGGCTTGGTGGCAGCTTCTTCCGCGCGGGCGTTGATCGTCGAGTAACCGATCTTCGCATCCTTGGCCCAAAAGGGTACCAGACCCCAGCGCAGCAGCGCGAACTCCGGTTTTCCGCTGTCGCGGCCCAGGCGCACCACCGGCTGCACGCTTTGCGGCGCGATGATATAGCTCGGCGCGAATGGTGGAATGTCGTCCGGCTCCACTCCAAACCATTCGGCCAGAACCTCGCGAGTCGACCGGCGCGCAAATCGTCCGCACATATTGGCAATGATAAGGCTGCTTCCCGCGTGGCCCAGCAAGGGATTTGCCGCGCGCCCTTGATTTGCTGTGCGTTCCCTAGTTGGGACGTCCGCCAGAGGCGGCGCGGCGGCGGAAGCGTTCATCGACAGGCTGGCGGCCCTGAAAGCCGGCTTCCATCGTATGCCAGTGCTCGATGGCTGGTTCGCCCATGCGCCAGCAAAGCAGCACCACCTCATCTTCGACGCGGCACGGAAAATCGAGCAGGCCCGTGTCCAGATCTTTTACCTGCACGCCGATGGCATCGATTTCAGCAACGGTTTCACGAACTTGCTTGAGATGATCCTCAAGCTCCGTTCGCTGCTTGGCGACACCGACAGGATTCACCCGCATGCCGCCGGTGAAATAAATCTGCCGCGCAAGGTTGCTGAGACTCGACTCGACTTGCTCGGCAGAACGCCTGCCTTCGATCGCGCGCTTCAGCAGCGATTCGAGCACCGGGAGCAACGATTGCGCTTCGTCAAGTGTGAAGGTTTTCATGGGAAAAGCCTGCATCTAGAATACGACGAAATCAGTGTAGAAGCGCATCGTTTCCCTGCGGCAGGTCGGCGGCTCAGGCGCACGGTTAAACCGCACCTTCGGATACTAAGTTTCTAAACCGCGTCTTTCCAGAAAGTTGGAACGCGGTGAAAGTGGGGGGGATGCGAAGAAGAGCAGCCAATCCGGGCGCGCGAGGATTTCAGGAGTTTTTCCTCTACCGGCGCACTTTTATCGGCGACGTCAAGAGAGCTGTAAGGGAGGGTGAGCCGCTCGCGCCTAAGGTTGCGCAGGCATTCTCATCTTCGATCTTTCAATCTCCGTAAATGAGCCCACCACGCACGATCGTCCCTGCCAACCCACCTGCACCACCTTACCGTTTTCCACCAGCACCGGCACTGAGAATACGCCGCCGGTAAAATGCCGCATCCGTTCGTACGCCGAAGGATCGCTTTCGACGTCGTATTCGCAAAAGTCGCGCCGCGTCCATTCCAGCCATTCGCGAAGCTCCCGCGTATAAGGGCACTGCGCTGAGCCGTAAAGTTCAAGAGCCGGCATCGTTCAACCCCTCCAGGGTTTCCAGTAGAACGTGATAGGCAGAGGCCTGCACTTCCTGAATGCGGGGAATGTAATCGCTGCGGACGATGATCGGGAAGTCAGCAATTTTGCGGCGTGCAATCTCCCCTCCGTCGTTGCCGAGCAGGGCCGCCGTCAGGATGTGGCGCTTGCGCGCCTCTTCGAGCGCCATGACGATGTTGCGCGAACCGCCGCTGGTTGAGATTCCGATCGCCACATCCTCGGGGCGCGCATGAGCGATCAGTTGCCGCAGAAAGATCACCTCGGTTCCGACGTCGTTGGCCAGCGCCGTCAGCGTGGCAGGTTCCATCGAAAACGAGATCGCAGCAATGCTGCGATACCCTGCCGGCGGCATCACGCAATCCAGCGCCCAGTCGTTCGCGTCGGTTGCCGAACCGCCGTTGCCGAAAATCATCAGCTTGCCGCCCTGTGCCAGGCGTTCGTGCATGGCAATGGCGGCGGAGCACAACAGTTCTGCTTGTTCTTCAGCCAGACGCGCGCGCAACATCGAGTCGTCGTGCGCCTTCATTCGGATCGAAGCCGCTACGTCGTCCACAATCGACGAAGTTTCCTGCCTGGCTCGACCCAGAAAGGGATAGAGAAACTCACTTTGCCCCACATCCTGCCCGAATTCACGATGCTCGAGGAAGACGTGCACCGTCTCCCACATGGTGTGGTAGAGAACTTCAACCAGCTCCTGGTGAATAAACGGATGACGGATCGCGGTCTGCAGTGCGAATGAGCCGGTAGGACCCGGCAGCGCAAACGTCATGGCTCCGCGCGAATGTGCCCAATCGAGCGCCGCCTGCACCTCCGCATCGCCTTCCGGTGGCCCGAACCCCATCACAATATCGTCAGGGCGCAGGATCGCTTCAAGCCACGGGCGCGGCAGCGCGGACAGGTCGAGAGCGGGAAGCGCCCGCTTGCCCACAATGACGGGATGCACAAACTCCACGGAAACATGCTGCGCGTCGGTCAAGTACGGCCCGCGGCCGAATGCCAGCAGCCTGCCTCCGCGCAGAAAGCGCTGCGCCATCTCCTGGCATGCAAAGGCAAGTTCGTGAGCTTGCGCGGCGAAGAACCCTTCCATGAGCTGGTTGCGCTCGAGCAGCCGCTCCGCAACCTGTCTGGTCAAGTTCACCTCGGTCAGCATCGCATTCTCCTAGCAAATCCTGGGCAGTGGATCGCCCACCAGCATATCGATGATTCGCGTGCCGCGATAGCGCGTGTTGATCAGCACGGTATAAGCGGGCTGTTCACGAATCTCGCCGATCATGCAGGCCTCCTGGCCACCGTCCGTTTGGCGCAAAGCATTGAGAGCGATTTCGGCATACTCAGGCGCGACGACCGATAGAAACTGCCCTTCATTGGCGATATGCAACGGATCGAGGCCCAGCAGTTCGCACGCGCCGCGAACTTCGTCATGAACAGGAATGGTTTCTTCGAGCAGTTCGACCGCAAGCCCACAGTCGCGCGCAAGCTCATTCAGTGCCGTGGCTACGCCGCCGCGCGTCGGATCGCGCATCCATCTCACGCCCGGTCCTGCCTCGGCAGCCATCGCCTCCACCATCGGCAGCACCGCGCGAGTGTCAGACGTAAGCGATGCTTCTAATTCAAGGTCCTCTCGCGCCAGCAGAATCGTAATCCCGTGATCGCCAATCGGGCCGGAAAGCAAAACTTTATCGCCCGCGCGAACCGTGCGCGCATCGATGTGGAGCCCGGGAATCGGAATCCCGATCCCCGCCGTCGTGATGTACATTCCATCGGCGTTGCCGCGCTCCACCACCTTTGTATCTCCCGCGACCATGCTGACAGATGCCCGCTTGAGGGCCCCAGCCATAGCGCGAACTTCCGCTTCGAGAACGCTGCCGGCGAGCCCTTCTTCAAGCACAAATGTCACCACCATCGCGCAGGGCCTGGCTCCTGAAACCGCGAGGTCGTTCACCGTTCCATTCACCGCTAATTCGCCGATGGAGCCGCCCGGAAACTGCAGGGGGCGAACAACGAAGCTGTCGGTGGTGAAGGCAATCGGAGTTCCACCGGCATTCACGCGAGCGGCGTCTGTTAGCTGCTCCTGCGTTCCGGCGAAAAGCAATGGAGCAAAAAGCCCCTCGATAAGTCTGCGGCTGGCTTTGCCGCCGGCGCCGTGCGACATTTCGATCTGCGGGTCGTGGAACCTTACCACTGGCGCCGGACCTGCGCTTTTGCCGTTTCCGTTCAGGCTACCGAGGCGATCTCCGTTACCAGTGACTTCCGATGTTCGTAGTTGTAGTACGCTGCGCATGAGCCCTCCGACGAAACCATCAGGGCGCCGATTGGATGTTCAGGAGTGCATTCTTTGCCGAACAGCTTGCATTGCGCCGGCTTTAGTACTCCCTTGAGCACTTCGCCGCACTGTGCCGACTTGGGATCCGTGACTCTGGTCTGCGGCACCGGGTAGCGCCTTTCCGAGTCCCACCGGGAGTACCGTTCGCGGATGCGAAGCGCCGATTGAGAGATGAATCCAAGCCCTCGCCATTCGAAATAGGGCCGCAACTCAAATACTTCTGCCATGGCCTGCAAGGCGGCGCGGTTGCCTTCCCATGGCACCACCCGCTTGTACTGGTTCTCCACCCTGGCCTCGCCCGAAGCCAGTTGCTGCAACAGCATCACAATCGATTGCAGCAGATCCAGCGGTTCGAAGCCCGATGTGACCACGGGCTTGCCTTCCGTTTTCGCGATCCATTCATAAGGCCTGCAGCCGATCACAGTCGAAACGTGTCCCGGCCCGATGAACCCATCCAACCGCATATCCGGCGAATCGAGAATGGCGCGAATCGCCGGGATGATCGTCACGTGATTGCAGAATACCGAAAAATTGTGAATGCCCTCGGCCATGGCGGACATGATCGTCAGTGCGGTCGAAGGCGCGGTGGTTTCGAATCCAATCGCAAAAAAGATTACTTCTCTTTCCGGATTCTTTCTTGCAATCTGCAGTGCGTCGGCAGGGGAGTAGACGATGCGCACATCGGTTCCGCGTGCCTTGTGCTCCAGCGGACTGCCGTGCGCCCCCGGCACGCGCATCATGTCGCCAAAGGCGGTGAAGATTCTGTCCGTCCCCTTTGCAATGCTGAGTCCATCGTCGATTCTTCCCATGGGCAGCACGCAAACGGGGCAACCCGGGCCATGAATCAGCTCAATGTTCTCGGGGAGAATGTCCTTCAAGCCGAAGCGATAGATCGCATGCGTGTGGCCGCCGCAGACCTCCATGATGCGATAATGCCGGGCTGGATCGACCAGACGCCGAATCTCTTCAGCGGCCTTCGTAATCAGTTCGGGATCTCGAAATTCATCAACATAACGCATCGCTACATCTCCGTGGCCGAAGAGGACCGGCTGGTGCCATTCAGACTCGGCGCGCTCGCCCCGGTGTGGCTCACGTTCTCATCGAGTCCGTATCCGCGCACCTCCTCCATAGCCTGCTCCTTTTCCCCGAGCATCGAAAGCAGTCGCATCTGTTCCGCAGCGTCGTCCTCGCTGATCTTCGACATTGCGAACCCGACGTGAATCAGCACCCAGTCGCCGGTCTTCGGCAGATCTTCCGCCAGAAGGCCAAGCTGGACTTTGCGGCGAACGCCTGCCACTTCAACGACTCCCACCTGGTTTTGCCCCGAACGAGCTCAACTACTTTTCCCGGTATGGCTAGGCACATGCGGCAATCTCCTCAGCGAACATCGCTTCCTGGTGAACCAGCTTCAGCTTTGTGGTTCGGCGCTATTTGCGATCACGTCAAATGAGAATCTGAGTTCGTCTTTCAGCTTCAGGGCGCCACCGGCCACTGAAACCGGCTTGATTCCGCAGTCGGATTGCCTCATCGTGAAATCGCCTGACGCGCGCAACCTCTCGCCCATCATGGCAATTCTTACCGTCACCGGCAGCTTGCGAGTCACACCGTGAAAGCTGAGGTCGCCGTTCAAGTCCGCCGAATAGAGATCGCTATCGAGCTTCGAGACTGAAATGGCGGAGGCATCGTACCGGATCTCTGGATACCGAACGACCTCGAGCACTTCACTGTTCATCACTCTCTCGATTTCGCGGCGATCTTTGTCGCTGATGTCATTCAATACGCTCAGCGACGCAGATTGAATGGTCAGGTGCAATCCGCTTGCCTCGAGGGCCTGCGGATCGAATTCCACCTCGCCATTAAATGAACGGATGTCGATTTTGGGATTGTGTCCCATTGCCGACAAGACTCCGGTCGCGAAAGCCTGTACCGTGAACCTGCTTCTCTTCGTGTCGAAGACAAAGCGGCTGCCCTTTTCTGAATGCGCTAAATCAGTCACGATTCCGCTTGAATTCTCCATTGAGGCTCGATTCTCGTTCATTGCGCGCCCGCAATGATCCTGCGATCACATGGCGCGCAGCTTGAAATAACGCTCAAAATCCGGCATCACGGCCTGGGCAAAATTTCCAATTCCCATCTGCGACATATAGCGCCGCACAAACGGGTTTGAAAGGATCAGTCCAGTGCCAAAGACGATGAGTGCTACACCGCTCATCATGAACAACGTATCCCTCCCGTTGTCCTGTCCGTTTGCAGCCGATTCCATCGGATCCATTGCCATGCCAGTTCTCCTTCTTCTGAATTCGCTTAGATCTCGTTCCCACTCAGAATTCGATCCACCACAGCCGAGATTTTCTCTACGGCGTCGTCCAATGCACCTTCAACCACATCGCTCAAGCCGATGCAACCTTCTTCTCCGCCGAGAGTCAGCGGCTCGCAACCCACCAGCAGGACCTTCTTCATTGACCCCTTCATCGCCTTCGCCATGCGCAGCACATTCACCGGATTCATGGCATGCGGCTGAACAAATCCGCCATCCGTTTCCGGCAAATTATCGAGCTCGGGCTCGATCAGAGTCACTGTTCCTGGCTTCTGGCCATGCGGATATGCATCTACAAGGATGGTCGTCTCATAGCCATCCTGCAGCGCGTAGGCTAAATCGAATCCGCGAATCCCGAAGTCGATCACACGGACTCCATCGGGTTGAGGGCGCGCCTGCATGCGCTGTGCAACTTCCACCCCAAAGCCATCGTCGCCAAGAAAGATGTTGCCGATTCCGGCGATGAGAATCGACGGCTTCTTCGCAGCATTCGGCTTCATCGGCTCGGTCCCCGACCTCTCGATGGGCTCGAGCTCCGCCGGGGTGAAGAAGAAGCGATGACCGGGCTGGCGCATCATGCCGAGATCGCGCCCTGGATCGTCCTCCAGAACCACCGAAATGTGTTTCTCACCTTCGTAGTTCTCTTCAATGCACTCAACTGTTGCAATTTGTCCGCGCAGTGCAAGGTCCAGAATGTCGCCGCCGTCCTTCGGGCGCAGCCGCACGCGATCGCCGGCTTTGACCTCGATCCCGCCAATCTCAATGCGATCGACCGTCGCCTTGTCTTCGAGGAGATTCCATTCCCATTCGTTCATGCGGAATCCCCCTTCCCTGCGGTCAGGCCGCGCAGCACGCCATGAAGCTTCAAGAACTGTTCGTCGGGAATGCTCTCTGTGCGCTCCAGCAACTCGCGGGCGCGTTCATCCGATTGGCGGATCTCTAACTTTTCCTGGTCGGTGAGTGTGAGAATCCGCAACGAAAGAATCTCGTCGATTTCCGTTGAGTCGAACAGATTGCCGGCGCTCTCCGGCGCGATCTTCGGATCGTCGTAAAGAATAATGGGCGACGCGAGCATCGTTGTTGCATCCCCTCCGGCGAGCACGGGCCACACGCCGACGTTTTCGCACGCGGCTGCCACCTCTTCGTACCCTGCCGGCGGATCGAGCAGCGAAAGAAACTCTCCGTCTTCTACGCCCAGTATGATGTGCGTTGAGATGAGCGAATGAGCCATTGCTGCATCTCGGCCGCGAGATGAGTGCGCGGCTGATGCGTCAAACTCGCTGCGATTTTCAACACGCGCCGTGAGCCGAACCACATCGTCGCGGCAGCCTTCCACTCGCATCTGCAATACTCCCGAGAGATGCTGCCATTGCCGGGTGATTGCTCCCACTTGCGAACCAAGGCTGTCGCGGATCTCCTCGCATGAGTCGCCGCTCGGAAAGCTGAATTCCATCGTGTTTGACCTGCCCAACGCAGGGTCGAGGTCTCCGCAAACAACGGCGCGTTCCACGGCTTCCTGCCACGGCTGGTACTTGCGCCCTTCAATTTCGAGCTTGTCTACAAATTCCATTTCATGCTGCGCGCAGCCGTTCGTTTCAGCGTCAACGATTTTGAATCTGCCAATCAGGCGCTCAACGATTTGCAGAAATCTCACCTCTATCGTGACCCGCGACGAGGGCGTGGCGCCCAGAAGACACTGCGCTTGCATGAATGACCGTTCCGAACCCGGCTGCGCCTCGCAGTACGATTGTGGGCACACGACTCCGAAGTTCCAGCGCTGCTGATTCTTGACCGAGGAAGGCCGATAGGGATACAGCATGTATCCCTCGTAGAGGACGGCCTCAGCGATCTTTTCCACGCGCTCAAGATTCACGATCGCACCATCGCTTCGTTCGCAAGCACCTGTTCCAGCGCCTGCTCCCAGGTCGGGATTCCGTGCTGCATCTTGTAGCGATACAGGCGGTCGAAGACGTCTCGATGCAGATTGATCCAGACACTGTTGGGGTAGTAGACCTCCATCATTTCGCGCCACATCTCACTGGGAGCTTGGATCGCGCCTCCTGTTCCCATGAGATGGGCGCGACTTGAAGCTCACTGTGATCAGTGGCGTAGAAGACCGTCCCGCTGAAGAGCATGAGCAGCGGAATCTCTCCTTCGGAAAGGCCTTCAAAATATTTGGTTGCGGCGACGTTGAAATCGAACGTGCAGGGAACGTGCATATCGGCGGTAGCGACGGGGCCGGCGAACGCCGGAACCACCACGTTCGTCTGCGTCCAGAGCAGACTGCGCAAAGTCTGGCTCCATCGTTCCGGCGTGCCAAACAGATCGAGCATCCGCGTCCTGTTCCTGCGGCGTGTAGCGGCGGCGGGTCACTTCAATTTGAATCTGGCATCGCAACACAATGGTGTGAATGTCCTCGCCTGCCGAAGCGTTTGCAATCTGCAGCTGAAATGCGAGCGTAGGCACTGCGGCAAAGGGAACAACGCTTGCCGGTCGCAACCTGAAAGCTGAGGTCAGGCATTGACGACCTCCGCTCACCACTTCCGCTTTTGCGCGCAGGGCTGCAAAGAAGCGATCGACCTCGTCCCAGACTTCGGCGCCGCCGGAGAGACCTTTCCAGTTGGCGCGGATCAGGCCCACAAGCTTGTAGCATTCGATCGATGGGCGCAATGTAATACTCGGCCTCCGCGACCTTCTCCGGACGGCTGACGCGATTGACGAGCAGGGCCTCGACGTCCGGATTGCATCTCGCAGAGTTGCGGATTGTCTTTCTCAATTTCAGTTCCACGCTTCGAGCGTCAACAGCGACTCGACGGCGCCTGCAGGGCTGGGATAGAGCGCGATGATCCGGCCCTCGATACTCGAGCGAAAGAAGAACGCCATGTTGATGGGAATGAACAGGCTCTCCCACTGACCGTCGCTCAGCTGAAAGCCGGCGAAGACTTTAACGTGTCGCGGGACGCTCTTGTACTTCGACTTCTCCATGCCATCGAAGAGCATGGCACATGCGTCGCAGGCGCAGACAAACTGCCTCGACGCGAGTTCAACCAGGTGGGGATGATCGGGATGCAATTCGGCGCTGCAGAGTTCGCAATGTTCTGCGGCACGTGCCGAAGCGCCGCCGCGCGCCGCGGAATTGCCGCAGAACCCCGAACGCCTGCTCGAAGCCAGGCGCGCGCTTCAGGCATGGTGACGATCTCTCTCTTGCATGCGGCCCTCGAAGGTCAACTTTCACTTCCTGCGTGCATCAGATCCTGTTCTCGCACCGGCTCTGTCATCGCCGGCCCCAGCAGGCTTTCCAGAGCGACAAAGCCAGTCGCAGAGGGTTCTTCCAAACCAAGAATCTCCAGCGAGGTGACATCGGGCGCAAGTTCATACACGCCGTCCTCAACCAGCGCTCTTAGCTCTGTTGCTGAAGAGCCGCAGCTATGTCCGGACCTGGCGAGTCGCACTCGCACCGTTCCCTCATCGATGCGCACCAGCTCGATCGCGCTGGCGAGTTTGCGCAGGCGAGGACGCATGCGCTCCAGCGCAGTCTGCACGCGTGTCTCCAGGGCATCGGGATGCAGAGAGTAGAGCAGCAGCAGAGCGCCCGCGATGTCGTCTTGCGCCAACTGGTCGATGAGTGCCGCGCCCGATTCCCTGCTTTCAAAGACGATTTCCATGATCCGTTCGAGGCCCCTTGCCGTGGACATCCATCAGGAGCTGAACGATTTCCCTGCCCGCGTCTCTCTGCGGGCCGTCCGGCATCTGGTCAAATTGAGCGATGCAGCTCACCGAGGTGCCTCACCTGTTCCTGGAATTCGCCGTGGTCGGTCACACGCCTCCTATCCCTGCGCTGAGCTCGGCTTTTGGCAAAATTCCTCAGCCCGTCGAACCTGCTTCAGAGCTCACGGCGTTGCGCTGGCCGAGTGCCCAAGCTAAATCGTGCAAGCCGAACATCGGCGAGTGATGCGTCTCAAGCACCTTGCCGTTGCCGAGATACATGTGCACGCCGCAGGGCAGGCAGGGATCGAAGCTGCGCACGGCGCGCATGATGTCGATTCCCTTGAATTTGTCGGGGCCATTCTCCTCGAAGATCGGCGTATTCTGCACCGCATCTTCGTACGGACCCGGGAGTGCCGTACGAATCGCGCGGATTGGCATTCCAGGGAGTTGGCGGATAGGGGTGATAGTTGGCGATCTTGTGATCCGCGAATCACGACGTGATGCGACAGCACGCCGCGCACCGCTTCATGGAATCCGCAGCCGATGGCCTCTTCCGGAACTTTGAATTCGTTCCAGGTCCGGGTGCGGCCGGCGTGCAGCTCGGCCAGCGCCTGCTCGGCGAAATAGAAGCGCCGCTGCCGCTGCATATGCCTGGAAGTAGGTGCGCGCGCGATCGCGCTCAATGGCATTGCTCCACTTCGGAATCTTCCACTCGAATTCGACTTCGGGCAGCGAAGCCGTCTTCGGCAGGTAGATCTTTACGCTGTGGCCAGTGGCCTTGATGTAGCCGATGTCGACGATGCCGGCAAGCGCGGTTGCCCAGAAGCGCGCAATGGGCCCGCCGCCGGTATCGAGCGCCAGGTGGTCTCCCGTGCGCTTGTCGTACCAGCGCGGCGACATCACCCAGGTGTACTTGTCCTTGAAGTCGCGCTTCTGCGGCTTCGGGAGAGTGCTCTGGTTCCACGGATGCCGCTGGTCGACGGGGTTCCCGAGCGGATCGGTTTGCACAAACGTCTGCGAGTTCTGCCAGTCGTCGTAGTAGGAGCTGCCCAGCAGAATGCGGATGTTCAGGTTGATGTCCACCAGGTCGTTGGTCACCAGCTTGCCGTCGACGACCACCCCCGGCGTCACATACATTCCGCGGCCCCAGTCGGTCATCTTTTCGTAGGTGTAGTCGCAGACATCGGGGTTGTTGAACGATCCCCAGCAGCCCAGAAGAATGCGCCGGCGCCCGACTTCTTCATATCCGGGGAGGGCTTCGTAGAAGAAGTCGAAGAGGTCGTCGTGCAGGGGCACGACCTTCTTCATGAACTCCACATACTTCATCAGCCGGACGATGTAGTCGGTGAAGAGCTGCACCGTGGGCACGGTGCCCACGCCGCCAGGATAAAGCGTGGAAGGATGAACGTGGCGGCCTTCCATCAGGCAGAACATCTCGCGCGTCATGCGGCTCATCTGCAGCGCTTCAAGGTAGAACGAGCCGGTGAAGGGATTCAGCGCCTTCATGATGTCGGCGATGGTGTTGTACCCGTGCAGTTCGGCATGCGGCGACGCAGTCTTGACCGCTTTTTCCCACACGCCTGGATTGGTTTCTTTCACCATGGTTTCGCAGAAGTCCACGCCGACGAGGTTGTCCTGGAAGATGTTGTGATCGAACATGTATTCGGCGGCTTCGCCAAGATTCACAATCCATTCCGCTATCGCCGGCGGCTGCACGCCGAACGCCATGTTCTGCGCATAGGTGGCGCAGGTGGCGTGATTGTCGCCGCAGATCCCGCAGATGCGGCTGGTGATGAAGTGCGCATCGCGCGGATCCTTGCCTTTCATGAAGATGCTGTATCCGCGGAAGATCGATGAAGTGCTGTGGCATTCAGCGACCTTGCGCTTGCCGAAGTCGATTTTGGTGAAGATGCCCAGGCTGCCGACGATCCGGGTGATCGGGTCCCAGTTCATCTCAACGAACTGGCTCTTCTCGGTGGCTTCGTCATGATGTGTCGCGGTAGTCGTCGCCATTTTTGAAATCTCTCCTTTTGCTCTGTTAGTAGGCGCTGGGGTGGTAGCCGGTGGTCAGTTCCGCGCGAGGATGCCGCCACTTGGGCTCTTTGTTCACCGTTGCATTCGTCAGGTTGCGCAGGGTACGGATTGCCGCTCCGTACGCTCCTATGGTGGAAGTGGAGACCTTTGCGCCCGGCGGCTCATCCATAAACGGCATGAACTTGTCAGGGAAGCCGGGCATGGTGCAGCCGATGCAGATGCCGCCGACATTGGGGCAACCACCGAGTCCCGCCATCCAGCCGCGCTTGGGCACGTTGCAGTTCACCACCGGTCCCCAGCAGCCAAGCTTGACGATGCACTTTGGCGAGCCATACGAAGTGGCGAAATCGCCTTGCTCGTAGTAGCCGGCGCGATCGCAGCCTTCATGCACCGTCTTGCCGAACAGCCACGTGGGCCGCAACTGGTCATCGAGAGGAATCATCGGCGCCAGTCCGGCGACCTGGTAAAGAAGGTAGAGTACCGTCTCCATGAAGTTGTCCGGCTGAACCGGGCATCCGGGAACATTCACGATTGGCAGTCCCGCCTTCGACTTCCAGCTCCATCCGAGATAATCGGCCAGTCCCATGCACCCGGTCGGATTGCCTTCCATGGCATGGATCCCGCCATAAGTTGCGCAGGTCCCGATGGCGATTGCTGCAACCGCCTTGGGCGCCAGGCGATCGATCCACTCGCAGGTGGTGATGGGCTGGTTGGAGTGCGGATCGGTTCCGACTGCGGCCCAATAGCCCTCCTTCTTGATCTTCTCGTTGGGAATCGAGCCTTCCACGACAAGCACGAACGGATCCAGCTTTCCCGATTCGGCCTTGTAATAGAAGTTGAGAAAGTCGCCGCCGTTCTCATAGGCGAGGACTGGATTGTGCAGATGAACCTTGGGCAGGCCGGGAATGGCGCCGAGCAAAACATCTTCCATGCCCGGTTGGGTCGCGGCCGTCACCGAAACCGAATCTCCATCGCACCCGAGACCGGCGGTGATCCACACAATGTGAAGTTCGGCCACAGCAGGCTTTTTCTGGGTCACTCGACCGTAGGGGGCAGCATCTGGGCTCATAAACTCGATTCTCCTTATCTCTTGCCGCTGTTGGTTTTGCGTTCCGTCAATTTCGCGCAAAAACGGCCAGTGGTTTTTTCAGTCGCGTCCAGGCAGGGATCTCCTGCGGTCGGCTCCTTGAAAACTGACGCAGACAGCTTCGCCAGCCAGCCGCGCAAATCCGTAGAGGATAAACTCACCTCTTCGAGTTCTGCGGCATCAACCAGGTTGTTTTTGTTCCGACCTCTTGCAATGCCAGATTTCAGCGTCTGTCTTTCAAACCGGCCCGACTATCAGTGAGGTAAAACGCACCGGCGGAACGTCTTGAGAAAAACAGCGGGAAATCGCCGCCATCAAGCTTCGCTATTGCAACAGAGGCCGACAACTCGCCGCAAGCGGGACGAACCTTATTCTCTTGTCATGGTTTTGCCCGACGAAGGCTAGGAGTTTCCCCGATGCGCGGGGTATGGAAATCTGGATTGGCAGCGTCGATTCGTCGCTGAAAGGGCATAGCCCTAGCTACTCGAAACAGGCGAAAAAAAGACATAAGCCTTCAGCCGGAAGGCATATCTAATGACCTCACCCAAACCGCGTATATAGCCAGCCCCAGTGCGGTGAACCTAAAGTTCGCTGCGAAGATCGGCGCCCCAAATGCAGGTCCTTCGGTTCGTTTTGGTGCAGTAATGCACCAAACTCGCTCAGGATGACAAGGTCATATTGATGCGAATTTCTGACTCTTCACACTAGTTTGCCTTTTCGTTGACCTTCCATTGAATGGCGTGTTGGATCAGTTCCCGCCCGCTGCGCAGTGCCAGCTTCTCTTTGATGTGCGCCTGGTAGGTCTCCACCGTCTTGATGCTCAGGCAAAGCTCTGCGGCAATCTCACGCGTGGCGCGGCCTTCGCCTATCTGCCGAAAGACCTCCAGTTCCCGGTCCGAGAGGGCAGCGATCCGCGACTGAAGCAATGACGGCGTTCCATCGATGTATTGCTGCAGCATCCTCGACGACATACTGTCGCTCAGGTATACATCGCCGTTCAAAATCCGGCGTAACGCAACCAGCACTTTCTCCGTCGCTTCCTGCTTCATGATGTATCCGTTGGCGCGGGCGCGCAGGGCACGCTCGGCATAGATTGCTTCATCGTGCATCGACAGGATCAGCACCGGAAGATCTGGCCGGAGCGCGCGGATACTCTTGAGCAGATCGATGCCGTCGGGCCCTTTCAGGGAGATGTCCAGAATCACGATGTCCGGACGCTGGTCTGCAATGGAATGCATGGCTGCGTGCGCTTCTTCGGCCTCGCCGCAAACCTGCATATCCTGCTGCTGATTGATCAGCATGGCCAATCCCTGGCGCAACAGTGGGTGATCGTCTACGACCAGCACCCGCCTCTTCGTCGCCGGCGAAGTTTCATCTGGAATGGAAAGTGTCTGCATCATGCGATCCTCTCATCTCGCAGCTTTCAGCGGAAACACACACGAAACGATCGTTCCACGCGCCCCGTTACGCTTTACTTCGAGCCGTCCGCCAATCATTGACGAGCGGTAACCCATGATGTTCAGGCCCATGCCGTGCGAGTTCTCGCGGTCTTCCCCGATGCCCAGTCCATCGTCGATCACTGAGAGCATTCCATGTCCGTCTTCAGCAACAAGGCGGAGTGTTACGTTGCGGGCTTTGCCATGCTTCATCGCATTGTTCACCGCTTCCTGCGCAATGTGGTAAAGATGCGTTGCCACCGCATTGTCGTGAATCAGCACCGGATTCTCACACTCGAATTTGCAGCAGATGCCGAAAACGTCTTCCACCTCGCTCGCCCACAATTCGAGCGCCGACATCAATCCCTGCGCGTCCGGCATCACCGGATGCAGGCCCCTCGCCAGCTCACGCGTCTTGTGAACCGCTTCGTTTACCAGCCGCACAATCTTCGCTGCGTCGGCGGCGTCGGCTACTTTCGCATTCGCCAGTTTCTCTTCATGCACCTTGGCCATGAAGGCAATTCCGGTGAGGTGCTGGCCGAGCCCATCGTGCAAATCCTGGCCAATTCGCCGCTGTTCTCGTGCGCTGATGTTCAGCAGCGCTCTTTCCAGTTGTTCGCGCTCGGTGATGTCGATGCCCGTCGCAATGACGTAGTGGGGCAGTCCGTCGCTATCGGCCAACCGCGAGCTCGACCAGGCAATCAGCTTGCTGGCGCCGCCGCGCGTAACCCAGTGGCTTTGATAATCGTGCGGCAACAGATCGCCGCTGAGTTGCGCAATCACCGACCGCGAACGCTCGGCCTCTTCAGGCAGCAGAAAGAAATCCCAAATGTGCTTGCCGCGCACCTCTTCAAACGAATAGCCGGTTGTGAACTCGCAGGCCCGGTTGAACCGTACGATACGGCCGTCTTGATCGAGAACCGTCACCAGTGCTCCCACCGTATCCAGGATTCCGGCGACAAAGTTTCGTTCCTCCTTGAGCGCGCGTTCTGTATGCTTCAGGTCGGAGATGTCGAAGGCGACGCCATGGATGAACCACGGCTGCCCGTCAGGACGCCGCACCATCCTTGCATCGCAGTGGAACCACACCACGCGCCCGTCCCGCGCAATCACTCGATACGATGAGCGCAACGGTTTGCCGGAAAGAAACATCTCAGCCGCTTCCACGCTCCATCGCTGCTTGTCGTCGGGATGGATACGGTCGTACCATCGCACCGGATCTTCCAGCCACTCCTCGCGCGAATAGCCCAGCGCCGCCTCGATCTCCGGACTCACATACGCCTCGCTGGTACCGCGATCCACATACGCCATGAAAACCACGGCCGGAATCTGCTCCAGCAGCGCGCGATACTTCGCTTCGATACTGAAGGCGGAAGTTTCCGGCGCCGATGCGGAATCTTCAGCGGAGGTCTGAGACGGATTGCCCGTCCCTGCAAAAACGCTCGCCAGTTCAGTGAGCAGCGCCTCCGCCTCTTCCGGGCCCGGCTCCGCAGCGGCAATTCCTGCATCGTTCTGGATGCGGTTCTCGGCTTGTGAAAATAAGGCCATGCAGCACTCACTACGTGCGATTGTCTCGACCTTCGATTCGGTTGCTTCCCGAGGCAACCCAATTCTTCAGTTGATTCCGTCGGCCTGCGATCGTGGCCGGCGCCAGCTTGGCACCTTGTTCAACGAAGCTTGCGTGAACCTGCGCAGAGAATGAATGGCCCGCCCGTAAGTTTGAACCGCCGCGGAAGAAAGCAATGACCCCGGCGGCTGATTCATGAACGGCATGAATTTATCGGGAAACCCCGGCATGGTGCATCCGATACAAATGCCGCCGACATTGGGGCAGCCGCCAATTCCCCCCATCCAGCCGCGCTTTCCCACATTGCATTGGACCACAGGCCCCCAGCATCCGAGCTTCACGATGCAGAGGGGGGAGCCATATTCCTCTCCGAACTGGGCCTGCTCGTAATAACCTCCGCGATCGCAGCCTTCGTGCACCGTGCTGCCGAACAACCAAGTTGGACGCAGCGCCTCATCCAAGGGGATCATTGGCGCGTGGCCCGTGGCCATATAAAGGAGATAAAGCAGCGTTTCAGTAAAGTTGTCGGGCTGCACCGGGCACCCCGGCACACAGACAATCGGGATTCCCGCCTTCGACTTCCACTGCCACCCGAGATAATCCGGCAGCCCCATGCAGCCCGTCGGATTCCCCTCCATTGCATGAATCCCGCCATAGGTGGCGCAGGTTCCGGCAGCCACTACGGCCCAGGCATGCGGCGCAAGCCGGTCGATCCACTCGCACGTGGTAATCGGCTGGCCCGTCGCGGCGCTGGTTCCAAACGATGCCCAGTAGCCTTCTGTCTTGTTCTTTTCGTTGGGGATCGAGCCTTCGATCACAAGAATGAAATTCTCGATACCGCCCGCAGCCGCCAGATGAAATCGACGCAGAAACTCATCTCCGTTCTCAATCGAGAGAAACGGATTGTGCAGATTCACCTTGGGAATCCAGGGGATGCCGCCCCGCACGATATCTTCAATGCTCGGCTGGGTGGCCGCGGTCATGGCGATTGTGTCGCCATCGCAGCCAAGGCCGGCCGTGATCCATAGAACATCGATCTCCGCCATGCGCGGAGAGCCTTGGCTCCACAATTCCACTTTCAGACCTCGCGTTGCGTCAAAGGGGAGCGGGGAAATGACGCATGGAATATCTTGCGGCTTGCCCCGGAAGTCATGCAAGTAAAGAATTTGCAACGCGTAGGGATAACCGGCCGCCGCCGGGTCCGGAGAAGGGCTTGCAGGAGCAGGGGAACGGGCAAAGCTCACCCCGCGGCGACCTGCTTCATGGATCATGACCGGGGAATCCACCCATCCGCAAAAGACAGGTGAATTCCTGGATCGAACCTTCCCTCAGTATGGACGCGCGTTTTGAGTTTCAAGCGGCCAGTTGTCTGTCCGGAAGGGGTCTGCCGGCAATCCTGCCCCGTTGAACAACGTGGCTTCAGGATTGGACTGCCACGCGTAGCGAACCTCTTTCGGGTGAGGCACCTGCGGCGACGACGCGATCACTGCGTTGCCCTTGATGCGCGCGTTCGCCCAATACCATTTCTGGTCGTCGCCGGCAATTGAGAACTCTCCCAGCTTGTCGCCTTTCACCACCAGACCGCCGTCTGTATGCGCAAAGTGCAGGCGGATCTCGCCGGGCAACCGGTCGACGGACTTGAGTGTCGGCCCCTCGAACACAATGTGCTTGTGGTAGTACTTTGCCAGTGCGCAGAAAGCCAGACGATCCCCCACCGGCTCCTTCGTCTTAGGGTGGATCGTGTTGGGATCGCCGGTATCGATGGTCACCGCAAGGCACGAGTTGGGAACCGTCGCAGCCACGATCGCCTGTGACTCGCGCGTATCGGCCCAGTCGTCATCGGTCGGAGTCGCGCTGCGGGGCATGAAGGCCGGCAGGCTCACAATATAGAACGGAATATTGCCCTGGTCGAAGAATTTGCGCCAGTCGGCAATCATGACGGGAAGAACCTTGCGGTATTCGTAGCCCCTGGTGGAGTTCTCTTCTCCCTGGTACCAGATGGCGCCGCTGATCGAAAGGTGCCCAACAGGCGCCAGCATGCCTTCATATAGAACAGAGGGAATGACCGGCCAATTCTGAAAGCCGAGCGGCATCGGAATCGGAGGCTGAACATCGACACTGAGCTTGCCCTTCCACTCGCCAGCAAGTGAAATCTTGCTGTGGTCGCCCAGCGTGAGATACAGTTCGTCGGGCTTGCCCAGGAATCCGCCGTCGGGCTTGCTTTTAAACACCCGGATCGCGACATTATTTTTGCCAGGCTTAAGCACGCCAGGGCGCATGAAGTAGACGCGCGGATTTTCAACCCATCCGCTGCCGCCCACCTCGACCCCATTTACCCAAACCGTATCGATGTGCTCGATCTCCCCCAGGTACATCCTTGACATGCCCTGCGGCAGCGGGTCGGGCAGATCGATCTCTTTGCGGAAATAAGCGACGGCGGGATTGGTTGGCACGCCGAGGCCGGCGAAGCCTCCTGGAATCTGGACCGTCTTCCAACTCGAGTCATCAAGATCGGGTGCGAACCATTTTTCCTTCAAGCCGGTGTCGTACTGATCGAACCAATGCATGATGTAGTTGCCGTATTCCGGTCCTCCCGCAGCTTTGTATTGATCGAGCAACTCAAGAGGAGGATTCAGCTCAGGCAAGGTCTTGAGCGCGGCCTCGCTGGCCCATGCCTCGGCGGGTGTTCCACCCACCGCGTCCACAACCAGGCCAATGGGAACATGAATATCCTGCTGGATTCTGCGCGCAAAGAAATAGGCGACGGCTGAAAGCCGGGCCGCTGTTTCCGGCGAAACTACGTTCCAGGCGCCGCCGACGGCGGTGTAGGGTTGGTAGCTCGAGTGCTCGCGTACGGTGAAGAAGCGAATCTCGGGGTAGTTGGCCGCCTTGATCACGTTCCCGGCATCGGTCACTCCGCGAAGAGAAAGCTCCATATTCGACTGGCCACCGCAGAGCCACACGTCACCGACGAGAACATTGTGGAGTTCGACGCTTTCATTAGCTCCGCTGCCGGTAATCTTTACGGTGTAGGGGCCGCCGGGAGCGGGCGGCTGAACCTTCGCCTCCCAAAGGCGGTCAGAACCGGCAACGCCAGTGGCAGTCCGGTCGCCGATCTGGACAGTGATCTTGTCGCCCGCGTCGGCCCAGCCCCAGAAAGTGCTCGTCTTGCCGCGTTGCAGCACCATGTTGTCGCCGAAGATCTGGCTCACAAGCGGGAAAGGCTTGGGCGGCGGGGGCGGGGTAAACGGGAATGGAGGCTGCGCGTTGCCGCTCTGCCCGGCCAGCAACCCCAACGCAACAATCACAAGAAGCAGGTGCCGGAAACTCGCGAGCCAGAGTCTTCCGCTACGGTGGATGAGGAAAGATGAATGGCGCGCGCGCTGCGTTGCGTGCGGAAAGTCGTGACATAAATGCGAAACAAATGCTAATTTCATCGAAGATTGCGCAGACGGTCCTGATTTCAAAAGATTACTCCCCTTGAAAGTCCAGCAAGCGGACCTCATGATTGGCAGCTCAAGTTGGCGCGAAACTGATTGCATTCCCTTCTAACACATCCCCGTTCCAGTCGACGAATGAGCCGGCAACGTGTCCCAAGGCCGAAGCCTCATGCCGCTCAAAGCGAACAACGCGGACCGCTCTTCGAACCTCCCGACGTGCTTCCGATTGCCGCAATTGGCACGAGTGCCTAACGCGGAACCTCGCTGCGGATTCTTTGAGTGATGGAGATGGAACGATTCAGATCGGGTACCCAACGACGCACCAGCTGCCTGACGCGGCCATCTCGCACGCATCGCGGGGGCACCGACTCAGAAGCTACCACTTCAAATGCAAGAGTGAAACAGACTGCCTGGGCAGACTGGTTGGAATCGTCACTTTGCCGTCGCTCACGTCGAGCCAGTCAGGAGAAGTGAGCAAATGCAGCTGCCCGGCAGCCTTCAACTGAGCGTACTGTTCCGGCGTGGGCGATTGCGGAGAGCCGATCGCCTGCCACTCTGTGTATGAATCGCTGTGCGTGTCATCGATCCGGTAGTACTCAAGCAAGACCCGCTTCACGCCCGCCGGGATTCCGTTGACCGTGACCTGAACGCCGGCATCGGGAGCCGGTACATCTTCGTCGTCGTAATTCCACAGCATCACGGCAGCTTGGTGATCCGCTTTCGTTGCAAAAGCATCGATATCCGGCGACTGGCGCACGCCTTCGGTGACGATCTCGTTGAGAGGAACTTCTCCGGTACTGCTCGTCGCCACGCGCTCGCCTGACATGAGCCCGGCCATGCGAAACAGGTTCAGGATCGGCTTATCAATCCCATTCGTCGCCAGAGTGCGAAATCCCTCAAAATAGTTCTTGTTCTCAAATTCAAACGACCACGAGATCATCGCGATCAGATTTACTCCGGCCTTGTCCTGCAGATCGAACATCGCCTTCATCGCCGTTGCTGTGTAGGCGGGATAGAGCGGACCATTCCTATAAGCATTCGCCGGATTCACCTTCATCGAACAGCCGGCGCAGCCTTCGGGATCGGCTTCGCTCAATACGATGGGCAGGTGCTTGAACCGCGGGTACTTCGCGACGACTGCGAACCCGCGTTGAACCGACTCGAGTTCCGCGGAGATGCCCATCTGAACATGCCCGTCCACCAGGCTGGGCCGGCCCTTGGGATGAAACGAAATGAAATCGAGCGGCACCGGTTTGCCGTCCGCCGCGCTCTTGTCGTTCAGGCAATGCTTGAGGAAGCTGTCGAGAAATGCCGTGGCTTTTGCGTTGGCCGGCCCGGTGCTTGCGGGTCCGCCCACCATCGCATTCGGCAACGCGGCGCGGACGCCCGCCACGGCGTAGTCGTAGAGCTTGAAGTATTCAGCCGGAGTGCCGTGCCAGTAGAGAATGTCGGGCTCGTTCCATACTTCGAAGTACCACGTGCTCACCTCTTGCCTTCCATACCTTTCGACAAGATGCTGCACGTAGTGCCGCACCAGGTCGCCCCACATCTTGTAATCTTTCGGCGGATTGTTGACGGATCCGCCCATGGTGGGCTTGGGATAGTGAAGCTGGTACTCTGTAATTCCCGGGACTGTGGAGGCAAGATCCTTCGGCATGAACCCGAGTTCGACGTACGGGCGCACGCCGGCTTGTTTATATGCGTCGAATGTTTGGTCCGTGATCGTGAAGTCATAGACGGGTTTGCCGTCGGGACCGATGCTGAAGACATTCGACGAACTCCATTTCAGCTCCGGGACTCCATTGCCGGACGTGAGGAGATGATGCGCGCGAATGTACACCGGGACGGGGCTCAAGTCGTGCAGCTCTCGCAGGAGTTGCCGGCCGTACTTCATCGTTGTGTAGTTCGATTCGTCGTACCCGAACCATCTGTAGATGGGTTTGTACGGCCCTTGCGGTTTCGCCAGGTCCACGTTCACATCCACCTGCGTCTGCGCCTGGCACATGGTGGTCAAAACCACAGCGGCCATCATCCATCCAAACTTATGCATCTTCATTTCGCGCTCTCTCCCCCTTTGCAACGATAATGCCTACGCAGCGTGGCAGCAACGACGGGCTCCAGGGTAACCCACGAAGCCTTCACGCGTGTACCTCCGCGCCGACGCCGGTCCCGTACAGAGTCCGGCGAATGAAATCGAAGCCCATGCTTCGTCTGTCATCCGATGGCTATTCGATGATCGATCGCATTTGCGCACGCGCCGTAAATAACTCCCATTTCTGCTAACGCAGGGCATAAAGTGGCGCCACAGAGACGAGGGCCAGGCCGCTTATAAAGAGAATAAACATCAGAACCAGGCAGCCTTTTACGAGAGAACCGCCGCCTTTGAATTCCCGCCACACGAGCACTCCCCACAGTGCCCCAACCATCGTCGAACCCTGGCCGAGCGCATAACTGATCGCCGGCCCAACCTGCAGCTCCCGCGGAGCGCTTGCAGCGACGAAGCTGGAGAGCGTGCCCACAGCCCATACGATGCCGCCGAAAATACCCCAGAAGTGATCCATGCCTGTCCCGTGAAAATACTCGATGAAATGAAGTCGCCTCCCTTGGATCGGCCACCTCAGGAAAAACGCGTTGAACACAAAGGCGGAAAGAAAAACCCCGACAGAAAAGACAAACCCAATCGCGTACGGGCCCAGGCCGCCTGTTCCCGACTTGCCGATTTCGACGAGAGGAAAAAACATGCCCATCAAGGTCCCTCCTGCCACACTCAGGATGATGCCCTTTCGAATTTTGCTTTCCTTTGCCTGTCCTGATGCGTCTGAGCCCTGGTCCTGATTCCGCTTGCTCAAGGAATGAAATCGGTACGCGATACCATCCAGCACAATGGCGGCGACGATCATCGCAACGCCGCCAAATAGCAGCAGAGGGTTCCCCTGCGGATTGACTAAATAATTCCAGATGACGCCGATGACAAGGGCCAGTCCAACCCCGATGGGGAAAGCCACACCTAGTCCGGCCACCGCCATCGCACCCACGACCAGGATGTTCGATACGCAGTAAACAACTCCTCCCAGGAAACCGAATGCGATGTTCGAGCCCCCGGCCCCCGCCAAGTCCGCCCAGAAGGGTCGTCCATAACTCCCCATCGAGCCCAGTGTGAGCCCCGCGACGATCGAGGTGAGTAAGATTCCTAGAGCGTAGTCATAATAGAGAAGCTCGAAACGCCATTCTCCAACGAGTTTCACCACATTGGCCCACGAGCCCCAGCAAATCATCGTCAAGACAGTCATCGAGAGAGCAATTAAGTAGCTGTGGGGGATTACCACGGTTCCTCCTTTTGATTTGTGATCGGTTCGTCCATTCTGAACAGCGAACCGCTGCATTACTGTCTGGTGCCCCACCGAACATGCCCACTCCAACGGCACGGTCGGATCATAGCCGTGATTTCGCGGCACGTTGGAATCCACTCGAAGCTCGTTGGCAATGTGGATGCCAGTGTAGCTCAACAGCGGAGGTCCGGCGGCCTAAATGAGAATTCGCGCACCGAGTTTTGGGTCTTGAGCAGGAAGTCGCCAGGAGGTGTAGCTTTTTGGCGTTGAAGCTCACGCTGCGGCGGATTTGATCCTCGCCGCCGTCAAAAGCCACTCCGGCGTTCGAAGCGTTGCGGCGATGAGGCTAGATGAGCGAGAAAGGGCCGCCAATTACGGCCATTCGCGGCGCCGTCTATTTTTCGGCGGGTTGACTGCCCTGTGCATCCGCCGGCTTTCCCCGGTCCTGCGCAGCTTTCAGATTGTTGAAGATTGATTCCTGTGCTGCCTGGTGAAGGTTCTTCGTTTTTTCAAACTCGGCTTTTGCCTCGTCCCCTCTTCCCATGGCCTGGTAAAGACGCGCCAACCGCCAGTGAGGATCCTGGTCATTGGGCGTCAGCTTGACTGCTGCCTTGAACTCCTTCACAGCGTCTTCTTGGCGGCCGCTATCAGCATAAAGAATACCCAGATCGACATGCCCTTTCGCAATAGTGGGATCGATTTGAACGGCCTTCTCCGCCAGCGGCAATGCTTCGTCCGGTTTGTTCAGATGAATATCCGCGTCCGCCAAAAAAGCGAGAGCCTGCGCACTATCAGGTACGTTCGCCAATTCTGCCTGGAACTCTTTCGCTGCTTCCTCAAATTGATCCTGAGTCCACAGCAGGTAGCCGAGACCGAAATGTGCGTTCGGTGCCTTGGGGTTTGCTTTTACCGCCGCACGAAACTCGTCCATCGCCCCCTGGTGATTCTGCATTGCGTCGAGCGCTTCGCCCGCCAGCATATCCGCTTCGGCCGACTCGGCATTCAATTCGAGGATCTGATGATAGGTGTCGAGCACGCACTGATATTGCTTTGACCACATGCAGCTCTGCGCGAGCATAAGACGATAAGGAAGATTCTGCTTGTCGCTCTGCCGTCACCTTCCGCAGGTAAGGAACGGCGGCGGCATACTCGCCCAGGCCATAATGAGCCATCCCAATCAGTATCTCCAGGCGAACCGCATCTGCCGATGCAGGTGCTGCGGCTTTCAGCAGCGGAGACAATGTGTCGATTGCTGCCTTCAACGCGCCCGACTTAAACAGGGCCAAACCGAGGTCCAGGCGCACGCCCGACATCTCCGGACTGAGCGCCAATGCCTTCCGGTAGAGAGGTACCGCCGCGTCGTAATGCTCCTGGTGCGCTTCAAGCAAGCCAAGATGCGCATAGGCTTCAGCTGTCGCTCGGGTGAACCCGAACGACCGAGCGCCAGGCGGCCTCAGCCTCAACAAACTGCCCACTTTGTTCGAGCGCGAGCGCTGTCTGGCGCTCCTGGCTGATTGACGGCGACTGAGCCGCGCATTGCACCCATGCCATCGCCAGCATCCCAACGGCAAAACCGCATTTAACAAATAAGTTCACAACAGCTCTCTCTGTATGTTCGCTCCCATTGCAGGCGCATGCAAATCGCTTAAGGGGAGAAAATGCGCAGAAAAAGGGCACGGCATGAATTACCATGCCGCGCCCAGGTTAAGAGTCAATCGAGTTTAGAAGGTGATCTTTCCGCCTAGTTCCAGCACGCGGAAGTCGAAGTCGGCGGTTACGGAGCCGAAGTTTCCGTCAGAGGCGGTGGAGTCAATGGATGTGAAGTTGGTGTGGTTGAAGGTATTGAACGACTCGAATCGAAGTTCAAGCTTCGTTCCTTCACCCGGTGTAAGCGGAATGACCTTGAACAGAGAGAGGTTGAAGTGTTGGAACCCTGGACCTCTGACCGTATCCTTTCGGGCCGAGCCGTATCCGCCGGTTGAGCTGAGGCCGCTCCAGGCTGTTTGCCGGCGTGGCAAAGGAGACCTTGGAGAAGAAGTGGCCTCGTTCCGTTGACTGACGCCTTTGGATTCAGATAGACCACCGGTGAAATCAGGTCGGGACGATTGCTGCCGGCGCCGAGTCCCACAGTATCTGCGCCTGTCAGCGTTCCGGAAACGTTATTCGCACTTCCAGTCTCCAACGCGGTGATGCCCGAGATCGACCAGCCTCCAATGATTTCACGGGCTGCCAGGTTCCCCGACTTCTGGAAGAACGGCAGACTGTAAACGTAGCTCGCGTTGAAGATATGACGGCGATCGAGACCCGCATCGCTGCCCTTATCGAACTTTGCGTTGTACGGAGCGTTCAGCCCCGCCAGATCGTTCTGCCCGATGTCGATCTCGTGGGACCATGTATACGAAAGCTGCGTGGTCAGCCCGTGCTTGTTGTCCATGCGGAGGCCGGCCTGCAGCGAGTTGTAGTTGAAGTTAGTTTCGTTTTCCTCCTGGGTGATGTTGTTGTATCCAGGGAAATTACGGATACGGATTCGCGTTTGCGCCCCCTGCAACCTTTTGGCGATCGGTCAAGTCGCTCAAAGGCAGCACATTGATCGGCCGATCGTCGTTTTGATCCCAGGCGTCCGATCCTACAAACTGGACCACGGCAATCACCGACGGCGCGATTTGGTGCTGGACACCGAGGCTGTAGTCTGCTGTGCCCGGGGGCGGATAGTTGTACTTGATGGTGGTCATGGTCGACGGGAAGAGCTGTGATGTGGTTGCTCCCGTCAACGCGCTGGTATTCGTATTCGAGAACAACACGTTGTTTCCCGAAGGTTGATAGGCAAATGGCGGGTTCAAAGCCGCGTTATAAACATCGTTGCCCTGAACGCGCTCATAGAACATGCCGACGCCGCCCCGGATCACCGTTCTTCCGTTCCCGGAGATATCGTAGGCAAACCCGATGCGAGGCTGCCAGGTAAAGTACCGGTTGGTCACGTTTCCGCGCGGGAAACCGTTCACGCCAGCTTCCGCAAGGCCATTGACATAGAACTGTTCTCCGTTGGTCTGGCAGCGCAGGGTCGAGCAGCTGAACGTCGTAAGCGATGCCGGATTGAGCGTTCCGGTTGCCGCGTTGACAGGGTTGCCCAGCGACGTGTTGTAAAACGCAGGCACGAAGTTTGCGAACTGGTTGTACCGCTCAAAGGCGTGCGGCATGGCGTCATAACGTATGCCAAGGTTCAGCACCAGATGCGGATTGACGTGCCAGTTGTCGTTGGCATAACCGTTGTAGTTGTTGTTGACCCAGTGTTTGTCAGACAGGTACTGCAACTGGGTAAAGGTGTTGACAAGGCCCAGCATGAAGTCGATGTAGGCGTCACCTGAGAAGTTGGCGTTGCTCGAATTGAAGTTGGCTGTTCCCTGGGTATTGGCCTGCAACTGCTGGTTCTTGTAATCGTGCAGCCAGCCTACGCCGAATTTGAACTGGTGACGGCCCTTCGTCCAGGAAAGGTCGTCTCTGTATTCAAATCCTTCGTAGCCGTTCTTCCATGGCCAGTAGGATTCGGTCGCGGTTGCGCCGAACGGCTTGCCCGATAAGGTGATCGCAGGCAGGTCACTGCCGACATTGTTGGCGACCGGGAAGTAGCTGGTCGCGCTCCAACTGCTCGGCAACTTGATGTTCGTGCCGCCAATCCCGATCGGGAGAAGAAGGATCTTATTGCCGCTGTAAAGGAACGCGGTTTCGTTGAGCACGTTGGGCGAGTAGGTCTGGGTGAGCTTGATCGCCGACGTATAGGATGGGTTCAGCATCGTCGTGCCAACCGTCGGATAGCCGCCGGCCCACAACGGCGGGATGAACGTGGGGTTCACGGCGTCATGCACATAGTGGCCCATCAACTGCATCTTGCTGTTGATGGCATGGTCGATGCGCACCGTATCTTCGCGGACGTAGTTTGGTTGCGAAGGCGAAGCAACGAACTGGTAGCCGTTGGCGAGGTTCGGCTTGGGGAACATACCCGAGTTCGCTTCCGCCACCGTGTTGGGATCCATCATCTGCTTGGGAATTCTGTAGGTGCCATTGGCGTTGAGAGGGAACGGCTTTCCCGGTGTCAGCCCCAGGCCCGTTTCCAGCGCTGTGTAGGTCGCATTGCTGGGCAGGTTGGGCACCACCGGAATCACTGGGTTCGCAACGTAAGGCGTATAGCTCAGGTCCTGGCCGGCGGTCGGGAAATTGGCCGTCATGATCGTGCTATACAACGAGGGCGCGGCTCCCTGGATAAGCCGGCGCCATTCTTCGTTGTAGAAGAAGAAGGTGCGCGTCTTGCTTTCGTTGTAAACATGCGGAATGTAGAGCGGACCGCCGATGTTGCCGCCCGGTTCATTCAACATGAATTCCGGCCTGGTTCTGCCCGCCTGCTTGTTGAAATAGTCGTTGGCATTGTAGGCCGTGTTCCGGTTGTATTCGTACACCTCTCCGTGATACTGGCGCGTGCCCGACTTGAGGACCATGGTGATCGTTCCGCCGGAGCCGATGCCGTAATCGGGTTGGTAGTTGCTGTCGAGCGTCTGGAACTCGGCGATCGAATCCTGTGACGGCAGAACCATGTAGCAGCCGCCGCAGCCGCGATCGTTCAGTTCGGTGCCATCCAGCAGGTAGACGTTGTGCGTGTTTCTTGTTCCGTTGAAGCTGATTCCGCTTGAAGACGTGAGAGCATTGATGCCGCCAAACGAAGAGAGGTTATTGGACACGCCCATGCCCAGAGCAGCAAGCTGCACGATGTTGCGGCCGTTGGTTGAAAGCTGCTGAACCTGCTCACCGTTGATCAGCGTGCTTACTTCACTGGTCTCCGTCTGGACCTGTAGCGCATTGGCCTGCACGGTCACGGTTTGCGACGCGCTGCCGACCGAAAGGGCGATGTTCTCCTCCAGGGTCTGGGCAACGTTCACGATGATGCCGGTTCTCGTGAACGTCTCAAAGCCTGAAGCAGTGGCCGTGAGAGTGTAGGTGCCAATACCGACGTTAGCAATGCGGTATTCACCTACAGTGTTTGACTTCGACTCTCTCACCTGGCCGGTCGCAGTGTTCGTCAAATCGACAGTTGCATTGGCAACCACAGCTCCGCTGGAGTCTGCGACGGTCCCGGTGATTGTTGCGTTGTCCTGCCCCCACACACGCGGTGTAAGAGCCACGATCATCATGGCGAGTGCTATCCAAAGCACTCCCATTCCTTTCTTCGACCTATCCGTCAAGCGTCTCCTTGACTTGGTAAAGGTTTGTGTCATGGTCTGTCTCCTGAGAAATTGCTTGCTTGGCTCGCTCTACCCCGCGTGCTTTCGTTGCTCGTGGCAATCTCCGGTATGGCGAGTCCGTTGAGGTTCTCTCTTGCGCCGGGACAAACATATCCTTCCAGGGGCAAGCCAACTCCCCGCTCGGGAGCAGTCGCTTGCCTCCTGGCATTCCACTTTGTGTCCATTACGAATCGCAGCCAACAAACCTCACAGGGGAATCCCGGGCCTTCTAAACAGCCCTCTCCTAAGTTGCGAATCAGAAGCGAACAACGTTTTTGAGTTTCAAGAGATGCATGCGCGCATGGCGCCAAGTCCCGACATGGTTCATTGGGGAAGCCCAGCCTCAGGGCATTGACAGCCCGTTAGGCATGAATAGCGACGAAAGCCCGTCAACTGGATTGAGCGCCTGGGATGACGCTTCGAATCGCAAAATAAACCGAAAAGGGCCATAACCAATCCCCCCCCGGTTCTCCTCGCGACTCGCTGTCCATCTTGCAGCGGGCATACGTTTTCTTCAGTGCCGACAATATTGGACCTTGAATTTGGGAGTTGTCAACAGAAATCTGTTTTCAATTTTGGAAGATCTTTCTGAAGCTAAATCCGTTTAACCATTAGTTCGAGCCTTGACTTTCTCGTGCCTGAATAAACCTGACGACACAGGAGAAAGCCTTAGTAAGCGTTTACTTAGACCACTCGGCCAAGCTCGCATTTCTCACTTAGGCATAGGGGGATACTTAATTTGGAACCGGCTCGCCGGGACGTACGATCCGGATGAAATGGTCGATGAATGTTGAATGCATCTCCGAGACATAGGACTTGGGCATATGGCAACTCGCGCAATTTGCTGTTGCTCTTGGGCAGATTTTTGGAGTTGCGGCCCATGCGCCACGGGAAGCGCCATGTCCTGCATCCTTTCCCGAGCTATGGCAGCTCAGGCACTTTTGATCGTAAGATTGCAAATCCCTCACCAGAGGCGCATGCGGGTCATGGCATTGCGTACAGGCAAGCCGCGCATCTTTGGTGGCTTGCCAACAACGGCTCTCTTCCAGACGATAGGCTTGAAAGCGGATGGTATAGGCGCCGGGCTCGGGCTCATTCAGGATGACATCCATCATGGTTCGATGACATGCTCCGCAAAAATCGACAGAGCTCGTTGGCGTGAGCGAGGCAGGATTAAAGATGGCCTGGCGAGCCTGCACGATTTGGCCGGCCTTGATCGCATTCACATGATCCAGCCCTGGACCATGGCAAGCCTCGCAATGCACACCGGGGACGGCGTCTGCCGTATTCAGCGTAGAATTCGCCGAAGATGCCGTTGTATGGCAAGCGAAACATCGCAGAGCTTCGCTGGCCTTGAGCGGAATGCCCAGCGCATTCTCAAGTGAGCCCTCCTCCGCGGGTTTGTGTCCTGGGCTCAGGCCCATGCGAGGGATAAAAGTGAAGCTACTGACTTGGCTCTCGTACAATTCGCCGTTCTTATCCAGCAGATAGGTCTGGCCATCCACGCCGACGCCCATTGTCCAAACAATCGGATCGGAAACCGAGTGGCCGTTGGACGTCACCTCAAGCGAATATCCAGGAAGCGTGTTGTTGGGAATGAACCGATACGTATAGGATCCGCTTTCGAAATCTCCTGGAGCGGGCTGCCCGGCCGCGCCACCCGAGGACCGGAAGGCCGCCTTGGCCATTTCGCTCTCGACTTGGGTAGATGCAATTGCGGAATGGCATTCTGCACAGACGCTGCTGCCAACAAACCCTTTGGTGGACGCTGGAGATTTGGTGGGCCACCAACCCTGGCCGGCGACGTGATCGGCCGTGGTGTCCGGCAACTCATTCGGGGTGGAGTGCTGTTGGGCGGCAGCGACAAGCAGAGCTGTGAAACACAGCCAACCTACTCCCGCCACCCGAATCCCTGAAAACGGCTTGAATTTCAATGTTGTCAAATCGCTGTCCAAGTTTACGTCAGGACCTCCGCCAAATCTTAAATAAGATCGGTAAGCCCTTGCTCCATTGTGGGCGATTCCCCGATGAATCGGAGGAATGCGTCCTCTCTGCTCTGGCGGTGGCAATTGACATAGAGCGTATTCATCATCGTTCGCATATCGTCTCGGAATGCAAGTCGCCCTGGTGATATAAGGACCAGCATTAACCTCAGTCGGACGATGCTCGGATTGCCGGAGATCTTGGAGCACTTCTGGATAAGGAATTCTTGGCTCAAGATTTGGCCAAATTGACGCCTAAAACAGAAACGGCCTCCGAACCCATATCGGAAGCCGTTCAAAATCCTGGATTTTTTGGTTGCGGGGGCTGGATTTGAACCAGCGACCTTTGGGTTATGAGCCCAACGAGCTACCGGGCTGCTCCACCCCGCACTCTCATCTTATCAAGCGGGTGGGACGAGGGTCAATGAGACTTGATTCGCAGTGAGAGTTGATCCGCGGAAGGCCTGTGGGTAGAACGATCTGGCGCGTCGCTTGTCGCGGCCTTTCCGCACGTCTCGATTCTTGCTCTGCAGGTCAATCGAGAGGACCGCGGACACCACGCTGCAAGAAGAGCAAGTCAAAAATGCTTTGTCGCAAGAGTTGCCGATGCCGACTGAATGCGGCACACATCCTGCGCCTGATCTTCGGAGATTGACTGGCTACTGAGAATATTCCTTATTGCCGAAGGCTGAGGAAGGCGGTACAAGCCGAGCGCATCTACTTGACGTCAGTTGTATTTTCGTCAGGCTCGCCTTCAACTGAGATGCGCAGCGAACGCAGGAAATGCAGGTCATTTGGCGTGAATGCGCCCACTTCGCCGCCGCTTTCCTGATCAGCCCGGGGCGCTTCGTTTCCTTTGCTGGAAACCTCGTTCAACCCAATCGTGGCCTCAAGCATAAGCAACACATCGAAGCCGTGCTTCCGGATGTCCTGCACCACCCCCGCGATCTGCTCGCTCTCAATGACTGACTCATGGATGGCCTCGCCGAGTTGCTGAATAAGTTCGCGCAGGCGGGATGTCACGGCTACCTCCGGGCACGCCTCTGCGGTCAAGGTCGGATCGCAGGATGCGGCATGGAATCTTTCTACCTTACTGCCATTCCCGTTCGAGAGCAACCACCCAGGAACAATGGCAGCGCGGCACGCATCTTCAGCCGCTGCTAACATCATAAATGGTATGAGATCGCAACGCATCGGCCGCGCCCTGGGCATCGGAATACGTGTTGCCGGACGTATCGCGGGGCAGCGGTTGGCCGCACAATCCCAGGCCCGCGCTGGCGCGATCCAAACGGGACCTGCAAGCGCGGCGCTTTCAGGCGGTGGCGCCACGACAGCTTCTGCTGCTCAAGGTCGCACGATGGGCCATGCGGCCGGGCAGGCGGCAACCCGGGCTGGAGGTGGGTTGGCCCGAGGCTTGGGAGGCTTTTTCCGGCCCTTTCGTCGCGTGGGCGGAATCGTCTGGCTGGAGGTAACCGGAGTCTTGTTTCTCTTGCCGGCCTTCGTCTTTGCTCCCAACCTTTGGCGGGAGGGCGTTGCATATGCCCATACCGACGACCACCGAACCTTTTGGATTACGGCATTGGTCGTTGCGGTCTTCCTATATCTCGGGATCAGCTCATTCTGGCGAGCGCGGCGGCGTTAAAGGCGGCCCTCAACCGGGCACTTGTTCCTCTACAGTCCGGCGAAGCGATCGGATTCCTTCGTTTCGAAAACTTCGCCGTCAAAGACAACGAACCGATGCCTGCGGAGATTCGCAACGCCATCCAGCGGGGAATGGCGAGTAAGAATGAAGCGGCTCAGGAATCCAGGCTTTACCCATCCAAACTTCTCTCTGAACGCAAGACGATCGGAACTGGCACCCTTGGCCGCCTTATCTCTGCGCGTGGCTTCGCCGCCAAAGCCGGGGTGCCAGCGCATAATTCAACTGCACAAGCACAATCGCCGCAATGCTTACCCAGGTGTGGATGAAGCACAGCGACGCCCCGCCGGCATAGAGCGACTGCGCAATCACAATTCGCCGGCAGATACTGCCGCGCACTTCTTCAGGCGTATCGGCCTTCACAAGCCCCGCGCGCGTGGCGTAGCTCCAGCTCCAGAACAACATCGCCCCCAGCACAAAGATGTTCAGCCAATAAATTCCCAGCGCCGAGCGATATGTGATGAACTCCGTCAGCAGCCGCGTGGTGAGCGGCATGATGCGTGACGGCGAATAGAAACCCGAGATGAATCCACGTCAGGTCGCGCGTGCCCTCGGCCATGTGGTTCAGTTGCGTCTGCTGCCCGGCCCAGAAGATGCCCAGCGTCAAAAAGCTCATCCCGTAGGTGATCCACTGCGGCCCCATCGCTGCCAGAGCCGCCAGCAATTCGCGTTCGCCGTGTACCTGCGCAGCGGAGGGAAGATGCAGATCCAGCACCAGCAGCGTCATGGCCACGGCAAAGATGCCGTCGCTCAGCGCCGCCAGCCGGTCAAGGTTGCGCCCCTGAATGCGGTTATACAAAGTGGGCATCGGTGGTTTCCTCAGGCGAAGCCATCGTCAATCGAGTCTTTCCTACGTGTGTTTCCGGCTAGTGCTTTCGTGCCGCGTCAGGTGCCACACGCCCAGCGCCAGGGCCAGCACGCCCAATCCGAAAGCAATCACCGCCGCTTCGCCGCGATGCAACTGCCAGCCCCTCCACAGCGCCAGCCCTGCAGCCAACAGCATCACGATGCCTCGAAACCGGTCCACTTGCTTTCCTTTCTGCAATCGCAGGTCGTGCTCCGCTGATCCCATCCATCCTAACCGGTGCCCACAGTGTTTGACCTCGCCCGCACGAGGTCCCTATGTTGATAAGGAAGCAAGCCCACCTGAAAGGAACATTTATGTCGACCGCCGCTTCGCCCGCCACGGCAACGCCGCTCAAGAAAACCGCGCTCAACGCCACCCATCGCGCTCTCAAAGCCAAAATGGTCGACTTCGGCGGCTGGGATATGCCGGTCGAATATCCCGCGTCCGGCGGCGGCCTCTGCGTTGGATTGATCGGCGAGCACATGGCCGTGCGCACCGGCGTGGGCCTCTTCGACGTCAGCCACATGGGCGAGATCCAGTTTCGCGGCCCCGGCGCGCTCGCCGCCGTCCAGCACATCACCATGAACGACGCCTCGAAGCTCGTCGATGGCCAGGCGCACTACTCCGCGCTGCTCACACCCGCGGGCACATTCGTCGACGACATCCTCGTCCATCGCCTCAGCGCCAACGACTATCTGCTCGTCGTCAACGCCGGCACGACAGAGAAGGACTTCGCCTGGATCCGCCAGCAGGTCGGCCGCTGGCCCGAGCATTCACCTCAGCAACTACTCGCCTACTACTCGCAACTTGCGCTGCAGGGGCCGCGCGCGCTCGAGACACTCGCGAAGCTCACCAAGGTCGATCTCGCGCGCAATCAAGAATTATTGGTTCACCTGGGGAACGGTCGCCGGCATTCCCAACGTGCTGATCGCGCGCACCGGCTACTCCGGCGAAGACGGCTTCGAGGTTTACATTCCCTCCGACGAAGCCGACCACCGTGAAGATGTGGAACGCGCTGCTCGATGCGGGCGCGGAGTTCGGCATTCGTCCCTGCGGCCTGGGCGCGCGCAACACCCTGCGCCTCGAAGCGGGCATGAGCCTCTACGGCCACGAAATCTCTGAGGAGATCAATGTCTTCGAAGCCGGCCTGACGCGCTGGCTCAAGCTCGACAAGGGCGATTTCATCGGCCGCGATGCGCTGCTCGCCGTCCAAGCAATCCGGCGGCCCGAAGCGCAAGATCATCGGCCTTGAAATGATCGAGCGCGGCATCGCGCGCGACGGGTACTCCGTACTCGATTTGGATGGGAACCCGATCGGTACGGTCACTTCCGGCTCTCCCGCGCCGTTCTTGAAGACCAATATCGCCATGGCGCTCGTGCCGACGGCTGTCGCAGATTCAGGCAGCGAGTCCTGGTCGATGTCCGAGGCAATCGCGTGCGCGCCAAGCAGGTTCCGTTGCCCTTTTACAAGCGGCCGAAGAAGGCTTAGTTCCGGTGGCGATCGATGACTGTCACAAGCGCATCACCGGTTCTCACTTCCTCTCGGGGTCGGTACTCGTCCTCATTCAATTTGATGTGTGCGAGGAGTTGCGCCTCGACCAGTTGCAGCGAGCTGTCGACGCTCGCACCGTGGAGCAGCCCAAGATCAAGCACTCGGTGCCGGCTTACGTGCGTTACCAGAGGCCGCCGGTCGTCGGTCCGCTCGACCCGCTCATGCTGTCGAGCGGTGAGCGCCTCCCCGGAGTTCCCAGCGACAAGTCCACGCCCATGGGGTGGAGTCTCGAAGGCGAGATCAAGTATTACGACTACGGCGTGGTGAGCGTGATCTACCAGCTTGCCTTTTCCGGCGACTGGCAGAGCCTGGTGCACCTGGCCAGCCGTTGGGTGTGGGACGTGGACTTTGCGGCGCGCGTGGAGCCCATCGTGCGCCAGCGCCTGAACAACATTGTCGCCCGGAACGCCCAGGTGATGATCAAGCCGTATTCCCGCTGGCTCAGTGAGGACTACTTCATCTTCCACGTGCGTGCTGACGACACCGCGCAGTCGGCAGCCGACCTCACGCGCGACCATGGCCTTGAGATCGCGCAGATTGTGCGCGGCGACCGCCAGCGCCTTTCGCCAGGCGAATGCGCCGAGGTGCTGCAATCGCGCATTTCATACTACGACAACGATCTGGCGGTGATCGGCTGGAATGCCGCGTTCCTCTACGACACCAGCGCCGGCGCTGAGAGCGCGATCCAGCTCCTCGAATACGCCAACTCCCAGCTGCTCGAGTTCCGCCACTACGACGAACTACTCACCGGCATCCTCGCCAACGTGTATCACTCGCTTGAGCAGAAGAGGGTCTTTCCGGCGCGCTGGCGCATGGGGCGGAGGGCCATGCGGCTGCACACTGTGCTGCTTGACATTGCCGAACTGACCGAGCGCGCTGACAACTCCATCAAGTTCCTCAGCGACATGTTTGCCGCACGGCTTTACCGGCTGGCAGCGGTCAAGGTGGGCGTGCCCGACTACAAGGACCTGGTGGCGCAGAAGCTGAAAACCGCTGAGCAGCTTTACCACGACATGATTGAGCAGTTCAACCAGGCGCGCGGCTTCTTCCTCGAGTTCATCGTGGTGCTCATCCTGCTTATTGAGCTCGTCTATCTTTTCTTCGGTAAGGTGGCATAAGGGTCAGCACGCTCAATTGACTTCGGCTTCGTCGACCGAAGAGGCGATGGGGACGACAGTGTCGACCCTTGTAATGTGGAAGACCTCGCGGACGCGCGGGCTCATTCCGGCGGCAATCAGGCGCACGCCCTTCTTCTGGCAGCGGATGTGATGAGTAACGATGATGCCGACGCCGCTTGAATCGATATAGGGACAGTGAGTGAGGTCGAGGATGTTCTTGACGGGTGGCTCCTCGCCCGGGGCCGGCTCCAGGTCGAGCATCTTGTTCAGCGTGTGAGTTGGCAGGCTGGTGTAGGCGTCGCGCACCGTGAATGGCCCATGGAAACGCAGAATCACAGTGCCGGGCGCGCTGCCCGCCGCGCGTTCGATGTTGAAGGGACCGCTGTTCCAGGTTTGCCACGCAAAGGTCGCTGTCGCCATCTTGAACCCTCCTTGGGGAAGCCGTGCAGTTCGCGCACACGACAGATAAGCCGCGCGGCGAAGCGTTTATCCAGCCAATTGATGTGGGGGAAGGGCGAACATCGGGGACCTCTATCCCGGCGTTCGGTATTTGGATTCTGATGCAGGCTCCCGCTAAATAGCAAGAGGAGCAGGGAAATTACGCTTAAAAATCTCTGAAATACCCTTGAAATCACACACTGTATGTCATACAGTGTGTTCTATACAGTGTATGAGGTACAGCATGACTGCTGCGGAAAGCCTTTTTGAGAACCTTCGCCTGGAGTTGCGGCGGGGCTGCCTGACGCTGGCGGTTCTGGCGCAACTGAAGCAGGAGCACTACGGGTACACGCTGCGCAAGTCGCTGGCAGCGCGAGGGATGGAGATCGATGAAAGCACGCTCTATCCGTTGCTGCGGCGGCTTGAGGCGCAGGGCCTGCTGACCAGCGAGTGGCGGGAGGAAGAGAAACGCAATAAGCGGTTCTACCGGCTCTCGAGCGAGGGCGCGGCGATTTTTGCGCGGCTGCTGGACGAGTGGAACGCGATCAACACGGCAATCAACAACCTTTTGTGATGAATTGCCGGGTCATGAGGAAACCAGTCAGGAATTGAGGAATGAGTATGGAACTTCTGAATCGGTATCTCGAAGCAGTAAAGAAGCACCTGCCCTGGGAGGGGCAGGACGACATTCTGGCCGAGCTGCGCGCGAATCTCGAAGCGCAACTCGAAGATAAGGAGGCGGAACTCGGCCGGCCGTTGACGAAGGAAGAAGCCGAAGAGTGGCTCAAGCAGCTGGGTTCGCCGATCCAGGTAGCGGCACGCTACCAGCGGCAGCAGTACCTGATTGGGCCATCGGTATTTCCGATGTACTGGTACATCCTGCGGCTGGCGCTGACATGGTGCACGATTCTTTATGCGATTGCGAAGACCGTGGAGATTGCGGCAAAGGGACTGGGCGCGAGCGCGATTATTGGCGCGGCGCTGGGCTTGCCGTGGATTTTGCTGATCAATGCCGCACTCGTCACGCTGGTTTTTGCGGCGATCGAGGCGGCAGGGACGCAGTTCCCGGGGAAATGCCTGCCGTTTGCGCCGATGGCTCCGGCGTGGACGCCATCAGGACTGCCGCGAATCGAAGTCCGTCCCGAACAAAAGGCGCCGTTGAGTTTCGCCAAGGCACTGACCGAGGTGATCTTCGGTTTCGTGTTTTTCGTATGGCTTTTGCTCATACCCCACTATCCCTACCTGCTGTTCGGCCCGGGAGCATGGTACCTGGCATCGTTGCCGTACAAGCTAGCGCCGGTGTGGTGGCCGTTTTATTGGTGCCTGGTGGCGATCAACGGATTTGAACTGACGTGGAAGACCGTCCACTTTGTTGGCGGCACCTGGCAGAAGCGGCAACGTGTGCGGCACCTGGCGATGAATTTGCTGTCACTCGTTCCACTCGGCTTGCTGCTCTCCGCTCCAGATCATGCGCTTTTTCTGCTGAAGAGCCCGGCGGCCGATGCCGCAAAGCTTGGCGCTCAAGTTGCCGCTGCAAACAAGGGCGTTCATACTGGGCTGGCAATTGCGCTTGCGGTTGTACTGCTGCAACTGATCTGGATGGTGGGCAAGATGGCCGTAGAAGCGTGGCACAAGCGCGTGGCGGCGCGGTAGCAGACCGCGTCACACCTGCATCACTTCGGCTTCCTTCTTCTGCGAAAGCTCTTCCATGCGGCGGATTTCGCCGTCGGTCATCTTCTGCACTTCTTCGAGGGCGCGCTTCTCGTCGTCTTCACTGATCTTTTTGTCTTTGGCGAGTTTCTTCAGGCCGTCGTTCCCGTCGCGGCGCACATTGCGAACCGCAGTGCGGTGCTCTTCGAGGACTTTGTTCAGGTGCTTGCACACGTCGCGGCGGCGCTCCTCGGTCATCGGCGGCACGGGAACGCGAATGATCTTGCCGTCGGAGAGAGGATTCAGGCCGAGATCGGCAGCCTGGATGGCCTTCTCAATATCTTTGAGAATAGTTGGGTCCCAGGGCGCGATGGTGATGAGCTGCGGCTCGGGCGCCGAGACCTGCGCCATTTGGTTGATCGGCGTGGGTGTGCCGTAGTAGTCGACCTTGACCTGGT
Source organism: uncultured Acidobacteriaceae bacterium (assembly GCA_963782285.1). Taxonomy (GTDB): domain Bacteria; phylum Acidobacteriota; class Terriglobia; order Terriglobales; family Acidobacteriaceae; genus Telmatobacter. Next base: position 431,951 of record CAWAJH010000001.1, read on the forward strand.
CCAGCATGTGCACGCTGGCGCGGCCGGTGCGGGTAGCAGCGAGACTGGCCTGGAAATCGGAGACCGCACTGTCCATGCGCCGTTTGAGGCCGTTGTAGAGATCTTTGAGCGCCGGGTTGCCGGCCATGAAGGATGACATATGAGATCGTCCTCGCTAGGAGATACGCAAAATCGTCAACGGCTATTCTACAACTCCGGCGACGGGGCGATAGCAGCGCATCGAAGCAACCGGCGGAAATGTGCCGCCGCCGCGCCTGACACAATACGGCCGGATCCCCAGTGAGATCCGGCCGCTGAATTCAGATTGCTATCAGGGCCTGCCGAAACCGTCTTGGTCATCGAGATCATATGGAGAGGTGAGCCAGGGAGAAGTGGCGACACCCGTTCCGGAGACAGTTGCGCATGCCCCCTTCGAACCTGGGCCGAATGCGCAGTTCCACCAGTTTTCGGTGGCGTCGATGGTGGCAGTGCTCAACTCCTCCACGCCCGTCGCCTTGCCGTTGAAGTTGTTGAGGTGTACGTTCATCTGCCCGGAGGGCGCCGAATATGCGATATCGATCGCCTCCTGATCGAAGTCGTTCTGAGAGATCACCGTGCCCGATACGGGAGCCTGGCTGAAGAGGTTGATGCCAGTGGGCCCGGAGGTGGCCGTATCTTCAGTGTCGGCGCCGTTGCCGGAGATATGGTTTCCAACGATCACGTTGTCGTTCATGTTGACCGGCGGCGCGGGGGCCGGAGCAGCCGCATGATTGTGCATGGTGACGCCCGGCAAGCCGTTATTGCGAAGCACGTTGTCGATGACAAAGTTGCCGGCATCGGTGGTGCCTGGAAACGGTGCGAAGATGCCGACGCCTGCGCCTGCGCCGGGCACCTGATAGCCATTATGCGCGGACACGTTATGCGAAATCGTGTTGCCGGTGACGCCGTAGGACAATGTGGCGCTGGGGATCAGCGAAGTGGCGGGTCCATGCGAGGCCAGGGTAATTCCGCAGTCGTAGGGGTTGTCGTGGACATTGTTGCCGCTGATCAAATTGCCCTGGTTGGGGCCGGTTTCATCAGTAATCAGAATTCCGCCGGAGTTGTAGGCGACTTCATTGTCGACGACCGAAACGTGATACGTCGCCATCAGGTGAATCCCTTCGCCGCAATCATCGCCTTCGTTGGTTTCGAACGCAGGGATGTTGTTGCAGGTAGAGGCGGAGATATCGAGGGATTTGTTGTTGTCGGTGACGAGGTTGCCGGTGAGCGAAACGTCGGTGGCATTTGCTACCAGGAGGCCCTCGAAATTCGCATTGCGTACGGTGAAGCCGGAGATGGTCACGTTGGAAATGCCGATTTTGGGCGGAGCCGACATGCCGTTGACGAAGATGCCGTTGGAGAGCCCCGAGGCATCGATGATCGAAGCGCGATAGGATCCGAGCAGCGCAACCGGTTGGGTGATGACGACGTCTTCCTTGTAGGTTCCGGGCGCGACCAGGATGGTGTCTCCCGGTGAAGCTGCGCCAACGGCGGCGTTGATTGTGGTTTTGCAGCCGGACGTTCCTTTCGGGTTGACGCAGAGCGTTGCGGCATGAGCGGCAAACGCGCCCGCGAAGCAGAGAGCAGCGAATCCCGCAGAGAGGCGCAGGAATAGGCGGCTGCCTGTTGCAGGGCAGCCGGAACACAATGAAGGAATCACACGAACCTCCTGAGTTTCAGTTGTGATTGGGGCCGAGGGGTCAAAGTCCCGTCGTTTGCTCTGCGTTTACGGCGGGGTTTCCGGGATTGGGGAGAGGAAGTACCTGCTCATAGTAGTCCGACGAGAAACGGAGTCGCAACAGGTTTATTCAACAATTCACAGGCGCGATTTGGTGGTCGACAGGAAGCGCCTCTTTGGCAGAGACGCGACTTTGGCGACATACTTGCATCCCTCCACCGGCAGATGAGCATCGAACGCTGGGATCGGAGGGAGCCTCTATGCGATCACCGATGCAGATTTGGAGACATTCATTAGGCTTACTGATTGCGTGCGTTCTATTTATCGCAGGAAAACTGATGATTGCTGCCCACAACTGGGCAGCAGGGGCGCTCACGCGCCACGCCGTTTCTTCCGGCCAGCTAAGTAAATTCTTCCTGTATAGCGGCAAGTTTTTCGAGGTTGTGGCCTTTGTGGCGGGATTTATTGAGGCAGTTGCCGTGATGGTGCTGGCCAGCGGCTGGCTCATCGACCTGGTGACGGGGTTCAGCTTGGCGGAATGAAGCTGCTAGCTCACCTTTGCCAGGCCGGTGGCTGCCGCCTGCTCATGCGCGTGATAGCTGGAGCGGACGAGTGGGCCGGATTCGACGTGGCGGAATCCCATTGTGAGAGCTTCGGACTTGAGTTCGGCGAACTCGCGCGGCGTGTAAAGGCGCGTCATGGGCAGGTGGTCGCGCGAGGGGCGCAGGTATTGGCCGATGGTGAGGATGTCGCAGCCGGCGCGGGCAAGATCGCGGAAGACCGCGAGAAGCTCGTGGGTTTCTTCGCCGAGGCCGACCATGACGCCGGATTTCGTCACGCCTGAAGGGTTCAGTTCCTTGGCGTAGCGCAGCAGTTCGAGTGTGCGCTCATAGCGCGCGCCGGAGCGGACGACGCGATAGAGGCGAGGCACAGATTCGGTATTGTGGTTGAGAATTTCGGGGCGGGCATCGACGACGGTGCGGATGGATTCCCGGTCGCCCTGAAAGTCGGGAATGAGCACTTCGACACGGCAGCCGGGCGCGAGTCGGCGAATCTCCGCGATCACGAGGGCGAAAGCGCGCGCGCCACCGAGGTTATCATCGTCGCGATTGACGCTCGTAATGACGGCGTGTTCAAGTCCAAGCGCGGCGACGGCCTGAGCCACGCGGTGGGGCTCGTCGAAATCGATGGGCTCAGGGCGTCCCTTGGGCACGGCGCAAAAGCCGCAGCGGCGTGTGCAGAGATTGCCCAGCATCATGAAGGTGGCAGTTTTGTGGTGCCAGCATTCGCCGATGTTGGGGCAGTGAGCACTCTCGCAAACGGTGTGGAGCGAGAGCGAGCGAGCAAGGCGCTTGAGCGAGTGGAAGTTTTCGCCCATGGGAGCGCGTACGCGCAGCCATTCCGGCTTGGGAGCAGGGATGCGGCGCAGGGGCTCGATTTGAACGAGTTCCACCACGGTTCCATTGTAGCGGGCGAGGAATGAACGGGGTCCGTGCAGGATGCGGTTTTTCCGGGCCCAAACCTTTCTCCTGTATTGGGCATCTGTAAGGGTAGCGCTCGTGATGGGGGAGAAAATTCAAACGGGGTGTAGTGCGCGCGAACGTTTTGTGGGAGAGGAGAAGCCAAGATGAGAGCTGACCGTCCTTTGATCCTGGGCGCGGTATGTTTAGCGAGCGGGGTGGGTTTATTTCTGAGTTATTGCCAGGGAGCGACCAGCATGAATGCCGCCTATCCCTTCGCAGGTTCTGCGATGCACCTGGAAATGACGCTCAACGGTCCGGCCGTTCTGTGTGGAACTGCCCTGATCGCAGCCGGCCTGCTGTTGCTTGTGTGGGCGGTGATTGCCGCGTTTGTTTCTCAATTCAGGCTGTTGGGAAGAGCCGACGAGCGGACGGAAGAATATGTAGACCGGGATCGAGACAGCCATTTCGAAGATGAACCCTATACGGGATCGCTGGGCATTTCCGGACACAGGCACACAGGGTGACACTGGTCGCGCTCTGTGTGTAAAAACTCATGCGATGAGGAAGTGAATCTGCGGCAGCTTACCTTCGACCGGCAGCGTAGCCACTTTCCGCCCTTGGCTACCTCAGTTTCTCGCGCACCTCGGTGCGCACGAGGTAGAAGAAGAAGAGCAGGTTGAGAAGGCCCTGCACAAGCGAGGACGGACTGTGCTGGGTGGCGAATCCATAAAAGTAGATACCCGCCATGAGCGCCATCCCGGCGACTGTGAGCGCCCAGGCCCAACGGAAAAGCAGCAGCAATCCCAAAGCGCCGGCAATGAAAAATGGAGACAGCACAAGCAAGAGCACGTCGGCATGGTGGTTGACGACAGAAACCACGTTCATGCCGGCGAGAAAGATCATGTAGATGCTGATGGCTGCGAGGCCGGGAAGCTTCAGCAAGACTGCGAATTGAGACCCCCGAAGTGGGCCGGATGGCGCGTTTCCGGTGGGCGGAGCGGGCGTCCTGGGACCGGCGGTCATAGCGTGCGGAGGTAGGCGAGCAAGTCCTGGAGTTGATCGTCGGAGATTGGCGTGGCGGGCATCATGCCGCGGCCGTGGAGAATGACATCGGTCAAGCGCTCATCGGTGGGCGGAGCGCCAGACGGCATCGATTTGATCTTGGTAAGCGCCTGCAGGCCGGGCCCGTGCAGAGAACTTGTCGTGGTGGGATAGTGGCAGCGCGCGCATTTCGCCTGAAAGACAGCCGCGCCGCGGGCTTCCTGCGGAGTCCACTCGGAGGCCGGTTTGGAGGGGGGAAGAGGGCGACAGCCTGCGAGCCCGAACGCAAAAACTGACAAAGCCAGTGGCAAAAGAGAATGGCGAATGACCATTTGCATCTCATGATACGCCGCCGTGAGGACCGGAACCATTCCGCGGCGCGACAATCGTGCCGTCATTCGGCTTCGGCGATGGCTTCAGCGATGCGGTTCACAGCTTGCTCCATGGCGTCGCTTCCTGGACGGCGCCCGTTGACCAGAATGGAAAAAGCGAGCGTGCGGCCGCTGTCTGCATTCAGATATCCGGAGAGCGCATTCACTTCTTCGAGCGTGCCTGTCTTGGCCCACATTCTGCCTTTGAGCTTTGAATCTCTGAAGCGAACGTCGAGCGTGCCATCGACGCCGGCGATGGGGAAAGTCTGGCGCCAGGCTGCTCCCCACGCCTGGTGCGATGCATACGACAAGAGCCGCGTGAAAGCGCGCGGAGTGATCTGGTTATCGGGGCTCATTCCCGAGCCGTCGTAGAGGAAAAAGTCGTTATCGTCGACGCCCGCGTCGACCATGAACTGGCGAACCACGCGCGTTCCCTCCTCGAAGCTGCCGTCGGTCCCAAAAACTTTGCCAAGCAGGCGGAGGAGCAATTCGGCGTGGAGGTTCTGGCTGGTTTTGTTGATGATCGTAATGTCTTGCGCCACCGGCACGGAGACGTGCGCGCCCAGCACGCGCCGGCCCTGGGGCAGGCCAGCCAGGGTGGAGAGGGCGACTGGCGCGAGCTTGAGCGGCTTGGCGCGTTCGCCGGCGAAATCGCCGTTGCCGCTGGGAAATTGGTGGCGCGACTCGGCGCTGCCTGTCACTTTGATGCCGCGGAGCAATAGAGCCTGCCTGAAAGCCATGGCTGTGAATTGGGCCGGATCTTCAACCGCCATGCTGACGCGGAGTCCGCCTTCAGGAGCCGTACCCCAGGCGCGCACCATCATTGCGCCGGGACGGCGCTCAAGGCCTGGGTGGGGTACCTGGCCGGGCTGAACGGGCGCCATATTGTTGTCGAGCGTGTAGTAATCGACATCGGGAGACCAGGCAACCTGGGTTATGCCGGGCGAAGACGGATCGACCGAGATGGTGAGTTCGTCGGCGTTTTCGTTGAAGGTGAGCGCGGATACCGGGGCGCCGTAGCCCCACTGCAGATCGTTCCATGCCCATCCGGAGGCAAAAGGTTCGTAGAGAAAAAAAGTGTCGTCGCCGATGACTTCACCATCGACGGTGCGGACGCCGGATTGCTCGATCTGCTGAGCGAGCAGATCGAGAACAGCCATGGCGGTGTGCGGCGCCGGCTTCGGTGCGGGTTCCCCTGAAGCCGTTTCGGTGGTCGGCTTTGCAGCGCCAGGTGCGACATAAGGATACTGGCGGCCGCTTAGAGTGGGATCGCCGACGCCGAGCAGCGTGAGGTTGCCGTGCAAAGTACCCGAAGCATCGATATCGCCGTCGGCCACCACGAAAGTGGTCCAGGTGAGCGTATCGACGGGCAGAAGGGCGAAGGCAGCGGCAGTGGTGGTGAGCTTGGCATCGGAGCCCGGCGTAAACAGACGGGCGTCGTTGAGGGCGTAGAGTGGTTGACCGTCGAGCGTGGTGACGGAGATGCCGAAGTTCGCATGGCTGAGCGCAGGGTCGGCGAGGATGGTCTCGATGCGGCCGGCAAGCGGGCCCGTGAGAGACGCCGGGTGAGCAGCGCGGCGTTCGCCGCCGCGGGATTGCGCGAGGAGCAGTAAGGAGGGGAGCGGGGCGCTTGCCAGCAGGGCTGCGAGAAAGGACCGCCTGGTATCATGCCCGGAGTTTAGCAGCCCTCGTTCGGGGGCGGCGTACCATCGGAATTGAAAGCGGATGAAAACCCCCACCCGATGGCGGCTGCGTACCCGAACGCTCGAACTGGGGCAGCGCACGCTGGTGATGGGCGTGGTGAATATCACGCCGGACTCGTTCAGTGACGGCGGCTTATTTCTGGATCCGGAAATAGCTGTTGCCCATGCGCTCGGGATGATCGAGGACGGCGCAGACATTCTCGATCTGGGCGCAGAGAGCACGCGGCCCGGGTCGCATGCAGGCACACGCGACGCGGCGGTGAGCGCAGAAGAAGAGCAGGCGCGGCTGCTGCCTGTGCTGGAAGCAATTCTGCAGGCGCGGCCGGACGCTGTGGTTTCGGTGGACACGTACAAGGCAGAGACAGCGCGCGCGGCGCTCAAGGCCGGGGCGGAGATCGTCAACGATGTGAGCGGATTTACATGGGATCCGGCGATCGCGGGCGTGTGCGCGGAGCTTCAGGCGGGAGTTGTGCTTGCCCACACGCGCGGGCGGCCCGACGAGTGGAGGAATCAGGAGCGGCTGGAACCGAATCCGCTGATGGAGCTCGTGCTCGACGGGCTCAAAGCCAGCATGGAAAAGGCGCAAGCAGCTGGAGTGGAGAACGATCGCATTGTGCTGGACCCTGGTTACGGCTTTGGCAAACGATTCGGCGAAAACTATGCCCTGCTGGCACGGCAGGCGGAACTGCTGGCGCTGGGAAGGCCGCTGCTGGCGGGGCTGAGCCGGAAATCATTTCTGGGCCACACGCTGGCGCCGCTCTTTGGCGGGAAAGATGCGCCATTGGACGAGCGCGAGAATGCGAGCCTGGCAGCCATGACCGCGGCAATTCTGCATGGAGCGTCGATTGTGCGCGTGCACGCGGTGCGGCCGGCGGTGGAGGCGGCGCGGATTGCGGATGAGATTGGCAGGGCATGAAAGGTCGAAGCCGTTAGAATGAAAGCAGAGGCGATTGCCTCGGGTACCACTTCCCAAAAACTATGAAAACGCGTTTCGCATTTGGAAAAGACGGCATCGACGTTTCGGTTCCTGACGGATTCGATTTCCGGGTTGTGCTGAGCCGGCAGGCGCGCGCGCTGGACGATGCGGCCGGTGCGCTGGAGGCCGCGCTCGACAGGCCAATGGGCCGCGAACCGCTGGCGGATTTGGCGGCCGGCAAGCGCACGGCGGCAATCTCCGTATGCGATATTACGCGGCCAGCGCCGAACCGAGTGACGCTGCCGCCGTTGCTCAAGCGGCTGCACGAGGCAGGAATTCCCGCAGAAGGCGTAACGATTCTGATCGCCACCGGACTGCATCGCGCGGCGACGCAAGAAGAAGTCGACGTGATTGTAGGACCGGAGATCGCAGCGAAGTATCGCGTCGAGAGCCACGACGCGCGCAACTTTGCGAGCGCATCGCGCGCTGGGTGAAACCAGGCGCGGGACGCCGGTGTATATCGACGAGCGGTTCATGGCTGCGGACTTGCACATCACGCTCGGGTTTATCGAGCCGCATTTAATGCTTGGTTTCAGCGGCGGGCGCAAGCTGGTTGTGCCGGGGCTGGCGGCGCAGGAGACCATCAAGGTTCTGCACTCGCCGCGCTTCAATCGCGAGCCACTGGTTACCGAGGGATCGATCGAAGGCAATCCGCTGCACGAGGAGTTCCTGGAGATTGCTGCGATGGCGCGGCACGACTTCATTCTGGATGTGACGCTGACTCGGGAGCGGGAGATTTCAGGCGTGTTTGCCGGCGATCCGGTGAAGGCTCACGCCGCGGGCGTGGCGTTTTTCGAGGAGACGACGCTCGAGCCGCTCGACGCGCTGGCCGATGCTGCGATCACGAGCGCGGCAGGGTATCCGCTGGATCTTACCCTTTACCAGAGCGTGAAAGGGCTGACGGCGGCGAAGCATATTGTGAAGCCGGGCGGCAGGATCCTGCTCTTGGGCGAGTGCGCGGAGGGAATTGGCTCGCCCGAGTTTGCGCGAATGCTGAGAGGTTATGCGGGTCACTCGGAGTTTCTCGATTCGATTCGAGACACCAAGGTCGAAGTGGACCAGTGGCAAGTGGAGAAATTGGCGCTGACGGGACGGGAGCACGAGCTATTGTTCTATACGCCTGGCGCGGCGAAAGAGGAACTCGGGTGCCTGGCGCCGAATGCGTTCGGCACTCTGGATGAAGCGGTGGCGGCGCTGGTGCGCGGGCTGAAGCCCGGCGCGCGCGTGGCGCTGTTGCCGGAGGGTCCGTATACGTATGCGCGGGCGGTGCTGGCGTATGCGTGAGTTCTCGATTTAGACCAGCTTTGAACTGTTCTCGCACCCTAAACGCGATGAAACTGCGTTTAGGATGGGGCACCATGCTCGTAGTTCGCTCATCCTCGCGGTGGATTGAGAATTGTGCGATCCCACCCTAGCCGCAAAAACAAAGACGCGGCGAGGATGGGGCACCCAAATTAGTAGCTCGATGAGTCGGCGCGAGACCACCCTAAACGCGATGAAACTGCGTTTAGGATGGGGCGCCCAGATCCTTCACGTTCCTTCACTAAACGCTGATGCCCACTTTGTAGCGCGGCCACAGCGGACGCATGGCGGCGTGGTCGACGATCGGCTCGCCGTCGCACTCGACTTCAATCACCGTGGCAGGCTGGTCGGGCGCGGCCATGGGCAGGCCGGTTAACCGGAATGCGAACTCATCCTGCGTGAACTCGACCTTCTGGCCGGTCTTGAGGACGCGCGCCGAGAGCACTTTCGGCTTCAGTCCGCCAATGGCGACGACCACTTCAGGCTTGTAGAAATCGAGCCACTCGGCTGCCGGAGTGTGGCCGGGCCAGTTGTACACGTGAATATAGAGCGTGTTGCCGCGGCGCGAGTAGTTGCAGCTTGCATTTTGGGTAAGATTGCCGCGCTCAGTGCCGTAGATGGCCTTGCCGTTGGTGTCGAGCCATTGGCCGACCGCTTCCAGCAATTCGACTGAAGGCTGCGGAACGGAGCCGTCGGGCTCGGGGCCGATATTCAGCAGATAATTGCCGCCGCCGCGCGCGCAGGTGATCAGGTTGTTGACGATGGTCTTGGGCGTCTTCCATTGATCGTCGGCGCGGTTGAATCCCCAACTTTCGTTGAGCGTCATGCAGGTTTCCCAGGCGCGGCCCGCCTCAGAAGCCTGGATGTGCTGCTCGGGAGTGGAGAAATCGCCGGGCAGCAGATTGCGGTTGTTCACGATGATGTCGGGCTGAAGCGAGAAGACCATCTCGTTCATGCGCTCCGACTCCCACTGCTCGGCGTCGAGCGGCCAGGCCACGTCGTACCAGAGGACGTCGATCTTGCCGTAGTTGGTCATCAGTTCGCGGATGAGGCCGTGCGTGTAGTCGACGAAGCGTCCGCGCGCGGCTTCGTCGGTCTTGCAGATGGCGCCGTCGGGATGGTGCCAATCCATGAGCGAGTAGTAGAAGCCGACGCGCAGGCCTTCGGCGCGCGCAGCTTCAACAAATTCGCGCACCAGATCGCGGCCCGGGCCCTGGTCCATGGCGTTGTAGTCGGTGAGTTGCGTATCCCAGTTGCAGAAGCCCTCGTGATGCTTGGTCGTCATCACCATGTACTTCTGGCCGGCGCGCTTGGCCAGCCGCGCCCAGTCGCGCGCGGCGTTGGGCTTTGGGATGAAAGTGCTTGGCCAGCAATTCGTATTGGGGGAGCGGAACACCTTCCTGCTCCTTGGCCCACTCGTGCTGGCCGATGACGCTGTAGAGGCCCCAATGAATGAACATGCCGAACTTGGCCTCGTGCCACCATGCCATGCGTGCATCGCGCGTGGCAGCCTGTTTCAGGTCGGCGGGAGTGGGCTCCGGTTGCGGCGTCTGCGCGCCACTGGACTGGGACAATGCCGATGGGTCCGCGTTGGCGGCAGCCAATGCTGCAGCGCCTGCTGCGCCAAACTGCTTCAAGAACGACCGTCTCGTACTCTCGATCCAGTCCATCGGTTTTCTCTCTGAATCTGCCGGCATTCGGCTTACCGTTGGCTTATATGATACGCGCTGAAAATTATCTCGAGTCACTTTAGCAGACAGAGAGAACCGGGAGCGAGGGAACGAGCAAGCTGGCGCGGGCCGGCGGTGTGTGGTCAATTCTCCGGAAGGCGCTCGATATGGTCGACGACACGAACATCGACCGGAACTTTGGTTGAGACGAGATTCAGGCCGGGCTGTTCTTCGAGAGCGGCGAAGCGGGAGGGCCGTGCGTTATCCCGATCGACCACGGCGGCTTAGGGCCGATCCTGAAACGTGCCGGGGTTTAGAATCGAAGAGGTTGCGGCGAAGTGGACCGCATCAATCTCTACCCGTGCGCAGGGGCCACCCCGGCTTGCTGCGGCGGGTGAACGTGTGGAATTGGGACGGCGATGCGAGCGAAGACGGCTGTAGTGCTGGGCGCCCAATGGGGCGACGAGGGCAAGGGAAAGATTGTCGATGTACTGAGCGAGCGGTTTTCTGCCATTGCGCGCTATTCCGGCGGACACAACGCCGGACACACCGTCATTATTGGAGGACAAAAGCTCGTCCTGCAGCTCATTCCCTGCGGCGTGCCCCGGCCGGGATGTAAATGCGTGATCGGGAACGGGGTGGTACTGGACCCGATTTACTTTCTCGACGAACTCAACCGTGTTCGTGCGATGGGCGCCGACATCGATGCACGGCTTTTCGTTTCGAACCGGGCACAGGTAATTTTGCCGTACCACAGAATGATTGAGCTGGCGGCGGAGAGTGCTCCGGGTCGACAGAAAATCGGCACGACAAGCAAGGGCATTGGGCCGGCCTATGAGGACAAGATGTCGCGCGGCGGGCTGCGCGATTGTCGACTTGCTGCACCCGGCGCTGCTGAAGACGCATATTGAAGCTGCCTGCGCCGAGAAGAACGCGATTGCCCACGCGCTGTTCGGAACCGATCCACTGGATCCCGCGAAAATGTATGAGGATTATGCGGCGGCGGCCGAGCAGATTCGGCCCTTTGTTACGGATACTTCCCGCCTGCTGAATGGCATCCTCGCCAAGGGCGGCAGCGTGATGTTCGAGGGTGCGCAGGGAACGATGCTCGACATCGACCACGGGACCTACCCGTTTGTCACTTCATCTTCGGCGACCGCGGGGGGTGCATCGACGGGGACCGGCGTCGGGCCGACAGCGATCGGAACGGTGATTTCGGTGACCAAGGCTTATGTGACACGAGTGGGCGGCGGGCCGTTCCCCACGGAGATTCACGAAGCCGCGGGCGACCTATTGCGCGCCCGCGGTCACGAATACGGCGCCGTCACCGGGCGGCCGCGGCGCTGCGGCTGGCTCGATATTCCGTTGCTGCGCTATTCCAACCAGGTAAACGGCGCGGGGTGGCTGGTGGTGACCAAGCTGGACGTTCTGGACGAGCTTGAGGAGATTCCGATGTGCATCGGATACGAGATCGGCGGGAAGGTGACCGACGAAATTCCGGCCGATGTGCACGGCCTTGAGGCCATCAAGCCTCGATACACCACGCTGAAGGGCTGGCGGCAATCGACGGAGGGGATCGACCGAGTTTGAAAAGCTACCGCAGGCGGCGCGCGACTACCTTGATTTCCAGGAGCGCGAGAGCGGAGCGAAGATCGGGATGGTCTCGACGGGGCCCGATCGTAACCAAACTATCGTACTGCCGGTTTTTGCCGAGGCGCTGGATCGCATTTGTTCGTAAAGGATGCAATCGTGCAGGTGAATCGTCCTTAGTATGTGGCGTTCAGGCAGTCCGGGCAAGCGGAGCGGCACGCGGAAATGCGGGCGCTCTCGATCGCATCGAATGATTCGTCCAATAACCCGCACGGGGAGTGATCGGCTCCTGCGGTACTTCAGAGAGAGGATTGGGAAATTGGAACAAGTTTTCCATTTGACCTTTGCCCTGTTCCGGGGCTACCGTGGACGCGTATGCCGGTATCCGCGATGGACCGACTGAACTCTATTTGGGAACGACGCCCGCACGGCGCGTGGATGATTGTGTTCGCGCTTGTCTTTGGAACAAGCGGGATTCCGGTATACGCAGCAATGGCGCAAGTGCAAAAGCACGAGGCGCATCACGAAATCGACCAGCTCGAGGATCAATGGCGCGACGCCCTCCTCACTTCCAATACCAAGGAACTTGGCTCCCTGCTGGCCGACGATTACATGGGAATCACTCCTTCAGGGACTTTGCAGACCAAAGATGAGACGCTCGAAGGTCTTCGCAACGGGCGGGTGCACTTCACGCTTCTCGATCTTACAGACCGGCGGGTGCGGTTTTATGGGACCACGGCGGTCGTGACCTCATTAGCCAACGTCGAGGGGGCCACTGCAGATGGGCAACTCATGGGCAAATATCGCTACACCCGCGTTTATGCCCGCGACCCCCAGGGCCAGTGGAAGATCGTGAGCTTTGAGGCCAGCCGGGTTCGCGAACCTGGTCCACGCAGAAATAAAAAGAGCGAGTTTCACTAGGCGTCAGCAGTCCCGGACCTTCCCGCACCCAACCACCCCCAAAACAAAACGGCCGCTCGATCGTAAGCGATTGAAAGAATGGGCAATTATGCCCAATTGTCGCCGGCCTTGAAATCGGCGCAGCGGCGGGGTACACTAGAAATCAATATAGGACTAAATGAGTCCTATATTGCGGGATGCCAGGCGCGGCACCATGAGCGCTTTGAGCCGCCGGCGAATCGAATAGTAAGCCGAGCGCTCTAAAGGCAAATCCCGTGGAGGAAAAATGGGTTCGAGTGTCGATGCAATTCGCGATCTTGCGCTTCAGGACTACAAATGGGGCTTCATCACCGATGTGGACGAAGATCGCGTGCCAAAGGGCCTGAATGAAGAGATCGTCCGCCTGATTTCTGCCCGCAAGGGCGAACCGGAGTTCATGCTGGAGTGGCGTTTGAACGCGCTGCGCCACTGGTTCAGGATGGAGCGCGAAGAGGGCGCGCCGAAATGGGCCAACCTGACCATCGCGCCCATCGATTATCAGAACATTGCCTATTATTCGGCGCCAAAGAAAAGGCCGCAGCTCGAGAAGCTTGAGGACGTCGATCCCGAGATTCTGAAGACATACGCGAAGCTTGGCATCCCGCTGGAAGAGCAGAAGCAGTTGGCGGGGGTAGCGGTGGACGCGGTGTTCGACAGCGTTTCAGTGGCTACCACCTTCAAGGGCAAGCTGGCCGAGATGGGCGTGATCTTCTGCTCGTTTTCCGAGGCGGTCAAGGATCATCCTGAGCTGGTGAAGAAGTACCTGGGCACGGTGGTTCCGCATACCGACAATTTCTATGCGGCGCTGAACGCGGCAGTGTTTACCGATGGGTCGTTTGTCTACGTGCCGAAGGGCGTACGCTGCCCGATGGAGCTGTCGACGTATTTCCGCATTAATGCAGCAGAGACGGGACAGTTCGAGCGGACGCTGATTATTGCCGACGAAGGCGCGTATGTGAGCTACCTGGAAGGCTGTACGGCGCCGATTCGCGATACGAACCAATTGCACGCGGCGGTAGTGGAGCTGATCGCTCTCGATAACGCCACGATCAAATACTCGACGGTGCAGAACTGGTACCCCGGCGACAAGGAAGGCCGCGGCGGAATTTACAACTTCGTGACCAAGCGCGGCAAGTGCGCGGGCGTGAACTCGAAGATCTCGTGGACGCAGGTAGAGACGGGGTCGGCGATCACGTGGAAGTATCCGAGCTGCATTTTGCAGGGCGACAACTCGGTGGGCGAGTTCTACTCGGTGGCGTTGACCAACAACCGTCAGCAGGCCGATACGGGCACGAAGATGATTCACATCGGAAAGAACACGCGCTCGACCATCGTCTCGAAGGGAATCTCGGCCGGCTATGGGCAGAACACGTATCGCGGCCAGGTAAAGATCATGAAGAGCGCGGCGGGGGCGAGGAATTACACGCAATGCGACTCGATGCTGATCGGCGATCGCTGCGGCGCGCACACGTTTCCGTACATTGAGGTGAGGAATTCGACGGCGCGGATGGAGCACGAGGCATCGACCTCGAAGATCGGCGAGAATCAGTTGTTTTATCTGCGGCAGCGCGGATTGAAGACCGAGGACGCGGTTTCAATGATCGTGAATGGATTCTGCAAGACCGTGTTCAAAGAACTGCCGATGGAATTTGCAGTGGAAGCGCAGAAACTACTGGGCGTGAGCCTGGAAGGCAGCGTTGGGTAAGACAGGGTTCAGGGTCCAGGCATCGGGCGCTGACCGAGCGGTGATTTTCAGAAGGAATGAAGGGGAACAAATGGCTTTGTTAGAGATTGAAGATTTGCACGCCAGAGTTGATGGAAACGAGATTCTGAAGGGCGTGAATCTGACCTTGAATGCGGGCGAGGTGCACTCGATCATGGGCCCGAACGGCTCGGGCAAGAGCACGCTGGCCCAGGTGCTGGCCCGCCGCGAAACCTACGAGGTGACGCAGGGCAGAGTCCTGTTCAACGGGAAAGACCTTCTGGAGATGACTCCGGAAGAGGCTGCCTGCGAGGGCGTGTTCCTGGCGTTCCAGTATCCGGTGGAGATTCCCGGAATCGGTAACGCCTATTTTCTGCGTTCGGCGATGAATGCGATCCGCAAATACCACGGGGAGGACGAACTGGACGCGATGGATTTCCTGCCTCTCTACCAGGAACGGATGAAGCTGCTGGAGATCGACGAGAAATTCATGAACCGCTCGGTGAACGAGGGTTTCAGCGGCGGCGAAAAGAAGCGCAACGAGATTCTGCAAATGGCGATGCTGGAGCCGAAGTTGGCGATTCTTGACGAGACGGACTCCGGACTTGACATCGATGCGCTGCGGATTGTGGCGCAGGGCGTGAACGCGATGCGCGGCCCTGACCGCACCTTTCTTGTGATCACGCACTATCAGCGGCTGTTGAACTATATCAAGCCGGACTTTGTGCATGTCCTGGTGGACGGAAAGATCGCTCATTCCGGCGGGCCGGAGCTGGCGCTGGAACTTGAGGAGAAGGGCTACGGCCGGGCCGAAGCCGAGGTGGGCGTGCCCGCGTGATTTGTGTAGACCCAGGTCTCAAAAGCGAGACTTGGGGCACCCCGGGACGTGACGAAAATGGCGAAAGAAGACGGAAGCGAGAGATCGATGTTGAAGGCAACGGAGCGGCTGGAGAATTATCTTAAAACGTACAGCGAAGTGCTGGCGCAGGGAGAAAAGCGCGAGCCCGTGTGGCTGCGGCAATTGCGCGAAGACGCATGGAGCCGCTTTGAGGCGCAGGGATTTCCCACCACGCACGACGAGGACTGGCGATTCACGAACCTTGCATCGCTGGTGCGGACTCCGTTCGGCCGTGCGCCGCTGGGCGAAGCCGGACTGACAGTCGAGGGCATCGAGGCCTTCAAGGTGACTGGTGCAGCCTGCCAGATGGTCTTCGTGAATGGCCGGTTCGCGCCCATGCTGTCCGAAATGGGGAACCTTCCCAAGGGGCTCGAAGTGTGTGCTTTGGCTCGCGCTCTCGACTGCGGCTCTGGAGGCTGGGCGCCGGAGGGTTGCGCTCCGGATGGAATTGAGCAGCACCTGGGCCGCTATGCCGATATTCGCCGCGATGTGTTTGCCGCGTTGAACACCGCGCTGTGGGAAGATGGCGCCTATCTGCGTATCCGGCGCGGGGCAGTGATCGAACAGCCAATCCATTTGCTCTATGTTTCTGTGGGCGCCGGCAGCGAGATCATGACGCATCCACGCACGCTGGTAGTGGCAGAAGAAGCGAGCCAGGCTGCCGTGATCGAGGATTACGTTTCAATCGGAAGCGAAGTTGCGTTTTCAAATTCTGTGACGGAGCTGGCGGCGGGACAGAATGCCGTGGTCTCGCATTACCTGATTGAACGCGAGAATCTCAGCGCATTCAATGTGTCCACGCTGCGCACGGAGCAGGCGAGAGGGACCAACATTTCGTCGCATTCCATTCTGCTGGGCGGGGGGCTGGTGCGGAACAACGTGCATCCGGTGCTGGCCGGAGAAGGCGCCGAGTGCCTGATCAACGGATTGTTCGTGGGCGCCGGGAAACAGCATCTGGATAACTACATGATGGTGGAGCACGCGCAGCCGCAGGGCTCGAGCCGCCAGTTTTATAACGGGATTCTTACCGACAAGGCGCGTGGCGTGTTTCATGGGCGCATTGTGGTGCACAAGGATGCGCAGAAGACCGACGCCAAGCAGACGAACCGCAATTTGCTGCTGAGCGACGATGCGCGCATCGATACCAAGCCGCAACTGGAGATTCATGCCGACGACGTGAAGTGCACGCACGGCGCGACGATTGGGCAGATCGAGGAAGAGCAGCTCTTTTATCTGCGTGCGCGGGGGCTCGATGAGACGACGGCGCGGAACCTGCTGCTATTTGCATTTGCGGCGGAATGCCTTGACCGGATGCAGGAGCCTGCGGCTCGCGAGTTTGCTGAGAAGCTGATCCGCGAGAGGCTGCCGGAGCTTGCGGTTCATGCGAAATCCGGAGCGGTTGCGACGGCGGACGATGAGCCGCGGAACTGGGAGGAATTAGGGTGACGGCGATCGCTCATCCTCTGGCAACAGGATCTTCGGCGCCGGGAGCAATGGTGAAGAGCGCACCGGCTCTGGACATCGAGAAGATCCGCGCCGATTTCCCGATCCTGGCGCAGCAGATTCACGGGAAGAAACTCGTTTATCTCGATAACGCGGCGACTTCGCAAAAGCCGAAAGTCGTGATTGACGCGATTACGCGGTACTACGAGCACGACAACGCGAACATCCATCGCGGAGTGCACACGCTGAGCGTGCGAGCCACCGAGGCGCACGATGCTGCGCGGCGGACGGTGAAGAGGTTCGTGAATGCGGGCGATATCCGCGAAGTGATCTTTGTGCGCGGCGCCACCGAGGCCATCAATCTTGTAGCTCAGACGTACGGGCGTGTTCATGTCGGCGCCGGCGACGAAGTGCTCATCACGGCCATGGAGCACCACTCGAACATCGTTCCCTGGCAGATCTTGTGTGAGGAAAAGGGCGCGCATCTGAAGGTTGCGCCCATCAACGATCGCGGCGAGTTGCAGCTCGACGAGTTTGAAAAGCTGATTGGGCCGCGAACAAAAATCGCCGCTGTCACGCAAGTTTCGAATGCGCTGGGCACAGTGAATCCGCTGCGCGAGATGATCGAGATGGTGCACCGGCGCGGAGTTCCGATCCTTGTGGATGGAGCGCAGGCAGTGCCGCACTTTGCGGTGGATGTGCAGGCGCTGGACTGCGATTTCTACGCATTCAGCGGCCACAAGGTATACGGACCAACGGGGATTGGCGTGCTGTATGGGAAGGCCGCGCTGCTCAACGCCATGCCGCCATACCAGGGCGGAGGCGACATGATCAGCTCCGTCACGTTCGAGAAGACGACCTATAACCATCTGCCGTTCAAATTCGAGGCGGGCACTCCGGATATCGCCGGGGCTATCGCCCTGGGCAAGGCGCTTGAATACATCGGCGGGCTGGGGATGGACAAGATTGCGGCGTACGAGCACCAGTTGTTGACCTACGCGACGGATGCAGTTGGTGCGGTTCCGGGTGTACGCCTGATTGGAACGGCGAGCGAGCGGGCCGGCGTGCTGTCGTTTGTGATGGAAGGTGTGCATCCGCACGATCTCGGGACAATCCTGGACCAGGAGGGAATTGCAATCCGGACCGGGCATCACTGTGCACAGCCAGTGATGGAGCGCTTTGACATTCCCGCTACGGCGCGGGCGTCGTTTGCCATCTACAACACAAAAGAAGAAGTAGATGCGCTGGTCGAGGGGATTCGCAAAGCGCACGAGGTGTTTGCGTGACCATGGACAAGGGCCAGCTCGGCGATCTTTACCAGGAAGTGATTTTGGAGCACAGCAAGGCGCCACGCAATTATCGCAAGCCTGAGGGAGCGAATCGCGAAGCCGAGGGGTATAACCCACTGTGCGGCGACCGCTGTACGGTCTTCCTCGACGTGGAGGATGGTGCGATCAAAGACGTCGGCTTCCAGGGCTCGGGATGCGCGATCTCGCGGGCTTCGGCGTCGATGATGACGCAAAGCATCAAGGGAAAGAGCAAGGAAGAGGCGGCGCAGATCTTCGCGCAGTTTCATCGCCTGGTAACCGGCGATGAGGATGCGGTGGCGCATGCGTCCGAAATGGGCAAGCTGGCGGCGTTCTCAGGCGTGTCGAAGTTTCCGGCGCGCGTGAAATGCGCCACGCTGGCTTGGCACACGATGCAGTCTGCGCTCGAGGGCAAGCCCGATCCGGTTTCGACGGAGTAACGAAAGATCATCCCCATGGCAGGTCCCATCCCCACAAATCAAGACGGCGCGTCTGTTCCTGGTCCGTTTCGCGACGAAATGATCTGGAAGCAGCTCAAGACGGTGCGCGACCCTGAGATCCCGGTCGACATCGTGAATCTGGGGCTGGTGTATTCGGCTGCGGCCGTTCCCTTGGAAGCCGGCGGCAGGCGGGTTGAGGTGCGCATGTCGCTGACCGCGCCGGGCTGCAGCATGTCCGACGTGATCAAGGCCGAAGTGGAGCGCAAACTGGCCGCGCTGCCTGAAGTGAGCGAAGTCAAGGTCGAGATTGTCTTCGACCCGCCGTGGAACGCCGGCATGATGTCGGAAGGCGCCAAGCTGCAACTTGGATTCGATTCCGACTACGGCGCGCCCGCTCCCAAATCCGGGACATTCAAGATTCTGCGTTGATGCGGAGAACCCTCAGCGGTCCCGATCCCAGCCAATAAGCAAAACGCGCAAATTCAAGCAGAAGATGCAGGCCCGCACCATGTGGCGGCAATTCTTCGCCTGTGAGGGCCGAGGAATCTCACGTTTGGCACAAGCACATTTATCCCCCCTAAATCAAAGATATGATGCAAGATATCCCCACGATGATGGGGCAAACCGTGAGTCACTTGCCAACCGGTTCGGACGGTCTGTAGAACCGGCGTGATAAGAAAAAAGCTCTGCCAATCACATCGCGATCCAGCCAATAAAGAGTGATGTGCTGCTGTGTCACCTTCAAGCATGGATCCGAGGCCGGGTTTTGACGGATCAACAGGCCCGGTTCGGGACCGCGACGAGCGTTTCTTCACTGAAGGAAACCTGCGCCGGCCTGAAAGGCCGGAATAGAAGACCCAATGCCGCATTCCTTCGGACATTTTTCACGACGGCGTTTTCTGAAATCGATGGCAGCAGCCGCTGCTTGCGCGCAAAGCGGTGTAAGTCTGCGTGCGTCGATTGTGCAACCGGTCCTGGCCAACGCCGAGGCCGGCTCGGCGTCCGTCCGGCTCGATTCGGGATGGGAGTATTTCCGCGGGGCGCTCGATGGACCGTGGGAGGTATGGCGGGGCAACGGTATTGCCGCCTGGGAGCAGGTTTTGCTGCCGCACTGCTTTAACCACTACGACGCGTGCGATCCCGATCGGCCTTACTATCGCGGCCATGGATGGTACCGGACGCGCATCCCGATTGCCAACCCCATGAAGGATGGGCGCACGCTGCTCTATTTTGAGGGCGCAGGTCAAGCGTCTCGCGTGTACGTCGGCAATTTGTTGGTTGGGTCGCACGTGGGCGGCTACGACGAGTTCGTCTTCGACATCACGAATGCGGTTGCGGCCGCCGGCCACGACGGAAACGACGGCGTTCCGATTGCCGTCCTTTGCGACAACTCGGAGGACCTCGAACGGGCGCCGTCGGACCTGAGCGACTTCAGCCTCTACGGCGGCCTCTACCGGCACGTTCATCTGGCGTATGTACCCGGCGTTTCGCTGGAATCGGTCCATATTTTGCCCACATGGGTACCGGGCGCGGAAGCGAAAGTGTCTGTGAAGGCACGGCTCTACAATCCGCAGAAGTATTCAGGCAATGCGAAGATCCTGCTGGAGACTTCTGACGCAGGAGGCAAGGTCATTGCTCGGTCGGAAAAAACACTCACCGCCTGGAACGGAGAGACCGAGATTTCGTCGTGCATTTTTGAATCGCCGTCGGTTTGGTCGCCCGCACATCCCAATCTCTACACATGCAGCGTGACGTTGACGACGCCGTTCGGCGAGAGCGCCGTAAAGGAGCGGTTCGGGATCAAGCATGCGGAGTTTTTGGACCATGGACCCTTCAAATTGAATGGCGAAAGGCTACTGCTGAGGGGCACCCAACGCCACATGGATCATGCCGGATTTGCCGCGGCGGAGCCCGACGAACTGGTTCGCACCGAAATGGCACTGGTGAAGGCGATGGGCGCGAATTTCATCCGCCTGGCGCATTACCAGCAGACGCGGCTGGTGCTGGATCTGTGCGACGAGCTTGGCCTGCTGGTGTGGGAGGAAGCGCCGTGGTGCCGCGCGGGCGTGGGCGACGACGCGTGGAAGGGAAACACGCGCTCCATGCTGGTCAACATGATCGATCAGCATTTCAATCATCCCAGCGTGCTGATGTGGGGCCTTGGCAATGAAGACGACTGGCCCGGCGAATACCCTGCCATCGATAAAGCGGCAATCCGTGACTTCATGCAGGAGATGAACGACCTGGCGCACACGATGGATCCGTCGCGCTTCACGTCGTTGCGCCGATGCGATTTTGCGCGCGACATTCCCGACGTCTATTCGCCTTCGATATGGGCAGGGTGGTATAGCGGCGTTTATACCGAGTACGAAAATGTGCTGAAGAAGGAGCGAGACAGGGTCAGGCATTTCATTCATATCGAATGGGGCGCTGACAGCCATGCAAGGCGGCACTCCGAGGCGCCGGAGTCTTCGCTGGCCGAGATCATGGCAGATGCAGGCTCTGAAAAGGCAGGACCGAACGATCTGCCGGTGAACGGCGGGCCGCACGTCTCGCGCGACGGGGATTGGTCAGAGACTTATGCATGCGATCTTTTCGACTGGTACCTGAAAGTGCAGGAGACGCTGCCCTGGCTGACCGGATCGGCACAATGGGCATTCAAGGACTTTACGACGCCGATGCGCGTGGAGAACCCCGTGCCTCGCGTAAACCAGAAGGGCTTGATCGAGCGCGACATGACGAAGAAGGAGGGCTTTTGGGTCTTCCAGTCGTATTGGGCCGAGGAGCCGATGGCCCACATCTACGGGCATACCTGGCCGATTCGTTGGGGCGCGGACGATGAGCCGCGCATCGTGAAGGTCTACTCGAACTGCCCCGCGGCTGAGCTCTTCGTCAATGGCGAGTCGGCAGGAGAGCGCCGGCGCAATAGCCAGGATTTTCCCGCGGCCGGATTGCGTTGGATGGTGAAGTTCAAGCCAGGGAAGAACCAATTGCGCGTCGTGGCCGGCAAAAATGGCGTGACAGTGACCGATGAGATCGAGTTCGAGTATCAAACGGCGAAGTGGGGAAAGCCGGTGCAAATGAAGCTCGTCGAGGTTGCACGCGACGCGGAGACGGCAACCATCGAGGCAACGCTCTTCGATGCTGGCGGGGTGCTGTGCCTGGATGCGAAAAATTTGGTGCGCTTTTCGGTGGCCGGCTGCGGACGCATGATCGACAACCAGGGCACAACAACGGGATCGCGCGCGGTACAGCTCTACAATGGACGCGCGCGGATTACGCTGCAGCGGAACGGCGGCACAAACGATGCGGGCGTCACCAGCGAAGGGATTGCACCGGCGTTTGTGACGATTCCGGCGTGAAGAGTTGCGGCGGCTCTTAGAGAAGGATTGAGGGCACAGGCGCTGCGCGTCAGTGTTTTTCTTCCGGCGCGTCGCTATCGGTCTCCGATTTTGTCGCCAGATTTTCCAGCTGGTTCCGCCAGTCGAGCGATTGGACGAAGGCTCGCGATTCGCGCCAGCCAGGCTCAACGATAATGTGCAGCTCGAGATAGACCTGCGTGCCCAGCAGCGACTCGATTTTGCGGCGCGCGCCGGAGCCGATGGCCTTCAGCTTCGATCCGCCTTTGCCGATCAGAATTGCCTTCTGCCCTGCGCGCTCACAGTAGATTACGGCGGCAATGCGCGTCACCCGCTTCTTCGCTGCCGGCTCCGGCTCTTCGAAGCGCTCGATGACAACGGCGGAGGCGTAAGGCACCTCTTCGCCGGTTTCAGTCAGGATGCTTTCGCGAATGAGCTCCGCAACCATGAAGCGCAACGGCTGGTCGGTGTATTGGTCCTTGGGGTAGAAGCGCTCACCGGTGGGAAGAACCTCGACGATTTTACGAACCAGCACGTCGAGGCCGTCGCGCTTGCGCGCGCTCACGGGAATGACCTGAGCAAAGTTGTATTGCCGGGTAAGCGATTCGATGAGCGGCAGGAGCTGGTCTTTACGGACGAGATCGATTTTGGTGAGAACAAGAAAGGCGGGGCAGTCGAGCTTGCGAACGAGCGAAAACAGAAACTCGTCTTCACTGGAAGCGCGGCGGGTGCTTTTTTGTCTTTGATCGTCGGCTGCACCGAGCTGAAGACGGCGCGTGGCATCGGCGAGAACGAGGACCAGGTCGCGCGATTCCAGGGCCTCGTGCACTTCCTGCAACATGCGGCGGTCGAGCTCGGAGGCGGGCATGTGGACGCCGGGCGTATCGACGAAGACAATTTGCGCCGCCGGGTGCACCTTTTTGCGGGCAGGCACTTCCACCACCCCGAGAATGCGGTTGCGCGTGGTCTGCGGCTTGGCCGTGACGATGGCCACCTTTTCGCCGGTAAGGGCGTTGAGCAGCGTGCTTTTGCCCACGTTGGGGCGGCCGAGAATGGCGACGAATCCGGATTTCACGCGCGGTGCAGCTCCTGACTGAGTGTACGGCATTGCAGGATTAAACAGTGGGCAGTGGACAGTACACAGCGCACAAACCGCCGGGTGGCTGGCGAACTCTTTCAGATTTTTTCGAAAGAGCGCTTGACCTGTCTATAACTATAGGGTTGACAGTGGGAGTAGACGATGTGGACGGTAACCCAACTCGCCCGGCAGGCCGGTCTGAGCCGGACCGCGCTCCTGTACTACGAATCGATTGGGCTGATGCGCGTGCCGGAACGCAGCCAGGGAAACTATCGCTGGTACGGAGAACGGGATCTCAATCGGCTGCTGGAGATTCGTGCCTATCGCGACGCTGGGCTCAGGCTTGCGGATATTCGCGCCATTCTGGGCCGCCCTGCCGGCGACGCAGCAGGAGTGCTGCAACGGCGGCTGATGGAACTGGACGGCGAGATCAGGACCCTTCGCGAGCATCAGGCGGCGATTCTCAAGTTACTGAGCCACAGTGGTCTAAGGAGAAGCAAGATGATTACGAAAGAGAAATGGGTTTCGATCATGACGGCATGCGGGCTCGGCAAAGAGCAGATGCATCGCTGGCACGCGGAGTTCGAGCGTTCGGCGCCGGAGGAGCATGAGGAGTTTCTCAAGTTCCTGCACATTCCGGCGGCAGAGATCAAGAGCATTCGCGAACAAAGCCGGAAGGGATTCTAATTCCCTGATTCCGACGACATACGTGCCCTTGGCGCTGAACAATCACCCGCCAGGGGCATTCATCCGTAGTGATGCAATTGCTATCATCGGCGCATGGTGCCTATCGGTAAGACGGAACGGTTGATTCTGCGGCCGTTGGCAATCGAGGACGCGGCGCAGATCCAGAAGCTGTTTCCGCGCTGGGAGGTCGTGCGGTACCTGCGCGATGTTGTGCCCTGGCCGTATCCGGCGAATGGAGCTCTCGAGTTTATCCGCGAGGTTGCGCTGCCGCACATGGCAAGCAGCGAGGCGTGGAATTGGACGCTGCGGCTCAAAAGCAAGCCGGAACAGATCATCGGGAACCTCCACTTGCGAAAGGGCGAGCGCGATCATCGCGGCTTCTGGCTCGGACCTGCGTGGCAAGGCCAGGGGTTGATGAGCGAGGCCTGCGCGTGGGCCAACGACTTCTGGTTTGAGACGCTGGAGTTTCCGGTGCTTCGAGTCTCGAAGGCGGCGGAGAATGGAGCATCGCGCCGCATCTCACAGAAGCACGGGATGCGGCTGGTGGGCGTGGAGGAAAAGGACTATGTGTGCGGCACGCTGCCGTCGGAGATCTGGGAGATGACGGCGGAGGAGTGGCGCGCGTGGAAGGATCGCGCCAACTGAAGAGACCGTAAGGTTCAAAACGCAATCTGCGTTCACCACAAGAATGGCACAAGGCGGAAACGGACCTTTTTGCAATATTCCCGATAGCCGCGCAATTCCTCAGCCAATAGCTTTTCTTCGTCGAGTAGGCGGGCCACGATGACTGCCGTCATCGGGAGGAACAGCAGCAGACCCCAAATTGAGCCCAGCGTCAACGGGGTTCCTGCCAGAAGAATCAATGCCCCTGAATACATGGGATGGCGAACCTTGGCGTATGGTCCGCTGGAGACGACGATTTGCTCCTTGGCTATCTCAATTGTTCCCGCCGTAAAGGTGTTTACCCGGAACACCAGGTGGACGACAAAAAAGCCGACAGCCACGAGCAGTATGCCAAAAGCCTCTAAAGCTACCGGAACCTTGGACCAGCCGAAATGGTGATCGAGCGCTGGAACCACAAGCAGCGACATGAAGCAAAGAGATGCCAGTGCCTGAATCCAATTTTGCGCCTTCCGTCCTTCCGACCCTGGGCCAGCCTTCAGTCGCCGCTCCAGGAGTCTTCGATCATGTCTCCACAGATCAACTGTAATGAGCAGAGAGGAGCTCGCGAAGACCGCGAGATAGGCCCATGCCTGCCAATAATGCAGTGACCAGGCAGGTACAAACAGCAGCAGAGCCAAGATCGCGATCAACTGCAGAAACCCCGCGATCGTTCTTGTCACCATGGCTCGATGCTACGACTCGAAAGCAAAAAGGCAGAAACAATCTTGCCATTTGACGCATCGGATCAACAGCTCGGCGGTCTCCAGCATCTCTCGAGCAATTTCAACATCCGAAGCTGATCTGTTGCGCTGAAACGACTCATCAAAAGTGATTCGGCAAAGGCGCCGTTCCCTCGTAAACGAGGCTCAGCCCCCAATCCATGTCGGAGGGAAAGTCGGGTAACTCCACTTCGCCGACATTATTCGTCGTAACCACTCCGTTGCCTGCATCGGACCAGGCGCCCTCGCGCGGATCGAACCATTGCGCGCGGTAGCGACTCATCACGCGCGCACCGCGAACAAGGCTCTTAGGGCATCCCTTTTCAAAATAGAGCAGGAAGATGCTCTGATCGGGTGTGCGCGCGGCATAGGCCCAGCCTTCGAAGGCCTTCACGTCCTGCGTCGAGTTGGGAACCACGAAGCCGCGATCTGGCACGAGATCCTGGTAGCGCGCGCCAATGGAGAAGGCAAAGGTTCGCAGGTGCTGCATCTCGGCTCCGGAGGCCCACTGAAAGGCGTCCCACATCTTTGTCGGAGCGGCAGGTTCGATGTCGGCAGACCATATGCCTTCGGCTCCGTAGACGTGGCCCGCAAGCCCACCCGAAAGAAAGCACCCGTACATCGATGAGCGCACAAACTGGTCGTCGCTGCGCAGTGCCGCCTTTGGCGGCGTTTGGTTGTTGCTGCCGGAAGAGTGCGCATAGGAGTAACCGGCGTAGTAGGGCTCGCCGTCGAGCGCAGGACGCGGATGCGCATCGCGGAAGATCTCGGTGAGGTACCAATAGTATTCGTGCTCGCGCTTGTTGCCGGTCTGGTGCAGTGTAACCCACGAGTTCTCGCCCCAATTCACGAGGGTTGAAGGATTGGAATTGGCCGAAAGCAGGGTGCCAAAGGGCGGGGGACCGTATTTCTTGAGAACGAGGTCGATGGCCTGAAGATAGTCGGGAACGGTCACGCTCTCCTGGATGATATCGAGATGAATGGGACTGAGCACGGTGTTGTTGGCCTGGTAGCGTGACCAGATGTATTGGATGAATCGCGCGTAGGAATCCGGCCACGAGTAATACTTCTTCCATAATTCGCTCACATCGCGGCGTGAAACTTCAATGAAAGGAACAAATCCGTTGGCGTTCAGGTAGTCGATCTTGCGATCGATGAACTTGAAGTAGTCGGGATTGATGCGGTCCACATCGGGGAAGACATTTTCGTAGCCGGGGACCTTGCCGGGAAACAGGAACGGGCGTCCGCCTTCGTTGTCCGTATTCTTGGCGCTGCCGGTGCCGTATTCAACCCATGCGTTACGCACAGTTGTATGGTCCGCGTCGTTCATCACGATGTGCGCGGGCAAGCCGTCGTTCTCCCAGTTGGGAAATGCGGCAAGCATGTTGATCCAGTTGTAACCCTGCGCCTTGCGAAAGCGAACGTAGTCTTTGAAGCCGGCTGTGGGGCCGATGGGCCGCTCCTGATCATCGTCGAACCAGCGAAAGCGATTGGTGCCTGCGGCCCACCACGTATCGCCGAGCGCGAAGAACAGCGTGCCGTCGGCGGTCTGAAGCGCGTGATTGTTGGGAGTGGATTGCAGAAATCCGCGGCGCAGCGGGTTCTGCTGCTTCTCGTCTTCGGTCCAGTCGACGGCTTCGAGTGTGCCGGATTTGCCCGCAAGTCCTGTGTCGGCTGGCTCGGAGCCGCTGCGCCAGCGCCATGTGCCGGGCGCGGGTGCCACGACGCGAACACAAAATTCGTTGCCGCCGTTCCAAAAGCCATAAACGCGCTTGTTGAAGCCGGGACCCGTGAGATCGACCCAGACCGTGACATCGGTGTATGGATTCGGGAAGGTGCGCTGTGAGGTGAGAACGATCTCCTGCTTTTCCCAGAGATGAGTTGAACGAGCCGATGCTTCTGCGGCGCGGCCGAGGATGGCGCGCGGCGCGGCGCCGAGGGCTGCGGCTCCGGCAGTGGCCCCGACAAAAGCGCGACGAGTTAGAGACTTGCTCTGCACAAAAGCTCCCGAGGGTTCATCTCCTGCGAGATTCCGAACCGGCGATGATGATACACGATTTCAGACCCATGGTTGCTCGCGGGCCGGCAAGCCTGGCACGCCGCGCCTTACTCAGGTCGGTGAGGCTTCGGAGCTGGGAGGGAACGGCAGGCGGGCGGTGGGCGGGAAGAGGCGCATGCGCTCGATGCGGCGGCCGGTTGAGGCTACGATTTCGACGCGCAGATGGAGTGGATCGAGTGGATCGAGCGAAACGACTTCACCGACTTTGGGAATGCGGCCTGCGAGTTCACTCACCAGGCCGCCCAGTGTGGAGGCTTCGTAGTCATCGTCCAGTTCAACGGGCTCGCCGATGAGATCGCCGAGTTGGTCGGCGGGGAAGCTGCCCGGTACGAGCCATGAACCGGAGGGTTCGCGCAGCGGTTCCTCTGTCTGCGTGTCGGTCTCGTGCTCGTCGCGAATGTTGCCGACGATCTGCTCCAGCAAATCCTCGATAGTGACGAGGCCGGACACGGCGCCGTACTCATCGATGACGATGCGCATGTGCTGCTTTTCGCGCTGCATTTCGCGGAGCAGCTCGTAGCCGCGCTTGGTTTCGGGGACGAAAGCGGCTGGATGAAGGATGCTGGCGACGGTGCGGGTGCGGGCCTCCACGTCAGTAATCTGCAGCAGGTCGTGAGCGAAGGCGAGGCCGGTGATGTTGTCGAGTGAGCCGGAATAGACGGGGACGCGCGAGTAATTCTGCTGGCGAAGAAGTTCGAGAAATCGCTCGAGCGTGGTGGTGTCGGGGACTGCGAAGATTTCAGGGCGCGGGGTCATTACTTCGCGAACGAGCATGTCACCGAATTCGACTGCAGAGCGGACTAATTCACGGTCGCTCTGCTCCAGGATGCCTTCTTCTTCGCCGGCTTCGATGAGGGCTTCGACATCGGGAGCGGGTTCTTCCTCCGGTCCTGCCGGAGCCTCGGCAAGCGCCGCAATGGAAAAGAAGAAACGGATGAAGATGGTGATCGGCGTGACAATCCAAAGCAGAAACAGGACAAACCAGAGAATCCGCGATAACCAAAGGCCACGAGTGCGGTTAAAGAGGAGATCGGGAATGAGCTGGTAACAGAAAATGACGACCAGAACGACGGCGAGTATGGCCTGGGCGATTTCGGCCGCGTTGGGCGGGCCCATGTGAGCGGGCCGGACGAAAAGCAACTCACCGAACTCAAGAGTGATAAGGCCAAGGGCGATCTGCTTCAGAACAGAGGAGCAGAGAGCAGCGTGGTCGCGGCTGAGGCCAAGACGAGGTTCGATGTGTTGCTCCCAGGCGTCGAGGTTCTCCTGCACGTCGCGGCTCAGGATCTTACCGAATTCCGAGTAGATGCGCTGGATGTAGGACGCAAGGGTGGCGACGACGAGGAGAAAAATGAGCAGCACGATTTGCAGGGGAGTCATCACTTACGACCCCGTGTCGAGCGCGGCTTAGCGCCGTTTGTGCGGCGCCCTCGCGGACCGGATGGTCGATCGGCACGCTCAATGAGGCCGATGGGCAAGCCAAGCTCGGCGCGGAGCTCGCGTTCTCGGCGGTGCATCTTGCCTGCATCGGTCTCGTGGTCGTAGCCGGCGAGGTGCAAAAGCCCGTGGAGCATCAGTACTTTGAGCTCCATTCCCAGGGAGTGGCCGCATGCAGTGCCCTGGCGCCGAGCGGTGGGGATGCTGATCGCCAGATCGCCGGCGACCCGCTCCGCCGGCTTTGTGTTTTGGAACGACGCGGCGGGAAACGAAAGAACGTCGGTGGGTTCGTTCTTCCCGCGAAAGCGCTGGTTGAGGTCGCGGATGGTCTCGTCGGTGGTGAGCAGTACGGTGACCTGACCGCGCAGCCTGACGGCGGCCTGGGCGCGGGCAAGAAAGCGGGCGAGAGTGCGTGTAGTGGGCGGGCGTTGAGCCCAGGGAACCGTGTTACGAGCGGCGGCAGCGTTGGGCGGCGCTGATCTTGATTTTCGCGGCGTGCCGGAGCGCCCGCGGGCGTTTCCTGATCCGTGGGGTGGTGAATCGGGCGCCAGATCTGGGTCGAAGAGGATCATCGTGCGCCGGGCCGCGCTTCCTGCTATGCGCGACTCCAGTTCTGACAAGATGATACGCGAAGTGCAGTGCGAAACAGCCGGGTCTTCGCATTCGGCCGCGGAGGCCGTTTTTCGACGTCACAGAGGGCAGCCGTGGAGCAAGAGTAGAATCGTCGCGCAAAGGGAGAGATTCATGCGCAAGCTGCTTTTTTCTATGCTCTTTCTGTTCACAATGGCGGTGGCCGGCCAAAACGCGGCAGGCAAGTTCGACGGCGCCTGGAACTCCACCGTAACCTGCGACCCAAAGGGTAGTTCGTTGGGCTACACCTGGCACTTTGTCTCGACGGTGACGGGAGATGTGCTGCACGGCGAACGCGGCGCCCAGGGGCAACCGGCGTATCTGGCGATCGACGGCAAGATCGGCGATGACGGGAAAGCCAAACTGACGGCCAACGGAGTGGTCGGCTCGACGGAATACACGCACGGGCCGTTTGTTCAGTCGGGCGCGCAGTATAGCTACGAAGTGAAGTCGGAGTTTACGGCTACCGACGGTAAGGGCGAGCGGAGCACGGGGCTGGGCATCTACGGCCGGCCGTGCCACTGGACCTTTGAGAAGCAGGGCGCCACCGATGCTTCTCAGAAGCCGTAGGTGATCGGCGACAATTACTGCGGCTTGGCCGGATGTGCCGGCTGATCCTCTCCGCGCTGCTGGATGCCGGAGCTGACTTCAATTGCGCCCTGGAGCGGCAGTTCCTGTTGCTGCGGCTTGGCGGACTCGTAGGCGCGGACGATGCGCTGCACGAGAGGATGGCGGACCACGTCGGATTCTTCGAAGTGGCAGAAGGCGATGCCTTCAACGCCGTCGAGAATATTGATGGCGTCGAGCAGGCCGGACTTGCGCGGGTTGGGCAGGTCGATCTGCGTGATGTCGCCGGTGATGACGGCCTTGGAGTTGTTGCCCATGCGCGTGAGGAACATCTTCATCTGCTCGATGGTGGTGTTCTGGGCCTCGTCCATGATGATGAAGGCGTCGTTGAGGGTGCGGCCGCGCATGAAGGCGAGCGGGGCGACCTCAATGACGTTGCTCTCGAGCATCTTGTCGACCTTTTCGGGATCGAGCAGGTCGTAGAGCGCGTCGTAGAGCGGGCGCAGGTAGGGGTCGACCTTTTCCTGCAGGGTGCCGGGAAGAAAGCCAAGGCGTTCGCCGGCTTCGACCGCGGGGCGGACCAGCACGATGCGGCTGACGCGTTTGGCGTTGATGGCGGCGACAGCCATGGCGACGGCGAGATAGGTTTTGCCGGTGCCGGCGGGGCCCACGCCGAAGACCATGTCGTTCTGCTCGATGGCCTCAACATAGCGGCGCTGGTTGAGCGAGCGCGGCTGGACGGTGCGCTTGATGCCGGCGGAGCGCTGCTTGCCGGCTTCGGCAACCGAGCGCAGCGTGGCAGCGGGATCGGCGACCACCAGGCGCAGCATGCCGTTCAGTTCGCCGTTGTGAGGATGGATGCCCTGGCGGCGCAGGCTCTCGAAGTCCTGAAAGATGCGTTGCACGCGGGCGACGCCTTCTTCGGGGCCCTCGCACATGCACGGCGTCGGAACGCAGATCGATGCGGACGCCGAGCGAGTCTTCCATCAGTCTGAGGTTTTCATCGCGGGTCCCGAACAGGGGCTCAAGGTTGGGCGTGATCTCCAGAGCGATCTTCAAAGGGTCTTAGCGTCCTCCAGGACGGCAGGTTACGGTTGAATGTAATCCGGCAGCGGCCGACTGGGCGCGCTCCGGCGGGATTGTAGAGAGAGTTATCGGCGGAATCGTGAATGACACGCGAAGATCGACCGCCGAGGAATCGAGCGCCGGCAGATGACAGCGCGGCGCGAATGCAGACAAACGGCTGATTTTGAGGGAGCCGAAGGGCGCGAGGCAAACGGAAGTCCAAATTCCGGGCTGCCTTGCGGGGTCGCGGGTTGGTGTCGAGTACCAAATCCGGTACTGCGAGAGTAGCGCGGGCCGACGCTAGCGCGTCAACCGGCGCACCATTACTTTTGATGCAGCGGTTGTCCGGAGAGATACCGGATGTTGACACGGATTGCGGCGTTCGACGGCGCAGAGAAGCGGGAACAAGTGGCGCAGGAGCCGACGAGCAGACCGAAATGGGAAACGGCATGGGACGAGTCCGTGCTCGATCCGGTACACTGCTTGAGACCCAGGGAATTGACAGCGAAGGAAACCCACGGATGTCCCAACTCTATATCGTGGTCCTGGCCGTGATCGCCGTCGCGCTGCCGGCGGTAGCAATTTCGCATGTCGATAATGGCTTAGCTCGCCATCGCTGGCTTGCCAAGGACAAGGGCGGCGGACGTGCAGGCGATAAGCAAAGGCGAGCTGACAAGCGCCGCGCCGCGGAATTGCATAGAGATGCAAAGCACGGATGTCGCCGCACACGAACGCAGGAGCCACCTTGACCTTCTCCCAACGTTTCTACGAAATTCGCACCGGGTTTGAGCGGCCGTTCTGGGTTGCCAACATCACCGAGCTCTTCGAGCGGCTGTCGTACTACGCGGCGTTTGCCTCGCTGCCCCGGTATCTGCACGAGAGCCTGAACTTCGGCGTCGAGCGGGCCAGCAGTCTGGCGGGATTGTTTGGCGGGCTGGTGTGGTTTCTGGCGGCGTTCGGCGGAGCTCTCGCGGACCGGATGGGCTTTCGCCGGGCGCTGTCGCTGGCCTACCTGATTCTGGCCGACCTCCTACTTCCTGCTTGGCTCCATCGGTTCGCCGTGGCTCGCTCCGGTTCGCAATGCCATGCCCCTGGTTGTGCTGGTGACGCTCATCCTGATGCTTCCGGCCCTCGGCATCGCGCTCGTGAAGCCCTCTGTCGTTGGGACCACGGCCCGCGCTTCGAAGGAAAACGTGCGCTCCATTGGCTACTCGATCTACTACACGCTGGTGAACATCGGCGGGGCCGCGGGGCCTTTTCTGGCCGGATGGGTGCACCAGCATCTCAGCGTGGAGAAAGTCTTCGACATGGCGGCGTTGAGCGTCTTTGTCATGTTCTTCGCCGTGTTGCTCCTGTTCAAGGAGCCCCGCCGCTCCGGCGAGGCGCAGACCGAAAGCCTCGGCCAGGTTGCCAGAAACTTTCTAACCGTGGCGTCGAACTGGCGCTTCATGCTGTTTCTGGTCATTTTCTCGGGCTATTACATCGCGTTCTGGCAGGAATTCATCATTCTTCCCATCTATATCCACGATTACGTGAACCCCAACAGCAATACTGAAATGCTGCTGATGTGGGACGCACTGACGGTGATCGCGCTGCAGATGGCGGTCAGTATTCTCACGCAGAAAATGCCTTCGTTTCGCGGCATCACGCTGGGCACGCCTGATCTCGGGCCTGGCCTGGATCCTGCTCATTCTGCATCCCAGCGTCCCCATGGCCGTGGCGACGCTGATCGTAGTGGCGATCGGCGAAATCACGCAGCAGCCGCGCTATTACGAGTACATCTCGCGTCTCGCGCCCTCAGGGCAGCAGGGAACCTATATGGGCTTTGCCTTTCTGCCCATTGGGATCGGGTCGCTCGTGGGCGGATGGTTTGGCGGGTTCCTGATTCATCACTTCGGTGAAGTTCTGCATCGGCCGGCACTCATCTGGTGGCCGGTATCTGGCGTGGGCGTGGCGACGGCGGGGCTGCTCTGGGTTTATGACCGCTGGATACGGCCGAGCCCGGAGGGATCAAACCAAATTGAAGTCAGAATTGCAGCCGTCATCCCGAGGCCGACTTGAGCCTTCAGGAACCCGAGGCGAACAGGAGGCAGAGTGATTTGCGGTTGATCCTCTTTGCATCTGTCGATGCTCTTCGCGCCACGCAAATAAATTTGATTCACGCGAGCATCGGGCTTACACTGTCGGTGTAATTCCAGACCGCTATGCCGGTTGCGAACCTGACCCTCGAGATTCGCATCGAGCACGCCCAGTCGCTCAAGGACAGGCGACAGGTGGTGCGTTCGATGAAGGACCAGTTGAAGCAGGGCTTCAACGTCTCGGTGGCCGAGATGGACGAGGCGGTTACCTGGCAATCGGCGACCATCGGCGTGGCGGCGATTTCGCGCTCGCGCGATTACCTGCACGGGCTGATGGAAGAAGTGGAGCGCGCCGCGCGGCGCATGATCAACCGAGCTGGGCGCCGACCTGGCCGATTCGTACTGGGAGTACATCGAGACCTGACGGCCAGCGCAACGAGGCTCGAAATCAGGCTAGCCCGATTCCGGCCGTGCTAGGCATAGGTCTTTGGGTTTTCTAGGAGAGATTGTTTGCAGTCCAGTGCATTCCTGATTGCCGTCTTCGAATTTGTTCTGATGCTTTTTTCGCTGAGTTTTCATGAGTGCGCGCATGCGTGGATGGCGTCGCGGCTGGGCGATCAGACGGCGCGGCATGCAAGGCCGGGTCACGCTGAATCCCATGTACCACATCGATCCCGATCGGAACGCTGCTGTTTCCGGCTCTGGTGATCTTTGGGCCGTTTTTCGGGTTCGGAATTCCGTTCAGCTGATCGGCTGGGCCAAGCCGACGCCGGTGATCACGCGCAACTTCCAGAAGATCGTGCGCGACGACAACCTGACCACGTTGGCCGGGCCGGTTTCGAATCTGATCCTGGTCGCACTGTCCGTTGCGGCTTTGTCGGTGATCGCGCTCGCCGTTCCTGGGGGCGAGAGACTGTGCAGATGTCGCTCGTGGCGGCTTTCAATCCCGCGGCGTCCCGTTCGCCCATCCCGGGGCGATGCTGCTGACCCTGGCGATCCTGATCAATCTCTCGCTGTTCTTCTTCAATCTGCTGCCGATTCCGCCGCTGGACGGCAGCCGGGTGGTGCGCAACATGCTGCCCTACAACGCGGCACAATCCTACGACCGGATCGGCGGCTGGGTCAGTTACCTGCTAATGATCTTTGTGGGCGGCTTTATTCTCAACCTCGTTCTGACGCCTGCTCTGGTGCTGGTTTTCTCATTTCTTGCCCACCTTTGAACAGCCGGCTCGCCAAAGCTTCTCCCGATACAATGGAAAGAGAATTTGAACGTTTTTGAAGGAGTGCGGCTGCGTTTTTTTGCTGCCGAGGGACTGAAACGCCCGATGGCTGAATCTCAAATTGAAAACGAACGGCCCGCGCGTTCTGAGCGGTATGCGTCCCACGGGAAAACTGCACCTGGGCAACTACATGGGGGCGTTGGCCAACTGGGTGAGGCTGCAGGATTGCGGCCAGTATGAATGCTACTTTTTCATCGCCGACTGGCATGCGCTGACCACGGACTATGCCGATCCGGGCAGATTACGCCCAATACGATCGAGGTGATGCTGGACTATCTGGCGGCCGGGCTGGACCCGGCGAAAAGCGTTCTGTTTCTGCAGAGTCGAGTGAAACTGCATGCCGAGCTGGCGCTGCTGCTGGGGATGAGCACGCCGCTGGGGTGGCTG
The DNA here is from genome assembly GCA_963782285.1 of uncultured Acidobacteriaceae bacterium. Lineage (GTDB taxonomy): Bacteria > Acidobacteriota > Terriglobia > Terriglobales > Acidobacteriaceae > Telmatobacter. The sequence goes on from CAWAJH010000001.1 coordinate 466,501, forward strand.
GAGCGCGTGCCGAGCTACAAAGAGATGCAGGAAAACCTGACCAACCGGGACCTGACGACGTACGGCTTTCTGGGATATCCGGTGCTGATGGCGGCGGATATTTTGCTCTACCAGGCGGATTTTGTTCCGGTGGGGCAGGACCAGCAGGCACATGTGGAGCTGACGCGCGAAGTGGCGCGGCGGTTCAACTCAGCTCTACAAACTCCCGTCCGCTCCCCCGCAGATATGATCGGCAAGTGGGCGAGCAAGGAAGTCTTGCCCGAGCCGAAGGTGCTGCTGACGCCTTCGCCGAAATTGCCCGGGACCGACGGGCGCAAGATGTCGAAGAGCTACGGAAATACGATTCTGATTAGCGACCCCGAAGCCGGTGGTGCGGCAAAAGCTGAAGACCATGGTGACTGATCCGGCGCGGGTGCGGCGGTCGGACCCAGGCGACCCGGACAAGTGCCCGGTTGGCGATTTGCATAAGCTGTTTTCGACGCCGGAGACGATGGCGAAGGTGTACGAAGGCTGCCGTTCAGCGGGGATCGGCTGCATTGAGTGCAAGGGATGGGCGGCAGACGCGCTGGTGAAGATTCTGCAGCCGATCCAGGAACGGCGCGCGCGAGTGACGGAGGCGCAGGCGTTTGAAATTCTGAACGACGGCTCGCGGAGAGCCGCGGTGCGTGCTGAGCAGACGATGGTGGAGGTTCGCGAGGCGATGCAGCTCAATTTGTCGACGGTATCGGGCGCCTGACCCTGCGAGCTGAGAACTTGTAAGAAGTCCGGGTGGAACCGATGGCGCACGAGATCGCGGTTCAAAGGGCCGGGGAAGCGCAAGATGGAACAGAAGGTCGGGTGGTGGCGCAAGGTCGTTGATTTTGCGTTGAGCGGATTGAGAACGGGATTCGGGCTTTTCCGCAGGAACGGGAGAGTTGAGGCGGGCGCTGAGAGGGGCGCCGAAGTCGAGGTTTATCACACCGGATCGAACCCGGAGGCCGGCGCCCCGATTGAAAGCGAGAAGGCCGAGATCGGCCAAGCCAGCAAGGCCGAGGCTATTGTCGCCCGAGTGGAGAACGGAACCGGGGCTGAGATTGACAGCGTCGAAATGAGTGCAGAGAGCAGCGTTGAAGTTCCGGTTGACTCGCTCGAAGTGAGCGCCGAGAATCGCCTAGAGGTCGAGATTTCTTGCGTCGAGTTTGAGAATCCAGAAGAAGAGATTGCATTGAACCAAACTTCCCCCCAATCCGAAGTAGCTGCCGCTGAAGTCGAGCAGGCGGCAAAGGACGATCCAGTCGCCGAGAGGAAGGAACCCATCGCGCAGCCTTCTGCCCGAGGCATTGAGCAACCAGATGCACGTGAGGACCAGCCGGTTGAGGCTGCGCGGGAACCGGAAGAAGTGGCGACGGCAGCCGCAGTGCCTGCAGCGGATGACATGCCAGAAAAGATCGCGGAAGAAGCCGCGGATTTGAAGCCAGAACAACAGCCGAAAGAATCGGCCCAGGAGCCGGTTCCTGAGCCCGCAACCAAGCCGAAGGATGTACCCGAGCGGACCACCGCCGAGAAAGTTGCCGCGGCGCTCAAAGCGCGAGGGGAAAATGCGGAACAGTCGCCATTTTCAGTCTTGGTGGGCGAGGTGTACGACGGGCCGTTCGACCTGCTTCTCGATCTGATTCGGAAACAGGACATCGATATTTACGACATTCCGATCGCGAAGATTACCGCGCAGTTTTTGGCCTACGTGGAGCACCTGCGGGCGAGCGACATGGATGTGGCCGGGGAGTTTATCTACACGGCCGCATTGCTGATCCACATCAAGAGCAAGACACTGCTGCCGCGCGCCCCGTCCGGCCCGGACGACGCAACCGACGATCCGCGGCGCGAGCTGGTGGAGCGGCTCCTGGAACACGAACGCTTCAAAAACGCCGCGCAGATGCTGCTGCAGAAACAGATGATTGAGGCAGCCACCTGGACGAATCCCGGCGTGCGTGAGTTTCGCGAAGATGCAAACGCAGAGCCGGAGATTGCGGCCGACACCACCGACCTGGTGCGTGTGTTTCGCGACATTCTGGACCGCGCACGCAACCGGCCCATCATCAATGTGGAAGAGGACACGGTGACGGTCGGGCAGATGATCCAGTTCCTGACGCGGCGGCTGACGATGGAAGACAAGCCCGTGGCGCTGCGGCGCCTGCTGAGTCACACGCACTCAGAGAAGGCGCTGATCGCGATGTTCCTGGCGCTTCTGGAGCTGGTGCGCCTGCAAGCCATCCTGCTCAAGCAGGACCGGCACTTCAGCGAGATCTTCATCAAGAAGCACGCGGGTTTTGAGTCGGCGATGAACCAGGGATTGGCTGAAGTGCGCGACGATTGGCGGTAGCGCCGAAGCGGACAAAGTTCGAGCCCCCCAAAAACCATTGCTGCGCTAGTTCAAGCCATAACTAGAGCTGTCATCCTGAGCGAAGTTTGCCGCGTTTTGCGGCAAACGCAGTCGAAGGATCTGCGGTTGCTCCTTGCGAATTATGCTACGAACTTCTGAGAGACCACCCCAGGAATCGCGCGGTTTTCGGCCGCCAGATTGTACACTGACGATGATGATTTCCTTTCTCCGGCAATTCCATCGCATCGTCGCGGGCGTGTCGATCGTTGGGCTGACGCTCGGCGGGCTGACGCTCGGCGCAGGTTCCAATTTCCTCAACTCGCAGGAGCCGACAGCATCCACGGCTCAGAGCGAGCTGGCGCAGGTTCCCCTGCCTCAGCCCACAGCGAATGCACTTCCCTTGCCGGAGGATCGCGGTTCAGCCGACCTGGATCAAACCCTTAAGCGCCTTGGCACCACTGCCAGTGTGCTCGTGATCGTGGCGCATCCCGACGATGAAGACGGCGCGCTGATGACGTATCTCGCGCGCGGCCTGGGAGCACAGGTTACGCTGCTCACGTTGACGCGCGGCGAAGGCGGCCAAAATGCGATCTCGGCTGCGAGCTACGATGCACTGGGCCTGATCCGCACCAATGAATTGCTGAGGGCGGACGAGTACTACGGGGCGAATGAACTCTGGGGCACCGAGGCGGACTTTGGCTTTTCCAAGACGCAGGAAGAGTCGTTTGCACAATGGGGACACGAGCGTGTGCTTTACGACGCAGTGCTGGCCGTGCGCAAAGTACGGCCACAAGTCATTCTCGCTACGTTTGTGGGCGGCGTGAGCGACGGGCACGGGCAACACCAAGTTTCAGGTGAGGTCGCGCAGGAAGCATTCAAGGAAGCGGCCGATCCCAAGGTCTTCCCGGACCAATTGAAAGACGGCCTGCAGCCGTGGCAGCCGCTGGCGGTGTACTCCCGCGTGCCCTTCGCGAGGATTACCAACGGGCAAATGCTCGACTACGCCACGGGAAAGTGGGCGCCCGCGAAGTTCCACAATTATGTGACCGGCGAATGGATCACAGGCGATTTGCCTGCCGATGTCACGATTCCGGTGGGTACCTGGGATCCGGTGCTGGGACGAACCTATGTGCAGATTGCGCGCGAGGGGTGGGGCGAGCAGAAGTCGCAGAACGGCGGCGCCAATCCCGCGCTCAGTGAGCCGGACACCACGAGTTATCACCTGTGGGCAGCCGCACCATCGGCCGCCGCCGGCCTCAGCACAAGCGATGCCGGCCTTTTCGAAAACCGCAAGGTCCACATTGATACAACTCTGCAAGGCTTGGCTCGGCTGGTGAAGGGTACGCCGCCGCCGTGGCTCAACGATGGGCTGTATAAACTCCAAAGCGACTTAATTGAGTTCGATAGAGATTGCCGGAATCAAAACGGCCCCTTTCAACGCAGCATTGACGGCGCGCGCAAGCTGGCGCCGATTTACCGCGAGGCGCTCGATTTGTATGCGCGTGTCCAGTCGAGCGATCTGGATGCGGAGGCGAAGGCGGACCTGGAATTTGAACTTGGAGCAAAAATCGAGCAGTTTCAGGAGGCGTTGAAAGATCTACTTGGGCTGGACCTGACTGCCTTCACGACCGGACGCGAGGGTGAGCCGGGAGGGCCGCAGCGTGGCGGATCGGCGGATGAGACCGCGCGCAGCGTTTGGCCCGACGAGGAGTTTGGTGTGCGCGTGCATGTTGCCCAGGGGATGGACGCTGCGCAATTGAGCCGGGTATGGCTGGAAGAAGACGACGGCGTGCCGTGGAAGATCGCGGATCCACAAGGAGCGATCGGCGCGAAAGCCGCCTCAACTCCGGTTGTCGATCGAACGTTTCACATCGATACGCCGCCCGATGCCGAGCCGACAAAGCCCTATTTCACGCGGCCGAACACGGAGCAGCCTTATTACGACATCTCAAATCCGGCGTGGCGCGAGCGCTCGTTTGCGCCGTATCCGCTGGCGGCGTGGGCGGAGTTTACCTTTGACGGCGTGCCTATCCGACTTGGAAAGGTGGTGCAGACTTTGGCGCATGTTGGCGGCGTAGGAGGCGTGTACGAGCCGTTAGTAGTTACGCCGGCCATCGGAGTGCTTGTAGATCCGCAGACGCGGATTCTGCCGCTCGACGGCTCGCCGCTTCCGGTGAGGGTGACCGTTCACGGGGAGCACGCGGCAAGCGGGACGGTGGACTTGAAGCTACCTGAAGGGTGGCATTCCGAGCCGGCGCAGCGGGACTTTCAATTGAAAACCGCAGGCGATACTCAGCCGCTTATCTTTTCCGTGACTCCGGGAGGCGATGCCAAGTCGCGCGCCTACTCGATCGAAGCCATTGCGCACGTCAACGGGAAGGACTACTCAATTGGCTGGGAGAGTGTCGGGTACCAGGGACTGCGGCCCTATAACCAATACCTGGCTGCCGATCTGAAAACTCGAAAGGTGGATGCAAAGGTAGCGCAAGGTTTGCATGTGGGCTATGTGATGGGAACCGGAGACACGGTGCCCGATGCGATCGAAGCTCTGGGTTTTACACCGCATCTGCTAAGCGACGAAGAACTGACGGCCGGCGACCTTTCGCAGTGGAACGTGATCGTGATCGGAATCCGGGCATACTCCGTGGTTCCGGCAATCGCCGCCGCTCAGTCCCGCCTCGACGACTTTGTTGAGCACGGGGGCACGCTGATTGTTCAATACCAGGGCGGCACATTCCCGGCGCCGCTGCCTCTTACGTTGGGCCGCTTTGCGGAGCGCGTGGTCGACGAGCGGGATCCGGTGAAGCTGCTCGACCCGGCAAGTTCGCTGCTCTCCTGGCCGAACAAAATCACAGAGACTGACTTCGATGGATGGTACGAGGAGCGAGGCCACGGCTTCCTCGAGAGTTGGGACCCGGCTTATACGGCACTCACCGAGACCGCCGATCCGGGACAGGATCCCCAGAAGGGCGGGCTGCTCCTGCTGCATCGTGGGAAGGGAACTTATATCTATGTTGCCTTCGCACTATACCGGCAGTTTCCGGAGTTAGTGCCCGGTGCATACAGGCTGCTCGCCAACTTACTAAGTGCCGGGTTGGAAGGCGTGGGTGGCGGCCACTAACGACCGGCGCACTTGTAACTCAAGCTTTCACTCTCTTATCCCGCGATTCCTTTGTGAATAACTTGTGAATTCGCTCGCATTGACCTTCTTTTCAATGCGCTGATTCGAAGTGTGAATTCTGCGTGAATTCGTCAAATCTTAATCTTGCTCTGCGAGTCTGGGATGCGTAGGTCGCAAGGCTGAATCCGTCTTCGCGAAATACTCCCCCTTTTTAGCTCCTTGTTTGTACGCGGATGGGGATACCGCAAATCTTCCTACTGTGAATGCGCGCGGGATACAGAAGACAGCAAGAGAATCTCGTGCGCGACCACTGTCACAACCCGATTTCCAATTCCAAAGGGAAAGAGAGGCCCGAATGAAATTCAGATGGAATGTGGCTGCCGCAGCGATTTTGGCAGCCGGTCTTGTTGTTTCGGTTACTAACGCAAGCGGTCAAACGCCGCAGCCGACGAAGCACACCGCAACCAGGAGAGCCGCGGAACCAAAAGGACCTTCAGTGGAAGATCAGATCAATGCTTTGCGGCAAGAGATGCAGAGCCAGATCGACAGCCTGAAGAGCGACCTTTCCACGAAGGACGATCAACTGAAGCAGGCTCAGCAGCAGGCAGCGGATGCGCAGGCGGCGGCCGCCAAGGCCCAAGCCGCGGCTGACGCTCAGCAGCAGGCGTTCACTGAGAATGCAGACGGCTGTGTCAACCTTGCAAAGTTCGGTGAGCGACCTGAAGGCGAATCAAGCTTCGCTGGCAGACTACAGTTTCGACTGAGACCACGAGCATCAAGAAGGCAGATCACCAATCCTGATGCCATTTATTTCAAGGGGGTCGACGCTCTCATTTACGGGCAGCTTCCTGGCGGCAGAAACCGTGTGGCGCCAGGGCGCCACGGGCGGCGACATCAACACGCCGTTTACCGGCGTGCCGCTGGACAACTCCCAGGCAGCGCAGTTGAGCGAGTTCTTTGCCTCGGGCCGTCAGTCGCGCCTGGCGTTCAAAGCGACCGGCAAGATGCCCAGCCTTTACCCTGACCGGCTACTACGAGATGGACTGGCTGAGCGCCGGTGTCACCTCGAACAACAACCAGTCGAACAGCTACACCCTGCGTCAGCGGCAAGTGTGGGGCGACGCCAAGACAAACGGCGGCTGGGACTTCTCCGGCGGCCAGGGTTGGTCGCTGGTTACCGAAACCACGCAAGGGCTGACGCGCGGCACTGAGATTCTGCCGGCCACCATCGATGCGCAGTACGAAACCGGCTTTGTCTGGGGCCGCCAGGAAAGCTTCCGCATGTCCAAGGACTTCGGCAAGACCTTCTTCCTGGGAGCTTCAATTGAAAACGCCGAGATGCTCAACCCCTCCGGCCAGAACACGCCGACCAATTACATCTTCGGTGCGACCGGAACCGGCGGCGGACTCTACAACCTGAATGCCAACTACTCGTTCAACTACACGCCGGACTTCGTGGTGAAGATGGCGCTGCAGCCCGGCTGGGGACACTGGGAGATCTTCGGGATCGAGCGCAACTTCCGTGACCGCATCTATCCCTGCGCGACCGTATCGGCAACCTGCACGGTGCCGACGACGGCAACGCCCACTAACGACAAGGCAATCGCCGCAGGCATCGGCGGCGGCTTCCGTGCTCCGCTCGTCGGAGCCAACACGGTTGTCATCGGCGCGAAGGGACTGTGGGGCCAGGGCGTTGGCCGTTACGGGTCTTCGACCATTGCCGACGTCACCCTCCGTCCCAATGCGGACATCTCTCCCATCCACGGTTTCTCCGCCCTCAGCACATTGGAGATGAATCCGACCCCGAACTTCAATCTGTACTTCAACTACGGCGCCGACGAGTTGGACCGCGACTACGTGTTGAGCGGCACAACGCAGGTCGGCTACGGCACCCGCAGCACGAATATGTCGGGCTGCCTCGTCGAGCCCACTACGGTTGCTTCCGCCGGCGCCACCGGCGCCGCAGCCATCACCCCGACCAATTGCGGCGGCAGCACCAAGGACGTGCAGGAGTTCACGGCCGGCTACTGGTGGAATATCATCAATGCCGGTCCCAAGGGACGCCTGCGCCAGGGAATCCAATACAGCCGATTCGAGCGTGATATCTGGTCGGGCGCGGGCGGCACGGCCAACCCCGGCAACGGCGCCAAGGGCGTGGACAACATGGTCTTCACGTCGCTGCGCTATTACCTGCCGTAAGCAATCGGGTTTCGACTCAAAATAAAAGGGGCAGTCCACGATGGACTGCCCCTTCTGTTTTGCAGGGAGCCAAGTTTATTCGGCGGCTTCCACGGCCTTGGTCTGGGCGACTGTCCAATCAGACGCGCCTACCTTGAAGCGGGCGAAGCGGCGGACGGTGATGTTTTCGCCGAGCTTGCCGACCTTCTGCGCGATGAGTTCCTTGATGCTGATAGCCTGATCCTTGATGAAAGGCTGCTCGAGCAGGCAGACCTCCTCGTAGAATTTGGCCATCTTGCCGTCGACGATTTTCTCAATCACTGCCGCGGGCTTGCCTGTGGCTGCAGCCTGGGCGCGATAGATCTCCTTTTCCCGCTCAAGATCGCCGGATGTCACGTCTTCGGGTTTTACGTAACGGGGATCGCTGGCAGCGATGTGCATCGCGACGTCCTTCAGCAGTTCCTGAAAATCCTCGGTGCGGGCCACAAAGTCGCTCTCGCAGTTTAGTTCGACGATCACGCCGATCTTGCCCCCGGCGTGAATGTAGGAGCCCACCGCCCCCTCGTTGGTGGTGCGGGCAGCCTTCTTTTGCGCCGAGGCCATGCCGCGCTTGCGCAGCACCACAAAGGCCTCTTCCATGTTTCCCTTCGTCTCCTGCAGAGCTTTCAGGCAGTCGCCCATGGGCGCGCCGGATTTCTCGCGAAGTTCCTTTACCAATTTGGCATCTACCTTTTCGCTCACTGTCGTCATCTCTCTTCTTTCCGGGCCTCGCGAACGAATCGCGGCTATGAATTCAAGATCAAAGTTTATGCGGGTCACATTTACGGCATAAGAAAAGCGCGTCCGCTCGATTTAAGCGGTCACGCTCTTCCGATTCAATGCATGGAACCGCGCCCCAAAGGCTATTTGCCGCTTTCGGCGACTTCAGCCTCTTCCAGAATGGCGGCCACCGCGGCAGGCGCCTTGCGAATGCCGCTGCCGAGCGCCGCTTCAAGGTCGATATCGTCGCCGGTTGAACTCTCCAAAGCTTCCGGTGCAGCTTCACCCTCGGGCGCCACTGCCTCCTCGGGAACTTCCTCCTGCAGAGCCTTGTCGCCCAGCAGGTTCACGCCTTCGGCGGCGGAGTCGGCAATCTTCGACGTGAAGAGGCGAATGGCGCGCAATGCGTCGTCGTTACCGGGAATCACGTAATCCACCATCGTGGGATCGCAGTTGGTATCGACCACCGCGACCACGGGGATGCCCAGCTTGCGCGCTTCCTTCACGGCAATCGTCTCGTTGTTCGAGTCGACGACAAAGAGCGCATCGGGCAGCCGCTTCATATTCTTGATGCCGGCCAGGTTGGCCTGGAGGTGCTTGCGCTCGCGCTCCAGCCGAATCACTTCCTTCTTGGTCAGCAGGTCGTACCGGCCGTCCACGGCCATTTCATCCAGTTCCTGAAGGCGTTTCACCGACTTCTGCACCGTGATCCAGTTGGTGAGCAGGCCGCCCAACCATCTTTGGTTGATGTAAGGCATCCCGGCGCGCGTGGCTTCTTCGGCGACTGCATCCTGCGCCTGGCGCTTGGTTCCGACGAAGAGAATCGTCTTGCCGCTGCCGCACAACTCGGTCACGAATTTCGATGCGTCTTTGAAGAGCTTGAGTGTCTTTTGCAGATCGATGATGTAGATCCCATTGCGCTCGCCGAAGATGTACTCCTTCATCCGCGGATTCCAGCGCTTGGTTTGATGCCCGAAGTGAACACCCGCTTCGAGCAATTCCTTCATGGTGATGGTGGCCAATGGTCCTCCTTTGTGGACTGCATCCGGATGGGCTCTGCCCCGGCCCGGATTTATTCCCCTCGCGGGGAGATTTGGTAAAACAGCCGGTTGCTTGTAGCCATTAGCCGCTAGCTTGTTCGTGCCACCGTCGCCGCATCGGGAACCCGATGCATCCAACAGGGCCGGGAAAAGCTACCGGCTAAGAGCTCCAAGCTCGTTACCGCTTGCTGAACTGGAACCGCTTCCTTGCACCCTTCTGCCCGTACTTCTTGCGTTCCTTCTGCCGCGCGTCGCGGGTCAGCAATCCTTCACCCTTGAGCATCTTGCGCAGCTCCGGGTTGAACTCGACCAATGCGCGCGCAATGCCCATCTTTACGGCATCGGCCTGCGCGGCAACGCCGCCGCCGCTCACCGTGGTCAGAACGTCGAAGCTGGCGGCCAAATCAGCCACAACCAGCGTCCGCTTGGCCGAAACGCGCTGCTGCTCGGTGACAAAGTGCTCATCGAACTTCTTGCCGTTGACCTTCCACTCGCCCGTGCCGGGACGCAGAAAAACTCGCGCGATCGCCGACTTGCGCCGCCCCGTCCCGTAATACTGAACCAGATCCTCTGCCATTCGTTTCCTCTCAGCCGGTAGCCAGTAGCCTTTAGCTCGTAGCCTCACCGTGCTTCAAATCCGCTGCTCGTTTCTTCCCTCAGCGTTTTGCTCCACCCTCGCCAAGCTGCAGGCGAATGGCTACGAGCTAATAGCTGCTCTTACGCAATCTTCAACTCCACTGGCTTCTGTGCCGTGTGGGGATGCTTGTCGCCGCGATACACCTTCAACTTCGAACCCATGGCGCGGCCCAGCTTGGTCTTGGGCAACATGCCCTTGATCGCTTCTTCAAGTACCTTTTCCGGCCTGCGATTGATCAGGCGCGTGAACGACTCCTCGCGAAGCCCACCCGGATATCCCGTATACCGCCGGTAGAGCTTCTTCTGATCCTTCAACCCCGTCAGCCGGACCTTCTCGGCATTGATCACGATCACATGATCGCCGGTGTCGAGAAAAGGCACGTACTGGGGATTCAACTTGCCGCTCAAAACACTGGCAGCTTTGGTAGCCAGGCGGCCAAGCGTCTGGCCACTGGCGTCTACCACATACCACTTGCGGCTCATGTCCTTGCCGCTTGGAATAAAGGTCGACATGTCGCTCCTGCTCTCAAATAACCGGCCGCCCGAGAACGAAAACCACCGGAGGGCGCGGCAAATCCAACAAAAACATTTGCGCACAACGCGCATGCCCGCGCAAAACGCACGGGCCTCAAATTCTACCCACTGCCAAACAAACCTGTTCGGGTGAGAGATGCGGGGAGTTCGCCCCATCGGGGCCTTGGCTTACTGGACCCATTCTGAATTCCAGCCGCCGATCACCTGTTCCGGCTAACCCCAGCAAAATGAATGCAGGGCATCAATCGGATCGATCCGGGTGAAGACACACAGACCTCAGGCGCAACACCGCGCAAGACCTACAGAATACTGGAAAAACAGGGCGGAGTCAATGAAAAGGCGGGCTGTGGAAGCCTGTGGATTGAAAGGAAGTGGTGCGCCCGGAGAGATTCGAACTCCCGACCTAACGCTCCGGAGGCGTTCGCTCTATCCAGCTGAGCTACGGGCGCGCTCCAACAGGATATCGCATTTCCGCGTCACGCCCACCCCAAGCAAAGTCCCGAACCTCATCGGTGGGCTTCGCCTTCGATTTTGAGGGAAGATGATGATCGACGTGGGAGAAATTTAACCTGTGCCGTCTTGCGGGCGTCAGAGCCCGCAGGCGAAATCCTGACCCCGAGCGAAGCGGTAGGGGAAGGGCCCGATCCTGAATTTCATCTGAGGGACTGGTGGACGCGGAAGGAATCGAACCTTCAACCTGTCGGTTAAGAGCCGAATGCTCTGCCAGTTGAGCTACGCGTCCAGAGAGTTGAAAAGCCGCGCTTGAGGCGTCCTCACGCAGCTTGTGCGGATCGGAAAAACCCTCGCGCACCTTGAAAATATATCACAGGCGCACTGTGCATCCCAAGCGCTGCGGCGCTCAGACTGCGATGGCTTCGAGGTCCTAACTCCGCGTCGCCACGCGAATGTGCAGCTCCTTCAACTGTTGCTCCGAAACGGTTGTCGGCGCTTCGGCCATCAGATCGATCGCTTTGGCCGTTTTGGGGAAAGCGATGACTTCGCGCAAATTCGACGCCCCGGCCAGCAGCATGACGATGCGGTCGAGGCCCAGCGCGATGCCGCCGTGCGGAGGCGTGCCGTATTCGAGTGCGTCGAGGAAGAATCCGAATCGAGCGCGGGCTTCTTCGTCGCTGATGCCCAGCGCGCGAAAGATCACCTGCTGCACGTCCTTGCGGTGAATGCGGATGGATCCGGACCCAAGCTCAAGGCCGTTCATGGCCAGGTCGTAGCAATCGGCGCGCACGCTGGCGGGGTCGCTGACGAGGTTGGCCATGTCGGCTTCGTAAGGCGCGGTGAATGGATGGTGCGCAGGCACCCATTTGCCCGAGGCGAGGTCGTACTCGAACATCGGGAAATCGGTGAGCCACATAGGACAGAAGGCACCTTCGGCACTCACTGGATTTTTCTTGCCGCCCCGCGGAGCCGTTGCAATCGCCTCCTTAACTGCCTCGTCTGTCGTGGCGAATGCGCCATGACGGTCGGCGTACTTCTTTGCGAGCTCTGAGCGGAAGTTGCCTGCAGCGGCGTAAACATTGATCTCGCGTTCGGAAAGGCGGCCGGGAAACTTGGTGTCGCTGGCCTTGATGTGGTGTGCCGGGTCGCCCGCAACGACGATCACGAAATCGGCGTCGGCTGCACCCGCCAGTTCGCGCACCTTCGCCGCGGCTTCAGGAAAACTCTTCGCCAGGCGCTTGAAATCGTCAATAAACTTCGCGCCTTTCTTCAGGTCGAAGAGCGGATGATTCTCTTCGCGTTCCTTGCGGCTGAGTTCGCCCACATTGGGAATGCGCAGCGCGACGATGGGCAGCGCGGGATCGATCTGCAGCGTGGCCAGCGCGTCGTCGGTGAATGCAGATCGAACATCGGTCAGGCCGGGCAGGCGCAGATCGGGCTTGTCGGTGCCGTACTGGCGCATCGATTCGTCGTAGGTGATGCGCGGGAACGGAATCGGCAGATCGACGCCGGCCGCGGCAAAAGCGGCTTTCATGAACTGCTCGACGACGGTAAAGACTGAATCGCGCCGCGGAAAGCTCATCTCCAGATCGACCTGCGTGAACTCAAGCTGGCGATCGGCGCGCAGATCTTCATCGCGGAAACAGCGGGCGATTTGAAAGTAGCGATCGAAGCCGGAGATCATGAGGATCTGTTTGAAGATCTGCGGCGATTGCGGCAGAGCGTAGAATTCGCCGGGATGCACGCGGCTGGGAACCAGAAAGTCGCGCGCGCCTTCGGGCGTTGACTTGGTCAGAATCGGCGTTTCAATCTCGAGAAAACCCTGTTTGCTGAGGCTTTCGCGGATGGCCAGCGTGATCTCGTGGCGCAGCCGGAAGTTACGCTGCATCTCGGGGCGGCGCAGGTCAATGTAACGATACTTGAGCCGAACCTCCTCGTTCTGGATCGCCTCTTCGGACGGCGAAAAGGGCGCCAGGCGCGTGTCGTTCAAAACGCGCAGCTCGGTGGCTTCGATCTCGATTTCGCCGGTCTCCATCTTGGGATTGATGGCGTCCTGGTCGCGCAGCCGCACTTTGCCCACGGCGGCAACCACATACTCGGGGCGTACCTGTTCGCCGCTTGAGCGTGGCCGTCGGGCGTGAGTTCTTTGTCGAGAACGATCTGCGCGATGCCGGTGCGGTCGCGAAGATCGAGGAAGATCAGGTTGCCGTGGTCGCGGCGGCGGTTCACCCAGCCCATCAGTACGACTTGCTGGCCGGCATCGGCGGCGCGCAGCGTCGCCGCACATGTGTGTCCGTTCGAGATTGCCTAAAAAGTCGAGCACTATGCTTATTCCCTCGTTGCCTTGAAAGGGCACGACTTCAGTCGTGCCGTAAAATGCCCCAAAAATGTGCGCGGCTTCAACCGCAGAAGTGGTTTTCTTGTGGAGAGGCCGTTTCCCTCAGGGGCTAAAGCCCGGCAATCTGTTTACTGCCGATCTGGCACGACCGAAGTCGTGCCCTTTCAAAACAGACCATCCGCGGGAAACGGCAGGAAACCCGAGGTTTCTCATTTCGCGAGGGTCCCTGCCAACTCCCCGCGCGGGACCTTCGATTGCACGCCAGAGGAAAAATCCTTCACTGTCAGAATACCGGATCGATGCTCGTCTTCGCCCAGGATGACGATGCGGCGGGAGAACTTGTCTGCGGCTTCAAAGGATTTCTTCAAGCGGAATGCTACCGTCGCCAAGTTCGACGCGCAGGCCGGCGCGGCGTAGTTCGCGCGCAAGAACAAGAGCGGCTGCGTTGAGCGATTCCCCGAGCGGAGCAATGTAGGCATCGGCCTTCTTCGGAGCTGCGTCTCCGGCCTTTTGCGCATCCGCCGAGGCAGCATGGGCCTGCAGCGTCAGCACCAGCCTATCGAGGCCCATGGCGAAGCCGATGCCCGGGGCTTTGGGGCCGCCGATGGCCTCGCTCAGCCCGTCATAGCGCCCGCCGCCGAGGAGTGCGTTTTGCGCGCCTAGCCCTCCATGAGTAAATTCGAAGGTCGTGCGCGTGTAGTAGTCCAGGCCGCGCACCAGGCGCGTGGTTCAGCTTGTACTGAACCCCGGCCGCATCGAGAGCCGCGGTGACGGCGGCGAAGTGTGCGCGCGAATCTTCGTCGAGGGAATCGGCGATCACCGGCAGCGTATCAATGATCGGCTGATCTTCGGGAACCTTGCAGTCCAGTACGCGCAGCGGATTAGTGACGGCACGGCGCTGGCAATCGACGCACATCTTCGGAGCAACATCGACGAGCGCGGCGCGAAGCACATTCGTTATATTTCGCGCGGTCCGTGGCGGAGCCGACGGAGTTGAGCTCCAGCGTCCAGCCCGCGATGCCGAGTTCGTCGAGCAGTGTGGCCAGCATTTCGAGGATCTCGGCGTCGCGCAGCGGAGACTCGCTGCCCGAAGAGGGAGGGCCGATGACTTCGGCGCCAATCTGCCAGAACTGGCGGTAGCGGCCTTTCTGCGGCCTCTCGCGGCGAAACTGCGGCCCAATGTAATAGAGCTTCTGCAACTGCCCGCTCTCGCCCAGCTTGTGCTCGATGTAGGCGCGGACCACGCCGGCCGTGTTTTCCGGGCGCAGCGTCAGGGATTGCAAACTGGTCACGAACTTCCCCTCGACAGGTTCAACCCTCACACCGATTGATTCATATGCGTCGAGATCGAGCTCGTCTATCCGCGCACGCGGGACTACCATCAAGTGCTTCAGTCGTAGCATTCGGACGTACGAAGCGCGCGTGCTCAAGTCTAGGTCAACTGTTTCAGGTGGATAGACCCTGAACTCAACAAACGTTCTCTCGCCGCGTACTTCCGTGAAGAAGTACCTGTCGGGGAGGGGAGTCAAGGCTCCTGCCGGCCGCCCAATATCTAAGCATTCCGGGTGCTTTTTCTTCCATTGGCCTTCGAGAAAGCTAATGTCTGGGCGACCGCCGTCTTTCCATGTATACATTTCCTTCGAAACAATGTCGGTCTCTTCGCCCACGCTGCGCGCAAACAGGGCAGTATCTTCGAAGATGGGGGTGCGAATCTCACCGAAGTTGTAACGCGCAAAAACGGCGCGCGCCGTCGCTTCGATGCGGTTCCACAGATCCGTCTCCGGCGGCAACAGATCGCGAGTGCCGCGTACAGCTTTTAGAGTTTGGCTCATAATGCTAACAACTGGAACAACTTCCTAGGATACAAGGTGGGAGCGATGATGCTTCATCTGCCTTCGACGGCATTGTTAATCTTGGATCAGTTGCAGCGGGCATCATTAGCGGTGCAGCGTGTACCAGAACGGGACCCGCTATGGGCGAGACTGATTCTCGCTGGCCTCCCGTCCGTGTTTGCCCTAGTGCTCGCCTGGTTGGTTTTCAGTTGGAACCGGAAGAGAGATGACCGGCGATGGGTGCTTGAAAACAAGAAAACAGAGTGGCAGAGTCTTCTGGAGCTTGCGTCCAAGGTCGAGCAGTTCACACCCTCCGTGGGAGCGGGTCGAGAGCTGATTGGACCATACATGATCCTATATTCCGTCAACATCTTCGTGAGATGACTCAGGCTGGGTTGAAGTGTGTGTTCATTTCCGAGACGAAAGCGCAGAAAATCTACGACCGAATTCTGAAGGTCCAGCTTGTCAATGAAGAATCGAAAGGGCACATTGAGGATTATGGTTCAAATGCGAATCTTGCCCAGTCACTCGGGAAGCCGAGGCCTTTGGAGGCAGCGCGAAACGTGCAGTCAGAACTGATAACACTTTGGCGCGAAATCCGGGCTCTTGCAGCTGAGGATCTTGATCCAAAGCAGCGGGAGAGAAGTTGGATGTCGTTGTTCAATTGGCGTAAGAATCGGCGTAGGGTTTCAACCGGCGGCTAGATGCCTTCACAATAGAGATAGAGCCTCCTGCGCCTCTCCGCACCTACGCCCTGCGTTTAATCGCCTTCCCAAAGTTTCGTCAATCCGCGTCTGCCAGCCCGGCCCAGTTGACTTGAAATGGTGGATCACTTCGGAAGAGAGACGCAGCGAAACGAGCTTTTTCGTCGGAGCCTTCTGGGGGCCGCGCTTGCCGCGCCGAACCACTCTTCCATGGCGAATGAGGTCGGCCTGGGCGAAGAAGGCTCGCGTGCCTTCGGCATCGTTTGGATCATAGGGGCCGTCCGCGGGTTCATAGGGGATGCGGTCGCCTTCCTTGATAGGCCAGCACTCGATCCCAGTCAGTTTTACTTTGTGTCTTCTTCATATTGTTTGCGCTCCTACGCGGCGGCATTGCGAAATGAGATCACGCGGACCTCGTCGTCCTCGCTCGGTGTAGACCAGCGTCAAAAGCCTGCCTTTGACCACAGCCAAAGCCACATCCATGAGCGATATTCGTCGGCCTCGGCTGGCGTCGTAGGTGCATTTGTCCGAGGTTCTCGTAAACGAGATAAGCATCTCTGAAGTCGAGCCCATGCTTCTTCAGATTGGACTTCCTCTTTGTCTCGTCCCAGACGTACACAATTTAATTGTAGCTACAATTTAATTGAATTACAAACAGTATTGCACGGCACGAATTTCCTCTAGAGACCAGAATCTGAGCTGCTAACCAACAATCACGCGGGCATCCCGGCCCACCACCCGGGAGCACCATGCCACAGGTATGATTGAGAAGCTATGGCCGACAATTAATACGCGGCAGCGCGTAGCGATACACCTTGTGGATGCGGCGATCAACCAGAAGATCGCGCCCCACACCGAGCAGAATCAGCAGGTCGACGCAGACGAAGAAGAGACTGTTGTAGTAGATAAGGTCGAAGCGCCCGAAAGGCGCGTCCATGAGGGAGCAGGTTGCGATGAAGAGAAGCCGGCGATGCAGTTCGGGCTTTTTGCGCCAGGCAATGGCAAGAGCAAGCAGGGCGCCGAAGGCGAGCATGTCATAAAACGGAATGATCATGAATGTGGCGATCGGCGTCATGAAGCGAATACGTGTGAAAGCGCATCATGACGACGTTGATGATGCATCCGAGTACGACCATCAGCGCGCCGAGTGCGGCGCCGAACCAGCCGAAGAAGCGATGCCATTTAACGTTGCGCGTGCGTACCAGTGCGGATTGAAAGATGTAAAAAACGATCCATCCGGAAAACGCGGCGCCGTGAATCCAGAGCAGGAACGGCCGCGGCGGGGCGGCGTGGAAGAGGTTCGAATTGGCGGTATGGTTGAATCCCCACACCACAATTGCGGCGAAGAGCAGCGACATGGAGAAATAGAAATACTTGTCCACGAGCCCGTTGCGGCCGGCGATCCGGAACCCAGCGGGCGGGGAATGGCGCTCTGAGATACCGAAGCCATGTTTCGCTCCTCGATTCCGATTTTTTGTAAGAGAAAGCGACGCGATGAAGACAAGCCAGCCCTGGGGAGGTAGAACGAGTCTAGCACGGGAAAGATTGGGGCTCAACGGCAAAGCGCAAGCGAGTGCGAGGCGGTTTACCTCGATAGGACCGCGGCAACGTGTGCCGAGAACGTGAGGAGCCCGATTCTGCCGAGGGGCCGGCCTAACCGTACCGTAATCGGGTAAATCGCGACCCTGGGGACGCTTTGGTCGTGATTCTGGTCACGGTCCGAGGCGAGGACCGTCGGTAGCCTCGTAATTAAGGGCGAGACCACCGCGCCCCGATCGAGGAGCAATTTTCCATGGCTTATGTCGTGACCGATGCCTGCATAAAGGATTTTGTTTGTGTAGCGGAGTGTGCCACTGCCGCGATCGCGCCCGTGCAGGGCGATCCCGCTGCCGCAACCGTGTCCCAGGTCTACATCAATCCCGACGAGTGCATCGATTGCGGCAACTGCGCTTCGATCTGCGCGCAAAACGCGATCTTCTCGCTCGACGAACTGCCAGCCGACAAAGCGCAATTTGCCGAGAAGAACAAGGCGTACTTCAATTAGCCCTGGCTGCTTTCAGAGCTGTGGCGTATCGATAGAAATTTCGCATCCCTAGCTAGTTTGGTGGCGGGCGCAGGCGTTTGGGCATGCGTGCCCTGATTGGCCGGCCCTTGCACGGCTTTACAGCTGCAGGCGCCGAACCTGTCGACAGCACACTCGCAACGGGCGCGGGATTGCCGACCGGATTTGTTTTCGCAGGCGAAGCTGACGGCTGAGTTGCCGCCGGTCCCGGCTTGGTCGCCGGATTCGATTGCGCGGGCGGCGTTGCCTCAGGCGTAGTGGGTGGAGCAGACGGAGACGACGGCTCATTTGTCCCTGGTTCAGGCTTTGCAGCGGGAACTGTCTCCGCGGGTGACGGTGCAGACGGCGTGCCGGCGGCGCGGGAGCCGGCGGAGAGATCTCCGGCTGCGATTTCACTCGGGAGTTTCTGCACGGGCAGCGCAACGGGCGTAACCGGTAAGGTGAGCGTCTGCACGGTGGCCGGGTCGTCACGCAGCTTGAGATAGAGGACGCCGTTCACCGGGTGGGGAACGACGAGTTGCGTTCCGGTGAACTGCGGCCGGAACATCCGTCGGGTTGTCGAACGACGAAGCGTAGAGGCGAACGAAGCAGCCAGGAAAAGATCGGTTCCGCTCAGCATGCAGGGCTTTGCTGACGGCATCGCGGGCAGCGCAATTCCTTGAATCCGGGCATGCGCACAAACGTCCCCAGCGGAACCCAGTCGCCCGGCCGCGCCGTCGGCGGCGATCGGCGCGCACGCGCACCGGCCCGAATGCCGAGGAGCCGAAGCGCGCGAGCGGCTCCAGGCTGGCCCACTGCGGTATCGTGCATCCTCAAGCATCAGGCTGCCGTCGCTCAGTCGCCAGCATGGTGTGAAAGCTGGAGTCGGCCGCGGCCACTTCGATCTTTCTCGTCGCGGGGAAAGTCCGCCGGCACGACGGACTTGAGAAAGAAGACCAGCCGTCCGTCGACTGGCAGATCGTCCGGGCTGCCCAGTTGCACGGGCTGCGGCGCTGCGCCTCCATCCTCCTGAACGCCTTTGTTGAGCAATGCGACCTCGCGGGCGCGGAGGATCGACGGTCGACGCGGCGCTTTCAGCTCGCGGCCGTCTTTCAGTTCCACGTGCGCCACATACGGCTTGCCGGGTTCCAGGCTCGCCGTGGACCCGGCGCGCGTTCATCAGCAGCTGATCGAGGTTCTCCACGCGGTTCAGCGTGGAAGGCAGTAAGCGTGATCCCGTCGACCTGGGCCTTTGCCACTTCATCGAGCCGCGTGCCCTTGAGCAGCGCAGTCTTGTCGCCGGAGCTGAGCGTCAAGCCGTCCAGCGATGCGGCCGCGTCATAGGCCTCCATCGTCAGCCGGTCCGGCTTGGCCAGGCCGAACTGGTAGACGTCCACGGCTCACCGGTCCCGGCTCGCATCTTTCAGCGGCATCGTCACCTCCAATGTGTCGGGCTTGGGCGATTTCCATGCCAGAGTACGAGTGGCTGCCGATCGGTCTGCGCTTCCACCTTCTCCACGCAAACCGAGGTTTCGCCTTCGAAGTGCAGCGTGTCGTCGCGGCCCACCACCAGCGCCGATTGATCGGTGGCAGTCACGCTCCACTTGCCCGGCTGCGCCGTGAACAGATGGTATTGCGGCCCCTCCCAATCGTCGAATCCCCACTTGCCGCGAACCACGCCGGTCAGCTCTCCACTCGGGCAGCTTGGGAAGCGGCTCGCTGGGGACCAGTCCGCCCTTGCCCGGATCGGCTTTCAACGGAAGGTCCACTGCTGGCGCCCTTTCGATCCGCGTGGTTTCCATCTGCAAAACCAGATCGTGCGCCAATTCGGTGGCAAAGACCAGCGGCGCCCCTTCGGCGGGCAGCACCAGGCCCGGCTTCATCGCGCAAAAGTTGTCCTCGGGATTCACGGGATGCAGCGGTTCCGGGCGCGCGGGCCCGATCGGGGGCAGCGCAACCACCACCACCGACTTGGGATTACGAAACGAGGGCGGCATGTTCAGCCGCAGGTTCAGGCTGTCGGCTTTGGGCAGCGCCAGCGCCGGAATGTACTGAAAGTGCGCGGTGTGCAGCGAAGAGAGAATTCTGGCCGTATCCACGATCGCGCCCACGTAGGGACTGTAGACGCCGCCGCCGGCCAGGGTGCGTGGAGCTGATTGGTTCATCAGGTCCAGAGTGATCCGGTCGCCAGCTGGTTCACCAGCGATTGCGCATTGGCGTCGTCCAGCACCATGCCTTCGGAGTTCTGCGACAGGCACGAGGCCTGCTGGTCGGCGGGCTTTACAAAGCAGTTCTCGTTGATCTTGATTCCCAGGCTGCGCGCCGCCATCTCCGTGCGCGTCTTCAGCGCTGCGGGATCGAACTGCGAGGTCACCTTCACGTCGTCCAGATAGGCTTCCAGCCGCATCCGTTCCCAACTGGCTGCCTGCAGATCCTGGGCGGCGCGCACAAACGAGCCGGGCCGGCCGCGCACCGCGTTGCGCAAGCGTATTAAAGTCGCCGCCCGTCTCTGGCGCAAGAAACAACAGCGCCTGCTGCGCCCCAGGGGGAACGTTGACAAAAACTCCCTCGTCGTGCGCCTCCCGCGTCCAGGTTTCCACGCGCGTAAACCAATCCGGCGGAGGGGGATTGGTGGACCCGCGCAGGAAAGCGACCACCAGCACAAAATGCGTAGCCTGACTCTCCGGCAGGTCCGGATGAACCCACAGCCGGTCTCCAGGCAGAAGGTTGGGAACTTCTGAAATCGGCAGCGTGACGTCTCCGCGCTTCACATGGACATCCACTTTCGGTCCGGAGAGATCGAAGGGCGGGCCGTCGGCGTACACCAGGGGAGATACAAGACAAAACGATAGCAGGAACGGTAACCAACGGCGCATACTGTCCATTTTACGAATTTCCCCGGGAAGAGTTAGCGGCGCGAGGTTAATTGCCGGGAAATCCACACTCTTTCGCACAAAAATCCCTGAAATTCGGAGTTGTCGCAGCCGGATTAAGCTAAAATCATGTCTCAAACTTTGGGGAAAATAGCTGTTGTCAGGTTGCTCGCTCGTGCATATGATGGATCATTAACCGTAGCTCTCTGAAAAGAGTGGATCCCCTGCTTACCGGCTGGATAGATGAAGGAGTATACGAAGCCAGCCGATGAAACGCTGATAACGCATTCTTTATTGCAAAGAGCGGACGAAATGAAGCCGGTCTCCCCCAATCCCATTAGCTTTTGAACGGATTCATAAGACGAAGTCTGCTACCGGATGTATGCATGCACTACCCGGGCCTGGCATTCAGCGGGCCGTGTTGGTGGCTGCACGGCTGCGGCGGGTATCAGAGGGAGAAGACGAGATGAAATCGGCGAGAGCTGCACATCAAATTGTTGAAAACGGCAGCCTGAGCATTCCTGCGGCCGAAGAGATTATTGAAGAAGCATTAAATGAGCTTGCCTATTCGCAGGACCCCGGGCTGGTGCGTGCGCTCAGATTCCTCGCGCCTCCGGGGTATCAGGCCATAGTGGAACTATGCAGTGAGAACGGTCGAAGCAAGCGCCGCAATGCCTTGGCGGATAGCTGGTCGCCCGAGGAAGACGAAGTCCGAATCTATTTCGAGCGCATTGACGGCGAGGAGCCGGCTCCCAGGTTAAACGGGGTTGGGCGTGCTTCGATTCCTCATGCCCTCGAGGAGGGCATTGAGGAGGATGAAGCGGTCACAGTCGCGGATATGGATGCACGGGTGAAAGAACTATGCGCCGCCCTGGCTGAGGCTGAGCGCGGCGGCCACGCGTTCATCGCACTCAAGTGGTTCCGCGATTCCTTTCTGCCACGCAAGGCCTTCCGCTGGAACCAGCATCCCGAGACGCGGCAGGCCGTGTTGGCTGAGGCCATCCAGCGCGGCACCGTGGTGACCAGCAAGATTGCCAACCCGAAGACTCCGGCGTATCCCACTACCACGATCCGCCTCAACCGCGCTGAAGCCGGAATTCCCGAGGAGGCACAGCGGTTCCATCCGATCGAGGTGCAGGGTGAGCCGGTAGCCGTGGCGATTGATGAGGAGCGAGGAGCCGAGTGAGCTTTTACTTTCTCGAGGCAACGGCGTTCGCCAAGCTGTTTGTGCGCGAAGCCGGAACCAATGCGCTGATTCAGTTGATGGAGGGCGCAGAGGACAACCGCAAACTGATCTCAGCCGCGACTCCGCTGGAGGTTTACGCGGCCATCAGGCGGCGCGAGCGTGCCGGGCATATCGCACCCGAAGTGGTTGCCGGCGCACTCGAACTGCTGCGGCTTGAAGCGGCCAGGATGGTGCAACAGCCGCTGAACCCAGGGGTTCTTGAGGCAGCTCGGCAACTATTGGACCGTACCACCCTGCGCTGGCCCGAAGCATTGCAATTGGGAGCAGCCGTCACCGCGCACGAAATGTTCCCGGGTACGGAGATCGTCTTCGTTTCCGCTTCCGCGACTCTGTTAGAAGCCGCGAAAGCGGAAGGATTCGAGACGATTGATCCGGCACACCTGCCGCCACGGGGCCCGGCTTCCGATAATGAACTGGAAGCGGCGACAGAGGCCTAAAAGTTTGCTGAAAAACCTGTAGTGCCGGGATTCGTCGGGCACTACCTGCAGGGGAACCGCAATCGGGCCCGCTACTGCGCCGCCTGCCCCACTTCCACAATCATGAATGAGTCCGGCTTCGGCTGTGGCCTGCGCTGTCCCGGCGCGAGTGGCTCAAGCTCCGCCGTCGGCAGATAAAGGGTATGCGTGGACGGGTCCACGGCCATGGTTCGCGCACCTTCAGGCGTCTTCACCACCTGCTCCGCTTCGTACTTCCCATTCTTCTTGCCCACGACCGTCAACGTTCCGTCGCCGCAGCTGGCGAAGGCCTGGGCCCCGTCGATCTTTGTCGCATCGACACCTGCGCCGATCTGCAAATCGGCTACCACCTTGCCGTCTTCGGTGCTCATCACGATCATCTTTTGCGGATTCCGGCACCCAATAAAGAGCAGGTGATCCCGGTTGTCGATCGCCATCCCCACCGGATGGCCTCCGGGCGCAACCGGCCAGCGCGCAATCACCTTCCTCGTCTTCAGGTCGACCACAGCGACAAGGTCTTTGTCTTCCAGGTTGATGTAGGCCTTCCCGTCGCCGTCAGCGGCGAGAAACTCCGGTGAGCCGCCCAAGTCGATCGGCGGATCGATCTTGCCGTTCGCTGGGTCAATGTTCGGCTTAAAGGTCATCAGCTTTTGCCCGTCGCCGGATACGGCTAGAACGAGGTTCATTGCAGGGTCATAAATAATGCCGTCCGAGTCCGGCATGGTGGCCAGCTTGCCCAGCACGGCATAGGTCTTCAGGTCGAAGACCAGGATGGCGCCGCTTCCGCCGCCATCGGTGATGAAGCCGCGATTCAAAGCGGGCACAAGTGCTGTGCCATGGGACCGGATTTGCCCCGGGATGTTACCCACCACCTTTCCGGTAGAGGTATCAATCGCCATGGTGTGGGTGGAGCGCGTGACAAACAGCCGGTGCGTCTGCGGGTCGACGACGGCATAATCCCAGGCGCCCTCCCCACCGATGTGAACCGTCTTCGTGACATCCCATTTGGGCTGCGCCAAAATCGGCAAAGAGCTCACCAGCAGCAGCGCCGGCAGCGCCAGAACCGCCATACGCAATGTTCGCATTCCACTCCTCCAAGCCGGATCCGATCGTCAAAACCACCGCTCTGACGCGTCGGACCGACAGCGTAAAGTTAACATACGAAACATGGCCGAATCCTGAATGCAGATGAAGTGAATGACATTTGCCGAGCTCCGTCCGCCGGAATCAGCGGTTTAAAACGCCCGCGCACACTGGGAGTCAAATGTGCTGTACGCAACAGAACAATATGAGCTTCCCCTGCTCTCACTCTGTCATTCGCCCGGTTTCACTCGTCGTTGTCGCCGCCGCATTGATGCCGGCATGGGCGCTGAACTCGCCAAGTGCGTCACTGTCTTCGCCGGTGGGCAAATGGAAGACCATCGACGACGCTACTGGCAAGGTGAAATCAATCGTCGCCATTCGCGAAGAGAACGGAAAGTTTTACGGGACGATTGAGCAGATCTTCGACCCTCCGGTTCCCAAGCCCACTTGCTATCTTTGCGGCGGCGCAATGAAAGATCGTCCCCTTGTTGGTCTCCAGGTTCTGTGGGGCTTCAAGTGGGACGGCAGCAAGTGGTCGGGCGGACAGGTGCTCGACCCGGAGACCGGCAAGATCTATCGCGCTTCGCTGGCGCTCGAAGGCGGAGGCAGGGAGCTCCGGCTGCACGGCTACATTGGTGTTCCTCTTTTTGGCCGCACACAGTATTGGTCGCGCGTGGAGTGAAAGACGGCGGGTAGCCCGTAGCCATTAGCCTTCAGCCATTACTACTTCACTTGCGATAATCGCTTCCGATCGCTTTGTATGCGTGTTCTCACATAGAGCACCAGAAGCTACCGGCCACAAGCTACAGGCTCCAGGCTACGTCGTCCATTATGATTTCCGCATACATGCTCCAACTCAAACGCGAGCCCAGGTGAATCCATGACGATCTCCGCGCCCGACGTGCGCGATCCGAAATCGCAGTTGCGCAAGACCATGGGCTTCTGGGACGTGCTGCTGTTCAACATCGCCGCGGTGCTGGGACCGAGGTGGATTGCTGCCGCGGGACACAATGGCACGTCGTCCATAAGCCTGTGGGTACTGGCTGCGGTCTTCTTCTTCGTGCCGGGCGCGCTGGTGATCAACGAACTCTCGTCGCGATTTCCCGAGGAGGGCGGCATTTACGCGTGGGCGCGCGATGCGTTCGGACCATTCCACGGCTTTATCGCCGGCTGGACCTACTGGATCTATACCGTCTTCTATTTTCCGGGGCTGCTGCTGGCCAGTGCATCGATGGCTGCCTATGCGGTGCCCGGCCGCGGCGCCGAGCTGGCCGATAACCGTCCGTTTCTGCTGTGGGTGTCGCTGGCCATGCTCTTGGCCGCCGTGGTGCTGAACATCATCGGCCTGAACATCGGTAAGTGGCTGCAAAACGCGGGAGGCATCGGCACATATCTGCCGCTGCTGATCCTTGCAGGCGTGGCCATCATCGTGGCCGTGCGGCATGGCTCGGTCACCCATTTCACGCTTGCCAACATGTGGCCTACATGGAACTGGGACACGGTGAACTTCTGGTCGCAGATCGCGTTTGCCTTCACCGGGCTCGAGCTCGTTTCCTGCATGGCAGAGGAGGTGCACGATCCGCGCAAGACTCTGCCGCGCGCGGTCTTCGGCGCAGGCGGCTTGATCGCGCTGATGTATATCGGTGGGACTTTTGCCGTGCTGGCGCTGGCTCCGGCCGGCGGTATCGATCCCAAGAGCGGCGTTTTTCAGGCCATCGCTGTGGGTTCGGCGACGCTGAAGATCGGCTTCATCGGTGTGATCGCTGCCCTTCTTGTTACCGCGGGCAATGCCGGAGGCGTGGGAACAACGGTCGCAGGAGTGGCTCGTGTGCCGTTCCAGGTTGGCATCGACCGCTATCTGCCTCAAGCTTTTGGCCGAATCCATCCGCGGTGGAGGACACCGTACATTTCCATCCTCGTACAGGCGGTGCTTTCCGGCGGCATTCTGCTGGTGAGCCAGATCAACGAGACGATGCTCGGAGCGTATCAGGTCCTCGTCGATGCCGGCATTATTCTCTACTTCATTCCGTTCCTGTACATGTTCGCAGCGGTGATCAAGTTGGCTGGGCGCACCGATCGGAAGGAAAATCCGCACGCTGTGCTGGTCCCCGGGGGCAGGGCCGGCACGTGGATCTGTGGCGGGTTGGGGTTCGTGGTTGTCCTGTTGGGAATTTTAGTGTCGCTCATTCCGCCGGGAGATTCGGCTGACAAGTTCGGATTTGAATTCAAGTTAGTCGCCGGTACTTCGATCTCGGTCTTGATTGGACTGATTCTGTATTGGCGCGGAGCCAGAACGAAGGAAAGCCAGGCGTGAGCGGCCTGCAATCCCTCCGCTGCGCCCGCGTACACTGATCCAACATGAGCCTGGCACTCATCGCTATCGCGCCCATGCCGATTCCTGCGCACCTGCTTGCCGATTCGCAGGCTGCCGCGGCAGTCATCATCTTCGCCGTCAGTTATCTGGTGTTTGCGCTGGGCAAGCTGCCCGGCATGAAAATCGACCGGCCGGGGATGGCGATCATCGGCGCGGTGCTGATGGTGGCCTTCGGCATCGTGCACGCCGACCAGGCGCTGCACTTCATCGATTTCGGCACGCTCGTGCTGCTGTTCTCGATGATGCTCGTCGTGGGCTGCCTGCGACGGGCGGGCTTCTTCGACTGGATTACCGGGCAAATTGTGACGCGCCTTAAGCCGCGGCATCTGCTGCCGACCGTCATCTTCATCACCGGCACGCTCTCGGCATTCTTCGTCAACGACATCATCTGCCTTGTCATGGTTCCGTTTGCGCTGGCGGCCACAAAGCGCATGGGATTGAAGCCGCTGCCTTATCTGCTGGCCGTGGCCACCGCGTCGAACATCGGCAGTGTAGCCACCATCACCGGCAACCCGCAGAACATGCTCATCGGATCATTCTCGGGTCTCAGCTATCGCTACTTTCTGTGGCGTCTCGGGCCGGTCGCGCTCATCGGCCTCCTGCTCGATTGGTTTCTCATCCGTCAGCTCTTCGGCAGCGAGCGCATACCCGAAGAGGCCGAGGGCATTTCTGCGGCGACTGCCCACATTGAACTCCGTTCGCTGCGCAAACCGGCGATTGTCGTCGCGCTGGTGCTCGCCGGATTTCTGGGCGGCGTGTCTCCGGCCATGATGGCCGCCATCGGCGCGGCGCTCATGCTGATTACGCGCACGCGCAATCCGCGGCTGGTTTACGACGAAGTCGATTGGGGATTGCTGGTCTTTTTTGTCGGCTTATTCGTGATCGTGGGCGGCGCGGAGAATGCCGGCCTCATCAAAGACCTGTTTTCCGCCGCCGACCGCCTCAACCTGCAGAACGCGGCCGTCTTTACCGCGATCACTGCGCTGCTGTCGAACATCGTCAGCAATGTGCCGGCGGTGATGGTGCTCAAGTCCCTGGTGCCGTCATTCCAAGATCCCAAAACCGGATGGCTGGTGCTGGCCATGGCGAGCACTCTGGCCGGCAACCTGACGATTACCGGCTCCGTGGCGAATCTGATCGTCGTGGAACGCGCACACGATGAAGTCCACATCGGCTTCTGGGACTACTCTCGCGTGGGAATTCCCGTCACGCTGTTGACGCTGGCCGTGGGCTGGGCGTGGCTGACGTGGGTGCGGTGAGCTCAGGGATCGAGTTCTTCGACCGAGAATTCCTGTCTTAAACTGGGTGCCCCAGGTCTCGATTCTGAAACCCGGGATGGATGGAAGCTCGCAGGGTGAAAAGGCTACTCCCGCCGGAACTTGTTCGCTTGCTCGAATTCATCGCGCAGCACGTGCGTGCGCAAATTTTCGCGCAGGTGCGCGAGGCGCTGCTCGAGTGCCAGCAGTGCGCGCTCCACGGCTTCGGTGTTCGTATGCGCGATGTCGCGCCACATGGAGTAGGGGCTGGCGCCAAGGCGCGTCATCTCGCGCAAGGCGCGGCCGCCGACATCTTTGAGCTCCGGTGCATCGCCCACTTCCTCTTCAAGCAACGCGCTCAGGGCGGTGGCCGTGAACTGCGGCAGATGGCTGACCCACGCGACGAGTTCGTCGTGACGTGCGGGATCGAGATCGAGAGTCTTTGCGCCCATCTTCGCCACCCACTCGCGCCAGTCGCGCATCAATGCTGCAGCAACCGAGGAAACGCCCTCAGGGGCTAAAGCCCCGGATTCTTTTTGGGACGGTTGCGGCACGACTGAAGTCGTGCCCTGATACAAACGAGTCGCAGAGCCAGAATCTCGAGCCGGTGGTGCGCTGTTCACTTTGGCGGAATGGGCAGCGGGCGTGAACAGCCATACCGCGCCGCGAAACAAATTGGCGTCGGCGAGCGCTGCGCCCCCACGCTCCTTGCCTGCCATCGGATGCCCGGGCAGAAAAGCCGCGCGTTCTGGCGTGTTGTAGAGCCGCGCCGCCGTCTCGGCGATCACGCGCTTGGTGCTGCCCACGTCAGTCACAAGCTGATCGGGGCTGAGCACCGGCGCCAGCTTCTCCATGAAATCGAGCGTGGCGTAGATGGGCACGGCCAGCAGTGTGACCTGGCTCGCGCGCGCAGCTTCGATGGGATCGGCAGCGATGGAATCGATCGCGCCCAGCTTCAGCGCGGTCCGGGCTTGCTCGGGGCTGCGATTCCAGCCAACGATGCTGCCTTTGAAACCTGCAGCGCGCAGCGCGAGACCCACCGATGTGCCCAGCAGGCCCGTGCCCAAAATGGAGATGCGCGAAATCATGGCGACGTTGTTTGCTCCGAATGCTTCCAAAGGGTGCTCTGTCAGCAATGTCATTCTTTGCTAACTCCTCAAACTCCATTCCAAGCCATCTACTGCGGGAGTCTCCTTATCAAACCACCTACGGATGAAATGAGGTCGCCAAGCCGTCGTCTAACCTCTTCCAGGCTTGAAAGATAATCAGCTCCTAACGGGCCTTCCTTTCCAATATCGTTTGGCTGTTCTGTCAGCATCACTAACTCAAATGATCGTGACGTGACATGATCCTTAATGATTTCCAAGTTTGAAAGCTGATCGTAAAACTTGATTATGTCCAAGATGATCGGATCAGAAACGTCCCTTAGCCGCGAAAGCTGGGAGGTGTACACTCCGATTTGAAATTGAGTGGAAAGATGAATAGCTTTTCGCTTCCCATGCTGACTGAGGTCATTAAGCACCTCATCGATCTCCGTGAAAGTTCCTTCCAGATGAACGCGAAGAGTGCCGAGTTCGTAGCAGACAGCTTTCAGAAATGACTGCTTTACCCGACGTGCCTCGAAATGCTCCTTCAACTGTCCTGCGAAAAACCCCACAGTTGCACCAAGAAGCACGAAGAAGGACGGCAACAGAAGTTGTTTCAGTATCCAAGCAATCTGCGTAGTCACGGGCTTCCTCTAATCCAGTGAAAGTGTACGCCCTTCGATCACCCCGGACGCTTGGTCGGCTCTGTTGTTCTCAGTTCAACCCTTATAGAACTTGCTCCGGGTCCAAATAAACGTGATGCCGCCTGTAAACATGATGATGCCGACGCAATAGAGCACCCAATCTGCGACGTAAAAGTCAGCTTGGTTCCACGCGGTCAGAATAAGGCCTAGGCCAGCAGTAATTGAGAGAAATGCTAAGAACGCCTTCATCCATTCCTTCATCTCAAATCCCTTCATCAAAACCTCTAGGCGCCCACCCTTGAATCGTTATTTGATGCACAGGCGGGAAACCACAGATACAGAGTGCGTCAAACTCCGTCTACAGCGAGCGGCCCACCGCCTCCGCCAGCACTCTGAGCTCGCCGACCAGCTTTTCAAACTGGTCGAGATAGAGCGTCTGCGCCGCGTCGGAAACGGCTTTATCGGCGTTGGGGTGAATCTCAATGAGCACCGCATCGGCGCCCGCCGCCACGGCGGCCTTGGCCATCGCGGGAACCATGTCGCGCCGGCCCGTGCCATGCGAAGGGTCGGCGACCACCGGCAGGTGCGAGAGCTTCTTGAGCACCGGAATCGCCGCAATGTCCATCGTGTTGCGCGTCGAGGTTTCGTAGGTGCGGATGCCGCGCTCGCACAGGATCACGTCGTAGTTGCCGCCGGAGAGAATGTACTCGCTCGAAAGCAGCAGCTCCTCCACCGTGGCCGCGATGCCGCGCTTGAGCAGGATCGGCTTGCGCACCTGGCCCAGCTCGCGCAGCAGGTTGAAGTTCTGCATGTTGCGCGCGCCCACCTGGAAGCAATCCACTAACGGCAGCATGGGCTCGATCTGCGCGATCTCCATCACCTCGCTCACCACAGCCAAGCCGTTGGCGTCGGCGGCTTCGCGCATCAGTTCGAGGCCCGGAATCCCCAGCCCTTGAAACGAATACGGCGAGCTGCGCGGCTTGTAAGCGCCTCCGCGCAGAAATCCGCCGCCCGCCGCCTTCACGCAATGCGCGATCGCGAAAATCTGTTCGCGGTTCTCAATGGCGCACGGCCCGGCGATGATCGCGACCTGCTGCCCGCCGATCTTCGCGCCGTTGCGAAATTCGACCACCGTGCCCTCCGGCCGCAACGCGCGGCCGGCCAGCTTGTAGGGCGCGCTGATGCGGTGCACGTGCAGCACGCCCGGCAGCATCTCGAACTTCGTCAGGTCCAGCCCGGCGGTGGGCCCTACGCCGGCCAGGATGGTCTGGAACTCTCCCGTGGTGCGATGCACATCCACGCCGGCCTCTTCCATGGCGTTGATCACTGCATCGATTTGTTCTTCGGTGGCCTTTTCCTGCATTGCGACAATCATTGTTTCTTTCCCTGTCTCGGGCGTGTGCGTGCCCGCGGCGTGGCCCAGCCGTCGCTCTCGGGTGCGGCAGCCTGGGCGTTTCTCTGGCTGGCCAGCTCGTTCCGTTGCAATGCCCGCATCACGTCGATGATGCGCTCGTAGATATGCGTCAGCTCGATGTCGGGCAGCGGGCCATTGTTGGCCGCGCGCACATTCGCGTAGATGATCTTTTCGCGATCCGGCTCGTACACCGGAAGCGAAGTGGCGGCCTTCAGATGGCCGATCATCTGCGCGGCGCGTGCCCGCTCGCTGAGCAGCTCAACGAGCTGGCGGTCCAGCTCATCGATTCGGATTCGCAATTCTTCGATGGTCATTGCAGCCTCTAGCGGCTAGCTTCTAGCTCCTGGCTTCTAGCCGCTAGCTCCGTCCCGCTGGCGCAAGCCTCTGCGGCCTGGTCCTCCACAGGACAAGCTAGAAGCTAGAAGCTAGAGCTAGAAGCTGCTTTCTTCACCGGGCCAGCGCCGCATGGGGCAGGCGCAGGCCCTTGATAAATCGTGCCACTGCACCTGGCGCCTGTCTCCGGTGTCGAGCGCTCAATCAGCTCGACAATCGCGCTGCCGATGACCGCGGCATCCGCGAACTCCGCCACCTGCGCGACGTGTTCCGCGTTGCTGATGCCGAACCCCACGGCCACCGGCAGCTTGCGTCCATCGCCGAATGCGCGCAACCAGCGCTCGAGCATCGGCGGCCACACTCTGCTGCGTGCCGGTAATGCCGACGCGCGAGATGGCGTACACAAAACCCTTGGAGTATTTCGCGATGGCCTCGAGCCGCGCGTCGGGGCTGGTCGGCGCGGCCAGAAAGATCGGCGCCAGATCCACGCGGTCTCATCTCGGCCAGATATTCGGCGGCCTCTTCGACGATCATGTCGGTGGCCAGCACGCCATCCGCGCCGGCTGCCTTGGCATCATCGGCAAATTTCGCGCAGGCCGTAGCGCAAAATCGGATTCAAATAGCTGAAGATGACGAGACCCGCATCGGGACGCGCGGCGCGAATCTCGCTGCGCCAACGCCAGAACGTCTTTGAGGCGCGTGCCGTGAGCCAGAGCGCGCTCGCTGGCGCGCTGGATGATGGGTCCGTCGGCAAGCGGATCGCTGAACGGAACGCCCAGCTCGATCACATCCGCGCCCGCATCGATCGCCGCAATGGCAATTTCGCGCGTCGCGTCCAGACTCGGATCGCCGGCCGTCAGATAAACAACCAGGCCCGGCTTGTGATCGAAACGAATCGGCATTGAAAGTCTCTCTAAATCTCTGACAACGTCCATTCAATGAGCAGATTTTGAAAGGGCACGGCTTGAGCGGTGCCGCAAAGCCACGCGCAATTAATCTGGGCTTTAGCCCCTGGGGTCGCCTTCGAAACCTGCGTCATGCCGACTGCGTGCCGCATCCATAACTGCGTCATTTGCGGCTGGGTGGGACTAGACAAACTTGAACCTACAATTTCAACTCGCGCGCCAAGAATCCCCATATCCTTATCGCCGCGTCCTGAGAGGTTCACCACCAGTATTTCATTCGCGGAAAGCGCCGGAGCAATGCGAATGGCCTCGGCCACGGCGTGCGCGCTTTCGAGCGCCGGCAGAATGCCCTCGGTCCGCGCCAGCTTCACCACCGCGTCGAGCGCGGCCGCGTCATCGCACGAAACATACTCCGCGCGGCCCGAGTCGTGCAGCGCGGCGTGCTCCGGGCCAATCGACGCATAATCCAGCCCCGCGGAAACCGAATGCGTCAGCGCAATCTGCCCATCCTCATCCTGCAGCACATAAGAATATGTGCCCTGCAGCACGCCCGGCGCGCCGCCCTGGAAGCGCGCCGCGTGCTCGCCCAGCGCCGTGCCCGCGGCCGCCGGCCTCCACGCCGATCAGCCGCACTTGCCGGTCAGGAATGAACTCGTAGAACGCGCCGATGGCGTTCGATCCGCCGCCCACGCAAGCGATCACCGCCGTCGGCAGCCGGCCCTCTTTTTCGAGAATCTGCTGCTTTCATCTCCTTGCTGATGCACGCGATGAAAGTCGCGCACCATCGTCGGATACGGATGCGCGCCAAGCGCGCTGCCCAGCAGGTAATAAGTGGTCCGCACGTTCGTGACCCAGTCGCGCATGGCCTCGCTGATGGCGTCTTTCAGCGTCTTCGATCCCGACGAAACGCCGCGCACCTCCGCGCCCAGCAGCCGCATGCGCTTCACGTTCAGCTCCTGGCGCTCCATGTCCACGTCGCCCATGTAGACCACGCACTCCAGGCCCAGCAGCGCGCAGACCGTCGCCGTGGCCACGCCGTGCTGGCCCGCGCCGGTCTCGGCGATCACGCGCTTCTTGCCCATGCGCTTCGCCAGCAGGCCCTGGCCGAGCGCGTTGTTGATCTTGTGCGCGCCGGTGTGCAGCAGGTCTTCGCGCTTCAAATAAATCTTTGCCCCGCCCAGCTGACTCCGTCAGCCGCTTGGCAAAATAGAGCGGCGTCGGCCGGCCCGCGTAATCGGTGAGCAGCGAATTGAGCTCCGCCTGAAACGCGGCGTCGGCCTTGGCCTCTTCGTAGGCGCGCTCCAGCTCGTCGAGCGCCGCCACCAGCGTCTCCGGCACATAGCGCCCGCCGTAGACGCCAAAGCGCCCCGGCCGCGACTCGGAAGGATTTGCCGGAAGAATGATGGACGCCATGGGGAACTCCTGCTGCATGCCCGCGAAAATGGGGAACTATTCAGTGTACTAGGAGGCCAATATCAGTTGGCCGGTGGCGAGGGCGCGGGTACGTCTCAAACAGCCTGGTGCGTACCTTTCAGCTCGAGCGCGCGCATTTCGCTGTCGGTTTCCTTGCCGATGCGAAGGATGAGCGGCGGCAGAGCTTCAATGTCCGCTTGCGTTGTGCGAAAGTTCACGATGCAGGCTCGGAGCACAAATTTGCCACACACAATCGCATTCGAAATATAGGCTTCGCCGCTGTTCTGCAGACGCGTGAGCAGTTCGTTGTTGAGCCGATCGAGATAGCGCTCAGTTTCATCGCCGCCAGAGGCCAGATCCGGCGGCACATAGCGGAATGTTGTGATGCTCAAGTTCTGCGTGAGGGCTTGCAGTCCCGGAGATTCCGCGACCAACCGAAAGAGTTCAGCTGCCAGCCGGATGTCTTCCGAGATGGTTTCCACGTAGCCGTCGCGTCCCGCCTGCTGCAAAGCAAGCCAAACCTTCAGAGCGCGAAAGCCGCGCGAATTCTGCGGCCCCAGGTCATAGTAATTGATCGCCTCCGTCTCGAAATGATAGTACGGCGGGTGATATGCAAATGCGTCGCGCAGTTTTTGCCGGTCCCGCACGAGCGCGCATCCGGCCTCGAGCGGAGAGTAGAGCCATTTATGCGGATCCACAGCGATCGAGTCGGCTTCGCGCAGGCCGGAAAGTTCGCCAGGCCCCTCCGGCAGAATTGCCGCCAAGGCACCGTATGCGCCATCCACGTGAAACCAGAGATTGAACTCGCGGCAAATCGCGGCGAGCTGATGAAGCGGGTCCACGGCGCCGGTGCTTACGGTTCCGGCTGTGCCTACAACAAGGAACGGTCGGTCTCCCGATGCGAGGTCGGATTTGATTTGTTGCCGCAGGGCAGCGGTATCGATTTCCATCCGATCGTTGGCATCGATCCAGCGGATCGCGTCTGTGCCGATCCCTGAAATGTCCGCAGCTTTCTGGATCCATGTGTGCGTTTCTTTCGAACAATAGGCTCGCAGTCGCGTAGCGCCTAATCCTGTCGTACGCACGTCGTGGCCTGCCTTAGCCTGCCTGGCCGCGAGAAAGCCGACGATGTTGGCCATGTTTCCTCCGCTTACGAACAGGCCTCCACAATCGACCGGGTAGCCAAGCATTTCGGCGATCCAACGGACGGTTTGCGCTTCGATTTCGCTGGCCATCGGAGAAAGAGGCCACGCACCAACGTTTGGATTCACAGCGGCGGCCAGCAACTCGCCGAGGATGCCGATGGGAGTGGCCGACGAAGTGATGTATCCCCAAAACCGCGGATGCCCATTGAACAAGGAGTTCTCAAACATAAGATCCGCCGCGCGATTCAGCAACTCGGTGGGATCTGCACCGCGCTCGGGCAGCGGCCGGTCTGCGCACAACATCTCGCGGATGCGAGCAGGAGGCGCAGCAGTTGTGACGGGGCGGCCGGGAAGTGATTCAAGCATGTCTGCAATGCGATCGACCAGCGTGTGACCTAATGCCCGGAACCGTCCGGGATCGATTGCCAAGGGCGTGTTGCGCGCGGGGTTGTTGCTTTGCCCGTCCATCACCGCCTCCTTGATTGCAAGAGGAATCGCGGGTCATATCGTGTTTCCACAACATCGGCCGCGGCATTGGTTGCGTAAGGAACTTTACAGGGGCCAATCAGCAAT
Source organism: uncultured Acidobacteriaceae bacterium (assembly GCA_963782285.1). Classification (GTDB taxonomy): domain Bacteria; phylum Acidobacteriota; class Terriglobia; order Terriglobales; family Acidobacteriaceae; genus Telmatobacter. The sequence continues at coordinate 501,295 of CAWAJH010000001.1, forward strand.
GGTCTATTCGAATCTTTCTTGCCAGGTTCCTCGTTCACGAGAGTACGCGTCTCGAGCGGGTTCTGCCAGGTCACTTCTTGCGCTTGGCGATATCGCACAACATATCCGAATGAATGTTGAGGCCGATGTTGCTCATGTTGTACATATGCTCGCTGGCAACGAGCCACACGATCTCGCAGATGGAGCGCTCTGAGTAATCCTTTGCGAGCCGCGCGAAGGTTTCGGGATTCACCTTTTTGTCGCGGGTCAATTCGGTCACGTAATCGAGCAGAGCGCGCTCCGCATCGCTATAGAGCGGGCTGGTCGCGTAATCCTCCATCGCGTCGAACTTGGCTTCGTTCATGTGCGACTGAATCACAAATGCGCGGCCAATATCGATGCAGAAAAGGCAAATGTTAAGGCGCGCGACACGTTCGCGAACCAGCATGATGGTTTCCTGCGGCAATTGCAGCTTCTTGTCCAGCTTGCCGATCTTTCCGACAAACATTCCAAAGGCGAGCGGCATGCGGGCAACAAACACCTTCAGTGGAGTCATCACCTTGCCGAACTGGCGGCGCGACATCGCGTACACCAGTTTCAACATCAAGCTCTGCGGATGTTCGATAGGGGGAAGAAAAGTAGTAGCCATGGACGAACCTCCTGTTCTTCGGTTAAGTGGCCGTAGGGAGAGACCCGATCCCGAAGCGGATCGCAACCTCCTGAATCGATGACGAGCGGACGGTGAAAAATGTGACGTCCGATCCTCATTAGAATTACGTTTCATGCCCTTCGCCGGTTACATGCGCGTAAGGGAGCTGTTCGGAGCCGCAAACCTTCGCAGACCGGGCGCTGAATCATCCCTTTTGCTTCTAAGCAGATGCCGGAAAGCGCCGTTCGGCGCACCCTCTAAAGCTGTGCCGCGGCGCGCGCGCTGATGATGAAGGCGCGAACTTTGGCAGCGTCTTTGCGGCCGGGCGCGGCTTCAACGCCAGTGACGACATCGACGCCCCAGGGATGGAGAATTGAGATCGACCGGGCGACGTTTTCCGGGTTAAGCCCGCCGGCTGCCACGAGCTTGCGATCTTTTGAGAATTGATCGAAGATTGCGCGCGCCGCAGTCCAGTCGAAGGGGATACCGGTGCCCCCCGGAGCGTAGGTGGTATGCGAGTCAATCAGGATAGCATCGACGCTGGAAGCCGATTTCGGGTTAAACGCGGCGGTGGCGCCGCCCCCGTCAAAATACACCACGCGCAGAATGCGAACGCGCGGCCCAAAACGGGCGCGGAGCCGGATGGGAAGTTCGCGCGGCGCGTCAAAGTGCAATTGCACGCCGGTGAGACCGCAGTTCTCCACGGTGTACGTAACCTCGTTGAACGTGGCGTCCACGAAGACGCCGATCTTTTCGAGTGCGGGCGGCAGGTGGGGCACAATGGCGGCCACCTGCTCCTGAGTCACGCAACGGGGGCTGGGTGCGAAGACAAATCCAACAGCATCCGCTCCGGCCTCTGCGGCCAGCTTTGCGTCCTCGATCGAGGTGTTTCCGCAGATCTTGATCCAGAGGCTCATTTTGCGGCCGCTGCCCCGGCAATCAGTTCCGACAACGCGACGCCGGGATCGGGCTGACGCATCAGGCTCTCGCCAATGAGGAAGGCGTGAAAGCCTGCGCGGCTCAGCCGGATTATATCCTCCGACGATGAAATGCCGCTCTCCGTTACGCGCACCACGCTCGATGGAATGCGTCCAACAAGCGCGAGCGAGGTCTGGGGGCTCACTTCAAAGGTTTTAAGGTCGCGATTGTTGACGCCGATGGCATCGGCGCCCGATTCACCGAGAGCATCGAGAACCAGGCCTAGCTCATCGGCGCAATGCACTTCGACCAGCACGTCGAGCGAGAGCGAGTGTGCGGCGTTAGACAGCAGCTTGAGTTCGGCGCCCGTGAGCGCGGCAGCAATCAGCAGAATCGCGTCGGCGCGGTGGGCGCGTGCCTCGACGATCTGGTACTCGTCGAAGATGAAGTCCTTGCGCAGGCACGGCAGCGGCGCGGCAGACGAAGCGATCTCAAGGTTGCGCAGGCTGCCTTGAAAGTAGGGCTCGTCCGTCAGCACGGAAAGCGCTGCGGCGCCGCCGATGCGGTAACGGCGGGCAAGCCATGCCGGGTCGAAAGCGGGGCGAATCACGCCCTTTGAAGGAGAGGCCTTCTTGATTTCGGCGATGACGGCAAGTCCAATGGTTGCTTGGTGTCGCAGCGCTGCGGCCCATCCGCGTGGATGGTGCTCGATGGCGCGGCGCTCCAGCTCCGGCAGCGGTACGTCGGCTTTCGATGCGGCCAGCGTGGCGCGCGTTGAAGCGAGAATCGTCGCGAGAAATGTGTCAGTATGCGTGGACATGCTTCTGGCTCAAGTATACGAGGGATGCAGTGAGCGGCGCGCCTATCGCCTTGCTACGGGAACGGACGCGCGATCGGATTCGTTGGCCGCAGCCAGTTCTCGCGCAGCCTGGCGGCCGAGACGAATGCAGTCGGGTACGCCAATCCCGTCGTAGGCGTTGCCCACAAGGCGCAGCCCGGGAAGAGCTGCAACTCGATCCTTGACGCGCCGCATGCGCTCGCGGTGACCCACGGCATATTGCGCCATGGCACGACGCCAGCGCGAAACTTGCGCATATTCGGGTTCAACGAAAGGGGGAATGGTCTTTGGGCCGAGAATTTCGCTCATCTCGCGGCGGACCATCGCGATGAGGGCATCGTCAGATTCGCTCATCAGCTCGTCGCGTTTCATGCCGCCGAGGAATGCGCGAAAGACCACCTTGCCGGGCGGCGTGCGTCCCAGAAACTTGCGGTGCGCAAAGGTGCAGGCCAGCATCGATCGGCCCTCGCTGACCGGAACCAGAAATCCGAAGCCTTCAGGAAGCTGCCCGATCCTTGCTTCGTCGTAGATGAGGTTGACGGTGATCGATGAAGAGTAAGGAATACTGCCGAGTTCGGCGCTGAGCACGGGGTCAACCCTGTCAAGCAGCTTGCCCGCGGCCCAGGCGGGCGCAGCCATAATGAGCGCGTCAAACTCCAGCCGTGCTCCGGCAGCCTCGATGCTCCAGCCGTCGCCGGTTTTCTCAATCGCTGCCACCGGCGTTGCAGTGCGCACCCAGTCCGGATCGATGCGCGCAGCGAGAGCATCGACCATCTGCTGCATGCCGCCGCGAAGCGCGGTGAAAATCGCCGGCGCCTCACGCTTTGGTCCATTCGACTTCTTCGCCATGGCGCGCATCTTTTTGTGCGCGGCCAGCATTCCGCGCGTCAGCGAGCCGTACTTCGTTTCCATCTCGACGAGGCGCGGCAGCACGGTCTGCGCGCTGAGTTGCGCTGCATCGCCGCCATAGATACCGCTTAGCAGCGGATCGGCGAGCCGGTCCACGGCCTCCTGGCCAAAGTGCCGCTCTACGAGCGCTGCCACTGACTCATCCTGGCCGTTGGTTGTGGGAGGGTGCAGCAGCTCAAGCGCCATTCGTATCTTGGTGCGGAGGGTGAAGAGACGGGTGAGCGCCGTCGGGAAAAGCTTGGTGGGCACCAGGAACATGAGCCCATCGGGCAGAGGAACGAGCCGATTGCGAACCAGGATGTAGGTCTTGCGGGCCGCGTCGTTTGAGGGGATCAGATCCGCGCCGAGACCAAGCTCGCGGCAGAGCTCCGCTGCTGCAGGCTTTTCCGTCAGGAACGAATCGGGCCCGCGTTCAAGCACGGCTCCGTTCACGATCTCCGAGGCCAGCGAGCCACCCAGCCGCGGTCGCGCTTCAAAAAGCGTGTATTCAACGGTGCTGCCGCTCTTGCGCGCCTTTTCGAGCTCATAAGCTGCGGCCAGCCCGGCAATGCCGCCGCCAATGATCGCAATCCGCATGTCTCGACCCCACTCTATGTTTACAACAATTTACTGCACTTGGGTGTGCGGCAGGGAAACGAGCAGCCTCGCCGGCGATGCCCTGGTATCAGAATGAGGCCTGGGCGAGCCAAGGCAAGTGATTCAAGTCACTGGAAGAGCTACAATCGCCAGTTAACGTGAAGAGCATCGACTTTGGCCTGCTACTTCGAGCCATGCTTACCCCTCCCTGATCGTTCACCGTATTTGCCCGCCCGCAGGGCGTGCCTTTCGGCAGGAGACACTTCATGACCGCCGAGTTGATTCACCGGCTGCACTTCGCTTTCACTGTCACCTTCCATTATCTTTTTCCGCAGCTCACCATGGGCCTGGCCCTGCTGATCGTGGTGCTCAAAACCGTGGCGCTCCGCACCGGCAACGAGACTTGGGACCGAGCCGCACGCTTTTGGGGCCGCATCTTCGCCATCAACTTCGTCTTCGGCGTGGTTACCGGCATCCCCATGGAGTTCGAATTTGGCACCAACTGGGCGCGGTTCTCGCGGCTTTCAGGCGGCGTGATCGGCCAGCCGCTGGCGATGGAAGGCGTCTTCAGCTTCTTCCTCGAGTCGGCGTTTCTCGGCCTGTTCCTCTATGGCGAAAAACGCATCTCGCGCAGGATGCACTGGTTCTCGGCGGTAATGGTGTGGCTCGGTTCGTGGATCTCGGGGTTCTTCATCATCGTCACCGACGCATGGATGCAGCATCCTGTGGCCTACGACCGCCTGCCCGATGGCCGTTTTGAGGTTCTGAGTTTCTGGCAGATGCTCTTAAATCCCTGGGGCATCCTGCAATACATGCACAACATGACCGGTGCAGTGGTCACGGGCGCGTTCGTCATGAGCGCGGTGGGCGCTTTTTATCTGCTCGAAGGCCGGCGCCATGATTATGGTCAGATCTTTCTCAAGGTGGGCGTCATCGCTGGCGTCATCTCGTCGATCCTCATCATTTTTCCCACGGGCGATCTTGCCGGAAAATACGTCGCACGTAACCAGCCTGCGGCGATCGCCGCAATGGAGGGCCTTTTCAAGTCAGGCGCCGGCGCGCCGATCGTGCTCATCGGCCAGCCCAATGAGGAGACGGGTGAGATCGACAATCCCATTGCCGTCAATGACGTATTGAGCTACCTGATTTACGGAACAACGAAGGCCGAAGTGACAGGGCTGGATCAGATTCCACATGACCAATGGCCGACGGCGCTGCCTCTGCTCTTTTACAGCTATCACATCATGGCGGGGCTTGGGACCTGGTTCGTGCTGCTCATGGTTGTTGCTGCCTTTCTGCTTTGGCGCAACCAGCTTCATCGCGCACGATGGGCTTTGTGGGCTCTTCTGCTCAGTTTTCCGCTGCCTTACATTGCCAACACCGCAGGCTGGATGACCGCGGAACTGGGCCGCCAGCCCTGGCTCATTTACGGCCTGATGCGAACCAGCGAGGGCTACTCCGATACGGTTTCGGCGGCCAACGGGTTATTCACACTGATTGGCTTCATGGGACTTTACGCACTGCTGGGCCTGTTGTTCACGGTGCTCATCTATCGCGAGATCAGTGATGGTCCGGAAGCGAAAGAGACTGCGGTCGAACCTGTGGCCGCGGGCTGAGACCGTCAGAACGGGGTACGAAAGTGCTCGTCGCGCCGCGTCGTCCTGAAGGAATGGGAGTTTTGCAATGATGGGTTTCATCTGGTTTTGGCTCGTCGCAATCATGATCGTCGGCTACGTGGTGCTCGACGGATTCGATCTCGGTGTCGGGGTACTGCATCTGTTCCTTGTGCGCACCGAAGCCGAACGCAAAGCCACGCTTGCGAGCATCGGGCCGGTGTGGGACGGGAACGAGGTGTGGCTGCTGGCCGGCGGCGGCACGCTCTATTTTGCTTTTCCGCTGCTTTACGCATCGGCCTTCAGCGGCTTTTACCTGCCGCTGATGATCGTGCTTTGGCTGCTGATACTGCGCGGCATAAGCCTCGAGCTGCGCAACCATATCGACGTGGGCGTATGGCGCTCGCTGCTTGACGGAATCTTCGGATTGGCAAGCACTTTGCTCTGCATTTTTTACGGAGCCGCGCTGGCCAACGTCCTGCGCGGTGTACCGCTCAACCCGGACGGCTACTTCTTTTTGCCGCTTTGGACCAATTGGCAGCCCGGCGCTGCGCCCGGCATTCTGGACTGGTACACGGTGATCGGCGGCCTCGTGGCGCTCGTAGCTCTTACGATGCACGGGGCCCTCTGGATCACCATAAAAACGTCAGGCGAGCTGGAGCAGCGTGCGCGGAAGGTCGCCAACCCGCTTTGGCTGATCCTCGTGGTGCTCACCATCGTCAGCCTCATCGCCACCATCGCCGTCCGCCCCGCGAGCCTCGACAATTATTCTCACCACCCGGCCACGTTTGTGGTGCCGATTGGCGTAATTGCCGCGCTGATCGCAATCTGGTTCTGGAATCGAAGCGGGAAGGCTCTGTATGCCTTTCTGGCTTCGTGCGCCTATCTCTTCTTCATGTTGGCTGGTGCCTGCTGGGGCGTCTATCCGGTGCTGCTGCCTGCAACCACCGGCGCAAACAACGACATCACGCTGAGCCGCGCCATCTCCGGCCCGCACACATTGGCCGTGGGATTGGCGTGGTGGATCTTCGGGATGACGCTCGCCGTCGCCTATGTGGTCTTCGTCTACTCGCGCTTCAAAGGCAAAGCTGACGCGCATGCGGACGGGCATTGACTGAGCCACTTTGCAATCCTAATTGTCAGAAGAATCCCGCTTCCCGCTCGGGCGTGGTGCAAGAATCGTGATACGAGCTGGGCGTTAGAGGGCATCGGAACTTAAGGCTTGAGGCGTCCCTCAACGCAAGCCTATGGAGCATTGGTCAATGAAAGGCGCCATCCAAAAGGCTCTCGACAGGCTATACAGACTTCCGTCGAGTGAAGTAGCAAACAGTTTGACTGCGTTCGGCGTATGCATCAACATTCTCCTCTTGGCCGCGACCACCGTCCTCGCCATTTTTTCATACCTTCAGTGGAGAGAGACCAATGAGACCTTACAAGAGATCAAGAGGCAGACTCCGGCTGTCTTGCAGACCGGAAAGGCAGCCGAACTGTCCGCCCAAACTGCAGTAAATGAGGCGAGATCCTCTGATGCAAGCACCGAAGTTGCGCTTGCAGAGATGAGAAAGCAATCCAGGGCTGCGCAAACGTTAGCGGGCGCCACTCAGCAAACAGCTTCAACAGCGATGAGGCAGCTCGATTTGTCCGAACGACCGTCGCTAGTCATCACCGGCACGAAGCTTCCCGCCGTTGGAGTGAATAGCTTCGGTAACGTGTCCTACAGCGTTGACGTTCTGGTCGACAACACGGGGCGCAGCCCGGCGACAAACGTCGCCCTGATCCCTCAGTTGGCAGTGTCCCCCGGCTTCACTGGTTCGATTCCCGCGACATTGGCGGGGGTCTGTCATAGTCAAGACAAATTTGGACCCCTGTCAGGTGAAATGGTCCCGCAGGGAGAGAAGGCATACCGGATCAGCCGACAGCCAAATCTCGCAAGAGGGGGACCGCTTAGTAACGCTTTAAGGGCCGCGTCCGTTGACCCGCAGACGGGAAACCGAACAGTTCAAGCGGGCCTCGTAGTGTGCGTACTCTACCGGAGCCCGATATCGCCTGCGGTTCATCACACTGCTCTGATGTATGACGTGGGAATCGTTTTTTCTCCGGACGAGGTGGCCGAGATCGAAAGCGGTGCGATGCCCCAATCCCATCCTATTGTGGTTTGGTCTGAGCGCATCACCCTCCACAAGCAGGAAGTAATGAACGGGTTAGCGGACTAAGTGGGGCGCCGTTACCGAGGGCGCGCACACTGCCGAGTCAATGCCTACAGCGTCACCAACGTCCCAGCTTGCGTCATATGCCGATAGGCTTCAGCCTGATGATCCAGCTCGGGATCCCAGTTCTTCGGCTGATAGATGCAGCATGGTTCCTGCGCCAGCGGATCGCCTGTGAGCGCATACGCCCGCGCCCGCGATCCGCCGCAGATCTCCTTGAACTCGCATGCGCCGCACTTGCCCTCGAGACGGCCGGTGTCGCGCAGGGCCTTGAAGATGGGCGCATGGCGGTAGATCTCCGCCAGCGAACTTTCGCGGATGTTGCCCGCATGGATGGGCAGAAAACCGCTGGGATAGACGTTGCCCACGTGCGAGATGAACATGAAGCCCTTGCCATCGTTCACGCGCCGTGTGGCCCAACTCCGATTACGCGCCTCGGCGCCGGCTGTCGGCGTCCCTGCTTCATAGGCCGCGCCGGGATGACCGTGGCCGTGCCCCATCCGCCGCTCTTCCAGATTGTGCTGCAGCAGGTAGCGGCGATAGTGCATCGCCTCGGTCGTCTTGATCTGGAAATTCGCGCGGCGCGAGAGTTCGTAGATTTTGCCGAACACCTGCTCGAACTCCTCGCCGCTGAGCAGATCGTCAAGTTGTCCGCGCCCCACGGGAACCAGGAAGAAGACATTCCACATCACGATGGCAAGCTTCTCGAAGAGATTGCAGAGATTGTCGAGATCGTTTACGTTATGCCGGCTCACCGTGGTATGAACCTGGATCGGAATCCCCGCTTCGTTCGCCCACTCGATCGCCTGAATGGTGCGCGCCCAGGCGCCGGGCAGGCCGCGGAAAGCGTCGTGAATCTCTGGGCTTGAGCCGTCGAGCGAGATGCCAAGCCGAACCAGGCCTGCCTCTTTCATCTTGAAGATGGCTTCGCGCGTCAACAGCGGCGTCGCGCTGGGAGTGACCGCCACGCTCACGTTCTTGCCTGCTGCATAGCGGATCAACTCGAAGAGATCCTTGCGCTTGAGCGGATCGCCGCCCGTGAACACGAAGATGGGAATGTGCATCGCGGCGATCTGGTCGATAAGCGCTTTGCCTTCTTCGTGCGTCAATTCGTCTGGATGCGCAATGGGCTGCGCAGCCGCGCGGCAATGCTTGCAGGCCAGATCACAGGATTGTGTGATTTCCCAAATAGCCAGAAATGGCGATTCGTCGTAGTCGATCCCGCCGCGGGCGGGAATATTCTGCATCGGTTGCATCGGCATGGGGCCTCCTCAGGGAAGGTCTCGCGCGAACCACTGGTAAGCCCATTTGAATCCGCGACGATTCCAATACAAGGAAAACAGGGAAACAGGATCGGTTCTGTGATCTGAATCACTTCAGACGCGATGCGTCCGGGAGGATGATGGTATAGAAGAGGCGGGTGGCTCAGCTTGGAAAGATACACTGCAGACAGCCAGACCGGAGAAGAACGAGTTTCTTTGGCGCGAGTCCGCTCCACTGCAGTGGTTCAATCGCAGCGGAACGCCAGCCGCACTGGACAAAACTCCAAATCGGGGACACAATCTGATCACGCGTTCACGATTCTTCGTGGACCCGCCAGCAGCAAACGTCGAATCGAGTTGACCGAGCGCCGATTTCGAGCATGCGGTGGGCGATAAGGTGAGATAAATCACCACCTTATGTGCGACGTAACACCGCATTAACTGGTCCCGATCTGCAATCGTTCTGAACGCAGCTGAAGGAGTCTTCCATGGCAGCCGTATTGAAGCCAGGCTGGAGCAAGCCCTCCACAATTCTCTTCGCATCGGAAATCCCGGTTAACCAAAAAGCCTTCTCGTTCGCACTCGCTCAAGCCAGGGAATTCGGTTCCGATCTCATTCTCTTTCACGCTTACGACACGCTCGTAGTCGCCGCGTCGGAGACCTCGGGCATTCGTTACTACGACTACGCCGCTGCCGCGCGGACTGAGAAGCAGCATCTGGAGCCCCTGGCTCAGCGCGTCCGGGAATCGGGCCTCAACTGCGAAGTTGTCGTGCGGCCGGGATTGCCAGCCGACGAAATTCTCGCCTACACGCGAGAACGTGCAATCGATCGGATCGTGATGGGAACGCATTCTCCCGGCCCCATCGGCAAGCTGCTCGTGGGCTCGGTCGCCGAAGCGGTGTTGCGCACCGCAAGCTCGCCGGTCTATATCATCGGCCCCGAGGTCCTGGACGGAGGCTATCGAAACTTTGCTACACGGACAATCCTGTGCGCCGTCAGCCTTCATGAAGCCAGCAAGGTAGTAACGGCGTTTGCTGCGGAACTCGCCGCTCAGCACGGATCGCGCTTGATTCTGCAGCACGTGATCAGGCCCCAGGATCGTGTGGAGTTTCTGAACGGAAAATCTCTTGACGAAGTAGAAGCGGGGATCCTGGGTCTCATCCCAAGGAAACTGCAGGGTCAGATTGCGATTCAAACCATCGTCGTCCCGGGCGACCCGACCGAGGAGCTGCTCTATCAAAGCCGAGCGCAGCAGGCGGACCTGGTTGTTCTTGGCGCACAAGGCGCGTCGGCCTTCGCGGCGATTACGAGGCATGGGGTGGTCTACAAGATTCTGGCCCAAACCCAATGCCCGGTCATTACTTTGTCGCCGGTGGTGCTGGCGGAGTGCGGATCGAAATCGGAGAACCTTCATCCCGCAGAGGCCTACATGGCCGGCGTGTTCTAGATCTGCCGCGCACGTCCATTGCGCTCTGCGCATCCTCGAGCGGGGATCTTGCGCTTTCCGTTGACAACCATCAAAGCGGCTTAAAACACGCTGTTTGCAATTGAAGCCGCGCGCATCCATGATTGCGCCTGGTCTTTGCGTGCGCCTTCCAAGCCTGCTCTGCGCCTCAAATCACTCTCAGCAAGAGAAGGATCAAAACGATGGTGAGGAGGAGGCTAATCGTTCCTCCGCCGTAGTAGCCCCATCCGGGTCCCACGCGATAGCCGCCATATCCAAACCCGAAAATCAGCAATATGAGAATGATCAACAAAAGCATCTTGCCTCCTTTGCCCAGCCGTTCCCACTGAACATCCTCGCGAACTCTTGCTCTGATGCCGGGCCGGCGTTCGGGGCTGCTCGGTACTTTCCAATCTGCCAACAAATCAAAAGTTGCTCACTCTAAATGCGCCTGAGCACGCCACGCGCTTTGCGATGCAGAACACCCGCCGGCAGTTGCGCGGAAGTTTCTTTTCTTGCCGCGTCTCGGGCGGACAACCTGCACACGCTGCACGCCGTCCAACGCTCTCTATGGAAGGGCAAGAATTTGAGCGGAGGTGAGTCATGCTGTGGACGATTTTTGTCATCCTCCTGGTCTTGTGGCTGGTGGGGGTAGTTTCGTCGTACACCCTTGGTGGATTCATTCACATTTTGCTGGTGATCGCGCTCGTGGTTTTGGTCATCCAACTGATCACTGGGCGGCGAGCCGTATAAAGGCCGGCAAATGCATCCCGGTAGGAATCGTATTTCGCGCTGCGGAATCCGGAGGAAGAAGAAGCCAGGCTCAAAGAACCATCGAGCTGGAACAACCAACGAACCATCCAACGAACCATAAAGTCGTGCAGGAGACAAAACCATGGATAAAGATCGGGTAAAAGGTGCAGTTAACGACGCAGCGGGACGAGCGAAGCGTCAGGTGGGTGAGTGGACAGGCGATACCCATGCTCAGGCGGAAGGATCGGCGCAACAAATTAAAGGCAAGGCCCAGAAGGCCTGGGGCACGGTCAAGGACGCAGCTCGCGACGCGCAAACTGAAGTCGAACGCGAGAAGGCGCGCGAGGCTGAACAACAGCGTGAGCGCGATCGCCAGTACCAGCAGGAGCACGCGCACGCCCACGACAAACATTCGTAGAGCGTGTTGACGACAGATCACGAAATCGAATAAAAATTGCGCCCAGGGTAAGGACCAACAATGAAACTTGCCGGAGTGATCCTGATGATCGCAGGAGTGGCCGCATTAATCTACGGCGGATTCTCCTATACAACCCACAAGAAGGCCGTCAATATGGGTCCGATTCAGGTTGAGAGCACGCACCATCATCAGGTGCCGCTTCCGCCCATATTGGGAGCGGCTTTTATTGTGGGTGGAGCACTCGTCTTTTTCGGCGCCAGGGGCAGGCCTTGATCCGATTGCACTGACAATCGCTTGAGGCCTCCTCTGGAGGTTCGCATTGCGAATACGCTATACTGGCCTCATCAAGTGGGAAGTGAACGGCTCCGCTTGCAAGCGAGGTGCGTCTTCCACAGAGATTTCGGCATCCGCAGTGGCAAGATTCCGGCATCGGAAACAAATCGGTGGCGCGCGGTGGTTCGCGTGCTCCGAAGTCCTTTGGATAGTTTAAGTTGTGCTTTGTTCCCCGCCTCCTGTGCGCTTTGCGGCTCTCCGTTGCCGCGCCTGTCTTCCGTTCCAATTTGCGATGCTTGCTGGGCGGAATTTCCGCACCAGAACGGCTCTTTATGTGCGCGTTGCGGCGATGCGCTTAGTGCGCCGTCTGCAACCCCGGCATTGCCGCTGTGCCGGGCCTGCCGCCTGGCCCCGCCGGCATTCGTTCGTGCTGTTTCCTATGGCCTGTACCAGGGCCGTATGCGAGAGGCAATCCACGCGCTGAAGTACGACCGCCTTCATCCGGCGGCCCGGGTTCTCGGCCGAATGCTGGCTGAGGCAATCGAAATGTTGGCGGGTGAGGCGCCGGCAGAGATGCTGGTGGTTCCGGTGCCGCTGCACCGGTCAAAGTACGCGCAACGGGGCTTCAACCAGTCGCGCTCGCTTGCGGCGGAGGCGCTGCGATTTTTGCGCAAGGCTCGTCCTGAGTGGCAGCTTAGGCTGGCTCCGAGCACGCTCATGCGGCTTCGGGCCACCAACAGCCAGGCGGGGTTAACGCCGCGGCAACGCCGTCTCAATGTCCGCGGCGCATTTTCCGTCTCCGATTCATCGAGTGTGAAAGACCGGCACATTCTGGTGATTGACGACATATTGACGACCGGGGCCACGGCACGCGCCGCCGCGCAGGTCTTGGTCAGGGCCGGTGCAGCTTCAGTTTGGGTGGCGACGCTGGCCCGCGCACAGCGCGTCGCAGGATTTGGACAGGGCTTCGCGTACGAAGACGCGGGAGACGGCCAGCCAATGATCAGTTCTGTGGCTGGCTCGGCGATTCATTCACCAGGGGCCGGCGAAGAGCCGTTGCCGTTGCGGGAACAAGCATCTTTTTGACCGGGGGGAAGAGATGTCGTTGGGAAAAGCCATGATTCACGCACGCAAGCAGAAGGCGATTGCGAAGGCCGTGGTGATGACCGACCATGGATCTGCGCCGTACGTCCATACTCACATCCTGCAGATGCCGGTGCTGGTACTGAATGCATCGTATGAGCCCATCAATATCTGCGGTGCCCGGCGCGCGCTGGTCCTGGTGCTCAAAGGCATCGCACGCACCGAGGAAGAACACGGCCTTTCGCTGCATGCGCAGCGCACCATCGTTGCCATGCCGTCGGTGATCCGGCTGCTCGAATACCGCCGCATCCCCCACCAGACGCGCGCCCTCTCGCGCAAGAACATCCTGCTGCGTGACCGCAATACCTGCCAATATTGTGGCGAAGCCTACCCGCCCGGCGAGCTCACACTCGACCACGTCGTTCCGCGTTCGCGCGGCGGCAATTCCACCTGGGAAAATCTGGTCGCCTGCTGCCACGAATGCAATCGCCAGAAAGGCAACCGCCTGCTCAGCGAGATCGACGACATGATCCTGTTGCGCGAGCCGCGCCCGTTCTCGCTTCATACCAGCCGCCAGATCATGCGCATGCTCGGCCGCAGCGACGACCGTTGGCGGAAGTATTTGTTCTATTAGAGCAATTCCAAGATTGCTTCACCCATGGCTCACCTCAGCTTGTCATCCTGAGTGACCGAGCGCTTTGCCGCCGTAAGGCGACGGAAAGCGGGAGTGGAATCGAAGGATCCGCGGTTGCCTTTCGTTGTTCGGCGCGTGCGCGATTTGTGAGATTGCTCAAGAAACTCGCTTGCCTCTATCTTTACGCTACTTTCAGGGAACCGAAGCTCGACTTGCAGCCTTTTGCTGTCCTCTGGAAAATGCAGCTAAAAGGTTGCATTTCTATTTGCTGCCTGCTAATATGCAACCAAGAGATTGCTTATGGATGAAAACAAAATCGAGAAACGCATTGAGCTCAACGCGCCCGTCAGCCGCGTCTGGCGCGCCCTCACCGACCATCGCGAGTTTGGCGAGTGGTTCCGCGTGGCGCTGGATGGTCCCTTCGTGCCGGGCAAGGTTTCGCGCGGCCAGATTCTTCATCCGGGCTATGAGCACATCGTCTGGGAAGCGCTGATTGAGAAGATGGAGCCCGAGCGGCTCTTCTCGTTCACCTGGGCTCAAGTGAGATATCACGACAAGGACCGCTACTCCCCCGACTACTCGAATGCGCCCCGAACGCTCGTTGAGTTCCGCCTGGAGAAGATCGCGAACGGTACACGACTCATGCTCACCGAGTCGGGCTTCGAAAACGTTCCCGCCGAATGGCGTGCGGGCGCTCTCAGAGGAAACGACGGTGGATGGGCACAGCAAATCAAGAACATCGAAACTCATGTCACGCAAAAACCATAGCCGCGCGCGCAGCAGGCCGTCTGCGCAAGCCGCGCTCTTCGCCGCGCTCGGCGACAAAACGCGGCTGGCGCTGGTGGTCCGCCTGAGTTCGGGCCAGCCCGCATCCATCGCGCAATTAACCACGGGCACGCGCATCACGCGCCAGGCCGTGACCAAGCACCTGCGCGTGCTGCAACACGCCGGAATCGTGCGCTCCGCCCGCGCTGGCCGCGAGAGCCTGTTTGAGCTCGATTCACGCGCGTTCCGGGATATGAAGGAGTACCTGAGCTTTGTCTCCGAGAAGTGGGATCAGGCTCTGGCGCGGCTCAAAACCTTCGTCGAGGATTAGCGGAGAACTGGCTGCGGCTCATCACCATTCAGGCCGCGCCACTCTGCGGTGCGGAAGTGCGCCGAAGGGTTGCCTGACGGCCGGAGTCGGTTTTCATCTCGTCGCATTTCACCGAATTCCCAGATATCTATCCGCCGATTCCGCCTTTCTTGGTCATCGCGTCCTTGAGCCGAATCACTTTCTCTGCACATCAAAAGGCTGTGCGGCGTGTTGAACAGAGGGTAGGGTCGGAATTCGGCCCCCGCAGAGGAGCAACAGATATGCAGTTTCGAAAACTTCAACTTTTTGCTTTGGTGGCAGCCGGAACGTTGCTCGCGGCTCCCGCTCTCATATTCGCGGATAACAATCAACCGGCGCAGGGACAGGCGGTGATTACGGTCCTGCCTGGCCACGAGATTCCCGGCGGCATTCGCCAGGACGCCGTGCACCTGAAGATCGATGGCAAAGACTCAAGCGTTACCGGCTGGACCGCCCTGCACAGCCCGACGAGCCAGCTCCAGGTCGTGATCCTGATCGACGACGGAGCGCGTACAAGCCTGGCTTTGCAATTGAAAGATATTGCAAACTTCATCCAGGGCCTGCCGCCGAATGCCGAGGCCGCCGTTGCCTACATGGAATACGGGCGCGCAGTTTTGGCGGGTCCCATGACCACCGATCACGCGGTTCTCGTCCGTGAGTTGCACATACCCGCCCAAGGCATGCCGGGCGTGAGCGCAAGCCCTTACTTCTGCCTCTCAGATCTTGCGAAGCATTGGCCAGCGACAGTCGCCAGTGCGCGGCGCGAGGTGGTAATGGTGACGGACGGTGTGGATGATTACGAGCCGCACTACGATCCCGAGGACCCGTACGTGCAGGCCGCGATCGAAGATTCAGTCCGCGCTCACCTGATCGTGTACTCCATCTACTGGCGCGACCAGGGCCGTTTCGACCGCACAGGCTATGCCGCCAACGACGGCCAGAATCTGCTTGCCCAGCTTACCCAGGCAACAGGAGGCAACAGCTACTGGGAAGGATTCGGGAACCCGGTCACCCTGGCGCCGTATTTTGACAATATCGACCAGCGCATTCACAACCAATACGAACTCGACTTCATGGCGCCCGGCAACGGCAAGCCGCAGATCGCGAATCTGAAGCTGAAGTTGAGCGCGCCTGCTAAGGTGGATGCTCCGCAGCAGGTCTACGTGCATCCCGGCGCGGAGTAACGCGTGTCCTTTGACCGCTGATTCTTGTAGCAAAGAGAGTGCCCCAGGTCCCGATTTTGGGACCTGGGATGGGCAATCGCTAGGTTTTTCAATTCCAACGAGCAAAGGCTTAATACGCCAGCGCCACCGCATCGCAGCGCATCTCGCTGCCCGCCGCGTAAACGCGGTCGTCGCCTTGATGGCGAAGCTCGATGCCTTCGTAGCGGCCGAAACCGCCGTCGCTTGCTCCCATCGGCCAGCCAAGTTCGATGAGAGCTTTGCGCGTATCGGATGGAACGCCGGCCTCAAGTCGGAGCAGACCGAGCGGCCCCAAGCCGGTCGTGTCTTCGCCCATCGATTGCGAGGACCCTTCATGGTGCCAGCGCGGACTGTCGGCCGCAGCCTGCACATCCAGGCCATAATCCACACGATTGAGAACGATCTGCGTCTGTCCCTGCGGTTGCATGTCGCCGCCCATCACGCCGAACGAGATCCACGGCTTTCCGTCGCGCGCCGCAAACCCGGGAATGATGGTCTGAAAGGGCCGCTTGCCCGGCGCGTAAATATTCGGGTGCCCGTCCTGCAATGAAAAAAGCTGTCCTCGATCCTGGAACATGAATCCAAGCTGATCGGCCACCAGGCCCGAGCCCATTCCGCGGAAGTTCGACTGAATCATCGAGACCATCATGCCGTCCTTGTCCGCGGTGGTGAAGTAGGTGGTGTCGCCCTGGCTCGGCGCCTGGCCCGGATCGACATGCTCGTTGATCTTATCCAGCCGGATCAGTTTCGCGCGTTCCTTCGCATACTCCTTTGAGTTCAGCCACTCGATCGGAATCTTCGCGAAGTGCGGATCGGCGTAGTAGCGCGCGCGATCTTCATAAGCAAGACGTTTGGCTTCAATCGCCACTTGCAGCGACTGCGGGCTCTGAAATCCATATCCGCGCATATCGAAGTTCTCGATGATGTTGAGCATTTGCAGCGTCGCCAGACCCTGCGTGTTGGCGGGCATGCCGTAGACACTCACGCCGCGATATGTGGTCACCAGCGGCTCAACCCACTCGGCGTGATGCTCTCGCAGATCTTCGGCTGAGAGCCAGCCCCCGATGCGCTTGAAATAGGCATCGATGGTTTGGGCGATGGGGCCGTCGTAGAAGACATCGCGGCCGCCGTCGGCGATCATGCGATAGGTGTGCGCGAGGTCGCGGTTGCGCCGCACATCGTATTCATTGGGTGCAACGCCTCCCGGCATGTAGGTGTCGACCGCGTTGGCCGTCTCTTCAACGCCGGAGCTCGGCCGCAGAAATGCTGCCATGTTGCGCTTGATGTAGTAGCCGATGATCTGCGGCGTGGGATCGCCTGCCTCGCAGGCATGGATCGCAGGCTCGAAGAGCTCCGCCCACTTGAGCTTTCCGTATCGCTGGTGCAGAGTCCACCACCCGTCAAGCGCGCCGGGCACCGAAACGCTGACGGCGCCGTACGCCGGAATGTGGCCGTTCACGGCGTGCGCGCGCACGGTGGCGAGCGAAAGAGACTTGGGTGAGCGGCCGGAACTGGCCATGCCCATCAACTTGCCGGCTTTCGGATCCCAGACAAATGCAAAGCAGTCGCCGCCGAGACCGGAGCTGACCGGCTCGACAAATCCGAGAACCGCATTGGCGGCTACTGCTGCATCTACAGCGGAGCCGCCGCGCTTGAGCATCTCGATGGCCGTTTGGGTCGCCAGCGGATGCGCGGTTCCCGCAGCGCCGTTCAATCCCAAGGCAGGCGAGCGCGTGGCAAAGCTCGCGCCAGAGGGCCGGTCGCCGGCATGAACATCGGGCCGAATGAATCGCTCGCCTTCGGCAGGCTGGAATTTCGGCATCTCTGCGGCCGTCACGGCTTCGCCGCTTTGCGCAAATCCCGTGGCATTGCCCGTCACTGTGGCGGCTGACGCTGCGGCCGCCATGGGGAGTGTCTGGATGAAGGTGCGACGGCGCATCGTGTTCTCCTGGGAGTTAGCTCTCGGAAATGCAACTGCGCTGAAAATCGTATGCCGAGAAGTCTAACAGGCGTTGAGTGCGGGAACTCCATGCAGAACCGACGTTTGCGGGAATTGTCTTAGCCGGACCGTTGCGATCCGGGCAGCCATGAAAATTGCGGCATCTCCATGAACCCGAAACCCGTACTTGCGAATCTAGATAAAAGAACGCACACTTTGTAAAACGCCGGGTGCTTTTGGAAGCAGGAACACCTGGCCAAATAACGCCGTAGATCCCCGGTCAAAGCCTAAAAATAGGACGACCAAGAAGCAAGAGGAGAAGACTCTTGTCCGCGATCGACACCACACTGCCCGCGCCGGCTTCCGGCCGCTCGCCTACCGGTGGTAATGGCGCTGGTCCTGCAGCAGCCGCGCCTGCAGGTGTGCCCGCTTCAGGTCTCGAAGCGCATGCGCAGTGGAAGCCCCGGGTCAATCCATGGCTGATTGCCATGACCGTGGCACTGGCAGCGTTCATGGAAGTGCTCGACACGTCCATCGCCAACGTCGCGCTGCCGCACATCGGCGGTTCGCTCGGCGCAAGCACCGATGAAGCCACCTGGGTGCTCACCAGCTATCTGGTTTCAAACGCGATCGTGCTCCCGCTCGGCGGCTGGGCCAGCTCGCTCATGGGCCGCCGCAACTTCTTCGTCTTTTGCATTACGGTCTTCACCGTTGCCAGTTTTCTCTGCGGTATCGCTCCCTCGCTGCCCATCCTCCTGCTTTGCCGCGTTCTTCAGGGTGCGGGCGGCGGCGGCATGCAACCCATGGCGCAGGCCATCATGGCCGACTCGTTCGAGCCGCATAAGCGCGGCCAGGCCTTTGCGCTCTACGGCCTTGTCGCCGTGCTCGCGCCTTCCATCGGCCCCACCCTGGGCGGCTGGATCACCGACAACTTCTCCTGGCGCTGGATCTTCTTCATCAATATCCCCGTCGGCATCGTCGCCTTCATTCTTGTCACGCGTCTCGTTGAAGATCCGCCCTGGATCAAGGCCGATCGCTCGCGCCTGAAAAACATGGATTACATGGGCCTCGGCTTTTTGACCCTGGCCATGGGCGGCCTGCAGATCATGCTCGATAAGGGCGAAGAGAACGACTGGTTCTCCTCTTCCTTCATCTGCTTCTTTGGCATCCTGTTCGTCGTCGGCATCATCGGCTTGTTCGCCTGGGAGTGGAACAAGAAAGATCCGCTCATCAACCTGCGCCTGTTCCGCTATAAGAACTTCGCCATTTGCTGCTTTCTCATGATGCTGGTGGGCGGCGTGCTGAATGCCAACACCGTTCTGCAGCCGGAGTTTACCCAGCAGTTGCTGGGCTACACAGCGACCACTGCCGGCCTGGCCCTCACCGCCGGAGGATTTGCGCTTGTGGTCATGATGCCTCTTGCCGGCATTGCCACCGGCAGATTCTCTGCGCGCTATCTCGCCGCCTTGGGCTTCACCATGCTGGTCATCACTTTCCGCTACGCGGCTGATGTCACCAATCTGCAGATGAGCTTCGCCGAAGCATCGTGGTTGCGCGTCGTGCAAATGTTTCCGCTGCCGTTTTGCTTCATCTCCATTACCAACGCGGCTTATGTAGGCATGCCCAAGGAGCAGAGCAACCAGGTCGCCGGCCTCATCAACTTCGTCCGCAACATCGGCGGCTCGATCCTGATCGCCATCACCAACGCCCAGGTCACCAGCCGCTCCATGTGGCATGAGCAGCATCTGCAGCAGGCCATGCAGTCCGGGTACCTCGGCTTCGACCGTCAGAGGCAGGCGCTTGACGGGATTGCTCAATAACGATTTCGGCGCGGCAAACGGCGGCAGTATGGCTTTGGCCCAGATCTATCACCAGCTCATTGCGCAGGCGACCACGCAAGGCTATCAGGACGTTTATATGGAGCTCTCCTGGGCCTCGATCGTTCTCATATTTCTGGCCTTTATGCTCAGCAAGAGCCGGCCCGGTGAAGGCGCGGGCGGCGGAGCCATGCACTAGAGCGCCTATAGCAGGCGCTCTGTGATCTTCCTCATAGCTCTTTCCCCCGTTAGGGCCTATAATTTCTCCCAGAATTCAACCGACATAAAAGATGCCCGTTCGCTGACATCTGCTCCGGGAGGATGTGATGTTGAAGTCGTTTCTGCTCATCTTTGCAGTGGTTGTGGTAGCGCTTTCTGTTGGGCCCTTGATGAGCCTTGGTGCGCAGCAGGCAACTCCGGCGCCCGCGCTCGCTCCCGAAACGCCTGCCGCTCCGCCGGCAACAGCAGCGCCCATGAAGAATCCTGTGAAGCCTACGGCCGAATCGCAGGCGAAGGCGAAGGGCCTCTACCAGATCGACTGCTCCATGTGCCACGGCGATAACGGCAACGGAAAATCCGACCTTGCCACCAGCATGAGTCTGACCATGGACGACTGGACGTCTCCACAAACCCTCGCCGGCAAGCAGGACGGAGAGCTCTTCAATACCATCCGCAACGGCAAAGACAAGATGCCGCCCGAGGCCGAAGGCCGCGCCAGCGACACCGAAGTCTGGAACATGATTATCTACATCCGGACGTTCTCGAAGGCTGCTGCCGCTTCCGCCAAGTAGATTCCGGTGCAGGCCGCCAATCGCCTGAGGGGCGCAAGAGCATCGCGGCAGAGACGGAGTCGATCAGCCCGTAATCGTCAGCACGGGGCACGGCGCGTTCGCGATGATGTGAAATGCCCCGGACAGGCGCGACTCCAGCCACAGGTGCGAGCTCTTGCGAATCGAAAGCACGAGCAGGTCGTTCTTGAATTCGCTCAGGTGCTCCAGAATGCGCACATGCGCCGAGCCCACCTCCACAATGCTCTTCGGATTGCACATGGCTCCGGCTTGCTGCGGCACGATTGCCTCCATAGTCACTTGAAACTCCTTCTGGATTTCATGGAAACGGCGGGAATCGGCCCGGTCTTCAGAGCGCGCCACGTGCAACACATCAAGGGATGCATCGAACGTCTCCGCCATGGCCACGGCAAGAGGAACGCCTCGCGTTGAATCGCGATAAAGGCCTGTGGCACAGAGGATGCGGCGAAACGGCGGGCAGTCTGGTTTGCAGACAGGAACGCGCGGACCAACGGTCAATGCAGGTCCGCCCGTAGCGCGGAGAATCCTCTCCGCCACCGAACCGACGATGCCCCGTTCCATCCTGCCTCTGCCCTGCGTTCCCAATACAATCAGCGAGGGAGCGTTTTCCTGTGCGAGCCGCGGAATCTCTTCGCGCGGATCGCCCTCAAGCAGCACCGGGACTGCATGTTTCGCTCCGTGGCCGTGATGCTTCGCAGCCTGCGCCAGGGCGTTCTCAAGATCCGTGCGCTGCTCGCTCTTCCTGATTCGGCCATCTTCGGCTTCCGCCTCCATCGCCGGGTTCGAAAGCACGAAGGCATGCGCTGCCAGCAGTTCGGCATCGAATTCTCTGGCAAGCATCGATGCGTAATTTCCTGCATTCTCAGAACATTGAGAAAAATCGGTCGCGAAAATGATCGTTTTGAACCGCAACAAGGAGGGATTGTCGGGAACTTCCATGCGGCGAAACTCTCCGGGGTCCTGACTCCTTGCAACGGGACCGGGCTGTAGATTCGGAGCGTCCCTTTGGATTCAGCCAGGCAGCAGATGCGCCCCAGGGTCGATTGCATCCGGCAAGACGGGACGCCCTCCATCCTACTACGCCGCCGCCTCGCCAAGTTTCACATTCCAGCCGCCATAACCCGCTATGATGGTTCCGCAATGGCGAGTACAAGAGATTTTCAAGGAAAATGGGCGCTGGTCACTGGAGCCAGCGCAGGAATCGGCATGGCACTGGCGCGCGAGCTTGGCGAGTCACGGCGCAAAACTGATCCTCACGGCGCGGCGGCGCGAGCGGCTTGATGCGCTTGCGGCCGAGCTTGCTGCAAGAGGAACCGAGACGCGAATCGTGGTCGCGGATCTGTTCGATCCGGCGGCGCCGCAGCAGATTTATGACGCCACCGAGGGCGCCGGCATCTCCGTCGACATCCTCGTGAACAACGCCGGCCACGGCCATTACGGGCCCTTTCACCGCGGAGACGTTGAAAAAGAACTAAGCCAGGTACGGGTGAACTGCGAGGCCGTGGTCCGCATGTCGAGGCTATTTGTTCCGCGCATGGTCGAGCGGCGGCGTGGGTGGGTCTTGATTGTCGCTTCGACGGCGAGTTTCCAGCCCATCCCCTACAACACAACCTATGCCGCCACCAAGGTCTTCGACCGGTTCTTCTCGCTTGGCTTGGCCGCCGAGGTCGAGCGGTATGGGATCAAGGTGACGGCGCTTTGTCCCGGCCCAACGGAGACGGAGTTCTTCGATGTCGCGGGCGGCGCGGGTGTCTTCCGCCGTTTCGGGGTTCAATCGGCTGAAGACGTAGCCCGCAAAGGCGTCGCGGCACTCGCCGTCGGAAAGCGCGTCATCGTTCCCAACTTCAAGGGAGCCTTCACTGCGTTTCTCGTCCGCTTCATTCCCACCAGCCTGATCACGGCCGTTCTTGAGAAGAGCCTGCGGCCTCGAAGCGGCTCCGGCCAGGGTTGAGCAAACGCGAGCTTGCGCGAAATCGATGTCCGCAGCCAAAGCCGCCCGCCATTCGAGATCCTTCGCTGTCCTTCAGTTTTGGCTGGACTGGATGCTTAATCGCCGGCCGGCGCCGCGGTCAGCGTGAACGAATCGAAGAAGCGATTGACGTCCTCGTCGTGCCGAGAGCTGGCTGCGGGAAATGCGGCCATCAGCATGTAAAGATGTGTACCGGCCAGGATCAGGCGCGCATTCAGAATGCCGCCCTGGTCGTTTCGCGCCGAAAATTGACACTCCGGATAGCCATCGAACCTGCTGCGCGATTCCCCGGTAAGGACCGTTTGGGTGCGCGTCAGGGCGCCGTCCCGTGCCAGGTCCAGCGTCTTTTCAGCATTTTCGCTGCTCGCTCGCTCCACAGGGGGATGGTCGGCCCAGGCCACAGCGAAGGTGTCGGAGCCGGGCATCGCCATGATCATATTCACTTCTTCCACGCCACCTCGCGCGTTATACGCCGGAATCAGTGTTTGGTTGGTGCCGGCGGGCATCTGGACTTCGAAGCCGTCGGGGCTACGATCCACATTTTGCCAGTCAATCTGCGCCGGGGCAGGGCTCGAACTCGATTGGCTTGTAGTGTCGTTGTCCGGGGTCCTGCCTGAGCCCGAGAGCCCCATCTTCACCCGGTAGAGATAGAGAAAGCACGCGATTGCACCCAGCCCAAGCAAACCAAGTACAAGTTTGGCAGGCCCCCTCACATTTCCCCCTCACAATTCAAAGACTGCAGAATTGGGGTATCGAGGAGCAAGCAAGTTGCGCGGTTTCACACACAAAGGGTGCCAGACAGGTAAAAATCCTTCTCCAACCCTTGGGCTGTCGTCTCGTCGGCCACAAATCGATCACCGGTAGCTTGCAACCTTTCCGCAGACCATGCATCCTAATAAGTAATTAGCAGAGGCTTCCCCATGATGTCCCGCCAAAGAAAGGCAACAACTCTCTCTCGAGGGTTCTTCGGAACCTCTTCCCAAAATCCCCCCTGGTTACCCTCCCATAATTGCCTCTCGAGCGGGCCTACCGGAAGGTAGGCCCACATGCTCTCCCTCCAGTTGATTGAATCTCAAGAGATTAGAATCAAAAGCGATGGGCTCTGACTCCACCAAAAAGCCAGATCTCGCTACTCTTGAATGTGATCGATGCCCGCTTCTCCCGCGCGGGCCTTGTCCGCAGTTCGCGTGCGGAATGAGCCTTCCCGCGACCGGGTTGCCCGCCTCGAACGCGCCGAGCCGGAAGATTTGTCAGCAGCAGTGCCCGTCCCAAAGTGCGGTACGAACGGCGTAGAATGGCTGCCTGTTCCCGGCTGGCACGGCTCGTGGCTTTGGGCCGGATTCAGCACCCGCAAGGGAGGCCTAAGCAGAGCCTATTGCTCTGAGGATGGGCCAGGCGAGTTGAACCTGGGATTTACGGACGCCGACACACGTCAGGCAGTCATCGCAAATCGCCGATTGCTGGCCGAAGCCATTTCGGGCGATGCAGGCACGCCAATTGCTGCTATTCGCCAATTCCATTCTGACCTGATCATCCAAGCCACAAATTCCGATCGCAGATCGCGAGATCCCCCGGAAAGCCGACGGACAAATCACCGATGAACCGGGCTTTCTGCTCGCCGTGCAAACTGCCGATTGCATCCCCGTGCTGGTGGCTGACCGAAAGCGGCGCGCCGTGGCCGCGTTTCATGCCGGCTGGCGGGGAACTGTGAAGCGCATCGTCGAAAAGGGCGTTGGCCGCATGAGGCTTGCCTTTGGCTCACTGCCTGAGGATCTCGTTGCCGCCATCGGCCCCGGCATCGGCCTCTGTTGCTACTCGGTGGGTGAGGAGGTGCTCTCGGCCTTCGAGTCGCAGTTCTCCTATGCCCGCGAGCTCTTTCGCGAAGTTCCCGACACCGATGCAGTCAGAAAAAAGTATCCGATGCTGTTCTTGACGCAGCGCGCGCCGGGCCACTCTTCCATCGGCCCCAGCCTTCATGTGGATTTGATTGAAGCCAATCGCCGGCAGTTGCTCGCGGCGGGGCTTCGTCCGCGAGCGATTCAATCGCTGGGCGGCTGCACGCAATGTCATACCGATCTCTTCTTTTCGCACCGTGCCTCGCGCGGGCACGCCGGGCGCATGATGGCGGTCATCGGGATTCGCGACACAAAAGCGCGTCCACCCCGAGCGCGAGCAGAGCAGGCTTGAGCTGCAGGCCGCGGCTTCGCGAATTCCGGATTCGCCTGAAATCTAAAATCGCCACTAGCAGGGAAGAACAATCGCAAAGCCGGGTCGCGATGCGCGATCATGCATTAAGCAGAAGCCTTGGCGGCTTCGCCGGGATTCACCAGGTCGCGCAGTTCCTTTGACGGCTTGAAGTAAGGCACCTTTTTGGCCGGTACTTCCACCCGGGCGCCAGTCTTGGGGTTGCGGCCAATGCGGGGGTTTCGCTGGCGGATGCGAAACGAACCGAATCCGCGGATCTCGATCTTGTCGCCGGTTTGCAGAGCGCCAATTACCGAGCCGAAGATGGTTTCAACGATCACTTCTCCATCGCGCCGGGTCAAATCACCCAGTGCAGTTACTTTCTCCACCAAGTCCGCCTTTGTCATCGCCCTGGAACCTCCGCATCCAGCATAAACGGATTTTGCCGGGGTTAGCACGAAATTGCAAGCCCCTTCAAAGAATTTAGCCTTTGTGGATCAGCAAGTTGGCCCAAAGTCCCCGAGGGGGCTGGGAGGATTGGGCGCGGGCTCGCGGGCAGGTTGACTGCCGCTGACGGGTCATCGCCACAGACCGGCGGCCATGAAGATACCCTAAATGGGTATGTTTGACCGGGCTCCGTCCTAGGGTAAAGTTATTCTTGAAACTCTGCAGCCCGGTGAACTATCCGCGTTACAGTATCGTGATCCCCGCCTACAACGAGGCCGCGCGCATTATCGGTGCGCTCGAGTCCGTTGTCGCATGTGTTCGCGAACGCGGTTGGTCCGCTGAGATTGTGGTGGTCGACGATGGCTCGCGCGACGGACGGCAGAGTTGGTCAGCGCCTTCGCCGCCGGCGCCCCGGAAGTCCGGATGCTCCAGAATCGCGGCAACCGTGGCAAGGGTTACAGCGTGCGCAATGGGATTCTCCACGCCCTCGGGGAGATCGTCATGTTCACCGATGCCGATCTTTCAGCACCCATCGAGGAGGCCGAAGGCTTGTTTTCCGCGATCGCCGGCGGCGCAGACATCGCCATCGGCTCGCGCTGGTTGGAACGCACGCGCCAAACCATTCGCCAGCCCCTCTATCGCCAGTTGTTCGGCCGCTGCTTTAACGCAGTCACGCGCCTCATCATGGGACTGCCTTACGCGGACACGCAGTGCGGCTTTAAAGCTTTTACGCGCACCGCCGCACAAACGGTCTTCCAACTTCAGACCATCGAACGCTGGGGCTTTGATCCCGAGATTCTCTTCATCGCCCTCAAGCGCGGCTATCGTGTCGTGGAAGTGCCGGTAAGTTGGGCGCACGACGAGCGCACCCGGATCAGTTATCTGAAAGACGGGATGCGGATGCTTGAGGATATCGCCATGGTCCGCTGGAATGCGCTGCTCGGCCGCTACAACAAGCAAGTCGAACGCATTCATCGTGCCGACCTGGTGGAGTAGCGCCTGATTTTGAGTTCACGAATCGTACCGCCTCGCGGGGCATTCACGGCAGGAATTTGGTCTGAGCTGCACCGCGCACCAATCGCGACGGCCGGACGGCGCTTCCATCGTGCAGATCAGGGATTCACTTCCTTCTTGATGCGAATCGTATCGCCGGTGTCCTCCACTTCATAAAGCTTCGCTTTCGATTCGCGGCCGTTCATCGGATGGTGGAGCACCAGCATCAGGCGCCCATCGAAGCTGTGGAAGAGCATGCCGTGGCCGCTATCGTCATCTACCAGGATTCCATCCTGCTTCCAGGGGCCTTGCAGTTTGCCGCTGGTGGAGTGCGCGAGCGCTTCAACATAACTTCCTTTGTCGTAGCTTGACCACAGCATCAGCAACTTGCCGGTTCGAGTCTTGTAAAGCTCCGGGCCGTCTGTTACGTACACCTGCGGTGTATTCACCGTGGTTTGCCGGTCGTCAAGCCATGGGGCGTCGGAAGCCTTGAAGAGAAAAAAAGGATTCCCAACAGAGCTCGTCAGATCGGGGGTCATCTGGATGGCTTCCATATTGCCGTCGATCAATTGGATCCACTCGTGGGCATAGACCATGTATGGCGTTCCATTCTCGATATAAAACGTTCCATCCAAGCTCATTACGTCTTGTGGCGGAATGGCTTTATCGCTGATGGGCTTGAATGGGCCCGAAGGTGAATCGCTCGCAAAAATCTGCGTTCCGCGCAGATGAGTTCCCGCGCCGCCGTACGTCACCTCGATATGAGTCCTGCTCGTGGAATTCGCAGCCTGCGGACCTGTGGGAAGCGGAGCTTTGTAGTTGTTCAGCGTCGCAAACATATAGTACTTTCCGTGATAAAAATGCACCTCTGGCGCCCAGACACCGGCAGCAGGGTCTGCCCAGGAGCCATCTGGAACCTCGAAGACAAGGTATGGACCCGACCAGGTTTCGAGATCCTTGCTTTTGTATGCGATCACGCCGCTGCGATGTTGACTGCTCGCCTGCGGTCCGGACGCAGTGTAGAGATAGTAGGTTTGCGATGGCTGGTCGGCCAGAATCCACGGGTCGTGAACCCTGAAATCATCGACCTTCAAATGATCTTGAGCGGGAAGCTGACCAAACAACGGGCCGGAGCATGTGATGAAGGCAAAAAGTGCAATGATCAAGAAACGATTTTGCTGCATGGAAACCTCTTTCTGAGAAATTAGCTGCGCCTTGGTTGCGCCGGTCTCTGGAACTCTCGAACTATACAGAAACCGCGCCGTGAAGAACAAGATGACGGGTTTGACCGATCGTAAACCTTGCAGGCTGCGGCATTGGGCCTCCGCATGCCGTTCGCTGCATCGACGTCCGGTGAATGCCCGGAGATTATTTGCGTCCCATGGCCTTTCGGGTGAGACTTGTCCCGCCCGGGTAACGTCCCTCATGAACAGGCGCCGGGTGTAAGATCCGTCGTCGGGAAGAAATTGAACGCTGGGAGAGACTCGCATGATGAGAAAACTCGGGCTCACAGTTTTGATGCTCGCGCTCGGCTCCGTTACTGCGCTGGCCGCAGACTTCAGCGGCAAATGGACCGCTGATGTTCAGGGACGCATGGGCACGCAAACCCTTACCCTCAACTTCAAGGTTGACGGCTCAACCCTTACCGGAACCATCACCACGCAGCGTGGTGATGCGGACATTACCAATGGCAAAGTCGACGGAGATAACATCTCCTTCGACCAGACGATGAACTTTAACGGCAATTCGATGACCATCAACTACAAGGGAACAGCGCAAGCAGATGGCACCATCAAGTTCACGCGCACATTTGGCGGCGGCGACCGGCCTCCGACAGAGTTTGTCGCGAAGAGAGCCGACGCAGGGGCTGCCCCGGCTGCACCTGCTCAATAGCCTCGAGCATGGCGCGTTGAGCAAAGAGCTGGACTCGCCCTGCCATATCAACATGAACTGCTTTCGCGCCCGATGCGCAGTCGCACATCGGGCGCAAGTATTTTTAAGGTTTACGCCGTCGCCGTCTTGGCCACATCCTCCAATCCGCGCGCCTCAATCTCGAACTCGCGCATCTTGTACTTCTGAATCTTGCCCGACAGCGTGGCCGGAAACTCCGTGACGAAGCGCACGTGCTCCGGAATTTTGTAATACGCGATCTGCCCCTGGCAAAAGGCCTTGATTTCCTGCTCCGTCGTGTCGACATCTGGCTTCAAGCCCGGCCGCAAACGAATCCACGCCACCACAATCTCGCCCAGCCGCGCGTTGGGAATCCCGATCACCTGCACCTCGCCTACCTTGGGATGCGTGTAGAGGAACTCCTCCACTTCGCGCGGATAAATGTTCTCGCCGCCGCGGATAATCACGTCGCGCGAGCGGCCGGTGATGTGGATGCATCCGTCCTCGCGCATCACGCCCAGATCGCCGGTGCGCAGCCAGCCATCCGGCTGGATCACCTGCGCCGTTCCCTCCGGATCGCCGTCGTAGCCCTTCATCAGCGCGTACCCGCGCACGCATACCTCGCCCTGTTGTCCGCAAGGCAGGGGTTCGTGCGTGTCGATATGCGCATCGGGCTGCGTCTCGAGCGGCGCAATCATGATCTCGGTCTGCGGCATCGCGCGGCCTACCGTGTTCACGCGAATTTCAAGCGAATCGGCGGCGTCGCTCATCGTCACCACCGGCGAGGTTTCCGTCTGCCCATAGGCGATCACCAGTTCGCGGAAGTGCATCTCTTCGAGCACGCGCTTCATCAGTTCCACCGGGCAAGGCGCGCCGCTCATCATGCCGGTGCGCAGACTGGTGGTGTCGTAGCTCGCGAAATCGTCCAGCCCGAACTCCGCCACGTACATGGCCGGAACGCCGTAAACGCTCGTCGCGCGCTCGTCGTGTACCGCCTTCAGCGTGGCGCGTGCGTCGAAGGTCCAGTTGGGCAGAATGATGGCCGCGCCGGAGTTCACCGCGCTCATGGTTCCGATCACGCACCCGTAGCAATGGAAGAGCGGCACCGGAACCACGATCTTGTCCTGCTCGGTGTAGTGAAACCCTGCGCCAGAAACTGCCCGTTGTTCACCACATTGTGATGGGTGAGCATCACGCCCTTGGGCAGGCCGGTCGTGCCGCTCGTGTATTGAATATTGGCGACATCGTCGACGGCGACATGATCCGGCAGTCGTCCTTCAGCGTCGAGCAGCGCCGGCCACTCCGGCGAATCGAAATAAATCGTGTGTTCGAGCGCCAGGTCGAGCCCGTGTCGCGCCCGCCCCAGAATCTCCTCATAATCGGCGCGCTTGTCCTTGTGCCACAGGAACAGCGCCTTCATCCGCGAGCGCGTAAGCGTGAACTGCAGCTCGTGCGAGCGGTACGCGGGATTCACGTTGACCAGCGCCGCTCCCGCCCGCGCGCAGCCCATGTGCATCATGATCCACTCAATGCAGTTGGTGGACCATAGCCCCACCCGATCGCCTCGGCGAATGCCCAGCGCCCACAGCCCGCGCGCCACGCGATCTGCCTCGGCGCTTAGTTCAGCCCAGGTCAGCCGCTGTTCCTGGTGGCGCGAAGCCACTGCCAGCCGATCCGGAAACCGATCTGCCGTGCGGTGCAGCAGGTCGCCAATGGTCAATTCCAGCAGAGGCTTTGCCGGTCCGCGCGCGTGGCTCCGGCTTAGGATTTGCTCTTCAACAGGCATGTATCTGCCTCTTTTTCAGCGAATAAGGGCAGTTTACGCCGCTCGTCCCACGGTCCCATGTGATCCAGCCCACATGGCAAAAGTGCCCTGAGCCCGGTGAGCCAAGTCACGCGAACTCCGGTATCATCAATGCATGGCCCCATTGACGCCCGACACGCTGAAAATCCGCGAACAGGCGACCTCTGCGGCGCATCCCTTTCGCACCTACGACCCGCGGCTGGAGCCCATCGCCGCCAAGGTCCTGGCCCAGCAGCGGCTCAGCGCCGACGACGGCCTCGCGCTCTATGGCTCGCACGACGTGCTGGCCGTGGGCTGGCTGGCCAACCACGTGCGCGAGCGGATGCACGGCGACGTGACCTACTTCAACGTCAATCGCCACATCAACCCCACCAACGTCTGCGTGGCGGCCTGCAAGCTCTGCGCCTTCGGCCGCAAAAAGGGCGACCCCGCCGGCTACACCATGGCCCTCGAAGAGGCATGGGAGACCGCGGCCTCCGGCTATTCCGAGGCGGTCACGGAGTTTCATCATCGTCGGCGGCCTGCACCCCGATCTTCCGCTCGAGTTCTTCCTCGATCTGATCCGCGGCCTCAAAGAGCGCTTCCCCAAGGTGCACATCAAGGCCTTCACCATGGTCGAGATTGCGTTTCTCGCGCGCCGCGCCAAACTGACCATCGAAGAAACGCTGATCAAGCTGCGCGAAGCCGGCGTCGACTCCATGCCCGGCGGCGGCGCGGAGATCTTTGCCGCGCGCGTGCGCTCCATCATCTGCGACCACAAAATCGACGGCGAGGAATGGCTCGAAACCGCGCGCACCGCGCACAAGCTCGGCTTCAAGTCGAATGCGACCATGCTCTACGGCCACATTGAGAACGACGCAGACCGCGTCGATCATCTGCTCAGGCTGCGCGCCCTGCAGGACGAGACCGGCGGCTTCCAGACCTTCATTCCGCTGGCCTTCCATCCTGAAAACACGCCGCTCGACCATCTGCCCGTCACCACCGGCCTCACCGACATTCGCCAGATCGCCGTCAGCCGCCTGCTGCTCGACAACTTCCCGCACATCAAGGCCTACTGGCAGATGATGACGCCCAAGATCGCGCAGATCGCGCTGCGCTTCGGCGCCGACGATCTCGACGGCACCGTGATCGAAGAGAAGATCTATCACGATGCCGGCGCGACCACGCCGCAGGGCATGACCCGCAAGGAACTTTGCCGCCTCATCACCGAGGCCGGCCGCATCCCCGTCGAGCGCGACACGCTCTACCACGCCGTGACCCGCACCGAAGACAGCTTCGCCGTCGCGGTTTAGCGCCCACTTTGACGCCGCCTACGGCAGTTCGCGCACCCAGATGTTGCGGAAGCTGATTGGTTCGCTCTTGTCGCCGTGCGCCTGCAGCTTGATCGGCGCTCCATCGAACGCCTTGTAGAACGGCTTGCCGATGTACAGGGTCTGTCCCTTCAACTCAAAGTGGTTCTGCACCAGCACGCCGTTAAAGAACACCGTCACGTACGCCGGCGTCTTCAGCGTTCCATCGCCGTTGAAGAGCGGCGCCGTCCACGCCACGTCATAGCTCTGCCACTCGCCGGGCTTTCGCGAGGCGTTCACCAGCGGAATCGACTGCTTGTAGATGCTGCCCACCATTCCGTTCACATAGGTGGGGTTGTTGTACCCGTCCAGCACCTGCAGTTCGTATCCGTCATCCCCCGGCCCTGTTGAAGCCAGAAAGACGCCGCTGTTGCCGCGTCCCTGTCCGCTGCCCGTGATGTCCGCTGGAATCTTGAATTCGACATGCAACTGGTAGTTGTGGAACTTCCTCGTGGTTTCAATGCTTCCAGCGCTCTTAACTACGGTCAGCACGCCATCGGTCACCAACCACTTCGCCGGCGTGTGGTCCTGCGCGGAGACCCACTCGTCTTCGTTCTTCCCGTCAAAAAGGACGATCGCGTCCGAAGGCGCCACGCCCACTGTCGCGCCGGGTGTCACCACTGCCGGCACTGGCTGCCAGATTTCAGTCTCTTCCGGCTTTGGCTTTTGCGCGTGCGCGAGCGCTCCGGCCATTACGATCGCGGCCACAAATGCAATGAGGCAAATCTTGATTCGGACCATGCACGCGAGTCTACACCTCTCGAGGCCAGGTCAGGCAATGGGCCAAGATCCCATGCGGTTGCGGCTCGATGCCTTAACTGCTAAGCTAGACTTAGCTAAGGAGCACTGGATGGCGAAAACAGTCAATGTCTTCGAAGCCAAAACGCAGCTTTCGAAGCTCATCGCAAAAGTCGAGAAAGGCGAGGACATCATTATTGCGCGGGCCGGCAAGCCGGTGGTGCGCCTGACGCGGCTGGAGCAGGCAAAGAAACCAATCCGATTCGGCGGTATGAAGGGGAAGATCTGGATCGCGGAGGATTTTGACGCGCCGCTGCCTGAAGATTTCCTGATCACTCCCGAGGGTTGACGGTGCGGATTTTGCTCGATACACATGTTTTTCTGTGGCTGGTCGACGACAGTTCGCGCCTGACCAAACAGGCCCGCGCACTGATCAAAAATGCCGAGAAAGTCTTTGTTTCTTCCGCGACCCTATGGGAAGTCGCTATCAAAGTCCGCGTTGGCAAGCTAAAAGCCGATCTCGATGGATTGATTGAAGAGATGCAGAAGAACGGATTCGACGAGATGCCGATTTACGCGCGGCATGCGAAAGAAGTGGCAAAACTGCCGCTCCACCATAGCGATCCATTCGACCGCCTGCTCGTCGCGCAGGCAAAAACCGAACTCATGCTCCTGGTCACCAACGATGCACAGTTGGCTCCCTACTCCGACCTGGTCATGATGGTCTGAAGCAGTTTACTGCCGCACTACTTCGCCATTCGTCATCACAAAGTGCACATGCTCCACCACACTGATATCGTCCAGCGGATTGCCTGGCACTGCGACGATGTCGGCATAAAACCCAGGCTTCAACTCGCCGATCTCGCCAGCCCAGCCCAGCAACTTCGCGCCATTGATCATGTCGGCTTGCAGCACCGCCAGCGGCTTCATGCCGTACTTCACCATCAGAGTCAGCTCGTGCGCCTGCGTGCCGTGCGGAAACGGCCCCACGTCCGAGCCCACTGCAAAGGGAACGCCCGCCGCAATCTGCTTTTTGAACTCCGCGATTTTGTAATCGAGCATCGCCGATTCGCTTGCGGCTTCGGTAGCGCCCGTGGCATGGTGAGCGAAGTAATCGAAGATGGTGAACGTGGGCACTGCGAAGATACCCTTCTCCTTCATCATTCGCATGGTTTCGTCGCTCAGCTGCGTCGCGTGGTCGATAGATGCTACGCCCGCCTCGGCCGCGTAGAGCGTTCCGGGCTCGCCTTGCGCATGGACGCCGATGCCTACCCCGCTGCCGAGCCGCTTTTCCTCCTCCACCGCCGCCGCCAGTTGCGCCTCGGTGTACTGATACGGCGTATGCAACACCCCATCGATCATGTTGTCCGGTCCGGTCTCGTAAATCTTGACGAAGTCCGCGCCCTCCTTATGCTGCTCCCGCATCACTTCGACAATCTGCTCCGCATCGTTCGCGTAATCGGCATTCGACAATACATGCTGCGCCGGATTGAAGTCGTTGGCGTCCTCGTGCCCGCCCAGGATGTCGATTGCATTCGCGCACACGCGCAACCGCGGCCCCGGAATGATTCCCTGGTTGATGGCATCGCGCACCGCCGTACTCGCTGAACCCGCGCCCTCGGTTCCCATGTCGCGCTCGGCCGTGAAGCCGGCCATCAAGTCGGCCTTCGCAGCCTGCTCTGCGAGGATCGTGCGCCACGGCACGGATTCTTCTACCGTCTGCAAGTCCTCCGCGCCAGGATGAAGAAACAGGTGCACATGCGCATCAATGAGGCCCGGCAGCAGTGTGGTGTCCCCAAGGTCGATCATCTTTGCGTCCTGCGGATGATCCACCGTCGTGCCTATCGCCTTGATCCGCTCGCCCTCAACCAGAATTTCGCCCGGACTCAGTACATTCCCCGTGTCGACTTCAAGCAGACGCGCCGCGTGCAGCACGATGGGCGGTCCCGGCTGAGCGACTGCGACGGTGATAGCTGCAAACAGCGCAAGAAAAGGCAAGTGTCGAGTCATGCCATCAGAGTAAGGCGCTCGGGCGGCAATGTCGATGGAGATCTGGCGCAGAAACCAGCGTAGAGTGTGCGATTGGCGCGGCCCCATTGAACTCAGCGGTTGGTGAGGTGGACTGAGCGCAGAAGATCGTACTCATTAATGGGCTCGTCATCGCGAAGAGCTGGTACTGCCGGATCCTCGCCAACGAGTTTCGCAAGGTCGACTTCGCCAGACACGATCGACTCGAATTGAGCCTGGGCAGTCGCCTGAGGTCCCCACTCCACCAAGTCGGCGGCCGCCGCGGATGGCATGCGCGCCGCCAGGGCCGCACTCGTGGTGACGGGTATCGGCTGCATGCTGGCCAGAAAGTGGATGCCCGGCGGAGCCTCCGACTGAAATCCGCGCACATAGGGAAACGACTGCATCAGCGCTTTGGTGACCGAGGCCGTAGTCGCTGCATCGTCCTGCAGGTACCAGAGCTGAAGAATTCCTCCGCTGCGCAAATGCCTCTTGATCACCTGGTAAAACTCACGT
Organism: uncultured Acidobacteriaceae bacterium; assembly: GCA_963782285.1. Taxonomy (GTDB): domain Bacteria; phylum Acidobacteriota; class Terriglobia; order Terriglobales; family Acidobacteriaceae; genus Telmatobacter. The sequence goes on from CAWAJH010000001.1 coordinate 535,630, forward strand.
GAGTACAACAGGCTTGATCCCGCGGCTTGCGTCGGAGGAGGCGGGTCCACCACGATTGCGTCGTAGCTTTGGGACGATCCGTCGAGGAAGCGGCGGCCATCGTCAATCACGATATGTGCCAAAGGCGATCTGACCAGCTTACCTGCGTCGGAGTGGAAGTACCAGAAAAGCGACGGAACGCTCGGAACCAGATCGACAGCCGTGGTGGGAATGCCCCAGGAAAGCATGGAGCGGAAGCTGGTTCCCATTCCGAAGCAGATCACCAGGCCATTCTGCGGCTTTCTTGTCATGAAGGCCAGCGGAAGATGCGCCATGTACTTTGTCACTGGATTTAACACCGTCATGGAAGATCCGTTGACATAAAGCCTTGGATCAACGTTTCTTCCTGTTGCAATCACTGTTGCGGTGTAATCTCTCCTGACCACGCGATCCGGGAATTGCGTTTCGAAATCGTGACTGAAAACGAGCAGCAGGACTGCGGCTACGGCCGCTAATAAGAACCTGAGCCTGGCATTCATGCCCGACTTGATTTGCGCGGGCTCGGCAGGCGAGTAAAACATCGTGATTGCGGCAATTGCGAAAAGCGGAACGGAAAGAATGCCGATCGACCACCGTTCCCCGAGCCACGGCAAGAGGCAAAAGCTTGCCAGCAGCGGTCCGGCGATGCAGCCCGCAATATTCACCGCGTAGGCAGTTCCCGCCCGGTCAGGATCGCCGGCCGACCAGGAATCGACCAGCAGCGGAGTAAGAAATCCCATGATTGCGCAAAACGGTACGATCGTTGGCAGCCGCAAATCGCCGAATGCGCCAGTCAGGTGCAGCAGTGGATCGCCCGCAATCACCGGGATCGCCGCGCTCAACGCAAGCCACGTCCATGTCGCGGCGCTTTGGCCGGCACGGTGGGTGCGCGCCCATGAGCGATAGTCTTCCGATCCTTTCGCTGTGGCGATCAGATAAACGCCGAGAATCTCCGCGAAGGTATAAACGACATTTCCGAGGTAGGGAGTGAGTTCGCGAATCCACAGAACCTCCATCCCCATGCTCACGAGTCCGGTTGTGAAGAGCAGAAATAAAGGCGCGATTCGCGGCAGCCCATAAAGCTTCGAATGCACCGCCCGCGCCGATGCCGGTTCCCGAGTAGAGGCGGACGAGCCCGCTCGGAAGCTGAGTCTGAAGGCCAGAAACGCCACTGCTGCGTTCAAAACGCCTGCAACGTAAAGCGTTCCCTGAAATCCCAGCAGCTCAATCAGAACGAAGGCAGAGATGATTGTCCCCAGAAACGCGCCAATCACATTCGCAAGATACAAATAGCTGAAAGAGCGTTCTGACGCGGGCCGAGCTGTTTGTCGAATGGCCGCCATCAACAATGGGAATGTCGCTCCCATGCAGGTACACCAGGGCAGGAGGGTAACGGCGATCCAGATTCCAGCCAGCACATAGTATCCGAGGCTTTGCCATGCGGCAAAGCCTCCTGCGTGCAGCAAAAGCAGCCGTCCGATTCTGAACTCGAAAGGAACAGCCAGCGACGAGATTCCGATGAGAAACTCGACAAGTGCGTAAATGCGAAGTGCTCGCGATCCATTGCCGCTCAGAATTCGCCGGGCGAGGGTTCCGGCGGCCCACGAGCCCACTCCAAGGCCGGCCATAAATGTTGAGAGCACGATCGAAACCAGAGCCGTCGTTACTCCGAACCCGGCCATGGCGAGCCGGACCCAAACCACCTCATAAACCAGGCCGCAGAATCCGGAAACAACAAAGAGTCCGAAGTACCAGCGCAGGTTGATGGCCGGAATTGCCGGTGCACAGACCAGAGTTGCGGTTTGCTGCGATGATTCAGCCACAATTTCACCTAATCTGCAACACGAGGGGATGGCCACTGAATCGGCGTTTAAAGTCACTCTACACGAACAACACTTTGACGGTGCCCGGAAATTGTTGAGAGGAAGGTACTAGCGTCATACGCTTCGGCCACGTACCGATGCTCGCTTGGATATTCTGAGTTTCCGCAGGCAACACCTTGCCGCCGCTGGCACGGATGATGGATGATGCCGTGGCACCGGATCGCAGCGCCCGATCCATTTGACATTCCGGCAATCCGCCGAAGAAGATGGCCTCCTGATGTTCATGGAGGTCGGATTGAAAGAGATTGCGTTTGCGCTCTCGTTGCTGCCTTGGGCTGCAGCCGCCGCCCAGATCGGCTCATTACCCAAAGACGATGGTTACCGCGGCATCTGGTATCCCAACCAGGCAACCGGCGACAAGTACCACTGGAAATACTCCGGTGGGCTCGGGACCTACCCGCAGCAGCAGCAGCCCATCGCGATTTATGTGCCCAAGGCGAACAAGACCTTCTTCTGTTATGGCGGCACAACTATCGACAGCGCAACGCATCTTCTCGAAATGGTCTCTTACTACGACCACACCACCGGTATGGTGCCGAAGCCGACCATCCTGATGGACAAGAACACCGACGACGCGCACGACAACTCGGCGATGAGCATCGACGACGACGGCTACATCTGGATTTTTTCGAGCGCGCACGGCACTGCGCGGTCCTCCTATATTCATCGCAGCCGCAGGCCGTACGACATCAGCGAGTTCGACCGTGTCGCTGAAACCAACTTTTCCTACTCGCAGCCCTGGTACATCAGCGGGCAGGGGTTTCTGTTTCTTCACACACACTACGACAACGGGCGCCGCAATTTGTATTGGATGACGAGCAAGGACGGGCGCACCTGGACGGAACGAAAGCCTCTTGCGCGTATCGATATGGGCCACTACCAGATGAGTTTGCAGAAGGGCAATCGCGTCATCACGTTTTTCAACTACCACCCCTCGCCGCTGGGGTTGAATGCGCGCACCAATCTCTACTACCTCGAAACCAGCGACATGGGCCAGACGTGGCGCAACGTCGAAGGCAATGCAGTCACTCTGCCGCTTGCCACCGTCCACAACGACGCGCTCATTCACGACTACGAGGCGGAGCACTTGCTCGTGTTCCTCAAAGATCTGCAGATCGACGCTGAAGGGCATCCCGTGATTCTGTATCTGACGACCAAAGGTTGGGAGCCGGGGCCCAAAAGTGGACCGAGAACTTTTATGACCGCGCGCTGGACGGGAAAGACCTGGGAATTGCATCCGGTGACCACGACCGACCACAACTACGACTACGGTTGCTTCTACATCGAGGCCGACGGCACTTGGCGCATCTTCGCCACGAGCGATCCCGGGCCATACCCAGGAGGAACGGGCGGAGAGATTGTGATGTGGACGAGCCGCAACAGCGGCGTCACGTGGAATCGGCACACGGTCACTTCGGGCAGCCGGCTGAATCAAAGCTATCCGCGGCGTCCGGTCAATGCCAATCCTGACTTCTACGCGCTATGGGCCGACGGGAATCCATTGCAAGCCTCCGAGTCCGCGCTGTACTTCACAAACAAAGAAGGCACGGGCGTGTGGAAGTTGCCCACATTGATGACGCACGACTTCGAAAAGCCAGTGCGCATTCGCCAGTTCGGCGTGCCTCGATCAGTACGCGGCGATGCCTGTCAGATTGTGCCCCAGCACCAGCGTGTGAATGTCGTGCGTGCCTTCGTACGTCTTCACCGATTCCAGATTCATCATGTGCCGCATGATCGGGTAGTCTTCCGTCACGCCGTTTGCGCCCAGGATGTCGCGCACCAGCCGCGCGCATTCAAGCGCCATCCACACGTTGTTTCGCTTCGCCATCGAGATATGCTGGTGCCCGGCCGTTCCCGCATCCTTCAGCCGGCCCACCTGCAGCGAAAGTAATTGCGCCTTCGAGATTTCGCTCGCCATCCACACCAGCTTCTCCTGCACAAGCTGATGGCTGGCGATGGGCTGATTGCGAAACTGCTTTCTCGTCTTTGCATAGTTGAGCGCGGTCGAATAGCAATCCATCGCCGCGCCAATGGCGCCCCAGCCGATGCCATACCGCGCCTGGTTCAGGCACATCAACGCCGCCTTCAGGCCCGTCGCTCGCGGAAGGATGTTTGTCTCGGGAACGCGTACATCCTGGAGCGAGAGGCTGCTGGTGACCGACGCGCGTAGTGACCACTTGCCGTGGATGTCGCTGGCGCTGAATCCTGGCCGGTCCGTCTCAACAAGGAAGCCGCGTACCGAGTCGCTCGTCATCCCCTTCGAGCTTGGCCCACACCACTGCCACATCGGCGATCGACCCCGATGTAATCCACATCTTTTCACCGTTCAAAATGTACTCATCGCCCGACTTGCCGGCGCGGGTCGTCATCCCCGCAGGATTCGATCCGAAGCCGGGCTCAGTAAGCCCGAAGCAGCCAAGCTTTTCGCCTGTGGCCAGCGCGGGCAGCCATGTATTCTTTTGTTCGTCGGAACCGAAGGTGAAGATCGGATACATCACCAGCGCCGATTGCACGCTGACAAAGCTGCGCAGCCCCGAGTCGCCGCGCTCCAGCTCCTGCATCACCAGGCCATACTCCACATTCGACATGCCGGCGCAGCCGTAGCCCTCGATGGTCGCCCCGTAAAATCCCAGCTCGCCCATCATCGGAACCAGTTCTCGCGGAAAGCGCCCTTCGCGAAAGCACTCTTCGATGATGGGAACGACATTCTGGTCGACAAAATCGCGCGCCGTGCGGCGAACCAGCCAGCTCCTCTTCCGTGAAGCTCGCGTCGAGATGAAGGAAATCGAAACCCTGAAATTTGAAGGCCATGGTCGTGCTCGCTCTCTTCCCGGTTCAGAGCAGTTTCGGAAATACCGTAGGGTGAATGCCCCTACTAAGGTCTTCGCTCACTTCTGTTCGCTCAGACTTCAGTTTGGTGAATGCTCACACACCATTTCCGAAACTGCTGCACCGGGACAGATGAGGGTAGCAGCCCGTGGCCTTCTTTTCAATCCGATGCCGGAGCCGCGTTCAGGCCGGCCTTTGCATGGTCTTTTCGTGAATGATCATCCAGTTGATGCCGAACTTGTCGCGGAGCTGACCGAAGCGATGCGCGAAGAACTGCTCGCTCATCTTCATAAAGATCTCCCCTCCCTCCGAGAGAGCCGCGTAAATGCGCTCAGCCTCCTCGTTGCTGTCCACCGAGAGCGAGATATAAGCGCTGCGCATCGGTTCAACCTTCGGTCCGTCGCTGGCCATGATCGCCGTGTCGCCGAGAGTGAAGCGAGCGTGCAAGATTCCATCGGGTTTCAGGCCTGGCGGCAGATTTTGGGGCGCGCCGGTTGAACTCATCTCCGCGAACGTCATTTTCGCAATGATCTTTGCGCCTAGATGCTTTTCGTAGAAGTTCATCGCTTCCAGGCAATTGCCGGGGAAGTTCAAATACGTATGTACTTTCATCGCTTCAATTTTCCTTTCGGGGAATTGGATTTTGGTTGCGAACGAAACGGCGGGAGAATCGGCGTGGGATCGCGCTGGTCCCATCGGCGGTAAGTTTCTGCAAGGATGGCCGCGCGATTCCGTTCCATCTCCTCGATCGCCGCCCGCGGGGCATCCGTCTCCTCATGATGCGCGCCCCAGATCAAGATTTCGAGAAGTACAGGCGCCAGCGCAATGCCTTTCTCCGTCAACCGATAATGTGTGCTGCGGCCGTCTTCCGCGGCTGGTTCCTGGAGCACGATTCCGCCGGCCTCGAGCTTCTGCAGGCGGTCGGACAGAATGTTCGTGGCAATCCCTTCGCCGGAGCGTTGGAACTCACGAAACGTGCGGTAGCCGCGCACCATCATGTCGCGCACCAGCAGCAGCGACCAGCGGTCGCCGAACAGGTCGAGCGAAATGCTCATCGGGCATCCCGAACGGTGCTTGGATTTTGAGCCCTGGGCCACAAAAGCATGCTATGCAATTAACTTGCAGTTTGCAACCTAAAAATGATAGGAATATTTCGTCGGCCGCTCCCCATTCCGCGCGGCTGAACATTGAATGGTCAAGAGGTCCCCATGAGCACTCTCTCTGAGTCACCTCGTATTACGCCTTTTCTCTGGTTCGACTCAAATGCCGAAGAAGCGGTCGACTTCTACTGCAACATTTTCAAGAATTCGCGCAAACTGAGCGAGTTCCGGAGCCCGACGGAAACGCCGAGCGGGCCGAAAGGGATGGTGCTCACCATCTCCTTCGAGCTGGACGGCCAGCGGTTTACCGCCCTCAACGGCGGCCCGGCGCACAAGTTCAATGAGGCAGTCTCGTTCGTCGTGCGGTGCGACACGCAGGATGAAATCGATCACTACTGGTCGAAGCTCACCGCCGGCGGCAGCGAAATCGCTTGCGGTTGGCTCCGCGACAAGTTCGGTATGTGCTGGCAGGTCACTCCCAGGCGGATCGTTGAGCTTCTCCGGCATCCGAATGCGATGCAGGCCATGATGAAGATGAAGAAGCTCGACATCGCGGAGCTGGAGCACGCTGCGAAAAGCTGAATCCCTAGTTCTCGCACATCCCGGTCGCAGGAAAACGGAGCAGCGAGAGCCGAATCCTTTGGAGTGTTTTGCATGAAATGTATGTTTGACGCTGCATGTGTTGAAGAAGTGAAGCAGCGCCTCTCGCGGCTGCGGCCCGATCAGCCGCGGCAGTGGGGCAAGATGAACCTGGCCCAGATGCTGGCGCATTGCTCGGCCGGAATAGAGATGGCCGCGGGAGAGATACGTCCTCCCCGTGCACTGATTGGGCGCATCATCGGGCCGGCAGTGAAGCCGTGTCGCCTTCCGCGAGGAAGAACCGATGCGCAGGAATTCTCCAACTGCGAAAGAACTCCTGATCCAGGGCAATCGAGATTTCGAGGCCGAGCGCAAGCGATTGAGTCGGCGTGATTGATCGTTTTGCCGCCGCGGGCCCGGCCGGTTGCACCACCCATCCGCATGCATTCTTCGGCTCTCTCAGCCCGGACGAATGGGCAGTACTGATGTACAAGCATCTGGATCATCATCTGCGGCAGTTCGGCGCCTGACACTGCGTGGAATCGATCCCGGCACACGCTGCTCGTCCGATATGTCAGCCGCCGGTTTCCTGAAGATGCCCCACCGTGGTCCAATGACAGGGTCACGTGAGGGGCCTGAAAATGAGCAGCCGCAGAGATTTTGTTAAAGGTTCGGCATTCGCCGCAACCGCGTATCTCTTGCCCGAAAGCGCAGCTACGAATCTTTTTGCCGCTGGTGCGGCCGCGGCCGAAGCGCCGTCAACAGGGGCAGGGAGCTGGTACGACCGGCCCATGCGCTGGGCGCAGCTTGCGTTTGTCGAGGACGATCCCGGCAACTACGACCGCCAGTTCTGGCTCGATTACTTTCGCAGCGTCCATGCCGACGCGGCCTGCCTGAGCGCAGGCGGCGTGGTCGCGTTCTATCCGACTGAGATTCCGCTGCAACAGCGCAGCGCATGGCTGGGCGATCGCGATGCGTTCGGTGAGTTGCTGGCCGGCTGCCGCGCCATGGGCATGAACGTGATTGCGCGCACCGACGCCCATGCCTGCTGGCAAAAGGTCTACGACGCGCATCCTGACTGGATCAGGGTCGATGCGAGCGGCAAACCCGGTGCGCCATCCCTCCGATCCGCGCTACTGGGAGACCTGCGCTCTCGGTCCCTACAACTTCGAATTCATGACCACCGTGCATGAAGAGATCATGCGCATGTACAAGCCGGACGGCATCTTTACGAACCGCTGGGCGGGCAGCGGCATGTGCTATTGCGAGCATTGCCGCGAGAATTTCCGCGCGGCTGCGGGGCTCGACCTGCCGCGCACCAGCAATCCGCAGGATCCAGCACGAAAGCAATACATTCTCTGGCGGCAGCAGCGGCTCTTCGATCTGTGGCGCTTGTGGAACGAAAAGATCCGTGCGATCAACCCCGATGCCAGCTATATCGCCAACGCCGGCGGCGGCGCGCTCAGCGATCTCGACATGAAGACCATCAACGAGCTCGCGCCCACCATGGTCGCCGACCGCCAGGGCCGCCGCGGTCTGATGGCTCCCTGGGCCAACGGCAAAAACGGCAAGGAGTATCGCGCCACCATGGGCGGCAAATCCATTGCAGGCATGTTCAGCGTCGGCATCGAGGACGAACATCGATGGAAAGATTCCGTGCAGAATGGCGACGAGATTCGCATGTGGGTTGCCGACGGCATCGCGCAGGGGCTGCGCCCGTGGTTCATCAAATTCAATGCCAAGCCCACCGACCGCCGCTGGCTACCGGTGGTGAAGGAAATCTTTCAGTGGCACTACGCCAACGAAAAATACTTCAAGAATCTTCGTCCGCTGGCGCGCGTCGGGCTTGTCTACTCGCAGCAAAGTGCCTGGTTTTACGGCGGGGCGCAAGCCCGCGAAAAAATCGAGGAACCTGCGCTGGGATTCTATGAGGCGCTGGTTGAAGCGCGCATTCCATTTGAGATGGTGCACGACCGTTGCCTCGACCAGGAGCATCTTGCGCCGTTCCGCACGCTTATCCTGCCCAACATTGCGGCGTTATCCGACGATCAGTGCGCCAGCCTTCGTGCATTTGTCGAGCAAGGCGGCGGCCTGGTCGCCACCTATGAGACATCGCTCTACGACGAATGGGGCGTGCAGCAGAAAAGACTTCGCCCTGGCCTCGCTGTTCGGAGCATCCTATGCCGGCAAAGTCGAAGAGCACATGCGCAATTCGTATCTCAATGTCGAAAAAGATCCTTCAACCAACGCATATCATCCGCTGCTGCAAGGATTTGAAGACGCGGGTCGCATCATCAACGCCGTGAACCAGGTCGACGTGACACCCGCCGATGAGAACCAATTCTCGCCTCTGCGTATTGTGCCCTCGTACCCCGATCTGCCGATGGAGTCGGTCTACGTGCGCCCTGGTTCCCGGCCCCCTGGCGTTTACCTGCAGCAGGTTGGAGCGGGCCGCGTCGTCTATTTCCCGGGCGACATCGACCGTACATTCTGGCAGGTGCTCAACATCGATCATGGCAAGCTTCTCGTCAATGCAGTCGAGTGGGTCACCAACGAAGCTCCGCTCGTGAAGGTCGAGGGCAAAGGCGTTCTCGATGTGGCCGTGTGGGAGCAGCAGGACTCGATGACCGTCCATCTCGTCAATCTCACCAATCCCATGATGCTCAAAGGGCCGGTGCGCGAGATCGTTCCGATCACCGCTCAGAAAGTCTCGTTGCAGATTCCTGCGGGACGTCGCATCAAGCGCGTTCACCTGTTGATCGCCGCAAGAGACGTACAGTATCGCAGCGAAGGCGGCACCATCTTGCTCGAAGTGCCGTCGATTGCGTTGCATGAAGTGGTTGCAGTAGATTTTTCGGCTTAGCCCATTGCTTTAAGCAACTCAACCGACGCCCGTTAGTAGCGAATGCGGTTCTTTCGCGGGCCTTTTCGCAAGCGCTCTGGTATCCTAAGGAGTTTATTTGCGAGGAGGAGCCATGCCGGAGCACCGGGCAAGAAAGCATCATCAGGACCGAGTGGCCGAGGCTCTGCGACTGGAGATTGGCGCCATGATCGAGGGCGAGCTCTCCGACCCGCGCATCGATTTCTGCTACGTGAGCGAGGTGGCTCTCAATCCCGGCGGTAAATCGGCGCGCGTTTACGTAGCGCTGGACAGCGCGACCAAAGACATCGCCAAATCCGAGGCGGAGACCATCGCCGGCCTCGATGCTGCGAAGGGATATATTCGCCACGAACTCAAGGAACGGCTTGGCGTGCGGCATATTCCCGAACTGACGTTTCTCGCCGATCGCTCCGGCCGCTTCCAGGCGCGCATTGATGAGCTCATGAGCCGGTCGCGCAACAAAGCCACTGCGGGAAAAGCAGAGAAGGCTCGCGGCAGCGAAACGCAACAGGGCCCCGTACAGAGAAAGTCTCAGACGGAACAGGGTGCCTCAGTCAACTAATTCAATGCGTCGCGCTTCGGCCAAAATCGACCCACAAACGTCGGCGGCTTCGATGGAGTGGGGGCCCGCTCGCGCCACCAGCGCTGAGCAGGCCGGCTCGATGGCCGCGATCCTGCGGGTATTGCGCCAGGGCGAGCGGTTTCTCGTTTGTTCCCACTCGCGGCCAGACGGCGATGCGGTCGGATCGATGCTCGCTATGGGTATGTTGCTTGAACAAATGGGAAAGAGCGCCGATCTGGTTTCGGCGGACCGGATTCCCACTGTCTACCGAAAGCTTCCCGGTGCTGAGTTCGTCCGCACTGCGATGCGCGTTCTTGGCCCTTATGACGCGGCAATTCTTCTGGAGTGCGATGGCGTGGAACGCACCAGGCTGCGCGGCCTCGAAGACTTGTACCTGATCAATATCGATCATCACGTCACCGGGCAGCAATTTGCGGCTCTAAACTGGATTGACCTCAATGCAGTAAGCGTGGGTGCAATGGTCTACCGTCTGGCACTGGCCGCCGGCGCAAAAATTACGCCGGAGATGGCCGCCTGCCTCTACACCACGTTGCTTACCGACACGGGGACGTTCTGTTTCGGGGCGGTGAATGAATCGACGTTCGCATTGGCGCGCGAACTCGTACATGCCGGGGCCGATCCCCTCGCCATCGCTCACGAAGTGTACTTCTCCGTGCCTGCGGCAAAGCTCTTGCTTTTGGGAGCGGCGCTTCGCAGGTTGAAGCGCGAAGGAAGATTGGCGTGGCTCTGGGTGACGCGCCAGGACATGGTGCAGAGCTGCGCCGCCGAAGAAGATTGCGAAGGCTTTGTCAATCTCGCATTGGGCATTGCTGGTGTCGACATCGCAGTATTCTTGCGCGAGCTGCCGGAAGGGCTCATCCGCCTGAGCATGCGCAGCCGGGGAAATGTGCATGTGGCTGCGGTTGCAGCGCGGCTGGGTGGAGGCGGTCACGAGAATGCTGCGGGCTGCACACTCGAGGGGCCCATGCAGCGCGCGCTCGATGAAATCCTGATGGAATTACGCCATGAAGCCGCCAACCTTACCGCTGCGCCTGGTTGAGCATGCTTGTCATCGGGCCTGAATCTGTTAGGCTTGAGCCTGTCGCAACGCGTCGGGATCTCCGGGCCAGATTGCGGCACGGAAGGCGAGAAGGCCCGCCTTGGTCCCTCATCCGTCCTGCGTGATACCGAGACTCTCGCTCTGCGCAAAGCAGGCTGCACGCTTCTTGGAGAACTGCAAGGGATGGAAATTCCGCTGCAACCCTCGGGTCACGCTCTCAAGGTACGCCGGCGATGGCAAATGCCTCGCTGGCCCACCATCTCCGAGGCTTCGGTCTTTCTCATCTTTACTGTTTTCTTCCTGATTTATGGTGTAACGCCCCTCTTGGGCGGAGACGGCCTGGGGTTGGTCGGCGCCGATGAGCCCCGTTATGCGCAGATCGCCCATGAGATGCTGGTGCGCTTCGACTCCGCGCACACGGTCAAAGACCGGTTAAGCGCCTGCGTCACGCCATATCTCTACGGCCGGCCGTGGCTCGAAAAGCCCGCGCTTTACTACTGGCGCGCCATGTTCGTCTTTCAGGACTTTGGCGTGCACGACTGGGCGGCTCGTTTGCCGTCGGCGAGTTTCGCCTTCATCATGGTCGGTCTCATCTACCTGCACATGCGACGATTCCGGCCGGGCGGTCATCTTGATGCGGCGCTCATCACTGTGGCCTGCGCCGGCATCATCGGCTTTGCGCGCGGAGCTTCCACCGACATGCAGATGGCAGCGCCGCTGTCCATCGGGCTATTGGGTTGGTACGCCTGGTATGAAACCGACTCAAAGTTCTGGCTCTACGACATTTACTTTTTTACCGGACTGGCAACTCTTGCGAAGGGGCCCGTTGCGCCTTTTCTAGCCATACTGATCATTCTCGCGTTTGCCTTCCTCCGCAAAGAATGGCGCATCGTGCCGCGATCGCTGTGGTGGCCCGGAATCGTGCTCTATTTTGCCATGGTGCTGCCCTGGTTCATTGCCGTGCAGCATCAGAATCCAACGTTTTTCCGCGAGTTCTTTCTCGAACACAACCTCGAGCGTTTCGCTACAGACCGTTATCAGCACAATCAGCCCTTCTGGTATTACATTGTCGTGGTGGTGCTGGCTCTTATGCCCTGGGCCGTGATCGCGGTACGCGCCTTGATTGATGGCGTCGCTACCTCGGTTGCCGAGTGGCGCTTGCGCCATTCGCGGGCCGGCAAGCCGCTGCCGACTCGTCCCGGCGATGCGTTCCCTGAGTTCCTTGTGCTTTGGGCGCTCATCCCGATCGTCTTCTTCTCGTTCTCCGAATCGAAGCTTCCCGGTTACATTCTTCCCGCCATTCCACCCATCACCATCCTTACTGGCGACTACCTTTTCCGACGGCGGAAGCCGGGCTTGAATCGATGGATCCTTCTCGGCCATGCCGTGCTTTGCGGTGTCATGACGATGGTCGTTCTCCTGCTGCCCTGGTTTGTGGTGCACAGTGCTCAAATGCCGCCTGCTCACGCTCTCACCGCCGCTTCGCTCGCAGGCATTGGGGGGGCCCTTCTGATCCTGGTCGTGACCAGGGGATTTGGCGTGGCGCGGCTTCGGGCGGCGACCTGCTCGATTCTGGTTGTGCTGCTCCTGTTCATCTACGGCGTCGGGCCGGCCTTCGGAATTCCCGGAATTCCTGTCACAGAGCATGTGATTCATCTGCTCGATCGCACCTATTCCGCGCGGCCGCTCGCCCAAAAACTTGCGTCGTTCGCGCCCTCAGACGAGAACGTGGCCGTTTTCCGTGTTCCACGCGATATCGAATACGGTCTGTCGTTTTATCGCAATCGCGAAGCGGTGAATTACGAAGAGAGTGGAGTACCGGCAGAGCAGCATATCCTCATAGCGCGCGTTCAGGGACGCAACGGCGTCGATCTTCAAACGCAAGCCGCGCTCGAAGAGTATCTGGAAGGCAGGAGCTACGAGCCGCTGTTTAGCTGGCCGGAGCGGGGGCTCGAAATCTACCAGGTCGGCAGCCGATAAGCTGCTCCTGGACTTGCAGTTGGCGGCGAACTCGTGGCAAAGTGGCCGGAGGGCCTTTGCAGAAATCGAATCGCGGCAGCCGATCAACAGCAGAGCATCTTCGCGATCTGAATTGAAAGGATGAGTCTTCTATAAATCGCAATCCACTCGCCGCTGCGTGAGCTTCGACTCTCTTGCAGTCAGCTTTTCGCGGGGTGGGCCGGCTTTGAGGCCGGAATGCTCGTGCTTGTGCAGATTGAAGACCTTTTACTGGAGACGCGATCGAAGAAGAGAGAGGAATGCAGGTATTGGGCACATCCGTCGAGATTCTCGATCTGCGGCACTTTGCGGCTTCAGTCCTGCGCCCTATTCTTGACGCCGAGGGCGAGCTCTGGGAAAAGCGGCTGCACTGGGATTACCACGCCTCGGCCCGGCTGCTGATGCAGTATCTCGACAATCACATGCTGCCCGGCTTTGCCTCGCTTGAGTCGGGCCGGGTGACCGGCTACGTGTTCTGCGTCTACGAAGAAAATAAATCTGTGATCGGCGATGTCTTCGCGTTGCCTGGTGCCGCCGACGGCGCGGGAGGTGGATTAAGCCCTTCCTTAGCCACCGAGCAGAAGTTGCTCCGCCATCTTTTTGAGCTCCTGCTCAACTCGCCCCACGTTGACCGGATCGAATCGCAACTCCTCCTGCATCCTGCCGGGGCCTTCGCCGATATCTTTCGCTCCAATGGGTTCGAGGTCTTCCGCAGACTTTTTCTGGTCCAGCCGCTTCAGGGGCGATGGAGTCAGCCTCCCGCGGATCTCCCAGCGAACCTTGAGCTGCGTCCGTGGCGCGAGGCAGACCTGGCAGCGGCCGCGCGCCTCATCTGCGATGCGTACCGAGGTCATCCCGACAGCCTCATCAACGATCAATATCGCTCCGCGCACGGCTCCATGCGCTTCCTCAATAACATCGTGCACTATGCCGGATGCGGAGCCTTTTCTCCGCAGGCATCGTTCGTGGTGGTCGAGCGCGGAAACCGCGAACTTGTAGCCCTCGTCCTGGGCTCACGCGTAAGCGGGCAGAGCGGGCACCTGACCCAGGTCTGTGTTCATCCCGCGTTCCGGCGTCGAGGGCTGGCGCGCATGCTTCTGGCGCAGGCGGCATTCAGTTTCATGCGCCTCGGCGTCGCGGAGATCTCTCTCACGGTGACGGAAGCCAACACTGACGCGATCCGCCTCTACAGCGAGGAAGGCTACGCCTGCGCACACAGCTTTGATGCAGCAGTATGGCAACGGCGATCGTGAATTAGTGTCGGCGTAATCGCTGGATCGTTGACGCGGGCCCAGTCCGCTCAGGCGGACGCTCGATGCTTCGGGCTGCCGGCAATCCTACCCAGATCGGCGCTTCAGTCTGCCAGGTCAATAGATAAACGGCGCCAGCTTACGCGTTCTTCGCGCATACTCATCGAACGCGGAACCATAGTGGTCGCGAAGATGAGCGTCGAGCACCGGTATATTGACGAAGACGAATCCGCACAGCATGAGTGCCTGAACAATTCCCGTGAACCATCGTCCCGTGAACAGGCACAGGCCGGAAAACGAAAGCAGGTCGCCGAGATAGTTCGGATGCCTGGAATACCGGAACAATCCCGCCGTGTACAGCTTCCCACGGTTTTCCAGCCGCAGCTTCCACGCATGCCGCTGGTACTCGGCGTAGGAGTTCATCCACGATCCGAAAACGAAAAGGAATCCACCTGCAATCGCGGCGGCGCCGAATGCAGCCGCATTCGTTCCACCCGCGAACGCAAGCAGCACGAAGATGAATAAGACCCAAGGCGCGATGGTGAAGACCTCGGTCCAGCTCACGCCGCGCTTGAGAAAAACGAACTCCGTGAAGAGCACGCGCACGAAGTAAATAGAAAATGCAACCGCAACACACACGCGCCGCGCAAGATCGCCATCTATCCACTTCCATCCGAACCACGCGTCAACGATTCCGATTCCTCCGTCCAAGAGCAGCCACCACGCCAGCGCGACACATGCGCCCAGCAGCACTGCCAGTGCCACGCGTTGCGCAATAGTCGGATCCGTGAGCCCATACATTTGCTGAGAGAGAGTTGGCTTTGGCAAGGCGCACCTCGATGGAACTTTTCGCGACGGATCAAATCTTAAACCTCGTCGTCCGACTTGACAGCGCGAACCGCTGACGGGATGCTAGGCGTATGCAGAACGCGGTGAAGATAGGGATCATCGGGGATTTCAACGCGAGTAATCCGACGCACGTTGCCACGAATGTGGGAATCGAGCACGCGGCGGAGATGCTGGGGCGGAGTTTCGAGGTGGTCTGGCTGGCGACGGACGAGGCACATGAATACGGTGCGTTCGACGGGCTGTTCTGCAGCCCGGGGAGTCCGTACAGCAGCCTCGACGGCGCGCTGGTGGGAATTCGATATGCGCGCGAGCACGGCGTGCCGTTTATGGGTACGTGCGCGGGGTTGCAGCACCTCGTGCTCGAATACGCGCGGAATGTGATGGGGATCAGGAACGCCGCACATGCGGAGAGCGATCCTCACGCATCGTGTCTGTTCATCACGCCGCTGAGTTGCTCGCTGGTGGGCCAGATAATGGAGGTTCGGCTTAAGGCGGGGAGCACGGCGGCCTCGGTCTATGGAGCCGAGCGATCGACGGAGAATTATTACTGCAACTTCGGATTGAACCCCAATTGCAGAGAGCAATTGGAACACGCTGGACTGCAAGCTACCGGGACGGATCAGGACGGCGAAGTGCGGTTGATGGAATTGCCTGGGCATTCTTTCTATCTTGGGACGCTGTTTGTGCCGCAGGCGCGGTCAGTGAAGGGCCGGCCGCATCCGCTTGTGCTGGGGTTCTGCAAGGCTGCGCTGGGCGCAGATAAAGTGCGTTCTTAGCGCATACAACTCCACCCTTCGCTGATGCTTCCCACAGCGAAGAGGAGCAACCATTATGTCGGATCAAGAGGAAAAAGCGGCAGCGGAGGCGGCGTCTAACGTGGAGCGCAAACCCGCGAGCATCGACATCGAGCGCAGCCAGGACCGGTCAAGTCCTGACAACGCAAGAGACAGCGATGTCATCCGGGATGAGAAAGAGGCGATGAGACGCAAAAACAATCTCTCCGACCCGAGCGACGAGGCGCCGGAGGCAGAAAAGCCGACCGTCGCGGAAATCGAGAGCATTAACGCAGCCATCGGGCATTAGGACTGCAAAATGGCAACAGCGCGGCTTGTTTCTGTGAGGACGTGGGCCGCGCTAGTCTTACGCCTTCGCCGACGTCAGCGCGCCCAAATCCGCTGCCATCTTTTCAGTGCCGATGGCCTCCAGAACGTCGCCTTCCTTGATGTCGCTGAAGTTGGCAATGCCAATGCCGCACTCCATGCCGCTGGTGACTTCACGCGCATCGTCTTTGAAGCGCTTGAGCGAGCCGATCTTGCCTTTGAAGACCTGCAGGCCGTCGCGCATCACCTTCACTTCGGCATCGCGCCGGATCACGCCGTCCTGCACGCGGCAGCCGGCGATGGTCCCCACCTTGGGAATCCTGAAGACGTTCAGCACCTCGGCACGGCCTAGGTAGATTTCCTTGAAGGTCGGCTCCAGCAAACCCATCATTGCAAGGCGAATCTCATCCTGCAATTCGTAAATGATGGAATGCAGCCGGATCTCCACACCCTCCTGTTGCGCCAATTCCCCAGCCTTCCGTTCAGGACGAACGTTAAAGCCGATGATGATGGCATTCGAGGCGGTAGCCAGCAGCACGTCGCTCTCAGTGATGGAGCCGACGCCCGAGTGCAACACCTTCACGCGCACTTTTTCCGTCGACATGCGCACCAGCGAATCGGCAAGCACTTCGACCGATCCGGTGACGTCACCCTTGATAATCAGCGGCAGATCCTTGACCCCGGCCTGGCGAATCTGTTCAGCCAGTCCTTCCAGCGAGACGCGCGAGCTCTTGGCAAGCTGCGCTTCGCGTTCCTTCATCTTGCGGTATTGGGCAATGCCCTTAGCCTTGTCGCGGTCGGTGACCACCAGAAAGGTGTCGCCGGCATCGGGCATTGCTTCAAGACCGAGCACCTCAACCGGCGTAGACGGTCCCGCCTCTTCAAGAGCCCGTCCACGATCGTCGAATAACGCGCGAACCTTGCCGAAGGTGTTGCCCACGATGTAGCTTTCGTTCAGCTTCAGTGTTCCGTCCTGCACCAGAACCGTGGCCACTGGTCCGCGGCCGCGGTCGAGCTTGGCTTCCAGCACCGAGCCCACAGCCTTGCGCCCCGGCGTCGCCTTGGGCGCCTTAATGTCGCTCACCAGGCAGATCATCTCGAGGAGCAGATCCAGATGAATGCGCTTTTTGGCCGAAACCTCCACGAAGACTGTGCCTTCCTGGCCCGCACCTGCCCACTCTTCGGGAATCAGCCCGCGATCTGCGAGCTGTTTCTTCACTCGGTCGGGGTTCGCTTCGGGCTTGTCGATCTTGTTCACCGCTACGATGATCGGGACCTCGGCGGCTTTGGCGTGATCGATGGCTTCGAGCGTCTGCGGCATCACGCCATCGTCGGCTGCCACAACGATCACAACGATATCTGTCACCTTGGCGCCGCGCGCGCGCATGCGGGTAAACGCTTCGTGACCCGGCGTGTCCAGGAAGACGATCTCACGGCCTGACGCGGGCGAGCCTTCTTTCGCGAATTTCACCTTGTACGCGCCGATATGTTGCGTGATGCCTCCCGCCTCGCCGGCGGCGACATCGGTCTCGCGAATGGCGTCGAGCAGCGACGTCTTGCCGTGGTCCACATGACCCATGACCGTCACCACAGGTGCGCGTGGCACCTCCACCATTTCGGTCTTCTCTGTGTCGAGAACTTCTTCGATCGCCTCGTTCTCCAGTTCCTCTTCGTAGGTGATGACGTTGGCCGCGGCGCCGAACTTCGCTGCCACATCCTTCACCATCTCCGCGTCAAGCGACTGGTTCACGGTGACAAAGACGCCGCCCATCAGCAACGTTGCGATCAGATCCTTGGCGCGGACTTCGAGCTTCTCCGCGAGATCTTTCACGCTGATGCCTTCGGTCACGGTGATCTCACGCGTGATAGGCAAGGGCTCTGTGCTGTACTGTGCCGGGCTGTACCGTGGCGGCGGTACAAAGCCCTTCATCGGGCCCTCTTTGGTCTTGGGATATTGTTGCTGGCCACGGCCGCGGCCACGTGAGCTTGCGCGCTGCGGGCGAGGAGGCCCTTCTGGTGCCGGAGCGCCGCCGGGTCCAGGCCGTGCGCCGCCAAAGCCAGGACGCGCCCCAAATCCGGGACGGGCGCCGAAGCCGGGCCGCCCTCCGGGAGCTGCCGCACCGCCTCCGGGAGCAAACCCGCCTGTGGTGGATCGCGTGGGGTGTTTCGGCCGAGGTCCGCCAGCGAACTGGCCGGGACCACCGGGACCGCCTGGGCCGCTTGGACCACCTGGCGCGCGATTTCCGAATCCAGGTTGCCCGGTTGCCGGTCTCCGATCGAAAATCGGCTTCCCCCGCACAATCCCTGTGGCGGGAGCAGCAGCGGTCGGCGGAACAAAAGATGCCTTATAAACCGGCCGCGGTCCTGTTTGCGGCATCACCATACGGCGCGCCGGCGGCTCGGGAGGCGCTTGAATCTTGCTGGGCTTTGGAGGCGCAGGCGTCGAAGCGGCGGCAATTGCTTGAATCGAAGATGGCGCCTGTGCGGCGGGAGCGGGCGCCTGGGGCGCAGCTGCCGCAGGCTCGGAGACAGCCACGGCGGGTGCTTGTGGCTCGGGGACGGATGGCACCGCGGCCGCCGGCGTTTTGGCGACAGCCGGTCTTTCAACTGCGCGAGGTTGCTCTTCGCGCGTCGGGGGCGCCGCGGGCGGCTTGACGACAACCGCGGCCGGAGGTGGTGCGACCACAACCACGGGGCGTACGGCGGGAACAGCGCTCACCGGAGGTTTGGCGACAACAGCGCCCACCGGCGGACGGCTTGCAATGGCCGGTGCCGCAGGCGGAGGCGCAACAATGGGCGGCGCAGAACGTGGTTGTGGAACGATCCTTCGCGGCTCCGGGCGGGCGGCAGGGGCGGCAGGGGCGGTAGAGGGCTTCGCGGCAACAGGAACGGCAGGCGTGGCAGCGGCGGGTGCTGCATGCACCACGGGCTGGGTGGGCTGCTGGGCCGGCCTCACCGGTACCCGGACGTGGCGCGCCTCTTCTTCCTCTTCATGCTTCTTGGCGAGGACCGCCTTCAGCACATCGCCCGGTTTGGAGATGTGCGACAAGTCGATCTTCGGGACAAGGGTCTGTTCCCCATGGCGCGCGCCCGCGGAACCGCTCCCGTGCTGGGCCTGATGGGCCTGCTGAGCCAGCCGTGCGCGAACCTTTTCCGCCTCATCCCCTTCAAGCGAGCTGGAGTGAGTCTTCCCCCCGCCGATACCAAGCTCGGGTAGAACGTCGAGAATCGCGCGAGACTTGACTTCAAGCTCTTTCGCGAGATCGTTAATTCGAACCTTACTCATCCGCCTCTTTTCACTTCGGTGCTGCCAATTCGCCCTTAGTCGCTCATAGCTACCTCATGGCACTGGCTGCTCTTAAGAATTTCACCTTCATAAGCCTGGCTTTCAGGCGATGGACGCAACTTATGCGCCATCCTCTTTGGCCGCCTCGTCTTCTTCGATCGTTTCCGTTTCTGCCTGCTCCGCTTCGTCGGCGGGCGGCACATTCTCCACAGCCAGCTCGGCCGCAGTCAGCTGCTCACTTTCAGCCGACTCCTCTGCCAGGGCCTCGTGGGTGGCATCGACGGCCGCAAGATCGTCGGTCTCCGCCTTGGCCGCACGAAGGCTGTCGGCCTCTTCCAGAACCACGGCCGCATTTTCCGTTTCAGCCGCTGTTGAGTCCGCAACCGCATCCGCGCTTGGCGTCTCCGCTTGGCCTTCCCGCGCCTCACCTGTTTCCGCCGCGGTACTCTTTTCAGCGGCTGCTTCACCGCCTTCGCCTGCCGGTCCGGCCTCTTCTTCAAACTGCCCAAAATAGTGCCGCACCGCAACGCTGATCTTCTCCAGCGTCTTCTCGCCGATGCCCGGAATCTCCTCGAGCTGCTCCGGCGTCATATCGGCCAGCCCCTCCACCGTCGTGATGCCCGCGGCCACCAGCTTCTGGATGATGCCTTCTCCCAGCTCAGTCACCTGTTCGATCGGCGTCGTGGGCGCGCCCGCCAGCGACTGCATTTGCTGCTCGACCTCTTGACGCTTCTCTTCCTCACTCTTGATGTCGATCTTCCAGCCCAGCAGTTTGGCCGCCAGCCGCACGTTCTGGCCCTTCTTGCCGATGGCCAGCGACAACTGCGTGTCGTCCACGATCACTTCAAGCTGTTTCTCGCCCAGGTCCGTGATTGAGACCCGGCTGACCTTCGCAGGCTGCAACGCCTTCTCCGCGAAGGTGGTGATTTCGTCGCTGAACTCGATAATGTCGATCTTTTCGCCGCGCAGCTCGCGAATGATCGACTGCACGCGCATGCCCTTCATGCCCACGCACGCGCCCACAGGGTCCACGTCCTTGTCGCGGCTCTGCACCGCAATCTTGGTGCGCTCGCCCGCCTCGCGCGCGATGGCCCTGATCACGACTGTGTTGTCGTAGATCTCGGGAACCTCCGACTGGAAGAGGTTCTGCACCAGCTCCGGCGCAGCCCGGCTCACGATCACCTGCGGCCCCTTGGCTGCGCGATCCACCTTGAGCAGAACCACGCGCACGCGCTCGCCCACGCTGAACTGCTCAAGCCGCGACTGCTCGCGCCTGGGGCAGCGCGCCTCCGCTTTGCCCAGGTCGAAGATGACGTCCTGGCCCTCGACCCGCTTTACCGTCGCGTTCAGGACTTCTTTTTCGCGGTGCGCGTATTCCTGGAAGACCGTGTCGCGCTCCGCCTCGCGAACTTTCTGGAAGATGATCTGCTTGGCCAGTTGCGCGGCAATGCGGCCCAGCGGGCTGGTATCGCGATAGATGCGAATCTCGCTCCCCACTTCCACGCCCGGCGCCATCTCGTTGGCTTCTTCCAGCGTGATCTGGTTCACCGGATCCTCGATCTCGTTCTCGCCGGAGACCACCGTCTTGTAGATATAGGCTGTAATCTCGCCGGTCTCTTTGTTCAATTCCCCGCGCATGTTTTCCTGGGTCTTGTAGTACTTGCGCGTGGCCAGAGCGATCGCTTCTTCCACGGCGCCCACAACAATGGCGGGGTCGATGCCTTTCTCCTGACTCAGGAGCTCGATACTTTGATACAAAGCGTTGGTGGCCATACTGCGTGCTCTCTCATCCTGCGCGCCGGGCATTCTTGCACAGATCATCCGGCATCGCGGTTACTCATTCAGGGAACCAGGGACGTAGTGACTACAGACTAAAGAACGGCCGCACTCTCTGCGCTTCGATGTCCTGTCCGCCAATTCTCCTGGCGGATTCGCTGTCTTTCTAGTCCCGATTTCCTGTGTTTCAGATTTCCGGTACCAGATTCGCCTTCTCAATATTGCTGAGTGCGATCTCCACCGTGTCGACGCCCGCCTTGCGGCTCTTGCTGTTCTGCTTCATCGCCGACAGATCGAGCACGATCGTTCCTGTTTCAGACGGTGTCTTCGACTCCGCCACCAATCTTCCTTGCCAGTGCCGGTTGTTGCGGACCGGTTCAAAGGTCCGCACCTTTACCAGGCAGCCTCGAAACCTCTCGAACTCCTCCGGCCGGCTCAACTTGCGGTCCAGACCCGGCGAACTTGCCTCCAGCGTGTACGCTGCTCCGGGAACCAGGTCCTCGACGTCGATCAAAACACCAAAATCGCGGCTGAATTCGGCGCAATCCTCGTGCGTCACTCCGGAAAGCTGCTCCACGGCGATCGAGCCATCCAGAAGCCTCTCCGGCAGGCCTTCCGCTTGAGCCTCGGCCGCTGCTTTCAACTTGCGCCCGGCCCTCGGCATTCTTTTCGAGCGTCACCCGCAGAATGCGATCCTTCGCCGACCCCGTAAACTCGATTTCCACTACATCGAGCCCATGCGAGGCGGCCACTCGTTCCGCCGCCTTCCGGATTTCGTCCAACTTCACCGCCATCGTCGTTTTGCCCCGCAAACGCTTCCGTTTGCCGGAGACCCCGAACGCTTACCCTAATCCCGCGAAAATAGCTGCCGGGAATTCGTCGCTTAAACGCCGACATCATACTGCTATCAAAAGAGTTAAAGTTGACGAAGCCCATGGTGCGGAGGCTCCGATTTGCTCCAAATAAAAAGTGGGCTGTAAGCCCACTCATCTCTCCGCCAGCCGGTGCGCACACGGTCAAAACCTGGCGGACAAACGCGTCTGCCTCTATAGAATACGGCGAAACGCCGGGAAATTCAACCACCCGTACAATTCGAACCGCCAATCGGGGCAGGCCTCGAAATCGCGCAAACGCAAGAACGGCCCGTCAGGTGAGCCGCTGAACGGTGCAAGTGTCTAATTAAAGTCATGGGCCTTCCATTCGGCACCGGACATAAAGCTTTCGTGGCCAGGCATGACAGCGAGGCGCTGCTGGCCGCCATTGCCGCGCGTACGCTCGTTCCCAACGCCGGTATCTTCGGCCCGCAGTCCATCAGTTGGCGCATCGACCGCGAGTCGGCGCTATTTCTCGGCGCGGGCCGGGCGGCGCTTCTGCAACTGGCGCACCCCTGGGTGGTGTCCGCGCTCGCCGAGCACTCCGCACTCATGAACGACCCCATCAAGCGCTTCCACAACACGTTTCGCATCGTGTTCACCATGGTCTACGGCACCCTCGACCAGGCACTTGCCGCCGCCCGCCGCCTTTACTTGTTGCACACCACCATTCGCGGCGCCATGCCGGAAGACGTCGCTCGCTGGAAGCGCGGTTCGCACTACGAAGCCAATGAGACTGCGGCGTTGCGCTGGGTCTTCTCCACTCTCGTAGAGAGCGCGATCCTGGCCCACGACTGCGTTCTTCCGCCGCTTGCAGTCGACGAACGCGAACAGTATTACGGCGAGTGGAAAATACTCGCGGCCCTCTTCGGCCTTCCTGCATCTTCGCTGCCTGAAGACTGGGAGGCGTTCGCCGCCTACAATCGCGCCATGCACGCCTGCGATGAGTTAGGCGTAAGCGCCAGCGCACGTGCCATGGCGCACAGTCTTCTCGCTGGAGCCGGTTCATGGGCTCGACCGCCACTCTGGTATCGCGCGCTGACCACGGAGTGGATGCCCGAACGCTTCCGCCGTGAATTTGGGCTGCAATTTGGCGAGCGTGAACGACAGGCCGTCGCTCGTGCGAAGCGTCGTCTGCCGGGCGTTTACCGGCGGTTGCCGACCGCAATCCGTTTCACCGGCCCGTGGCGCGAAGCACAGGCTCGGCTGGCCGGTCGGCGCGTGAGCGTTCTTACCCGATGGAACAACCGCTTTTGGATCGGCGAATCGATATTGCCGTTTGGCGATGGTTCTCTAAACCGCAGATTCCGTCCCGATCGTGTTACGCTACCCTGAAGAAACCATACAAACCACAAAGTCGTCTCGGTCTTAGAACAAGCGTGCACCGGGCTCGCAACGTCTCGCTCGACGGCACATTTTACGTTTTCGCCGAGCGTTTGCGATCGACGAAAACACCCAGTGAAGCCGACTGAAACGCTAGCCCTTCAGCGGATTGAGAGGTGCGCAATGGATTGGGTTGCACGAGTCGAGGGCTTCCTCAACAAGCACATTCGAATGGTCGGTGCGATCATTGCAGTCTGCGGATTTGCAATCCGTCTTTACTATGCCTCTCAGTACTATCTGAATACCGATGAAGCACTCCACTATACCACCGCCGCACATCCCTGGCATGGGTTAGTTGGGCTTTACCTTAATGCCACCAAGATCCTGCATCCCCCTCTCCTCATCGTGCTTCTGCAGCCAATTCTGCTGATTGGCCATTCCGAGGTACTGCTCAGGCTTGTGCCATCATTCTGCGGAGCATTGTTTCCGTGGTTTGTCATGCTTTGGGTGCAGAGAATTGCCGGCAACGGGGCGGCGCTTTGCGCTCAGTTGCTCCTCACATTCTCGCCGATGCTGATCGATCTCGGTGCGGAGATCAGGGCGTATACGCTGGCGTTTCTGTTTTTCTCGGTCTGCCTGCTTTTCCTTGAGAAATCGCTGGAAAGCGGGAGCACGCGTTCGATGATCTGGTTTAGCGTGTTTCTTTATCTTGCGATGCTTTCAGAGTATTCCGTTGCCTGGTTTATGGCTGCAGCTGGGATCTATGCAATCCTGCGCCTGTGGAAACGACCCGCGTCAGGGAGGTTGTTCCTGGTTTGGGCGCTGGGCCAGCTTGTGGCGTTGGGTCTATATCTTTTTTTGTACAAAACCCACATTTCTCAGTTCTCGCGCAACGCATTGGAGGAAAACTACACCACCTGGTTGCAGCCCGGCTTTCCGCTGCCGCACCAGAACATTCTTCGATTCGCTGTCCACGGCACAATGAATCAATTCCGCTATATGTTCCAATTGCGAGCACTTGTTTGGGCAGCCGCCATCGCATTCGTGTTCGGGCTTTATTTTCTTTGGAGACGTAAGTCACCTTCCTACTCGATCCTGATGGTGCTGCCCTTCTGCTTCGCATGCCTGGGTGCAATCTTCCATCTTTTTCCTTATGGCCCCTCGCGGCATACGGCAATTCTTGACATTGCCATCGCTGCAACAGTGGGCACTGCAATCTCTCAATTGGCAGGGAATCGTCTGTTGCCGATTCTCGCGGCTGCTCTGCCTTGTGTTTTGATTTGGATTTTCCTCTGCACGCATGGGCACGGGTTCCAGGATCTTGACTCGATACCGCGCCCAAGACATCAACAGCGGGATATGCGCGCGGCGGCTGCATTTTTGCAGAATGCCGTCCCAGCCGGCGCGCTGATCCTGACCGACTCAGGCACCAATCTGATGCTCGGGTACTATTGTGGGTGCCCCGACGTTTCGTATTTCGATTCAAAACCGACATTTCACATCCGCCAATGCGGAAACTTGCAATTTGCGGTTGATCCCTCATTTCAATTCGGCGGTCAAGCCGGTATTCGAGCGGCACTCAACCAGTTGCACAAACAGTATGGTTCTGACCGGCAAGTCTGGATTGCTGCGGGAGGTTTCGACGGCGGAGCTGGTGAAGGGAACAGCGTGTCTGAGGCAAGGCCGTTCGGCAAGGCAATCGCTATTTTCCAGGAATCCGATCTTCCACCGCAGTCCCCGGCAAATCCGTAACGGCGCAAGCTAACTGTCGATTTTCTGCCTTGCGACAGCCAGCGCGAGCAGCGACAATAGCGGAATGAAGTCGCTGCGGGTTTTTGCTCTTGCGCTGCTCGTGGTCTGCACGGCGCTGCCGGCCACTCCACGCTCTCGAGAAACAACCGGCCGGCGCCTACCACGCGCGCCGCGTGGCGCTGGCGGCAGAGCTGCACGGCGGCGTCGCGGTGCTGTTCGCCGCCGAAGAGCCGGTGCTCGACTTCATGCCCTACCGGCAGGACTCGGATTTCTACTATTTGACCGGCTGGACTGAGCCGGGAGCGGCGCTGATGATCGTCGGCGATGCGCCGCAGGCGGCCTCGCCCCGCGCCTACAAGGAGATTCTGTTTCTGCCCGCGCGCGATCTGCGCATGGAAAAATACACCGGCGTGAAGATGGACGCCGCGACGCCGGGAGTGGCTGAGGCTTCCGGCGTGGACAACGTCGAAGCCGATGACCGAGCTGCCGGCGGATCTGACCAGTCTCATCTCCGCCGACCGCGCGCTTGTCGCACAATCTGTGGACGCAGCCCGGTGCGCCGAGGCCACAGCGCTGATGAGCTTTACCGCGGCCACGCTGGGAACGCAACGAAGTGCCGCAGCCCCACGACGTAACCACTCTGACGATGCCGCTGCGCCAGATCAAAGACGATGGCGAGATCGAGCTCATCAAGAAGGCATCGGCGGCGTCGATGCTGGCGCAGCGCGTGATGATGCAGTGGTGGGTCAAGCCGGGCATGACCGAGCGCGCCATCGCCGGCGCCATGACCGCCGTGTGGATGGAAAACGGCTGCGAGCGGCCAAGCTACGCGCCCATCGTCGGCTCCGGGATCAACTCCACCATCCTGCACTACTCCGCCAACGACCGCACCATGCAGGACGGCGACATTCTGCTCGTCGATGCGGCCTGCGAGTACTCCATGTACGCCGCCGACATCACCCGCACCGTTCCCGTGAACGGCCATTTCACGCCGCGGCAGCGCGAGATTTACAACATCGTGCTGGGCGCGCAGCAGGCGGCCATCGACGCGTTTGTGGCCGGCAAATCCACCATCAACGACCGCGACCGCCAGGACCCGAACTCGCTCGACACCGTGGCCTACAACTACATCAATACCCACGGAAAGGATCTGCACGGCCAGCCGCTCGGCCAGTACTGGCTGCACGGCCTGGGCCACATGGTGGGCATCGACGTGCACGATCCCGCCATCTACCCGGTGGTGCTCAAGCCGGGAATGGTCTTCACCATCGAGCCCGGCATCTACATTCCCGAAGAAAAGCTTGGCGTGCGCATCGAGTGCGATTTCCTGGTGGCGCGCGATGGCAAGCTGATCGATCTCGATGCCGCGCTGCCGCACACCGCCGATGAAATTGAAGCCGCGATGCAAGCGAAAATGCAGGTGAAGATGGACCCGCGCGACGATCTGGCTTCCGAGCAATTCGATGCGCTCAACCGCGCCTTCAGCGAGCAACTGCTGGCCTGCCTGGACGAGTGCGCGCGCGGCCGACAGCGGCTTGTTCTCCGAGTCCGATCGACGAAGAAGGACAAAGCTGGCCTGAGGCGGCGCGTCTGCGCGAGCTGGCTGTCGCGCTGCAGAATGTTCTCGCGCAACAGGAGCAACGCAACGCGCTCTGCGATGAGTTTCTCGATCTGTGCACGATCCATGGCGAGAGCCATCCCGGCGAACGCAAACTGGCGCGCGCGTTTCTTGAGCGCATCGAGCGCGGCGAAGTGGGCACGCCTACGGAAGAGCAAAGGAAGCCGTGGTGAAACTGCGCGGCCGATCCCTCCGCGATAAGCTTGGCGAAAGGATCGGCTAAGGGCGTCACACGAAAACCGGGCCTAGAAGCGAATGCCCATCGTGACCGGGATCAGCTCGGTAGTGCCGAAACCGTTGGCTGCGGTGGCGGGAGGCGAGTGCAGGAACGTATAGCGCGCCTCGGCAAAAAGCTCGGTATGGCCGCTGTCATGCCATACATTCCTCCACCCAGGCGATGGTAAACGCCTAAACCCGCGTTACCGCCCCACTGATTGGAGGTGACAGAGGCAACGGTGACCGGCACGTCGTAGATCCCGTAAAAGCTTTCCTCTTCTTCGTAGTTCTGGAGGTTTGTCGACTTATGGTAGTAGCCCCAGCCACCCACCAGGTAGACACCGGTCGACATTTTCGGAAACAAATGGATCACAGGAGAACCAGTGAGCGAATTGATGTGGGAGTTGCCCGCCGGGACGCCATAGGCGGCAAGGAAGGGTCCGGGCAGCTTGTCGTCCATAAATTGATACTCGAAGAGCGCGGAGAGCCGATTCGAAAAGCGGAGGCCACCGCCGAGAGTGAAATTGCCACCCCATGTGATGTAGGGGACGTCGTTACCGACAGGGGCGTTGAACCCGCCACCAAGTTCGAAGGTCCAGCTGTGAAGTAATTTAGTCTTGCTGCTGGCTCCTCCGCCGTTTCCGTATTGGCCGCCACCTGACCCGTTTGCCGCTGCAGCGTCAGAGCCAGGTGCGGGAGCTTCGGGCAATGCCAGCTCTGCAATCTGCATCGTGCCCGATTGGCTCGACGAGTAGCTTGTGACGCTGGATGGATCGGGGCTCATCTGATTCTGGGGAGAAGTAGACTGCGCGCTCGCAACATAGGCTGCGAACAGAACCGCACCTGCAATCAAAAAGGCGCGCCGCATCGGCGCCATCTGAAAGGAAAACGGCATTGCAACCACCTCAAGCATCAAGATTTAGCTTCAAAAAATTCAGGGAAACGGAGTGCCTATCAATCGGTTAGACACCGAATGCGGCCAGAGGTTGCTCCCATTTGATGGCAGATCCCGGTGTTTGGGACGCCATCCCCGCGACAAGGGAATCGACTGAACCGCTCCTCACGGCTCCCAGATCGTCGCGCCGACCGGCAATGAGGTGCGGATGATGTTTCGACGGCTCCTAACTCCGCCAACTCCTCTAGCCGCGCCTATCCCTGGATGTCGAACTGCTCCGGGTGGAGCGTCGGCATCGCTTTTTACCAGCACGTTCTTGCCCACCAACTCCTCAAACTCGTTCAGCCAACGGTTACCGTTCGATTTCAGCACCTTCACCGTCTCAGGATGCACGCGCAGCATCACATCGCTATTCTCAAAGTGCTTCCGCATCTTGCGCATCTCGATGTAAATCTCGTTGCACACCGTGGTCGGGCTCTTCACCATGCCCGTAGCCTGGCAGGTCAGGCAAGGCACACTCAGCGTCCGCTCCAGCGATTGCTTCACGCGCTTGCGCGTGATCGCTACCAATCCAAAATCATTGAACTGCAGAACCTTGGTCGGAGCGCGGTCGCTCTTCAGCGCTTCCTCCAGTGCGGCCATCACCTTGAAGCGGCTTTTGCGCTCATCCATGTCGATGAAATCGATCACGATGATTCCGCCCAGGTCGCGCAACCGGATCTGGCGCACGATCTCGGGCACCGCATCGAGATTGGTCTTGAGAATCGTGTCCTCAAGCCGCGCCGATTTTCCAACGTACTTTCCGGTATTGATGTCGATCGCCACCAGCGCTTCAGTCTGGTTGATCACGATGGAACCGCCGCTCTTGAGCCACACCTTTGACCGCAGCGCCTTCGAGATCTCGTCCTGAATGCCGAAGTGCTCGAATAGCGGCGTCTCTTTGGTGTAGAGCTTGACGCGCCGCACCAGCGATGGGCGAGAAGCGATTGAGGAAGCGCACGATGCGCTCGTAATCCTCCTGCGTATCCACCCAGATCGAAGCGAAATTGGAGCTCACCTGGTCGCGCAGAATGCGCTCGATCAGCGACAGGTCGTGATAGATCAGCGCCGGAGACTTGGAAGATTCGGAGCGTTGCTTGATGTCGTTCCACAAGTTCATCAGGAAGCGCAGATCGGCGCGCAGTTCTTCCTCCGACGCGCCCTCCGCCGCTGTGCGCACGATGAATCCACCTGCAGAGTCGCCGCGTTCATGCGTCAGAATCCTCTTCAGGCGATGGCGTTCTTCATCGGCGGCGATTTTGCGGCTGACGCCTACGTGTGTCACTGTGGGCATGAAAACCAGAAACCGGCCCGGCAGTGCGATGTGGCTGGTGATGCGCGCGCCCTTCTTGGCGATCGGTTCCTTCGCGATCTGCACCAGGATCTCCTGCCCCGATTTCAATAGGTCGGAGATGATCGGCAGGTCCGAGGTCTGCGCCGAGCGGCGCGCGGGACCGCGCCGATGGATCTCTCGTACCCCGGCCGCCGCGCTGCACGCGTCCCCCGCGATCGCGGCGATCCCGGCCCGGCGCAGGCTGCGTTTCCGTCGGCGCTCCTTCCTCTGCGGCTTCGAATTCCTCTTCCTCGACGCCCTTTTCGTCGAAGTTCAACTGGATCTTGTGATCAAGATGCGCTTCCTGCAGCATCTCCCCAAGATCGCCCGTGCGCAGATGCGACGGCAGCGTCTCCTCTTCGTAGTCGTCCAGGTCATGCGCATCGGGTTTATGGCGGCGCCCGTGCGGAGCGGCTTCAAGCTCTTCGCCTTCGATTACCTCTTCCTCGATCAGTCCCTGACCGGGAGCATAAGTCGAAGCCGGAGGCGGTGGTGCAGCCGCTTTGGTTGCGGCCGCCGGCTCGTCCTTCGTTTTCTTCTTGCCGCCAAACCCAAAGAGCTTGAACCCGGTCGGAGCGGCCGGATCAACGTGGTGGGAAGCAGACGCGTCCGGCTCCTCTTCGGCGGACGGGGATGTTTCTTTCGATACGGTAAGTTCTTCTTCCGCGGCAGCAATTTCTGGAAGCGCCGAGAGATCAGACTCTTCGAACTCAGCGTCGGCATCGAAGTCCGGCCCCGCAGTTTCCAGCGTAGAAGGGGCCTCTTCCTCATCGGCTCGATTGGAGTGCGAGAGGAAGTAATCCTCCTCAAATTCGGCTTCCGGCAGCTTGTCTTCGGCCACTTCAGACCCGTGCAGAACGGGCGCCGCCCACTCCTCGATCTCCTCGACAACTTCCTCCCGGGCAGACCCGGCTTCTTGTCCTGCAAAAACCTCATTCGGCCGTTCCGGCCCAGCTTCAGCGGGCGACTCGGCCTCGCGGCGATGCCGCGACAAGGATTCGCCGGGCAGAAGCCCGCTGCCATCCCAGCCAAGCGGCGCGTCAACCATCGTTGAAGGCTTTGATGTGGATGCCCGGCGAACGGGAGCGGCCGGTTCTCGCTCGGACTTGGCGGTATCGGCTGCGGGAGCGCCGCCGTACTTCGACAGCGACTCGCCAGGAAGCACGAAAGCCGGTTTCGCCGGAGGCCGGCGCTCTTCCAGTGAAGCTGCCGGGGCCTGCTCTGCCCGAAACTCGGGCACAAATTCCGGCCTTGCCGGCGCCTCTGTCGTCCTCTCGTTCGCTTGTCCTGACTCTGTTGCCTGGCCCATCGGGCCCCGGGGTTCCCGGCCACCGCGGCGCCGCCGCCGGCCGCGCCATTTGCGTCCGCCCATTTCGCCCGGTGCCTCGGACGTCGCTCCTTGGTCGCCATGCGCCCCGAATCGGCAGAAGGCGAAATTGAGATTTCTTCCGCAGTCTCCTCGGGCGCGCGGTATTCCTGTGGCAGTTTCTGGTTTCGGCTCGCCTCTGTGCCCGGATCGCTGCGCGCGTTCCTCGTGGCGGCCTCCGTTGCGGTCGCCGCCATTCTGGTACCGGGGCTCGCGCAAAACCTGATCGCCCCCGCTCGCCGTCGCCCGTTCCAGCTCGTCGGTCTCTTCCTGATCTTCGAGCTCAATAAAGTCGGTTACGTAGAGGAATGCGTCCCGCTCCAGGCCCAGGTCGACAAATGCCGACTGCATGCCCGGCAGAACCCGTGTTACGCGGCCTTTATAAACGGAGCCGGCGAGCGTGTACTCATTTTCGCGTTCGTAATAGATTTCCGCGAGTTGATCGTCTTCCAGAATCGCAAGCCGCGTCTCATGCGGCGTGCTGGAAATACAAATTTCTTTTGCCATCGTACCTTTCCGTCGGGCAGCGCAATGCTGACCGTACCCACGGCAAGGCCGAATGGAGACGCGCGAAAACGGCTGAGATTGGGAGGGGCGGAGATCCTAGAGGGCGATCGATTGAACGTCTCTGTGGGTCGGCCTGCCCCAGGGGCGGCCAACCAAGGCGGAATGCGAAACAAACAAGCCAATACGGCTGTCGGTTGCGGCGATCCATCCACAGAGAGTTTGTGGCCGCTAACGCCGGTTCTTCCAGCGGGGCCGTTTGACCTGCAGCGTTTGCATGGAGGGTTTCCGCCCGAAATGTGGGAAATTCTCTTCCCGAACATCCCGGGCGATCCTTGCATCTTGCGACGCGCGAACGGTCTTCCCGTCTCTGCGTACTCATAAACCCAATCCTGCCAGGCGCGATCCATCGGGAACATGCCGGCGAAATACTTGAACCAACCTTCTCTTGTGGTCCCGGGCAATCGTCGATCGCTGCGGCGCCAAACAAGAGCCAAACTTCTATCGACGACATCCGAGCCGATTGGCTCCAGACGCATCAGTTGACGAACCGGCGCATGCGGACATTCATCGCCACCCCCAGCGCCAGGAACGTGAACAGCACCGAAGATCCACCGTAACTCAATAAAGGTAAAGGGATTCCGGTGACGGGCATCAGCCCGATGACCATGCCCACATTGACCGCAATCTGAAAGGTCAACATGGCCACGATTCCCATAATAATGAGGGAACCGGACAGGTCTGCGGCTGTTTGAGCGTTTTGAATCAAACGCATCAATATTAGGAAGTATAGCAGCAGCACAAAGACGGCGCCGACAAACCCGTGTTCCTCGCTGAATGCGGCAAAGATGAAGTCCGTGTAGGGAACCGGCAGGAAGTAGCCTTGTGTCTGCGTACCCTTTTCCAGACCCTTCCCCCAAATCCCGCCCGAACCGACTGCAATCTCCGATTGCAGCACCTGGTATCCTGACCCCCTCGGGTCATTCTCGCGGATTCACAAACGCGGTCAGCCTGGCTTTTTGATACGGCTTGAGAAATTTGCCGCTCGACCAGACGCCGCCCACTAGAACCGCCCCCGCCGTAATCAGAATCAGGCTCTGCCGCAGGTTGATCCCTCCCAGAAACAGCCCGGCGATCAGAATGGGGGTATAGGTCAACGTCGTTCCCAGATCCGGCTGCTTCAGCACCAGCAGCATGGGAATCCCCACCAGCGCGAACGCTTTGAAGATATCCCTCCAGGTCAGATTTCGGCCCCCAAGATTGGCAAAATAGCGCGCCACCATCAGCATCAGCACCAGCTTCAGGAACTCCGACGGCTGAAACATCAAGGGTCCGAGCTTGATCCATCGCCTGCCGCCGAGCGCGTTATGTCCGAGCGGCGTGAAAATCGCTGCCAGCGAAACCAAGCCGAACCCGTAAGCCCATGGAGTCCAGTCGAGGATGCGGTGGTAGTCGATCTTTGGAGAAGATGAACATCGCCACCGTGCCGGCCACCACATAGAAAATCTGCCTGTTCCCGAAGCTCGCGAACCTGGTGCGCACAGTTGTCGAGTGAACCTCGACACAAGAGACGGCGCACAGCAGCAAGCACCAGGCCCAGAAGCGCCCAGTCAAAATCGCGGAAGCTCATCATGCGTCGCATCGCGGTTATGGGGTCCTTCCGGCGCACAGGCAATGCCGCGGCCAGCTGCGAAGCATTCACGACGGGAGTACCCGTTGCCTTCGCTACGGCAGTTTTGTGCTCCTGCTTTGCAGAGCAGGTGGTTTCGCTGCCGGAGCACTCATCGCCAACTCGGCCGTTGCCATCGATGAAGAAGCGCCCGCCTTGAAGCTGGCTCGCTCCGCCCGCGGCCGTCGCCCTCTGTTCCGCCCCGCATTGGGCGTCGACCACATTGCGCCCACTTCCACCGGCTTCGATGGTGTCGCCGCTTTGTTCGGCGGCAGGTTATCCGCTTCGCGGCGCTTCTTGTCCACGAAAGCCTTGATCACCTGCGCGCCGATCCGCGCAGGGAACCAGCTCTTGTTGCCGGTCTGCCACAGCACGGCGACCACCAATTCGGGGTTGCGGCGCGGCACCACACCCACAAACCACACATTGGGAAATGTGCTTCGGCCCTGGCTTGTTTTTTCCAGGGCGGCGTGACTCATTTGCTGTGCCGTGCCGGTTTTGCCGGCGAAGTCGATGCCCTCCAGGTGCTCTCCGCCGGCCGTATGGTACAGACCCGGCTGCGTTACATCGGCCATGCCGTCGGTGATGATCGTCCAGTTCTGCGGATCGATGGGAACATACGCATCGCCCGACCCCGGAAAGCTGTCCAGGAGCGACTTGTAAAACTCCGGCGGAAGCTCGTTCGGAAACACGACATGCGGCCGCACCATGTGGCCACCCGATGCGATGCCTCCGATGATGCGCGCCAGTTGGATCGGCGTCGCTTCAATCGCGCCCTGCCCGATCGCCACGTCGAGCGTCTCGTCGGGATACCAGCGGTGGTGATAGTTCCGGATCAGCCACTCCGGCGAAGGCATTAGCCCGGCTTGTTCTCCCGGCAAATCGATTCCCGTCTTCTGCCCGTATCCGAACTCATCGGCGTACTTCACGATTTTGTCGATCCCGAGCTTGTCGCCGAGCATGTAAAAGAACGTGTCGCAGGAATAAGGGATGGCGTTATAAATATCCACCGCGCCATGATGTTCGTCGCAATGATGGTAGTACCCGTATGGTCCCCAACCTCCATTGCAAACGATGTGCATGTTCTGCGCGACGCCTTCCTGCAGCCCCGCCACCGACATCAGGATCTTGAACGTCGAGCCCGGCGCAAGCTGCGCCTGGATCGCCTTGTTCATCAGCGGATGGTCGGGATCCATGACCAGCTTGTTCCACTCGGCCCGGTCGATCTTCACGGCAAATGCATTGGGATCGAAGCTGGGCCGCGAAACCATCGCCAGAATCTCGCCATTGCGCGGGTCCATGGCGACGATGGCGCCGGTGCGATCGCCCAGCGCCAGTTCTGCCGCGCGCTGCAGATCGTTGTCGATGGTCAGCTTCAGGTCCTGCCCCGGCACGGCATGCTGGATGCCGAAATAGCCCACTTCGCGTCCGCGGCTGTCCACAATGACTTCTCGAGAGCCGTCCTGGCCGCGAAGCAGTTCGTCGTAAGTCTCTTCCACGCCCGCCTTGCCCACCACGTCGCCCGGCTCGTAGTAGGCGAAGCGCGGGTTGTTCAAATCGTCCTCGCTCACTTCGCCCACATAGCCAATCAGGTGCGCCGCAAAGCCATCGCGTGGATAAAGCCTCCGCTCCACGTCAATGGTCTCCAACTCGGGCAGTTCGTTGCGGTGCGCCGCGATGAAAGCTTGTTCGTCGGCGGTCACATCCACCTTGATGGGAATCGGCTGATATCCGGGCTCGGAGCGGTAGCGATGCAGCGTCGCCCGCAAATCGTCCACATCCAGATCGAGGCCCTTCGCGATCAACGGCAGATCGGCTTCCACATTCTTGCTCTGTTCGCGCACCAGGAAACACGTCACTGAAGGGTAATCGTCGACGATGATTCGGTTTTCGCGGTCGAAGAGCTTGCCGCGAGGAGCCAGGATGGGCTCTTTCCGAATGCGGTTCTGCTGCGCCAGCACACGATAGTTCTGCACGTCCAGCACCTGCAGACGCCACAAGCCCGCGATCAATGCCAGCATCATGAGCAGAATGCCGTACTGCACCATCGTCAACTTGATGGTGGAGAGCTTTTCGCCGCGATTGCCGCCTGAAACCATGTCCTTTTCTCAAGAATACGCCGGGTTTGATTTATTGCCCCGCCGCGTCCCTCCACCTTGTGTTACTCTTATCCCCTTCCGGCTTCCTTGTTCCCTCGTTCCTTTGGTCCCTGTCCTTCTACTCCCTGATCTGCAGACGGTCCAGCATCGGAAACAGTACCAGCGCAATGACCGAATTGCCCACGGCGCGGAAGAGCTCCGTGAGCCAGCTCCACTCGATCGTCAGGCCCAGCATGAAGCGGCTCACAAACAGATAAACTGCGCTCGAGAGCAGTGAAAGCACGAAGATCAGCAGCACGCGCACGGCGTGATGATCCACGTCGATGCGAATGCCGACTGAAGCCGCCAGAAACCCGACCACAGTTTTGGCGATGCCGTTGATTCCGATCGCGTAATGTGAAAGCGCATCCTCAAAGAGCCCCATCACCGCGCCGATTACCGTGCCCTGGATCGGATCGCGGCGGCCCAGCGCAAAGTAGACCGTGATCACCAGCGGCAGGTCGAACCAGTCGAAGCGCCCTACAAGGCGCGGCAGCCAAGCTTGCAGCACAAGCGCTGTGAGTGGAACCAGCGCGTAAATCAGCAGTGGATAGCGGCGAATCTCGAAATCGCGTCGCGCGTCGGCGCCGAGCAGGGCCATGGCTATGGGCTCCCCTGCGGCGTTGCTTGCGGTTTCGCATGCGTTGCTGGCTTTGACTTGCCGGCCGCTTCCGGCGCGGCGGGCGCAGCTGCCGGTCCTGTCCCAGCGGCCGCGGGATGTCCGGCTGCGCTCTTTGGAACCTCTACCCCGGCGTTGGAGTTCGGATCCGGTTCAACGTTCGGCGGCGTATACGCAGAACCCGGCGAAAATTCGTCCTGGTGCAAGGGTTGCGGCGGCTGAGTCACGGGATTCGGGTTGCTCGAGTCGTAAAGCGGTTGCTGGTCCTGGGGCAGATTGGGATCGACCAGGCCCGGCAATTTCTCCGCCATGATCTCTGACGCTTTGAGCTGATCGCTCATCGCCGATGCCTGGGCTCCCTTTTCATCCACGCTGGTGGTGATGTCCTGTTGGTCCTGCGGAGAGAAGCGCGGCTCGGTCGAGGTAATCACCAGCACTTCGTCCAGGCGGTCGAGATGCGCGGCCGGCTTTACATAGATGATGATCAGCCCGTCGTTGTCGGGGTCGGGAACCACCTTCTCGACCACGCCCACCGGAAGGCCGCGAGGAAAAATCAGATCGCCGCCGCCCGTCAGCACGATTTCGCCCGGTTTGATCCGCTGATCGGCCGTCACCCCCACAATCTCTAATCTGCCTGACACATCGCCTTTTAGAACCCCGCGAATCCGCGTGGTTTCCAGGATTACACCCGCGCCGCTGGTGGCATCGTTCACCGCCAGCACCTGCGCCGAGTGTGGAAATACATCGCGCACCTTACCCACGATTCCGTCTGCGCTGATCACAGCCATATCCTGCTTCAGACCGTTTCGCGAACCTTTGTCGATGTAAAAAACGTGCGAGCGGTCGCTGCCGCTTGAGCCATAAACCTGTGCCGCCACCGTCGAGTAAATGTACTTCTCTTGAAAACCCATCAACGCCTGCAGCCGCTGGCCCTGCCGCGCGTCTTCAAGTAACGCGGCCTGTTCCAGCCGCAGACGATCGATGGTTTGTTCGAGGTCCTGGTTCTGCCGGCGGACTTTGATCAGGTCGAAGTACCCTGTCCAAAGGGTTGCCACCCCGGTCCGGGTCGCATGGATGAGTTTTTCTGGGGGCGAAACCACTGCATTGGCCCACATGCGGATCAACCGCACTTCGCTGGGGTCGCCGGCATCGAGCGTGCCGCGTCCGCTGCCGGTCCGGCGCACCTGCATGGCCAGCGCCGCAATCTGCGCCACCAGAATGGCCAGCAGCACCACAAGGTTTCGATAGCGAGTGAAGAGCGATTCCATAAAATCTCGTGGATCGTGGACCGTGAACGGATGCCGGTACCGAAGGCTCCAATTGTCGCTCGATTACGCTGTCTGACCGGCCGATTTCGCTTGCAGCACTGCGCCGGAGCGTCCCTTCATTATTTTCGGAGTCCAGCGTTTCCGCAGATCTCGCCGATCACGGTTCACCGTTCACGGTCCACGGCCTCTAATCGATCTTGATCTTGCGCAGCAGGCGAAAGTCCGAAAGCATTTTGCCAGTGCCCAGAACCACCGAGGCCAGCGGGTCGTCGGCCACCGAGACGGGAAGCCCGGTTTCTTCGCGTATACGTTTGTCGAGATTCTTGATGAGCGCTCCGCCGCCGGTCAGCACAATGCCGCGGTCCGAAATATCGGCCGACAGTTCAGGCGGCGTCCGCTCCAGCGCCACGCGAATCGCGTTCATAATCACGGCAATGCACTCGCCCAGCGCTTCGCGAATCTCGCTGTCGTCGATGGAAATCGTCTTGGGCACGCCCTCGATCAGGTTGCGCCCCTTGATCTCCATGGTCAGCGGTTTGTCCAGCGGGTAGGCCGATCCGATCTCGATCTTGATCTGCTCGGCAGTGCGCTCGCCGATCAGCAGGTTGTATTTCCGCTTCAGATAATTCGTGATGGCTTCGTCCATCTGGTTGCCAGCCATCCGCACCGAACGCGAATAAACAATTCCCGACAGCGAAATCACGGCGATGTCCGTCGTTCCGCCGCCGATGTCCACCACCATGTTGCCCGAGGGCTCAGTGATCGGCAGGCCTGCTCCGATCGCGGCCACCATCGCCTGTTCCACGAGATAAACTTCGCTTGCCTTCGCGCGGTACGCCGAGTCTTCCACCGCACGCTTTTCTACTTGCGTAATCTCTGAAGGCACGCCGATCACGATCCGAGGATGCACCAGCATCTTGCGGTTGTGCGCCTTCTGGATGAAGTAGTTGAGCATCTTCTCGGTCACCTTGAAGTCGGCAATCACGCCGTCCTTCATCGGCTTGATGGCCACGATGTTGCCGGGCGTACGCCCCAGCATCTCCTTGGCCTCCTTGCCCACTGCTTCCACTTCGCCCGTGTTTTTGTTGATGGCTACGATGGACGGCTCGTTGACAACAATCCCTTTGCCGGCCGCATAAACCAGGGTGTTGGCGGTTCCGAGATCTATGGCCAGGTCGCTCGAAAACATGCTGAAGAGCGACCGTAAACCATGCGACCGCGAAGAGCGAGAGTGGTAACCGTTCGATGACATGGAGAAACCGAATCTACCTCAAAAAGCTCAAAGTTTGGAGGTGCCTCAGTGCCTATTGTACGGCCAGTTGCCTTCGGACGGAGTCACACTGATTGGTCACTCAGAAACCGGCGTACCGTGAAGTGTGCCGCATTAGTCAATAGCTGGCTGCAAAAGCTTGCAGCACTTCCCATGCTGGCCTCTTAAGCAGGAACGGGATTATGCTGTTCTCCGGACTGTAGCAGGTTCGGGTCAAGGCGCGGCGATTCGAGGCTGACGCCGACCGCGGTTCATGATTCACTCCTTCACTTGTTCACAGTCTTATCGAGGCTTTATGACCTATCCCACCTACCACAACCTGATCGGCGGCCAGCTGGCTGCCGGCCGCCAGCGGCAAAACCATCCTCAACCTCAATCCCGCCAACCGCTCTGACGTCATCGGCGCTTTTCCGTCCTCTCACGCCGAGGACGTCGATCTCGCCGTTGCCGCGGCAAAGAAGGCCTTCGCCTCCTGGCGGCTCGTTCCCGCGCCCAGGCGAGCCGAAATCCTCCTTCGTGCCCACGACGTTCTCGTCCAAAACAAGGAGAAATACGCCCGCGACATGACCCGCGAAATGGGCAAAGTGCTGGCCGAAACGCGCGGCGATGTGCAGGAAGCCATTGACGAAGCCTTCTACGTGGCAGGCGAGGGAAGGCGTCTCCTCGGCGTCACCACCCCCAGTGAGCTCCCCAACAAGTTCTGTATGAGCGTACGCATGCCCGTCGGCGTCGTCGGCCTCATCACGCCGTGGAACTTCCCCATGGCCATCCCCAGTTGGAAGCTCTTTCCCGCCCTCATTGCCGGCAACACCTGTGTCATCAAGCCGGCGACTGATACGCCGCTCTCCACCTACAACCTCGTTCAGGCGCTGGTCGATGCCGGTCTGCCGCCCGGCGTCGTCAATATCGTCAGCGGGACCGGCTCCACGGCGGGCACGGCTCTTGTCGACCATCCCGACGTGCGCGCCATCAGCTTCACCGGGTCAAGTTCGGTAGGCTCATTGGTCGCGCAGCGCGCCGCCGCCACCTTCAAGCAGGTCTCGCTCGAGATGGGCGGCAAAAACGCGCAAATCGTCCTCGACAACGCCAACCTCGATCTCGCGCTCGATGGAGCGCTCTGGGGAGCTTTCGGCACCACCGGCCAGCGCTGCACCGCCACCAGCCGCATTCTGTTGCAAAAGGGAATTGCCGCCGAGTTCACCGCCAAGTTCGTCGCCCGCGCCAAAAAACTCAAAATCGGTGACGGACTCGACGAATCCATCGAAGTCGGCCCGCAAGTCAACGCCGCTCAGATTGAAACTTCGCAGAAGTACGTCGACATCGCGCAGCGCGAAGGCGCGCAAGTGCTGTGCGGCGGCCACGCGCTCACCTCCGGCCCCTATGCGCACGGAACCTTCTTCGAGCCGACCGTTTTCGCCGGAGTCACGCCGCAAATGCGCATCGCTCGCGAAGAAGTCTTCGGCCCTGTCGTGTCTCTTCTCGAGTTCGCCAACTTTGAAGAAGCCGTCGCAATCTCCAACTCCATCGACTACGGCCTTTCCACCTCGCTCTACACGCGCGACGTCAACCGCGCCTTCGCCGCCATCCGCGACCTCGAAGCCGGCATCACCTACATCAACGCGCCCACTATCGGCGCCGAGGTGCATCTGCCCTTCGGCGGCGTCAAGCACACCGGCAACGGCCATCGCGAAGGCCTCGGCGCACTCGACTTCTTCACCACCTGGAAAGCCGTCTACATCGACTACTCCGACAAGCTCCAGCGCGCGCAGATCGACAACGCGGAGTAATTCCCAATCTCACCGGTTCACTCCCACAACGCTGTCATCCTGAGCGACCGGACCCTGAACGGAGTGAAGGGGAAGCGAAGCCGAGGGATCTGCGGTTGCTTTTGAACCGTCGTCTCTGTCGAGCGACCTCTCACCCGAATCAAACGCCGCCGGCTGAGTGCCGGCCCGCCGTCATGTTTGCAACTCCTGGGTGGATTGCAGCGATGGAGTGGGTTCGGTCAAATCCCGAATTTTTGCCAGCAGGTCCGCCGGGTGAACCGGTTTCGAGAGAAGCTCGAAATCGTATCCCCTCGCCCGGGCAGCTTCAAGCAGGTGAGACGTGGCGGCTTGTCCGGAAAACAGCAGCACTTTGCATCCCGGGCAATGCTTTTGCACCTGAATCGCAAGTTCGATCCCGGAGAGCAGCGGCATCACAACATCGGCGATAAGAAGGTCGGGACTCTCTAATCGAGCGGCCTGCAAAGCCTCAAGAGGCTTAGTGAACGACCTGGCGTGGAAGCCTCCGTGCAACTGGAGAATCATCGCGAGGCTTGAGGCGATGACTTCTTCATCATCGACGACAAATACGTTGGGCTGCCGGAGTGGCTGAGGCACGATAGTTTTCCTTTCCCTGACTGGAAAGACGAATCTCTTGACAATAGCTGCGGCCCTCCCCTGATCGTTCCCGCGTAAACTGGCCGCCAGTGTCGTTCCCGGGGGAAAGGAGATCAACCAAAAGTAGTTCATCCTGTGCGGGCAAGGCGGACCGGGCTTTGCTTGTTGGCCGCTGCTTGCACTACATTGCCGATCCTCGATGCCGGCGGCTTTTTCGCTTGTTTGGCAGGCACCTCTTGTTTGTCGAAAGCGGCGCTCGCCTGTGCCGCGTGGGTCCCCGCGTTGACGAGGACTTCCCTTATTCCCCCGAGGAGCGTAGCCGGATCGCTGCCGACCGTTACATCAGCGAAGGCATCTTCTTGAAAGAATCTCCCGGAAACCGTGACCACGGGGATACGCGACCCCGACGCTCGAACCCAGCACGTAAGTCGGTATCTATCTTTTGCTGGAATGGATTGGCAAAGGAGGACCAGGTCGAAATCGCCCCCTCGGAAATGATCGACAGCCTCTT
Organism: uncultured Acidobacteriaceae bacterium; assembly: GCA_963782285.1. Taxonomy (GTDB): domain Bacteria; phylum Acidobacteriota; class Terriglobia; order Terriglobales; family Acidobacteriaceae; genus Telmatobacter. The sequence goes on from CAWAJH010000001.1 coordinate 576,575, forward strand.
TGATTGAATACGCTGTGACTACGAGATAATCCGCAGCTTGCAAGACGAGGCTGCGAGTACCCATCACATCTGGATCAACGCCGACGGAGAGAATGACAGCTAGCCCCATAGAACACCCTTGGTCTCGCAAGAATCATGATTCGTGCGCACCAGCCAAACCTGGCTTGCCTGGTTTTGTGGCAATGCTTTTCAATCACGCGAGGAGTTCGGTTGGCTCAAGCCGCATGGGCTGATTTCAGTCCCAACCAAAATTGCCGGCTCTCAGCCGGCAGTCGTTGAGGGGAAATCCCCTCGCGCCTTTGTGCATTAACCACAAGTTAGGCTCTCATTCCGGGCGCGTCTGTCGCTTATCGAACAAATGACCACGAAACCGCGCATTGAAGAGTGCAGGGGCGTATGATCGCTGCACATCTCTATTCGCACGTTGCCCGCCTTTTGGGTCGGCTCTCTTGCGCGTTCAGGTGCAAGCCTTTTTGGCTTCACGACGCAAAGGAGCCCCATGCCATCCGTTCCAGTTCCACAGACCTACAAAAACCGCCTGCTGGCCGCCCTGCCGGCAGATGAAATCAAGCGTCTTCGACCCCATCTCTCCCCGGTCACCCTGAAAGTCAATCGAACCCTGCATGATGCAGGTCAAATTATTGATACCGTGTATTTTCTCGAGGAAGGCATTTGTTCCGTTGTTGTAACCATGTCAGATGGAAACACCGTGGAAGTGGGTATGACCGGCCGTGACGGTTTTGTGGGCCTGCCCGCAGCGCTCGGCACTGAATGCTCTCCGAACCGGGCCTTCATCCAGGTTCCAGGACACGGCTTCAGCGTGAAGGCCGAGGTTGTGCAGGAGCTGGCTAAGCCGTCGAGCAAACTGCGTTTACTCTTACAGCGCGCCGTGCAAGGCATGCTTGCGCAGACCGCTCAAACCGCTGCGTGTAATCGGGTGCATGAACTTGAAGAGCGTCTCGCCCGCTGGCTGTTGATGTGCCAGGACAGAGTGCAAAGCGATCAACTTTTCATCACCCACGAATTTCTGGCCATGATGCTGGGAACGCGCCGATCCTCGGTCACCGTGGCAGCCGGTATATTGCGCAACGCCGGGCTGATCGCATATTCGCGCCGGCATGTGACAATCCAGAACCACGAGGGCCTCGAACATGCTTCGTGCGAGTGCTACCGGACCATCCACGACGAGTTCGTCCGCCTCGAGCTTCTTTAGATTTCTCCTCAAAAGGTAGCCCCACCCTCCAGAGGCTGCGGAAAAACTCTCGCGAAGCACATCCCTGAAGCCCTTCAGGCCTCAACATACTCCTGGCTCTCAACAAGCCTTCCGAGAAGACTGAATGTCTTTTCACAAGTACGGAGGTGCGTTTTCATGGCGTGCCTGGCTTTTTCCGGATTCCGGCTGCGGATTGCGGACAGAATCTTCGTGTGTTGGCGGTGGGCATTCTCCAGGATGCCGGGAAGCTCTTGCGATTTGCTGATCCACTCGGTGAGGACACCGCGTATAGGTGAAAGGAGTTCGTAGAGCATCTGGTTCTTGGCGCAGCGGGAGATCGTCAGGTGAAATTCAACATCGAGGTCAGCATAATCGCGGCCACCGCCCTCAAGGCTGCGCGCCATTTGGCTCATGATCGACTCCAGTTGCACGAGATCCTCGGCCTCAGCGCGCTCCGCAGCCAGGGCGGCGATTTCGCCTTCGAGAATCAGGCGTGCTTCGCCCACGTCCTGTAGTTCTTTGTCGGTTTTCAGCGAGCCGCGGGCCATGATGCGATCGATCAGCAGTCTGGACTCTTCAATTACATATGTGCCTTCACCGGGCCGCATTTGGACCATGCCTACAAAGGCGAGGGACTTTAGGGCCTCGCGCAAGGTGGAGCGGCCAATGCGGAGGGTGCCACAGAGTTCCGATTCCGACGGGAGCTTGTCACCGGCCCTCCAGCGGCCTTCGGCGATCTGATCGGAAATCTGGGCCGCGACCTGTTCTGCCAACGTAACTCTGGAGACGGGCTTAAGTGTTGACATGCTCACCTCGGGTTCATTATAGTTCGCCGAGCAGACGATCTGCTTATCTGGCTGTCTGATGTTTGGAGGCCTTCAAATCAAGTTGACTAACAATCGAGAGCCAGCGTTCGAGGAACTTCGCCAAGCGACGGACCCGTCGGCTGCATTGCTTGGGGACCGGGATTCCTGAATGCCAGAGTCCTCGAGGAGCTGACAGGACTTGACTAATCCTTCCTCCCGTCCTTTTATCAAGACGGTATCAAATAAGCCCAAGTTATGAAAAACGCCCTGCGATGGAAAATGGCGATTCTGATCACGGCGGCAATCGCGATCAGCTATTTCGACAGGCAGACCCTGCCCATCGCGATCCACGCCATCCAAAGGGAGATCCCCGTCTCGAACGTGCAGTTCTCGCACCTGCAAGCGGCTTTTCTATGCGCGTACGCCTTAATGTATGCAGGCAGCGGCAAGCTGATCGACGTGCTGGGGACGCGCAGAGGTTTCCTGCTGATTATGGTTTGGTGGTCGCTGGCGTGCGCGGCGCAGGGGCTGGCGAACAGTGTAGTCTTTCTGGCCGGCAGCTTGTTTTTCCTCGGCATGGGTGAGGGTGGTGGGTTTCCAGCGGCAACGAAAGCGATGGCGGAGTGGTTTCCGGCGAGGGAACGCTCAAGCGCGATGGGCTTGATGAACGCAGGCACAGCCGTGGGCGCAGTTGCCGCACCCCCACTGATTGCGCTGACGCTCGAATACCTGAACTGGCACTGGGTCTTCTTCCTGTCGGGCGCGCTCGGGCTGCTGTGGACCGTGTGGTGGTGGGCCGAGTATTACCCGGCGGCGCAGCATCGCCAGCTGAGCCAACCGGAGCGCGCGGAACTGGCGGAAGTTCTTGATGCGAGGTCAACCAGCACGGAGACGATCCCGTGGATTGAGCTTCTGCGCCATCCGCAGGTTACGGGCCTGGTATTGGCCAAGTTTCTCAGCGATGCAGCGTGGTACTTCTACATTTTCTGGCTGCCGAAGTATCTTTATGATGTGCTGCATTTCGATACCAAGCAGGTTGGGGCGTTTGCCTGGATTCCATACGCAGCAGCGGGAATCGGGAGTCTGCTGGGGGGATGGTTTTCGAGCCGGCTGATCCAGCGCGGGCATTCAGTAAATGCCTCGCGGAAGATCGCTCTTGGCATCAGCGCGGGTGTCATGCCCTCGATTCTGCTGGTGATGCATTCGCCGGTGCAGTTCGTGATTGTCCTTTTCAGTATTGCGTTCGCCGGCCAGCAGTCGTGGTCGACTCTGGTCATGACCATCCCTTCGGATATCGTACCGACCAGCGTCGTGGGTTCGGTTGCCGGCTTGGTGGGATTCGGCGGCGCGGCAGGCGGCATCGTGTTCGGGCTCGTGGTGGGCTGGTTGCTGGATCACGGATTCAGCTATGGTCCGGTGTTCGCGTGCGTCAGCGTCTTTCACCTTATAGGTTTCTGCGTCATCCTGCTGTCGATCCGGGTGATTGGCCCGATCGATTTCAAGAAGACGCTCATTCACTCTGCTGCGGTGTAAGCCGGCAGACCAACATAAAGGGGAATAAAGTGGAAAACGAGCAAAAGACGATCGGCATCATTCATGCAGTCCATCTGACGATTCAAGCAATGAAGCCGTTTCTCGAGAAATACATTCCGGATGTTGAGGTCATGCATCTGTGCGACGACACCATCCAGCGCGACAACATCGCCGCAGGCGTGGGGGTGATTCCGAAGCACAACTATTTCCGGTTCGCGCAGTACGCGCACAACCTGGAGGAGTCGGGCGTCGAGCTGATTCTGCTGGCGTGCTCCACCTTCAACTACGCCGCAGAGCTGGCTCGCCCCATGATCGACATTCCCATCATGCAAATTGACCGTCCGATGATGGAGCTGGCTGTGGCGCAGGGCCGCCGTGTAGGAATGCTGGCTACACTGGCCACCACAGTACCCTCATCGGAGCGGCTACTGCGCATTGTGGCGGAGGAAAAGAAGCGCCCGGTGGAGATCACGACAGTGTTGCGCCCTGAAGCGTTCGAGGCCATACAGAACGGCGACAAGGAAACGCACAACCGAATTCTTTTGGAAGAGATCGATCGTCTTTCGAGTAAGGTCGATTCCATCGTCCTGGCGCAGCTTTCAATGTCGGCGCTGGAGCCGTATCTGGGAAAGACGGCTGTTCCGGTGTACAACAGCGGAACCACCGGCTTCGATTTCATTCGCCGGACTCTGTACGGGGCCGGCGTGGGCGCGGAGGTACTCGCATGAGGGCGTTTTCGGTTACGCTGGAGTCCATCGTTGCTGCCACGTTGCGTGCCCCGGCGCGTAAACACTCATTGCATGCAACAACCGAGGTCTATCCATGAAGAAGATGAAGAAGATCACGCTGCCTTACGGCCACGAAGAACGGACCATCGAAATCCCCGAGGAAAATCTTGCCTGGATCGAAGGGCCGCGCCACGCCGCTCCGCTTGATGACATACCAGCGGCCGTGCGCCACGCGATCCGCAATCCCATCGGCTCGCCCTCGCTTCCGGAACTGGTGGCCCGCCACGGAAAACGCACGCTCATCCTGGTGGATGACAGCACGCGGACCACACCGCAGAAAATCGTCCTGCCGATTCTCCTCGATGAATTGAATGCAGCGGGAGTTCCCGACAGCGAGATTTCGGGAATGATTGCGTTGGGAACGCATCGCCGGATGAGCGATAAAGAGATCGCAACACGCGTGGGTGAAGATGTGTTGCGGCGTATCTCCGTTACCAACATGTCCCACAAACCGGAAGATTTCGTTGACTTGGGCGTGAGCCCACTGGGAATTCCGATCCAGATCAGTCGCCGGTATCTGGAGACTCCCATAACGGTTGCGGTGGGCAACATCATTCCGCATATGTACGCGGGCTGGGCGGGGGGCGCCAAGATGGTGCAACCGGGCGTCAGCAGCGCCGTGACCACGGGTAGAACGCATCTGATCGCGGGCCCGCGCGTTTACGAAATCCTCGGTAACGTCGACAACGAAGTTCGGAAAGAGATGGAGAACATCGCCATCAAGTCGGGGCTCAAGTTCATTGTCAACGTAGCGCTGGATGCAAGTGGAACGGTTGCGGGTGTGGTCGCGGGAGATGTAGTGAAAGCGCATCGAGCGGGCATTGAGATCGCGCGCCCCATCTACACCGTCGAAGTCGCAGAGAGGCCAGACATCGTCGTCGCCGGCTCACACCCCGCCGACCGCGATCTGTGGCAGGGATTCAAGGCGGTGAACAACTGCGGAATGATGGCCAGGGACGGCGGGACACTCATCCTCATTATCCCTGCGCCGGAAGGCATCGCTCCAGACCATACGCAGCTTGTCGATTTCGGCACGACGCCGGGAGACAAAGTGCTGGATCTTGTAACGGCTGGTGAGGTGCACGACGAGGTGGCCGCGGCGACTTATCTTGCGTTCGATCAGACGCGGAAGCGGCTCACCATCGCACTCGTGTCGGATGGAATTCCCGACAGCGAAGCACGCAAAATCGGGATCAGTGCAACAACCGACTTCAACGAGGTGTTGGAGGAAGCTCTGGGCCGGCATGGCAGCAAGGCGCGCATCGGAGTCATCACTGCGGGCGCAGACATCATGGCGAACTTCACCGGAAAAGAGGGCGAACAGTATGCCGCGGTTTGCAGCGAATCTCAGCATGATGTTTAACGAGGTTCCGTTCCTTGACCGGTTTAAGGCGGCTTCAGAGGCGGGATTTACGGGCGTCGAGTTTCTGTTCCCGTACGAGCACTCGCCTGAAGAAGTGGCTGAAAAGGCAAAATCCGCTGGCGTACAGATTGTGTTGTTCAACATGCCGCCGGGAAATTGGGCGGCAGGCGAGCGCGGAATCACTGGGCTTCCTGGGCGGGAGCAAGAGTTTCGCGACGGCGTGAAGAAGGCGCTGGAGTATGCCGAGCGTCTGGGCGTTCCCCGGCTTCACGCAATGGCGGGCATCGCGCCGGCCGGCGCTGATCTCGCAGCTTGCCGCGCAACTCTAATCGCCAATCTGAAGTACGCCGCGGAGAAACTGGCGGCGAAGAATCTCACGCTGCTTCTCGAAGCGATCAACACGCGCGACATGCCCGGCTTTCTCGTAACCACGCAAGAGGATTCACACGCGATCTGCGAAGCCGTGGGCTCGCCGACCTTGAAGATGCAAATGGATCTCTATCACATGCAAGTGATGGAGGGCGATCTGGCGACGAAATTGAAGCGTTTTGCAGTGCGGTGCGGCCACATTCAGATCGCTGGATGCCCGCAGAGGAATGAACCGGACACTGGCGAGGTCCGCTACGAGTATCTTTTCCGATTACTCGATGAAATCGGCTATTCAGGCTGGGTGGGCTGCGAGTATCGCCCGGCGGGTAAAACGACAGACGGGCTGGGATGGTACAGAGCCGCACAGCCTTGAGAATGCGGTGCACCATGAACATCGCCAATTAGGCGCTGACAACGCATGGCGCAACAGACAAGGAAATGAAGATGTCAAAGAGCAGATGCTTGACGAACTCGGTGGCGTCAACTCCGAGCCGGTGTTCATTGCCGGATTTGAATGCCGGAAAGTCCCGGACGACCTGGCAAAGCCGTGTTTTCGCTGTCGCGGGGCTTCTGGTGTGCGTTTCACTGGCGGGCTGCCAGGCAAGCCATGCCAAAGCCGCATCGGCGGACTCGGCGACAGCCGCGTTACCAGGCAATACGCAGGGAGCTATGCAGTTCTCGGTACAGAAATTTGATTCCGTAAAAGAAGAAAAATATCCATGGGGCTGGATTCGCTGGATGATGAGTTCCGAGCTGGATCCTGGGGCGGCTCAGACCTTCGGCATTGTGCAGATCGATGCCGGAAAGCGGAACCAGTTGCATATACATCCCAACTGCGAGGAGCTGCTCTACGTCTTATCGGGTTCGTTTGAAAGCGTAGTTGGGAGTAAGAAAGTCGTGCTGCATGCGGGTGACATCATCCGGATTCCAGCCAACGTCCCGCACCAGGGAATCAATAATACGAATGCTCCGATGCGCGCAGTAATCTCTTATAGCTCGGGTGTGCGGAAGATTGTGACGTTGAATTCTACGACCGAATGAGAGGAGGGGCTAAGGAAAATTTCGCTCTTTCCCGGGCTGTTCCAGCGCTCCCTGTTTTGGGGAACTGTGTGTTAAGGCATAAGGCGCTCCCTTCAAGCGGAGTTTGAGGTCAACTGCATAAGTCGCCATATGACGGGTCCGTCCATGCTTGTGATTGGCACGGAGGAGACCTGAATGTTGGAGTGTGCCCCAGAACGAATGACTTACGGTGGACTTCGCGGAACGTTTTGCGGAAAAGTTGTGCACGCTGCTGCCGCCCCTCCCACGACCGCGATATAGTCATTCGTCCTATCTTTGTTTTCATCAAGTAGGGGCACACATCAGACAACCTGATCTTCATGTTTTCTTGTTGACATACCTGGAATTTTCCTACTAGGATTCGTACCACTTCGACTTGCACGCAAAACCATTCGATCAACGATTCGCCACCCCTTAGTCATAGGGCAATCGATGGAGGAGGCCTGAATGCAAAATCACATTGAAAAAAGATCGCTGTATGTCCTGTCCCTGATCGGCGCCTGTCTGCTGACCGGCGCAACAGCATTTGCCCAGCTTCAAGCAGGACGAATCGTGGGTCAAGTCTTCGACCCCCAGCACGCCGCCGTGCCTGGAGCGACCATCACCGTCACGAATGCCGCGACGAACGTTGCTGAAACCGTGAAAACAGATGCTTCGGGCAATTACGTGGTAACTCCCCTCGACCCGGGAACATATTCGGTGAGCGCGACCGCGCAGGGATTCGAAACCGAGGTTCGAAGCGGGATCGAAATCACAGTCGGCCAAGCGGCAGAGGTGGACCTGAATCTGCACATCGGCGCGGCAAATACCAAGGTGGTTGTAACCTCTTCGGGCCCCATTCTGCAGACACAATCCGGTTCCTTGGATGTGACCGTCGATAATACGCAAGTTGAGAGTCTTCCCCTCAATGGCAGACAGTTTACCCAACTTGCCGCACTCTCGCCCGGCGTAGCTCCCCTGCCTGCCTCGGGGAACACGCAGAATGTCCGCCCCGAAAATTTGAATGGAAACGTGTTCGACGGAATCAACGGACAGGAATCGGACTTCCTGCTCGATGGCGGCGACATTACCGCTCATCATGAAGGCGGCACTCAGATCATGACGTCGATCGATGCTACGCAGCAATACAACATAGAATCGAGTCCTTATTCTGCTGAATACACGGGGGTCGGCGCCGCCTTCAATACCACCACGAAATCGGGAGGGAACCAATTCCACGGCGACCTTTTCGAATTTGTGCGCAACCAGGACACCGACGCCGAGGGCTTTTTTGCACTGACGAAACCTGAGCTTAAGCGCAACCAGTTCGGCGGGACAATCGGCGGACCGCTGTCGGTCCCCAAACTTTACAACGGAAAGAATAGAACCTTTTTCTTCGCAAGCTATGAGGGCAACAGACAGGTGCAGGGTCTCACTTCAAATGTGCCCGTTCCCACCCAGGCGCAGCTGGGAGGCGACTTCAGCGCATCAGGCCTGCATAAAATTTACGATCCCACGACGACTACCACCACCGGAAGTGTCACGACCCGCACGCAGTTTCCGGGCAATAAAATTCCTGCGGGCGATGTCTCTTCCGTCGCAGCATATTTCGACAAGCTCATTCCGTTGCCCAATTCGGCAAACGGCCTGAATTACATTTCCAATCCCGTCGACTACTGGCGCTACGACAACTTCATGTTGCGCGTGGATCAGGTCATCCACAATACCAATAGGCTCTTCGCCAGGTACAGCACGGACCGTAACCGAGAGAACGACGCTTCTCCGTTTCCGGCTTTGGGATCCGCATTTCTTGAAGGGCCCGCCACCGACTTCGAAGATATCTCTTACCAGCTCGATCGGACAGCACGTCGTAAATGAAGCGCTCTATAACGAGCTTCCAGGGCAGTATCGTGGCTTTGCCTTATTAAATGGTCAGGGCGTCGCAATGGACCAGGCGGCGGGCATCGTCCCTTCGACCCTGGCTGGGCTCATAAGTCCCGGAGCCGGGACGTTCCCAATTTTTGCCCTGACGAGCTATCTTGGCGGAGACTTGACCGGGCAATTTGGCGACGGCCGCCCCAAAGGTCAGAACAGATATATCTATGAATGGGCTGACAACCTTACATGGGAAAGAGGAAGCCATCTTATCAAGGTGGGAACCATGATCGAAGATAACAAATGTTTGCTCTTCGACTCGCGCACCTCAGACGGGAGTTTCAGTTTCACAGGGGTAGAGACCCAAAATCCAGCCTCATCCTCCGGAACCGGAGACGGTTTTGCCGACTGGTTGCTGGGGTATCCAGCAAACGCGACACGTGGTAATTATCCTAACTTCTGGGGCGGCTCTGGAACCTTCTGGGAATTTTATGCCCAGGACGATTGGCGGGCAACGCAAAAGCTGACGCTAACTCTCGGCCTGCGTTACCAATACATGCCTTGGCTGACTCCGTATCTCGGACAAGGCGCAACGTTTGATCCCACTAAGCCACAGCCGATCATCGTCTCAAGCAACACAGCCTCAGTGAATCTGAATGCGCAACCCGACGCCGCCGTGGGAGTTTCGATTCTTGCAGGTTTGATTCAGACAACCCACACCGCGGGTCTGCCGCTGACGGTCACCAACATCAGCAGAGATCTGCTTGGGCCGCGCTTCGGGTTCGCCTGGCGGCCCTTCGGACAAAAGACGGTGATTCGCGGCGGCATTGGCCAGTATTACCAGATTGAGAGTACCAACATACGATTGAACTTCAATTTCCTTCCCTTCGATTTCACCCAAACCGTCAACGCCACGACAAACGTTGTCCCAACGCGGACCACGGCGAATTTCTTCCTGGGTCAGGCATTCGGCGCCGGTTTGACGCCGGCCAATACGCCATTATCCTGGCTTCCGATACCCGAGTTTGCGAAGATGGCAAGCAATGCGCACTGGAGCTTTGGTATCCAGAGGGAACTTCCCGGGGGAATGGTTGTTGACGCGAATTACGTGGGCACGTCGGGAAGGCATTTGCCGGGCACGCTCAATGTCAACGATCCAACGCCGGGGTCAGGGGCCATCCAAGCCCGGCGCCCTTATACCAACTTCGGAACGATTAACTACAACAATCAGGATGCCTCCTCCATCTACCATTCCTTCCAAGCGTCAGTCCACAAGCGGACGTCTGCCGGACTCTGGTACACGGTGTCGTACACATTCGAAAAGAACATTGATAAAGGCCAGCAAGTCGAAATGGGAGGAGACGGCTTCATGGCGAGATATGTGGACGCCTCCAACATTCCACAAATCCTGACGGTCGCCCTGGGATACAGCCTGCCCTTTGGGCGCGGTCAACGTTTCATGAACAACGCGAATGGGGCTGTGAACGCCGTCCTGGGGGGCTGGCAGTTCCAGACCATCAATAACTTCCGCAGTGGGATTCCCTGGACCCCCACCATCTCTACCGACGTAGCTAACATCGGGGTGACGCCCCAGCACCCGAATATAGTAGCCGCAGGCGGATGTGCCAGCACGGGTTCGCTGACTCACGCCTTCAACGCAGCCGACTTTGCAGTGCCCACGGCCTACACCTATGGCAACTCAGGCGTAGACACTTGCTACACCGATAACCACCAGGAAATCGATATGTCTCTCTCCAAGGAATTCAACGTCACGGAGGGGTCGAAATTTCAGTTCCGCTTCGAGGCGTTCAACGTCCCCAACTTGACCGACTTCTCGGGGCCGAGTACCAACATCGATGTCTCCACCTACGGACAGATAACCAGCATCTCTAACACCCCAAGACAACTGCAGTTCGCGTTGAAGTACGTGTTCTAGCAGTTGTTGAGGTAAGACTTCTCGTCCCATCCTTGCCGCAACGCCATCCCACGGCAAGGATGGGACATCTCATCATGCTTCAATCGCAGCCTGTACGACCAATCGCACTCATTTGGGGAGAAAAGAAAATGAAAAGAGCCGCTTCGGGCTTGTTGGCTGTCGTACTAGGATTGCCGCTGTGGGCGAGTGCTCAATCTGTTTATCTCGATCCATCGCAGCCGATCGATCAAGCGAGTGGACGACCTGATTCATCAATTGACGCCTGCGGAAAAGACTTCGCTGCTGAGCACAACCGCGCCCGCAATTGACCGGCTGAAGGTTCCGGTGATGAATGGCTGGAACCAGAGCCTGCATGGGATCGTGTGGTCGCAGCCGACGACGATGTTTCCGGTGCAGATCAGCATGGCTGCCACATGGGACCCGCCGCTAGTTCATGAAGTGGCAGGTGCGATTGCCGACGAGGGCAGAGCTGTCTATAACTACTGGCACACTGTGCAAGGAACTACGGAAACGATGCGCGGGCAGGCGGTCACGATTACTCCTGACGGAAAGCGGATTGCGCACAACGGGCTGGTGTATCGCTCGCCGGTGATCAATATGGACCGCGATCCACGATGGGGCAGGATTTGGGAGACATTCGGCGAGGATCCTCTGCTCGCTTCGCGAATCACCGTCGCTTACGTGCAAGGAACGCAGGGCGATAACCCGAAGTATCTGGAACTGGCAGCCACGGTGAAGCACTTTGCCGCGTACGACGATGAAAGGGACCGAGTCAAGACGCCGAACGACATGGTGCCCGAGCGGACCCTGATGGACTATTACGTGCCTCAGTTCAAGGCCGGGATCATGGCGGGCAAAGCCGCTTCGATCATGTCGTCGTACAACGGCATTAATGGCATGCCAAATGTCGAAAACAAAATGCTGCTCACGGATATTCTTCGCGACGAGTGGGGATTCCAAGGTTTCGTCGTTCCCGACAGCGGCGCGGTGCGAAACCTCGTGAGCGAGTACCACAAATACCCGACGCTGCAGCTGGCCGCAGCCAAGACGATTCTTGCCGGAAGCGACCTGGATGACGGCTCCTATGCAATTGCGCTACCCAAAGCGCTTGACGAGGGGCTGGTGACAGAAAAAGACATCGATCAATCGCTGCGCAGAGTGTTCACAATTCGATTCCGGCTGGGCGAGTTTGACCCTCCGGATATGGTTCCTTACAACAAGCTTGGCCCCGATGTGATCGACTCGCCGGCACATCGGCAGCTAGCCCTGAAAACAGCGCAAGAATCGATTGTGCTGCTCGCCAATGAGAACCACCTTCTACCACTGGACAAGAGCAAGGTCAAAACTTTGGCCGTGATCGGCCCGTTCGCCGACTACGCACAAACCGGACCGAATTACACCGGTGAATACTCGAAGTTCGTCAAGCCGCTCGAAGGAATCCAGGAAAAGGTCGGTCCGGGAGTGAAGGTGATTTACGCGCGAGGGAGCGGGATTATAGAGACCGATAACCCCGAAGCCAGCCTCGCCGAAGCAGTCACTGCGGCCAAGCAAGCCGACGTTGCGATTCTGTTTGTGGGCACCAACCAGTTGCTCGAGCGGGAGGGTATTAACCGCGAGTTTCTGACCCTTCCCCCGGTGCAAATCGCCCTGGTGCAGAGAGTAATGCAAGCCAATCCAAATACAGTGATCGTGCTGTTGAACGGCGGGCCAATCTCGCTGGCGCCGCCGTTTGCGGGAGGCGGCCAGCGGTCGGCAGAGACGCGTTATCCGACCGTCGTCGACATGTTCTGGGCTGGCGAAGAAGGCGGGACTGCCATCGCCGATGTGCTCTTCGGCGATTACAACCCCTCGGGCAGGCTGCCTTATACAGTTTATGCATCGGACCGAGGTCTGCCGCCGATACCGAGTACGACATTTCCAAGGGATTCACCTATATGTACGTGCTTGACAAGCCGCTGTTCGCGTTTGGTCGTGGGTTGAGCTACACGACTTTTGCTTACAGCGACCTCGAGCCTTTCATCGGCACAGGTCGGAAGCGATGGGACTGTGAAAATTCATGTTGATGTGAAGAACACGGGCGACCGGGCTGGAGACGAGGTTGTGCAATTGTACGTGCACAACAACGATCAAAGTGCGCTTCAGCCACGCGAGCAACTGCAGGGATTCGAGCGCGTCAGTCTGAATCCCGGCGAAAGCAAAACGGTGGACTTTACCTTGCCTATTGAGCAGCTTTCGTTCTGGGATACGGGCAAGCATGCGTATGTCATCCACCCCGGAACATTCGACGTGATGGTTGGAAGCGCCTCGGACGATATCCGGCAGAAGGGAAGCTTCGAAGTATCAAACGCGGGAGAATGGCCACCCACCGACTTGACGACCAGGCTCGCGGACGGCGATTATTCTCACGCTCAACCATAAAGGAGTCAGTTGACAAGGAAGCGGCGAAAGCGTTTTTAGGCTTGGCTGAACAGCTTCGGCAGACGTCGCGTCTTGCCGCTTCCATGTGAAGTCCGAAGAGAAATCGGAATGAAGATGCGCAGGTTGGTATGTATGGCCAAGCCATCGTGATTAAGGCCGATGTTGGCGGGCCGACATTCGCTCACGGACTTGTTACTAACTCGATCGCCACGCCGAACCGATCGGAAATCCGTTCGGCCCAAAGCTCTCACCCATGTGATCCGTACGTTCTGTAACCCATGTCTCCGGGTCAGACGCCCGGAAAATGGTAGGCACGACTGGATTCGAACCAGCGACCTCTTCCGTGTCAAGGAAGCGCTCTAACCAACTGAGCTACGCGCCTACATTGCGACAACGGATAGTCTATCAAGAGCGTGTCGGCGGCGATAGATGCCTCTCGCGCCGCCGGCTTCGGTTCTGGTCTTGCAAAGACAGCGGTTCGAGGAGATCTCTGAGAAATCTTCGCCGGATCTCCAAGTCGGATCTCCAACTTGGCTACAGCCCCATCCGCTGTCGTCGAGCGAAGATGCGCAACGGACGGGGACTGCCCAGGCGAAGAAAAACCTCTATTGAGGTTACCTGTGAAGAATGAAGGTGCCGGACTCGAGTTCGCTGAACGCCTGGCGTAATTCCTCCTGGGAGTTCATCACGATAGGCCCATACCAGGCGACCGGTTCCTCGAGCGGCTTGCCTGAGACGAGCAGGAAGCGGATGCCCTCGGGGCCGGCCTGGACGACGATTTCATCGCCGCGGTCGAAGAGCACAAGCGAATGGTTTTTCGCGTCGTAGACCGGTTGCGCGTTGGGGTCGATAGCCGACTCGGTGAGCACGGCCTGCGGAGCCGACGCATCGCGAAAGGTTCCTGAACCGGCGAAGACGTAGGCGAAAGCATTGCGCGTGGTCTCAACCTTGATGCTTCTGCGCCGAAGCGGCGGGACCGAGATATCAACGTAACGCGGATCGGCCGCGACGCCTTCCACGGGGCCGGTCTTACCCCAGAATTCGCCGCAGATGATGCGCGCCCTGGTGCCGTCGTCTTCAGTCACCTCGGGGATAGCCCCAGAGGGGATGTCCTGGTAACGCGGATCGGTCATTTTGAGTGAGGCAGGAAGGTTGGCCCAAAGCTGGAACCCATGCATGCGGCCTCTCTCGTCGCCTTTGGGCATTTCCTGATGAAGAATGCCGCTGCCTGCGGTCATCCACTGCACATCGCCCGCTGTCATGCGGCCTTTATTGCCGAGCGAGTCGCCGTGCTGGACCTCGCCCGCGAGCACGTAGGTGATGGTTTCGATGCCGCGGTGCGGATGCCATGGAAAGCCTGCGAGGTAGTCGGCCGGATTCTCGTTGCGGAAATCGTCGAGCAGGAGGAACGGGTCGAACTCGTGCGTCTTTCCAAAGCCGAAGGCGCGCTGCAGTTTGACGCCGGCGCCTTCAATGGTGGGTTTGGTCTGATAGATCTCTTTCACAGCTCTAAGTGACATGGTGAACCTCCGGGGAACGGGCTGAGAGCAAGCTTAACGCCTACGCACCCGCCAAGGGAGCACATGCCGTTGGGCACGGCTCCTTCGCGGCGCCGATAGGCCAGGAAACGCCGCTTCGAACCCGCATGGCCTACGCGTGTTTGATGCGCAAGGGAGATATTCGTTGCAACAGGTAAATGACGGTTCGGCGATCGGGGATCAAGGGGGCAGGGATCAAAACAATTCCGCGCGATGTTCCCTGACCGCTCGCACAACCGATGGGGCGGCCGACTTACGCTGCCTTGACGAACTGGACGTCGAGGGTGATGGTAACGTCTTCGCCAACAAGGACGCCGCCGGTTTCAAGGGTCGTATTCCAGGTAAGTCCGAAGTCCTTGCGGTTGATTTTGGTGGTCGCGGTAAGGCCGATGCGCGTGTTGCCCCAGGGATCCTTCGCGGGCTCACTCACTTCCTCGACAGTCAAAGTCACCGGCTTGGTCACGTCACGGATGGTCAGGTCGCCCGTAACGGCATAACCGTCACCTTTCTGCTCGATGTGGGTGGATTTGAAGGTCATGGCGGGGAATTTTTCTGCGTGGAAGAAGTCCGGGCTCTTGAGATGGCCGTCGCGCTGCGCATCCTGAGTGTTGATGGTACTGACGTCAACGGAGACTTCAAGGCTGGAACGCGTGTGGTCGGCCTCGAATCGGTTCAGCGTTCCGCTGATCCCGCTGAACTTGCCTCTTACGTAAGAGATCATCATGTGCTTGACCTTGAACTCGGCGGCGGAATGGGCTGGGTCGATGTTCCAGGTAGTTGTTGCGGTGGTGGTCGCGGCGGTGGTGGATGGGGTCATGGTGATTCACTCCTTTTGAAAGCTTGGATGCACCAAGAAGATATTCGTTGCAACAACTAAATGCACGATCAGGGATGAGATGCCCGGGGGATCGGGACATCGCGTCCAGAGCAGGGGCTCAGAGGAGGGGCTAAGCCTCCACTGCAATGAGAACCGCGTCATTCGCTGAGAACCGCAAGATCGAGCGCCTCGAGGCGTGCGGGGTCTCCAACAACGTCGATCTGAGCGATTTTTCCACCGGCAAAGGTGAATTTGAGCGCCGGAAGAGACGTCCGCGAGGGGCGATGACGATGCCCACCG
Source organism: uncultured Acidobacteriaceae bacterium (assembly GCA_963782285.1). GTDB lineage: Bacteria > Acidobacteriota > Terriglobia > Terriglobales > Acidobacteriaceae > Telmatobacter. The sequence goes on from CAWAJH010000001.1 coordinate 592,569, forward strand.
CGCCATCGACCAAAGCAACGCGGGCAAAAACGGCGCCTCGAGCGAACGTAATGGCTTGCCGGGCCCAGGCCTGGGCTCCGCGTGCAGCTGTTGCCGACGGGGGCAGAACTCCAAGGTCGGCTTTGACCTCGAGATCCGGGTCGAGCATGGCAACGGGCGACTCGAAGTCGCCGGAGCGTAAGGCAGAGAGAAAAGCGTCGGCCACTCTTTTCTGCTCGCGGAGATTGGCGCTTAGATCGGCACTTGTTCCGCGCACGCGGCGACGAGCCCGGCTGGCGAGCTGGCGAGTTGCGGCAGAAGAGCGCCCGATGACGGCCGCAATTTCGTCGAACGACAGATCGAAGGTGTCATGAAGTACGAATGCGAGCCGCTTCGCCGGGTGAGTTTTTCGAGAACGACCAGCAGCGCAAGGCCAACGGAGTCGGCCATAACTGCTTCCTGTTCGGGATCAGGCGAAGGCGAGGGAGTTGCCGCCTGGTTCTCAGGGGCATCGAGCGAGTCTTCGCGGCGCGACTGGCGGGAGCGCAAGATGTCAAGGCAGACGCTTGGTGTGCTCATCCGGCGCGCTCACTTGCTGGCAACCGGGCTCTGCGGGTTTCACAGGCCCCGAATTCATCAGGTGACATTGGGGGGTAACGCGAGGCATTGCCTCCGAACGCAGTCACCAGATCTTTACGCGATCGGCGGGAGCGAGGTAGAGTTTGTCTCCCGGCTGAACATTGAAGGCCTTGTACCAGGCGTCTGAGTTGCGAGCAATGTCGGCGCGAAACTGCGCAGGAGCGTGCGGGTCGGTCAGAACCTGATTGCGGAGCGCTTCGTCACGTACTTTCGAGCACCAGTTCTGACCGAAAGCGATATAGAACTGCTGATCTCCTGTGAAGCCATCCTGCACGGGAGCCCTGGCTCCGTGCAATGTTGCATGGTATGCGTCGTACGCGGCAGCAATGCCGCCCAGATCGGCGATGTTCTCGTTGACGGTCTGCTTCCCATTCACATGGACGCCCGGAAAGATTTCGTAGGCATCATATTCCTTTTCGAGATTCACAGCGGCTTCGTCAAAGTGCTTACGATCGGCGGGAGTCCACCAGTTGCGCACGCGACCTTTGGAATCGAAGTCACTGCCTTCCTCGTCGAAGGTATGGCTGATCTCATGGCCGATGATGGAGCCGATGGCTCCGTAATTGACGACTGCCGGCCGATCTGGATCGAAGAAGGGCGGCTGCAAGATAGCTGCAGGAAAATCGAGTGCATTTTGGAGAGGCAGGTTGACGGCATTCACAGTTTGGGGCGTCATGCACCACTCGTGCCTGTCGGCAGGTTTTCCGATGCGCGCAATTTCGTGGTGCAGATACCAGAGGCCGTAGCGCCATGAATTACCGAAAGCATCGTCGGAGCGGACCTCGAATGCGGAGTAGTCCAGCCAGGTTTCTGGGTAGCCGATGCCGACATAAAGCGAATCCAGCTTGGCCTGTGCTTCAGCTCGCGTGGAGGGCGCGAGCCATGGCAATGCCGCGAGCCGTTTGTGATAGGCCTCAATCAGATTGGCGACCATTTGCTGTGCTTCGGCCTTCGCACGCGGCGAAAAATACTTCCGTGCGTAGATTTGACCAACGGCATCGCCGAGTTCGGTGTTCACAAGATCGACGGCGCGCTGCGCGCGGGGACGCTGCTGCTCGACGCCCCGGAGCACTTTGCCGAAGAAGTCGAAATCTTCATTGGCAAGAGCGGTGGGCAGGAACGGCGCATTGTCCTCGATGAGGTGGAAGCGAAGCCAATCTTTCCAGGTTTCAATGGATGTGGAAGCGACAAGAGCCGATTCACCAGTGAGTGCGGTGGGCGTCCAGACCATAAACTCCTGCTGATTTGCGAGGCTCGCGGCTTCGAAGTATGCATCCCAATCGATGCCCGGAGCTTTCGCCGCAAAGTCACTGCGCTTCCACAGATTGTTGGCTTTGGCGATGTCTTCGATGTTTTCCATGCCGATGTGGGTTTCGGCAATCGAGCGTTCGAGGACGATGACGCGTGCGGCGCGAGCATCGGGGTTGTCGAAACCTGCGAGCCGGAACATTGCAGCAACGTGGGCAGCATATTTGGCCCGAATCGCCTTCATGTCGTCGCTGTCGCCGAGATAATAGTCGCGTGTGGGCATCTCAAGCCCGCCCTGCAGCAAATAGGGAAAGTAGTGACCGGAGTCGCTGAAGCCGGGCGCAACCCACAGGCCGAACAGATTCGGTGTCTGGAAGATCGCGTTGTTGAGCATGTCGACATCGGCACGAAGGGTTTTGCCGAGAGCGAAAGAAAGTTCGCGCCGATCGTGAATGGCCGCAATTTCTGCCAGATAGGGCTTTAGGGGATCCAGGCCCTTAGCCTCGAAGGCAGATTCATCCATGAACGAGTTGTAGAGGTCGGCGATCTTGCGCGCATTCGATCCTGCAGGCGCATCGGATTTTGCCGCATCTTCGATGATGTCGGCAGTCCGTTTGCGGCTCAAATCGTCGAGAGCAGAGAAGACGCTGATCCTGGGGCGATCCGGGGGAATCTGTGTCCGATTGATCCAGGCGCCGTTGGCATAGAGAAAGAAGTTATCGCCCGGCTTGATCGAGGGGGCCATCTTGGCGACAGCGATGCCGTGCGCCGTCGAGGAACTTGCGGACGGAACAGGCTCTTGGGCTCGGAGACCCAGATCAGTGAAGCAGGCGGTAGTTAGAGCGAAAACTGCAAGGCGGGCCAAAGAGGTCAGTCGAAGACTGGCGTCAAGATTTGAGACGGATGGACGAGAGTCTTGCTGTGCGTCGAGGATCATCCTGGGCTGCATCTCCTCTACAAGAGCGGATTCTGGCATTTTACTGCGCGACGGGAGGCTGGGAAGTCGGGCAGAAGGCGGCATCCAATGCGATCGCCAGCCTCAGCCCGAGTCGGGACGGAACGGCGTACGATCCACCACTTCCACACCGGCTTGGCTACGGTGGCCTTATGCTCAAGTAAAGATCACTCAGTGAGCGATTTTGCCCAATCCGTGAAGCAGCAGGCCGACATCGTGAAGGTGATCGAGGGCTACATCCGCCTGCGCAACGCAGGGGCGCAGAGGTTCAAAGGGTTGTGCCCGTTCCACAAGGAAAAGACTCCGTCGTTCAATGTGAATGGCGGGTCGCAACAGTTCTTCTACTGCTTCGGCTGCCACGCGTCGGGCGACGTATTTTCGTTTGTGGGCAAGATCGAGAACGTGGGCTTTCCTGAGGCAGTGCGGATTGTGGCGCAGAAGTGCGGTATTCCCCTGCCCAAGCGGGAGTTTTCGTCGCCGGAGGATGCGGCGGGTGCGCGGCTGCGAACCAGGCTGCTGGAGTTGCACGAAGTGGCCACGGCGTGGTTTGAGGAGCAGTTGCGCGGGCCAGAGGGAGCGCTGGCGCGCGAGTACCTGGCCGGCCGCGGGCTGACGGACGAGGGAATCAGGAAGTTCCGGATCGGATACGCGCCCGACAGCTTTAATGCGCTGCGCGACCGGCTGAGCGGCATGGCGGACCAGGAGACGCTGCGGGCAAGCGGGCTGTTCAGCTCAAAGGAGCAGGGTGACGGGAGCCAGGGACCGATCTACGACCGGTTCCGCAAGCGGGTGGTTTTCCCTATCTCAAACGAGGGCGGCAGGGTGATCGCGTTTACAGCGCGGACGCTGGAGACCGGCGAGAAGGCCGGAGCCAAGTACATCAACTCGCCGGAGACGCCGCTCTATTCCAAGGGCCAGGTGTTGTTCAACCTTGACAAGGCGAAGGCGGCGATCCGCGCGCTTGAATTTGCCTTGCTGGTCGAAGGCCAGATGGACTGCATCAGCGTTTACCTGGCAGGCATTCAGAACGTGATTGCAACCAGCGGGACGGCTTTCACCGAGCAACAGGTGGCGATCCTGAAGCGGCATACCTCGAACGTGATCGTGAACTTCGATCCCGATGCGGCGGGGTCCAATGCGGCTGAGAAGTCGATTTCGCTGCTGACCGAGGAGGGATTCGCAGTGAAGATCGTCACCCTCGAAGGCGGCCTGGATCCCGACCGGTTTATTCGTGAGCGGGGAGTGGAGGTGTACAAAGAAGCATTGCGCGGAGCGCGGCGGCAGGCCGATTACCTGATCGAACGGGCGCGGCAGATGTTTCCAGGCGCGAGCGCGGAGCAAAAGGTAAAGGCGATGAATTTTCTTCTGCCGCACATCCGGCGCATACCAGAGACGCTGGCGCGGGAGCAATTTGCGGCAGATGCGGCGCAGAAGCTGGGCATTGATTCGGCGGTTTTGCGGGAGGAACTGCGGCAGGCGGCGCTGAAGCGCCGGGACCGGGTGCAGGAGCGAGCTGCGAAGTTAACAGAGGTGGAGCGGGTGCTGCTGCGTGCGCTAGCCATCACCGACCCCGACGGGGAGCCAGCGCGGCGGTTGGCGGTGGATGCGGTTGTGGAGCAACCTGTTTTCTTTGAGCATCTTGGCGCGTTTGGAGCCATCAAAGCACTGGCCGCTCGCGAGGCGCGAGATCCGATGGACGTGGTGGAGGAGCCGGCACAGCGCGCACTGCTGGCTGAGGCGTTGCTCGGGGAGAACAGGCCACCGGAAGCCGGCGAGGTTGCCAGCGCACTACAGGAGGTTCAGGAACGGGCGATCGAGGGGCGGCAAAGAAGCCTGCGTGCAGAGATTGCCGACGCCGAACACAGAGGCGACTATGGCGGGGTGGCGCTCTTGACGCAGCAAAAGCTGGATTTGGACCGCAAATTGAGGCAATTGCACAGCCGGGAAGCCCCGGAACGGTGGGGGTTGGAGGCGTGATTCCGCGAGGCCTGAAGTGCGGGAAAGTTGCGTCAAAGTGGCTGTTAGCGGCGTCTAAACAAATGGGAGCAGGAGCGGATGGAAAGAGAGGTTCGCACCTGGCCTGAGCAAGAGCGGAATGCGCGGAGCTGATTGACTGGCGATTTGGTGCTGGCGTTTGCAATCGCATGTATGGTAATCTGTTGATCTCAGTGAGGATGCGCGCCCCTTTGCCCCACACATGAGCTGCGGCTCGCGGGCGACCCAGGCGAAACCTGAAGCGCTGCCATCCTGTTCCGAGAAAAACTATTGACCGCGTAAGCGGAGAGCGCGAAATTGTATGCGCGCGGGGATTTCTAAATAGAAGTCTCATTTTGGTGCGTCCGGCGACGATTGCGCCGCTGGGCCTTGGGACATTTTGATCGAGGCTGGTGCGCGGAGCGCGAGACCGGCGAATCCACGGGTGCGGCGCCAGGGATGAAATCGGGCAGGGCATGTGCTGCCGAAGAGAGCAGGGATATTTTGGCAATCGAAGACAAATTCGAAGAGGAAGTGGAAGGCCTGATCGAGGTCGGCAAAGAGAAGGGCTATCTCACCTACGGCGACGTGAACGACGCGTTGCCGGATGAGATTGGCTCGCCCGACGATCTGGACGATCTGATCACGACCATCGGCACGCAGGGCATCGACCTGCTCGACGCTCCAAAGTTTCCCGGCGACAAGGATTTTGAGCTGGAAGAGGGAGAAGACGTCGAGCTCGATCTGACGCCGGGCACGCTGGAGAAGACCAACGACCCGGTGCGCATGTATCTGCGCGAGATGGGAACCGTGCCGCTGCTGACGCGCGAAGGCGAAGTCGAGATTGCCAAGCGCATCGAGCGCGGCCAGAATCGCGTGCTCAAGGCGATTTCGCGTTCGCCCATCGTGATTCGCGAGATTGCGGCGCTGGGCGAAGATCTGAAGCGCGGCGTGCGCAACGTGAAAGAAGTGGTGATCTTCGACGAGGAAGAGCTCACCGAAGAGGTGGTGCAGACGCGCGTAAGGGCTACCGTGGCCCGCACCGACACGTTGGTGAAGCACCAGAAGAAGCTTGCGCAGCTTGAAGAGAAGCAGGCCGCGATTGCAACAGGCAGCAAAACCAAGGTGAAGGAAACACGACGCCTGCGCTGGTCAATTGGCCGCGAGAAAGTGTACATCTCGCGCATCGTGCGCGAGCTGAAGTATACGGCGATGGAGCGCAAGCGCCTGCTGGACAAGGTCAACAAGACCGTGGACACCATGCGCACGCTGGAGCGGCAGATTCGCTCGCTGGAGCAGAAGTTCGAGGCTTCAAAGAGCGAGGAGATGAAGAAGGAGTACCGGCGCCAGCAGAAGAACTGCCGGACAGATCTGGAAAAGATCGAAGGCGACGCCGGCGTTTCGATCGCCGAGCTGAAGCGCACGCAGCGCGAGATGATCCAGGGCGACATGGACGCCGAGCAGGCGAAGCGCGAGCTGATCGAGGCCAACCTGCGGCTGGTGGTGTCGATCGCCAAGAAGTACACCAACCGCGGACTGCAGTTCCTCGACCTGATTCAGGAGGGCAACATCGGCCTGATGAAGGCGGTGGACAAGTTCGAGTACCGGCGCGGCTACAAGTTCTCAACGTACGCAACGTGGTGGATCCGGCAGGCGATTACGCGCGCCATCGCGGATCAGGCGCGAACCATCCGCATTCCGGTGCACATGATCGAGACCATCAACAAGCTCATCCGCACCAGCCGCCAGCTTGTGCAGGAACTGGGCCGCGAGCCTTCGAGCGAAGAGATTGCGCGGCGCATGGATATTCCTGTGGCCAAGGTGCGCAAGGTGCTGAAGATCGCGCAGGAGCCGATCTCGCTGGAGACGCCGATCGGCGAAGAGGAAGACTCGCACCTGGGCGACTTTATCGAAGATCGCCAGGCGGTATCGCCTTCCGAAGCGGTGATCGGCGTGAACCTGAAGGAGTACACCTCGCAGGTGCTGCGCACGCTCACGCCGCGCGAGGAGCGGGTGATCAAGATGCGCTTCGGCCTCGAAGACGGATCGGAGCACACGCTCGAAGAAGTTGGCCAGAGCTTCCAGGTGACGCGCGAGCGCATCCGGCAGATCGAAGCCAAGGCGCTGCGCAAGCTGCGGCATCCCTCGCGCAGCCGCAAGCTGAAGGCGTTTGTGGAAGGCGTGAAAGAGATGTAAGGGAGCGGCTGCGATTCAGCCGTGACGAGCCGCGCCATTTTGGCGCGGCTTTTTTGTTCGCTAAAAGCCGTAGTTTTTCTTGCGTAGCGCGTTCTTGTAGGCGTCGCGGGCCTTCTTTGCCGCCAGTTCCGCATCGTGGAGTTTGAAGCCGGCATCGTCCCAGTGTTCCATCGCTACCATCGTGTGGTCGTCCGTCGCGAGGGACTCTTCGACATGGATGGCGTCGACCCAGCGATCCACAGCCGTTTTGTAGTCTTTGAGAAGCTGATCGAAGTCTGCACTTTCCATAGATGTGAAACTAGACGGGGCAACAAACGTCGTCAACGGGATGCGCCGATTATTCATCACAGTTTCACGGAAGGTCACGACCTGAAGGGCGCCAACGGTTGTGACGCATTCAGTGGCACGGGATTACGGAGCGAATTGCGCGAGTTCAGTCTGAGCACGATCGAGATCTTCAGGAACGCCGATGTCGAGAAAGTATCCTTCGACCTCGTATGCTGCGAGGCGAAGACGCGCGACTTCAGGGACAAAGAAATCCTTCTCGATGGAGAACTTCTCAGCGAGCGTGGATGGCCAGGCGAGATTCTTATTGAGGACATACGCGCCACCATTGATCCATCCTGGACCTGAGCGGCCTTTTTCATCGAAGCCGACGATTCGATTTTCCTTGATGACGACGCCGCCGTAGCGGGCAATGTCGCGCTGGTGAACGACCGCGATGGTGACAGCGGCGCCTTGCGCTGTGTGGAAGCGCAGCATGTCGGCGTAATTGGCGGCGAGGAAGGTGTCGCCGTTGAGCACGAGAACGGAATCCTCCCTGGCCTGTACGAGCGCAAGACGAATTGCTCCGCCGGTGCCGAGCGGAACGTCCTCAATCGCGTAGTCGATCGGTATGCCGCTGAACGCTATGCCGAAGTGATTCTGGATGACCTGGTTGAGATGCCCTACTGAAAGAATGATTCGGGTGCAGCCTGCACGGGGCAACTGGTTGAGCAAAATCTCGAGAAATGGCCGGCCGGCAACCGGCGCCATCGGCTTGGGGACACCGTCGAGGCGAGACGCCAGCCGCGTGCCGAACCCGCCTGCAAGAACGATCGCTTCCATGCGCCTTCACGCTTTTGCCGCTGCCACGGCGGAGGCTGCGGCGCTTTGTTCGGAGGTGAATAACCGGCATTCGACGATCATGCAGAAGATGTGCTCCAGTGCGAGGTGCGCCTGCTGAATGTACATCGTCGTGTCGGACGGCATGCGCAGGCAGTAGTCGCAGACCGGCGGCATTTTGCCGCCCGATCTTCCGGTGAGGCCAATCGTGGTAATCCCCATTTCACGGCAAAGTTCCAACGCGCGGAGGACATTGGACGATTTGCCCGACGTTGAGATTCCCATGAAGACGTCGCCCGACTGGCCGATGGCTTCAATCTGGCGTGCGAAGAGGCGGTCAAAACCGTAATCGTTGCCAACCGCCGTCAGAATTGAAGAATCGGTGGTGAGAGCGATAGCACGCATCGCGGGGCGATCATGACTGAGGCGGCTGACGAACTCCGCCACAAGATGCTGTGCATCGGCTGCGCTGCCGCCATTGCCCGCAACCATCAACTTGCGGCCGGATTTGAGTGCCTCGGCCGTAGCTTCTGCGGCATCGGTCAATATTGCGTGCAGCGTGGTGTCCCGCGTCAACGATTCAACGACGCCGAGACTTTCAAGCAGTTTTTCTCGCACCAGATTATTCATGGCAACCTCTACACCTTGCAATCCACGCGCGCCAAGCAGCAAGCACGATCCAGGCTGCCAGGGGATTGCAGCCCCGTGCCGCAAGGTTCATCGTAAACCAGAATCACGGCAATGGTGCGCGCTAAGATGCATGGAGAACCACGGAAGCACCACACCCGAAAGAACTGCCTCGCAATACCAGTGCGGCGAAAAGACGGCATAGAGCTACGGTAGTGCTGGCTCAAGGACTCACATGCTCGAGCAGAAAACTTGCCATGATATGGCTTGCCTCGATTGATTCGGGCAATTGTGCGTTGTACCAGAACGCGTGAGGAAGCGCGTCGAAGACGACGAGCCTGGCATCAACGCCGGCGCGCAGAAAAGCTCTCTGCAGATTTGCCGTGCCGCTCAGGAGCATGTCGCGCGTGCCGGAAACAAACAGCGTGGGCGGAAGTCCGTGCAGATCAGCGTAAATTGGCGAGAGGACCGGATCCCTCGGATCGATTCCGCCGATGTAATAGGGATCGTGCGGATCGGATGCCGGATCGAGATGCCCCTTTAAGCCGCTCACGGAAAAGATCGATGAAGTATCGCCGGCGCGCGCAAAATCGCCGATGCCGCTGAAGATTCCGAGTGCAGCCGGCATGGGGAGACCCAACTGTTTGAGCCTGACGGCAACTTCACCGGTCATAACGGCCCCCGCTGACGTTCCATAGATGACGATGTGTTTTGACTGGTAAGTCTTCAAGAGCTCTTTGTAGACGGCAATCGCATCGTCGACTCCAGCGGGAAAGGGATGCTCCGGCGCGAGACGATAAAGAACGGCGACGACCTTGACTCCGGCATAGCTCGCAATGGGAATGGACTCGGAGTAAGAGCCGGAGTCGGCGTTGAAGCCGCCGCCATGGAGATTGATGAAGACTTTGTCGCGGTTGGCCGCTGGTATTTCAGGAGGGGTGACAATTCGCACGGGTATGCCGGCAATCTTGTCCTCGGTGATTTGATTGGGGCAGATCTTTGACCAGGCGACGCGGGCTGCTTCGTCCGACGCTTGGTTGCGAGCGCGGCGTTCCGCCAATGACTCCGGGCGGGGCCTCGTCGGGAACGGCGCGGGAGATCCAACCTCGCGTTTCAGGGCTGATCGTCTCAGGAACAGGTACGACGCGAGTCACGTGCGCTGTTCCCTGCGCGTCGATGTAGCTCGTATCGCGAGTGGCCGCCTCAGCAGCGGTGGTGGGGGCGGGTTGCTGCGCTGCCAAAGCGGCAGACACCATCAGGATCAAGACAGCAGGGGGACGGAGTGCAGGATGCATGGGGGCGCTCCTTCTAGGATTTGCTCAACCGACACGCATTCTGTCATGGCAGAGCGCAGGCCGTCTACTGCAACTGCGGCTGCTTGTGAACGCTGAGCACGATGGCAGGAGAATCGAAGGCGCCAGGAAGCTTCAAATTCATCGAAGAAGATCCCCAAGCCAATCTCTTGAGGTGCGATCGATCTGGCACAGGGAGACGCGATGTGCGTTCCCCATGCCAGGATGTTTGCAGTTGGCCCCTATTAGCGCGGTATAACGAGCAGGCTTGCTTCCAACAGTTTTTCCGTCAGACGATCGAGCGCCAGCGGAAATCGAGAAGAGACTGTGCGAACGCTCATACCAAGCATTGCAGCAGCCTCCACTTGGGTATACTCCTGCAGCACGACCCGGCTCAATAATTCGCGGTCCAGAGAACCGAGCTGGCTGAGGCAATTTTCAATATCAAGGACGAATATGACTGCATCCTCGAAGGTGCGAACCGGGCGGCTCGACGCCCAACCCCGCGCCACAGGATCGCCCAGGATGGAGGGCGCCCTGCCAACCTGCATCGAGGCATAAAGGTAGCGCCTCAGCAGGCTTTCTGTGTGCTTCCTGTAAAAACCCAGGCTGACTGCCGGCGTCGACTGGGCCTTTGCCGGCTAGGTATCGGCTCGCGCTACGGGCTTTTGTTCCCGTCCCCTCTGCGCAGTTTCCCAAGCTGCCTGTGCGGAGCTGGGTTCGCATTCGATCGGCAATCGGAGCGCTGCGCTCATTGCGCACCTCCGGTTACCTTGGCCGCCACCGCCCAAATCCTGGCGATCGTCTTGTGGCTGGGCCGTCCGCGCCGCTTCCGGCTCTCAGGCGTCGGAAAACTTCTCAGTCTTGTTTCACACTCCTTGCAATAGACGCTCTCCTGTGTTTGGGCCCGATACCAAAGGCAACCGCAACCCTCGCAAATTTTCAATTGCACGCGCACTTCCATGACTGATTCTCCGTGTTTGTTTCATCTCCCGGCGGGACGTCGTGCTGTTTGTGCCTCGGGGTGAAGAGAACCAGGCAGAACAACTCAGGTTTCTTGTGTCCTGATGGGGGACTGCCGCCTGGACTCTCTTGTTTTTTGTCATGACCATTGGCGCGCAGATCCTGGAGTTTTCCCGATTGGTTTGTCCGTGACGCCTATAGGAAGCGTCACCGCAAGGGTGTGGGCAAAGCCGGTCGAGCCGGCTCCCTGGCAATTGTTCATTCGCCGCCAGAAAAGGCACTAATCCGCCTCTGGTAACGAAAGCGGTAACGAACCTACCACTAAGGTCTCCCGCAAACCAATGCGTGATTTAGTAAACCCAATCTAGGATTGCCCTTCTCCTCAGTCAACACCCGTGGGCACATTCCGTTCTGTGGCTTTTCATTCTTCTTCAAGTCGCTCAAAATAAAGGCCGACCAGCCCTTATAGCTTTTCCAGGAGAAATGGAGGTGCATTCGCACTCATAGCTGGCGGCTAATTGTTCACAGATGAATTTCACACAAATGCACGAACGTCTCCGCCTGGAGCTGCTGCGAAGGATACAGCGGGGCTCGCTCAGCGTGTCTTTACTTGCGCGGCAGACCGGCTTTGCGCAGGCGCATGTCTCCAATTTTCTGCATCGGCGGCGCCAGCTCTCGCTCGAAGCGATGGATCGCGTTCTGGCGGCGCAGCGAATGGCTGCAGCCGATCTTCTTCCCACAGCGGATCGGCCGAGTCCTTGGACTGACTCCGCCCGCGGCATCGCTGTGCCGGTCGTTTCGCACCCGGTAGCACTCTTTGAGCCGACTCATCCGTCCCGCCGCCATTCAGGCCCTGCTGCACCTGCCGGAATCCACCCTTCAATCGGTCCACACGCGGACTTCGGGCGCTCGCCGCAAGTGGGAGCGGTTCGTCGCGATTCGCGTATCGCCTTCCGATGCTTCGCAGATGGATCCGCTGGTGTTGCCTGAAGCGATCGCGCTCATTGACCGGCATTACAATTCGTTTCTGCCCTACCGCCCTCACCGTCGGAACCTCTACGCAGTCCGCCATGACTCGCAATTGACGCTTCGCTACGTGGAGTTCGCGTCAAGCCGCCTTCTCTTGCGCCCGTATAACAACGTCTTTCCCGTGCGTCTGATCGAGGTGGGTCCGGAAGAATCGCCCGAAGATCTGTTGGTTGGGAGAATCGCACTGATTCTGAATGAATTATGAGCATCGCTCTGGCGGCGGTGTCATTCAAATTCGTCCAGTCCGGCTTCAAGATCTCGGGCCAGATCGAGAGCCGTCGGCGCGAAAGGCGAGGATCCTTTCTCCCTGTGCCGCGAGTCGAGATAGGTTGGGATGATTGAGAAGGCGCCTTCCTCACGCATCTTTGCGAAGATTTCCGGAGAAAGGACGTGAATTCCTGAAAAGGCCAGCGCCTGGAATTGGTCTGCGGGGCGGACCAACTCGGGCGGGCCATCCTGTCCGGCGCGGCGGCCGCAGAGTTGATCGTTCGCGTCAAAGAAGAGATAGCGCGACGTCTCGCGTCTCTGCACGGCCAGCGTGGCCAACGCATTGTGTTCGGCGTGAAACCGCGTCATGCGCCCGAGATCGATGGTGCTGATCACGTCGACATTGTGCACAATAAATGGCTCTTCCTGCCCGGTTCCGGATTCGAGAAAAAACCATGCGGCTTTTTTCAGCCCGCCGCCCGTATCGAGCAGGGTTTCTTCGCGCGAAATCTCGATTCGCATTCCGAAGTTGCCGTTCGCTTTCAGGTAGTCGACGATCATCTCGGCGAAGTGATGCACGTTGACGATGACTTCGCTTACGCCGAATGTGCGCAGCCGGCTGAGCGCGATCTCCAGCAGCGTGCGGCCGGCAACGGTGACCAGCGCTTTGGGGCGGTCATCGGTGAGCGGGCGCAGACGCGTGCCCAGGCCGGCTGCGAGGATCATGGCTTTCATTCAGGCGGCTCTCCCGACTTGCCCAGTTTCTCGAGCCCGATGTGCCGAACGACCACCTCAACATCCCGGCGCCGCGCAGATGCTGCGCCAGATGCTCTGCCAGATAGACCGAACGGTGCTGGCCGCCGGTGCAGCCGAAGGAAACCATCAGACTCGAGAATCCCCGCTGTCGATAGTTGGCGACGCTCGCATCCACAAGCGGATAGACATGGGAAAGAAACCGTGCGACGCTTTCTTGCCGGTCAAGATACTCGATCACCGCGGCATCCTTCCCGGTCTGCGTGCGGAACTGTTCTTCGCGCCCCGGGTTGGGAAGGCTGCGCGCATCGAAGACAAATCCGCCGCCGTTGCCGGAGTCATCGGCCGGTGCGGAGCCGTGAAACGAGAAGCTGAAGATGCGCACCGTTAGCCCCTGCTGCAGTGCGAGGGAAGCTCTGCAGCTTCTCTGAATTCGAGATCGCGTCGAGAGCCTCGAGCAGCGCAGGCAGCGCGATGGGCAGCTTGACATTCCCTCGCAGCCAGCGCAGGTTCTTGAGCGCGTAGGGCACGCTCTGCAGAAAATGCGCCTTGCGCTCATAAAATCCTCGGAAGCCATAGGCTCCCAGCGCCTGCAGAATGCGCACGTAGACGTAGGCGTAATAGTGCTCCATGAATGCGTCGCGGTCGAGGTCGATGAATCCCGCAAGGCAGTCGAGATAGTGGTCGAGCAGTTCCTGGCGCAGATCCGGCGGCAGATCGGCTTTGCCGTCGTAGAGCAGCGACGCGATGTCGTATTGCAAAGCGCCTTTGCGGCCGCCCTGGTAGTCGAGAAAAAATGGCTGGCCGTCGCGCAGCATCACGTTGCGCGATTGAAAATCGCGATAGAGAAAATAATCGTGATCGGCGCCGAGCAGAAACTTTGTCAGGCGGCCGAAATCGCGCTCCAAGAGCCTGCTCGTTGAAGGGAACGCCGGCCAGGCGCAGAAAATAATACTTGAAGTAATTCAGATCCCAGGCGATGGATTGGCGATCGAAGCTCGCGCGCGGATAGCAGACCTTGTAGTTCAGGTCGCGGCCTGCCTCCACCTGAAAGCGCGGCAGCACCGCGACGACTTTGCGATAGGCTTCGATGACCTCCGGCGCGATCGTTCTCGCCCGAGCGATGCGCGCTGAGGAACTCAAAGAGCGTGGTATCGCCCAGGTCTTCTTCGAGATACGCGCCTTGATCCAGATCCTCGGCATAAATCTCCGGCACCGGCAAACCGTGGCGGCGAAAATGGCGGGAGAACTCGAGAAAAGCGACATTCTCTTCGCGCACAGAATAGAGAATGCCGATGGCGTCATGGCCGCCTCCGTTAAGACGAGCAATGACGCGCCCCGAGCCGCCGAGCTGCCCCTGCAGCGGCTGCACGCGTTCCGGCGGCGAATGAAAATGCTGCTCGAAGAGGCGTTTTAGAACGTCCATGACAATCGGCCTGCAAATTACCCGGTGCGAGCGCGCTTCGACAAAGATAGCGATGCGAGGCAAAGTGGGCGCAAGGAGAGGCGTTCCGCCTCCGGCGCTATTGTTCGTGGGTCGTATCCACACCGTCAAAGCGCGTGAAGGCCGAGTTCCAGTGCATCTGCACAATGCCGGTGGGGCCGTTGCGCTGCTTGGCGATAATGATCTCCGCTTTGGCCTTGTCGGCGTCGGCCTGATTTTCGTCGCGGTTGTAGTAGGACTCGCGGTGGATGAAGGCCACGACGTCGGCATCCTGCTCGATAGAGCCCGACTCGCGCAGGTCGCTCAACATGGGGCGTTTGTCGTCGCGCTTCTCATTGCTGCGCGAGAGCTGGGAGAGCGCGATCACAGGAACCTGGAGTTCCTTCGCCATGGCTTTGAGGCCGCGCGAGATGGCTGAGACCTCCTGCACGCGGTTTTCGTAGCCTTTCCTGCCGCCCCCGGCGGCGTGGCCGACATGAGTTGCAGATAGTCGATCATAACCAGGTCGAGACCACCGGCGTTCTGCTTGAGGCGGCGCGCTTTGGCACGCATCTCAGCAATGGTGGCGCCCGCCGAGTCGTCGATGAAGATGTGCGACTCGACCAGCAGGCTCAGCGCGGATTGAAGTTTTTCTTGCTCCTCGCGGCCGATAAAGCCCTTCTGAATCCTTTGCTGGTCGACGCTCGCCTGAGACGCCAGCATGCGGCGCAGCAGGGACTCGCGGCTCATTTCCAGGCTGAAGATGGCCACGACCTTGCCGTCGCGCACGGCCGCATTCTCCGCGATGTTGATGGCCAGCGCCGTTTTGCCCATGGAGGGCCGCGCCGCAATGATGATCAGCTCGCCCTTCTGCAGGCCGCTGGTCATGCGATCGAAATCGGTGAAGTCGTGTCTCCAGGCCGGTGACTTCGCGGCTATGTTTGTAGAGGTTGTCGATGGAGCCGAAGGAGTCGCGGACGATGAAGTCAATCGGCTGCAGGCCCTGGGTGAGGCCGGATTCGCTGACTTCGAGCAGTTGCGATTCGGTTGCGTCGAGAACGCCGATGGCGTCTTCGCTCTGGTCGGCGGCCCTGGCGATGGCGGCCGAGCAGATGCCCATGAGGCGGCGCAACATGCTCTTGTCTTTGACGATGCGGATGTAGTCTTCGATGACAGGGCGGCGCGGCAAACCCTCGGTGAGCGAGGCGAGGTAGGCCACTCCGCCGACGGCCTCGACTTCTTTGTAGCGTGCGAGTTCGTTCGCCAAGGTGACGATGTCGACAGCGCGGCCGGTGTCGATCAGCTCGCTCATGCGCAGGAAGATGCGGCGATGCGAATCGAGCGAGAAGTCGTCTGGCTTGAGGGCTTCAGCGGCCTCGGCGTGGGCGGCGTTGTCAAGCAGGATGGCGCCCAGGATGGTCTTTTCCGCGTCGAGGTTTGCGGGCAGGCCGGCTTCGAGAGTGAGGTCGGGGACGGTGGCCATAGAAAAGAGTGTAGGACGGGGGCCGGTTCTCGAAAAGGCGGATATCTCGACGAAGAAGAGGAAATGAGGAAAAGACGTCAAAGGGTCTCTGGCATCGCGGCTCGGGGCGCTACCCCGACTAGTGAACAACCACTTTGAGGGCTGCGTTGTGAACGAGGCCGTATCTGAATAATCAGGAAAAACTGCTCCTGCGATCGCACCATCCGGGATCTGCGCCCTCGCCCGACCGGAAGGATGATTCTGGCACCCGTCGTAGGGTCAGAATCGTCCGGCAGCCGCCGTCATGTGGTGGGGCGGATCTCATATTCGAGTCTCCCGTTGGCCTTCAGTTCGACCTGGAACAAAGTCTTGCCGGGAACTGGGCCCACGACCTCCGCGCAAGGGACATCGGGGTCCGGGCAGGCAGCGGGTCTGGGGCCGTTGATTTGGACTGGAGCGGGGCGCATGGAATACTCGGCAGGCGAGAAGACGGTAGTGGGATCGAAGACAGGCAAGTACTCGGTGATATCGCCATCGCGCACGACGGAGACATGGATGCGGTCGACGGCGAAGTTGAGGGTCTTTGATCCGCCGGTGGGGAGCGGGTAAGTGATGGTGGAGTTGTCGTCGCCTAAATGCGCATCGATGCCGGATGCTTCGAAAGGGAGAGGGTCGCCGACTGAAGTTCCCCAGGAAGTTTCAGTACCACCGGTTTGCGACTGCAGCAGGACGCCGTTCAGAGGCGACCAAACGAAGGTGAGACCGAGGCGCTCCTGCTCCGAGATGGCCCTGGGGGCCGAAGCAAAGGCCGCATAGTAGTTGGGACGGCGAAGATAGGTGAAAACGATAGGCTGGCGCGTGTCCCGCATCTGCTCGACAAAGGAGGATTCGTTGAGCGGGCGCAGCATTTTGCGGGCTTCGGCGATCTGGTCGTCGGTGGGACGCCAGTCGTAGCCGGCGCGATTGAGGAAGCGGCCGGGAGAAAGCGCATCCGGCTGGCCGGCGTTGAGCGCTTCGACCTGCGGCCACGTCTTCACCATCTTCTCGCGGGCAACTTGAATCAGTTCCGCGCGGCGGCCGGCTGTGGTTGCAAAGGCGCGCAGGATCACGGAGCGGTCGGCAAGCGGCGTGTCGGCGGCCGCAAAGATGGGGTGCTGCTGGCGGGTATCAATGCTGCTGTTGGCCACCCAGAAGGGCTGCCCCGGCTCGGGGAGAAGGTTGTAGGAGAGCCATTTGCCGAAGAGGCTTTCTTCCTGAACGAGAATGTCGCCGAGGTGCGTGCCGCGCCAGTAATTATAGGCAACGCGCAGGTTTTCATGGTGCGTTCCGAGAGTGGAACCGAGGTCTGGACCGTCCGCCTCGTACATGTAGCCGCAAAGGCTTTGGAGATTTGTGGGGCTAAACTCCACCTGTTCTTTGAGGCTCGCGGAGAGCGCGGCATCGGGGTACATGGAGAGGAACGCCCCGCCGCCGGCAAAGATGCTGCTGTACTGGCTGGAATTGGCGTTGCCCTGGGCAATCAGATCGGGATCGGTAAGCGTTGCGCGAAGGGCCTTGCGGCAGCAGTCGACGGCGCGGGTCTGGAGCGCGGGCGTGATAGGAGGGCCTGACTTGAGCAGGCGCAATGTCTCGGAGATGAACTTCACAGCGGAGGCCGTGGCGGCAAGGCTCCATTGCTGGGGCCCGTCCTCACTGAACTTGCCGTCGGGGCTTTGCAGGTTGCACCAGTATTCGAGGGCAAGTTCAAGGCGCGCACGGAGAGCCTTGTTGGCGTAGAACTGGTTCCATTTACGTGGACTCGCGTAGAACCAGGCCAGGGTAAGGATGTTTTCCATGATGCGCGCGTTGTAGGGCTGGGGCTGGCCGGCTGCCGCCCCCGACGGAGATGTTGATGAAGCCGCGGTTGGGGCCGTCGGTCTGGATGCTGTTGGCAATGCGCGGCAAATAAGTGAGGTTGTAGGGCATGTCGAGGTCGGCGTCGGCGAAATCGGAGGGATGAAGGCGTGAGGGATCGAAAGGCGGGACCTGGGGCACGGAGCCGGCGGCTGCGGTGTCGGCCTTGAGCCTGGAGGCCCAAAAAAGCTGCGCGGCCGCGGCGCTTGCGAGGAATTCTCTGCGGTTCATCATCGGTTTAGCCTCGCTTGGATTGTATGGGGATTGTAGCCAACCGAAATGAAGGATGGAAGCGGGAAGGTGCGGGGCGAATGGGGTTAGGTACGGGTAGTTTGGCGGCGCCGCCCTGCCGGCGATGAGAAACGACAGACATGTTGCCGCAGCGCCGCGGGATGGCGCTAGTGGAAGCTTGCGGACTCATTGAGCCGCGCAAAGAGGGTGCTGAAGTTGCCGTTTTCGGCGGAATAGCGGAAGTTCTTCACATTCTCGACGCAGATTTCAGGTGGCGTGGGCTGCGTCTTGAGGATCTCCATCACCTCGGCGATGAATTTGTTAAGGGGCATGGCGCGCGGATTATCGGCGCCGTCCATCAGGTCGGTAGCGACATAGGGAGGGATGAGTTCGAGAACTTCAACGCTGGTGCCGCGGAGCTGGGCGCGGAGCGAGAGCGTATAGGAGTGGAGGGCGGCTTTGGTGGCGCAATAGGTTGGCGTGCGCGCCATGGGCATGAAGGCCAGGCCGGAGGAGACGTTGATGATTGTGGCGCGTTTCTGCTTGAGGAGATGGGGCAGCAGCGCGGCGGTGAGGCGGATGGGGCCGAGGAGGTTGGTGGCCACAATGGCCTCGGCGTCGGCCAGATCGGATTGCTGGTCGAGCAGATTTTCGGCGCGCATGATGCCGGCGTTGTTGATGAGCACGTTGAGCGACGGGAATTCGGAGGTCGCCCGAGGGCCAGAGCGCGGATGGAGGATGGGTCCCGGATGTCGGCGTTGAAAGACTTCATCCCGGGATTTGCGGCAGTGGTCTCATCGAGAAGCTTCTGCCGTCGGCCGGCGATGACGACCTGGTTGCCGAGAACGTGAAGGGCTTGAGCGAGGCCGCGGCCGATGCCGGAGCCTCCGCCGGTGATGAGAACAGTATTTCCGGTGAGATTCATTTGGGTTCCAGCTCCAAAAGGCATCATAGCGGGATTCGTGAAACACGGGTATCGCGTTTTGGCGATATCAATTCCGATGCGTGCGGGCGCTGCACCCAGGAACGGAGGCGCGGCATCGGATTAGTCAGAACGGGACGGCGTGGAAGTTCGATTACCAAGTTGGAACCTCCATTTAACGGAGTGATCTTAATCACTCGTAGTCAGGAAGAAGCGACAGCATAATGAAGCATCGATCCGAACCTGACTTCGTTGCCGTGCGGAGTAGTGATCGACCTCGACTCATCTGGGCCACTGTATTGCCGCAATGTGTCGAAGGGGGTACTGAAATGCCGACTCGACCATTCGACAACCCGAATTTCGCAACACCTGCGGCGAGGCCGTTTTCGCCGTCGTTCCAGATGAGCAGTTATGCCGCACCGTTGACACGTCCGGGCGTGCTTGAGGCCGGGCGGATCAGGCACAACGCCGAGTTGCATGATGATGCAGTCGTGGATATCAGCCGTTTGGGCAAGGGCGTGTGCTGGGCACTGGCGATTGAAGGTGCGGCAACTCTTTGCATCTTTCTCGCTTGGCATCTTTACTCCCTCCTGTAACAGCCCGTTCCGGCGAGGTGCGGCGGACGCGATCGTCTTCAGGCGCGGCTCAAGCCCTGCGAGTAACTGCCCGGATACCCGCTGAACCTGGTCAACGATCCAGGCGGAGAGGCCCGTTCCCGCCCATGGATTTTAGGTGACGAAGACCTACCCACGGCATCTAATCTGCGATGATAGGATGATGTGCCCGCCGGGCATATTCAAGAGACAGGAACCACCGCCAGAGTGAAACCCGCAATGCGCCGCGTGGCGCTCATTTACAACCCGGCTTCAGGCCAGATTTCCGCGCGACGGAAATCTGCGGTCGAGGAGGCAATGGCCGTTCTCCGCCAAGCCGGCGTTGAGGCAGAAGCCTTTGAAACGGGCGGGCCGGGCAGCGCGACGACGCTGGCAAAGCGAGGCCGTGGATCGGGGCTGCGATACGATCCTGGCTTGCGGCGGCGACGGCACGGTTCATGAGGTGGTGCAGAGCCTGGTTGGGACCGATGTGGCGCTGGGCGTAGTTCCGCTGGGAACGGCGAACGCCCTGGCGGCGGACCTGGGACTGGTTGCACCGCCGGCGAAGGTGGCGCGGAAGCTGCTGGAAGCTGCACCGGCGCGGGTTTCTGTAGGGCGTATTTACTTCAACGACCTCTCTGGGAATCCCGGCTCACGTTACTTCATTGTGGCGGCGGGCATCGGCGCGGATGCGCTGCTGATGTCGCGGCTCGACGCGCGGCTCAAACGGCGGCTCGGCTATGTTCTTTACCTGATCGAGGCGTTCCGCATCTGGGCAACATCGTCGTTCCCGATGTTCGAGGCGGTTCTGCCGATGAACGGGAACGGCAAAAAGCGCGTGGTGAATGTTTCGCAGTTGCTGGCGGTGCGGGTGCGCTCGTTTGGAGGGGTTCTGCGAACACTGGCCCCGGGAGCGAGTTTGCGCAACGGCAGCCTGAGCCTGCTGGCCTTCAAGACGCAGAGCCGGCTGAGTTACATGAACTTTCTGCTTGCCGTGATCGCGGGGCGACATACATTTACGCGTGCGGTAGAACTACTGGACACACCCTCGATTGAATGCCATCCGCGAAACGGATCGCGCGATGCGCTCTTCGTTGAAGCGGATGGAGAGGTCCTGGGCTCTCTGCCGGTGCGGCTTGAGGTTGTGCCGCACTCGCTTACTCTGCTGATTCCGCCCGGCGCGCAGCCGTGATTCCCAACGGCTAGGTTTATTCTTCGTAGAGATAGCCCTTCGCCGTTTGGACGAAGTTTGACAGACTCTTTTCCTTCCAGGCGTCGCAGCGCTTCAGTTCCGTGGCCAGAAGATCGGCGACGGCGGGCGCGGCTTCGATGGCCGCGCGTGCGTCGAGGAACAGGGCGCGCGTGCGGCGGGCGAGGACGTCTTCGACGGTACGCGCCATCTCGTAGCGTGCCGCCCACACAACTTCGCGGAGCTTGAAGGGCAGGCGGGGATGAAGCGGAGCGTCCAGCGCAGGATCTTGAACGGAGAGAGCCCGAAGCGCGGGCAGATCGGCCCCAAATTCGTACTCCCATGACGGGGGTGCGGGGGTAGGTTCCGCGGTCCAGCCGTGGAGCTTCAGATCGAGCGTCACGCACGGGCGTTTAGGAAGCGAGGCAACCAGCACCGCGCGATCGATGGTGTCCTGGCCCATGCGGCGGTAAGTAGTCCACTTGCCGCCGGTGACAGTGATGAGGCCGGAGGGTGCGACCAGAATCGTGTGGTCGCGGGAGAGCTTAGATGTTTTAACTCCGCCTTTGCGAACCAGGGGGCGCAGGCCCGACCAGACGCTGAGAATCTCCTCGGGACGTGGTGCGCGGCCGAAGTAGCGGGCGATGGTCTCGTTGAGGAACCGCTTTTCTTCAGGAAGGGCGCGCGGTTCAGGAGACGTTGCGCCAACGGGCACGTCGGTGGTTCCGACGATGAGCGCACCCAGCCATGGAATGGCGAAGAGGACGCGGCCGTCGGAGGTCTTGGGAATCATGAGCGCGGTATTGCCGGGAAGAAATGACCGCGGAAGGACGAAATGCGATCCCTGGCTGATGGCAAGCAGCGACCCGCGGGGACTGCCGTCGAGAGCAAGCGTGTCTTCAGCATGGACTCCCGTGGCATTGATGATGGCTTTAGCCTGCAGATCGAAGACCGCGCCGTCTTCCACATCGCGCGCATGGATGCCAACGATTTTGCCTGCACGCTCAATCAAGCCGATGGCTTCAACATAGTTGATGGCGGCGCCGCCGAGGTCCTGGAGAGTGCGCAATAGCGTGATGGCATAGCGCGCGTCGTCAAATTGGCCGTCGTGATAGAGAATGCCGCCGCGAAGGTGCCGCTCTGTGATGCCGGGCAGTTTTTCGAGCGTCGTCTTGCGCGAGAGCAGTTCCGAATGGCCGAGGGACAGCTTGCCCGAGAGCCGTTCGTAGAGCTTGAGGCCCATGCCGTAGTACGGAAGAGAAGAATAGCTGTACGCGGGAACGACGAACGAGAGATCGTGAACGAGGTGCGGGGCGTTGCGCAACATATGGCCGCGCTCGCGCAAAGCATCTAGAACCAGGGTGAGGTTCATTTGCTCGAGATAGCGCACGCCGCCATGGACAAGCTTGGTGCTGCGGCTGGAAGTTTCCTTGGCGAAATCGGAACGCTCGATCAGAAGCGTGCGATAGCCCCTCGATGCAGCTTCGACGGCGGCGCCGAGGCCCGTGGCGCCGCCGCCAATGACAAGCACGTCCCATGGCTCGCGAGCGGCGCCCAATTCACTGCAGAATTTCCTGTCTTGTGGCCACGCCCGACACTTCCATTCTGAAAGACGGGAAGACGAAGAACAACGCGATTCGAGACGCGGCTCAACATGCGAAGCGCGCATGAAGAGCACACGCGGGCGAGAGTGCCGCCTTGAATCAAGGTTTAAAGGATGCTGTTTTTCCGCCCGGATCTCTTCTCTAGGGGCGTGTTTCCGAGGCTGAATCGCTGACTGCGCTTGCCACGCAGCAATGATGCTCTCCAAACTGCAGGGTTTCGCCAGTGGGCGCCGGAAACAAACGTCCGCTGATTATCTTAGCGCAGGTTCTATTGCAGTCGTCGGAGAAAGGAATGCGCCAGCCATCGATAACGGCTGGCGCACTCTTTTTGGCTCGACTTAGTAAATGATCTTCAGCGCGAACTGCAGGATGCGCGGCTCGAAGGTGCTGGTGATCTGTCCGCCGCCGGTTGGAACGCCGCCGGTGATTGCCGAGAGCGGCGGAGTGGCGCCGGTGGCCAGCGGTGGCGGTGGTGGTGCCCTGCGTGCCGCTGATCGTTGCCGGGCAGATAGAGGTTGGTGTGGTTGAAAACGTTGTAGGCCTCGGCACGGAACTCGATCTTCAGGCTCTCGATGGGGGTGTTGAACTTCTTGTTGAGATCGAGGTCGGTTTCGTTGAATGGCGGAGTGCGGCCTGGATTGCGCGTGGCATTGCCGAACGGGCTGAGATAGTTGCCGGCAGCGTCCTTGATGGGCGGCAGCACGAAGGCGTCGAAGTTGATGTAGTTGACGTAGCCGGTGTTGGCTGCGCGGTTCGATTCCCTGCGTGATCGTCTGCCCAGGGACGATAGTCGGGCCGGTACTCGTTGGCGCCGCGGTAGGTGGCCGAGATCTGCGGCGAGACCTGCTGGGTCGCGTTTGGCGTGTAGGTCAGATTGAAGGGCGTGCCGGCCTGCGCGGTGTTGATTGCGCTGATCTGCCAGCCGCCGACGACGCTGTCCAGCAACACCGTTGGCGCTGGAAAGGAAACGGCGGCCGTGCCCGAAGGGCAGCTCGTAGACCAGGCTGGTGACGTTGGCGATGGGCAGGTTGTAGTCCGACTGCGCATAGTCCGCCGCTGATGTTGGTGCCGTTCTGCGGCGAGGGCGTGTTGCCTTCGAGCGAGGCGCTGGCGTTGTCCAGCGAGTGCTCCCAGGTAAAGGAGTTGAGCAGAGTCAGCCCGGCCACGAAGCGCTGCTCGTAGCGAACCTGCAGCGCGTTGTAGTTCGACTAGAACTCGTTCAGGGCTTCGGTGATATCGCTGGGCCAGTTGGCGTACTCCCTCTGGACGTTGGCTGGTGCCGAGCGGTGGTAAGAATTCTCTGGTTGGCGTTGAGGAAGCCCTGCAGATTGACCCCGTGGTTGCCGACGTAGGCGATGTCGATCAGGGTGTTCTTGGTCAACTGCCGCTGCACGCTGAGGAAGTAGTTCTCGACGTAGCTGTCGGGTCGTGTCTTGGGCACCCAGGTGATGTTGTCGGTGGCCGGGTTGAAGGTGGTGACCAGGCCGGTAGGGAATCCCTGGTCGGAAGTGGCGAAGCAGCTTGGCGTGGTCGAGCCGACCGCGATGATCTGCGCAGGAAGCGGAGTGGTGCAGTGGTTGGTGGTGCTCGGGCGTGATCTGGGTGACCGCGGCGAACTGGGCCTGCGGCGCATTGATGCCTGTGATATCGCCCGAGCCGGCGCGTGTGTAGTGCGCGTAGCTGGTGCCGAAGCCGCCGCGGATCGCGGTCTTGGGCGTGACCGCGTAGGCGAAAGCCGACGCGGGGCGAGAAGTCGTGCAGGTCGGGATTGACCAGCGTCTTGCCGTAGATGCCGCCGCGGTTGACCGGCGTGATGCCGTTGCCGGCGACGGCTCCCGGGCGATGGTGTAAGCACGGTCTGAGTGACAGGATCGAAGTTGGAGATGTAGTTGTTCAGCTCGGAGTAAGGCGAGCCGTACTCCCAGCGCAGGCCGAGGTTGAGGGTAAGCTTGGGCGGAACCTTCCAATCGTCCTGCGCATAGACGCTGTCCAGGTTCTGCGCGAGGTGGGCCACGAAGTAGTTCGCCAACTGAGTAGCTGCTGGTGGGACCGAACAGGAAGTCCGCCCAGTAGTTGTCGGCGACCTTGGTGCCGGTGGCGCTGTAGCCGCCGCCGTAGGTCCAGGAGCCGTAGAGCGGGTTGTTGTCGTTGACGGCCATCCAGATGTGCTCGTACTCGTAGCCGAACTTCAGCGAGTGCTTGCCCTTGACCCAGGTGAAGTTCACCTTGGGATCGAGCAGGGCTGGATCCTGCCACTGTGGGTTGGTGCTCTGGCGTCCAAAGGCGGTGAAGCTGGTGATCGAATGGGGCAGGCCGCCCGCGATTACAGCGGGCACGGTCTGCAGGCCCGGGATTGTGAAGGCGTTGTGGCCGATGGAGAGGTGAATTTGCCGGCCTTGGTGCGATGAAGGCCGAGGCGGGCATCGAGCACCTTGTTGGCGCCGAAGAGGTGCGTGTAGCCAAGCGCGACCTGCTGATCGAGAATGCGGATGGTGCCGTTGGCCTTGCCGTCGAGCGGCAGCGGAATGCACGGGGTAGTTGACCCCAGTTTCCTTGCGGTCGCTGATGCGCAGGAACCACGAAGAACTCGGCTGACTGCTGATAGTCCAGGCGAAGATCGCCCTTGTCGGAGTTATCGGTGAAGGGAACTTCCTTGGCGTAGTCGTTGGAGTCCAGGCCGGTGGTGCTCGACGCCCGAGACGGGCAACGTGCTCATGAACGGCTTGAAGTAGCTGATGATCTGTGCCGAAAGTGGGTTGATTGCGTCCGGAGGCGGGATCGCGGTGCCAGCCGGGTACGTGACCCCGGTGAGCGGATTCTTTACGGGCACCACCAGGATCCCGTTGATCTCGTTCTGGGTCGGCAGGGTGTAGCACATAGAGTGGCTTGAGCATCTGGCGGAAGCCTTCGTAGTCGAGGAAGAAGAAGAGCTTGTCCTTGAGGATGGGCCCGCCGAAGTTCATGCCGAACTGGTTGCGGTTGAAGGTGGGCTTCTGGAAGGGGACGGTGGGGCCGGTGTTGCCGACGAGCAGGGGCTTGAAGAAGCCGGCCGCGTTCAGGTCGGTGTTGCGGATGAACTCGTAGAGCAGTGCCGTGGAAGCTGTTGGTGCCGCTGCGCGAGGCCACGTTGATGGTGGCGCCGGAGGATCGGCCGTACTCGGCGCTCTCGTTATTGGTGACCACTTGGAACTGGGCAACGGAGTCGGGCGGGATGGCGATGATCTGGTTGTCGAAGCCCTGGTTGCTCTCGCCGTAGGCGTTGTTGTCCATGCCGTCGAGCAGGAAGTTGTTGAACATGCTGCGCTGGCCGTTGACGTTGTAGGCGCCCTCGCGCACCAGGCTGTTGATGGAGCTGGTGGTTGCGGCAGTGGGCGCCTGGCGCGAGCCGGTGCACCAGGCCGCCAGAAGGTCGGAGAAGTTGCGGCTGACCAGCGGCAGCGCCTCGGTCTGGTAGTTGGTGATCGGTCTGGCCCGCGCTCGCTGGTCTCGGTTTCAATTTGCAGGGCCACGTCGCTGACTTCGACGGTGGTCGCAGTTTGGCCGACCTTGAGCGTCAGGTCGATGTGCTGGCGCACGCCGACTGAAACAAGGACATTGTCTGCGACGGCAGTGCTGAATCCGGCGCGCTCGGCGGTGACCTTGTATGTCCCGGTATGCAGGTTGGGGATCTCATACTCGCCTGAACTGCCCGATGAGGCGGTATAGACCACGCCGGTGGCCGTATTGACCGCATTGACCTTCGCGGCCGCGATCACTGCGCCTGTGGAGTCTTGGACAATGCCAACGATGCTGCCGGTATCGTATTGGGCGAAGACCGGGCGAGAAGGAAGGGACAAAAGAAGCGCGCTAGCCAAAACCATCCATCCGGAACCACGAGTCAGGCGCTTCGTCCGGCTGGTGAATTCCGCTGGCTGCTGAGCAGGTAGACTTGTGCAATGCATTTCGCCTCCCAATCATGTTGTCTCAATTGCGGTTAAGATCTTTCTCGATATTGAGGACGTTCGCGGCTTCAAGATCACGGGTTCTCAAATCTTGAATTTGGAAATGAAATTGAACTGCGGAATTACGGCAAAACTAGAGTCACTTTGCCCTCGTCTGCTCTGTTCGAAGCCGCCACTCCCTTTTGGTCACGGCGACTTAACTTAACTTGAGTGGCTTCGGGATACCTCTGTTCTGGTTTTGCAATAGGTCCCAGCGGACCAGGTTTCGTCCGGAGGGGTAGACCGCGCGAACAGATTGCACGATCTCAGAAAAACACGACATGGTCGAATATGCCGGAGAGATCTTGTATCAAACGATCCAATGCCATCGTTGGTCACGTTCGTTAAATCTCAAGCAATGTCGTGTTAAAACTCTGTAAAAGACAAACAAGCCGTCTCAAAATACAGGCCTTTTCAATACAGGCCCTTTCACCGACGCGCAGTTTCGCACGCTCGGCTGAGGGAAGCTGTTTTTGGCGGTCAGTTTCTCTTAGTCTGGTTTTACGGCGGTCACCTTGCAAACGGGCGATGGGCGTGCCAGGGGAAATCTCGAGGCTACCGCGGCGTTCAGTCCGCTTGTGGATCAATCACTTCCTGAATCAGGCAAGCATGTTTGCCGCGGGCGTCCAGGCGCGCTGCTGGCTTTCAGCGACACCCCTGTGGGTGAGCGTACCCAGCCAGGTGTTGAGTCCTTCGGCAAGTCCCGCGTCCTGCCGGAGCGCCTCACGCGCGCCCATATGCGCAAGACGAAGCACGTAGGGGAAAGTTGAATTGGTGAGCGCGAGCGTGGAGGTATGAGGCACTGCGCCCGGCATATTGGTCACGCAGTAGTGCACGACGCCATCGACTGTGAAGCTAGGGTTGGAGTGGGACGTAGGGCGCGCCGTCTCCACGCACCCTCCCTGGTCGATAGCCACATCGACGATGACAGCCCCCTGCTTCATTTGTGACACCATGCCGCGGGTAACGATCTTCGGGGCCGTGGCTCCCGGGATCAACACGCCGCCAATGACGAGGTCAGCCTCGCGTGTGGCCTGGGCGACGTTGTAGCTGTTCGACGCGAGAGTGTAGAGGCGTCCGCCGAAGATGTCGTCAAGCTCGCGCAAGCGATTCAGATTCACGTCAATGAGCGTGGTTTTGGCGCCGAAGCCAAGTGCGATGCGTGCCGCATTGGTGCCCACAACTCCGCCGCCGAGGATGGCGACATGCGCCGGTGGAACGCCCGGAACGCCGCCAAGCAGAATGCCGCGGCCACCGCGTTCTTTTTCGAGATAGCTCGCGCCTACCTGCACGCTCATCCTGCCCGCGACTTCACTCATCGGCACCAGCAGCGGAAGCGTTCCTTCGCGGTCGCGGACGGTCTCATAGGCAATGCCAATGACCTTGGATTCCAGTAACTTGTCAGTGAGTTTGGGCAATGGAGCGAGGTGCAGATAGGTAAAGAGCACGAGGCCTTCCCGGAAGTAGCAATACTCCGATTCGATGGGCTCCTTGACCTTTACGACCATCTCGGATTTGCCCCAGACGAATCCGGGATCGCCGACGATCTCGGCACCGGCGTTCTGGTAGTCGGCGTCAGGAAAGCCCGACTGCGCGCCCGCCCGGGTCTCGACCAGGACGGTGTGTCCCGCTTCAGTGAGCGCTTTAGCGCCAGCCGGGGTTACGCCTACTCGGGCTTCGTTATCTTTGATCTCTTTGGGAACGCCGATGTTCATGGTCATTTCTCCTTCAACAAATGACCTCCATGACTCTTTGAAGCTCACTGGGGGAGGGCTGCTGTCTGACAAACCGGAGGCCGCATGGGATTCCCTGGAGAGGACCACGTTTGGTGCCGGCCGCTAACTGGAAGTCATCCTACAGCGCCGCGAGATACCGATGTATGCATTGATTGCAGTAATTGAGTAATTTAGGAACAAAACATGAGAAAATATCGCCCATGACGCACGAATCACCCGATGAGCCAAGAAAGGCCGAATCGTTCGCCGGCGTGGCCACCCGGCTGGACGAATTAGACACAGCCATTTTGCGTTTTCTGGCACGGAATGGTCGAGCAACAAATTATGAGGTTGGCGAGGCCGTAGGTCTTTCGGCCTCGGCCGCCTCGCGGCGGATCCAGGCACTCGAGGCATCCGGGGCAATTCGCGGATACCGGGCGCTGGTAGATGACCGGCTGCTGGGCAAGCACATGACGGTCTTCATCCGCGTCACGCTGGAGCGGCAATCGGCGACCGTGCTCGGCGCATTTGAAGCAGCCGTGCGGCACTGCCACGAGATTGTGAGCTGCCACTTGCTGGCTGGGCAGCACGACTACCTCCTCGTGGCGCGCGTCGGGGGCATTGAGGATTACAACCGCCTGCACCAGAACGAGCTTTCCCGTTTGCCGGGCGTGACGCGGCTGGAGACGAGCTTTGCGCTGCGAGACGTGCTGGAAGGGAAGGACGCGTAAACGGCGGTCGCGTACGGGTTTCCTGGTTCCCTTGGTCCTTCGTTCCCTCGTTCCCTCGTTCCCTCGTTCCCTCGTTCCCCGCTCAGTTAATCCATCTTCTCCCGCGCCTTGCGCCAAAGGTCGAGGTCGCCCTCCTGGGCGTGGCGGTCGATTTCTTTGAGCTCGGCCGCGGTGAACTTGAGCCTCTTGAGTGCATCGAGCGAGTCGTCAAGCTGCGCAACATTGCGCGCGCCGATGAGAGCCGAAGTGACTCGGCTGTCGCGCAGCACCCATGCGATGGCCATTTGCGCGAGGGTCTGGCCGCGGCCCTTGGCAATTTCGTTGAGCGCGCGGACACATTTGATGTTCTTCTCGCTCAGGAATTCTTTGGGCAGCGATGAGTTTTCGAGCTTGGCGCGCGAGTCCGCCGGAACACCTTTTAAGTATTTGCTGGTGAGCAGGCCCTGCGCGAGCGGCGAAAAGGCAATGCAACCGGCGCCCAATTCGTCGAGCGTTGCCAGCAGGCCATCTTCGATCCAGCGGTTGAGCATGGAATACGACGGCTGGTGAATGAGCAGCGGCACGCCCATCTGCTTTAGGATCTTTGCGGCCTCGCGCGTGCGCTCGGGGCTGTAGGAGGAGATGCCGACGTAAAGCGCCTTGCCCTGGTGCACTGCGGAGACGAGCGCACTCATGGTTTCTTCAAGGGGGCAGTTTTTCCACGGGCGGTGCGCGTAAAAGATATCGACGCAATCGAGGCCCATGCGGCGGAGGCTGTCGTCGAGCGAGGCGAGCAGGTATTTACGCGAGGCTCCGATGCCGTAGGGGCCTGGCCACATGTCCCATCCGGCCTTGGTCGAAATGAGTAGCTCGTTGCGGAGCCCGCTTGCGTGCTTGCCCACGCCAAAGTCCTTGCGCAGAATTGTGCCGAAGTTCTCTTCGGCAGAGCCGTAGGGAGGGCCGTAGTTGTTGGCGAGATCGAAGTGGGTGACGCCGCGATCGAAGGCGCGGCGAACCATCGCGCGGCCAGTCTCGAAGACGTCGGCGCCGCCGAAGTTTTGCCACAGGCCCAGCGTGATGGCGGGCAGCACCAGTCCGGAGTGGCCGCAGCGGCGGAAGTTGGCGTGGTCGTAGCGGGCGGGATCGGGAATATATGCGGTTTCCATCTGGCTCCTCGGAGAAATAACTGCAACTACGAGTATCCCACCGAGGCCGGGTGTTCTTGCTTCAAGGCGGAAATCAAAGTCCAGTGGCCGATGCGCGAAAGCAACCTGCTATGTCTTCAAAAGCGCTGGGTTGCCGCAGTTGCCGACTCGGCTCACGGTCTGCCGGTGCATCATAAATTCAGTTCTTGAAGAGCTTGCCCCGCTCCCGCCAAATTCTCCAATCGCATCTCGGCATACTTGCGCGAAAGGACGACTCCGGACGCTCCGGCACGGAACGCGGCAAGAACAGCAGCTTTCACATCCGCTGGTTGAGTCCGCTTTTCATTGATTGCTGTCGGAATATCGATGTCGATTCCAGGATAGATTGGAATTGCACCCTCGACATCGGCAATTGCGCGCGCCGTTTCGCTGCCGACATAGTTCGCCGAGAGGCCGGCCGTTGGCAGTTGGCTCAGATCCGGTTCCCCCGCCAAGTGGAGAAGCTTGTATTCGATGTCCAGAACTTCTTCGAGCGTGAAGTCGCGGAAGATCGTTGACTGCACATTCTTGATATATTGCACCATTCGCGGACCTGCGCAGCTGTTATAAGGCGACGGCTTAATGAAATCCGAGACATGCGCCAATCGCGCGTAGTTCTGATCCGCGCGGTAGAAGGGGCTCATGGCAACCAGATGCATAATGTGCCAGCCCACCTGAGCTTTGGAATTAGCCTCTTTTACTGTCCCATAAATGAGGCCATAAACCTCCTCCTGGCTGTGAAACCAGAAATTGTGCCAGGCAACGATCTCGGGATATTGAAGCAGCAACCGCCAAAAAGTAACAAAGCTGCCGTCCTGTTGGCGAGATTCACTCAAGGGCTGATTTGCCCAGCGGTCCAGCGCAATCAATCCCTCGCGCGCTCGTTCGGTATCGATGCCCTGCTCCTTTCCTTTTTGCAGGCAATGCACGCAGAAGCAGCAGATCGACCGTTGAGAGGCTGGGCTGAAATCGGCGTGAAGCACAGTGTCGAGCGGACCTTGGCGTTCCGATTCCCACATCACGCCATCAAGATCGTTATTGGCGAACCAATCCTGAACCATTGACGTCAGGAAGGCGCGCGCATAGGGGTTGTTAAAGCAAGTGCTGCGGCCAATTTCCCCGTAGACATCAACCTCGGCAATCTTTTCAAAGTTGGGCATAAAAGCAGGGTTGTAGGCCTCCTCGAAGAGACAGTAGACCTTCATTCCCAGCTTTCTGGCTTTGGGTGTTACGTCGGCAAGAATGTCGAAATCGCCGAGTTCCGGAGCGCGAATGTTCTGAATGACCGAATCTTTGTAGTACTCGGCATGAATTTTCGTGTAGCTTCCGCCGTGGATCTCGTCGTACGCCTGCACACCATGATCGGGCAGAGGCAGTCCGGGAATCTGACGGCCGGCAAGGCCTCGCCCATACGTGAAGACTGTCGGCATCAATACGTTTACGTTCGCCTTCTCTTGGAGGGTGTCGAGACACTGATCAACACCTTCATCTACAAAGGAGCGCGCGCCGATTTGATTGGCGATGAATGGTTTTTCCGGTTTGCTGTTTCCGCGAGCCGGCGATTGCGTTGATGTTGCCGGCTGTGCCGTTTGAGAAGTTTGCGCGCCGGCCCGATTGCTGGCCATCAACGCTGAAGCCATGCCTGCGCGTTTGAGAAATTCGCGCCTTGAAGAGTCCGCGAAAGGCTTATCCATTTGCCGGTTCTCCCATTCCAGATAAGATCCAGCGGTTCTATGCACCCAATTCGCGCAGGGCGTCAGAAACAGCAGCCAGGTTTTCGAGGCGCATTTCAGAATACTTGCGCGACAGCACCACACCGAGAGCACCGGCATGAAACGCCGCCAATACCGAGGCTTTGACGTCGGAAGGCTGAGTCTGCTTGTCGTCCATCTGGGTTGGCAAGTCGATGTCGATTCCGGGATAAATGGGCACCGCGCCATTCACATCCGCAATGGCGCGAGCCGTTTCGCGGGCAACATATTTCGCCGTTAAGCCGGTGTGCGGCAGTTGGTCGAGATTCTCTTCCTCGCCCTGGTAACCCAGAATCCGGTAAAGCAAGGGCAGAACCTCCTGCGGCGTAAAGTCGCGGAAGATTGTGGACTGGACGTTCTTGACGTATTGAGCGAAACGCGGACCGCCGCAATTGTTGTAGGGGCAAGGCTTCAAAAAATCGGCGGACCGGGCAAGCCGCGCGTAGTTCTGGTCAGCCCGGTAAAACGGGCTCAACGTAACCAGATGCATGATGTGCCACCCAACGCGGGCCGTGGGCTTGATTTCTTTCACCGTGCCATACATCAGTCCGTACAACTCCTCCTGGCTGTGGAACCAGAAGTTGTGCCAGGCAAGTATTTCGGGGTATTCAAGCAGGAGGCGCCAGAAAGTTATAAAGCTGCCGTCCTGCTGGCGCGACTCACTCGCGGGATCGTTGGCCCAGCGGTCGAGAGCCATGTAGCCTTCGCTCGCGCGTTGCACATTGATGCCCTGTTCGTATGCCTTTTGCCGGCAATAGCGGCAAAAGCAACAGATTGCCCGATGAGAAGCTGTGCTGAAATCCGCGCGCAGCGCAGTATCGAGCGGCCCCTGCCTTTCCGATTCCCACATCATGCCGTCGAGGTCGTTGGACATGAACCAATCCTGAACGAGCGACACGAGGAAGCTGCGCAGTCCAGGGTTGTTATGGCAACTGTTTCTGCCGATTCTCCCGTAGACGTCAACCTCGGCGATCTTTTCGAAGTTGGGAATGAACGCGGGGTTATAGTCTTCGGCGAATAGAGCATAGGTCTCAATGCCGCGGGATTTTGCCTTGGGAATTACGTCGGCGAAGCAATCGAAATTACCGAGCTCAGGCGCGCGAAGCCCGTCAAGGATGGGCGAGTCCTTATAGAACTCAGGATGAACCGCAGTGTAACTCCCACCGTGAATCTCGTCGTAGGCCTGCACGCCGTGATCGGGCAGCGGCCGTTCATGCACCTGGCGCCCGTCCAATTCCCAGCCGTAAGAGCAAGCGACGGGCATGATTACATTCACGCCGCCCTTTTGCTGCAAAGTATCGAGACACTTGTCCACGCCTTCGTCAACGAACGATCGTGCGCTGATTTGCATGGCGATAAAACGCTTACCCGGCGTGCCGGTTTGCGCCGCCTGTTGCGCTGCCTGAGCAACCGCGGGGTATTCGGGCGCGGCCAGGCTTCGCCGCTCTGCCAGTGCCGCCGCCATCGCGCTCAAACTAGCAGTTTTAAGGAACTTTCTGCGGGAAGTATCCTCGCCAAAGATCATTGCTTCGTCCATCTTCTTCATCCCCTTTTGCGTTCGTGGTCGATCGCTTCTCATTCTCATGTGTGCTTCCATGTGTGCTCAAAAGCGGTCGAGTTGCACATTTCCAGTCATTGAAGTGCCCGCGCCGAATCGTCTCGC
Organism: uncultured Acidobacteriaceae bacterium; assembly: GCA_963782285.1. Lineage (GTDB taxonomy): Bacteria > Acidobacteriota > Terriglobia > Terriglobales > Acidobacteriaceae > Telmatobacter. The sequence continues at coordinate 625,855 of CAWAJH010000001.1, forward strand.
CCGGCAGAACGGATGGTCTTGGGTATTGTATTCAGTTCTGCGGGAAACTTGACACTGGCCAATCATTAAAGCGCGCACTCCAGGAACGCCGGGCTGCGGCATGCACTTCACTCTGATGGAAGTCGCGACATATATATATTTTGCTAGCGGCTGCCAACCCAGTGTCCTCGGACCGCGTCCCAGGCCGATATGAGCTGAACGAAATGCCGGAAGGAAATCTCGGCCGTCAGTCTGGCTCATCCGTTTCGGCCATTGAAGACAGCAGCCTGGCCGGCTGCGTCTCGATGCACGTTAGCTGGGGACTTCATGATACAGCCGATACTGCTGCTCTTGGATCTCCGCAAAGGGCATGAAAGCAACCGGTGCAGCGGCAGATTGAACCCGCCACTGTGACGACTCAGATCCCTGCCGTTCGGCCGCGAGCAACTGAGTCCGTGTGAAGCGGCTTTCCGGCGAATTGACGGCAAAAAGAGCGAGGGGGCCGGAGAGTAACGCCAAGGTATTGGGGTGCTGCGAATCCACCGCTTCCAGCCGGATCGGCATGTCAAGGTGGTATTCAATGCGGTCGCCGTCTTTCCATTCACGCTGCAAAGGAGCGAAGGAGCCAGGAGTCAGATCGGTCGAAGTGCCCTGGCCGTTGATTGAAAGTCTCGCGCCTTTGCCGGCCCACGCCGGGACCCGGACAAACACGGTGAACTTTTCCGGCCGCTCCGCCTGGATACGAATCTCGATTGCAGAGGAAATGGGGTATTGAGTGTGCTGCTCGATGGCGATGCGCGCGCCGTTCTGGTTCCAGCTTGCACGCGACGGCACGAAGAGGTTCACGTACACGCCTTCTGTGGAGCGGAAATAGGAGCTGATGCCGTAGTCCGCAGTGACCTGCGGGAAAGTTCCGGAGCAGCAGGACCACCGCTCGGGATAGTAGACCTTGCAACCTAGATTGTTGTAATCGGAATAGTAGAAGCCGAATCCACCCGGCTGCAGCGGCTTAGCGCCGAGGATCGTGTTGTACAGTACTTTTTCCATGCTGTCGCCGTAACGGCTGTCGCCTGTGATACGCGTCAGGTAACGCCCAATTTTGAAGTGGCCGTATGCGCCGCACGCAGTCTCGAAGCTGGCATGAGTGCTGGTGAGGCTGTCACCCAGGACGCCGCTGCCGGGCTCGCAAAAAGTCTCATTCGGTCCCCAACCACCAGTGGCGAAGCTTTGAGCGAGGACGAAGTCGAAGCCGTTGCGGGCGGCATGCAGATGCTTCTCGCTGCCGAGCACAAGATAGGCCTGCGCTGCGGAACTCAGCGCGTTTACGTGACTGTAGGCATGCTGATGTGGGAGCACATTATCTCCGGCGGCCAGAGGATCGAAATAATCCTTGTCCTGGAGAAAGCGTTCTGCGAGGGTGAGGTAGCGCTTATCGCCCGAACGTTGATAGGCCAGGAAAAGATTTTCCGGCAAGGTATAGGTTTCGTCCCAGGTGAAAGCGATGTTCGGGTGAGGGCGCGCAGCCATCTCTGGGCGCGTGAGTGCATTCGGCGGAAGATACGGCAGTACAGCGTCGGTGGCATGCGCCAGCGCAGGCAGTGCGGCAGGATCCTGCGCGAACGCATGCGCGTCGATCAGTCCGCAGTTGCTCTTGTCGAATGTGTACGCTGGCAGCGGATAGCCCTCGTAGAATTTCGGCGAAATGGCGGCCGCAAATCCAGCCACCAGCCGATGCACCTTGGCCTGCGTGGGCTTGTCCCCGGAGATCGCATACGCACGCGCGAGACCCGACAAGTACTGACCAAAGGAGTGACCCGGGATGTACCCCGTCATATTGTTGGGCGGGTCGAATTCATCCGAAAAGGTATACCATCCGCCCATGTCTGCGCCGGGCGCGGCCAGACCTGCGCGCTGGCGGAACGGCTTGAGCAGCGAATCCTCGTCCAGCGCCAGGAAGTAGGCATGGTTGGCCTTGAACTGCGTTTGCATTGGCCCTTCGAGGAGTTGCACGTCGCCATACGGAAATTGGTCGAGCTTAGTTGCAACCGGCTGGGCCGCAGAGAGAACATCCGCCAGGGAACGGCGGCCGAGCATTGAGGATCCTGCGGCGGATGCGCCAAAGGCAAGAAACGTGCGACGGGAAAGTTCCCTATTCATGTTGTTTTTCCTTCGAGAATCCTGACGTGAGAAACTCGGCGTCTCGACTCTAGCTTACGCGCCTCCGGCGCTTGCGGGTCGAGACGAGTTCACATCCAAGGCGTGCAACTGCACGACGGATCCCCATTGCCTCCATGTCGTGCGCGTTCTGCTCCGCCACGGCGAGTCAATGGTCTTGCCTCCCGCCGCCAACGCGATAGGATGGGAATGGCGCGGCGGCAGGACAATTTCTGTCTGAGACCTGGCCAAAGGGAGTATAGGTTTGAAAATGGCTACCATTTGTGCTCTCCAAACCAAGGGCGTTACAAAATCCGCAGGGGTGAAGGCACGACTCGCATCAATTCTGGTCTTGAGCCTCTTCCTCGCGTCAACGCTGGGCCGTGCGGCCGATTATCCCCAGGCAACGATTACGAACGGCCAAGTCACCGCAAAAATGTATCTGCCGGATGCAAAGAACGGCTACTATCGTTCGACGCGATTTGACTGGTCTGGCGCCATTTACAGCCTGCAATACAAAGGCCACGATTACTATGGGCCATGGTTCGACAGCGTCGATCCGAAGGTTATCAACTGGGTCAATCGCGACGGTGAGATTGTCGATGGACCCTGCGGCGCGCTCGAGGGCCCCGTCGACGAGTTCCAAACACCGCTCGGTTGGGACGAGGCAAAACCCGGCGGGACCTTCATCAAGATCGGCGTAGGCGTGCTGCGAAAAACTGGAGAGAAGTACAACCGGTACTTTCCGTACGATGTTGTAAATCCGGGAAAGTGGACGGTCAAAAACGCACAAAGATTCCGTTGAGTTCACTCAGGTGCTGTCTGATCCTGAGTTGGGCTACAGCTACATCTATCGCAAGGTCGTACGGCTCGTGAAGGGCAAGCCCGAGATGGTGATCGAACGCAGCCTGAAAAACACCGGCCGGCTCGAAATCAAAAGCGAGGTTTACGACCATAACTTCCTGGTGCTCGACAAACAGCCGCCCGGCCCCGACTTCACGATCCAATTTCCGTTCCAGGTTCAGACGCCTCGGCCCCCCAATGAGTCGCTCCTCAAAGTGGTAGACAATCGGATCGTTTACCAGAAGCAACTCTCTGGGAAAGATGAGGCTGTGGTCTTCATCCAGGGATTCAGCGACGACGCGAAGGATTCTAAGTTCGTGATCGAAGATAGTAAGGTCGGTGCTGGGATGAAGATGTCCGTAGACCGTCCGCTCCTAAGAGAGATGCTGTGGTCCATTCGCACCGTATTGGCAATCGAGGCTTACAACGCAATCGACATCCAACCTGGCACGGAGTTTACCTGGAGCAGCACCTACGACTACTACACGCTGCCCACCGATAAGTAAATGACTGCCTTGCAGTCGAAAAACCGATGTTGATTTTTCGAAGGCAATGAATCATTTATTTGCGGCAGGAGCATCTCCCTCGCAAAGGCTGCCGCCGCATAGCGCGCTAGCGATGCCCTTCCCTTCGCTGATCGTGTAGATTCGGTCTACCGCAGGCAGCCCCAATTTCTCTACGGCTCCGCTTGGCCAGTGGATCTCGACCTGGTCCACCTTGCTCGTGTCGCCCAAGCCGAAATGGACGCGCATATCGTTCGAGGAAAGATAACTTCCGCCGCTGAGGACGTCTTCACGCTGACGAATGCCCCCTGCATTCAGATACACTGTCGATCCCACGGCATCGCGCGGGCTCTTGGATCCACCGATGAGCTTCATCTCGACCCAATGGTGGTGATCTGGATTCACGTTGCGAAGGAGCACTGGAGCACCATCCATATTGTTGATGACGACATCGATCTTCCCGTCATTGAAGAGATCGCCGAACGCAGCGCCGCGGCCGACGGTCACGACAGCCAGTCCAGTCCCTTCCACCGCCGGAATCAGAGCGAACTTGCCATTCTTGAGGTTGTGGTAAAGCAACGGACGCTCCGCGTAACTTGTTCCCCACTCCGGATGCTGTTCCGCCTGCGGATAGACATGCCCATTTACGATGAGCAGATCCTTCCAGCCGTCGTTATCGTAATCCAGAAAGCCTTCACCGAAGCTCACGAACGGCAACGAAGACACCGCGATGCCGGCCTGATAACTTACGTCGGTAAACAACCCGGTGCCGTCGTTCTGAAAAAGCACGTTGTAGTCGTCGGCAAAGTCGGTATTCACGATGTCAAGATGTCCGTTGTTCAGGTAATCTCCTGCAGCGATGCCCATATTGGCAACTTCGCGTCCGTCCGCATTCAGCGCGTATCCGCTTAGATAGCTGTCGTCCTCGAAGGTGCCGTTGCCCTTGTTCATGTAGAGATAATTCGGTGTGGAGTCGTTGGCCACCAGCAGGTCGGGCTTGCCGTCGTTATTTACATCGGCAAAGAGAGCACCAAGCGCATAGTATCCTTTGGGATCATCAACGCCCAGCTTCTCGCTTACATCGGCAAAGGTTCCGTCGCCATTGTTATGAAACAGGTGATCGTGTTCTCCCGGCATGCCACGGGGCCCGCACATCACTTGCACTCCCCGGAATTGGCAGTTGGCGTAGCCCATCACCTTCGATCCGGGGAGCGGAGGATTTGCGAGGTCGAGTTGAATATAGCCGCCAACAAAGAGATCGAGCTTCCCGTCGCCGTCATAGTCGCCGAACGTGGCGCCCGTCGACCATGTGCCAACCGTCACGCCGGCTGGCTCGGCGACGTCGGTGAAGGTGCCGTCATGATTGTTGCGGTAAAGGCGATTCTTGCCGTAGTTCGTCACATAAATGTCGGGCCAGCCGTCATTGTTGTAGTCGCCAACCGCACAACCATAGCCCCAACGGTCGTTTGTTACGCCGGCCGATTGCGCCACTTCAGAAAAGGTGCCGTCATGGTTGTTATGAAAGAGAGCCGCGTGCGGAGGAGCGGCTTTGCCGTCGAGCGCATCGTAAGTCGAACCGTTCACCAGATAGATATCGAGCCATCCGTCGTTGTCGTAATCCAACAGGCACACGCCCGGCCCCTTGGCCTCGAGAATTAGGTTCTTAGCAAGGGTGCCGGCTTTATGATGCCAAATGGTCAGGCCGGCCTGCTTGGCAACGTCCTGGAAGATAATGGGACCAGTCTTCACAAAGCCGCCCGCCGTGATAGGCCGATGCTGGTCGTCGAAGACGGCCTGCTGGGGACCCGCATTGGCCATTCCGCCGCCAGTAGCTTGTCCATGCGAACCGCTTTGACCACTTGCAGCACTCACCGGCTCCAATGCGAAGTGCGGTGCCAGAATCCGACCTGCAAACAGGGCGCAAACAACTGTAAAGGCAAGGAGGAACAGAAACCAAACTTTGCTAAAATGTTTCCCAAGCTGATTGCGAAGCGCGGCAAAACGCAACCGGCGATTCTGCAGGCGATCGATTCGCAACGCCCTCTACCTCTTCCGGGATGATATAGTATGCTGGCTTCCTCCGGTCTCTGCGCTCGCTCGATCCTCTTCTCTGGAAATCCTCACTTACGAGCCCGGCAACCAAACCCCAGCTTCGCTCTTCAATTCTTGTTTCAATCGCATCGCCATACCCCGAGTCCTTACCCGCGGAGTTGACGCGAGTTGGCTTCGATGCGGGATTCGATCTTGGCGAGCGGCGCGTCCAGGTTTGACAACGATATTTCTCAGGTGTTATTCCTTTCCACCATGCAATATGCATTGCGTTTGTTGCATTGCATGTCTTCCTCGATCTTCACGGAATCCGAGCAATTTGTGAGATTCCCCCGGGTGACGCTTCTGCCGGCCACCTGCTTGTGTCGCGGATCGTTTATGGGGATCGGCAAAAGGGATCATATAGCAATGGCATTATTCAGGCGCGTGTGCTTCTTTGTCCTGCTCTTGCTTTTGGCAAGGTGCACGGCAAAAGCCATTGCACAATCGCAAACGCAATTGCCTCCCGGCCCTGGACAAGATGTGCTCCTGCAAATGTGCACCCGATGCCACGGCATGAATGTGATTACGGGCCAGCGAATGAGCGCGCAGCAATGGTCCGACGAAGTGCAGGATATGATCTCGCGTGGCGCGAGAGGCAGCGACCAGGATGTCAAAGAACTCGTCTCTTACCTTGCGGCGAACTTTGGCCCGCGTAATTCCTCGCGCGAGGGTCAAGTCCCGGCATCCGTTGCGTCCCAAGGCGCAGAGCCCACGCATCCCTTGGTTGCCGCCGCCGTCGAGGATGCATGGCCCGATCAGACAGCCGGAGTCACTCCGCAGCGCCTGCTCCACGCAGAGAGCGATCCACAGAACTGGCTGATGTTTGCGGGGTCGTATAGCAGCCAGCACTACAGCCTTCTGAATAAGATCACGTCCGACAACGCGCATGACCTTGAGTTGAAGTGGGTGTTTCAGGCGCGCTGGCTCGATCCGTACGAAACCACTCCATTGGTTGTGAACGGCGTGCTCTACACCATGCAGGGCGACGACGTGGTCGCGCTCGATGCGACTACGGGGCGCTTGTTCTGGATCTATCGCTATACGCCTGCCGCGGAGTCGCGTTTGTGCTGCGGACGCATCAGCCGCGGCCTGGCGATTCTCGGCAACACTCTTTATATGGCCGCTGTAGACGCCCATCTGATTGCTATCGACGCAAAGACCGGAACTCCGCTGTGGAACGTCAAGGTGGCGAACACCGAGGCGGGGTACACCATGACCATCGCCCCTTTAGTCGTCCGCGACAAGGTGATTGTGGGTGTCGCCGGCGGTGAGTATGGCATCCGCGGCTACATTGCGGCGTATGACGCGCACTACGGAAAACTTGTATGGCGCTTTTACACCACGGCTGGACCTGGCGACCCCGGCCGCGATAGCTGGGGAGGCGACTCGTGGATGCACGGCGGCGGATCCGTTTGGCAGACAGGCTCCTATGATCCGGAAAGCAATCTCCTAATCTGGGGAATCGGCAATGCCGGCCCTGACTACAACGGTGACGTCCGGCCTGGCGACAATCTGTACACCAGCTCCATGGTGGCTCTGGACGCGGACACGGGAAAGTTGAAGTGGCATTACCAGGCGAATCCGCACAACGAATTCGACTGGGATGCAGTGCAGACCCCGGTACTGGCCACCATTCGTTGGAAAGGCCAGCCGCGCAAGGTAATCCTCTGGGCCGACCGCAACGGCTTTTATTATGTGCTTGATCGCAACACCGGAGAGTTCTTACTCGGCAATCCGTTCGTGAAGCAGACTTGGAACATTGGTTTCGACGAGCACGGTCGGCCCATCATGAGCCCGTCGGCCGAGTCGAGCACGCAGGGCACCCTGATCTTTCCTGATAATCAGGGCGGCACGAATTGGTTTCCTCCTTCCTACGACCCTGCGACGAATCTCTTTTATGTAAATGCTCGCGAAGGCTATTCGACTGTCTTCGTAAAAGGCGATCAGGAATACGAGGAAGGAAGCCGCTACGATGGTCGCGGACGCGTTGTCCGTGGAACAAGGCCGACTTTCGTGGTTGGAGAGGACGACGAGAAGTACACCGCGGTGCGAGCTCTGGATCCTGCAACCGGTGAGCTCCGCTGGCAGTACAAGCTGAACTGGGGAAACAGCCTGCACACATTCGAGGGATGGCAGACCCAGGCAGGTGCATCCGGCATCCTGACCACGGCGGGCAACATTCTTGTGACAGGAGGCCGCGAGGGAAACTTTGTTGTCCTCAATGCCAAGAGCGGTGCTCTACTTTGGAAGTCCGAACTGGGTGGCCCGATGCTCATGGGGCCGATTACTTATGCGGTCGGTGGCAAACAGTACGTCGCGATCAATGCCGGAAACTGTCTCTTTGTTTTTGGATTGCGCTGAAAGAAGACCGGGCGAAGCTCAATGTTGAAAAGGAAAACAATGCGGGGACGAAGAATCGCGCAGTCAATCCTGCTGGCTCTGGTCCCCGTCGCAGTTGCTGTAGGGCTCGCGCAGACGCAATCGAGCGAGCCGACGGAGCCCAATTCCCTAAATGTGTCGAAGATCGCAGGTGACCCCGTGGCCGGCAAAGCGATCTTTGACGGCGCTGGGAATTGTCTATCCTGTCACCGCGCTGGCGCAACCGGTTCGGTCCTCGGTCCAAATCTCAGTGACATCGCCGCACAACTTTCGCCTGACGATCTGAAGCAGAAGTTGTTGAACCCGTCGCCGACCGTCGATCCAAAGAACCTTCTCTATGAGATCGTGACCGTGGATGGGAAAACCGTCAAAGGAAAGCTGCTGAATCAGGGGCCTCTTAGTCTGCAAATGCTGGATTCAGACGGCCGGCTGGTCGCATTTCCGCGCTCGCAGATCCGCGCGGGGCATTTTGTCGATCCACCCCAGATGCCGTCCTTCCAGGGCAAGTTCACAAGCGCACAGGTCGATGATCTTGTCGCGTACCTCGCATCGTTGCGCGTGCCGGGGGATAAATAGCCGAAGACCCTGACTCCTCAACCCGGATTCCAGCGAGGAGAGCCCATGTTAGCCGGTCGAGATTCTTGACAGCCAACGGCGGGCGACCATGCGCCGTGAAGCCTCAACGCTTTCGCATCCGCAGGGTTTGCCAGCTTCCGTCTGCAGTCCAGCCGCCGTCCACAGCCAGCGCATGGCCGTTAATAAATCCGCTTTGCTGCGGATCTGCGAGAAAAAGAATCGCGTGCGCAATATCGTCAGGCGTGGCAAACCGCCCCATCGGGTTCACACCTTCAATATCGGCGTCGTTATATCCTCCACCGGCTTGATCTGCCACGTCCATCTCCGTCTTCACCCAACCTGGGCAGACGGCATTCGTCCGTACGCCGCGTCCGCCCCACTCTGCAGCCAAAGTGCGCGTGAGGCCGATCAGGCCGTGCTTCGAGGCGTTGTACGCCGCGCGATCGGCAATCCCAACCAGACCGGCGATCGACGCAACATTTACGATGCTTCCGCTCCTCTGCTCAAGCATCATCGCGCCAAAACCTTTGGCGAGCAGGAACGGCGCCAACAGATTCACTTCGAGCACTCTCTGGAATGGCTTGCCTTCCACAGTTTCAGCAGGTGCGATAAAGCTGATCCCCGCGTTGTTCACGAGGACATCTGCCTTGCCCCAGCGCTCGCGAACCGCACTTACAGCCTTCGCCACATGATTCTCATCGGAGACGTCGCCCGGGAACTCGTCGGCATCCGTGCCCCCGGCACGAACCTGCGCCAATGTCGATTCGCAGGATTTCAAATCAAGCAGTGCCAGCGAGTATCCCGCGCTCGCCAGAACCTCAGCGGTTCGGCGGCCGATTCCCTGCGCCGCACCTGTAACAATGGCAACTTTCATAGATCCAAGGTACTCTGACTGGCGTGTCCCTCGACCCGATTCTTACTCATGGCGAATGAAGGCGCAGCGACGTGCGACGTCGTTCAGACCCCGATAAAAATTGCTCCGTCTTCCACCGCGAGCTCAATCCCGGCGGACTTGGCCGCCTCCTTGAGCGCTGCGTCGAGCATGACCACAGGGTCGGGACTCACATCGAGCCGGCGCATAAGACCCTCGCCCTTTTTCGCGCTGGCTGAAAGCGTGACCTTCAGCCCGCGCCGCTTGCATTTCACCGGAGTCCCATCTTCGAGCTTCACATTCATCGGCTTGATATACGCATCGACGTAATGCACTCCGATCCCCGACTTGTCATCCGAATGCGGGAGCAATTTACTTTGGGCGTCCACGTTTACGTCACAGAGTTTAGTTTTCAAGTTGTGCTCCGACGGGTTCAAATCCCTTCGCTTCCAGAAAATCGTCCATCACGGCCCTGAATGCGCGCGTATGTTCCGGCGTGCTTCCGCAGCAGGTTCCCACGATGTTTGCGCCCGCCTTCAGCAGCGGCAGCAGACCCTTCACCATCTGCTCGGGAGTCTCGTCATAAACCACCTTCATATTCACGAGCTTTGGCTTGCCCGAATTCGGCTGCACCATCACCGGCAGGCTGGTTGCGCTCTTGTAGCGCTCTACGGCCGTCAGTGCGCGTTCCATGTCCATCCCCGTCCCGCAATTCAGCGCGACAATATTCGCGCCGTGTTGCTCCATGAATTCCGCGGCCTTTTCTGGATCGACCCCCATCATGGTGCGAAAGGTCGCGCCGTCGAGTGTCACGTCGTAGGCCATTGAGCCGATGATGCATCTGGCGCCCGCTCTTTTGGCCGCGTTAATGCCGATCACAAGCTCCTCGAGCGATGTCTGCGTTTCGATGATGATGGCGTCGGCCCCGGCACTCACCAGCGCCGCGGCCTGCTCGTCAAACGCGCTTTGCACATCTGCTTCGGTAAAGTCGCCAAATGGCGCCAGCAACCCGCCGAATGGCCCGATGTCGCCGAGCACGTAGCCGTCCTTTTCGCCAAAGCTCTGCCGCGCAATCGCCACACCGGCGGTGTTCAATTCCACCGCACGTTCGCCGTTCGAATGGCGGTTAAGCATGATGCGCGATCCGCCAAACGTGTTGGTAATGATGCAATCCGCGCCGGCCTGCACGTACCGTCGCTGGATGGCCAGCACTCGTTCTGGATGCGTTACGTTCCATTCTTCGCCGCAACCGCCCTGCTCCAGTCCCGCGAGCATCAACTGTGTGCCCATCGCCCCGTCGCACAGCAGTGGTCGCGTCCGAATCATGTCCTGCAAAAGCTTTTTCATCACGGCTCCGTATCTTGTGCCAATTCCCGTTGCGCCAGGGCGTAGTGAATCGTCTCCAGAACCAGGCCCCACTTGTGCTCGCGGCTCTCCGTCTCGCAAAAACATCCCGCCACGCTCGAACCGCGACGCCACTTGAGCACCTCATTCAGGCGTTCGCCATTCAGCGGTTTCTCGCTATCAATCGCCGTCATCAGCTCCGTCGGGTCCTGAATATACTTGCACATGGACTCGTAACCCATATCGCTTTCGGCTGGCGCGCAGTACTGCTCCCTGATTGGGTAGCCTTCTGCGCGCGGACCGAGCTTTACTTTGTAGTGAAACTTGAGAGGCCTGCCCATGTTGGTGCAAGTAGTCCCATCATAGCGAAAGATGGCCTCGAGCGAGCCGTCTTCGAGGGAACGCATTTCGAGCCGCTCCTCGGCCCAGCGCTGCAGCGCCTTCCGATTGACCCTGTATTGCGCATCGAGGTCGAGCACCGCATCTCGAATCGGGAGCGGCTCGCCCGTCGGCCGCGGCGCTCGCCGGTAGGGCGCGCGCCGGTATTGGCACGGACCAAACGAGCACCGTTCGCAGGGAACGAGATTTGTCAGCCGCTCGAGTTGCTCCGCGTGACGCGTTAATCCGAAAACTGCCAGCAACGTCTTCTTGGGCTGCAACATCCCGGAGTCAAATACTTCCACGTGGGAAGGGAAGCGCTCGCTGCCGGTTCTCTTCATCAGGTCCAGCAGCTGCGCCTGCTCCGCAATATCCCACTCCGGATATCCGGGACTGTAATGCGGCAATACCGCCATCCCACGCTGTTCAGCCCACTCGCAAAGCCTTGCACCTGTCGCCGTGGTCAAATGCTCCACAACCGCGGAGCCGAAGATCTCCAGGAAAAAATATTCGTCGGGCTTGCCGTCTTCCCAGCGCCGCCGCGATTCATCTTCAGCCTCAATCCCCGCTCCAACAGCCGCCAAAATGACGCTATGCGCTTCCGCATCCTGAAGCGTCTTCTGCAAACGCTTGCTCGAGAAGTGCACTCCGTCGATGCCGATGGAATCTCCCACGATATCGAGGCTTTCCGCCTGTCTCACATAAAACCACGGCCGCCCGTTCTTCCTGTACCAATCGCGCGCCCAATCCGCCAGTTCGCGAGCCCGGCCCTCCAGCACCCAGCCGCGGGGATAGCCGAGCAGCCGCCCATACTCCTCCGGCAGCACGTTGACCTCGGGCAACGTGCCGGCCAGCTCGATCGTTTCTGCTACTTCGCGCACGGAATCGGCTCCAGCAGTTTGAATTGGCATCCCTCCACGAAGAAATCGAAGAAGCTCGGGTGTGTTTCCAGCCGGCAATGCTCTACCTTCTTGACCAGATCTTCCAATTCCCGCCGCTTCGATTTTGACAGCAGAGCAATCGTCGCGCCTTCAATCGCCGTGTTCCCCGCCTGCACAATCTTCGCAGAATCCAGGTTCGGCACCAGACCGATTCGCTTTGACGCCTCCACGTTCAGATGGCGCCCAAATCCTCCCGCCAGATAAAAAACATCTACATCGTCAAAGTCGATTCCGAAGCTGGAAAACACAACCTGCAGCCCCGCAACATTTGCGCCCTTCGCTTGCGCCAGCTCGTTCACGTCGCTTTCCAGCAAAAACACGTCCTCGTCCTCTTTGCCAGATAGGTTGTGATACAGCGTAATGCGCTTGAGATCGTCCGCAAACCGCCCCATCGCGTTCATCTTGCCGGTGCGCAGCAGTTCGCTCAGTACATCCACCAGTCCCGATCCGCAGATTCCGTCCGGCTTTCCATCGCCAATCACATCCAATCGGAAACTGCCGTTGTCCAGAATTCTCACTTCCTCAATCGCCCCATCCAGCGCCGGCATACCGCAGGCAATTGCTCCGCCCTCAAAGGCCGGCCCTGCCGGGCACGACGCTGCAAGAATCCGGTGCCGGTTGCCGACGATCAACTCCGTATTCGTCCCAATGTCCATCACGGCAATCAGCCGGTCTTCGTGCGCTAGATCCACAGCCAGCATCGCGGCGGCCGCGTCCGCTCCCACGTGCCCGCTGATGATCGGTGCGCCATACACGCGTGCCTTCGGGTGAATCGGCAAAAGGCTGCGCATTCCGGTCTGCACGAGACTCGTCGTCGCGCGCATTCCCTCCGCCATCTCGATCTCGGTAATCGATCGATAGGGGCTCTGTCCGATCGAATGCACATTCTGCCGGAAGAAAAGATCGCGCATCGTCGAGTTGCCCACCACCACCATTTCGTAGATCGTCTTCGGATCGACTGGGAACTTTTCGATGGCGTGGCTTGTGTAGCCCGCCAGCGTTCGCATCAGCAGCTTGCCGGCGTGATCGGTGTCGTAAGCAATGCGCGACATCACTTCCGAACCGCCAAAGCGTTGCGGATTCTCGAACGAAGTGTCCGCGATCTGCTCTCCGTTTTCCAGATCGATCAGCCGCAGGACAACGGTCGTCGTCCCCAGATCCATTGCAATTCCGTAGATCGGTCCGGTCGAGCGCTCCACTTCCACGCCGTCGATTAAAATGCGGTCTCCGTCGCGCGTCACCGCCGGATCGAGTTTGAACTCTTCATGGCTCACCGGCAGCCCGAACGACTGCCGTTCGATGCGCATGGTTCCGCGCCGCATGGTATGGCAGCGGACGTGACCGGTCTCCGCCGTTACATACGTCTGGCATGAAAGCCTGAAGTTTCCCTTCAGATGCTGTTCCGGCTCGGCAAGCGGCGAAAGGGCGCTCATCCCTTCCACCACCTCCACCATGCACTCTTTGCACTTCCCTTGTTTTCGGCACGACGTGGGCACATCGATGCCAAGCGCCTCGGCCTGGTCGAACAGAGAAAGCCCGGTCCTTGCCTCGGTCGATTGTCCGTTGATGGTCAGCGTAACGGCCATTCTTCAACAAGTTCCTTGTGTGCCCTTCACAAAGCAAATTCGTGTCGGGGCGCGATTTCAAAGCATGTTCGGGAGAGGGGGTTTTGTAACAGGGCACGAATTCATTCGTACCGAAATCGGAACCAAACGAACAAGGCCTTCAGGCCATGAGGGATATTCCTACTCTAAACTCAACCTCAATTCGAATCTGCGGCCCGTCTACCAGCTCTTTGCCTCCAGTTCGGCCTTCAGCGCCTCCGCGACCTCGCGTGCGGAACCCTCGCGCTCTTCCTCTTCGCTCCATCTCCATTGGGCCAGGTAGTCGTCGGCAGTCTGCAATCCCAGCTTGGTAGCCAATGCGTCAATATGCTTCATAAATCTGTCATCCAGCATTACCGTCACATCGTCGCTCTCGTCCTCAGCCTTGATCTGCGTGGGGACCTCTTGCCAGTAGAGGATTCTGTAAGTGGCCATCCGTCACTTCCCCTGCGATGCGAGCTTCAAAAACAGGTCCACCGCCGCAGACGCATTCGCCCCGTAACCGTCGGCGCCAATCTCATCGGCGAACATCTGGCTGATCGGAGCTCCGCCGATCGCCATCTTGATATGGTTCTGTCCAGCCGCATGGAATCCCTCGATCACCGTCTTCATATACATCATGGTCGTCGTCAGCAGCGCGCTCATCCCGATAATGTCAGGCTTGCATTTTTCAGCCGCCGCCATGAATTTTTCTACGCTCTGGTCCACGCCGATGTCGTGCAATTCAAAACCGGCGCCCTCGGCCATCATGCCCACCAGGTTCTTCCCAATGTCGTGCAAATCGCCGCGCACCGTACCCATCAGCAGAACACCCTTCGGCCTGGAAGTGCTGTCCTTCGACGTCAGCAGCGGCTTCAGCACGTTCATGCCGGCCTTCATCGCGCGCGCCGCAATCAATACCTCGGGAACATACAACACGTTGTGCTTAAAGTCCTCGCCCACCACGCTCATTCCCGCAATCAATCCGTCGTTCAACACTTCCTGCGCGGAACGGCCTTCGGCAAGCGCCACTTTCGTCAGCCGCTCAACCTCGTTGGCGTTCCCTTCGTACAGGAACTGATTCATCAGTGCGTAATCGGGCATCGATCCTCGTCCTTAGCGCGCGCTCGTCAGGGCATTTGCCGCGCGCTTTGCGTTGAATTCTTCCAGAGCCTCCAGCATGGCCAGAATGTTCTCGCGCGGCATGCCGGGGCTGGTGCCACCGCCTACCGAAAGGATGATGCCCTCGCCGCCCGAACCCTCCAGCACTTCCAAGGTTTCGTCCTTCACTTCCTCAGGAGTGCCCCGCACGCCAACTTCCAGCGGATTGACATTGCCCATCAGGCACATGCGATCCCCGACGCGCCGCTTCACCTCGGTGATATGCCGTTGCTTGCCCCAGTTCAAGACGTTGAATCCCGTGTCCGGCAAATGATCCAGGCAGGCGTCCACCTCCGCGTCGTTGTGGTAGATCTTCACCCAGTCTTTCGGGAACGCATCGCAAATTCGCTTCAAATAGGGATGCGCGAACTCAAGATAATGCTCCTCGTTCACAAACCCCACAATGTCGTCGAGAATGAAAATGCTCTCGACTTTATCGCCCATCACTTTCTGCTGCGCCTTTAGCCAATCGATCACGACCCGGGTGCACAGATCGATCAACTTATGCGCGCCCTCCGGATTTTCCACCAGGTCGATCATGAAGTTCGTCGTCCCGCGCACAAATCCCGCGGTGCACAGCGGCCCGCGCGCTGTCACCATCGGCAAAATATATCCCGCATCCAGAATCCGCTGCCGCGCCATTTTGATGCGGTGCAGCGTCAGCCCGGCAAACCCGTCCGCGTCCACCTCGTACTCCGGAAAGCTATCGATATCTTCCAGGTGATAGAGCGTGTGGTACTCGCTCGGAGTATTGTCCTGCCAGAACTTGATCTTGGCGCCCAGGATCGAGGGTTCTGCCGCCATTCCGTACTCCATCCACCACGACGGAATGAAAATGACGTCGGGAAACTCGCGCATGATCTTCAGGTTCGATTGGAACCACAACTCCGGATCGAGAAAATAGTCCATATGTGAGATTCCGAGATACCCCGGAATCCATGGGCTATCGATAATCAGCGCCATCGGAATCTTGTCCATCTTCTCGCGGCGCGCGGCGCGCTTAAACGTCTCCCATTGTTCTGGCAACATACATTTCCTCTTTCTCGCGGTCGACCTGGGGAAGTCGCTTTCACCGCAACGTCAATCTTCGCCCGACATCCGAACCACCGCCGGCTCAATCGGCTTCTGACGATCCTCGCTCCGGAGATCTGCACCATCCATCGCAGTGCTCGATAGTGTAAAGAGCCTATCGTCCAAAGCAGGACAACGGCAATTTAATTCGACTCTCGCAATAATAGCGGAAGGACAACAAAACACACAACAATACATTGGCCAGACCGCGGCCATCGGGGAAGCGGCCGAGCCGATGCCGTGGCAGCACGATCGCTCTTGGAGTGTTTGAGGTAGACGCAGCCACAGCAGAGCGTAAGGGAATGTGTGTGAAGCTGAATTCCTGCCCTTCCGGCTCCTCCAGATGCTTCCGGAGAAGCCCGCCGAGCTGGGAATGGGGGAGCGGGAGCCGATCGCGCACCGTCTACATCGACGATCCAAAGCCAGCAGCCAAGAGCCCCCACTCCACATTCCCTGTTTTCTTGTTCCCTCGTTCCCTTGGTCCTGTGGTCCCTTGCTCTCCTGTTGCCTTATTCCTATTCCCTGTCTCTCTCACTTCGGCTGCTGCCCGCTGGGCTGCTGGTTCGGCTGTTGTCCTGGCTGCTGACCGTCGTTCGAAACCTGCTTGCCGTCGTAAAAGACCTTGCTGGTTGAACCAAACCGCTTGTAATCCGTGTATTTCACCGTCTCGCGGATATGCACATCCTGCTCCATGTAGCCGTAGCCGCCGGAAAAGTGCAGAATGCCCTCGCCCTTGGTGTAAACCGGAAACCAGTAGTGCCCGTCAATCTGCTGCCGCCAGGTCATGAATGGCGGGTGCAGATCCTCGTGTCCCTTGCGCGTATCGTCGGGGACCATGCGGCCGTTGCTCACCACGATCTGAAGGCCTTGCTCGTCCACCCACACGCGCCCCTCGAATCGCCGATTATTTTTGTCGAGGCTCTTGGGAGTGATATCGAAAACATAGGTCTCTATCTCATCCACCTTCTGCTGACCCACATACTTGACATCGTACTGCTCGATGTTCTCCGGCGTCAGCACAAAGGTCCAGTTGTGCTGGATGTCCTGCATGTCGCTCGGGGTCATCATCACGCGCGTGAGCGAGCTCGGGGGCGCGAAATTCACCTTTTCCATCCGCCGCCCGGTAGGATCGAAGGTCACGTCATCCACCTCGTACCACTGACCATCCACCTTGTTGTCGTCGTTCAGCGTTTCCACGCGCGCCACACGCTCATACGTGTAGTGGTAATACGCCTGGTTATACTCATCCTCCTTGGCCGTGAACTCTTTGATGATCTGCTCGGGAGCGATGGCAGGGGGGTTAAGGTTCATCGGGCCAAAGCCGGAGTCGAGCGGCATGGGCGTAAAAGTGTCCTGTTCCTGCGCTGCGGCGGTCAGTACGCAAGCAGCCACCGCGATCGCTGAAATCCACCTTCGAATTCTCATTCCGGTTCCCCCATTTTTTGATTCCCACCGCACTTGACTCTGTCTTGCCTGAAAGCCGCCTGTCCCTGCAACTTTAGACGCATATACATGGCTTCCGGAAGGCTTCAATCTAGCCTCCGAAGCCTCCATCCAGGAGCGCGGGCCCTTCGTGTCTGCAGGCCGATCGCTCTCTTCCGAGGCGACCTTGGGCCCACTGTTTTGGACGAGCAAGCGATTTGAGCGATTCGCCGTTCGAGAAGGAGACTGAAGGTCTGCATGCCCGATTATTATCACGCTCCGGCGGTGATTCTAACGGCACTTCTGCTGCCCGCGTTCGGCTATCTGTATCTCCGTTTCCGCGACACACGCAACTTGTTCTGGTTTTTGGGCTTTGTCTTTTCGCTGGCCTCGATGGTCTCGTTCTATTCCGTTCTGCCCAAAGACTTCGCGCACGAGGCTTACTTTTGGCTGTCAGCTGCCGCGCAAACTTGCCTTCAGCTCGGTACAGCCATGTTTCTGGGCTCTCTGTCACCGCTGCGCTTTCGGTTGGGAAAATTCCGGATTCTCTTCGTCGTGCCTTACGTGCTTCCCCTGGTCGTCTACTCCATTCTTCTCTATGGAGTCTTTGGCGGTGTGCCGCCCAATGGACCAATCTTTCTCGCCTTTCCGCTTCTTGCCGCGACGTCATTTGGCGTTGGCATGTTCTGGGGAACGGCAAAGGGAACGGTGCCCGTCTGGCTGGGAGTTTCGTTCAGCGGCATCCTGGGCTGCCTCGCCGTCTGGATCTGTTTCACGCAGGGGCCAGTTCACTCGCTCACCTTCATTGAGTGCGTCAACCTGCAGATGGCCGCGGTCCTGCTGATCTTTGTCTTCCGGCGATTTTCCCCCGGCGTTTTCCTCAGCGTGATGGGCTTTCTGGCTTGGTCGCTTTCCTGCCTGCAGATTCTTCCCTGGGTCGATCACAACGCGGTTTTCAGTCTCAATCTCGTCCACGTCATCGTCATGAGCAAGGTGGTCGCGGCGGTGGGCATGATCGTGCTTGCCCTCGAGGACGAACTCAACAGCAACCGGGCAGCACAGGAGCGCGAGCGCCGCGCGAGGCGTCAGCTTGAAGCCTACGCCAACCTGATTCTAAGCCGCCGTCGCGTGGAAGACTTCGATCGTCAGGGGGCTGACATTTGCGAGACCGTCGTGATGAATAGCCGTTTTACGCAGGCAGCCCTTCTGCTTGAAAACGGCGGCCGCTACCGCCTGGCTGGATGCGCGGGCCTCGACATCAACATCGCCAAGCCTCTCGGCGAACTCGCCGCCCGCATCCCTTTCGAGGGATTTCTGGCTCCCGGTTCGGCAACTCCCGCAGTCGAGCACAGCAAAACCCTACGGCTCGATCTCACTCCCTGGCTGCTTCCCGGGGACGACCTTGAGCGCCTTCACTTCACCTCGGTTCTGGCCGTCCCCATGATCGGCCGTACCGGCATCGACGGCGCCTTGCTGCTCAAAGGGATGCGCGCCGAAGACGGTCGCGCTTCGGTGGATGCTGCCGACGATCCCCGCGCCGAAGATCTTCTGCCCATCGAATTGCTCGTCTGCCCGCCTCCAGGCCACGCGCAGTCAGACCATGCTCTTTGAAAAGCTCATCGACTCGGAACGGTTCGCCGGCCTCGGGCAGCTTGCCGGCAACGTCACGCAGCAATTGAACAGCCCGCTCACCGTCATCCTTGGCTATGCCTCCCTGCTCGAGGATTCGTCCGCATTGGAGGTCGCAGGACCGCAAAGCGGCTGCGGCCATTGTCAGCCGAAGCGCGGCGTATTCGTTCCACCCTCGAGAGCCTTTCCCGCGTCTCGCGTTCGCGCGCCGATCAGCCGGCAGCCATCTCCGTCTCCGAGCTGCTCTCCGATATGGAGCAGCTCTATCGCTCCGAATTCCTCCAGCGATCCATCGAGTTCCAGATCAAAGTGCAGCCCGGACTGCCCAGAATTCTCTGCGGCGCCCAGCAGTTGCGCCAGGCGGTGCTTCATTGCCTGCAATATGCGATCGGCGCGGTCGACCGCGGCGATCCGGCCGCGCGTGGAAATGAACCCAAAACCATCCGCCTTGAGGCGGCGCAGAAGGAAAGCTCGTGCAGATTTCCGTCAGTCACTCCGGTCCGGGCTTCCTCCATCCCGATCGTGCCTTCGATCCTTTTGTTCCGGCTCGGTCTGGCGCTGAAACCGCGGGAATGGGCCTCAGCCTGTGTGCGACGATTTTGCGCGACCAGAACGGCCGCGCCTCAGCCGTGAATCTTGAGCCGCGCGGCGCTGCAATCATTCTGGAGCTGCATGCGGCATAATGGTCACACGCACTCTTTCCCCGCGCGCCGGCGATCGGCGAGTCTCATTGCCGGAAAGCTTCTTGCTCGCATCGAAATCGTTAGTCGATCGTCCGGGGACTGTGCATCGACTGCGGTGCCGGCGGCAGATTTGGCTCGCGGAGCTTCAAAGAAGGTGAATTTGTTCCGGGGAGCGTAGTAATGATTCGGCGTTGGTCGGCTTCATGGCCTCTTTCGCTGGCCTTGCTGGCCGGGGGTGCGGCTGTCGTCTCGGCCGCCCAATCGAAGCCCCGGTCGATTGCGGCCCTTGACGCCGAATTCCAGGCAACAGCTCCGGGCACAATCGAGGCCAGCCTCGATCCACCAATTGAAGGAGTCCTGCGCATCGTCGTACGGGCTGGTATCTCCGGCAGCCGACCCCAGACAAATGACCCCGCCGGCGAACGCCCGTCCCAAAGCGCGGACGGTGCTTTTAGCCTCGAAGTCAGTCAGTCGGACCGTCCGATCCCCTTCAGGCTCGTCAACCAAAGCGACCATCATAAGTCAACCCGCGGCGCGCTTTCCCTGCTTGTTGCCGATATCGACGTCAATGACCTCACTCCAGGTCTGCCGGTTCGCGTCCGCATTCACTCCACTCTCGCGAATCCGCCCGACCTTCAGGGCAGAGCCTACCGGGTCATCTATTAATCTGGTGCGTACCCGCCGCTCTCGCCGCGTAGCGCGGGTCTCCCGAACCGGAGCCCCACGAGCCGGTCTTCGCTCGCGGCGTGGTCACCGTGTCGCCGCAGCGGCTGCGGGGGGCAGCGTCTTGCAGCAGCAAACGCGCCCCCAATCCGTAAAATAGAATTTGATGCCTTTCACGGAACAATACGACGTCGTCGTTGTGGGCGCCGGTCACGCCGGCTGCGAAGCTGCCATGGCAGCGGCGCGTATGGGCCTCAAGACCGCACTCATCACCATGAACCTCGACCTCATCGCCCAGATGAGTTGCAACCCCGCTATCGGCGGCGTCGCCAAAGGCCATCTCGTTCGCGAAGTCGACGCCCTCGGCGGCATCATGGGCGAGGTTGCCGATGCCGTCGGCATCCAGTTCCGCCTGCTCAACTCCTCGCGCGGTCCCGCCGTCTGGAGCCCCCGCGCCCAGTGCGACAAGCAGCTTTATCGCGTCAAGATGCGCGAGGTGCTCGAATCGCAGCCCGGCCTCCACATCCGCCAGGCCGAAGTCGTAAATCTGGTGATCGAAGAGCAGGGAACAGGGGACCAAGGGAACGATGCATTGGAAGAATTGGGTGCACCAGGATGGGAACCCGGCTCCGCGACGGAATCGGGTGCCCCATGTCTCGATTCTGGGACATGGGATGGAAACTCGGCCGGCCGACCCGCCGAGCTGCCCCGCCCCACCCGTCCGCATCGCCGCGTCCTCGGCCTCAAGCTCCGCGACGGCCGCAATCTTCTCGCCGGCGCCACCATCATCACCACCGGAACCTTCTTGAACGGTCTCATCCACTGCGGCGAAGAGCGCTATCCCGCGGGCCGCAGCGGCGAACCCGCTTCAGTCCTTCTCGGTGAAGCCCTCCGCGCTCTCGGCCTGCGTACCTGCCGCCTCAAAACCGGCACGCCCCCGCGCCTCGATGGCCGCACCATCCGCTGGGAATGCTTCGAAGAGCAGCCCGGCGACGCCGATCCCACGCCCTTCAGCTTCCGCACCAAGAAAATCGTGCAGCCGCAGATCTCCTGCCACATCGCCTTCACCACGCCGGAGACGCTGCGCCTCATCCGCGAGAACGTCCATCGCTCGGCCATGTACTCCGGCCGTATTCAGGGAATCGGCCCGCGCTATTGCCCGTCCATCGAAGACAAAGTCGTCAAATTCCCTGACAAGACGCAGCACCAGTTCTTCCTCGAGCCCGAAGGCCTCAACACCCACGAGGTCTACATCAACGGCATGTCCACCTCGTTGCCCATGGAAGTGCAGTGGCAGATGGTCCACTCCATCCCCGGCCTCGACCAGGCAGAGATGCTGCGCCCCGGCTACGCCATCGAATACGACTCAGTGGACCCCACCGAGCTCGACCGCTCGCTTCGCGTCAAGTCGATGACCGGCCTCTATCTCGCCGGTCAGATCAATGGGACCAGCGGCTACGAGGAAGCTGCCTGCCAGGGCATCATGGCCGGCATCAACGCCGCACTCTGGCTCAAGGGCCAGCCGCCTTTCACCATGGACCGGACAGAGGGCTACACCGGCATCCTCATCGACGACTTGATTTCGAAGGGGACGAACGAACCGTATCGGATGTTCACTTCGCGCGCCGAGTTCCGCCTGCACCTGCGCATCGATAACGCCGATCGCCGCCTCACTCCCCACGGCCGCCGTCTCGGCCTCATCAACGACCAAGCCTGGGCCGAATACGAGCAGAAGCAGGCTCGCATGTCCGCCCTCACCGCTTGCTTTCTACCGGCAAAGTCGATCCCGAAAAGCTGGAGCGCGCCGGACTCGCAGATCAACCCGCCACCGCCGGCCTCACCTGGGCGCAACTTCTCAAGCGCCCTGAAGTCACCATCGAGCCGCTGCTCGCTTCCCTCCGCGACGAACTTGCCCGCGATCCGCTCCTCGCCGAATTCATTTCGGACCCAACCATCCTGGGTGCCCCATTCTATGACCAGTCTCTGGTTGGAGAGACTGGTCATAGGGTGGGAAACCAAGACGTCGAACCCTCCATCCTCCGCGCCGCGCGCCGCAACGAAGCCCGTGCCGTCGAAACCGAAATCAAATTCGCCGGCTACCTCGAGCAGCAAAAGAAGTCCATCGAAAAACTCAAAGCCGCCGAATCCGTCGCCATCCCCGACTGGCTCGAGTACAGCGCCATCAGCGGCCTCTCCCGCGAGATGCGCGAAACGCTGGAGCGCGTCCGCCCCATGACCATCGGCCAGGCCAGCCGCATTCCCGGCGTCACGCCGGCTGCGCTCTCCCTCGTCCACGTATCGATCAAATTGCAGGCCGCTAAACAGAAGGCGCACCGCGCCACCGCCTGATGCGCCAAAACTGGGTGCCCCACCCTCGCGACGTCTTTGTTTTTGTCGCTAGGGTGGGACAACTCCGCCAACTCCGCTAGCCCCGCTAACCCAGCTGCCTACCCGCGTATCATTCCCGTATGAATCTCGACGCGATCCAAACAGCCCTCCGCGAATCCTCGCTCGACGGCTGGCTCTTCTACGATCACCATCACCGCGATCCGATCGGCCGCACGCATCCTCGGCCTCGATCCCAAGGCTCACATCACGCGCCGCTGGTATTACTTCATTCCCGCCAATGGCGAGCCCGCAAAACTCGTCCACCGCATCGAGCAGGGACGTCTCGACGCGCTTCCCGGCGCCAAAACGCAGTACTCCAGTTGGCAGGAATTGCACGCGGGATTCGAGAGTCTCCTCCAAGACCAGAAAAAAATCGCCATGCAGTACTCGCCCAACAACGACATCATGTACGTCTCCATGGTCGATGCCGGCACCGTCGAATTCCTGCGCTCGCTCGGCAAGGAAATCGTCACCTCCGCCGATCTCGTCAGCCAGTTTGAAGCCGTCCTCACCGAGGATCAAATTGCCAGCCACTCCGCCGCGCAGCGCGCCATCGACGTCATCCTGATTGCCGAGCCTGGTCTGAGATCGCGCGCCATCTGCGTCCGCCCTCCGGACTCGATCGCGTCGAAAGCCTCACGGAGTACGACATGGTCGTCTGGCTGCGCGAAGCCATGCGCCGCGAAGGTCTCGTCTGGGAAAACGGTCCCGACGTCAGCGTCAACGCCAACACCTCCGACCAGCACTACGAGCCCACCGCCGATCGCGCTGCGCCTATCCGCGAAGGCGACTTCCTGCTCATCGATATCTGGGGCCGACTCGACACGCCCTCAGCGATCTTCTACGACATCACCTGGACCGGCGTCATCGGCCGCGAGCCCTCGAAAAAAGAACAGCTCGATTTTTGATACCGTCCGCCGCGCCCGCGATGCCGCCATCACAGCGGTCGAGCAGGCCTTCGCCGAAAACCGCCCCATCCGCGGCTTCGAAGCCGACGATGCCGCCCGCTCCGTCATTCGCGACGCAGGCTTCGGCGATTTCTTCATGCACCGCACCGGCCACAACATCGCCCACGAGATTCATGGCTCCGGCGCGCACCTCGACAACCTCGAAACCCACGACGTGCGCCGCATTCTGCCCCACACCTGCTTCTCCGTCGAGCCCGGCATCTACCTGCCGGAATTCGGCGTGCGCAGCGAAGTGAACATGCTCACCGCCCCCGGAAAAGCCTGGGTCACCGGCCGCATCCAGCAGGAACTCGTCCGCATTTAGCGGGATCGTGATCTACGAGTTTGCTCACCCAACCATCTGTCATCCGTCGCCACATTTCGGCGCAATCACGCCAAAATGTGGCGAAGGATCTGTGGTTGCTTTCCCGCTCTCAACTCAGCACGAATATGGGTGCCCCAGGTCTGGATTCTCAGACCTGGGATGCAAAAACCCTTCGCCGTCGCGCTCCCCCGTGCACTTGCCCCACTTCTCCTGCTATCTTTTACCTTTGTTTCCTGAAGGAGCGCGCAAGCCTTCATGCCTCATTCTGTAGTCAAATTCGGCACCGACGGCTGGCGCGGCGTCATCGCCGATGACTTCACGTTCGCCAACGTCCGCGTTGCTGCCGAAGCCATCGCCGCCTACATTCACGCGGAAGCCGATCCTTCCAAAGGTCTCTGCATCGCTTACGACACGCGCTTCGGATCGAAGGCGTTTGCACTTGCCTGTGCTGAAGTCGCTGCGGCCACCGGCATACCCGTCCAGCTTGCCCGCGCAGTCACGCCCACGCCTGCGTTGAGCTTCGGAGTCCGCGAGCGCGGCGCCGCCGGCGGCATCATGATCACTTCTTCGCACAATCCGGCGCAGTGGAACGGCGTGAAATACAAAGGATGGTACGGCGGATCAGGCAAGCCCAGCATGATCGCCGCCATCGAGTCGCACCTCGGCCATTCCGTGCCGCGCCCCGCAAAATCCGCACCCATTACCGAAGTCGACTTCATGCCCACCTACCTCAAAGCCATCGAAAGCTTCGCCGATCTCGACCTCATCGCAAAATCTGGAATGAAGTTCTGCATTGATTCGATGTACGGCGCAGGCGGAACCATTCTCTCCGACATCTTCAACCGCATCGGCGTGGCGCACTTCCAAATCCGCTCGAATCCCGATCCACTCTTCCCCGGAATCAATCCCGAGCCCATCGAGCCGCACATCCGCGCCCTGGGCGAAGCCACTGTCGCCAACCACTGCCACGCCGGTCTCTGCACCGACGGCGATGCCGACCGCATCGGCGCCACCGACGAGCACGGAAACTTCGTCGACCCGCACAAGATCTATTCAGTGCTTCTCCAGTGGGTCCTTGAACGCAAGGGCTGGCCCGGCGCAGTCACCCGCGCCTTCAACACCACCAAAATGCTCGACCGCATTGCGAAAAAGTACGGCCGCGAACTCATCGAGCACGGGATCGGCTTCAAGTTTGTCTGCGACCTGATGCTCGAGCGTGAGATCTTGATGGGCGGCGAGGAGTCGGGCGGCATCGGCTTCCAGCGCCACCTGCCCGAGCGTGACGGCCTGCTGAACTGCCTGTTGCTCGCGAACGTGATGGCTGAGGAAGGGAAGACTCTGGGCCAGCTTGTTGCCGCCTTGCAAGCCGAATACGGCGAACATCAATACGGCCGCATCGATCTCCACATTCCCGACGAGCTCAAGAACTCCGCTATCGCCCGCGCCCGCGCGCTCCCGCCCGGCGACACCACATTCGCCGGCATGCCTATTCTCCGTACCGACACACTCGATGGAGTGAAGTTGTACCTCGACAATCCGGAAGCGAAGAAGAAATCCAACGCCGCCGAAACCTGGCTCCTGCTCCGCGCCAGCGGCACTGAGCCGCTTATGCGCATCTACACTGAATCCTGTTCCATCGACTCGGTGAAAAAGCTTCTCGAATCCGCGCGCATCTTCGCGCTTGGGAGTTGACCTTATGTTTATTCACATCTTCGGAATGCGTTGGAAGCCGGAAGCCACTGCAGCCGACAAATCCCGCGCCGCGCAAGAAATCGTCGCCTTCCGCGATACCATTCCCGGCATCGTCGAGGTCAACTACGGCCCCAATCTCTCCCCGCGCGGCGGGGGCTACGATGTAGTCGGCGACATGAAATTCACTGATAAAGCCGCCTGCGATGCCTACATGGTTCATCCCCTTCATCAGGCGCTGCTCGCTTGGCTGGTTCCGCTCGTCACCGCAGTGGAACTCGACCTGGAGGCATGAATTCGCAGCTTGAATTTCCCTCAGGCTCCCGAGAAATGAAAGGAGCAAATCCATGAAACGCTCCGAGATCAACAGCAATATCGCCGAAGCCAGCGCATTCTTCAAGCAGAATGGTTTCGTCCTGCCCCCATTTGCCGATTGGACAGCGGAAGACTGGCGCCATCGAGGCAGCGAAGCGGACGAGCTACGCGCCGCCCGCCTCGGCTGGGACGTCACCGATTTTGCTTCAGGCCGTTTTCACACTCTCGGCCTTACGCTGTTCACGCTGCGTAACGGCTCGCCCGCGAGTCCTCATCCCATCAAGAGCTACGCCGAAAAGATCATGTTCGTCCGCAACGGACAGGTCACGCCGTTCCACTACCATGCCCGTAAAACCGAAGACATCATCCATCGCGGAGGCCAGGGAACCGGCCGTCTCGCCCTGCAACTCTACAATTCCGATGAAAGCGGCGGCTTCGCGCAAACGCCGGTCTCGGTTCTCTGTGACGGCATTGTGCGCCGCGTTGAAGCGGGCGCGATCGTCACGCTCGGCCCCGGCGAATCCATCACCCTGACTCCGCGCCTCTACCACACCTTCTACGCGGTCGATGCGGATTGCATGATCGGCGAAGTTTCATCGCTCAACGACGACGAGACCGACAATTTCTTCAAGGATCCGCTGCCCCGCTATCCAGCGATCGTCGAGGACGAACGGGCCGCGCGGCTCCTTTGCAACGAATACCCCAGGAATTAGGCCGCTAAATTGGGCGCTTGCTGTCGAAGCCAGCTCGCTCTTGGAACCGATCGGTCAACTGGCGATCGCCGGCTACATAATGCACACTTCTGCCGCTGAACATTTTCTGTTTGTTCTGTATCTTGACAAGTATGTTGTGTAAACATAATATATCGTCATGCAGGACAATGGAAAACAGCCCGCACCCGGCGAAAGCGGCCTCTACAATCGCCTCGCCGCCCTGCGCGCCGAACGCGGCATCAGCCGCCAGGAACTCGCTGACGCTGTGGAAGTGAATTACCAGACCATCGGATTCCTGGAGCGTGGCGAATACGGTCCCAGCCTCAAGCTGGCTTTTGCGATTGCTGCTTACTTTGGCCTGCCCGTCGAAGCCATCTTTTCGACGCAACCGCTCAAACCGCTGAGCCAGCAGGTCTATGGCGCAAGCGAGCCGCCGGTAAAGGAGAAACCATGAATACCGAATACGCCGTCGGACACATTCGGATCCGTTTCGCTTCGCGAGCGCGCCGCCGCCGGTTTGTCGTGCTCTTCTATGCCGTGCTGGCGATGTTCGACCTCATCGCGTTTTCGAACAGCGCAAAATATGCCACCAGCACATGGGTAAGCGTCGGGTGCATGATCCTTTTCGTAGCGCTCTTTATCGTCTTCACGGGCATAGCTGGCGACATGCGTGCCCGTGGCGACGAACGCGAGATGCATCGCCGCGATCACGCGCACTTCAGGGCCTATTACTTTCCCGTGTACGTCCTCATAGGCGCGCTCTTCGCCGGCTATTTCAAGGCGCCCAATCCGATCACGCCCCTCGTGCCTTTGGCTCTGCGCGGATTTCTTATTCAGCTGCCGAATTTCCTCACCATGTCGGCCTTCTTGCTTTACCTCACCCTGCCGCAGGCCATCCTGCTTTGGACCGAGCCCGATATGGAGGAGGTGCAACCAGCTAGCTGATCGCCGCAACTTTCGCCCGCTTGCCCAGCCGCACGACCAGCCGCGCCGGCAGACGGTCAATCCAGAATTGCGGAGCGCCAATCACCTGTCCATCGACCTTCACGGCCTTCTCCGAAATCTTGCGGTTCGCTTCCGCGCCACTTGCTGCCAGTCCCATAGCCACGAGTAACTTCGGCAGCCGGATCTGCCAAACCTCCGCCGGGTCTGTTTCAGTAGGACCTGACTCCGCGGGGCCCGCCACATCAGCGAACGCCACGGCCACTTCCTCTAAATCCTCCGCCGTCTCCTTCTGCTGAAACATCCGCGCCCAATTCTTATCCGCCTCGCCCGCCGCGGTTTCCCCGTGGAAGCCTGCCGTAATCGTCCGTGCCAGCCGCTTCTTTACTTCCATCGGGTGCGCGCGTCCCGCAGCCACATCGGCTTTCAACGCTTCAATCTCCGAACTGCGAAGGTCCGTCAGCAAGAGAAAATACTTCCACATCAACTCATCGCTGATGCTCATCAGCTTGCCGTACATCTCGCCTGCCGGTTCATTGATGCCGATCGCATTATTGAGAGACTTGCTCATCTTCTGCACGCCGTCCAGCCCCTCCAGAATCGGCGTCATCAGCACAATCTGCGGCTTCTGCCCGTAGTGCCGTTGCAGTTCGCGCCCGGCGCCGAGGTTAAAGCGCTGGTCGGTGCCGCCGAGTTCGACATCGCATTCCAGCGCCACGGAGTCATAGGCCTGCATGAGCGGGTAGAGGAACTCGTGCAGGCTGATGGGCTGCTCGGCTTGGAAGCGCTTGTGGAATTCGTCGCGCTCAATCATTTGCGAGACGGTGAAGTGCGACGCGAGGCGGATCGTGCCCTCGTAACCGAGCTTGTCCAGCCACTCGCTGTTGTAGCGAACTTCTGTCGCTTTCTCATCGAGAATCCGAAACACCTGCTGCTTATACGTCTCGGCGTTCTTGTCGATCTGCTCGCGTGTCAGCGGCTTGCGCGTCACGTTGCGCCCGGTCGGGTCGCCGATGAGCGACGTGAAATCGCCCACCATAAAAATCACTGTATGCCCGAGCTGCTGAAAGTGCCGCAGCTTGCGCATCAGCACGGTGTGCCCCAGGTGCAGATCGGGCGCCGTGGGGTCGAACCCCGCCTTCACGCGCAGCGGCCGCCCGCTCTTGCGGCTTTCTTCCAGGCGCTCGCGCAAATCGCTCACGCGGATAATCTCCGCCGCGCCCTTCTGGAGCAAATCCATCTGCTCATCGACAGGTAAGAATTTTTGCATGTCTCAACAAGTATAAATTTCACGCCCGGCGCATTCGCCTTCGATCGCGCCGATCCACCAGGCTTAAAATTCGCATTGTCTGCGGCGCGCTTCCTGCATCCCACGGCGCGTGCCGTTCATCAGACAAACCGCACAGGAGAATCACATGCCCCCAGTCGCTACAAGCCTGTAACCCTGCCAGCCGCGCCGCCTTTCCGCTATAATAGGTTCATGCAGCCCTCCTCCTATTGCGCCTTCGCCATCGCTCGCCCGGCATATGCTGCGGCTGCGGCGGCTCCCGCCGCCTAGACACCTGCCCCACCTCATCGAAAAACAGTTCTCAGTGATCAGTTCTCAGTCGTCAGCTCGCGTCTGTCCACTGTTCACGAACTCACCGGCCCACGGCCCACTGAGCCCCTGAACCCTGATCCCTGTATTACACTGGAGTCATCATGGAAGAGTTTTCCCGCATTCAGCGCCTGCCGGCCTACGTCTTCAACATCACCGGCGAGATGAAGATCGCCGCCCGCCGCCGCGGCGAAGACATCATCGATTTCGGCATGGGCAATCCCGACGGCGCCACGCCCACCCACATCGTCGACAAGCTCGTTGAAGCGGCCCGGAAGCCCCCCACGCATCGCTACTCCGTCTCGCGCGGCCTCCCGCGCCTGCGCAAGGCCATCTGCAACTGGTACAAGACCCGCTACGACGTCGAGCTCGACCCCGAAACCGAGGCCATCGTCACCATCGGCTCCAAGGAGGGCATCG
The DNA here is from genome assembly GCA_963782285.1 of uncultured Acidobacteriaceae bacterium. GTDB lineage: Bacteria > Acidobacteriota > Terriglobia > Terriglobales > Acidobacteriaceae > Telmatobacter. The sequence goes on from CAWAJH010000001.1 coordinate 655,462, forward strand.
CCCACCTCTGTCTCGCCATCCTCGATTCGCGCGACACCGTGCTCGTGCCCAACCCCAGCTACCCCATCCACATCTACGGCCCGGTCATCGCCGGCGCGCACATCGTCAGCGTCCCTGTCCACAACCAGGAAAATTTCCTGGCGCAGCTCGAAGAAATCATCCCGCGCATGACGCCGCGCCCCAAGGCCCTCATCGTCAACTTCCCGTCGAACCCGACGACCGAATGCGTCGAGCTGCCTTTCCTCGCGCGCCTCGTCGAGCTAGCCCGCGAGCACGGCTTCTATCTCATTCAGGACCTCGCCTACGCCGACATCGCCTTCGACGGCTACAAGCCGCCCAGCGTCATGCAGGTTCCCGGCGCCAAAGACGTCGCCGTCGAGTTCTTCACGCTGTCAAAGAGCTACAACATGCCCGGCTGGCGCATCGGATTCATGGTCGGCAATCGGCGCCTCGTCAACGCGCTCGCGCGGCTCAAGAGCTACTTTGATTACGGCACTTTCACGCCCATCCAGGTGGCCGCCATCGCCGCACTCGAAGGTCCGCAGGAATGCGTCGGTCAGATCTGCGAAACCTATCGCCGCCGCCGCGACGTCCTCGTCGAAGGACTCAACAAGCTCGGCTGGCCCGTCGTCAAACCCAAGGCCACCATGTTCGTCTGGGCGCAGATCCCCGAGCCCTACCGTGCGCTCAAGTCGCTGGAGTTCTCGAAGCTGCTGCTCACTGAAGCCAAGACCGCCGTCTCGCCCGGCATCGGCTTCGGCGATCACGGCGACAACCACATCCGCTTCGCCCTCATTGAGAACGAAGAACGCACCCGCCAGGCGCTACGAGGGATCAAGCAAATGCTGGCCAAAGGCGTCGTGCCCGCCGTTCCTGCCTAGCTCGTGAGGCTATTGCCGCCGGGTGCCCCATCCTAGCTTTGCTAGGGTGGGCGTGTCCTCGCACCGTTGCGTTTCTCTCCTATGGCCACTCCTGAAGTAGAAATATTCCACCCTTTCCGCCTCACGAGTACAGCCGCGATCAGGTCTGCGAACTCTCTTCCGCATCCAATTCCGCTCAACTGTCGCAGTTTCGCGGCGGCCATTGGTTTCGGCCCCTTGTTATGATTCCGCCATGGCTCGAATTCCAATCGATTCCGGAATCCCCGGCGAACCGGGCGCCGGCGAGCCCGATGTCTCTGGCCAGCGAGATGCCTCAGGGGAAAATCGCCTGTTCTCCGCGCTCAGGCGTTCCATCGATCGAAACGATCTCCGCCTACAACTAGCTCTGCTTGCCTTCATGGTGCCTTTCTATGGCCTGCTGCTTGCCGTCTCCTGGCGCCTTGATTTGAACGACCCAGTACGGCTCACGTTCAACAGCATGTTGGCCCACATGCTGCGCGGACAGTTCGACGTAGACCCCAATATCGTCCAGTACGAAGGATTCTTGCGCAACGGTCGCGTTTACTCCTACTTCGGGATTTGGGGCGCATTGCTGCGCCTTCCTCTCTGGCCGCTCCACCGTATGAATCTTGACGTGACCTTCCCCTCCTGTCTGGCCGCCATTTGTCTTGCCGGACTGGCAAAGATACGTATGGTGCTTCTTGTGGGGAGGCACGGTCTCCGGAGCGCGTCGGCAAACTATGCGATTGGCCTGATGTTGGCCTATGTTGTATTTGCAGGAAGCGCGACAACTTACCTGGAGACATCTATCTATCTTGAAGCTCTGCTCTGGGGTTACGCGTTTGCCGCTATGTTCGTCTATTGCGCGATAAGCGGCATCCTGAACAGCAGCTTCCCATCAACAAGGTTGAGTTGCATGGCAACTTGCGCCGGCTTTGCCCTCCTCGCCCGCGTCACCGCCGGCGTTGCCCTCTATCTTGCCCTCTTTCTGTTGCTGGTTGCGCTCGCATCCCCTCCGGATGTCAACCTCTTTCGACATCCTCTGAGCGTGGCGCGGCAATTGGGCCGAAACTTCGTGCGCGCTCCAACCATCGTCCCTCTGGCAATCCTCGCCTTGTTCATGGCCGCAACCGGCGCCGTCAACTACTTCCGCTGGGGCAACCCCGCCACGTTTGTCAACTTTGACCTTTACCCACTTGCGAAATCCATGCCAAATTTTTTAACGAGCGTACACACCTACGGCGCGTTTAGCGTTAAGCGGATTCCGTTTGGCCTCGTTTACTACTTCCTGCCGGTGTGGGTGCTGCACGGCCCCGACGGCCGTCTCCTCTTCGAAAACGCGCAGACGCGATTGTTCGGCATCATAGCGTTGCCGCCGGTGAGCTTCGTCCTCACCGACCTTCTTCCCTTTTGTTTCATCGTTCTTCTCGTGACGACGGCTCGAAAACGCGGCCGAGCCACCCTGGCACCGGCAGGCAGATGGGCCGCAGGGGTAGCTGTCAGGTCTCCTCGCGCCCTGCCTTCTCATGCTTTCGTACACCTGTATGATTGACCGTTACCGGCTGGAATTCTATCCCGAATTGGAGTTCTTGGCCTTTCTAGGACTATTTGTGACCGTTACCGATCCGGCCATGCTGGTCAGGTTCACACGCTGCCGCAGATGGTTGGCGGCTGCATTGTTGATTAGCGTCTTCGCCAGCATGACTGCTTTCGTGCTTAGCAATCTCTCGGGCGATGAGGCTCCTCAGCTATTGCTGCAGCACGGGGTGATTAATTACTACAAAGATCAGGCCGGCTTCCACCTCCATCGAATCATCGTCCGCGACTTCAGTCCTCACCACTGAATTCAAGGTTCCGCCCATTCCGGCATTTCCGGGGTCGCCGTATCGCTAGGCTTTCGGCACAATTCGCCGCCGTGTTCCTCTCATCGGTCCACTCCTGAAGAAGAAATATTTCCCCCTTTCCGCCTCACGGGTATAGCCTTGAGCCCGGTCCATTTGACCCAAGCTGAGCCTCACGGGTCAGGCAATTTCAACAATCAAACATTCCCCGAGGAGGAGAACTCATGAAATTCATGGTGGTGTGGAAGGCTGTTCCCGGCAAGTACAAGACTGCGCTTGAACAGTTTTTGAAGACGGGCGGCCCTGCGCCGTCCGGAGCCAAGACTCTGGGCCGCTGGCATGTTCCAGGGTCAATCCTTGGCTGGCACCTGATTGAAGCGAGCGGCCCGGAGGCTCTCGCCGAGCACGCTGCCGAATGGGCGGATGTTCTGCAGTTGGAGATCTATCCGGTCATTGAGGACGCCGCTGCCGCAGCCGCTGCACAAAAGGTACACGGCAAATAGCCCGCCGCAAGTGGATGCCACCCTAGCTCCGCTAGGGTGGGGCGTCGTCTCACCACACCCCCGGCAGAATCCGCCACCGCATTCTCTGGCAATACTCGGTATAGCCGGGCAACTCCGCGCGCAGAACCTTCTCCTCGTTCTTGATCCGCAGCACATAAATCGGCAGAAACAGGAGAAGCGCCGGCAGCGTGACATACGACCCCAGTGCCAGCGGCGCGAAAACAAACATCAACAGGCTGAACGCGTAAAGAGGATGCCGCACCACCCGGTACGGCCCGCTGGTGATCACGGTCTGTCCCTCCTCCACGCGGATCGTGCGCCCCGCATAGCGATTCGTCCAGAGCACCCACATCATGGCGAGCTCGCCCCCGAGCACCATCGCAAGCGAGAAGACCTCGAGACCAGTTGGCTCCGCGCCCAGCCACCCCTGTGACCACCCCAGCCGGTGATCAAAGCCTGGCAGCGTAAAGACTGCCGCAAGCACCAGGGCCCCGAACCGAATAACCTGCTTCTGCTCGGGCTCGTGCTCTTTCGACTGAAGGCGCCGCTCCACCAGTTGCCGGTCGGTCTTAAGAAAGAAGAAAAACGCCGTCAGAGCGAAACCGATGTACACGGCCAGGAACGCCCATCCCTGCCACCATCGCATCGTTCCCGCAGGCAGAAAGAGAATGGCAATCACCAGCGGCGTCATGACCGCGAAACGCAGCGCCACCTGCGTCCCCAGATGCGGCATGGTTGAGGTTGTTGGAGGTTGAGTTTCGGAAGAGGCTTGAGTTGCGCTTGCGTGCGTCATCGCAGGACTCTCCTTGCCAAGCCCGACCCGACTGCGCCACCAGCATAGCGCAGATCGGTTGCGAGAAGTGACTGCGCTCAGCTGAATCAGGCCGAACGTCACGCAACTTACTCGCGACTTAGTTGGCCGAGTTACTTGGCTGCCGGATGCCACTTACTTTTTATCTGTCAATAACTACGCAGTTGTGTGCAAAATGTGAGCGATAACACTCTTCCGTGAACATTGAAATCGCGCCTGTCTGTGCGGTTTTAGCCATAATTGGCTGCGCAGTTCACAAAACGTTCACATCTGCACCAACCTTGGTGAAATCCACAAATTTACTCATTTTTTGCACTTGCATCCACAGTTTGAGCGGACGTACTGTCTTATTCAACTGATGACCTTGTAGGGCATCGGGAGTTGGTTGCCGGAACGGCGTGCGGAACGAAAAGCTGGTGAGAACCGGAAGATCGCCGCAAGCCCAGCCAGAGGGTGAAACCTGGGGCGAAAGCCCAAGAGGGATCGCTGGCTGCGCCAGAAGTTACAAGAGCCGACGCAAGTCGGAAGGAGTTTAGCTGGCAGATCCGGAGGGTGCGCGAACCGGCGGATACGGAATACTCATCGACGGCTCAGCTGGCGATGCAAGGTTCGGTTGAAGTTAGGGGCGCATCAAAGGCCCAGCCGGAGGTAGAAACGCAAGGCGCAAGCTGAGCGAATCGAGACCGGTGAAGCCGGAGGAGAACAGCCGATGCGAGTCGGAAGTTCACCGCCGGTATGGCAGACGGGTGGCAGAAGGCGCAAGCTGGAAGCCGCAGCAGAAGTCGGCGCAAGCTGACAGGTTGCAACAGCAGCCGGCGAAAGTCGGAGGCTGGACACGAGCCGAGCTGAAGGATCAGCACCAGGTGTGAGTCGGAAGTTGGTCGCTAGCCTTGCCTGAGGAGGGACGCCAGCGAAAGCTGGAAGGTCAGCCGAAGGTCGATGGGAAGCGCGGAACAGCCGGCGCAAGTCGGAGGTTTCAGCCACCTGTCGAGCTGGATGACGGAACACCGATCCGAGCCGGAGAAGTTGGCCGCCGGTCGAGTTGGAGTGCAGGACAGTCGGCGCAAGTCGAAGGTTCTGTGCCAGCAAAGCCAGGGGAAACGACAGCCAGTGAAAGCTGGTGGTCAGCTCTTGGGGAGACTGGAGGACGCAACAGCCGGTTGTACTATGAGTTATCAAGATTGAAACGCCAGAGGCTTCGGTCTCTGGCGTTTTCAATTTGGGGCGTCTTTGCTCCACACCTCATTGATCGCAGCATCTCCGCGGTGCATCTTGAAACCGGCTTGCCTTGTCGCCGGTGTGACGAACGATGCACGCCGTCCCGCTCAGCCGGCATTACACTAGCTGCGGAGAATCCCTCATGTCCATGAGCTTCATCACGCGTACCTCGTTTCCGATCATCGCGCTCGCCTCGCTATGCGTCGTGCTGCAACCATCGGGCGTTGCCGCGCAGTTGTCCGCGCCGCAACCGGCCAGCGCAACGACCATTCCAACGGCACAGCTCATCCAGCCCGACGAGCTCAACCGTCTGCTCCACTCCGTCAGTGCTGAAAAGCCGCTGATCCTGCAGGTCGGGTCGCAAATGATGTTCGCCCAGGCACACATTCCCGGTTCGCAGTTCGCCGGCCCCGGCTCGCAGGCCCAGGGCCTCGAACAGTTGCGCGGCCGCGTCGCGTCCCTCCCGCACAGTCGCTTCTTCGTGCTCTACTGCGGATGCTGCCCGTGGAATCGCTGCCCCAACGTCGGCCCAGCCTATAACCTGCTGCACCAGATGGGATTCACGAATGTGAAAGTGCTCTACGTGGCTGACAACTTCGGCTCCGATTGGGTAAGTAAGGGGTATCCGGTTGAGAGCAGCCAGTAGCGCCATTTCCCAGCGGTCTGCAGTAAAAATCCGCTGTCATCCTGAGAGAAGCTGGGCGCGCGTCAGCGCCAGGCTGTGTCGAAGGATCTGCGGTTGCATTCAGATTGCTGAGATCGAAAGCCGGGCTGATAGAAAATCAAAAGTTGCGATCAGGAGAGCCCAACAAGCGACCTCCCGTGCAATTCGCATCATCCTCGTTGCGTTCACCGTCGCGTCTATCGTGGTTCTGTCTGCCTCTCCTGCTTTCGCAGCACATCATCAAAACCTGGTCGGCAAACCGGCGCCTGATTTTGTTCGCACCGGCTTTAACGGCCAATCCGTCGATCTTGCCCACTTTCGCGGCAAGGTTGTGTTGCTCAATTTCTGGGCCACATGGTGTGCGCCCTGCCAGGTGGAGATGCCGATCTTCGCCGCATGGCAGCGCAAATTCGGGCCCCAAGGCTTCCAGGTCATCGGCATTTCAATGGATGACGACGCAGCGTCCGCGCGCAGACTCGCCGATCGGCTCAAGCTGGACTATCCCGTGGCGATGGGCGATGTGCGCTTGGCGAAACTTTACGGAGGCGTGCTCGGGCTGCCGCTTACCTTCCTTATCGACCGGCAGGGAATCATCCGTGCTCGCTTTCAGGGCGAAACCAACGCCGGGATGATTGAAAAGCGGGTGGAGTCGCTCCTCGCATCTCCTCACTGACGCCTCATTCGCGACATCCGCGAACTCCCCTGCCGTCCTGTTTTACACTGGCCGAGGAGCAAACATGAAGCTCGGCCTCGGTCTCTACCGGCACATGCTCAATGACGAGTACTACTCCTTCGCCGTGCAGGCAGGCTGTACCCACGTCATCATCCACCTCGTCGATTACTTCAAGCAGGGCGAAGCCAACCCCGCGCAGAACCAGCCCACCGGCGGAAAAGACAAGCCCTGGGGAGTCGCCGGCGATCCCAACAAACTCTGGACCGCCTCCGAGTTGATCGCCCTCCGCAAACAGATCGAGGCTGCCGGCCTCAAGCTCGAAGGCATCGAAAACTTCGACCCCGCCCACTGGTACGACATTCTCCTCGACGGCCCCAGGCGCGCACAGCACATGCAGAACGTGCACGCCATCCTGCGTGCGATGGGCGAGGCCGGCATTCCCACCATGGGCTATAACTTCTCGATTGCCGGCGTCGCCGGCCGGAGCAGCGGCCCTTTCGCTCGCGGCGGTGCAGAGTCTGTGGGAATGGACGGCCCCGTCGACTCGCCCATCCCGCAGGGCCAGGTCTGGAACATGATCTACGATCCCGCCGCGCCTCCGGGCACCTTGCCCTCAATCACGCATGAAGAGCTATGGCGCCGCCTGCAGCGCTTTCTTGAAGAAGCGCTCCCCGTCGCAGAGAAAGTCGGGCGTGCGCCTCGCCGCGCACCCTGACGATCCACCCACGCCCACCATGCGCCGCCAGCCGCGCCTCGTCTACCAGCAGGCCATGTACCAGCGCCTCATCGACATCTCCTCCAGCCCTTCGAACATGCTCGAATTCTGCCTCGGCACGCTCGCCGAAATGACCGAAGGCGATATCTACGAAACTGTCGAGCGATACAGCAGCCAACATCGTATCGCTTACGTCCATTTCCGCAACGTCAGCGGAAAGGCTCCGCAATATCACGAAACCTTCATCGACGATGGCGACGTCGACATGCTGCGCATCCTGTGGATCCTCTCGAAGAACGGCTTCGACGGAGTTATCGTTCCCGACCACGCTCCGCAAATGACTTGCTCCGCCCCATGGCACGCCGGAATGGCGCACACGCTTGGCTTCCTGAAAGCAGGCCTGATGGCCATCGAGCGCGGATTTACGCCTGCTCCAATGCCTCAGGATGCAAAGCCTGCACTCGCTAGCACATTGATGGGCAAATTGAGACGGCTCCCATCGCGTTCGGACATAATGAAAGAGGCACGATGGCCTGGGACTGCATTGCATCTCCAAACCTCTGACTCATGATCCTCGACCAATTCAATCTCAACGGAAAAATCGCTCTCGTCACCGGCTCCTCGCGCGGCCTTGGCGCTGCCATCGCTGTGTCGCTTGCCCAAGCCGGCGCCGACGTCGCCGTTCATGGCTCCAGCGCGCCTCCTAAAGCCACGCAGCAGAAGCTCGAAGCGATTGGCGCAAAGTCCGTGGCCCTCGCAGGTGACGTGGGCGACCCCGCCGTCTGCGCCCGCCTGGTGACTGAAACCATCGGTCACTTCGGCAAGATCGACATTCTGGTCAACAACGCCGGCATTATTCGCCGCGCGCCTGCCGCCGAATATTCTGAAGAAGACTGGAAGACGCTCATCGACGTCAACCTCTCCAGCGTCTTTCATCTCACCCAACACGCCGGCCGTAACATGCTGGCGCGCGGCTCCGGCAAGATCGTCAATATTACTTCGCTCCTCGCTTTTCAGGGCGGAATTCTGGTGCCCGCTTATGCTGCGGCCAAGGGCGGCGTCGGGCAACTCACAAAGGCATTTGCAAACGAGTGGGCTTCAAAAGGCGTCAACGTCAACGCAATTGCTCCCGGCTATATGGATACCGACAACACTGAAGCCCTCAGAAACAATCCCGAGCGCGCGCGGCAGATTCTCGAGCGCATTCCCGCGGGCCGCTGGGGCCAACCTGACGACCTCGCCGGCGCCGTAGTCTTTCTCGCTTCGCCGGCCAGCGATTATGTTCATGGCCATATTCTCGTAGTAGACGGCGGCTGGCTGAACAGGTAATGCAGGGACCTGGGCGGCCATGGGAGCAAGGGAACGACAAAGCAGGGAACGGGAATAGCAATTAGTCTGGAGATTGCAGCCGGTAGTTAACTCGAACAGACTGCCGGCTACGAGCTACCGGCTACAAGCTTCAGGCACAGAGGCCCCATGGACGAATCCGGAGTGATTTATACAGCAACCGACGCAACGCAGGTCACCAAGCCTGAACCCGGCATGCTGCGCCAGGTGCTTGCCTTCAACCCCCATCTCATGCTCGTTCGCCACACCTTTGAAAAGGGATGGAAGGGCGCGCGTCACAGTCATCCGCATCATCAGATAGTCTATGTTGTCCGCGGTCACATTCTTTTTGAGGCTCAGGGCAAAAGCTGGGAGCTGCGCGGCGGCGATAGCATCGTTGTCGATGGCGGTGTCGAGCACCAAGCCTCGGCGTTCGAACCGTCCGAAATACTCGACATTTTCACTCCCTATCGGCAGGACTATGCGTAGCAGGCAGTGGCAGAGGGGTTATTTTATATTGCGGCCGGGAATTCTAATGGAGGTTTTCTGAATGCCGTTGAAGATGCGTTGGATGGGAATTCTGCTGCTGCTTTGCACCTGCTCGGTTGCCGCGATGTCACAACCACCCGCCCCTGGAGCCGGTATCATCGGCATTGCGCACATTGCGTTTCGCGTCAGCGACCTAGATCGTGAGATTGCCTTCCTCGGCAAGCTCGGTTACGAAGAAGCTTTCTCGATGACCAACGGCGGCCGAACCACTGAAGTCTTCATCAAGGTCAACGACCAAGAGTTCATCGAACTCTATCCGCAGACCAGCCCCTCGCAGCCCATCGGATGGATGCACGTCTGCTATGAAGTCGGCGACCTGAACGCGCTATATAAGTTTTACCAATCAATGGGTCTCAACCTCAATCCAGTCCAGAAAGCCGCTGCCGGCAACCTCATCTCGCATGTCGACGATCCCGAGCACCGTGTCACCGAATTCACCCAGTACATGCCCGGCTCTCGCCACACCCTCGACCGCGGGCAGCACCTTGGCATCGGCCGCATCTCGACTGAGTTGCTCGGGCTCGATCTTCCGGTGACGGACGGCGCTGCGATGAAGGAGTTCTACACCGATCTCGGTTTCGAACCGGAAGATGTGAACGGCAACGTTCGCTTGACGGCGCCCGGCGCTCCCGACATTCACATCGAGCTGCGTGCCTGGCACGCCGGCGCTCAACCGGAGTTTCTCTTCGCAATACCCGACGCGCACAAAGCCGCCGACGAATTGAAACATGCCGGCATCAAGCCTCAACAGATGAACGGGCTGGTCTTTGTCCACGATCCCGACGGCAATGTCTTCGTCTTTCTCGAAACCGGAAAATAGCGCTGGCACACTCGGTCTCTGACCGTCGGCTTTAATACAAACATGGGTGCCCCACCCTCGCCACGCTTTTGTTTTTGTGGCTAGGGCGGGACGGCGCATCCTTCGCGCTCAATGGATGGTCTTTGACTTCCTCTGCATGTAATCCATCAGCAGATATTGTCCCAGTGTCGCCGGCGTCGTGAAGTAGGCTTTGCCGCGGCACATCTCTGAAACCTTGTGCACAAACTGCACCAGGCCGTAGTCGCTCGCCAGCATAAACGTATTGATCATCACGTTCGATCGCTTGCAGCGCGCCACTTCTTCCAGCGTCTCGCTCACCACCAGGGGATCGAGCCCGTAAGGGTTTTTGTAAATCCGTCCGTCAGGCAGCGTAAGTGCGGAGGGTTTGCCGTCGGTAATCATGACGATCTGCTTCATATCCTTGCGCTGCCGCGCCAGCACGCGCTGCGCCACGCGCAAACCTTCGCGTGTGTTGGTGTGCCACGGCCCCACCTTCACACGCGCCAGTTGTGAAACCGGCATCTCTTCGGCCGAATCGTGAAACAGCACCAGTGAAAGCGAATCACCCGGATACTGCGTGCGGATCAGATGCGACAACGCCATCGCCACGCGCTTGGCCGGCGTGAACCGGTCCTCGCCGTACAGAATCATCGAGTGCGAACAATCCAGCATCATCACCGTAGCGCAAGAACTCTGGTAATCGCACTGGTGCACCTGCAGGTCTTCGTATTCAAGATTCAAAGGCAGTCCGAGCCCTTCGCGCGAAATCGCCGAGCTCAACGTTGCCGTCACGTCCAGGTTCAGCGTGTCGCCGAACTCGTAGCGCCGCGACCCGCCGCTGGTCTCAACACCCGTCGCCCAATGTCGCGTATCGTGCCGGCCAATGCTCGATTTGCCCATCGACCCCATCAGGTCGCGCAGTGTTTTGAAACCCAGAAAGTCCAGGCTCTTATCCGTGACTTCGAACCTCACCCGGCCCTCCGCGTTTCCCGTGTGTCCATTCGCCTCATCGATGCGCGTAGGGCCATTTTGTTGAGACGAGGAAATGTAGTTCTCCCGCTCCATCCTCTCGATCAGCTTGTCGATTAACTCATCGAGCTTGCCCTCCGTGGCCAGTTGCTTCAGCTGCTCGCGCATCTCCTCATCGAGAAAATCGCCCGACTCCAGGGCACGCCGCAATGCCTCGCGCAAATCTTCGAGACTCTGGTCGAGATCCTGAAAGTCGTTGTATGGATCGTAGAAGCCTGAGTTGAGCAGATAGTTCGAGAGCGCCTGCAGCAATCCTTCAAGATCGATCTCTTGAGCCAGATCGCCGTTGTACTTCGTGTAATGAATGCGCTTCATCCCGCTCCTCAGCCTTGCGTCCTTGTGTTTCTGATCCCTGATCCCTGACCCCTGACCCCTGCTTTAATTCAATCCTCCGCCTCTACGCTTGCGTCGCGCGCGCTCCCAGTCCTCGTACTCTACCTCCATCTCATCGCGCTCACGGTTGTGGCCCGGGCGTTCCTGCTCCGGCGCCTCCAGATCGCGCTTCCGCGGACCCGCTTGCGTCGCAAAGCCGTGGTGCTCGTTGCGGCTCAGCTTGCGGTGCGCCACCATTCCTTCCAGCAGAAACTCCGCTGCGGCCACCACCTTCGGCGCCGCATCGCTCGCCTTCACGCCTAGCGGCGACAGCTTCTCAAGCAAGCCCTGAATCGCCTTCAGCTCCTTCAATGATGCGGCTGCCGGCTGTGTCTCATCCAGCTTCACCGTGCCGCCCAGGTTGAACCACTGCTCGATCTGCGCCGTATCCACCCCGCTGAAATAGCGGTCGAAGATCTTCCCCACCGCCGCACGGATCAGCTCGCGGACCACCGTGTCCGCGCCGCGCATCTCGCCCTCATACTCCAGCTCCAGCTTTCCTGTGATGCCCGGCATCGCCGCGTAGAGGTCGCTCACGCGCGGCAGCACCGGCGCGTCGCCGCTCAGTAGAGCGCGCCGCTCCGCGTTTGATACCACCAGCTCCAGAGTCGAAATCGGCAGCCGCTGGCTTACTCCGCTGCGCTTGTCCACTCGCTTGTCCTCGCGCGCGCTGAACGCCACCTGCTCCACCACCTCGCGCAGGTACTGCGGAATCTCAATCGCGCCTGCCTGGCGTTCCTGCCATGCTTCCTGCGCCGTGATCGCGATGCCCTCTTCGAGCGTCTCGGGATAGTGCGTACGAATCTCGGACCCGATGCGGTCCTTCAGCGGCGTGATGATCTTCCCACGCGCTGTGTAGTCCTCGGGATTGGCGCTGAACACCAGCACCAGATCCAGCGCCATCCGCACCGGATAGCCCTTAATCTGTACATCGCCCTCCTGCATGATGTTAAAAAGCGCAACCTGAATCTTGCCGGCCAAATCCGGCAGCTCGTTGATGGCAAACAGGCCACGGTTGGCTCGCGGCAGCAAGCCGTAGTGCATCGTCATCTCGCTCGAAAGATTCTCTCCCGCCCTCGCCGCCTTGATCGGATCGAGATCCCCGATCAAATCCGCCACCGTCACATCCGGCGTCGCCAACTTCTCCACGTAGCGGTCGTCGCGCCCGATCCACGCAATCGGCGTCGCATCGCCCCGCTCGGCAATCAGGTCGCGGCAGCGCGCGCACAACGGCCGGTAAGGATTGTCGCGGATTTCGCATCCCGCCACATAGGGCATCGCCTCGTCCAGCAGCGCCGTCAAGGCGCGCAGAATCCGGCTCTTTGCCTGGCCTCGCAACCCAAGCAGAATAAAATTCTGCTTCGATAACACGGCATTCACAATCTGCGGAATCACCGTGTCCTCGTAGCCGACGATTCCCGGAAACACTGTCTCCCGCGCCTTCAGGCGCGCCATCAGGTTGTCGCGCATTTCGTCTTTCACGTTGCGCGATTTCAAACGGGCTTCGTTGAATGAATTACTGGTACGCAGTTCGCCCAAGGTTCGGGGTAGAGGAGCTGCAGGCATCCTTTGACCTCCTGTCGTCCGGCTCGCTGCCACGGAGCCGCCTGTGTTTCATGAGACGTGTTCAGCCGGCAAAAGGCGCGGCAAACCGGCTATATCCCTCTGGGCGCAATGCTTTTCTGTCCATGTGGCCGTTCCTGGCTCAAAAAACACAAATGCTGCCCGTGCACTGTCCTGGAAAGGGGGGAAGATTCTGCACGCAAGACCCGACGCATGCGAAAGCGCCATTCACGCAGTATGCACCCATTTCGCCGATTCGCACAATTGTGTTCCAGGGATTGATGCAGTATCAGCTTCGAAGTAGCCCGAATGACGTTTACCGTTCAGCGATGAAGAGTGCTTCTGGAGAACCGTCAGGTGAAAATCCTGATTCGTGCTGCGAACTAGTTGCGCGCCGCGTGCGATAAAGTCGCCCTCTCCAATGCCATCAACTGCGCAAGGGCTTTTTCCGGGCACATGTGATGTGCTTCTCGCTCTTCCAGCTCTTTTTCCGTTTCCACACAGGATGCAATCGTCATAAAGCAGTCGAGGCAGCGCGTGTTGAAGCTGCCATTCTCGTTTTGGGTGCGGCTATACATGGAACTCTCCGGGGAAAAATACTCTAAAACTGGTTGCATAAATCCGTTTTTGAAGGGGCATGACTTTAGTCGTGCCGTTAGCGGCTCATAAATAGCGGGGCTTTAGCCCCTGAGGATGTTTTCGCACTTTCTCAAACTACTTATGCAACCAGTTCTAGGATCCTAGCCGCGTTTCAATCTTCTTTCCCGTGACTCGCGTCACCGCCGCATGTTCACCGCGATCTATCCTCGCCGCATTCTTGCTTCTTGGTTGGCGCTGGGCCGCCGGCCTCCCTCCGCCAGCGCCTAAATGTCGACCAAGTCTCCTGTCACTTAAGTTCGCACTAACAATACTGCCGGTCATCCTGAGCGGCGTTTTGCCGGAATCCAGGCCAAACGGAGTCGAAGGACCCGCATTTCGGGATGCCGACTTCTATATCGAACTTCTGGGGCAGCCTCAGTACGCCGGCGTTCCCACGTTCTCCCACTCGTTGGGATTGCGTCTGAGATGCCAGCACGGATCCTCGCCTCCGTGGGGAAACAACGCCACCGCGCAACCAACGTTGGCAGTGCCAAGAAAATCGTATTCGGTCTTCTGTCCCTTGAGCGGAATCAGCATAAACCGGCTCACGGCTACAGTGGCCTGCGGCGAGCCGCGGAAACGGTAGACCGTCCAATCCACCGCAAACGCCACAAGCGAGAGCGCTGCGACTCCGACCAGCACGCGCAACAACCACAGCCCCAACCAGCGCATCATCGTACAGCTTCCTTACAGAGACTGCATCGAAGTTCCGGGCCTCTGCCCGCCCGCTCCAATGAATTTCGGGCGCTTCAGCCTCTCAAGACCGCACGAGAACGGGCGTGCCATCCCCAGACCGATCAGGACGGATCAGAACTTCACGCTTGCTGCCCGCGGAGAAATCCCGCTGAGTTCAGCCGCTCGTGCCTCGGCATATGCCGCTGCACCCATCAGCGCCGTGCGGCTTTCCAGGATGACTTTCACCGGCATGTTCACGAGCAGTTGGCTCAGCCTTCCCTTGTCGGTAAAAGCTTTGATGAACGAGCCGTCCTTCAGCTTCTCCAGAATGCGCGGCGCAATGCCCCCGCCCACGTATAATCCGCCGACCGACAGAATCTTGAGGGCCAGGTTGCCCGCCTCTGCGCCGTATGCCGATACGAACAAATCCAGCGCTTTTTCGCAGAGCTGACTCTTGGCCTTCAGCGCCATTTCGGTAATCACGGCGTTGGGATCTTCGGTCATCATCCGCTGCGCAAGGCTGACCGGCTCTTCAAGTCCGCGTACATCGCGCAGGAACTCATAACAGTTCGTCAACCCCTGCCCGCTGACCACGCGTTCAAAGCTGATACGCCCGTTGTACTTCTGCCGCAGGAAACGCAGCAAATCGATCTCGTCCTCGTTGCGCGGCGCAAAATCGGAGTGCCCGCCCTCGGAGGGGTAAGGAACATAATCGCGGCCGTCCCAGACCATGAACGCCTCGCCCAGGCCTGTTCCTGCCGAGATAAGCGCCCGGTTCCCCACCTGCCGGGCATCTCCCTCGCTCAGCGTATAAATCTGTTCTGCACTCAACTCTGCAATGCCATAGCCGTTTGCCTGAAGATCGTTGATAAGAAACACGTAATCGATCTTCAAGTCGTGCGCCAGCTCGCGGCTGTCCAGCGTCCACGGCAGATTGGTCAGCCGCAGCCGGCCTTCGCGCACAGGGCCCGGTACCCCGAAACAGGCCGCCGTCACCTTCTCCGCGACCACGAACTCCTTCACGATCTCTTCCAGCCCCCCGTACTCCTTGGCTGGATAAACCTTGTCGCGTGCGTGCTTCAAATTGCCGTCGGTAAAATCGAACAGCGCCAGGTGAACTTTCGTTCCACCTACATCACCAGCCAAAATCATGCATTCCTCTCAAGAACACCCCTGCCTTCCGAATCCGTCGCGGGCAGCAACGCGGCCGCCGCCCGGTCCAGGAGCAACGTCAGTATACCGCCCACAGGCGCGATCAACTGGCTGGGCAGCCGCTCCGGGTCGCGTGGTCCCACGAACACATCTTTCAGAATCTGCGCTTTGTCCGCACCGCTCACCAGGAAGAACACATCCGCCGCCCGGTTGATCACCGGCTGCGTGAGCGTGATGCGCCAGCTTTCCTTTGCCATAACATGGTTCGCGATTGCCAGCCGCTCAAGTTCGTGCAGACCCGCACTGTGGGGAAAAAGAGACGCAGTGTGTCCATCCGGACCCATTCCGAGCTGGAGCACATCGAACATCGGCATCTGAGCGCCCTCCAGTCTGAAGCCATTGCGCAGCGAAGCCTCATACCGCGCCGCGCCAATCTCAGGCTCCAGCTCTCCCTCCATGCGGTGAATCTGCTCCGGCTTAAGCGGCACATGGTCCAGCAGCGCCTCGCGCGTCATGCGGTAGTTGCTGTCGGGGTGGTCCGGTGGCACGCATCGCTCATCCACCCACCACAGATCGAGCCTGCCCCAGGGCATCCGCGCCCGCCAGGGCTGTCCGGCATCGCCAAGAATCGCAAACGCTGCCTTCGGTGTCGATCCTCCGCTGATCGCGATCTGTGCGCGCCCTTTCGCAGCCGTCGCCTGCTCAACCTTCTCGACGAAATAGCGCGCCGCACGCGCGGCCAACGCCGCCGCATCCGGCTCGACGAAATACATGATCTTGAATCCATCAGGCAAGGGAAGACTCCTTTGGGGTTCTTAGTTAAATTCAGGAAACAGACCACTGGCATGCGATCCGCGCACTCACGCGCGGAGTTTCACTGCCCCAGGTATCCCGGTACTGCGTCAGTAGCACCCTCGCGCCCCGCCTGTTACGGCAGCCCGGCACGGATTCCCAGCGCCCCGGCCACGCTTCCCAGCGCCTTGTTGCGCGTCCATAACTGCACGCCAGTCGTAACCAGGCACGACGCTAGCAGATGCGCATCTGTGAGACCAATTCCCTTGGCGTACATGCGGCGACCCTCGATCATCTGCCGTATGTCACTGAGATGGACGACCCGTGCTTGCGGCATGATGTCGAGTTTCGCCAGAATTGTGGATCGGTCGCGCAGCGAGCCCAGCGCTAATTCCGCGGCCAGGCAGGGATGCATCACAATCTGGTTTTGTTCGAGCAGCTTCTGCAAGACAGGTTCACCATGCCGGAAGTAGTCGATCCAAATATTCGCATCGGCGAGGATCACAGCTCATCCACCCTCAGCCGCCGAATGTATTCGAGGTCAGGCATCGTCCCTCCAAGCGCAGCGAGCTGACGAGACGCTTCCCTCTCGATCAGCGCCTTCAATGCCTCGCGCAGCAGGGCCGTCCGCTCCACCACTCCGGAGTATTCCTGGGCCTTCCTCACCAACTCATCGTCAAGCGAAACGGTCGCCCTCATTTGCTCGGCACTCCTCATCACCTAGTTTATCACCAATTGGTGATAAACTAGGTGATGAAGATACGGTTTCTCGCCCTTCAAGCCACGCCGCGATCAGCGGCTATTTGCCCTTCTGACCCCTGATCCCTGCCCCCTGTTTTTTACTGTCCCAGGTACGTCCGGTACTGCTGCTCAAGTACGCCTGCTGCACGCGCCAGCGCAAGCTTCGATACGTTGTACTGGTAGAGGCTTTCTACGAGATTGCTCTCGGCCGTGGCCAGCGTGGCCTGCGCCGTCACCAACGGCAGGTTGTTGTCTACGCCGGCGTTCACCCGGTCGGTCTCATCGCTCAATGCGCGTTTGGCCAGGTCTACGTTCGACCGACCCACGTCCACCAGCTTCTCATCCGCGTTCACGTCCAGCAGTGCGGCGCGCACCTGCTCGTCGATGTGGTCACGCAAATCAGCGAGCTGCGCGTTCACGCTTTCCATCTTCGCCTTCGCCACGTCCTGATCGCCGCGCAGCTTGGCTTCGCGGAAGATCGGAAAATTCACCTGGCCCGCCGCGATGAAGTTGCCATGCGTACCCGCTCCGTTTACGGTGCTGGTGCCGTAGTAGCTGTAGAAGCTCAATGTCGGCAGCCGCTCGCTGCGGTAGACGGCGTACGCTGCTTTGTACTCAACCACCTGGTTCAGCAGGTTCTGGTAATCCTGCCGGTATTGGTAGGCTTCCGCCCGTACCTCTTCCGGAGTCTGCGTCGCCAGTTCACTGTAAGGCGCCTGGTCGATCAATACGATTTCTTGGTTCGGATCGACGCCGATCTCGCGCTGCAAAAGGATCAAGTCCTTCGCCTGACGATTCTGCGCCTGGATCAGCGCCTGTTCCTGTGCCTGCAACTGCACCTGTGCGCGCAGCAGCTCCAGGTTCCCCACGGTCCCCGCCTCATGCTCCGCTTGCGTGTGATCCTCGAGCACCTGCGCCTCCGCCACCAGCGCCTTCGCGTTGTCCACCTCGCTCGCATCCGCCAGAGCGCGCAGGTATGCCTCTGCTACCTGCTGCACCACCTCACCGCGCGCACTCATCTTCGCGTAGTAGGCCGAGCGCTCCGCCGCGCCTGCGCCCTTCCATGCGGCGATCACCGGCCCCGAAAACAGGATTTGGCTGTAGCGGATCTGGCCCTCGGTCAGGTCGTCGCGAGCAATAAGCGACAGATTCGTTGGAGCTTTTCCCCCGGGAAAGAACGACTTGAATTCACCCACCACCTTGGGGCTGAATCCGAGCGCCGCCAGATCGTGCATGTAGTAGCCGGTGTCGCCCTCGAGCGCGATAGTGGGTAAAAATTCCTGCAGCGCCTCGTTCTTCTCGCCCTCCAGCGCCATCTGTGCGTTTTCAGCCTCTTTGAGGCCAAGGTTGTTCTTCAGGCCGCGCTGGATTGCACCGTCCAACGAGAGTTGCACCGGCTCCGCACTCACAGGCTGCGCGGTCACGCTGCCCCAAAAGGGGTTGGCCGCCGACGATGGATTCGGTTCCTGCGCATCAGCCCACCCGCCTGGGAAAGTTCCCGGCGCGGCGCCCGCCGCCAATATAACGGTGGCGAAGAGCCCGGGGACAAGCCGCCGGAACACAAAATGATCGTCGTAACGCACTTTCATTATTTTCTCAGATGAGGCGTCGGCGGGTGGGGATTCAAAGCTGCGTCTCCCAATCGCCGGACTCTGCCAAAGGCTGGCTTCTGCAACTGGAATGGGCGCAATGAAAATGCAGCGGCCGATTAGTTTGCACGCAGTTTCAGGCGAAGTGCAGCACCGCTTCGGTCCACGCGAGCGCATCGTCGTAGCAGGTCTGCAACTGATCTTCCTGCAGCTTCATCTTTTCCTCAACCATTTCGCACGCCCGCCAATCACCGCGCTCACGTCCTTCGATCCAGCACAACAGCGCTCGCTCCGGCGTCTTCTCACCCTCAAGGGCCCGGCAAATCTCCCCGCGCAGAGGAAGCCGCGGCGCCAACTCGTTCATGGGAATGCGTAAC
The DNA here is from genome assembly GCA_963782285.1 of uncultured Acidobacteriaceae bacterium. GTDB lineage: Bacteria > Acidobacteriota > Terriglobia > Terriglobales > Acidobacteriaceae > Telmatobacter. The sequence goes on from CAWAJH010000001.1 coordinate 674,392, forward strand.
ATCGCCGGCAGCAGGCTCAAGAGTCCCAGCAGATACTGCTCCGCCTTGTCCAAATCAGAGAGCCCTGCTCCCAGTTCGCAAAATCGCGCCCGCACAAACGCCATGCGCAGCAACTCCATCGGCCCGCCCGCATTCAGTTCACTGGCAATCGCCAGCGTCGCGATCCGCCGGAACGCCTCCTCGCCGACCGCGATTAGCGCCGCCTCCACGCTGCGCACCTCCTGTTGCATGGCGCAGACCGGCGAGTTGATCAACCGCAATAATCGATAGGTCAGCGAGGTGTCGCGTTTCACCAGCCGCGCCAGCTTGTGCAGATCGATCGAGTCATCCTGCAACAGCTGCAAAATCTCCACCTGCGACGGCCGGTTCGCAGGTACCTTCCGATTCTCAAGGAGTGTCGAACGGCAGAAATAATAACCCTGTATCAGCGTGAATCCTTCTTCCCGCGCCTCCGTAAATTGCTCTTGTGTCTCCACCTTCTCCGCAATCAGAGCTACGGTCACGCCCTCCAACTGCTTCAGCAGTTCTCGCCGCTCCGCTGCGCCTGACAGTGCAAAGTCCACCTTGATGTAATCGGCCAGCTCTACCAGCGACTCAATGCCGGGCTTCCAGATGAAATCGTCCAGCGCCAGCCGATACCCCGCGGCCTTCAATCGCCGGCACGCACCAACCAGCTCAGGCGTGGGCTCAATGTCTTCCAGAACCTCCAGGACCGTCATGCCCGAAGGCAGCACATGCACAAGGTCACCGTTGAGAGCCTCGGCCGTGCAGTTTACGAATGCCGGCAGGCCGCCTGTGAGGCGTCCCAGACCAAAAAGCACTGTATTGTCGAACATGGTGCGCGTCGCAATCTCGCCATCGCCGCGGAAAATCGTTTCAGGACCGTTGCGAAATAGCAGTTCGTAGCCGTGCACTCTCCCGCGCAGGTCCAGAATCGGTTGCCGCGCCAGGTATCGAATTTCGTCAGCCGCCGCATCTGCGCCTGCCCGGCAACAAACAGGCGATTCGACATAAGATGCCATCCGCGCCCCTCCGAATCCACTATCGGCGAGGCGCCTGTGGAACTTGAAATTTCTTCTGGAAGCGTCTCGGGCGTTCTTACTTGGGTTCGCTAGCGCGGCGCCGAAAATTCGCGTTCAGTGCCGTCCCTCAGCGCGCGACTCTCTAAGCTTGTGGGTCCCTCAGTCCCTCGTTCCCTTGGTCCCTGCTTTTTTTCACCCGCCCATGAACATGCCGCCGTTCACGTCCAGCACGTGCCCGGTAATATACGACGCGGCATCTGACGCCAGAAACTTCACCGCCTGCGCAACATCCTTGGCGGTTCCTCGCCTTCCGAGCGGCACGGTCGCTAGCATCGCCTTGGTCTGTTCTTCGCTCAGAACCGCCGTCATGGGTGTCTCGATAAAACCCGGCGCCACGGCATTCACCGTGATGTTGCGCGACGCCACTTCGCGCGCCAGCGACCGCGTAAACCCGATCAGCCCTGCCTTCGACGCCGCGTAGTTCACCTGGCCGGCCTGCCCCGCGCGGCCCACCACGCTCGCGATATTCACAATCCGGCCCCAGCGGTTTTTCAGCATCGGGCTCAGCAGCGCCTGCGTCAGCAGAAAAGCCCCCGTCAGATTGATGCCGATCACGAGATCCCAATCGGCGCGCTTCATCCGCAGCATCAGATTGTCGCGCGTGATCCCGGCATTGTTCACAATGATCTCCGCCTTGCCAAACTTCTCCACAATCGCTTTCGCCCCGGCCTCAATCGACTCCTGGCTCGATACATTCACGGTGAACGCCGTCGCATCGATCCCCTGCGCCTTCAGTTCGCCCACGGTGTCCGCCAGCTTGGCCTCATTCACGTCGGCCAGCGCCAGCACTGCACCCGCCGCAGCCAGTTCCTCCGCAATGGCGCGTCCAATCCCCTGCGCACCGCCTGTGACCAGCGCAATCCTGCCTTGCAAATCTCCCATGTTGTGTAGACCTCTGCGCGCTCATTCGCGAGCCGCGCCTTTCCATCGGTCATTATAGATGGGCAGCGGAGTGACAGCGGACAGCGAACAGGGAACAGTAAACGGCGAGTAGCTGACAGCTAAAAGCCGCTCTTCTGACCCCTGCCCCCTGATCCCTGACCCCTCCTTTTTACGTCGGCGTGGCCGCCACCCTCACTGGCCGCGCAGCAAGCGCCGGCCGCACCAGCTCCGCCGGCCAGATGTACAGCGCCAGCCGTCGCGAATAATGCAGAACCGGTTCCTGATCCGGCAGCTCAATACCCACCGCCGCAGCCAGATCGTTGCGCTCAATATCGGCTTGCGCTTCTTCGAGCGGCCAGGGAACATGGTGCAGATTGGCGCGGACCGGTTGCCCCATGCGATTGGTACTGAACAGGCACGGTCTCTCCGCAAAAAAGTACTCGAACGATCCCGGCAGGATCTCTGCCGTCTTGTGCGTCGGTCCCAGCCCCCGGTAGCGCGCCTTGAAGATCACCTCCGGCCGCGCGAATCGCCGGCGGCTGTAGAATGCGAACTCCCGATCCGATCGCGGCTCCAGCCGCATCTCCGCCAGCTGGTACGGCAGGTGATACACGGCGTGCGCCATCGCAACCGCGAGCAGGTTGCTCGAGTCCACTGAGAAGCAATAGAACCCCGGCGTCCCCGTGATCCGGTCCCGGACATAGGTGCGAAGATTCAGATCGGGAAAGCGGCGCATCCCCGGGATGGACGGCACACCGCGAATCTTGATTCGGTCCAGCCAGAAGGGCACCGCGCCCAGCCACGCCGATCCTTGAAACGTATCCGCCTGCAGCCACTCGGGCAGCAATGCCTCAAGCTTTGGCACAGGAATCGGCCAGTGCGCAAAAAGCAAATCGTTCCAGCGCTGGGTGCTTGCCCAGCGTCCCGCCGGCAATGGCCGCGGTTTGTGCGACGTCCGCACCAAAAACTCCCGCACCAAGAACTCCTCTATCGTCGCTTCCGAACTTCCCGGTTGGCTGCTGCTCTCGATTCAGTTCCTCTGGCGTAGCGCCCGAGCAGTTTCGGAAAACGCACCACCGTGATCACGAAATTCGAGTTGCCGCCACCAGCACGGAGCAACAACCTTGACGCTCGTCAGTTCCGCCCAAATTCTTTTCGGAACCGCTCCGCCCGGTACAGGGTGCTATCACCGCAACGCGCGGCTGCTCCCTCATGCCGTATTCTGTCCGCGAGACCATCCTTATGTCCAGTGAAACTTCAATCGCTCCCGAATCCCGGAACCAGACTGAGGTTTTTGCCGTCCACGGCGCCGACCCCGAAATCCTCGCCTTCGCCATGGCAAAGTACTCCCGGTCGGCGCTCTCCATGCGCGAATCCCTGGCGGAAATTAGCTCCCAGCGCGCCGAGCAGTTCCTCAATACATTCTATTTCCAATATGGCCACCGCTCCATCGCCGACTTGGCCCATATCGCCTTCGCCATCGAGCGCCTCAGCCTGCTGGCCGCCATCGTCCTCGTCGACGAGCCGCGCTGGGACGGCCAGGAACGCTCGACCCGCTACCAGAATTTCCTCAAATCCGGCTTTTATACTCCCGGCTTCGGTGCTGACACTGCCTCCGCCGAGCTTTATTCCGAAACCATCGGCAGCCTTTTCGCTGCGTACCAGGGCGTCACCGCCGCCGTCCTCGATCTGCTCCATCGCCGCATCCCGCGCCCCTGACAGCCTCAAGCCGGAGGCGTACGAACGCACCCTCCGCGCCCGCGCCTTTGACGTCGCTCGCTACCTGCTTCCGCTGGCCACCAACACTTCCCTCGGCCAAATCATCAGCGCCCGCACCCTTGAAACCCAGGTCTCGCGCCTGCTCTCGCACCCGTTTGCCGAGGTTCGCCTGCTCGGCGAAAAACTCCGCGAAGCCGCCACCTCGCCCGCCTGGAATCTCAACGCTCCCGCCGCCCAGGCCTTCATTGACAAACTCTCGGCGCTCACTGACGACGCCGCACCCGCGCTCGCTGCCGAAGCCGCCGCCCTCTTCACGCGCGACATCCGCACCGCACCCACACTCGTGAAATACGCCCAGCCCAACCCCTACATCGCGCAAACCCAGGCCGAGCTCGCCCAGGCCGCCGCCGAAATCCTCGCAGCTCTCTCTTCCAATACCCCACCCCACGCAGTGGTCGACCTCGTCGAGCGCACCGAATCTCTCGAAGTCGAGCTCGCCGCCACGCTCCTTTACTCGGCCAGCCACCACCCCTACCGCCAGATTCGCGACCTCGCCGCGTCCCTCCCCGCCGCGCGCATCTCCGAAATCATCGACCTCGGCACCCGCCATCGCGGCCGCCACGACGAGCTTCTGCGCGCCTTTCATGCCGGCGCCGCCCTGCGCTTCGACATCCTCATGGACATCGGCGGCTTCCGCGACATGCACCGCCATCGCCGCTGCACGCAGATCATCCAGGGATTCACCTGGCAGCACGGCTATGAAACTCCCGGCTCCGGCGACTTGCCCGCCGAGGTCGACATCCTCGCCGAGGCCGGCGTTCTCGCCGAGTACTGCGGCGCGGTCGAATCCGCGCACGCCGCCGCCACCCGCATCGCCGCCGGCTCCGCACCCGAAGCCGCTCAATCCGCCCTCTATCTCTTCCCGCTTGCTACCCGCATCCGCGCCCTCTTCAAAATGGACTTTGCCGAGGCGCAATACATCTCCGAGCTGCGCTCCGCCCCGGCCGGCCACTTCAGCTACCGCCGCGTGGCATGGGAGATGTTTTTGAAGCTTGCAGCAACAGCATCCCACTCTCGCCCGCCACATCCGCGTCACGGATTTCACCCAACCCATCGACATCTTCCAGCGCTGAAATCGCTGGTGTGGTGCATCACTGGTCCCGGCGTTTTTCTGAAAGCCCGCTTCAGCGGGCGTGATACGGTAGCCCCAGTCGCGAGACTGGGGAAGGCGGGCAAATCTCAAACGTCCTGTGTCAATCCCCTCGTCCCGTGACTCGCTCCATTCAAGCCACTTAGCTTTGCAGGCGATATCGCCGTTTCCTGCACAATCAAGATGAGCGTAGATGCCAATGAAAAACATAACCGTAACTGTACCCACCGAAACCTATTACCGGGCCCGCATCTGGGCCGCAAAGCACATGACCTCCGTCTCGTGCATCGTCGGCAAAATGCTGCGCCAAATGGCGGAGCAAACCCCTGCTAGCACCCCTCCCAAAAATTTTTAAAATGGCTGTGAAACTGTGGGCCCCAGTACAATCAACAACTTGCGGCCACAGTTTCACAGTCTCACAGTTTTTTGGGCCCGCGTTCACCGGCCTGCAGGCCCAATCGCAGCTGCAATCGCAGTGCCGGCCAATTTCGGGACCAATCATCGATGGCGGCATTCGGGCTCCGCATCGCCGTTCCCATCCACGGGAGTTGGGTCGGCAGCTCGCACCGCACACTGCATCTCAGGCATCAAATAGATAGATTCTTGATGTAACCGCGCAAGCGTGTACAGGGCCGCAATAGCCGCCCGCGTCAAGACCTGCGCCCGCGAAAGGAGACGAGCGTCATGCCCATCGTCCGCAGTTGTCCGTCATGCGCGAAACAAAATCGAATTCCGGCAAGGCATCTCGCTGATAACGGCAAGTGCGGCGCCTGCAAATCACCTCTGCCGCCCATCGGCGATCCTCTTGAAGTCGGCACCGAAGAATTCGACGAAATCGTGCGCGAAAGCAAGGTTCCGGTATTCGTCGATTTCTGGGCCTCGTGGTGCGGGCCGTGCCGCTTGGCTGCCCCTCATGTCGCTGAGGTCGCACGCGATCTCGCCGGACGTGCCGTTGTTCTGAAAGTCGATACCGAAAAGCACCCCGATCTGGCAGCGCGATACCGGGTGCAGAGTATCCCGAACTTCGCAGTCTTCGCCAACGGAAAACTCCACTTCCAGCAGGCCGGCCTTGTCGACTCTGGCACCATGAAGTCCTGGCTGGCGCGCGCCGCCGTTTAGCTGAGCGCGGAAATGTGGGCGCAGCCAGCGCGATTGCGGATACCAACCAGTAGGCAAACGACGTTGGGCCGAGGGCCGTGAGCCGCTCCGGTCTCTGATCCCTGGCTGCCGATCACTGCCGGCCGCTCTCGCTCGTCTTGCGCGCGGCTTCAAACTCGTCCCCCGGCTGCCACTCGATCGGCTTGCTCTGCTCGCTCGCCAGCCAGCCCAGCACAAATCCGAAACCCGCCAGCTTGGCATTGCCGCGGAAATCCCAGTCCGCGCGGTACTCGTCCGAGGGTTGATGGTAGTGATGCACCACATAGTCCGGCCATCTGCGCATGCCCCCACGCGAGGTCGTGCCCCTCAAACAAATCGCCTTGATCGATCGAAAAAGCCGGGATCCCGGCGCGCGCAAGCGAGAAATGATCGGAACGGTAATAGTGGCCTGCGCTGGGAGTGGGATCGGGCAGCAGCGTCAGGTCGAAGGCCTTCGCCACTCTCTCGACCGTGGGCCAGAAGTCAATACGCTCGCCGCCGCCCAAATCCACTGAAAGCGGAATTCCGATCGGCAGCAGCATGTCGTAATTCAGATCGAGCCCGATCTGGCCGGCCGGCAACCGGCGGATGCATTCCGAGATACTGCGAACCCAGCAGTCCCTGCTCCTCCGCGGTGACTGAGGCAAAGTAAACCGCATGCGGCGGGCGCACCGGCGACTGCGCAAACGCTCGCGCCAGTTCCAGCAGGATTCCGCAGCCCGTGCCGTTATCGGCCGCGCCGTTATAGATGTTGTCGCCCTTGGCATTGGGATCGATGCCGAGATGATCGTAATGCGCTGTGTAGATGACGGCATTGCCGCCCGGCTCGGCTCCCGGCACGCGGCCCACTACGTTCGCGCTCACGTAATGGCGCACGCGGCTTTCAATGTGAGCGCGAAATCGCACCGGCAGCTCTACCGCGTGGAACGCCCCCGGCATTCCCGCGCGTTCGATGTCTTGATCCACATCCCCCAGCCCGGCCAGTCGTGAACAGCCGCTGCGCCACGTCGTGCTGAATCCACGCGGCCGCGCGCAGCGTGGCTGTCGGATCGCCCTCCAGGTAGCTCTTCTCCACCGCCTGCGAGTTGCGCACCACATCCCAGCCGTAGCTGGCCAGGTCTGTGCGATGAATAATGAGCACGCCGACGGCGCCGCGCCGCGCCGCTTCTTCATATTTGTAGGTCCATCGGCCGTAATAGGTGAGCGCCTTGCCTTTGAAAAACTTGCGCATCGTTCGACGGCGGCTCATTCACAATCACCAGCACCACCTTGCCCTTTACATCGACTCCCGCGTAATCGTTCCAGTGGTACTCGGGCGCATCGATGCCGTAACCGACAAACACAATTGGCGCGTCGATATCGGCAGCCGGTTGTCCGGTCTGATCCTTCAGCACAATGTCTTGCCCATACGTCAATGGGATCGTTCCTTCGCCGCTCTTGGCGTTCGTGGCCACGAAGCCGACCGTGGTTTTGTCCTCAACCGTGTGCACGGCGTAGAGCGGCACATGCTGAAAGTAGGTGCCGTCGTCGCCCGCCGGCTCGAGGCCATCCAGTGCGAACTGCGTTGCGATGTACTCGGCGGCCAGCTCGCCTCCGCGCGTTCCCGGACCGCGCCCCTCAAGCAAATCGAGCGAGAGAAATCGCACGTGCGCGCGAATCTTCTCGGGATCGATCGCGTCCGCGGCCGCACGTGCAGCCTCCGGCAGACCCGCGATGGCGGGAACCGCATGGGCAGCAGGTTGTTGCGCTGAAGCGGCAGGAACAGTTGCGGCAAGGAAAGTCGCACAAATGAAGCCTGGAATCAATTTGCGATGCATGGAGTCTCCCGTGAAGGTAATACGGCAGTAACGCGCGAAGGTTAATGACAGACTCTAAGTGACTTGTTGATGAACTTATCAGGGTACTTCTTTACGGGTTCACGATTCAATTGCGCCGACTTGCACCGCGGGCAGCAGATGAGCTCGTTTGAGCACCTTACGCGTGAGGCCGGTGAGCGGCATGTTTCCCGCCTGGCGCACGGGAACCCAGCGCCGCTTTCCGCCTTTCACCGTCATCGACTCCACATCGTCCTCCGATGCCGTGCGGATCCGCACATAGTAATTCACCTTCATGATCGAGTGGCGCAGCGTCATGCGCAGCTCTCCGGCGGAGACATTCGAATCCAGAAGCGAAGGCAACTCCCACATTCCCGGCATCACCGTCACCCTTGCCGGCCGCTGTTCGAGCATCACCTCAGGTGAGTTGGTGCGATGACGTCTTCTTCGCCCCGGACGCATCCGGACTGAAAGGGCATAAGCCACGTCGCGGCTGGTCATCGGCACTCGCCGCGGCGTCTTGTGCTCGCCGCGCGTTTTGCAGTGAGCCATGAACGGACATGTCACGCACTGCGGACTGCGCGGCGTGCAGACGGTCGCTCCCAGGTCCATCATCGCCTGGTTGAAGTCGCCTGCGTGTGCTGGATCGAGGAGGCGCTGGGCAAAATTCGCGACATTGCGGCGCAGCTCGGCGCCGCCTCCTTTGCGGCTTCCCGCTTCCCAACCGGCAACGCGGCACAGCACGCGTTCCACGTTGCCATCGACAACCGCGACAGCTTCGCCGTGGGCGATGCTGGCCACCGCTGCAGCCGTGTAGGCGTCCAATGCCCGGCAGCGTGCGGAGTTCCTCAGCCCGCTGGGGCAGGTTTCCTCCACCATGCTCGGCCACAAAGCGGCGCAGCCTGGTGCAGCATGCGTGCGCGCCGGTAATAACCCAGGCCGCTCCAAAGGGCCAGAACCTCCTGCTCCGGAGCCAGTGCAAGAGAAATCAGCGTGGGAAACCGCGCCAGAAACGCACGATATCGCTCGACAACAACAGCCACGCGCGTCTGCTGCAGCATGATCTCCGAGACCCAGATCGAATAGGGATCGGCACTTTTCCGCCACGGCAGATCACGGCAATTGCGTGCGTACCAGGCAAGCAAACGGGCGCGTAGTTCAGCGATCTTTCCGGTATCTCCCTCCAGTTTCGCCATGGGCTCAGATTAAGGCATTTGGGGGCGCCGGCCGTTTCTCAACTTGCCTTTTGCAGAGATTCCAGTCCGCTGCGGGCGAACGAACTGCATAGCTCTTTTGGTGTATTGTCGCCGCGATAAAGGTAACCGTACGATCTGAGAGAATTCCGAGATATTTCTGGTTAGTCAGGTTACGCAAGTGCCTGATTTCTTCCTGAAACATCCAGGCGGGTGCCTGTTCCACTCAAATGCCTAGGTTCACTCCTATGGAGGCGCTGTGAGACAAACTTCTGTATTCTTTACGCTTACGCTGCTGGCTGCATCGGCAAGCCTGCTCGCGCAAAACACACTTTCCGCCGTGATCGATCCTCCGCCCCCCGGACCCGCTGTGAGCAGTGGAGCGGTTACTTCGGTGTCTCAGGTGAGGGCCGTTGCGCCACCTTCGATCGCACCATTTTCCCGGATTGCCTTTAGCGGCGGTATCGGGGCCATGGGCGTCAACCTGCAGGCTGGAGTCAACGCGAACCGCTACATGAACGTGCGTGGCGTGGGCAACTTCTTCAACTATTCCATCAATAATCTGACGGTCAACGGCTTCAGCGCGAACGGCACCGTGAACTTCGCTGCCGCCGGCGTCTCGCTGGACGTCTATCCCTTTCCCAATCACGGATTCCGCCTGAGCCCCGGTGCTCTCTTCTACAACCAGAACCGGATCTCGGCATTGGGCTCGGCTGCCGCCGGAACCAGCATTAACGTTGACGGAACGAAATACTATTCCGATACATCGGCCCCCCTGAGCGCAACCGCAAACCTGGGGCTGAACTCCCGCAAGGAAGCCTTCACCATGACCACGGGTTGGGGAAATCTCATCCCCCGCAGGGGCGGTCACTGGTCCTTCCCGTTCGAGGTTGGCGCGGCTTTTGTGGGTGCGCCTTCGCTGTCGGTGGTGGCCGGCGGTTCGGCCTGCCTCGATCAGGCGCAGACTGAGTGCTCGAGCATTACGGGCACGAGCCAGATCGCGACCTCATTCCAATCAAACCTGACTGCGCAGGTTGCGAAGTGGAAGAGCGACCTGAGCCCCTTCAGCTACTATCCCATCGTCTCGTTCGGCGTTGGATACAGCTTCGGCCTGCGTCCAGGTGCTACTCGATTAGCTGCGCGATAATTGCCGGCGCGGCCTTCAGCGCTGCGTCGATTTGTGATTGATCTTTTCCGCCTGCCTCGGCGATCTCGGGCTTTCCTCCACCCGAGCCGCCGACCAGCTTGGCCACCGCACCCACCAGCTTGCCCGCCTGTATGCGCTTCGTCAGCCCTGGCGTCACGCCGGCGATGATGGCTACCTTCCCCTCCGGCTGCGCCGAGGCCAACACCACCACCCCTTCACCCAGCTTCTGTTTCAGGTTGTCCACCAGCGTGCGCAGTTGCCCGCGCTCCAGGTTGTCGGCACGATGCGTGAGCGCCTTCACGCCCTTCACTTCCACTGCATGCGCAAGCGCATCGTCGAGCGATCTCGCTGCCGACTTCATTCGCATCTCTTCTATCTCACGGCGCAATCGCTTCAACTCGTCTTCCTGGGCGGCAAACTTCGCCCGCAGCCCCTCGGAGAGGTTGTCGACCGAAGGAACAAACTGTCCGGCCACTTGCGCCAGTTCAAAATCGCGGCGGAAGGTATCGAGCGAACCCATGCCGCTGATGGCTTCAATGCGCCGCACTCCGCTCGACACCGACTCCTCGCCAGTCAGCTTGAAGAGACCGATTTCGCCCGTCGCCGAGGTATGCGTGCCCCCGCACAGCTCCGTCGAAAAGCCATCCGACAATTTCACCACGCGCACCTTGTCGCCGTACTTCTCGCCGAACAGCGCCATGGCGTGATACTCGTTCACGGCCACGTCGATCGGAACGTCTTCGAGCGTCTCCACCTTCGCGTTGGCCAGCACTTCGCGATTCACGATGGTCTCGATCTCTTCAATCTCCTCGTCGGCCACCTGCGCAAAGTGCGAGAAATCGAAGCGCAGCCGGTCAGGATGCACCGCCGAACCCGCCTGCTTGACATGCGTGCCCAGCACCTGGCGCAACGCGGCGTGCAACAGGTGCGTGCCGGTGTGGTTGCGCCTGATGGCATCGCGTCTCTGCCCGTCAACAACCGTGTTGACGTGATCGCCCACCGCAAGAGCCTGCTTGAGAATGGCCTTGTGTGCGCGCACACCTTGCACGGGAAGTACGCAGCCGGTGATTTCGGCAACGGTCGTGTTGCCGTCGGTCGAAGTAAACCATCCCATGTCGCCGACCTGCCCGCCCGAGTCGCCATAGAAGCTGGTCTGATCGAGAACCACTTCAACCTCGTCGGCCACCTTTGCTGCGGGGACGCCGACACCGTTCTTCACGATGGCGAGAACTTCGCTATTGGTGGAGTTGAGTTGGCGATAGCCTTCGAAGACGGTCTTGGGCAGATCGCGGAAAGCGGGGCTCGCGGTCTTTTGCGAGCCGCCCTTCCAGGAGGCGCGTGCGCGGGCTTGCTCAGCCTCTTTTGCGCGCTCGAATCCTTCCGAGTCGAAACCATGCCCCGCATCTCGGGCAGCGTCCACCATGAAATCAACGGGAAGACCGTACGTCTCGTAGAGGTGAAAAGCCTTATCACCGGGCAATACCTGCTGGAAATGGAGGATGTCAGCCTTGAGGACCGCTTCTCGATTGGCCTGTTCGGCGGCATTCAGCTCTTGAATTACCTCGTCCAGTTTCACCATGCCAAACTTCAGCACGCGATCAAACTGCTTTTCCTCTGCCTCCACCACCTTCGCAACGCGCTCCGCGGAATCGGCCAGCTCCGGATAAGCGTCCTTCATCAGGTCGCGCACCGCGAAAACCATCTCATACAGAAATGGCTTCTCCTGCCCGAGAAGTCGCCCGTGCCGAATCGCGCGTCGCAGAATCTTGCGCAACACGTAGCCGCGGCCCTCATTCGACGGCACCACGCCATCGTTGATGAGAAATGTCGCGGCGCGAGCGTGATCGGCAATAATCCGCAAGCTCGCGTTGGCAGTAAGCTTTTCTAACTCCACTAGCTCCGCGGGTGCCCCATCCAAGCTCTGCTTGGGTGGGTGAACGAGCCCTGTGAGTTCTGCAGCTCTCTTGATCAGCGGCGTAAACAAATCCGTCTCAAAGTTGCTTACCTTGCCTTGCAGCACAGCAGCCACACGCTCCAGCCCCATCCCCGTATCAATCGAGGGCTTCGGCAAGTGTGTAAGGGTATAGCCTAGCGTTTTGCCATTGTCCACAATGGGCAAGCGGTCGAACTGCATGAAGACCAGGTTCCAGATCTCTACGTACCGGGCGTCGTCTTTTCCAAACGGCAGATCGAAGCCCGGAGTCTCGGCCGCCTCGATCCCCATGTCGTAGAAGATCTCCGAGCATGGACCGCACGGCCCCGTCTCACCCATCTGCCAGAAGTTATCCTTCAGACCGTACTCACCGATGCGCTCCTTGGGCACGCCAACTTCCAGCCAATATTGCTCGGCCTCGTCGTCGCGCGGAACTCCGAATTCGGGGGAACCCTCGAAGATCGTCACATAGAGCCGGTCCTTCGGGATGCCCATCCACCTCTCGTCCGTCACCAGTTCCCAGGCAAACCGGATCGCGTCGCGCTTGAAGTAGTCGCCGAAGGAGAAATTGCCGAGCATTTCGAAGAACGTGTGATGCCGCCGCGTAAAACCCACGTTTTCAAGGTCGTTGTGCTTGCCGCCGGCGCGGACGCACTTCTGCGAAGTAGTGGCGCGCGAGTAGTGGCGTTTTTCCGCACCTAGAAACAGATCTTTAAACTGGTTCATCCCCGCGTTGGTAAACAGCAGAGTGGGATCGTTGGCAGGCACCAGTGAAGACGAATGCACTCGGCGGTGCCCCTTCGTCTCAAAGAAGCGCAGAAAAAGCTCGCGTATCTCATTTCCCGAGCGGTATTGCATGGCCTCTCTAGTGTAATGTGCCGCTCCGCTCGTGTAACTTCTGTCGCCTCTGCGCCATCCAAGTAGTGGTAGAACCCAACGGAGGTTGGCATGGATACACGTGCGATCCTGGCCTTGCTTGAGGCCAAACCTGGAAAAGAAAGCGAACTCGAGGCATTTTTGAAATCGGCGCAGCCGCTGGCCGTTGCCGAGCCCGCAACCACTACCTGGTATGCCGTCAAGCTCGGACCCGCGCGTTTCGGCATCTTCGACACCTTTCCCAACGACGCCGGCCGCCAGGCGCACCTCTCTGGTCCGATCGCCAAGGCGCTCATGGCCAAGGCCGACGAATTGCTCGCCAAGCCTCCGCAATTGGAAATGCTCGACATTCTCGCCTCCAAAGCCTGATCATCCGTCCAACCACCATGGGGGTTGAATGGCAGACCGGCTTCGCATCTCTTTATTCGTCCGGCTTTTGTTGTGCATGTGGATGCTGCCAGTGCTGCGCATCCCTCTCCTCGCGCAACCGCCGGGCCGGCGCAACGTTGTGATTGCCGAAACCGACAACATCAAGGTGGGCGACTCAACCCTCCAGGTCGACTTCGCCGAGGGCGCGCTCGATCTTCCAAAATCCGCGTTTCTCGACCACGTTGCGGCGGCAGCCTCTGCCGTGGCCACATACTACAGGCGTTTTCCTGTGGCCAGCGATCGCATCCTGATCATTCCCGTGGCCGGCCGCAAGGGCGTCCTGCAGGGCACCACCTGGGGCGACATGCGCGGCTTTCCTGCCTTTACACGCATGCGCATCGGTGAACACACCACCCAGGCTGATCTCAACGACGACTGGATGATGACGCACGAGCTTGTGCACACGGCCTTCCCATCCATGCCCGACGATCAGCACTGGATCGAGGAGGGCCTGGCAACTTACATCGAACCGATCGCCCGTGTGATGACCGGAAATCTCACTGCGCAAAAAATCTGGGGCGACATGGTGCGCGATATGCATCAGGGCGAACCTGCACCGGGCGACGCAGGCCTCGACCACACGCACACCTGGGGCCGGACGTATTGGGGCGGCGCCATGTTTTGCCTCGTCGCCGACGTTGACATTCGGCGCCAGACCCACAACCGCAAAGGCCTGCAGGATGCGTTGCGCGCTATCGTCGAGGCTGGCGGCACCATCGACCACGATTGGACGCTTCCGCAGGCGCTTGCCATCGGCGACAAGGCGACTGGCACACATGTGCTGACCGATCAGTACAACGAATGGAAGGACAAGCCGGTGACGGTGGACTTGCCGAAGTTGTGGACCGAGCTTGGAATTCAATCGACTTCGGATGGAATCGCGTTCGTGAATAACGCACCTCGGGCAAAGGTGCGCGATGCGATCACGAAATCTATCGGCGCGCCGATCAACGCAACAGTCGAGCCCCACCAGGCGCAGTAAAGATCATTCTTCGCGGGAACCCTGACCAGCGTCTTCGGCGGCTAAATTGTCGAGCGCGGCCAACGCCTCGTCCGGCACGTCCCACTGGCGCAGAATCTTGTAGATCACGCCCGTCGAAAATCCCGCAGCTACCAGCCGCCGTATGATGCGCGCAGTTTCTTTCTCGTTTGCAGGCTTGCGAATGCGCTTGCGCTCCAGGTGCTGGCGGGCCAGCGCCTCTTCATTGGTTGCTCCATAGCGCGCTTCAAGGGTTTCGGCGATCAGATCGGGGCGAATTCCCTTGTGCTGCAAATCCTGGCGAACGCGGCGCACGCCGAACTTCTCGTTTTCCTGGCGCAACCGAGCGTAGGTTTCGGCGAAGGCCGCGTCGTTGAGGTAGCCATGGGTTTTGAGGCGCAAGAGAACAGCCTTGACCGCTGCTTCGCCGGGCACGCCCGGCTCAGCGCGCGGCGTCATAAGCCGCCGCAGTTCGGCCTCGGTACGCATCTGCCGGCCCAGCGCCTTAACGGCATAGTCGTAGAGGGCCGCCTCGGAGAGCGGAGCCTTCTTCTTGTTGTGACGAGCAAGCGGCATGACGATCAATCCAGAGGAATGAGCAGGTTGAAGCTGCGGTTGCGGCGCCACCGGTAGTGGGCAAAGTCACGGTCGAGGGTGAGGATATCGCCGGTGTCGAGTTGGTCTGCCATGTGGATCAGACAAGCATCGGCAAAATCGGCCTGGTCCCGGTACTTTGTCATGACCCTCCGCACCGGCGCGGCGAAATCGCTCAACCTGAAAGGAATCTCCAGTACGCCCTCTTCCACGCTGGCGAGAATGTCATCGGCAGCGCCGTGAGTAAAACGAAGCAAGTGAAGCGTTTCGGCTATCACCGGCTCGCAGGTCGCCAGCGGATTGTCCAGCGATTGATGGACACGCACGCAAACAGAGTGATACGGCTCGCGCTTGTTGTAAACGGAGACCAGAAAGCCCGCGTCGGCAAGAACGGGCCTCACTTAGGCGGACCTTGCACTGGCTTCCGCCAAGCGCGTCCCATGCTCCTCTTGCCGAAATCATCCATGTACTTTTGGTTGGTGGACAGGTCTGAAACGCCGCTATCATACTTGCCAATACCGATCAGCTTGCGAATGGGCGGCGGGGCGTGGTGCTTTTCGACGAGATGAATCCCCTCGCGCACGACCCTGGACGTGCTCCACCCGTGACGCTTGACCAGCCGTTCGAGGGCAGCCTGCGTCTCCTTGTCAAGCCGTGCTTGTACCGTGGCCTTCATAGAATAGATTGTACTACAAATCTTGATTTCTGTAGTACCGATCATTTTGGCGCTGTCCATTGGTCGACCCAGTCGTTCACTGTCTTCCACCAGAGCTCGGAATTCTGCGGCTTCAGCACCCAGTGACCTTCGTCAGGAAAGTAGAGCATCTTCGACGGCACGCCCAGCATCTGCAGCGTGTCAAAAAGCTGGAAGCCTTCGCTCACATCGAGCCGGTAGTCGAGCTGGCTGTGAATCACCAGCGTTGGCGTCTTGAAGTTTTTGGCATAAAGCGACGGCGACCACTTGCGGAAGGGATTCTGGTCGTCGGGTTTGCCGTAGTAATCCCATGGGTGCCCGCGGAACTCCCAGATGTTAAACCAGTCTTCTTCCGTCGATCCAAACGCTGATTCGGCGTTGAACATGCCGTCGTGCGTCACGATGCACTTGAAGCGGTCGGTGTGGCCGAGAATCCAGTTGGCCATGTATCCGCCGTAGCTCGCGCCGAGGGCGCACTCGCGCGTCTTGTCGATAAACGGATAGTGCTGCTCCGCGTAGTCGAGTCCCTCCATCAGATCGGTGTAAGGCTTCCCGCCCCAGTCGCCGTTGACGCCGTCGACGATCGCTTGCCCGTAGCCGGTGGACCCCCGCGGATTGATCATGATGACGACGTAGACGTTGGCGGCGAAGAGCTCGGCGTTCCAGCGGTAGCTCCAGTCGTCGCCCCAGTTGCCTTGCGGCCCGCCGTGAATGAGAAACTTCACCGGATACTTCTTCGTCGCGTCGAACCCCGGCGGGCGGATGAGGAAGCCTTCGAGCTTTGTTCCGTCTTTGGCCGTAAACCAGAAAGATTCCATCTTGGGTAGGTCGACTTGGGCGAGGAGGGCGCCGTTGAGGTGGGTGATTGGGCGGTCTCCGATCTCGACTCCCATAGGTGCAAAGACAACCGCCTCTCCCGGAGACGCAACCGTCATCTTGGCTGCCACCAGCAATCCACCGGCCCTGATCGGATGGAGATCGGAAAACTCGCCGCAGCAGGGAGGTTCGGCAAACGCTCTTTCGCCCCCTTCGAGACTCGCGACAAAAACTGGCTCCTCTCCCTGGACGGCGGAGACGAATAGTATGTGCTTTGAATCTGGCACCCACGCAAACTCGTCCACCCAGTTATCAAACTTCGGCAGCAGGTCTTTGATCGTCTTGGTGGCGCGGTCATAAATCATCAACCGGAACTTACCGCTCTCGTATCCGGAGCGGGCTTGCGAGCGCCATGCGAGATACTTTCCGTCGGGTGAATAGGCCGGCGAGAGATCGCCGCCCGGAGATGTGCTCACTTTTACAGGCTTCGCGGCGGGATCAGTCAGGTCGAGCGTGAAGATGTCGCTGTTGGTCGAAATCGCTTCGTCAGGCACGTCCTTTTCGGTGAACGCCAGCTCTTTGCCATCCGGCGAGATGTCGCAACCGCAGCCGGAGCCTTCGAGCGAGAACGGAGGCACATCATGCGTGTCGCCGGGATTGAGGTCACGAACTTCGCCGCCCTCGACCGAGACGAGAAAGAGATGCGAGCGCTTGTCGCCGGTGTAGTGGTCCCAGTGGCGATAGAGGAGGTGGGTGAAGATCTGCGCCTTGACCTTGCTGTCGGCGGCTTTGGCGGCGCGATCGTAGTTGCACTCGGCGCCGGCGCCGTTGTCGTTGGGCGCGATGGCGGGGCAGTCGGGATAGACCGAGGCGGTGAAGACGATGGAGTGGCCGTCGGGCGACCATTTGGCATTGTCGATGCCGAGATCGAGGTTAGTGAGCTTGCGCAGGTGACTCGTCAGCGCCGGTGGCGGAATCAAAATCGGCTAGCCAGATTTGCGGCGCTCCGTCCCGGCTGCTGATGAAGAAGATCTGCTTGCCGTCGGGAGCGAACTGTGGATCGCTGTCGCCGGGCTGGCCCACCGCCAGCTTGAATGGCGCGGAATTGTCGGCGGAGGGGCTTGCGATCGCCTGCAGCCAAAGCTCCGGAGTTTTGGTATTCGCGATCAGGTTCACCGTCGTGACGGAGTAAGCCAGCCACTTGCCATCGGGCGAAACGGC
This sequence comes from uncultured Acidobacteriaceae bacterium, assembly GCA_963782285.1. Taxonomy (GTDB): domain Bacteria; phylum Acidobacteriota; class Terriglobia; order Terriglobales; family Acidobacteriaceae; genus Telmatobacter. The sequence goes on from CAWAJH010000001.1 coordinate 692,058, forward strand.
GGTCTCGCCCAGCCGCTTCATCTGCATCATGTCGTCGAACGTCATCGGGCGCTTTGAAAGGGCAGACTGTGCGCGGCTCAGGGTAGGAAGAATTAAGGCAAAGGAAAGCAAAAGTATGAGCGTCTGTGCTATCCCAGGTCTCAAACACGAGATCTCCACCCCACGAACGAAGGCCTGTTCGTGGGGGCTGCAGTCCTGGGGCACCCCAGATTGGCGGGAGAAAAGATTGCGCATGAGTGCACCGCATCGCGCCAAGTCGGTCAGGTTGTGCGCGAAGGAAAAGTTTACACCTGAAAGAACGTGATCCGTGAACCGTGGCCCGTGGTCTCTGGCCTTTGATCACGCTCCACCGCCGCCCGGTCCACCGCGATCGGTTCACAGCGATCGGTTCACAGCGATCGCTTCGCGGCACACGGTCCACGCCGCATGTTTCACGGTCACGCGCTCACTTATATTCGTTGCCGGTAAGCCGGAACGTAATCGTTCCCCAGAAAAGCCGCGCGCGCATCTGCACCGGCAGGTGGCGATCGTCGTCGGTGTACCAGATCCAGATGTTGCCGCGGTTCTTCACCACGCCTGCGTCGGCGGTGGGCTGCACGCGAAGGGTCTTGAAGGTGCCCGAGAGTGGTCTTGATCTCTTCGCGCCCTTCCACCTTCATCGTCACCAGCACGGTGCGCTGCGCATCGGCTACGGGAATCACAAAGTTGTGCCCCAATGCCAGCGGCTGCGACGAAGCGTAAAACACGCCGGTCAGCAGATCGGTGAGGCAACCATGCACCGGCAGACTCAACATGCTTGCGTCTGTCCGGTGACCTGGTTCTTCTCGTCGAGGATCGACTTGCGCATTCGCGTAGTCCAGGTGCAGCGTGGAGTTGATCTGGCGCCGGCCTTCCACGGTCTGCTTGTCGAAGTCGTAGGTGCAGCCCTTCTCGCGGTCGAAGTCGGACTGGAAGCTGTCGGCCACATGAAATATCAGATTGATCGCTCCGCTGGTGTCGGCCGAGGCGACGATGCGCTCCCGGTCGCCCGCGGCCTCAAAGTGGATGACCGCCGTGCCGGCGGGAAAGACGCGCCAGTCCACGGCGTAGGTAAGGGTCTGTTTCTGCGGAAAGCTGTAGCCCGCGCGCGGCGGAGCGAGGACGGCAGCGGTCCTGCTGCCCTGAGCGCACGCGGCCGCACAGGGCGAAGCGCAGAAGAGGGCGACTGCGTTCGCGCGTGTCTTCAATGTTCGGCACGGCTCCTTATCGATTGACCTGACCTATATTGTTGGACTTCATCTTCCGGCAAAAGCTCACCGGCCCGGTGAAGGATGCTTTCACCAGCGCCGGCCGCAATACAGCAGGCTCAGGTAAAGCAGTGCGGCCCCTATTGCAGCATTGTACTCGCGGTGCTTGAGATAAAGCTCGAACGAAAAGCCGGCTGCTGGGCATCCGGGTAACTGACTGAGAAACGCCCGCCGCGCCGGTCGCGCGCTGCAGCTTTGGCCGGCGTCAGGCGCGGAAAAATCGTGGCACGCTGCGGCAATAGGCATCGAACTCAGGAAACGTCGCGCGCAGAAAACGCTCTTCCGAGGCAATCACCGGAATGTAGATGGCGGCGAAACCCGCGGCCAGCAACAGCGCCACCGGCCAACTGAGCAGAGCCAGCGCAAAGCCCGCGGCCATCAGCGTCGATCCCAGATAAAGCGGATTGCGCGTGTACGCGTAAGGACCGGTCACGGTGAGTTCGCGGTTCTTCTTCACAGTGCCCGATGCGGATGCGCGCAACGCGAGGCCGGGCAACACCAGCGCCAGGCTCCACGCAATGGCGGCAGGATGTGGCGGGCGCCGCGCGACTTCAACGAGATAGAAAACGGCAGTGGCAAACCCCAGCGGCACGCGAATGCGCCGCGCGATCTGCCCCACCGCGTTCGCAGTTCGGCGCCGATGCGTTGCGTCATGGCGTGTCTCCCCTCGGCCAGCAGCTCATCGGCGGCGCGCAGCACGTCTTCGGGCGCAATCGTCAGCAGGCCGGGCTCCGGCTGGTCACGGCGGGAGTGGTCGCGACGGCTTTCCGGGCTGCGCAGCACTCGGGCGCGCGTGCCGTAGGGCCCGTTGCGGCTGGGATCGGTGGGTCCATAAATGCCCACGACCTTGCGGCCCAGAGCACTCGCCAGATGCAGCGGCCCTGTGTCGCCGCCAATGCACAGAGCGATGCGGCGCGTGAGCGCGATCAATTGCGGCAACGTCGCATTCAGCGGAGTCGCGACGCCGGTTGCCACAATGGGCGCGGCGAGCGATTCTTCGCCGGGACCGCAGTTGACCAGCACGCAAAAGCCGCGCTCTGCGAGGCCACGCGCGACGGCCGCGTAGCGCTCCGGGGGCCAGCGCTTGGCGCCCCAACCCGCTCCGGGAGTGATCAGCGCAATGGGCTGCGGTCCTGGGCAAAGATTGCGGCCAGCCATGCATCGCACCAGCGCTCGGCCTCCGGATCGACGGGCAGCACGGGGGCGACTGCGGTAAGTGCATCCCCGGCAATGGCCGAAGCCAGCTCCACATCCTGCTCCATCACATGCGCGCCGTGAGTCACCACGCGCTCTGTAAAGAGCCATTGAGCCGGCCATTCGCGCGGCTTCGCTTCGCCAATACGCCGATGGGCGCCGGACAATTCGAGCGATTGCGGCCGAGCGGATGGCGCCCTGCAGGTCGAGCACCACGTCGTAGTCGGCGTCGCGTAATTCGCTGCGCAAGGCGTCGATCTCGCTGAGTGTCTTGCCGCTCAGCGGATGTCGCTTCCACTCCCGGTAAGGGCAAAGTGCAGGCGGTCGACAACGGGCATTGTCTCTCCGCGCCGCTCGCAGAGCGCTGCTCCTGACCTGTGACTCTGCCTTCTGTTCCCTTGTTCCCTTGTTCCTTCGCTCCCTGCTTTTAGCAGCGGCTGCCAGCGCGGCTCGACCACCCATCCGATCCACCAAGAAGGATGCGCTGCCGCAGCGCCGTCACTGCAGGCAACGCGTGGAGAATGTCGCCCATGGCGCCCAAGCGCACCACGAGCAGACGAAAGCTGGATTGCGTATGCAAAGTTCGATTTTCGCACAGACGAAATCTTGTTGCAGGCCCCCCCGGCTCCAGTGAGTTGCGACGAGTCGGCTGCCAAGAATCTGCTGCGGGGGCAGATTCTTGAACTATGCGAATAACGCGACCGCCGCGTTCGGATCGTTCCGAATGACGAATTGAATTGCTTTATTCGACGGGCGCGGTTTGTTTGGAGCGATAGCGAGGTTTCTTCATCAGGTAGCCAATGGGGATGAGGCAGACGGTGAGGATGACGAGGGCGTGGATGGTATCGATGTAGGCGAGCACATTCGCCTGCTGCACCATCATGTTCGTAAGTGTGGGCCATGGCGCGGCTGGCGGCTCCGGCGAGAGAGTAGCCATGGTTTTGCATCATCGCCGCTGAATCCGCGATCGAGCGATGCGGTAGTTGGCTGAACCGGGATAGACGTGCGCGGCGAGGTAGTTCTGATGCACCTGTGCGCGGCGCACGAGCATGGTGCTGATGAAGGAGATTCCGAGGCTGCCGCCGATGTTACGGGCAAGCGCAGTGAGTCCGGAGACCTCGTTGTTTTTCTCCTGCGGGACGCCGACATAGGACATGACGCTGATGGGTACGAAGAGGAACGGCATGCCTAGCACCATGATGACGCGCCAACTGGCGGCGTCCCAGAAGCTGATGCTCGAGGTTGAGGCTGGAGATACGCCAGATGCCGAAACTGACCCAGGCGAATCCGAAGCAGATCATGGCGCGGGGATCGAGCTTTTGCCCAAGGAAACCCACGATGGGCAGAAGAACGATCAGCACCAGGCCGCCGAGCGAGAGCACCATTCCGGCCTCGGTAGCGGTGTAGCCCATGATCTCCTGCAGGAACTGCGGGATCATGACCGTTGTGGAGTAAAGCGCGGCCCCGATGACGAGCATGACGAGCTGGGTCATGGTGAAGTTGCGGCTGCGATAGAGCGAGAGGTCGATGATGGGGTGACGAGCTGGTGAGCTCGCGCCATAGAAAGGCGATGAAGCCGAAGCCCGCGAGCAAGGCGCAGGTGACGATGAGGTGCGAGCCGAACCAGTCTTTCTCCTGCCCCTTGTCGAGCATGATCTGGAGAGCGCCAATGGTGACGGCGAGCAGGCCGAGACCGATGCCGTCGACGCTGCCGAGTGTTCTTGCGGACGCGCTTGAGGTAGGGCGGGTCTTCCACGATGCGGCTGGTGAGAACAATGGAGAGAATGCCTACGGGGATATTGAGGAAGAAGATCCAGCGCCAGGTATAGTTGTCGGTAATCCAGCCGCCGATGGTGGGCCCGATGGCGGGTGCGACGACGACCGCCATTCCGTAGATGGCGAAGGCGACGCTGCGTTTGTGGGGAGCGAAGGTATCGGCGAGGATGGCGCGCTCGCTGGGCTGGAGGCCTCCGCCGGCCGCGCCCTGAAAGATGCGGAAGACGATGAGCAGAGCGAGCGAGTTGGCGAGGCCGCAGCAGAAAGAAAAGACGGTGAAGCGCGACGACACAGCTCATGTAGAAGCGCTTGCGGCCGATGCGGTTGGCGATCCAGCCGCTGATAGGGAGAATGATGGCGTTGGAGACGAGATAGGAAGTGAGAATCCAGGTGGCCTCGTCGTAACTGGCGCCGAGCGACCCGGCAATGTGCGGAAGGGCGACGTTGGCGATGGAGGAATCGAGCGCTTCCATGAACGTGGCGAGCGTGACGGTGAAGGCGATAACCCACGGATTGAACCGCGGCTTCCACGTCTCATCAAAATGAAATTCGCTGTCGGCGTCCCGCGATTTCGCAGAAGAGGCCGCAGTGGACTGCGCCATGCGCGCTCCCTAACAGATTGTTTCTTGCATTGAAATTCCAATACCAGGACGAACAGGAACGGATGCTGTTTAACAAACAGCGAGATTCTTTGCTCTATGCCAGGGAAGAACTCAAGGACACAGAAAATCGCAATCCCTGCTTCTGACAGGATAAAGCACGCATTGAGGCCGAGTACGCACCCAGACACTTCGAGGAGCGTCACGGCATCTGAAGCAACAAAGGACCGTGGGTGGGCCCGGGTCCGTTATAGCCTGGAGTTGCTGGCTTTCATTTATTGGCGCGCCGGCGGAGGTCGACGAAAGGCATTCCTCAGCGGCTAGCCGATCCCTTTGATGAAACTCTGCGGCGTTCCATCGGCGGGATCCACGAAGACGATATCCTTTGGATCGCGTCTTGGTGCGTCGACAGCGAGAAACACGACCGGTCCCTCGAAAATCTCCGGTAACGCGTGCACCGTGCGGCGCTTGAAAAACAAGAGATCGCCCGGCGCAAATTCTCCGCTATTTGATGCGTCTCCCATCCAGAATGTGCCCCTGCCGGACAAGACATACAGATACTCGTCGCTGCCTTCGTGGTAATGCGGCGGGGTGCCTCGATACACGCGAAAGATACGCGCGCTTGCGGCTTCCTCGTTCGTTAAATACCGATCAAGCAGAAGGGTTTCTGCGGAATCGGGAAAGGCCCGCGCAATCTCGTGCACTTTGAACCGGCCAAAGCTCGTCGTCGAATTCATGGAAGTATGAGCCTCCGGGAGATCAACCCCAAAGTGCATTGTTTCACTGCAGCTCGCAGGCTGTTTTTTGTCGTTCGTGAAACGCAAACCGCCCCGGGCATGACTGCTGTCCGGGGCGGCTCGATCGAGTGTCGTTCAATTCAGCTCGGCAGGCAACCTCAACGCGCTGCCTTGTCATAATGGTTGGGCGCACCCGGCGTGGCAATGCTGCCTGTGACGGCGGCATCGCCAGCATGCTGGTGGGTCAGCGGCGCGGTGAGCGTGATTCCGGTGCCGGAGACCTCAGTGCCTGCCGCGTGCGACCTGGTGAGCGGCGCGGAGACAACGATGGAGGGTTCCGGGAACCGGTTCATGCGGACGACAACCGCGGTCTCAGAGTCGCGCCGCTGCCAATGGCGATGGTTTGGCCGGCGTCAAAGCCTCTGGCATGGCGACTGGAATTTCGGTGGCGCCCTGCGGCGGCGTCAGCGCTCATCGTGGTGGCGCCTGCCGTGCCAACCGTCGCGATCTCTGCGGTCTCGAGGTTCGCGCCCGAATCGATCCGAACGTCTCGCCGGCATCAAAGCCTTCGACACTGGCGACCTTGATATTGGTTGCGCCGGCGACCGAAGCGAAAGACAGGGTGGTGGCGGGCGACGTGACGAAATCGTTGCAGTTGCTGCCGGTATCTGCGCCATCGGGGAATCGGCCCGCGCTGGTATCGGATGCATTGGCGAGAGCGAACGGCCTGACAGCCGGCAACGTCACCGGGCGCAGTAACGTAGCAGCCGAACTTGCCCTGGTCCGGAGGCTGCCTGGTAACCTTCGGCGGCCCACGGGTCGACGAGGCCGCCGTAGTTGAGGCTGTCGACAACCAGGCCGGCGGCGTCGCGCAGCACCATGCTGCCTGCTTTGAGAGAGAGCCAGGTGACGCCTCCGAAAGCAGGCGCGCTGGTGGAGAGCTCAGGGCCGCCGAACCACTGGTTCGGCGCGGGCGTTCCCTGGTAGCCCGCAGTCGTGACCGCGGCGTCGCGCACCACCGCATCGATCGGGTGGTCTTTGGCCAGGGCGCTGTCGAGCGTGATGCCGGTGCCGAGCGCCTGGACGGGCTCGTTGCTCGAGTGGGCAAAGGCGGTCGCGGGCTCGAAGGTGATTCCCGTTCCCCGATCGCTGAAGGGAAGGTTGGACAGCATGGTTGAACTTGAGCGGCGCGGCGAGGTCGAGGCCCGTGCCCAGGTCCATCACCGTTTCGTCGCCGATATGCGACTTGGCGAGAGCGGGCGTAAAGTCCAGGCTGGCGCCGCCGCGACCCGATCCGCCGACGGCGGTAGACGGTCACCGTTTCCAGATTCGCGGGAGTGCCGACATTGATTTTGTCACCCACCGCGAAGCCTTCCGCCCTGCGAACCTTGATATTGGTCGCGCCGGCATTCGCATGGGCCGAGAGATTGGTGCGGGTGGCCTGCGTGCCGACGTGCGTAACCGTGACGGTCTCGATGCCATGGCCGACGCTGTCGATGTCGAGCCTGATCTTGTCGCCAACCGAGATGTTGGCGACCGACGTGACTTTGATGTTGGTCGAGCCGGCGGGCGCGTCTGCCCCAAGATAGGCTTGCGTGCCCGGCTTGCCGACTGCGGTGACCGTGGCCACCTCGTATTTCTCAGTGGATCGTGCGACGGCGGGATAGGTGGCGCCATAGCCGAGCGCGATTTTCTCGCCGACCTTGAAGCCGGCGACGCTGGTGACAGGCACGTTGGTCGACCCGGCGGGAATGGTGATCACCGGACCGTCGGGGAGGGGTTGCCAGAGCGTCGTATTGCGGGCTGGCCGCCGTTCCCGACGCTTGCGATTTTGCGCGTTTCCGCACTCGGAGCCGGCGTCGATGCTGATCGTATCGCCGACCGTCATGCCGTCCGTGCTCCTGACGTAGATGGTGGTATCGCCCGCGTGCGCGGGGACCGCCAGCCCGGAGTTGGAGAGGCCGAGCAGGTAGAAGCCGTGAGCCGCGAGTTTCGTCCCGGCCGGGATCTTCACCGCCGAGAAGATGGCCTGCTGGGTCGGGTGCTCGGTCAGGGTCCAGTTGGAGATGTCGACGTCGCTGTCGCCGGCGTTGTAGAGCTCGATGAACGAGTTGGTCGAGTTGGTGGGGGGACCGGAGCTGATGCGGAACTCGTTGATCTTGACCGGGCTCACGTTCCGCACCTTTTCGGCGGTCGATCTCGGATTGCTTTCCGCCGCTCGTCTGGTTCGTCCACGAAGCATTGGCGACCAGGTCGCCGTTAAAGGCCGCCGGCCCCGAAGTGACTTTGAAGGTCGCGCTCACGCTTGCGCCCGGCGCGACGGGGTCAGCGAATGTCTTCGACGTCTCGGTGGCTCCCTGAACGACGGAGGTCCACTGGCTGTTGGGCACGGAGATGCTCAACTTGACGCCCGCGGCGGGCGCGCCCGTGGTGTTCGTGAACGTCACGGTGGTGTCCTGCGAGGAGCCCGGCGTGAAGGTCTGAAGTCCCGGCGGAGTGGCGGCTGCCGATGCCGGCGCCAGGCTCAGCGGCTGGCACGTCGTAATTGGCGGCCACGACATTGGCCTGCACCAGCTGGTCGGTGGCGTCCGTCGGGAAAGTGCCCGCGGCGGTCATCGCGCCTTCATAGAAGGTGCCCTGCGAGCCGTTGCTGTTGTCGCCGCCATTGCCCAGCAGGATGGCTCCCTGCTTGCGCATCGGGTCATAGGTGGCGTTGACGCGCGGCCCATTGAACATGACCGACAGGTCGCCGCTTTGCGCGTCGCCGCCCATGGAGGTCCAGTGGTGCGGTTCGCCCTTGGCGATGGCGGTCACGAATCGCCAGTCGATGCTGGGCAGGTTTGCGCAGAGTTTGGATCCATCCGGGTTGACGCAGCCCACGAGATTATTTTCCTGGTCGGTCATGATCCACGGGCCGGTGGCGCTTCCGTGATACCAGGCGCTGGCGTCGCCGTAGTAGGCGGTTTCCATCGTGCCGTTGTCGTCGTCGCGGCTGTCGGTCTCGGCATTGCCGTAATCGAAGCAGCAGCCGTAGTTGAAGTGCAGGCCGTTGATGACCCAGTACTGTCCCTCCGCCTGATCGTCAACCGCGGTGCCTTTCGCGTCGTCGATGCGGATGCCCATGCCCGGCTCGATGAAGACGCCGTAGACTTTGTGGCCCATGATCGTAACCGGCGCCATGTCGGCGATGGGGACATTGTTGAATCCACCCATGGCCGGGCCGCTGAATCCGCCGCGGGGCGCCTGAGTCAGGTCATTGTGATGGCCGGATTGGTCGTAGACGGTGGTGATCCAGCAGTACTGTGTTGGCGCAGAAGTTGTCCTGCGCGGCCGCGTCGGCGTATCCGCCCGCATCCGCAACAGGCGACGCAGAGGGCTGGACGACGCCGATGTCCAGGGTCTTGCCGTCCGACTGGCGCATGACCTGGTAGAGCGGACCATTGTAGGAGGCGTAGAGCGCGCGCGTGGTGCTGTGGGCGGCCACGCACGGGTCGCCGCCGGCGGCGTAGATATCACACGGGCCTTGCGGCCGGGAAGAGGCGCCATTGGATCCCGCTCCGGTCTGTTGCGCCATTGCGAATGCTGGCGCCCGTGAGCGCAAGCGCCAGTGCAAACATGAGTGCAAGACTGATTCTCGTTTTCATACTTATCCTATCTGCCTTAACGGGTTTCATCCGGCGTCTGGAATTCTCGTGGGTTGCGGGCACAGAATGCAAGTGAATCGACGCTCAAAATCGGCGTCGAACCGGGCAACGCTGGTGTGGTTTCCTGTTCCCTCAACGATTTGGGCGTCCGTGAATCGTTCTTCTGGAATACGTTTACCGATAGAGCCCAGTGAGGTATTCAATTTCCTTGGAATTGCCCTCCGGGATTACGTATACCACGCGCACCTTCAGTTTGGATGTGGAGTAAACACGAATGCGCGGCGACAGGACTTCGCCGATTGCTCTGCCCGGATTCCGTCGTTTGAGAGGTTGCCGGATCCGAGAGCAACCCGCGGCTGCTCGAAAGTTAATAACAGGCTCTAGTAGTAATCGGCGCAGCTCATGTAGTAGCCGCAATACGTGCAGACCAGCTTGCAGCGGTGGCCTGTGAGGACATGACCGCAGGTGGGGCACACCTGGCAGTGGTGATCGACACGAGTGGCGCCGGCGGGCGTTGACCCGGCAGTGGCGCAGGCCGCACCACTTTGTGAGATTTCCTCCGATGGGCCGGTCGCAAAATCGGATTTCAGGGCGCGCGGAAGCTCCGGCAACATGCCCGACAGATTAGCATGGAAATGAGGCAGCCTGCGCGGCTGTTTTCCTGCGGGCGCTCGAAGCATCAAGGAAGCAAACGGCGCAACAATCCCAAGTGGCAGCGCGCCGTCAATCCACAAGACAACCACTGGATCTTTATCCCCAAGGAGGGACTATGGCAAGCAAGGCATTTGCAGTTTGGACCGGATCGCTGAAGGAAGGCAAGGGAACCATTTCCACGGCGACCGGCGTGCTTAACAATGCGAACTACTCGTTCGCAACGCGGTTTGAAGGTGCTGATACTGGAACCACGCCCGAAGAAATGATTGCGGCGGCTCATGCCAGTTGCTATTCGATGGCGCTGGGCGCTCAGTTGGGTGGGTCAGGGCTAACGCCGACGAACATCGAGACGCAGGCGGCCGTGACACTGGCGAAGGTAGACGGCGGTTTCAAGATCACGAAGATTGCGCTGACCACGACGGCGAGCGTTCCCGGTGCGACCAAGGAAGTGTTCGACAAGGCTGCTGCGGATGCCAAGGCCGGATGCCCGGTCTCGAAGCTTTTCACCAACAACACAGAGATCACGCTCGACGCGAAGCTGATGTAACTCGGCTGAGATCGCCGCATCCGGGGTCCCATCTCGCTGCGATTGCAAACGGGTTCGCGCGGCGCGATGGGATTTTCCGATTTTGAAGCGCCTGCGTGTGCGAGCGAGATGCCCGCTGGGACACAGGCACCACGATGAGCGTGACGAGCGTTTTGGCGCCGCACATTTGACACCGCATGGCGGCTTTGCGAAACTCAAAGATGCTGCCTGCTCGGCGGTTCCCGCCTGAGCGCTCGCATGTGCCGAAGTGGCGGAATTGGCAGACGCGCATGGTTCAGGTCCATGTACTCGCAAGGGTGTGGGGGTTCGAGTCCCTTCTTCGGCACCAAGCTACTGAGTCAATCATTGATTCTGTGCTAAATCATTCAAAGCAATAAACCCGCAATCATCCCCCGAGATCGGGTTGAAACAGCTCGAGGCGCACGTGCCACTCCACCGATTGTCCAGGCTTCAGTGTCACCATTCTCGTGTTCATGCTATGCCACTCGGTGCCGAGCGAGTCGGCGCAGAGAACGATGACTGCTCACGGTGCAAAGGGTTCAACGGACGTTGCCGAGTTGTTTAACGCGATCTAGATTTGAAGCGCAACTCGCAACGAGGTGCGCCGCATGATGCGCCGGTTCCCCATGTCGCAAACGTCTCTCAAGTTGTTGATTACGTGATTTCGATTTTCTACAATGACATGGCCGACCTTGTCACGAACCCTGCCCGGAAGGAGCGGACGTGCAGAAGCCTGACCATAGTCTGAATCGCGTGATCATTGAGGACGTGACGCCGCAGGTGGATGACGGCCGTCATCCCGTCCGGCGGATCGCGGGCGACAAGGTCACTGTTACCGCGGCTGTCTTCGCCGATGGCCACGACCAGCTCGCAGCTCGCGTTCTCTACCGCCCGGATCGCGAAGAAAGCTGGCGCGTAGTGCCGATGCAGGCGATTGGGAACGACATTTGGAGTGGATCGTTTGGCGTGGACCGGCTCGGTGAGTGGAAGTTCTCTGTCGAGGGATGGATCGACCAATTCGAAAGCTGGGCGAGCGATTTAAGAAAGCGGGTCGCCGCCCAGACCGAGACCATGACGGTCAACGAGCTCACTGGAGCACAGGCCGTTCCAAGCGACATTTCAATCGCCCTGCAGACGGGGGCTCACCTCTTGCGTCAGGGAGGCGAACGCGCAGAGGGTATCGAAGCCGAAATGCTTTTCAAGGCCGCCCGCCGCCTGGAGCTGCTTGCAACACAGGATTCAAGGCTCGGAGAATATCCGCTCAGCGAAGAAATCCACGAGCTGATGACGCGGCATCCCGATCTTAGCCACGTGAGCCGCTTTGCACCGGAGCTGCCGCTATGGGTGGACCGCGAACGGGCGCGTTTCTCTGCCTGGTACGAGATGTTTCCGCGTTCGGCCGCGCGAGCGCCGGGCCAGCACGGAACATTTGCCGACGTCGAGCAGCAATTGGATGAGATTGCGGCGATGGGGTTCGATGTACTCTATTTGCCGCCGATTCACCCCATCGGACGAGCTTTCCGCAAGGGCCCGAATAACGTCGCGGCCGCAACGCCCAATGCGCCGGGAAGCCCATGGGCAATCGGCGATGCCCAGGCTCTCGATTTGCGGCCCGATGGAAAGCGTTGCCAGAAGGATTGCGGCGGCCACAAATCCATTCATCCTCAGCTCGGAACCTTTGCGGACTTTGACCGCCTGGTGCGGGCGGCAAATGCGCACGGCATCGAGATTGCCCTCGATATCGCATTTCAGTGCTCGCCGGACCATCCGTGGGTGAAGGAGCATCCGAGCTGGTTCGTGATCCGGCCCGATGGATCGATCCAGTACGCAGAGAATCCGCCCAAGAAATATCAGGACATCTATCCGCTCAACTTCGAATCTCCCGATTGGCGCGAGCTGTGGGATGAATTGTATTCAGTCTTTGAATTCTGGATCGAACGCGGCGTGCGCATCTTCCGCGTCGACAATCCGCACACAAAGGCGTTTCCCTTCTGGGAATGGTGCCTCAAAAGCCTTGGCGTCAAATATCCTGAGACGATCTTTCTGGCCGAGGCCTTCACGCGGCCGCGCGTAATGTACGGACTCGCCAAACGCGGTTTTACGCAGTCCTATACTTACTTCACCTGGCGCAACAGTAAATGGGAGATCGAGGAGTATCTGAAGGAGATCACCCGGCCTCCAGTGAGCGAATTCTTTCGGCCTAACTTCTGGCCGAACACTCCGGACATTCTGCATAAGACTCTGCAGGAGGGCGGACGGCCCGCCTTTGAGCTTCGCCTGATTCTTGCCGGAACGCTGTCTGCAAATTACGGCATCTACGGGCCTGCCTACGAACTCGCTGAAAATGTTCCTGCCGTTCCGGCGCCGGGAAAAAACGAAACAGAAGAGTACATGAACAGCGAGAAGTACGAAATTCGCCAGCGGGACCGCAATGCGCCCGGCTCGCTTGTTCCCCTGATCACGGAGCTCAATCAGATACGCCGCAGCAATGCAGCGCTCCAATCGCAACGAGTCACTCCACTTCCATTCCATTGATAACCCAAGGCTGATCTGTTATTCGAAGAGCACATCCGATTTCGAGAATGTGATTCTAACCATCGTGAACCTGGACGCGTCTTACGATCAGAGTGGATGGGTGGATCTCGATTTCGGCAAGCTTAACCTGCTGCCGCATGAGAGCTTCATTGTGGATGACCTTCTCTTCGGCGAGCAATACGCGTGGAGCGGCGGCCATAATTATGTGGCGCTGCAACCGGGTACGCGGCCTGCTCATATCTTCCGCGTAATCCGCCGGACATAAGAACGCATCGGATCTAGATGGGGCCTTCGAGCCTGGAGAATTTGGACTGTGACGAAACTGGCCAGCACCACCGACCCGCTATGGTACAAGGACGCGATCATCTACGAACTCCACGTGCGCGCCTTTGCCGATTCGAACAACGATGGGATCGGCGACTTTCCCGGGTTGATCTCCAAGCTGGATTATCTGCAGGAGCTCGGTGTCACGTGCCTTTGGCTTCTGCCGTTTTTCCCGTCGCCGCTGCGGGACGACGGTTACGACATTTCAAATTACGTCGACGTGAATCCGTCCTACGGCACGCTCGACGACTTCAAGGCTTTTATTGACGCCGTTCACCGGCGCGACATGCAGGTGATGATCGAGCTTGTCTTGAACCATACCAGCGATCAGCACCCGTGGTTCAAGGCGGCGCGCCTGGCGCCTCCCGGCAGTCCGCAGCGCGATATGTACGTTTGGTCCGATACCGACCAGCGATACAAGAATGCGCGCATCATTTTTACCGATACCGAGAAGTCAAACTGGACCTGGGACGAGGCAGCCAAGGCCTACTACTGGCATCGTTTTTTTTCGCACCAGCCCGATCTCAATTACGACAGTCCGCTGGTGATGGAAGAGATGATGAAGACCATGCGCTTCTGGCTCGATATGGGAGTGGACGCGCTGCGCGTGGACGCAATTCCGTATCTTTGCGAGCGCGACGGCACCTCGTGCGAGAACCTGCCCGAGACGCACGCAGTTGTGAAGAAGATGCGCGCCGCAATTGACGCCGACTATGCCAACCGCCTGATCCTCGCGGAAGCAAACCAGTGGCCTGCCGATGTGCGCCCCTATTTTGGAGACGGCGACGAATGCCACATGGCCTTCCACTTTCCGCTCATGCCGCGGATCTATATGGCGCTGCGGCAAGAAGACCGGCTGCCGATTACGGACATCATGGCCCACACGCCTCCCATCCCCGACAACTGCCAGTGGGCGCTTTTCCTGCGCAATCACGACGAGCTGACCCTGGAGATGGTGACTGCAGACGAACGCGATTACATGTACTTTGCTTACTCCGCCGACCCGCGCATGCGCGTAAATGTGGGTATTCGCCGCCGCCTCGCGCCGTTGGTCGACAACAATCGCCGCCGCATTGAACTGCTGAACTCGCTCCTCTTCAGCTTCCCGGGTACGCCTGTCATTTATTACGGCGACGAAATCGGCATGGGCGACAACATTTATCTTGGCGACCGCAACGGGGTGCGCACGCCGATGCAGTGGACCTCCGATCGCAATGCCGGATTCTCGAAGTGCGACCCCGCACGCCTTTACTTTCCTGTCGTCATGGATCCGATTTACGGCTACCAGGCTGTGAATGCGGAAGCGCAGCTCAGCGAGCCGTCGAGCCTGCTGCGGTGGACCCACAACATGATTGCGCTGCGGAAGCTGTTCCAGGTCTTCGGGCGCGGCACGCTTACCTTTCTCAACCCCGCCAACCGCAGGATCCTCGCCTATCTTCGCGATCTGGACCGTGGCGACGGCACGCACGAAACGGTGCTCTGCGTGGCGAATTTGAGCCGCTTTGCGCAACCGGTTTCTCTCGATCTGTCCGCTTTTGCAGGAATGAAGCCGGTGGAGATGCTCGGCTATGTCCCGTTTCCCGCCATTACGAGCGATCCCTACGCGCTTTCACTGGCGCCGTACTCGTTTTTATGGCTTGAGCTGCACTCTCCCGATGACGACGCAGACTTTGACCAGGAACTGAATACGCCGATCGAAGAGCCCGCGGCGCCGGCGTACGTGCTCTCCAGCGGCTGGACCGGTTTTCTGGCGGGAAGAGGGATGAGCCTGCTGGAATCGTCGCTCGCGGCATGGCTGCCCAAGCAGCGCTGGTTTGGCGCTAAAACCCGCGCCATTCGCGGCATTCATGTGCGCGATTGGACCGAGCTTCCCTCCGCCTTCGAACGCTATTTCCCGCCGGGACCGCATGAGCAAAGTGCTCTGCCGTTCGCTTTGTTCTACATCGAAGTTGAATACACAGACGGCGCTTCGGATCGTTACCAGGTTTGCACTGCAATTAGCGTCGGCGCTGCGGGCGAGGAGATGATCGTGAAGGATAGAGGTCACCTCATCGCTGAATTCGATAGCGACCTGGGTGGCGCCGTTCTTTGCGATGCTTCCGGCTCTGCCGAATTTCACCAGGATCTGCTGAAACTCATTGAGCGTAATGCGACGCTGCCTCTCAACGGGCGCGAGATCGAGACCTGGAGCATCTCCAACTCGCCGCCAATCGCTCCACCGTCGCCAGCGCCGGACGATGCGTCACTGCGGTCGGGCGAGCGTGCAGTCTCAGCTCCGGCAGTTCCTGCACCGCTGAGCGCGCAGCCGGGCGAGGCTTATGAGCAGGCCCGAACCTCCGCGCCGGATGCGTTGTCAGCAGGAGCACAAAGCATTCAGCCGCGCGAGTCCCCCGCTGCCGGTAACCCTGTGCCGCACGATAGCCGCCTGGAGGCGCGCGCGGCCTCCGGGTTTCAGGCGCCGGGCGATCGGCTGGAGTCGTGGGCTGGCTCGGCGGAGCAGTCCAACACGTCGATCCTGTACGCGGATCGGATGATCCTGAAGCTTTTCCGTCATCTGGAGCCAGGCGAGAATCCCGATGTGGAGGTGGGCCGCTTTTTGACCGAGATCGCGCACTTCCCGAACATTCCGTCTTTCCTCGGCGAAATCTTCATCGCGCGGTCCGACGCGCCAAAGACCACGGTGGGCATGCTGCAGGGATTTGTGGCCAATCAAGGCGACGGCTGGCAGTGGTTTCTTGCGCAGCTTCAGGATTTCTTTGCCGAGACGCTGGGAAGGCCGAAACCGCCGGAATCGCGCCGCGCAAGTTTCAATGCGGAACGAGAGCCGCTCGCACAGTTCTCGCCAGCGGCACGCGCCACTCTCAAGGCGGCGGAGTTGCTGGGACGCCGCACGGCCGAGATGCACCTTGCGCTAAGCACGTCTTCTGAACTTTCGGCATTCACGCCCGAACCGTTCACAAACGCAGACCTGGAGCGGGAGGCAGAGAGAATTGCAGCGCAAGTTCGCTCTAATCTCGAGGTGCTGAGGCATAAGCTGGCCGAGCTGGATGATACGCTGACCGAATCCGCCGGGCTGCTGCTTTCGCTGCGAGCATCGCTCCTTGCACGCGCGCAAGCCATCAAGAATCTTGCCGGGGCGGGAGAGCGCATTCGAATCCACGGCGATTTTCATCTGGGCCAGACGCTGCGCACGAACCCCAGCACGGGCCAAGAAGCCGATGCAGGCGATTTCGTCATCATCGACTTCGAAGGCGAGCCTGCGCGCCCGCTTGTGGAGCGCCGCCGAAAACAATCGCCTCTCAAGGATGTGGCCGGTATGATGCGTTCGTTTTCCTACGCCGCATTCTCCGCGCTGGAGAGATTTCTGGCCGCCAGTGGGCAAGTTGAACGAAATGCCGGCGCAGAGCGATTGGACGGGTGGGCCCGGTGGTGGCAGAACGCGGCCTCGGCAGAGTTCCTCTTCGCTTATCGGAGCGTAATCGCTGAACGCCCGGCCATGCTGCCACCTCCCGATTGTGCGCAGGAACTTCTCGATGGCTATCTGCTGGAGAAAGCGATGTACGAGCTGCTCTACGAGCTGAACAACCGGCCTGAATGGCTTCGCATCCCAATTGCCGGTATCCTATCGTTATAGGCCGCATGAGTCCGGGCGTCTGCCCGGGAGTTTCCGGAACTATGGCAACCGCAGATTCCATCCCCGTGCCCCCCACTTCTTCGCCCGCCACGCCCACCGACCTGCTGGTGATGGTTGCGGACATGCTTCCCGACCCATTGCAGGTCCTGCTTGGGAATCTGAGTTCGATCTTTCCGGCGGAGACTACGCTGATTGCCACCGAGAATCCCGTTCCGGCGCAGATGAATTCATCTCAGCGCGTAGTTTCGGCGCCCCCAACCAAATCCGGATGGAGCATTTCCGCGGCGGAGTATCTCCGCGCCTGGCAATATGTGCAGGAGAACCAGCCGCGAGCAGTGTTGATTCTCGGCCCCGGTGCGGAATCCATGGCTCCAGGGGGCATCACTCAGCTTGTCAACGCGGTTCTTGCAGGATCGGTCGATCTGGCAATGCCACGTTACAAGCTTTCGCCCCACGCCGGCCTGATCAACTCCGCAATCCTTTATCCGCTCACGCGCGCGTTGTTTTCTGCGCAGGCACGTTTTCCGTTGGCGATTGATTTGGCGCTTTCGCCGCGCATGGCCGAACGTTTGGGTGTCCTTCAGCAGAGGCCTGCCGTCGGCGAAGTTGCGGAGACCCTGGTCTGGCCGGTGAGTGAAGCATCGGTTGCCGGTTTCAGCATCGATGAATTCGGGGTCGGCGAGCGCACCGTTCCGCAACCGTCAGATGCCGACGTCAATGCTCTCCTGGCGCGCGTGACCGGATCGCTCTTCGCGGATATCGAGTCGAAGGCAGCGTTCTGGCAACGGCCACGCCGCGTGCCTCCGCCACGCCGGCCGGTTGACTCTGCGCTTCTCAGCGATGGAACTGCCGAGTTGCCGCGCATGGTTGAGTCGTATCGCTACGCATATAGCAATTTGCTCGAGATATGGTCGCTGGTGCTGCCGCCGCACTCGCTGCTCGGACTCAAGCGGCTCTCCACCATGAGCGCGGCCGAATTCAAAATGCCCGACGCTTTATGGGTACGGATTGTTTTTGATTTCCTGGTTGCCTATCGCCTGCGGACCATCAATCGCGGTCATTTGCTCGGCGCCTTGATTCCGCTCTATC
>CAWAJH010000002.1:0-449674 GCA_963782285.1 uncultured Acidobacteriaceae bacterium
ATATAACCGACGCGCGATATGGCAAGTATGCAAGCCCGCAAACACCCGGAGAGAGCCGATGAAACCTTTTTTTGATGCAGCAGTGCTAACCGTGAAGCTAAACATTGCCAAAGCGATCAACTTATACCTCGTGGGGAGAAATCGGGCTTTCGCTAGACCCGCGGCCAAACCGGTAACAGAATTCGCCACAGTCCGAAGGGGGGAAAGCAAACAAGCCATGACCAACGAGAGTATTTTCATCATCGCCGCGATGTCGATCAACTTATCGTTGCCGCCAGCCGACGCAGGCGGCGGGATGCCCGGCACGATTACGGTTGCCGACTCAGTGAAAGAGATCTGGCCGAAAGACTCTCCACGCGCCCAGGCCTCCGCCGCTGCGGCGGCGGGTGAGGCCGACCAGTTGAGAAGGGTCAGCAATTCGATGTGTAGTCCGGACTGGCATGTCGAGAAACTGACGGCCTTGAAAGGCGAAGTCAACCGGATGAGCCGGGAGATGAGCAACCTGCGGGCGCAGCGCGACTCGCTGTCGCCCTGGGAACAGCACGCCCTTGACGAGGTGCTGCCGCTGCTTCAGGCGACTGCCGTCAACACCGAGAGCGCGATCGAGTACTTCAATGAAAACCGGGACCACTTGTGGATGGAGACCTATCGCGATTACACCGACCGCGTCTGGAAAGACTCCGATCAGATGGCAAGGATCCTTAGGAACTATCTTAAGTCTGACAGGCTGCTTGATCAGGAAGTATACGTAGCGGAACGCAGACGGGCAGATTCCCAGCGCAATGACGCGGTCACGCACAGAAACCGTTTCATACCAACGAAGGAGGTCCACTTCCAACCGCGGGAGAACTCCAAGAGTGTCATTGTGGAAATTGACGACCGCGGGTGCCGGGTTGGCGACTTCGGACGTTTTGGAATCCGAGCGACTTGGCGCGCGGGCATGTCCATGGGCCAATACTTGCGGCAACGATTGCAAGATGTGCTGCCCGAATTTGAAATGCGGTAACAACTTTCACGTCGTAAAAGTGGCCCTGCCGCTCGTGGTCACGGGGGGTCAGATTGATGATTTCGTGAGCAACCTGGGCGACGTTGTGGAGTCCATTCATACCTCCACTACCTTCTGGTCTGAAGCGCTCGGGTTGGCCAGTCGCGCGGTGAATATTTAACCGGCATTTCTCAAGAATTAACTCTACAGGAGAGCACTCTCGCGGCTCCAGTGATCGCTACTCGTCCGATACAGAGCCGCGCGTGAAACTGAAACTATGAATATTGCGAGCGTCGGCAGCGCCTTCCCAAAGCATTATTACCCGCAGGAGTTTCTTGAGCGCGGCGTTAAAGAAGTACTGGAGTGGCCGTCTCAATAATCCCGAAGTGGTGGACCGGATGCATGCGCACGCCGGAATTGACGGCCGCTTTCTGGCGTTGCCGGTTGACGCTTATTACGAAATGACGACCTGGGGACAGGCCAACAATGCCTGGATTGAGTGTGCGCAGGATCTTGGCCAACAGGCGCTCTGCCGGGCCTTGGTGGGCGCGGGGTTAGGCCCCCAGGATATCGACGCCTTGTTCGTGGTTTCGGTCACGGGCATCGCCAGCCCTTCGCTGGATGCCCGTCTGGTTAATCGCATGGGAATGTCGCCGCCGCATCAAGCGCATTCCCATTTTTGGATTGGGTTGCGTGGCGGGAGCCGCCGGAATCGCGCGCGCGGCGGATTACGTGCGCGCCTTTCCCCGTCACGTTGCCGCGCTGCTTTCGGTGGAGCTCTGTTCGCTGACCCTCCAGAAAGAAGATGTTTCCATGGCCAACTTGATTTCATCGGCACTGTTTGGCGATGGCGCCGCCGCGGTCGTGGTACGGGGGCGGAGAGAGGTTACCCGGGGGCGGAGATTCTGGATACGCGATCTGTCTTCTATCCGCAGACGGAACACATCATGGGCTGGGACATTTCGGAAAAAGGCTTCCAGATCGTGCTCTCACCGACATTGCCGCAACTGATCGTGGACCATCTGGGCCACGACGTGGACGCATTTCCTGGCGGACCATGGTCTGGCCCGCAAGGACATCGGCCGATGGATCCTGCACACCGGCGGCCCCAAAATCCTCGAAGCCACAAGCACGGCGCTCGGGCTGTCAAAAGAGGAGATGGGGGCTTCGTGGGAGTGCCTCCGCAGAGTGGGCAATCTCTCCTCTGCCTCCGTGCTCCTGGTGCTGGAGGAAGTTTTCAAACGGCGGCGCCCGGAAGCAGGGACGTACTCGTTGCTTGCCGCCATGGGACCGGGCTTTTGTTCGGAATTAGTTCTTCTCAGGTGGAATTGATGGGCTCCGATGTTTTGAAGACAGATGTTTTCATCGTGGGTGGCGGGCCTGCGGGGTTGGCCACGGGGATCGCGCTCCGACAGCGCCGCCTGAGCGTGGTGGTGGCGGATCCCGCGCGGCCGCCGATCGATAAGGCCTGCGGTGAGGGCCTGATGCCCCAGACCGTGGCAGAACTGCAAGGCTTGGGCGTTACGCTGGGTCCCTCGCAGGCCATTCCCTTTCGCGGCATTCGCTTCATCGGTGAAGGGAGGGTGGCGGAAGGCGTCTTCCCCCAAGGTTATGGACTGGGGATTCGCCGGACCACCTTGCACCAGGCGCTGGTCGAAAGAGCGGCGGCAGCGGGCGTGCAAACCCTTTGGGGAACGCGCGTGAGGGGCATCGACGAAGGAGAAGTTTCGCTGGACTCGGGCAAAGTTCGGTGCCGCTGGATCATCGGCGCCGATGGGCAAAACTCCCTCGTGCGCAAGTGGGCCGGTTTGGATCGCGGGCGCCCGCAGGAGACACGTTTCGGGTTTCGGCAGCATTTCCGCGTCGCGCCGTGGGCGGACTTCGTAGAGGTTCATTGGGGTTGCCATTGCCAGATCGTGATCACTCCCGTAAACCGGGATGAAATATGCCTGGTCGTGACCTCGCGGTCGCCGCAACTCCGACTGAAAGAAGCTCTCAATCAGTTCCCGGAAATCACTCGGCGATTGGAAGGGTACCCGGCCGTCACCAGAGACCTTGGGGCGATTTCAGCCCTGCGGATAATTCGCAGGGTTTGCCGAGATCGCCTCGCCCTGGTGGGAGACGCGTCCGGCTCTGTGGACTCGCTCACCGGCGAGGGGCTGGGGTTGGCCTTCCAGCAGGCAAATGCTTTGGCCGAGGCGCTGGCCAACGGGGACCTTCCGCGCTACGAGGTGGCGCACCGGCGCATCAATCGCCTGCCGGAGGTGATGTCCCGGTTACTGCTCGCGATGGAGGACCGCCGATGGCTCCGGCGCCGGACTCTCGACGCGCTCGCCAATGAGCCTCTCTTATTTGAACGGCTCTTAGCCGTTCATACCGGAACTGTTTCTCCTCTGACTTTCGGCTTCGGCAATTTCTTTAGGTTAGGCTGGAGGTTGCTTGCCTACCCCAGTTGAAGATTCCAATTTAGGGACTCCAATTACTTATGACCAAACTCAATCCCCCGCGGAAAAATCTCTTCACCGTGGCATTTGCACTGCTCGTTGTCACAGTTCCAGCGCCGGCAGTCGCGCAAGAAGCGGTGCTGGAACTTGATGCCAATCAGACCCAAGTGAGCTTTACTCTAGGCGACGTTCTCCACACCGTCCGCGGCACGTTCAAACTCAAGCGTGGGAGGGTAGAATTCGATCCCAACACGGGACATGCCAGCGGACTGGTGGTGGTTGACGCCACCAGCGGCGACAGCGGCAGCCATGCGCGCGATCACAAAATGCATAAAGACATTTTGGAAAGCGCTCAATATCCTGAGATCACGTTCGCACCGGAAAAACTTCAAGGGCAGGTTCTGCCCCAGGGGGATTTCAAAGTCCAAGTTTTGGGAACCCTGACGATATATGGGGCAGGTCATCCGCTCGCTCTCGTTGTTCAAGCGCATGCGACGGGAGAACAGTTAGTCGCGGACACGTATTTCACCATTCCCTATGTGAGCTGGGGCTTAAAGAATCCCAGCACGCTGTTCCTTCGCGTCAACGATACCGTAGATATTGCCATCCATGCGGCGGGCCAAATCAAGATGTCCGCGGCCCACTAACTGCAGCACCGATGGGAATGAGAATTGACCCCACAGGTTTGGCGGGGAAGTTCGGATTTCGGCGTTCCCTACTCGTCGAACTTTTCAAAATGACCACGACTGTGGACCTCATGGTGGTCTTCCAGAGTTTCCAAGTGGCTGATCACTTGGGTCCGCATCGTCGAATCACGCTGGATCCGCTCTTCAATTTTGGTGGCCAGGGCGTGCGCAGACTCTAACGAAGTATCTTTGGGAAACAGTAGATGGAATTCCACCCAATTCGTGTTGCCGGCATTGCGCTGCCGCAAACCATGGAACTCAACCCCGGCTTCGCAAGTCATCTCGACGAGCAGTCCCCGGATTTGGCTCTCGACGATCGGATCGACTTCATCCATCAACCCACCGATCGATTGGCGAATCAACTTGCTGCCCATCCAAAGGATGTTAAGGGCGACAAGAATCGCGACGACAGGATCAAAACGCCGCCAGCCCGTGAGCATGGTCAAACCAAGTCCTACGATGACACCGAGACTGGTCCAGCAGTCAGTAAGTACGTGTTTACCGTCGGCCTCCAGGATCAAAGACTGATGCTTATTTCCGACCCATACAAGATAGCCGCCCAGAGCTCCATTGATAAGTCCAGCAACCAGAACCAGCAAAGCCCCTGCGCCCAAGTTCTCCAGTTTGGGCCCCGCAATCAATCTGTGAATTGACGCATGGACGATATAAACCGCCGCCAACACAATCATGGCGCCCTCGAACCCTGCCGAAAAGAAGGCGATCTTCTCATGACCGTAATGATGGGTGGGATCAGGGGGCTTTCTGCTCAACCAGAGGCTGTATGCGGCAAAGGAAACAGCCACCACGTGGACGACCGATTCGGCAGCGTCGGAGAGGATCGCTGCGGACCCAGTCATCCCGTAGGCAAGCACTTTTGTTCCGAGCATGAGGAAGCCGACCGCCAGAGAAACCCACATGGCGAGCTGGAGCTGACGCGATTCATTGGTATTCGGAATGTCCGCCGCTGCCATCGTGCTTTTCCCAACCGGAAGCTCACCCGAAATGTGGGTTCCGGAAATTCTGAGCCGTTGTTTCCAGATATTCTGAACCGTTCTGTGGCGCCTGGCAAGGGCTCCTCCAACTTGAGATGACGGGTACGTCCCGACGGTCCATCGAGGCAGATGAACCTTCCTCGTTCCAGGACGCGGTCGAGGATCGCGGCCGCCAGGTCCTCGTCGTGCAGCACCTTCCCCCATTCATTCAAGGGCTTGTTGGTGGTGAAGATCATGGGCCGCTTGCGCAAGTGGCGGTCGTTCACCACATGGAAAAGGACATTGGCGGCGTCCTGTGCGTAGGTTAAGTAACCGACCTCGTCGATAACCAACACGTGGGGGTGCGTGTAGGTGGCGAGCGACTCCTGTAGCCTTCCTTTCTTGCTGGCGTTGGAGAGGTCTTCGATCAATTCCGCGGCCGTGGTGAAAAGCGTTTCGAAACCGTTCTGAATGGCACGGTAGCCGATGGCGACGGCCAGATGGGTTTTCCCGCGCCCGGTCTTGCCATGCAGGATGAGGGATCGTCCCTCGCTGACCAACTCGGGTCCCAGATAAGAGCCGAGCAGCGCCAGGCGCAGCGTGGACTGGAGCGAGAAATCGAACTCGTCCATGGTCTTGAGGAAAGGAAAGTGGGCGCTACGCGTCAGGCGCTGCAGACGCGTTTGCTTCCTTCCCGCCACCTCTTCCGCCAACAAGAGAGTGAGGAAGTCGGCGTAGGACCAGCCTTCCTTCTCGGCCTGCACAGCGACGTCCTGGTAGATGCGGCGCATGTGTGCCAAGTGGAGACGCTTGAACAGAGCCTCGCGCTCCGCCTCGGAGAGGCTCCGGGTCTGCGGACCGGAGTTGTCGGTGTTACCCTTCACGACTTCACCTCCTGGGAAAAAAGCTTCTCCCCTCGCGCTCCTACCCGAAACAAGAACCTCCGCCGTCGCGGGTGCTGCTCCCCCTTCGATACCCCGAGGGGGAGAGAGGAGAGGGTCGCTGTGGAAATGCCGCGCCGAGGAAAGCGTGGAAAGCTCAAACAGCGAGTTTCCCACCCTTCCCTCCGCGCTTGGAAATCCGGCAAAGAACGCCGGATTCCCACATTTCCACAGCGACGACGGCGGTGGTATCTCTTCACGGCACAGCCTCCTGGAAAACCAGTGAACGTTGCAGGAAGCTCTCCACGTAGGCGGCACTGAAGACCTCCTCTTTGAGCCCCTCCTCCATCGCCCGCCGTAAAACCTCCGGACCGTGGCGCTGCAGGACCTCGTGCAAGCGATCCACTTCCCCCAGCCACTGCCGCGGCCGGCGATGCACGATCTCGGTCAGATAGCGCAAAGCCGGCTCGCCCAAATCCAGCAGCTGTTGCCTTTTCAGATAACGCTTGCCGCGCTTACCCGATACCGCGGCCACCAGAGCCGCGCGGTGCGCCGCCAGCGTCGAGCCCTCGTGGGGAGCGAACTTGCGGGGATGCACGGCTTCGTGCCGACCGGCCACGATGCGGATCCGCTCCGCGTACAAGTACAAAGTCCCGGGCATGCTGATCGCCTCCGGCGGCATCGAGTAGGCATGGCCATCGTGCATCACCGTTCCGGTGGGCCCCACGTAGACCGGGATGCGCAAGGCCAACTCCTCCGGCCGCACCTTCAAGGCACGCAGGCGCGGCGCCTCCTCCGCCAGACGTACCGCCGGGATCACTCCCGTCGCCCGGCAGGGGCGCTCCTCGTTCACTTCCCGATGCCACTCGCCCAGTTGTTGCTCCAGATCCTCCCCATCCTGAAAGCGGCGGACCTTGAAGAAGGAGCCCTTCACGAAACCCACCAGGTTCTCTACCGCCCCTTTCTCCTGCGCCCGGTAAGGCCAACACAGCTCCACCCCAATGCCCATCTCCAGCGTGGCACAGGCGAAGACCGGATTCCATTCGCTCACCTCACCATTCCTCCGCCACTTCAGCGCCACGGTCTTGGGCCGGTCGAACACGCACACCAGCGGCGCTCCTCCCCAACTCGCCAGATGCTGCGCCAGGCTCCGCACCAGACTCTCCACCGTCTCGTCCTTTACCAGCGAGACACGCACCCAGCGCGAGTACTTCAGACGCGAGGCAAAGAAGTGGATGCGCCGCACCGAGCCGTCCCGAAACTCCACGTCCACCTGCCCGAAATCGTGCTGGCTGAATTCGCCGGGCAGACCCTCGAAACGTACCAGAGGCTTGACCTCCTTCGGCCGCAAAGAAGCTACCAAGCCGTACAGCGCGCTCTTGCCTCCCGCGTAACCCGCCTGCCGCACTCGCCGCAATACCTCCACCGAAGGCAGGTCGGCCCTGTCTTCCAAAATCTCCACCACGAGTTTCCGGAAATTCTCGACCTGGCTGGGCCGGCCAATCCGCCGCTTGCTTCGCTCCGCAGCATCGTCAACGTGCACAACGGGAACTTCCTCCGCAATACGCTTGATGGAGCTCAGGGAAACTCCCGCCAACCCCGCCACTTCAATCTTCGCGTGACCCGCCTTCAGTAAGACTTCGATCTCGTGTCGTTTTAACATCCCCAACATCCTCCTCCCTCCGCCCCGCTCGACCACCAACAACAAAGCGGCGCAAAGGGAAGTTTCTAACTCTTCCCGCTCTTCTCAAACGGCTCAGAATTTCTGGAATTTAGGGGGTCAGATTTTCCGGAACTCGCAAGGACGAGTCGCAGACCTCCAGAACAGGTCGCTACGAGTGGCGGCCTGCGGTCGCGTGCCTTCCCCGCCAACAGACGGCTGTGCAGTATACCGCCGTTTGAGCCGGGGCGGGGCGGCCGATATCATTCTGCCATTCCTGTTGATACTCGCCTCACTTACGACGATTATCGGGCAGTCTGTCGGCCTCGGCGCTAGGTTTGGAGGCCAAATTGCTAGCTTAATAGTCGGTCGAGTTGAATCGCGCACCCGCGGCAGGATGGGGAAAGTCGTTACAGCGGGCCGGAAGTCGCGAGAGGAAGAGACGAATTGACCCTTCGAAACCCGAACAAAGCGACATTCATCGATGCCAACCAAGCCGACTCACCAAAATGAAAAAACATCAAAAATGAAGGATGATCCTAATAAGTTGATGAAAACAAAAGGACAAAATATCGGACAAAATGGAGTATCCTAATAAGTATCTGAAAACACGCCAGTTATACAGAATTTGCTATTAATTATAGAAAGCAAAACCAGTTAGATCAATTTTTGACCCCAAAAACTCCCCGTTTTTCCATCTTATTCCCGCTATCCAGATAACTTGCAGAAAACAATGTCCTTATAGCTTCAGTGTTTCACGTATCCAGATAAGTGTATGAAAATAAGTCATTTGGGGGAGGGCAAAGTACACCCAGATCCGAAAGAGACAACGGCGTCTGCTCCCATCCGGTAGGACTTGGAAGTTGGACCCGTAAGCGGGGTCTTGCGTTTGCGCCGGGAGGGTGGCCGTCGGGGCCACGTCAAGGTCGAGATAGCGTGGCGGCGCTGCGGGCGGAGGTCAATACCGCCAGGTGCGAGGAAAGCGGGCCAAAGGATCGTCGGCCCCGGCGGGGTCGACGGCCTCGCCACTCCTTGTCCGTCGGTTTTACCGACGGCTAGTGATCTTGTTACCCTTCGGGGAACTTTGCGGACGTTGGCGGGACCCTAGACTCCGCGCGGGTAGTGGTGTCATTTGGTGTGGCACGGCCATCTTGGGCGTGACCGTTCACGGGCGGGACGCCCGTGGCACGTCCAAACGACACCACTACCTCCGCGCGGCCTCTGTTGACGCCTTTCGAACGGGTCTGTTACGATGAACAATCAACATCGTCGAGAAACTCCCATGAAGGTAGGTGTGCACACCTCGATTGCAGGCGCTTTGGAGAACGCGGCGCATCATGCCAAGAAGATTGGGTGCGACACCTTTCAGATGTTCTCGGCCAATCCGCGGGGATGGCGGGCGCTCGACCCCACGCAGGCGGACTACGAGGCCTTTCGGGCGGCGCGCCACGCGCACGTCCTTTCTCCCGTCGTCATCCACGATAACTATTTGATTAACTTGGCGTCGTCGGATTCCCTCATTCGGGGGCGCTCGATCGCCGCTTTCCGCAAGGAACTGGAGCGGGCGTTGGCATTGGGCGCGGATTATCTTGTGACCCACCCCGGGGCCGCCAAGGGAGGGTCGCCCTCGGCGGCTATTGCCACCTGCATCGAATCACTCTGGCAGGCGGCAGCCGGATTGAAGCTCGACGGCTTGACCATCCTGATTGAGAACACCGCCGGACAGGGAACGGTCATCGGACGTACCTTCGAGGAAGTCGCCGAGATTATCGCCGGCGCCGAAAAGGAGTTGCCGGTTGGCGCCTGCATTGATACCGCGCACAGTTTCGCCGCGGGCTATGCCATCCACACGGCCGAAGGGCTGCGTATAGCAGTGAAACAACTCGACGCGACCATTGGCTTAGCGAGGGTTCAGGTCATTCACGCCAACGATTCCAAGACCGCCTTCGGCTCCCACGCCGACCGCCACGAGCACATCGGCAAAGGGCAAATCGGCGCCGAGGCTTTTACGCGCATCGTCCGGCACGCGAAGTTAAAAAGCATCCCATTCATCTGCGAGACGCCGGTCGACAAACCGGGTGATGACATTCGCAACATTCGACTGATGCGCAAATTGGCGGGCGCAAAATCCCCGCGCTGAGGAGGACCGTTCGCCACCCCGTGGTGCATTTCGAAATTGGGTGCCGCGACAAGGGGAAGACGCGGGGTTCTACGAGCAGCTTTTCCGCTAGAAGTTCTATAAAAACACCTTCAGGTTGGGGAAATGCGCCCAATAGGAGTTGGACGATGCAAGAAGTTGAAAGAGGGTTCCATCCCATCACCGTTGAGAAGTTCATACAGCAGACCGTGGCGAGGAATCCCGACGAGACTCCCGCAGAGCTGCGCAAGAGCCTCCGAGCGTGCATCCAGCGGGCATTGGCGGGAGCGCGTTGCGATTGCGGCGAGCCGATTTGGGTGATCGGATCGGTCTTTGTGGGGCATGGGTGTTTTACCTGCATTACCGGCGAAGCTGATCCCAGCGAGGACTACGAGATCGATGAAGTGCTGGCAGCTCGCCGGCATTCGCTCGCGGATGTGGGAGCCGAAGCCAGTGGTTAACGCCGATAGTTGGTGGGACGGGCTCTCCCGCGACCGGTTCCAAGCGGTTCTGGAGTTGGTCCTTGACGCCATTGCGGAAGACTATGTGACGGTGGAGATTATCACCAAAAACATCAACGAATGGGATGGCGAACGCGACCCGGCCGCTTGGGCCGCGAGGAGTGCTGCCCCGGTCTCGCGGCCGGAGATTATTCACGCGCTCAAGGAACTGACCCGCGAGGGTTATGCGCAAGCCTGCATCTTCAATGGCCCCGAGGCACAAGCCGTGAAGTTTCGCGAGGACCATCTTGCCGACCTCTGGTTCTGCGCGACGGAGAAGGGAATCAATGCCGTCAGAAAGTTTCTGGGAGAAGAATGATCCCCACAAGCAAGCGAAAGGAAATTATGAATTATGAATTACGAATTATGAATTGCCAATTGCCGACGCCCTGCGCACGAAGCATGTCGAGCTCAAGTCGGTATTCATAATTCATAATTCCGAATTCATAATTAAAACCATGGACCCAAACTACGATCCTCAACAAATAGAGACCAAGTGGCAAAAACGCTGGGCGGATGTAAAGCTTTTCGAAGCCGAAGCCGAGCCCGGGCGCCCGAAGTATTACGTTCTCGAAATGCTGCCTTATCCTTCCGGCGACATTCACATGGGGCACGTGCGCAATTATTCGATTGGCGACGCGCTGGCTCGCTATATGGGGATGAAGGGCTTTAACATTCTGCATCCCATCGGCTGGGACGCCTTCGGTCTGCCGGCGGAAAACGCTGCCATCAAGCACCAGCGGCATCCCTCCGAGTTTACTTTCAGTTACATCGACCGCATGCGCGGGCAACTCCAGCGCCTGGGCGTGAGCTATGACTGGCGGCGGGAAATCGCATCCTGCAAGCCGGAATACTACCGCTGGAACCAATGGTTCTTTTTGAAGATGTACGAGCGCGGGCTCGCCTATCGCAAGAAGAGTCGTGTCAATTGGTGCCCGCAGTGTGAAACCGTTCTTGCCAACGAACAGGTCGTAGACGGCTGTTGCTGGCGGCACGAGGAGACCCCCGTCATCGAACGCGAGCTCGAGCAGTGGTTCCTGAAGACCACGGCTTATGCCGAACAGTTGCTCGACGACATGAAGCAGATGGTGCGATGGCCCGAGCGCGTTCTGACGATGCAGCAAAACTGGATCGGGAAATCGCTGGGCACGTTCGTGGATTTTAGCGTCACCGATCTGTGGAAACCGCTGCGCGTCTTTACCACGCGGGTGGACACGATTTTCGGCTGCAGCGCGGTATTCCTGGCGCCAGAGCATCCGCTAGTGAACGATCTCCTGGAGAACTCCAAGGAGCCGACGCGGCTGCGCGCCGAGGTTGAGCGGCTGAAGGCTTCCTCCGTCCGCACGCGAGTGGAAGTGAACATGGCCAAGGTCGGAGCGGACACCGGTTTCACCGCGCGCAATCCCTACAACGGCGAAGAGGTTCCGATTTGGATTGCCAACTTTGTGCTGATGGACTACGGCACGGGCGCAGTGATGGCGGTGCCGGCGCACGACGAACGCGATTTCGAATTCTGCTCGGGTTATGGGCTGCCGATTCGCACGGTGATTGTGCCAGAGGGTACTCCGCGGGAAGCTGAGGTTACGCCTCTGCACGCCACAGTGGAATACGGACGCCTGGTGGCGTCCGGCCCCTATACGGGACTCACGTCGGAACAAGCCATTAAGCGCATGACGGAGGACGCCGAAGCCAAAGGATTCGGAAAAGGGACGGTACAGTATCGCATCAAGGATTGGGGAATCTCGCGCCAACGCTACTGGGGCACGCCCATTCCCATGATCTATTGTGAATCGTGCGGAATCGTGCCGGTGCCGGAAAGCGACTTGCCGGTGCTGCTGCCGCCGAACGTCAAGCTGACCGGGCAAGGGCACTCGCCGCTGGCCGACGTGCCGGATTTCGTGAATACCACTTGCCCCCGATGTGGCGGACCGGCGCGGCGCGAGACCGATACCATGGACACGTTCGTTGATTCCTCCTGGTATTTCTATCGCTACACCGATCCCAAGATCGCGACAGCGCCGATCAATAAGGATGCGGTGAAGTATTGGTTCCCCGTTGACCAATATATCGGCGGCATCGAGCACGCCATCCTGCACCTGATTTACATGCGCTTCTTCACCAAGGTCATGCGCGACATTGGCCTCGTGGATTTTTCCGAACCCGTAGCGCGACTGTTCACGCAGGGGATGGTGATCAAAGACGGGGCGAAGATGTCGAAGTCCAAAGGCAACGTCGTTGATCCCACGCAGTTGTTCGCCAAGTACGGCGCCGACACGACGCGCCTCTACATGCTGTTTGCCGCGCCGCCGGAAAAGGATTTGGACTGGAGCGATGCGGGCGTGGAGGGGGCATGGCGTTTCTTGGGTCGAGTCTATCGGCTGGTGGCCAAAGCACGCCGATAAACTCCGCGACGTGAGGGCAGGGAAGTTGACTGCCGAAGAGAAGGCCTCACTGACGGCCGAGGAGCGCCGAATGCTGCGAAAGGCGCACCAGACGCTGCGGCACGTAACCGAAGATATGGAGGAACGCTGGCACTTCAACACCGACATCGCCAATACCATGGAACTGGTCAACGAGTTGACCGACCTCGATGCGGCGGTGGATGCGGGGAAGATCCGCCCTACCGCCCATAAAACGGCGCTGGAATTTCTGGTAACGATCCTGTCCCTTTTCACTCCGCACGTGGCGGACGAACTCTGGGAGGCGCTGGGCCACGCGGAGCCCATGCTGAAGGTGCGGTGGCCGGATTATGACTCGGAACTCGCTGCCGAAGATGAGATCGAATACCCCGTGCAGGTCAATGGAAAGCTGCGCGCGCGAATTCACGTGGCGGCCAGCGCCAGCGAGGAGGAAGTTCGCGCCAAGGCGCTCGCCGATGAGAAAGTGATCCAGCACTTGGCTGGGCTGCGGATGGAGAAAATCATTGTCGTGCCGCAGAAGCTGGTGAGCATCGTGGCGAAGTAGCGGAAGGGAATTTGCGGCGGCTCCTCTCAGAGCCTGGGAAAAGAGGAGGTTTAGCTTGCGCTCCCTACCCCTTTGGTTTAGACCGCATTTCCACGGACACGGTGCACTGTTCATTGTTATTGCCGTCATTGGGCTGGTCGCCGTGATTCTGCTGCTGGCAAGAGATTAGTCTTGGACCGTTCCCCGGGATAATGCAAATCCTATGACACAACCTAACCCTGTCGTCGTTCTCGATTTTGGGTCGCAATTCACCCAATTGATTGCCCGCCGCATTCGCGAGCTTCACGTGCTTGCGGTAATCATGCCGTGCACCACTCCATTTGAGGATTTAGTGCGAATGAATCCGCAGGCGCTGATCCTCTCGGGCGGCCCCTCGTCTGTGTACGACGCCGATTCGCCCGGTGTGCGACGAGCGCGTACTGAAGCTCAACCTACCCGTACTCGGCATCTGCTATGGCTTCCAGTGGATGTCTTACAAGTTGGGGGGCAAGGTCGAGCCGGCGGGGAGACGCGAATATGGCTTCGCCGAGCTCGAAATCCTCCCTTCTTCCCGGCTGCTGGCGGGCTTCCCTTCGCCCCTGAAGGTGTGGAACAGCCACGGCGACCACGTCGTGGAAGTTCCGCCGGGATTCGCTATCACCGGCCGGACCCAGAACGCAATTTCTGTGATTGAGAATCCATCGGCGCAATGTATGCCGTGGAGTTCCACCCAGAGGTTCACCATACCATGCGGGGCCGCGATGTCTCTGGAGCGCTTCGTCTCCGACGTCGCGGGAATCAAGCCCAACTGGTTTCCGGGGTCATTCATCGAGCAAACTATACAGAAGGTTCGCGAGCAGGTGGGAGATCGCCACGCTCTCTGCGCACTCTCCGGCGGCGTGGATTCCGCCGTCGCCGCTACGCTGGTAGGGAGGGCATTGGGAGATCGGCTGACTTGCGTGTTTGTCGACAACGGTTTGCTGCGCAAAGATGAGTTCGCCAAAGTCAGTGGTAAGTTGCGGGAGCAAGCGCACCTGAAGGTGAAAGCTGTCGATGCCACAGAGCGATTTCTCAGCCGCTTAGTTGGGGTCACTGACCCGGAGAGAAAGCGCAAAATCATTGGGGAAGAATTCATCCGCGTGTTTGAGTCTGAGGCCCGCACGCTGGGCGACGTGGAGTTTCTGGTGCAGGGAACACTCTATCCCGACGTGATCGAATCCGTTTCTGTGAAGGGGCCGGCAGCCACGATCAAGAGCCACCATAACGTGGGAGGGTTGCCCTCCGATTTGAAGTTCAAGCTGATTGAGCCGTTGCGCGAATTGTTTAAGGACGAAGTTCGCACGGTTGGCCGCGAGCTCGGTCTGGACGAGTCCGTGGTCAGCCGCCAACCATTTCCTGGGCCTGGCCTCGCAGTCCGGATTGTCGGGGAAGTAACCCCGGACCGGCTACGAATGGTTAGGGAAGCAGATGAAATAGTTCAGCAAGAAGTGAAGACACAAGGTTTTTACGACCGCCTTTGGCAGTCGTTCGCGGTCTTATTGCCCGTTTCAAGTGTCGGAGTGATGGGTGACGCCCGGACGTACGCCTCGACCATTGGCATCCGGGCGGTCGAATCCGAGGATGGTATGACCGCTGACTGGGCTCACCTTCCAGCGACACTACTCCAGCGCATGGCGAACCGAATCGTCAACGAGGTGAAGGGGGTCAACCGGGTTGTCTTCGACATTACTTCGAAGCCCCCGGGCACCATCGAGTGGGAATAGCCCACCCTCCGCCTCCGATTCCAGTCAGAGACACCACTCCCGTTGCATGAAACGAAAAGGCTTAGCGACTCGCCAGTTTTTGGGCCATGTAGAGCAAGAGCTGGCGGTCCTTCTCATCGATCCGTCCGAGAAGGCGCTTGACTTTCTCGTAAAAACGCAGTTCCTTTTCCTGCTCTGCGTCGAGAACCAGCTCTTCGGTCGTTTGGCGCTTGCTCAGGTTTGGCAGCGGGGGCGGCTCCTCCCCTTCGTAGAACAACTGGAAGAGGGGAAGTTCAAGCGCCGCAGCCAACCTCTCAAGGGTTTCAAGCGAGGGAACGGTGTGACCGTTCTCGACCCTCGAGATGTAGCATCGTAGCAAGCCGGTACGCTTTTCGATATCACCTTGCGAAAGGTTTCGTTCTTCTCTAAGCTTCTTAAGTCGTGTTCCTATGATCATGTGCAGATTCTTGCATAAAGTAATTAAGTGGTCAACTAAAATCTTGATTAGATTTTGATTAGAAATTTGCCTCACTGGTTACTGTAACCCCCAAGCCTTTTCCCTCGTCGGAATCAATGGGGGATGGGTGAAGATGGAAGCCCGATGGAAAACTCCGGCGCACAGCTTGCCCAAGAGATTCAGTGGATTAAGCGCGCCCAGCAGGGGGAGCCGGAGGCCTTCGGACCCCTGGTGCAGAAATACCAGCAGCGCGTCTTCTCGCTGGTTTACCATTTGGTGCGCAGGCGCGACGAGGTGGAGGATCTCGCCCAAGAGATTTTCATCAAGGCGTTCCGGGCGATTCGGAGCTACAATTTCCAGTCCTCCTTTGTAACGTGGCTCAGCCGCATCGCCACCAACCACTGCTATGACTACTTGCGGCACGAGCGCGCGTCGCGGGTGAGTTTTTACTGGCAAATGGGCGAGAACAGCCAGCAGGAGATCGAGAGCAACGCGGAGAGTCAACCGGAACAAGCGCTGGATCACGAAGAGCAGACGGTCTTGAAGGATTTGGTCACCAAACTCCTCGACCGCGCCCCCGAGAAGGACAGGGAAATTCTGGTCTTAAAGGAATTACAGGATTATTCTGTGGAGGAGATTGCGGAGATTTTGGATCTGAAGCCCACGACGGTGAAGGTTCGACTGCACCGCGCCCGGAAGCGCATGTTGGAAGACATGCGCCAATGGCGAGAGGAAAAACATGGCCATGCGATGTGACGACATTCGTAATCGGTTGGACGACCTCTGGGAGGGTGGGGAATCGCCGGAGATCCGCGCGCACCTTGCTGAGTGCTCCGTGTGCGCGGGCTATCATCGCGACTTGGGACGGGTGAGTTCGGGTTTCCGCCTGTTGAGCCGCGAGGAGATCGTGAAGCCTTCGGTGGGCTTTGCCGAGCGCTTGGTGCGGCAACTTGGGGAACTGGGCCGGGCGCCTAGCGTGGCGGATTTCTTCGAGCGCGTGGGCAGGCGC
Organism: uncultured Acidobacteriaceae bacterium; assembly: GCA_963782285.1. Taxonomy (GTDB): domain Bacteria; phylum Acidobacteriota; class Terriglobia; order Terriglobales; family Acidobacteriaceae; genus Telmatobacter. The sequence goes on from CAWAJH010000002.1 coordinate 16,416, forward strand.
TTTGTGTATGCGACATTGGTCCTGACCTTCCTGGCGCTCCTCGCCTTGGCGGCGCCGTCGACCGGGCCGATTCGTGGTCTCAGCGCCGCCGATATGCCTGCCCAGGAAGCCGCGCTGGCTTATTCCGACCCGGTAGCAGAAAATGGCTTGCAAGAATCTCCAGATTTGGCGCCCGTGGAATCTCCTGCGCCAGCCGTCCCGAGTGAGGTGAAATGAGCCGCCGGGTTTATCTCTATTTCGTTGTGACCATCGCTCTTGGGGCCGTCCTGGGGGGCGCGGGAATGTACTATTATTTGTGGCATACCGGGCGGCTTCATGCCCCGGGCGGCTTCAACAAAGAGCGTGCCGTCGCGCACCTCAAGAAGAATTTGAACCTGACAGATGCCGAAGTACAGCAGGTGGGCAGGATTTTTGATGAATCAACGCAAAAGGTGAAGGACTTACAAAAGCAGATTGACCCGCAATTCGAAGCGATCCACCAGGAAACTCGTGCTCGGATTCGCCAAATTCTGGATCCCGAGCAAGCGAAGAAGTTCGATGAACTGGTGCGGGCTGTCGATGAGCGGCACAAACACCGCAGCCCCGCTCCGCCCCCTTCGCAGTAATTGAACTGTGCTAGAAGGGAATATCTTCGTCGCTGATTTCCGGTTCCGGAGGTGGAATCGGGTCAGTGGAGGGTGGGGGTGTTGGTGACGGCGAGGCGGGGCGCTCGGGTGCGGGGCGGTCCGTCGCTCCGGACGACATTCGATCCGAGTCGGCCTTCGATCCCAGCATCTGCATGGAGTTGGCAATAATTTCGTAAGACGTGCGTTTATTACCGGACTGATCCTGCCACTGCCGGCTGCGGATAGAGCCCTCGATGTAAATCAGCTTGCCTTTGGTCAAGTACTCACCGCAGATTTCAGCCAGTTTATTCCATGCCACGATGTTGTGCCACTCGGTGCGATTTTGCCTTTCCCCGGTCTTGTCCTTAAAGCTCTCGTCCGTAGCCAAACTGAACTTCGCCACAGGAGCCCCGCTTGGTGTGTATTTCAATTCCGGGTCCTTTCCCAAACGGCCGACTAGGATGACCTTGTTGACGGATCCCGACATGCAGTCCTCCCTTGCGAATGTGGATGCAGAGCTGTGAGTTGCGAGGCCTGGCCGTCGCTTTCCGGCCGGGAACTTAGGATCTCCTCTTGGGGGCGGCCGCGGGCACCGCAATGCCCAGTTTCTTCAGCCGTTGGCGGGCCAATTCGGACTCGGGTGAGTCCGGAAAACGCTGGATCACGGAACGCAATTCGCGAATACCTGCGCTCTTCTCATCCAGAGCCAGCAGCGAATAGCCCTTTTTCAATTGCGCGGCTGCGGCCTTATTCCCCGCCGGATACTTCTCACTGCACAGGTCGTAGGCTTCGATAGCGTGCTTGAAATCCTTTTGGCTGTAATAGCACTCGCCGATGTAGAACTGCGCGTTCGAGGCGCGATCGGTGTCCTTATAATACTTCAGATAATCCTGGAAGGATTGAACCGACAAATCATATTGTCCGCCGGTGTAATAGCTCAAGCCCTGGTTATAAAGGGAATCCGCATCGGGGACGGGCGGAGGGCCAGGCGCAGTGGGTGGGGCTCCGGGCGTTGTTCCGGGTGTGGGATTCGATTGCGCGGGAAGCGTCTGGAGGATGTTCTGCGTTTGCGCCATCTGATCGCTCAGTTTTGAAAGCCGGGCCTTGACCTCGTCCAGGCTGGCGCTCAACTCCTGCATTTGACTGGTCACGGCGTCAAACTTGGCGCCGGAAGTTGCCAGGCTTTGCTGCATCGACCCATGCAAATCTGTGACCATGGCCTTCATAGCATTGACATTGTCATTGGTCTGCTCGACGAGGGTCTTGAGCACCGCGGTTTGGGTATCGACAGTCTTCTGGAGGTTCTGGACGGCCTGCTGCAAGGCGTCGAGTTGCTGCATCATTTGAAGTGTCTCTTTACTTGCACTGTACGCGGGTTGGACTTGCGCGCCCAGGAAGGCAAGAAACATCAAAGCTACTAGAGTATGTTTTTTCAAGGTTGCAGTGTCCTCGCTTAGGAAAATATCACATAGCCCAGTCTACCCGTTTCGTGCGTTCGCGGTCAACCACCGCTTGGGGTAGGTACACCGCCACGCTGGGCCTAGCACACCAGCTCGTTCGTGGTTGTGCCGCAGTCGGCAGAGATTGGGAAGGAAACGCCGGGAACCCCTAAGGGTTCCCGGCTAATACCGCTTATTGGGTTTCGGGGCCGTAGTGGAAATGATCCACGCGGTTCTGCTGCCAGCAATCTTCCGATTTGTCGGCCTGACTGCAAGTCGTAACCGGGCGGTCCTTACCGTAGGATATTGTTGTGATTCGGTCCGCGGTTACACCGGCGTTGACCAGGAAGTCCTTCGCGGCGGTGGCGCGGCGATCGCCCAACCCGAGGTTGTATTCTTCGCTGCCACGGTCATCGCACTTGCCCTCGATGGTGAATTTTATGCTTTGGTGCTCTTTCAGGAAGCTCGCATCACCGGTCAGGGCCGTTTCTGCATCAGCGCGGATGGTGGCTTTGTCATAGTCAAAGTAAGCGTCTTTGACGTTCTGGCTGAACAATTCGTCTTCCGACAACGTCGCCGGCGGGGGCGGTGGCGGCGGCGGCGGCGGGATCGTCACCGTGACTCGAGCGGTGGCACTTTGCGTTCCGCCAGGGCCCGTTGCAGTTATGGTATAAGTGGTCGAGTCCTGCGGCGTGACGGATGATGAACCCGAAGCTTGGACCGTGCCTACGCCCGGTTGCAAGTCCAGAGTGGTAGCGTTTTGAGAAGACCAACTCAATGTCACGGATTGGCCCTTATCAATGGTGCTGGGTTCGGCGGTCAACGTCACGGTCGGGGCCGGGGGCGGTGGTGGTGGCGGCGGCGGCGGGGGGGGTGGTGCAACGGTCTTCTTGTGGCACGCTGCTGCCAGTAAAAGTACTCCCAGAATTCCGACGAGAATCGCAAGACTGCGTTTCTTCGTTCGCATGCTTAAAGTCCTCCTTGAATAGGTAGAAAATCGTGAGATACGTGGGTGCATAATACTTCAGATGAACCTTTTCCTTCTTGCGTGGTGCACTTGCGGGGCCCTGTCACCTTACACGTGGAAAGGTAACAACTTTCAGAACATGAGATACTATCACTAAAGCAAAAACAAACACAACCTCTTGCACCGAAAAAACAACTCATTGAGAGGATTTTCTTAGCGTAGATTTTGTCCGTTTTTCTAGGAGTGTCTTCCGCGAGCGCATCTTCGCTCTCATCCCTTCGGTGACACGAAAGAGACGACATCTCTCACTGCGATATATTTCCGGTATCGACCTCCCAGGCTCTCGAATCAGGGGACCGCGGGCGTAGTCCCCGAACCATTCACCACACCGGATTCAAAAACAGGATCTCCACCGCTAGTTTGACCAATTGGCATTCCAGTTTTCCCCGCTCTTGGTCAGTTGTTTGGGTTCGAGGCCGTTGGCGAGCATGGTCCAAACCTGGCGCGACCCCGAGCGCGTGGATTCAAAAGCCAGGTGGCGGCCATCGGGCGACCACGTGGGATGCTCATTGCGGCCGGCGTCGTGGGTCAATTGGATAATCCTACCGCTGGCGATTTCCATAATATAAATGTCATAGGTTCCCGTTTCTGAAACTCGCCAATGGAATGCCATGAAAAGGCCGTTGGGGGACCAAGACGGAGCGCTGGCGTCACCACCTTGCGCCGCGGTCGTCATGCGCCGGAGGTTGGTGCCATCCGCCGACATAATGTAAATCTGGGGGGAACCGCTGCGGTCGGAGACAAAGGCCATTTCATTTCCGGTTTTAGGGTTCCAAACTGGGGAAATATTGACCCCAGGAGAAAAAGTAAGGCGCTGCAGGTTATAGCCGTTGGTGTTGGAGACATAAATTTCCGGGTCGCCCCCCATGCTCGAACAGAAGGCGATCTTGCTGCCGTCGGGGGACCAAGCGGGCGTCGTATTGAGTCCTTTATAGGTGGGGAAGGGGATGCGCCGGTTGGTTTCAAATGAGAAAAGATAGATCTCCGGGATTCCCCGAGGCATAGCTGGTGAAGGCCAGCTTGGTGTTGTCGGGAGACCAGCGCGGAGTGGTGGAAATGGAGTGATAGCTGGTGACGGGGTGCTGATTAAACCCGTCGTAATCCATCACCCAGATCTCCTGGCGTCCCGCTGCGCTTACTGACAAAGGCGATGCGCGTTTCGTTGATTCCCGGCAGCCCGCCGCCTAGCGTCTTGATGATTTCATCGGCAAAGCGGTGGGCGGCCTCGCGCGTGGAGACTTCATTCAGAGTCGCGACATAACGTTTGGCCAGGACGCCGGGGTTGGCCTGGTTTCCCAAATCGAAAACCCGGCCGGTGATCACCAGATTGGAATTGACGTTCTCGGTCTTGCCGAACACCAACATCTGGGCGGAAGCCGGGGGCGTGCTCCAGGCGTTGAAGTCGACGTCCAGAGGCTCCTCCGGCACCTTGAGAGGGTAATTGCTCTTGCTCACCATCTCAAAGATCCCGGCGTCGTCAAGGTCGCTCCAGAGAACCTGGTTGAACTCCTGCGTCAGGCTGACCAGTTGCTGGTCCACGGACTTGGCCGGAAAATCCGGCACCGCCAGCTTGATTTTCGTCGCGCCCAGGTTGATGCCGGTGCTGATCCAGTCCTGCTGGCTCAGGGCCGTCCGCGAACAGACAGGGAGAGGCGCCACCGCCACCGCCAGAGTCAGGAAGAAGGGAACCACGATTCGATGCAGTTTCATGAGTGTTATGGGCTCCGCATATAATTAGATGCTTGCAAGCTTGGAAACCGATGTCTCACAGTGTGATATATTTTCTGGCAATAATACTCGCATATTTTTGCGCTCTACTGGCGGTGAAAGTCAAAATAAAACTCCACATTGACGCTGCTCCCGCAGTAATCCGGCGGCAGGGGCGGCAGGGGATTGGAGGCCAGGATGGCCCGCAAGGCGGAGCGATCCACTTCCGGAATGCCGCTGCTTGCGTGATCTGCACATTGGTTACGGTGCCATCGCGCAAGATTTCGAACGTCAGATAGGTGCGCGGGCGCCGACGCGATGTTGGGGCTGACGGTGGACATCAGCCAGTTGGCGCTGATGCGGTTGCGCATCGCCGCCACGTACCAGGCGTAGCGCAGGCCAAAACTGTTACCCTCGCCCATGGCCACCCGCCCGGCCCCGCGGAGGTCACCATCTGCGTGTAGTTCATCGTGGGCGCGCCGGTGCTGGCCGTAAGGAATGGCGTTGGGCGGGGGCACATCTTCGGTCTTTTGAATGCGCTTGTTGACTCTCTCCAGCTTTTCCGGTTTCACCGAGTCTTTAAATTTGGGAATCTGCTGCCGCTTCCGGAGGCGGTTCCTCCTTGGGCTGAGGTTCGGTTTTGATAACGCCCGTGTTCTGGGTGGCCACGTGGCTGGGAGTGGTGACCATAGGCGAGGGCAGGGGAATTCCCGGCAGGCTGGCCACCGCGCCCACGTGGGTCGCGTCTTCCGTCCCCCAGTCCTGGCCTCACCCGCTCCCAGCCGGAAACCGAACATCGTGTAGATCACAACCACGCACAAAGAGCACAACGTGCAGGATCAGGGAAACCAGCAGCGTGCCGCGCAGCGTGTCTCGGCGTTCGTCCGGTCATGGCAATGAGTCTGCGCTGCTCATAGCGGTGTATGCTCAGCTCTAGGATGCCGGCTTTGGTCTCCAGCGGTTCGGTGACAATATTGAGATTGGTGAGGTTCGCTTGCTTCAACGCATCCACCACCTGCGCGAACGCTCCGAAAGCTTACATTTTGATCACACCGGATAAACACCGGCTGGGTGCCGGCGCCTTTAAGTTGATCCAGAACGGTCACGCCCAGCCGGTGAATATTCACAGGATCATTGCCGACATAAATATTCTGCTTCTTGTCGATGGTAATGACGACCTTTTCCTCCGAAACCACTTTGACGGTCTTGGTTTTGGGCAGATCCACCTCAATGCCCGATTCCAGGATCGGCGCCGTCAGCATGAAGATGATCAGCAGCACCAGAACCACGTCCACAAAGGGAGTGATGTTGATGTCGGAAAGGGAAGATTGGGTTCTGCCTCTGGGATTGGTGAAGGCCACCGTTCACCTCCTAAGTTCAGTGACGAGTGGGATATTGCCGAGTGTCAATTGCCGATGTTCGATTTGCCGCGAGCGGTTACGGCGATCGAAAATTGGCAATTTCGCGAGTCATTCATCACTTATCACTCTTTTTTCATTCCACGAAATAGCGTTCCGTCATATTGAGGAACTCAAGAGCAAAGTCGTCCATCTGCGTGCCAAATTCTTTGATTCGCTGGAGAAGGATATTGTACGCGATGACTGCCGGGACAGCGGCGAACAGTCCTGCAGCGGTTGTGATCAGGGCTTCCGCGATGCCAGGTGCCACGCTGTGCAAGGTTGCGGTGCCGGCCGTCGCCAAGCCGTGGAAAGCATCAATGATCCCCCACACAGTTCCGAACAACCCCACAAAGGGGGTAACCGAGCCGGTCGTGGCGAGCCATACCAGCCATTGTTCCATCCTGCCGAGTTCGGTTGACGCGCCGATTTGCAGGGCGCGCCGAACCGCCTCTAGGCTGCGGATCCGTGGCTTGCCGGGACTTTCGACCATCGCCGCCTGGTTTTCAATCTCACGGTAGCCGGACTGGAAAACCTCCGGCAGCGGGCTTTCTTTCAGGGTGCGGCAGAAAGCGCGAATCTCCGACAGTTTCTTGCTCTGCCGGAAAACCTGGAGGAATTCCAGAGATTCGTTCCTTGCTGCTCGGAAGTGCGGAATTTTCTGAGAATAATCGCCCAGGAGAGAATCGAGAATCCCAAAAGCATCAATAATACGAGTCTGGCCACCGGGCCAGTATTCGTTAGGAGTTGCCAAATTTCGCCTTGGTAGAAGTCTTGTGTGAAACCCTGGTAAAAAACCAGAAGTGCAGCAGCCAATTAACCTCCTTGTCGGAACCAGGAGAGTGAGAACCGTTCTCAATTGAACCTAACACACTGACCACAGGCCGTCAACGATGGAACGGGAGGAAGACAGTGGATGGGGGGCGGGACAGGTAGTCAGGGACCGAAACGACAGTCAAAAGTGAAAATCGCAAAAGCCCAAAGTGAAACCCGCCCCGCATTCGCTGGGAAGATCGCGGCGAGCCTCATTTTTGCACTTTGCCTTTTTTCCGTGGCGTTGCTCTTTCCCCCTGCCATCCGCCACCCTCCCCACTTCCCGTCTACCATCTACTGTCTACCCCGTCCGCTGTGGTAGACTTTCCACATACGCCATGCTGCGTGAAATTCACATTCAGAATTATGCCGTCATCGATAGCTTCGCGGTGCAATTCGGCCCCGGATTGAACTTGCTTTCCGGGGAAACCGGTTCGGGCAAGTCTATAGTGGTGGACGCCCTGGGATTGGCGCTGGGGGGCGCGCCTCCCTGACCTCATCCGCACCGGGCATGACCGCGCGCTGGTCACTGCTGTTTTTTCTGCCGAGGGGAAATGCCCCATGGTGTGATTGGTTGGAGGAGTACGGCGTCGGCGGGGAGCGAGGAAGGAGAACTGATTCTCCGCCGCGAACTGCAAGCGGCGGCAGGAGCCGGATGCTGGTAAATGACCAGCCCGTAACCTTGGCGGCGGTTCGTGCCCTGGCGCGCGGGCTGGTGGAAATGCACGGCCAGAACGAGCACGTGGCGCTTTTCGCCCGCGAGGCGCAGCTCAACCTGCTCGATCAGTTTGCGGGAGTGGGATCGGAACTGGAAAGGTCCGGGCCTTGCATGCGCGCCGTCGCGGGCTGCAGCAGGAGCTTGACGGTCTCAGCCACAACGAACAGGAGCGATTGCGGACCATCGACCTCCTGGGCTTTCAGGTCCGCGAGCTGGAGCAGGCGAGACTGGAGGCCGGCGAAGACATGCGGCTGGAGGAGGAACGGAGGGTTCTCTCCAACTTGGAGAAGATCCGGGCCGCCGCGAGCCAGCGCTTTCTATGAGCTGTACGAAGACGAGGGTGCGGCAATTTCCCGCCTGGCGGCCGCCGCGCGCCAGCTCGAAGAGTTGCGCCGCTACGATTCTGCCTATTCACGGAGATCGAGCCGCTATCCGCGGCACGCGCCACATTGGAGGACATCGCCGCCTTCCTTCGCGACTATGTTGACGGTCTCGAGGCCAATCCCGCGCGCCTGGAAGAAATTGAAGACCGACTGGCCTTGATCGACCGCTTGAAGCGGAAGTATGGAAGCACCGTGGAAGCGGTCCTTGCGTATGCCGATGAGACTCGCAAGAGCCTGGCCAGTTTGGAACACGCCGATGAGCGGCGGGAAGCCGTACGGCGAGATTTGGCCAAAGCCGGAGCCGAGTATCGAAAGGCCGCCGACACACTTTCGGAAAAACGGCGCGACGCCGCGCGACGGCTGGTGAAACTGGTGCGGGAGGAGCTTGCACAGCTAGGCATGGAAAAGACCCGCATGGAAGTCCATTTTGATGTTGCCGCGGAAGGCCAGGGCGGACCGTCAGGAACCGATGAAATTGAATTCCGAATTTCGCCTAACGTCGGTGAGGCCTTGCGGCTGATGGAAAAAATAGCTTCGGGCGGTGAAATCTCACGGCTGATGCTGGCTTTGAAAACGGTCGTCGGGCAGGCACGCGTAAGCCGTGATGCGCGCGGCGCCCGCCGCAATGACGTCACTTTTATATTTGACGAGGTTGACGCCGGCATCGGGGGACGCGTGGCAGAGTGTGTGGGCCAACGATTGAAGCGACTGGCTCGCGATACCCAAGTCCTTTGCGTCACCCACCTGGCACAAATTGCGTGTTTCGCCGATACCCACTTTTATGTGGAAAAAGCCGCTCGCGCCGATCGGACCGTTACGACCATCAAACCCCTTGCCGGGGAGAAGGAACGGGCTGAGGAATTGGCGCGCATGCTTTCTGGGAGTCAAATCACCGACGCCGTTTTGAAACACGCCGCTTCTATGCTGCGGCAAGCGGCGGGGTAACCTGGTTTCTCAGCGGTGGTATTGCCTGCCAGGTGAATCTTCCGGCGGTGGGAGTGGAAATCCTACAGTCTTCGGACATTAGGGTGAACTCGGATAACTCAAAAATGCCCACGGCAGGTTGATCTCCTACCGTGGGCTGAAGGGTCTGACATTGACAACTCAAGTCACCTTTGTTGTACTCGGCTTTACCTTCTGAAGCCACGCCGACCCACCCCGCGTCCCACAAACGTGCGGCCTCGAACGAACCCTCCTCGCACGACCACCCCTCCTGCCACCGGCGGGCAATATGCCGGCGCGACGTAATGGGGAGAGGCATACGCGGGGGCCGGTGCATAGGAGTAGCCAATTCCCTCGCGCGGACCACCGTACGGGACGCGATTTCCTACAAAACCTCCGACATAGTTTCCACCACGAGCCGTTCGTTCAGAGAATTGCTCACTCGCTCTCCGGCCGTCGGAGCTGAAGCGGCGGCCGAAGTTGCCTCGCTCCTGGGCGAAGCCAGTTGCGCCCAGCGCCAATCCGACGACCATGACCATCATAAGCTTTTTCATATGCGCCTCCTGCCCCCAATAACCAATGTGGTCTCACTTTGGGAATGCAACCGCTAAATGAGTAGGCAATTAGTGTACCAACGCTGGACTCGCGTAACTATATGAGGAATTTCGGCAACCGCATCGGGATAGGTAAGCACCAAGCAACCGATCGCTCGCGGACTTGGGGCCATGCACGGTTTCGTGCACGTCCATACGAATTGCGCTCCTCAAAACCTCATTCGCCGCTCACGCACCGCTTGTCGGTCGCACAATCCGTCAGCTGACTGGCTTGATCAGATCACGATTCGACGATTCGACTGCCTCGCTCTTGCTACTCAAAGATTACGATTCAAGCTATACTGTTGTGTCGGCCCAGTGCTCCATGGGAAATGACTTAATTCAAATCGGCGCTGCCCCGCTGCAAGCGGGATTGGGTGTAGCGGTGTTGTCTACCGCGGAATTCGCCGTTGACTCCGCCCGCGCCATTAGCAGCAAGACTTTCTACATTGAGACGTTCGGTTGCCAGATGAACGTCCACGATTCCGAAAAGGTTGCGGGCGTCCTCATGGGCAGAGGTTATCGCCCGGTGAACTGCCACCAGGATGCTGATATCATTCTCTATAACACATGCAGCATTCGGGAAAAGGCTGCGCAAAAGGTGTTCTCACGCCTGGGGGCGTTTCGGAAGGATGGATCGGCCTCCGGGAAGATCATTGGTGTGCTGGGTTGCGTCGCTCAGCAGGAGGGGGAGCGTTTTTTTGAGCGAGCGCCGCATGTCAGCCTGGTTTGCGGTTCGGCAAGCTACGCCCAGTTGCCCGATCTTCTCACCCAGCTCGAATTCGGAAATCGCCGGGTGAAAGGATTGGGGCTGGATACTGAGGATTGTTTTGAAACCGAGTTCACCCGCCGCGATAACCGCTTCCGGGCTTACCTGACGATCATCGAGGGCTGCGACCAGCGGTGCGCATTCTGCGTCGTGCCCATGACGCGGGGGCCGGAGCGTAGTCGCTCGGGCGCTAAGATTATCGCCGAATGCCGCCGCCTGGTGGATGCTGGTTATACGGAAATTCAGATTCTGGGGCAGATCGTGAATGCCTGGCGTGATCCGTCGCCCGCGAATTGGACCTTTGGTGAGTTGCTCGCACGCATCGCGGAGGTGCCCGGCTTGAGGCGCGTGCGCTTCACCACATCTCACCCACGCTACTTCACCCCTGAAATTGTCGAGGCCATTGACTCCCACCCGGTGCTGTGCGATCAGATTCACTTGCCAGTCCAAGCGGGCTCGTCAGAAGTTCTGGCGCGCATGTTGCGCGGCTACTCGCGCGAAGAATATCTGGAAGAAATCCAGTGCATCCGTAGCGCACAGCGTGCTATTAGCCTGTCAACGGACATCATTGTCGGTTTTTGCGGCGAGAGCGAAAGGGACTTTGCGGAGACGATCTCGTTGCTTGCTGAGGTCGAGTACGACCAGGTCTTTGCTTTCAAGTTCTCGCCGAGACCAAACACCGCCGCACTCGAATTTGCGGATACGGTTCCGGAAGAAGAGAAGGGGCGCCGCCTGGCGGAGTTGCAGGAAGTTCAGCGCCAGATACAATTGCGGCGTAACCAGAAGCTGATTGGCCAGGTGTTTGAAGTGCTTGTGGAGGGCTATCAGCCTCGTCTAGGGCAGGCCGTGGGCCGAACGACCAGCAACAGGGTTCTCAACTTTCCCGGCGAACCCACCGATATAGGATGTTACCGGCAAGTACAGGTAACCTCGTGCGGCCCCAACAGCTTGGTCGGCAAAAGGTCTATCGATTGATGTTTCACGATTTTCGATTGACGATTGAAACCCTGAAGGTCCTCAGTCGTCAGCTTTCCGGTTTCCGTACACGTTACAGCTTTCCACCAGGACTTGCAGTCGAAGACCCGCGATCGCCAATCGGCAATGAATGGGGGGGCGTATGGAAGTGGAAATGAAGATCCGAGGCTTGGTCATGGACCCTGTCACCAACATGCCGATAGTTATTCTCAAGGATGTTGGAGGGACGGCGGTCCTGCCCATCTGGGTGGGAATCTACGAAGCCAACGCCATTGCCCTCGAGATCGAAAAAGTGACCACCCCGCGACCGATGACGCATGACCTGCTGAAGAACCTCCTTCTCGGGCTGGAGACCAGTGTGCAAAAAGTTGTGGTGAGCGAACTTCGCGACGACACCTTTTATGCCCTAATATGGCTGGAGAGGGACGGCCAGATGATGTCAATCGATTCCCGGCCCAGCGATGCCCTGGCCCTTGCATTACGCGTCGATTGTCCAATCTATGTTGAAGATGAAGTTTTGAAGAGTTCCAAGAATTCCGGGAACAACACGGACAAAGTCAGCAACGAGGAAATGCGTAAATGGCTCGAGAACCTGGGCGATGAAGACATGGGTCGGTATAAGATGTAACCTCCGGATCAGCGGTGAGAAGGCAGGGTTTGAGTCACCTAGAATTTGTATATTGAACTTATGAATTATGAAATGTGAATCCAGGATTAGGGTCTCAGTCCTCAAATCGCTCTTCCTTACCCCTAACCCCGAGTCCCTAATCCAGTAATCACGAGTCCCGTAAATGGCCGCAACCGTAATTGCAATAGCGAATCAGAAGGGCGGCGTCGGCAAGACCACGACGGCTGTGAATCTTGCTGCTGCATTCGCCCTGAAACAGCAGCGAACGTTGCTGATTGATCTTGACCCGCAAGCCAACACCACTCTGACCTTCTTCTCTCCTGATGAAATCAAGGGTTCAATCTACGACGTGCTCTCGGACACGCACGTGACGGTAAAAGAGGTATTGCATCCCACCAAAGTTGCAAACCTTTGCCTGGTGCCCGCCCGGATTGCGCTGGCCAAACTGGAGGCGAATCTGGTGGGCCAGTTTGACGCTCCCTTTCGCTTAAAAGATGCTCTGGCGGCGACACGCGAAGACTTTGACTTGATTGTCATTGACACTCCACCGGCGCTGGGAATCATTACTGTAAACGCCCTGGTGGCGGCCAACTACTTGCTGGTCCCGATCCAAGCTTCCTATTACTCGCTGGAAGGAACGGACGATTTGCTGGAAACGCTGGAGCGCATCCGCGCGCGCCCCAACCCCGAGTTACAGTTGCTGGGCGTCATCGTGACCCTTTATGACAAACGGACCAATCTAGCGCGTGACATCTACAAACAGGTTCGAGAAGTGTTTGGCGATAAGGTCTTCAAAACCGTGATTGGCAAGAACGTGCGCTTGGAGGAGAGTCCCGCTTACAAGGAAACCATCTTCAGTTTCGCGCCCGGTTCCAGCGGGGCGGCAGAGTACGCACAACTCGCCAGGGAGGTCATCCAACGTGTCAGCTAGACGCGCGGGTCTACCCATTACCGTCACGATGCGGCACAACTCGCACTACGTCGAGGATATGATTTCCCGCAGTGGCGCCGCCATTGGTCGAATGATCCCCATCGAACAGATTCAGCCCAACGCCGATCAACCCCGTAAGGAATTGGGCGACTTGCAAAGCCTCACCGAGTCCGTACGCGACAAGGGTGTTCTCGAACCCCTACTCGTGCGCTATCTCGCGGACTCCGACAAGTTCATGATCATATCCGGCGAACGCCGCTACCACGCTTCGCGCGCCGCCGGTCTGCGCGAATTGCCCTGCATAGAAAAGGACGTCGACGATGGCGAGACGATGGAAATCGCCCTCATCGAGAATCTCCAACGCAAGGACCTGACCCCCTTTGAAGAGGCGGACGGCGTGCAATCCCTGGCGGACCGGTTTGCCTTGACTCATGAGGAAATCGCCAGTCGTATTGCCAAATCACGATCCTCGATTACCGAAACTCTGAGTTTGCGCACCATACCGGACGCGGTAAAGGCACAGTGCATCGAGGCATGCGTCCTTTCCAAATCCCAGTTGTTGCAAGTGGCTCGGCAACCTACCGAAGCGAAAATGCGTGACCTGGTTCGGCGGTTTGCGTTGGGCCTCGTAACCCGCGAACAAGCGCGCGCGGAACGGAACCCCGACAAGAAACCGCAGCACGCGGTGTTTAACTATGTACCTCCCGCCAAGGAATTCAAGCTGGTTCTGAAATTCCGCAAAGGCCGCGTGGAGCGTGAGGAGATCGTTGCCGCCCTTCGCCGCATCATCGAGACGCTGGAAGCCGAGACTTAATTCCCGGAGAGAGCCTTCAACAGGAACAGCGGCATTCGGTGACGACGGATCGCAGGTACTTGTGGGCCTGACTTCGCGGGATTCCGCCGGGGGTTGTTGCTCATGATCTCGGAGGCGGTTGAGGCGGCCGAATTCCTCCCGCTGTTTGTTTACGGCACTTTGCGGCGCGGCTTTGAGCTGCACCATCACCTGGTCCGCCTCGGCGCGAGGTTCCTCACGGAGGCAAAGGTCGCAGCAGTGCTGGTTGTTCGGCGACGCTATCCGGGAGCGCTCAGTTCTCCGACCTGCCAGGCCTGCCATCGCGATCCCCCGAGCCGCCGGGAGTCGAGCCGGGTGATTGAAACGAGAGGGGGCGCAATCCTGCGCACCGTCCTGCCCATCCGCAACCGCGAGGAATGCCATGGCTGTCATGACGCCTCGCAAAAGATCAATGGCGTCCTCATTCTGGATTACAACGCCGCGGAAGTGCGCTCCGGAATGACGCGAGACCTTCGATGGATGGTGGCAGGCACGGGTGCGCTGACCTTTTTTATTGTGGGCGCCATTTTCATCGTGATTCGCCTGTCGGTGCTGCGGAGGCTGCAGCGCTTGGAGGCCACGGCACGGCTCGTTTCCCAGGGCGATCTGGCACGGCGCGCTCCGGTGGAAGGCTCAGACACGCTCGCATGGCTCGGCCGCGAGTTCAATATGATGGCCGACTCGGTGTCGAGGCTTGTAGGCGAAGTGAACGCCCAGCGGGAACGGCTCGAAACTGTGATCAACAGTATCGACGACGGAATTGTTGTGCTCGATCCGCAACGGAGAATCATCGCCGCCAATGATGCCTACCTGCAACGTACCGGGAGACAACGCGATCAGGTTCTGGGCTGTTGCTGCCATCAGCTTGGCATTGGCTCCTGCACCGTACCCGACTGTCCGACGCTTGCATATCTGAAAACCGGAACTCAACAGGTCCAGATATGCGAACGTCGCAGCGACAACGGCAAGGTTGCGTGGGAGGAGATTCATGTATCGCCGATCCTGGACACCGGCGGCAACCCAACCCATGTTGTGGAAGTGTGGCGCGACATCTCGGAGCGCCGGGCGGCCGAGGCAAACCTCGCCGAGTCGCATCGCCTTGCCTCGTTGGGGATGCTGGCCTCCGGCTTCTCACATGAGTTGAATACCCCGCTGGGCACGGTTCTCACGTGCATCGAGGGCATTCTCCGCGAGACGCCGCCCAACCGGCAAAGGGAATTGGACGAGGGCAGAATCCGCGAGAACGCCTCCATCGCCCGCGAACAATTGCTGCGATGCCGCGGTACCACCCAGCAATTCCTTCGTCTGTCGCGCGGGCAGCGGCACGCCGATACGATCGTCGATCTGCGCGAAGTGATCGATGCCGCGCAGCGGCTTGTGAGCCCCACGGCGCACGCCCACCCCGTGCAGATCGTAGTGAGCCCCATGGAAACCTGCCTCAATGTTCGGGCGGGTGAGGCGGAGCTCCTGGATTTGCTGATCAATCTGCTGCTGAACGCCGTACAGGCTTCGAAGTCCGGCAGCCTGGTTAAAGTTGAGGCGCGCTCCGGCGACGATGTGCGCGTGCGCATACGAGACGAGGGCTGCGGAATTCCGCCAGAATTCCTGCAGAAGATCTTTGAGCCTTTCTTCAGCCTGCGCACAGGCGGCACAGGGTTGGGCCTGTTTCTTTCACTGGCTGCGGTCAGGAATTGGGGCGGCGATATTCTGGTTGAGAGTGTCCCCGGCGAGGGATCGACTTTCGAGGTTGTGCTGCCGGCAATCCATACCGAACCGGAACACGAGGTTGGAAGATGAAGCCGTCCTCCCTTCTGATGGTCGATGACGATGCTGCGTTCCGGCATGTAATGTCGGGGGAGTTGCAGCGCCTTGGCTACGATGTGGCGGTCGCCGCCTCGGGCGAAGAAGCCATCCAGCGCGTTTCAGCGATCGAGCCCGAGGTGGTGCTCCTCGACCTTCGACTGCCCGGCATGAGCGGCCTTGAAACCCTGCATGTCATCAGCGCCAACGCGCCCGCTACCGAAGTCATCATGCTCACCGGGCACGGCTCCATCGACACCGCCATCGAAGCCATTCGCATGGGGGCATTCGATTACGTGGTCAAACCCTGTCCTCTTGACGAGTTGGATGTGCGCATCCAAAGAGCACTGGAACGGCGCACTCTGAAGCGGCGTACCGACTTACTCGAACGAGGGCTGACTCCGCCGAACCTCGAAAGCTCCTTCTTTGGCGAGAGCCAGGAGTTTTGCCGCCTGCTAAAGGTGATCCATAGGATTGCCCCATGCGATACCTCCGTCCTGATCATGGGCGAAACCGGCTCCGGAAAGGAGCGCGTTGCCAAGCTGATTCATGCGCGCAGCAACCGGAGCACCAAGCCGTTTGTGGTTGTGGAGTGTGCCACATTGCAGGAGAGCCTGCTGCAAAGCGAGCTCTTCGGACACGAGCGAGGGGCTTTCACCGGCGCAGATCGCGCCAAGCCGGGTCTTTTTGAGGTCGCAGATGGCGGTACCATCTTTCTCGATGAGATTGGCGAGATCAGTCTAGCGACCCAGACGACGTTGTTGCGGGTGCTCGATACATCTACCTTCCGCCATCTTGGAGGAACGAAGGAAATCCACGTCGATGTCCGGGTGATTACTGCCACCAACCGCGATATTCCCGGGATGGTGCGGCAAGGCATCTTCCGCGAGGATCTCTATTACCGGCTGAGCACGATTACAGTGGAAGTCCCGCCACTGCGCGCACGCGAGGGCGACATTGATATGCTCGCACAACAGTTCACAGCCAAGCTCAATCTGCAATTCGGGACAAACAAGCGCTTCAGCGATGAAGCGCTCGCCGCCCTGCGGAGCCATTCCTGGCCGGGAAATGTGCGGGAGATGCTACATGTTGTCGAAGCAGCATTGGTGCTTTGCGAAGGATCCATCGTGCTCCCGGAGCATCTGCCCGCCGTACTGCGCAATGAAAGAACGGCACTGCGAGCTGAACAAAGACCGCTCGATCAGCAACCGCTCTCCCTGCAGGAGGCTGAAAGAGCACACATCATTGCAGCGCTGGACTCCTGCAACAGCCATCGTGGAAATACAGCCAGAGCGCTCGGCATCAGCGAAAGAAACCTGTACCGCAAACTGCGCGAGTACAATCTCCTGAGCTGAGGGCTAATTGTCGTCATCGCAAACGGTCGTTGTTTCCGAATCTATAGGTTTTGAAACACTTCTTTGCAGGCTGTTTCACGATTCATTATCAGCAAGATAGAACGGACGAATTGGGAAACCTTTCCGCACGGGAATTGCTGCTTTTCTTAGCATTCCGCCGTGTCAAAAGGGTGTTGCGGAAGCTCGGCATCCGAAAGCCCTTTTGAAACAGGACTCGCGAAGGTTCATCTGACGTGCCGCCGAAAAACTCAGCCAGGGAAAACTGGAGTTCTCTCGTAATCTGAACGGGAGGACTGGGATGAAGAAGAGCCGGTACACGGAAGAGCAGATCATTGCGATCCTGAAGCAGCATGAGGCCGGAGTGAAGACGGCGGATCTCTGCCGGGAGCATGGGATCAGCGACGCTACGTTCTACAACTGGAAGGCGAAGTACGGCGGTCTGGATGTGAGCGAAGCGCAGCGTCTTCGGCAGATGGAAGATGAGAACCGTCGATTGAAGGGGCTGGTTGCCGATCTGAGTCTGGACAAGGAAGCGCTGAAGGCGGTGATCCGAAAAAACGGCTGGAGCTTGCCGGTCTGAGAGAGGACATTGCGTTCGTCTCGGCAGGATTTCATCTGAGCGAACGCAGGGCCTGCAAGCTGCTGGGCGTGGATCGAGCCAGCTATCGGTACGAGCCGAGGCCGGATCGAAACGCGGAGCTGCGAGATGAGCTGGTGAAACTGGCCAGACAGAAGCCGCGCTACGGATATCGAAGATTGCATGCGGTGCTGGAGCGTCGCGGACAAGCGGTGAACGTGAAGCGAGTCTATCGACTGTATGTTGAACAAGGCTTGGCGGCGCGGCGCCGTCGTCGCAAACGGCTGGTCCGCGAACAGCAGATCGAGCCGCGTCTGATACGCGCGAACCAGGAGTGGGCGATGGATTTCAGTGCGCCATGACGGCGGGGAGGATGAGATGACTTAGACCAAATCTTCTCTGCCTGCTGGCTCTTGACCGATCGCTGCAATGCGGTCCGACTCAGGAAGGAGCCTGAGTTGAAGGGGTCTGTCCAAGCGTATCGTGTTCCGACGGTGCGCTGGCAAAGCTGACGGACTGAACTGTACCGGGCATCGCCATCATCGATGTGCCGGGCTACCAAACATCTTATGGTGAGACAACGAAGCATACGCAGGAAGCCTCTGTCTTGAATAGCTCAATGCTCCCGAATTGGCCAGATGGGGTTGGGAGTTTACGCGATCTGAACCGGTGAGGCGCGAAGTTCTTCACTGGTGGGTCCAAGTATCGGACTCAGCGACAGCGATCTCCTCGCAGGTTGTCGCTCTGTATCGCCAGGGGTAAAGTATGCCACCTACGGGATGAAGGTCGAGAACTGGAACATGGGAACCCTGATCAACCGCCCGGCAACGGAGCCGGGCTAGCCACGGAGACGGAGATGGTGGATCGAGGGGGCGGAGCCTGCGTAGTAGTTCGCACACGGGAAAGCCGTGTACATGGCGAAGGCAGGCAAGGAACCGACGGAGTTGTGGAGACGGAGGAACCATCCATGGACTTGGATGATCAGGCTGATGAAGCCTGGCTCCTCAGCGTGCAACGCAAACTCTATCAGTGGAGCAGGACTCATCCTGAAGACAGCTACCGCGACGTGTGGAACTGGATTACGGATATCCGGAACCTGCGGTGCGCCTGGCGAAAGATCGCTCTGAACCAAGGGCGTCGAACTGCCGGGGTCGATGGGATGACAGTAGCGGGAATCCGCACGGCAATGGGTATGGACTTGTTTCTGAAACAGATCCAATGCGACCTGAGGAGCGGCCGGTACAAACCGAGCCCCTCGCGAAGGAAACTGATCCCCAAGCCGCGTCAGCCGGGGAAGTTCCGACCCCTCGGTATCCCGACAGTGCGTGACCGCGTAGTTCAGTGTGCGGTCAAGAACATCCTGGAGCCGATCTTCGAGGCGAGCTTTTGGCATGTGTCGTATGGGTTTCGGCCCGGACGAGGCTGCCACGGCGCCTTGGAGCACATCCGACTGAGCATGCGTCCGCGAGTGAAGGCTGCAGATGGCCGGCGTCAGCGGACGCCCTATCAATGGGTCATCGAAGGAGACATCAAGGGCTGCTTCGACAACATCGATCACCACCAGTTGATGAAGCGGGTTCGCGCCCGCGTCACAGATGGCAAGGTGACAAGGTTGATCGCGCTGTTCCTGAAGGCAGGTGTTCTGGCGGACGGCTTCCTGCTGCCGACAGACAAAGGCACTCCTCAAGGTGGTGTGATCTCTCCGCTGCTTGCAAACATCGCCCTCGGCATCATCGAGGAACGATATGAGCGGTGGACGCATCATCGTCAGAAGATCCAGTCCCGTCGCAAGAGCGATGCTCGAACGGCGGCGATGTGGGCACGCATGACTGATCGTAAAGCTGGACGGGCAGTGTTCTTCCCGATTCGATATGCTGATGACTTCGTGGTGCTTGTCTCAGGTACTCGCGAGCAGGCCGAGCAGGAAAAGGCGGACCTTGCGAAATACCTTAGAGAGTCCATGAAATTAGAGCTATCTATCGAGAAGACACGGGTCTCCGATCTGACAGAGGGCTTCCAGTTCCTCAGTCAACGGGTGCGCTATAAATGGCATCCCCGTTTCGGCTATATGCCGAGGCTCGAGATCCCCACCAGCAAACGAGCGGACCTTCGGTACACGGTGAAACAGATGACCACTCGCGCTACAACGCAGTGTTCTCTGTCTGAACTTCTCCAGAGACTCAATCCTATCCTGCGGGGATGGGGGAACTACTATCGCTTCTGCACCGGTGCAAGCCGCCAGTTCGCAGCTCTTGACTTCTATGTCGGGGACTGTATCTGGCGCTGGCTGATGAAGAAGCATAAGAACCTCCATCGCAAGAGGACGAGGCTGGTGCGACTGCCAAGTCTTCTTCGTCCCACGCGCAAACTGTGTCGTGAAGGCAGTGTAGAGCAGTTCCTTCTCTCCATGCTACGTGTGGAACGCTTCCGTAGAGGGTGGATGCGCACTCCTGCATACACCGGTGTTCCTGGAGAGCCGGATGCATAACGAAAGGTGCACGTCCGGTTCGGAGGGCGGGCATCAGAATCCGGCGGCAGCAATGTCGCACGGCGCTGATGCTCGACCCTACTCGTGGACGGACTGGCGAACGGTCGCATGATCCGCATCCTCAGTGTGGTCGATGCGTTCACTCGCGAGTGCCTGGCGCTGGAAGCTGACACGAGTCTGGGCAGCGGTCGCGTGACGCGGGCTCTCGATCGGCTGATCGAGCAGCGCGGCCGGCCGGAAAACGTGCGCTCCGACAACGGACCGGAGTTTACCTCGCGACGAATGCTGGGCTGGGCGGAAGAATGCAAGGTCAATCTGATTCACATCCAGCCCGGAAGGCCGATGCAGAACGGGCATGTTGAGAGCTTCCATGGACGGCTGCGCGACGAGTGTCTCAACGCAAACTGGTTTAGGACACTGAACGATCTGCGGAGAACCCTCGACAGCTGGCGTCAGGAATACAACTGCGAGCGGCCTCACAGCTCGCTCGCATACAGAACACCTGCTGAGTTCAGCAGAGCCCTGGGCTATGGAGATGTGGAAAGCAAACAACGCTTCCCACATCCCCACAGCCCCGACTAGGACGGCGGCGAGATATACTCGCCCACAAACCTGAAACGAGAAACTCCAGCTACGAATGGCTGATAAAAACGGGGCAGGTCACATGCTCCAGGGTTATTCGCGTGCCCTGTGTTCAGGCAGTTCAACGAGCGTGGGTGCTGCCCACTTTCCCTTGTCATTACCAGCCCCTTACCGGGGAGCTGGGCGGCGATTTGTCGAGGTCGCCGGGCTTGCCTTGTTTGTGCTGTCATGTACAGCACCGAGGATGCGCCGTGAGGCCATCCGCACCGACTGCCAATTCATCTGCTGATTGAACTGGAGCCGTGTTGCGTCCCGGTCTGCTTTTCCTCCCGGAGGTGCAGGAAGTCAGACCCTGATGTGTCTTCGGGGTAGGGAGCAGGCTAAAGCCGACCAGTGAAGTCACGATCTGGCCAGATGGTGTCGGGACGCTATTCCATCTGGTGACCAGATTTCTGTAAGCAAGACCTGATTGGTCTTCTAAGCTGACTAGTATAGAGGCACATATTGCACACAGTTTCCAAGCAAAACCGGGCCTGACCGCGATGTTGCGGGCTTGCAGTAAAGGGTGGGCTAGCGAATCCCCGGCGCCATGTTCAAAGGCGTTGCGCGGTCGCCGGAGGACTTTGGCTAAGAAGGCAAGTGCCCCTGGCAGGTGATGAGCTTTCCACCCGACGGGCGCGTAGGGACTGGATGGACTGGTTGACATGGTATAAACGCGGGAGTACTCTATCAGCGTAGGTATTCACTGCGTCCTACGCACTCCAGGGAGTCGTTCCCCCTAGTTGTGGCGACAATCATTGCGGTTTCAAAACGACACAATTCGAAACGACATCGTAAGCTAAGCCAATAGTTATATTCCTTTAGCAGAGCCTCCCGCTCATCTCAGCGCAACTCCCTGTGCTGGGGAGTTCCATGTCACAGGAAGTCGCCAAATCTCAATCGCTCTGGCGAATTCCTGTCGTCCAGCTGTCCCGTCTCAAGCCACCCCCCAAACCGGCACAGGTCGGCGGTGGGATAGGAATGATATGGAGAAGCAATTAGTTGCTGCTAAGGGGAATCGGACTCCCGCTTCCAAGCGCGTTCTTCCATCAAGGAAGAGCACTTTGTCATCAACCCCCCTGGACATCTTCGCCGCGCTGCGAGCGCGCCGAATGGCTTGGACTGTCCCAGAACAAGCCGTACCGCTAAGCGTGAGCCGCTGCACCGTTTACCAAGCTGCGACGACTGGACAGCGGTCCCCCCAGGAGGCCGCATGACCGTCAATGCAACCAAAACAATGCAATCTGAGGACGCCGAGCGCATCGATGCCGGGAAAGATGTTCAAAAGGCTGGGCAAAACTGGTCAGAACCCGAGAAGCTCGGCGAGGAATTGCCCGCTGTTCCGGCCTTTGATGCAGACCTGGTGCCCGGCTCCTTGCGCCCGATGGTGGAGGACGTTGCGGATCGAATGAAAGTGCCTCTCGACTTCCCGGCAATCGTTTGTGTGGCCGTCCTGGCAGGGCTTTGCGGGCGTCGGGCACTTATTCAGCCCAAGGAAAAAGATGACTCGTGGTTGGTTGTGCCGAATCTTTGGGGAGCGATCATTGCGCCACCCGGCATGATGAAAAGCCCCGTAATCGCTTCAGTGACCGCGCCAGCGCATGCGCTGGAGGCCGAGTGGCGGACAGACTATGCGGAAGCCCAACGCGAGTATGAAGCGGGCCAGGAGCGGACAAGACTCGATAACGCAGTTTGGGCAGAAAGCTACAGGCGAGCAGCAAAGAAACAGCAGAAACTCCCGACAAAACCACTGGCAGTTGTTGCCGAACCATCGCAACACCGCTTGATCGCCGTCGATGTGACGTTTGAAAGCCTTCATCAATTGCTGGCCCAAAACCCTGCTGGCGTCTTTGTAATCCGGGATGAGCTAACCGGATGGCTGGCCAGTTTGGAACGGCAAGGCCGCGAATCAGAGCGCTCGTTTTATCTGGAGTGCTGGAATGGAGATACCAGCTTTACCATTGACCGGATAGGGCGCGGGTCCATTCACGTCGAGCATTGTTGTGTTTCGCTCTTCGGAGGCATCTCACCCGCCCGGCTTCGCGCCTATCTTGCCGATGCGCTCCGGGATGGTCCAAGCAATGACGGATTGATTCAGAGGTTTCAACTGCTGGTGTGGCCGGACACGAGAAGGAGTTGGGCGTATCAGGATCGCCCGCCGGACGCTGGGGCCATGAAGGCGGCTGAGGGCGTGTATCGGCGGATTGCGGAAATGGACCCGGACAGACCGCTCCGGCTCAAATTCGCTCCCGATGCCCAGGCGCTCTTCATCGAGTGGCTCACCGATCTGGAGACTCAGCTGCGCGCGGATGAGACTAGCCCACTCATGCAGGCACATCAGGCGAAGTATCGGAAACTGATGCCCGCTCTCGCTCTCCTGTTTTCGCTCGCCGATAACTCCCTCGAAGCTGTCGGATTGCATCATGCTCAACAGGCCGCCGATTGGTGCGAATATCTTGTCCACCATGCGCGCCGCGTCTACGCTTCACGAATTGGTCCGGAGCGGTTGGCCGCAATCTCGCTGGCACGGAAACTCACGAAGGGTTGGAAGCGAGAGAACGGAAAATTCACCGTCCGAGAAGTGTACTCGAACGATTGGAGCGGGCTTGGAACGCCGGATGAAGTCCGCGCCGCTGTGCGAGTCCTGGAAGATGCTGGATGGGTGAGGGCCGAGAAACCGAAGTCTGAAACGGGCAGGCCGTCTGAGGTCTATGCCATCAACCCCAAGATTGGAGGTGCGTATGTTGGCAATTGATCGCTGGCGCAAGTGGCGGCCCTCGGATGAAAAGTTTGAGGAATCACCCGGATGTGAACCCTCAAAACCCCCAGAATCCACCTTTGAAGGTTTTGAAGGTTCCAGTTCTGGAGAAATGCCAAACGATTCTGATGTTCCTTTGGATGACCCGGCAGAATTGAGAGACCGGCTCGCTTTCGTCTCGGTCAGAAAAAACAGGAGCCTAGCGATGACCGGCGAGAAAGCTTCCGCTTACCGTGAAATCAAGCTGGCCAAACCGATGACACCCGGTGAGACCGCAGCGTATCTGGGCCTGGATGTGAAAACGATCACCCGCTGGGCCAGGCGGGGATACCTGCCTGCCCATCCGCTCGGAGAAGGCAAACGCAAGTTCTGGCGTTTTCATGTTCATGAAATCGCCGCCTGGTTGTCCCAGAAAACCAACTCGACGGACCCTAATGACGACGATCATCACGAATTCTAAGGACGAAGCGGTACACTCGATGACAGCCATCAGTGCGCTTTCCAAGGAGAAACTCCGGATGAAAGCGCAAAGGTACCAGCGCGGTTCTCTGAGGTTGCGCAAACGGAAAAGTCTTCCCGACGTATGGGAGTTCCGTCATTACGAGGAAGTGGGTAACAAGACCGTCTACAAGAGACAAGTTGTGGGCTCTGTTACCCAATTCCCAACGCGGAAAGACGCCGAAAAGGCTGTTGCACAGCTCAGGGTAGACGTTAACGAGGGAGCCGAACACGCTCCCATGAACCTCGAACAACTCGCTGCACATTACCTGCAGGTTGAGTTGCCATCGAAAGCGTATTCCACGCAGGAGGGGTACAAAAACTACCTCGGCCTGCACGTTTTGCCAAAGTGGGGCCGGCACGGCCTCGCTTCCATCAAAGCCGTCGAAGTCGAAGCTTGGCTTCGAGGGCTCAAAACTGCGAAGCGAAAGCCTGCCAGTCCCGGCACCAAAACCAAGATCCGGAATCTGATGTCAGCGCTATTCAGTCACGCAATCCGGCACGAGTGGTCCTCGCGCAATCCGATTTCGTCGGTACGCACGTCGTCCAAGCGTCAGCGCATACCCGAGATCCTGACCACGGAGGAGTTCCAGGCTCTCATCCAGGAGCTCACCCATCGGGCAAGGGTGATTGTATTGCTTGCCGGCAGCACTGGTTTGCGGCGCGGGGAAATCATTGCGCTGCGCTGGCGTGACATCGACTTCAAGGCCTGTCAGGCGGATGTCCAACGCTCCATCTGGCACAACGTCGAAGGCGACACCAAGACCGAGGTTTCGAGCAAGCCCGTACCTTTGCCCGTGTTCGTCGTCGATGAACTGAAGCAGTGGCGGGAGGCATCGCTCTACAGGTCAGAGGATGATTTTGTCTTCCCGTCCATCTTGAAGAATGGCGAACAAGCCATTTCGCCGGAAAGCATCTTGAAGCGGGAGATTCGTCCGGCGCTGAACCGGATCGGTGTGACCAAGCGGGTAGGCTACCATACGTTCCGGCACACACTGGCATCGTTGCTCGGCTCTCTTGGGGTCAATGTCAAAACCACCCAGGAACTGCTGCGCCATGCCAATCCCTCGATCACGATGCGGATTTACCAACAGGCTGTCAGTGGAGAAAAGCGGGCAGCCCAGGACCTCGCGTTTTCTGCCCTGTTATCGAAGGTGGTGCAATCGAACCCACGCGAACCCACGGAGAAGGGGTAAAAGATATGGACAACGCCTTAAACCATTGATTCTATTTGATTTATGGCGGGGACGACGGGGCTCGAACCCGCGACCTCTGCCGTGACAGGGCAGCGCTCTGACCAACTGAGCTACGTCCCCACAAGAACTCGCGAAACGTGAAATGCACCGGCTGGCGTGGCGTGTTCTCGCGGATGCAACAAGATTGAGTTTATCAGAAATCAGTTGACCCAGGGACAGGCCCCGGCGGACCAAATCGCGCCGTTTCACTCGATTATTCGCTCTCCGTTGAGTGTGCCCGCCGCGAAAACCCGCTCGCCAGATCAGGCGCTGACAGCCGCTCGTGCGCTACGGCCGGAGGGCACGTATCCCATGTCCATCGAGATGCCGCGCACGCATTGCAGCAGATGGTTGGCGATCGCCGGCAGCTTTTGCGCAGTCACGCGGAACGACGGCCCCGAGACGCTCACCGCCGCTACAGGCAGCCGCTGCGCATCGAGAACCGGCACTGCAATGCAGCGCAAGCCTTCTTCCAATTCCTCGTCGTCCACGGCATAGCCGCGCCGCCGCGTCTTTTCAAGCTCTGCGCGCAACGCTTCCGGCGTGGCGATGGTGCGGCTCGTCATCCGCTCGTAACGGACGCGCCGCAGGATCTCATGTAGCCCGCTCTGGCGGCAGAAATGCCAGAATCGCCTTGCCCACCGAAGTGCAGTGCACGGGATTGCTGGCGCCGATGCGCGTAATCATGCGCACCGCGCGCGTGGGCTCGATCTTGTCGATATAGATCACGCGCGCCGCTTCCAGCAGGGCCAGGTGCGCCGTCTCTTCGGTCTCGGCCACCAGCCGCCGCAGGTGCGGCTGCGCGCGGTCGCGCAGGTCATATTGCTCGATGGCGCGATTGCCGAAGTCGAACAGCCGCAGCCCGAGGCGGAACTTGCCGTTTACCGTGCGCTCCACCATGCGGTGCCGCTCCAGAACCATCAAAAACCGGTGCGCCGTGCTTTTGTGCAATTGCAGCGAAGCGGCCACTTGCGCCAGGCCGAGCGGCGTTTCGCTCTCACCAAGCAGGTCCAGCACGGCAAAAGCCCGGTCGAGGGCTTGAACTTTGTACGTGCCTTGGGGGGCTGCGTCTCGCATGTTGATCCTCTGTTCCGTGTCCTGAGTCCATCTCTAGCTTCTCAAATGATGGGACGCTCGTCAACAGGTGGAATGGAGTAAGCAGGCCGCGGATCGGTATGAATTCGGAGCTGCGCGGGATGGTTTGCCGCACCGTACCGGGGTTCGACGAACGCGGCGACTTCTACTCCCCGACTGCGTTCGTCTCTTCGACCTTGTCGCCCTCACCTGGCGCGAGAAACAGGTTCGCTTCCAGGCCGTGCTGGCGTGTGTAGAGATCGTAGTAGCGGCCGCGGAGCGCAAACAGCTCTGCATGATTGCCGCGCTCCACAATGCGCCCCCCCTCGACCACGAGGATCTGGTCGGCACGGCGAATGGTCGAAAGCCGGTGCGCAATGACAAACGTCGTCCGCCCCTGCATCAGCTCGCGCAAGCCCGCTCTGGATCATGGCTTCCGACTCGGAATCGAGCGAGCTGGTCGCTTCGTCCAGAATCAGAATCCGCGGCTCGGCCAACAGCGCACGCGCAATCGACAGCCGCTGCCGCTGTCCGCCGGAGAGCTTCACGCCGCGCTCGCCCACGATGGTTTCGTATCCTTCGGGAAAGCGCTCCGCGAACTCGTCCACGCACGCCGTGCGGCAGGCAAACAGAAACTGCTCTTCGCTTGCTTCCGGGCGCGAGAACATGATGTTTTCGCGAATCGTGCCGTCGAACAGAAATGACTCCTGCAGCACCACGCCCAGTTGCGAGCGATAGGTATTCAGGTCCACCGTCGCCAGGTCCACATCGTCCACCAGCACCCGCCCCTTGCTGCGGCGTGTGGAACGCGCAGACCAGGCTGATGATCGTGGACTTTCCCGATCCCGACGAACCCACCAGCGCCGTCACCGTTCCCGGATCGGCCCTGAAGCTAATGCCATGCAGCACCGGCTTCTCCGGCGTGTAGGCGAACTCCACATCTTCAAAGCGCACCTCGCCCACAATCTCCCCCAGCTCAACTTGGCGCGCCGGATCCGCGAAGCTCATCCTTCTCTGAGAGGATCTCCATGGTGCGATCGATCCCCGCCACCGCCTCGGTCAGTTGCGTGCCGATATTCACGACCTGGATCACGGGCGCAATCATGAACGCCAGAAACATCGTGTATTGAATGTATGTGCCGTCGTCCATCTGGTTGTGCAAGGCCAGGTGTCCGCTCAGCAGCATCACGATAGCGCCCACAATTCCCAGCACCGTTGTCGCCGTCATCGACATCACGCTGGTCATGGTCAGCGACTTCATCACGTTGTCCAGCAGCCGCAGGACGCCCACCCTGAATACGCCCGCCTCGCGCTCTTCGGCGTGGTAGCCCTTCACCACGCGCACGCCGCCCAGCGATTCGGTCAGCCGCCCCGTCACTTCGCCGGTGATCTTCGCGCGTTCGCGGAAGATCGGCCGGATCGTCTTGAAGGCGTATTGCAGAACAAATACGAAGATGCCCGATCACCGAAAACACGATCAGCGTCATCCTCGGACTGCGATGCAGCAGAAACACGAACGCCATCACCGCGGTCAGCAGGCCGCCGACAAACTCCACCAAGCCCGTCCCGATCAGGTTGCGCACGCCTTCCACGTCGCTCATGATCCGCGATACCAGCAAGCCCGTGCGGTTGGCATCATAAAAGCTGACCGAAAGGCGGCCGACATGCCGCTGCACCTCCTGGCGCAGCTCGGCGATCATGCGCTGCGCGGCCTTTGACAGCAGTTGTGTGTTCAAAAACGATGTGATCGACTGAATCGCTGTTGCAACAAACACTGCTACCACAAGCGGTATCAGCTTGGCGCTCTCATGCTTCGTCAGCACGAGGTTTACAAACGGTCTGGACACGAAGGGCAGCGTCAGGCCTGCGACGCGGTTAATGGCCACCAGGGCCAGTCCCAGCAGCAACAGCCATTTTCGCGGCCGCACCAGCCGCCAGATCTCCGGCATCGCCTTCCGGAAATCGGTCTTCTTTTTGGGCGGCTCGATGCCCGCACGCACGCCCTGCCCGCGTGGCGAGCGCTCAGCGCGCATTCCCATTCCCATCCCGCCACGCATTGTCGCCATCGATTATTCCTGTCGCGATCTGCGTGCTTGGATGAACGACCGCACGCAAAGATTCACATAAATAAGGAGAAGGCCCGCCATGGTCAACTGTGATGACATCGCTTTGTAATCCGGATCCATGCCGAGCGACCGCGCGTGGCCGTATCCGTGCAAAGCTGAAGCAATCGCGCCGATCAGACCCAGCAGCCCGATGGTGACATTGATGTGCATGAAGATCTTGCGGCGTATCTCGCTGGGGCTGATGGCGAGAAATCCAAAGACACCGAGCGCCAGGCCGAACCATGTGGGAATCAGCGCTGTGTGATGAACGGCGCCCGTTCCATAGAACCCTACCAAGCCCAAAATGATGAGCAAAACGCCGAAAACAATTGTGACCTTCGCCATACAAGTCCTCCATTTCTTTGCATGGCAAGGATAACAGTGGACAGGGATGAGGCGTCAGGGTTCAGGGATCAGCGAACCTCTCTCGTTTGCTTATTTGAGTCCTGAATTGGACCGAAGAGCGTGCATTCAACTCGCAACTGCTCAATCGGCCGCAGACTGATCCCTGACACCTGAACCCTGATCCCTTTCTTTACCGCTGGATTCTCGCCGATCCGCCCTTGGCAAGCGCACGCACCTGGTCAAGCGTGGCCATGGTCGTATCGCCCAGGAATGTAGTCAGCAGCGCGCCATGCGCCCAGCCAAGCCTCAGCGCATCCTCCGGCTTTTCGCCACTCAACAGGCCGTAGATGAGCCCGGCGGCAAATCCGTCCCCGCCCCCCACGCGATCTACAACGTCCAGTTCGGCAGTCGGCGCAACATAAGTCTTGCCGTCGATCCAGGCCACTGCGCTCCAACTGTGCCGGTTTGTCGAATGCACTTCGCGCAGCGTCGTCGCCACGATCTTTACGTGCGGATGCTTCTTCACGACGTTGTCGATCATGGCAAAGAACGCTGCCGGATCGAGCTTCGATTTGGCATGAACATCCGGCCCGGGAATGCCCAGGCCTTTCTGCAGGTCCTCCTCGTTGCCAATCAACACATCCACGTTCTTGACGATCGAAGCAATGGTTTCCACGGCTTTGTCCGCGCCGCCCGAGATCTTCCACAGCTTTTCACGAAAGTTCAGATCGAAAGACGTCACCGCGCCCGCATCCTTCGCTGTTTGCATCATCTCCGCGACCAGCGGCGCAGTTGTGGCCGAGAGCGCTGCAAAGATTCCGCCCGAATGCGCCCAACGCACGCCCTGCGCAAAGATCTTTTTCCAGTCGAAGTCGCCGGGCTTCAGCATGGCTCCGGCTTCGTTGGCGCGGTTGTAAAACACCACCGGAGGCCGGACGCCTGCGCCGCGATCGCTGTATACGGTCGCCATGTTCGGCCCAGTTGCGCCGTTGTGCTCAAATTGCTTGTAAATCGGCTTCACACCCATCGCCCGCACGCGCTCCGCAATCAGGTCGCCGATGGGATAGTCCACCATGGCGGATGCTACCGCCGTCTTCATCCTGAAACAATCGGAGAGGTTGGCAGCTACGTTGAACTCTCCGCCGCTTACGTGAATCTTGCATTCCGTCGCCTTGCGAAACGGAATGATCCCCGGATCGAGCCTGTGCACCAGCGCCCCCAATGACAAAAAATCCAACTCTCCATCTTTGCGAATTTCAAGTCCGTACTCCATCCTTCTCTCCTTGCCTTCCTTGAATCGTTTTTTGAAATGCTCTTGGAAACAGGCTCATAACCCGGTTTTGAAAGGGCACGACTTCATTCGTGCCGACGCACCGCACCAAATTTGCGGGCTTTAGCCCCTGAGGGAGCGGCCCGAAATCTGCTGAACCAGCTAGAACGTGTTTCAAAAATGATTGCGCCGATCCCAGTCGTCATCCCGCAGGGGCTAAAGCCCAGGGTTCTTCTGAATTTTCGGCCCGGCTAAAGCCGTGCCCTTGTTACAAAACTGATTTTTGAAACACGCTCTCGGAATTAATCCCCGATCTCACCACCGGCCTTCAACCGCGCCCAGCCAAGATCAGGCCTCATGTATCGCCCCGGCCGTGCGCGGGCACAAACAAGCCGAAAGCTAAGAGTTGCCTTTCCACTCCAGTTTCTTTACATCGCCAACCACCTGTTGCGGAGTCCACTCGTTGCCTGGATAAAACTGCACGACTTTGCCGTGCGGGCCGATCAGGGTTGTTGACAGAGTGTGCGTGATGGTGTCGTCCGGACCGGGTGAAATGCCTATATCGAAAAACTTCGCCATCTTGAGCAGTTCGGGCTTCGACGGCGCGGCAAAATCCCAATGCGCAAAAGCATTCCTGGCATCGCTGCCGATGTACTCTGCCCCGTACGAACGGAGCCGTGCCGGTGTGTCGTGCACTGGATCGAAGCTGATGCTCAGTAAGTGCATTTTCGCGTAAAGCCCCGGATCGGCGGACAACTCCCGATTGATCACGGCAAAATTGTGCGTCATGAGGGGACAGAAATTGGGCAGCGGGCAGCGCGTGTAAATGAACGTCAGCAGCAGTGCCTTTCCGTGAAACTGGTCGAGATGAATGGTGCGGCCATCCTGATTGCGCATCCTGAAGTCCGGAACTGAATCGCCAGGGGCAGGCACATGATAAAAGACTGTGGGTTTGTAATCCGGCTTGGCCTGCGCAATCACCACGATGTGATCGAGCACCACCGTCTGCTCCGAGCTCTTCGACACCAGCACGTCGGCCGTAATTGTGTCGCCTGGGTGCAGGTCGCTGGCGATCGAGGGATCTTTGAGTTGGTAGGGCATGGTCATCGCGTCCATGAAGCCGGGGATTGCTTCGTGGTCCACAACCACGATCCCGTGCGCAACGTCGGTGGAAACGATTTTGCCGCGTAGTTGGTACGTCGTGATTCCGGAATCGGCCGTGTTTGACGCGGTTGCAGACTTGGAATTTGAGTGGCAGCCGGCCAAGGCAAGGACCATAAGAAAACTACATGTCAGATAAATACGCATCGCAAACCATAGTGTACAACTGGTGGACTGACCACATTAAAGCGATGCACGCCTCCTACAGCTTTCTGCAAAACGCGCGGCTTCCGACGCGGCAATTCCCCCGGCTGTATCCTTGCTGATAGGACTGCAAACTTTGAGCAGTGAAGTGGCACCTGTAGCTGAGATCGATGCGTGGTTGCGCGGCGGCGGCTTCGTGGTTACGGCCAGCGAACGCGCAGCACGTTCCATTCATGCCGCATTCCATCGTGCACGTCGCGCCGAAGGACTCTCTGCATGGCCCGCGCCCAACGTTCAGGACTGGCAGACCTTTGTCCATCACGCGTGGAGCGAGCACGCCGACGACGATCGCCTCGTCCTCAACTCGATTCAGGAACAATCGCTCTGGTCCGGTATTGTCGCTGCCGCCGAGCCCGATGCCGCGCAGTTCGACGGTGCGCGCGATCGTCTTGCCAGCCTGGCCATGGAGGCTCATCGCCTGCTCTGCGGCTATGCCCCAAACCTGCTGAATGAGCGCAAGCGCGACACCTGGGATCAGGACCCGGCGGCCTTCAGCTCGTGGCTCACCACCTTCGACAAAACTTGCCGCGCCGCCAGGCTGCTCGGCGCTGCCCGCTTGCCGCTCGAACTTGTTGCCATGTTGAAGGCAGACTCATCAGCCCGCCCACCCTTGCTGCTCGCAGGCTTTGATCGCATTCTTCCCACGCAGCAGGAACTCTTCGCCGCGTGGGGCAACTGCGTAGAGCTCCACGCCAGCGTGCCTGCTCCGCAGATTCGATTTCACCTCGCCCGTGATCCGGCGTCGGAACTCGCAAATTGTGCACTCTGGTGCAAACAGCAGCTCGCGTCGAATCCGCACGCACGCCTGCTCGTCGTAACTCAGGATGTAGCCGCGCGGCGCGGCGAAATCGAACGTGCTTTTTTCCGATTCATTCCCGCTGCCGGCGCCACCGCGCGACCTGCTAGCGTGTTTGAGTTTTCGCTGGGCGTGAAACTCAGCCAGATCGGGCTTGCACGCAGCGCCAGCATCTTTCTCCATTGGTTCAACGGCACAATCGGCGAGCAGGAACTCGATTGGCTCCTGTCATGCGGTTATGGCGCCGCACCCGCCGAGTTGACGGCCCTGACCGCCTTTATGCGCGCCATCCGCCGCCGCAGCATGCAGCGCACTCGCTGGTCGCTCAATGACTTTCTCCGGCAGCGTCCCGGGGCAGAATTGCCTGTTGCCTGGCTGGCGCGCATGAATCAAGGCCAGCGCCGCCTGCTCGATTTCGCGCACAATCCGCATACTCCACTCGAATGGGCCGAGTTCGTTCCGCAATTGCTCAAAGAAATTCTCTGGCCCGATGCGCGCCCGCTCACAAGCGCAGAGTTTCAGGCCCACCGCCGCTGGCAGCAAACCGTCGACGATTGCGCCTCATTGGGATTCGATGGCCGCCGAATCAATTGGAATGAGTTTCTCGCGGCGCTTGATCGCACTGTGGACGGGACGCTTTTTGCGCCTGAGTCGGAAGACGCGCCGATTCTCATTGCCGGCCCCGCCGAGACTGCCGGCCTCACTGCGGATGCCGTGTGGTTTATGGCAGCGGAGGAAGATGCGTGGCCGGCCAGCGGCTCCATGCACCCGCTGCTTCCGCTTGCTGTCCAGCGCCAGGCAAGAATGCCCCATGCCACAGCGCAGCTTGATTGGGACCTGGCTGGCGCTGTGACCCGCCGTCTGCTTGCATCAGCGCCTGAAGTGCACTTCAGCTATGCTCACCAGAAGGGTGGCGTCGAGATGCGCCCGTCGAGGCTCATCGTGCAACTGGCAGGCGCGCCAACGCCGACGCCGCCGGAACTTGACCCGCCGGCCGATTCTGCGCCCCTCACGGTCGAGTTTCAGGACGCAACCGAACTTCCCTTCCCTCCCGGCGGTGCTCCGGGCGGCGCTGCCACGCTCACTGCGCAGTCGCAGTGCCCGTTCAAGGCCTTTGCGACCGCGCGTCTCAACGCCAACGATTGGGAACCTGCCGAAGCCGGCCTGACAGCCGCGGAGCGAGGCCAGCTAGTGCACGAAGTTCTGCACTCTGTTTGGGCCGGTCCTCCAGATGGAATTCGCTCCCATGCGGAACTCATAGCGATTGGCGATCTTGAATCCTTCGTCGAACGCCACGTGCGACTCGCTCTTCAGAACAAATTGCCTCCTCGCGCGGAACGAATGCCACAGCGCTATCTCGCCCTCGAAGAAAAGCGTCTCGCGAATCTCATCGCCGAATGGCTCGGTTTCGAATCCACGCGCGTGCCGTTCACTGTTGCCGCAACGGAGGTCGACGCCGAATCCTCTATTGCCGGCCTTTCGCTCCACATGCGCCTCGATCGCATCGACCGCCTCATCGACGATTCTCAGCTTGTGATCGATTACAAGACCGGCAACGTTTCGCCGAGATCCTGGGATCTTCCACGTCCCGACGACGTTCAGCTTCCGCTCTACGCCGGTTTTGCTCTCGGCGCCGGCGAACAGCTGGGCGGCCTCGTCTTTGCCAAACTTCGCGCCGGGGAGCGCAATCGCGAGTTTGCCGGACGCGTGAAGAAGGCGCGGGAAACGCTGTTAAGCGATCTCGGCAGCGCTCGCAGTCTGGTCCGCAGACCGCTTACGGATGAAGAACTGCACGCCTGGCGGGGCTACATCTCGCAGCTCGCCCGCGATTTTCTTGCCGGGCGCGCCGAAGTCGACCCACGCGAATATCCCGAAACCTGCGAACGATGCGGCCTGCAGGCGCTTTGCCGCATTCAGGAAAATCCGGTTCTAAATGGCGACGAGAGTGGCTCAGACGAAGAGGCCGGCGATGCTTAGTGTGCCTCGCAAGAATCCGCCTCCCGATCAGGCGCAGCGCGACGTTGCTCTCGATCCTCGGCGATCTATTCTAGTTCGCGCTCCCGCCGGTTCCGGCAAGACCGATCTGCTCACGCGGCGCTTTCTGCTTTTGCTCGGCGAGGTTGAAGATCCCCGGGAAATTGTCGCCATCACTTTCACCAAAGCTGCGGCTGCCGAAATGCGCCACCGCATTCTCTCGGAGCTCGAAAAGGCTGCTGCAGCATCCAATCCCGATGAAACCGACCGGCTCTCGATGCAATCCCTTGCTGAACACGCACTCGTGCATTCGCAGGCCCTCGGCTGGAATATTCTCGATCTCCCCGCACAACTGCGCATCCAAACCATCGATTCTTTCTGCCGCGAACTCGCCTTGCAACAGCCGCTCCTCTCCGGTCTCGGAGGGGGACTCGACATCAAAGAGCAGCCGGCCGATCTCTATCGCCGCGCGGCCCGCCGCACGCTGGAGCAAATCGACAGCGGAGATGCGGCGTTGCAACAAGCCATCGAAGACCTGCTCCTCTGGCGCGACAACAGTTGGCAGGACGTCGAAGACCAGATCGTGGCGATGCTCGCCCGGCGCGATCAATGGATGCAGGATTTCGTCTTCGATCGCGATCCGGACTGGGATGCTTTGCGCGAGCACCTGGAGCGGCCATTCGCGCGCCATGTGCGAAATCATCTTGCGATTCTCGATCGGCTCCTCGCAGAGGTTCCCGGTGCGCGCGATGAAGCTCTCAGCCTGGCGCGATTCGCCTGCGAACACTGCGAAGGCGGCCGCTACCAGGCATTGGCCGAACTGGCCGAGTTCCCCAATCTGCAGTTTGACTCGGCAGAGGAGCTGGATGCGGTGCGCGAGGCCTGCTTATGCCTTGCCGATTTGCTTCTGAGTGGCGCCAACTTTCGCGGCCGAGTAGACAAGCGGCATGGCTTTCCCGCGGACGCCAAATTGGAAAAGAGCCGGTTGACGGCCTTGATCGCGAACCTCAGAGAGATCGAAGGTGTCGAGCAGGCGCTTGCAGAAGTCGCAAATCTACCTCCGGCTCGATACACCCATGAAGAGTGGGCGATTGTGAAGGCCTCCTTTACGTTGCTTCGCCATGCTGCAGGCGAGCTTCGCGTCGTCTTTGCAGAAACTGCAACCACCGATTACATCGAGGTCGCGCAGATCGCACTCAATGTGCTCAAAGGCGAAAACGACGCTCCGGTCGACGCCACGCTTGCTGCCACCGAACGCGCGCGCCATTTGCTGGTCGATGAATTTCAGGACACGAGCCGCCGCCAGCACCAACTTCTCGCGTCACTCATCCGAACATGGCCCGATCGCGTTGGCCGCACGTGTTTTGTCGTCGGCGATCCCATGCAGTCGATTTACTTCTTCCGCAACGCTGACGCAGAGCTCTTTCCGCGCGTCGAGCGTCTGGGCCTTGAGATCCCTGACGATCAGTCACTGCGCTTCGACCCCGCCTTGCTCACGGCCAACTTCCGCACCGCTGCACCGCTCGTCGAGCGCATCAACAACATGTTTGAACAAGTCTTTGCATCCGACGACGGCAGCGGCATCCGATATGCCGAGGCAGAGGCTGTGCGCCGAGACTCCGCACAGTCAGGTCTCCATCTTGTCCACGGTCCGGCTTCGTGCATGCAGCTTCATCTTGAATTCATGCCTCAGCAGATGCAAAGCGGCTCCAAAACCGATCGGCAGAATTGGATCGCCGCCGAGCGGGCGGCTGCCCAGGATAAGCAAACCGGCGAAATCCTCGATCTGATTCGCAGCCAACTTCCTAAAATGGAACAGGCGCGCGAGGCCGGCCAACAATACCGCATCGCTGTGCTGGGCCGCACGCGTAAATCGCTTGCGCCTGTCGCGCAGGCACTGCACGAAGCCGGAATCTCCTTCCGGGCTATCGATCTTGAAGAGCTGAAGCAGCGTCCCGAGATCATCGATGCCATGGCTCTCGCCCGCGCTCTTCTCAATCCGCAGGATCGGGTGGCCTGGCTGGGCGTGCTGCGCGCGCCCTGGTGCGGCCTTTCGCTGGCCGATTTGCACACTTTGACAAGCGCCGACGATCGCGGCTTGCGCGAGCGCCCCGTTCCGGAACTGCTTTCAGAGCGCAAGACGCTCTTGAGCGATGAAGCGCGTCAGGCAGTTGATCGGGTACTGGATGCACTCGAGCTTGCCGGCCGTATTCGCGCGAACGAGCCTACAGCCTCGGTTGGAACATGGATCCAGCAAGTGTGGCTGCGCCTTGGCGGCGCGCAATGTGTCGACGCCGTTGCGCGGGCCAACCTCGACCTGCTCTGGAAGACTCTCGACGATTTGCCGCAAGGCGAGCCGGACATCCTCGGCGCCGCGATGGATGCGGCCCTCAACAATCTCAAGGCGTTGCCCGATCCTGCCGCCCTCAGCGACTGCGGCGTGCAATTGATGACGATTCACGGAGCCAAGGGGCTTGAATTCGAGGTGGTCATTGTGCCCGATCTGCAGGCCCCTGCCGGCCGGGGCACACACGAGATGCTCTCCTGGCTCGAGCGTGGCATTCCGCCCGATTCAGACTCGGACGGTGCGGACCACGATGCTCCGATTACAGAATTTCTTGTTGCGCCCTTCCAGCAGAAAGGCTCCGACCGCGGAAAAGCGAAACAGTGGGTCGACCGTCAACGTCACATTCGTGAATTGCAAGAATCGCGCCGACTGCTCTACGTCGCCTGCACCCGTGCTCGCGACGAGCTGCACCTTTTCGCCCGCCCGTCGTACAAAACCGCGGAAGATGGCTCTCTCATCCTCGCAGAGCCATCCGAGAGCCTGCTCAAAACTGCCTGGCCCGCATTTGAGGCCGATATCCGCCGTCAATTCGACGAGTGGCGCGAGAGCAGAACCTCAGTCACATCCGCTGC
The DNA here is from genome assembly GCA_963782285.1 of uncultured Acidobacteriaceae bacterium. Classification (GTDB taxonomy): domain Bacteria; phylum Acidobacteriota; class Terriglobia; order Terriglobales; family Acidobacteriaceae; genus Telmatobacter. The sequence continues at coordinate 53,355 of CAWAJH010000002.1, forward strand.
GCCGTCTGCCGCATCCGCTTTGATCGATTCGATTGCCGCGTCCGGCGAAGACGGTCCGTTCGAGATGCCTTCCCCGGCCAGGCCGACTCTCCTTCGCCGCCTCCCGTCCGACTTCCGCACCGCAGCTGCCGGGCCATCGTTTGCCTCGGCGACGATGCCAAACATCGGCGCTGGTCAACTGTATGAACGTCACGAAGGCGGCCTGCTTTCGCGCGCTCTCGGCAAGGCCGTTCACCTTCTGCTTCAACACCTGGCACAATCGCTCGCCGCGCAGCCGTGGGATGCAGCCTGCGCGGCGCTACCGGCTCTTGAACCGCGTATCGCCGCCGACATTCGCGCCATCGGCATCGATCCCTCTCATGCCGGCCGCATCGCCGCGCAAGCGGTTCAAATCGTCCTTCAGGCTGGCGAAGATCCTCTGGCAAAATGGATTCTTTCGCCGCACCAGGATGCAGCCAGCGAAGTCCGCTGGTCGGGTGTCGTTGACGGAGATTTGCGCACCGTGCAGGTCGATCGCGTATTTCTTGCCGGTTCCACACCGCGATCGTCCGCAGATTCAGCCGATGGTGCAGCCTGGTGGATCATCGATTACAAGACTGCGCACGAGAACGGGCTCAATCCTTCGACTGCATTGCCGGAGTTGCGGCGCATCTTCTCGCCGCAGATCGAATCCTATGCAAAAATTCTCCGCAACCTGCACGGCGCGGATGCCACTGTCTTCGGCGGCCTTTACTACCCGCGTATGTTGCTCTTCGATTGGTGGGAATTGTAGCCTCGCGCCGCATCGTCGACAGGCCCCATTGCGGCCTTGTGCCTTAAGCCTTGCACAACTCTTCGGCGAGCACGTCCCGGTGGTCCATCACCAATTTCTCTGCGTTCAGTAAAACCAGCGCATAGGCAGAAAAAGCAGCCGCCGCGAAGGGGCCAAAAATCATTGCCGCCAACCATGGCTGATGAAGATACCGGCACAGAAACACCACTGGAAACTGCAGTGCCAGGCTCCCGAACAAAACCACGAAGATTAAGAGGCCGCTGGTGCGGCCAGTCGGCGTGCCGCGCCTCCGCTGCGGCTGCCCGGGAACAAACTTGCGCGGGGATTGAATCGACCGCAATGTGCCCAGCGCAAGATTCGCTGCGATCACAAAACTCGTCCAAAGTCCGGTAGCAACCTGTGTCGAAAGTGGAATACGGCCCTGAGATAGCAGCGAGACCAGAATCCACGCGCCTCCTGCTTCAGCCAGAACCATCGCCAGGCCGACAAGGTTTTTGGCGACAATCACGTCGCGCAAACGCACGGGCGCGAGCAGATATACCTGCACCCCGAGTCCGTCCGCGCCAAAAATGTTGTACAAGCCGGCGAGTACCCCGATCAGCGCATAAGCAATCGCTCCCGGCAAAAAATAAGTCGGGCGCAGGGTGAATGTTGTCCGAGTGAGAATCACAATGAAAATCAACGGCATGAGTAGCCCGATCAGTTGAGTGCTGTTGCCGCGAAGCAGCAACCACTCCTTTCGCAGGCACGCCCCAATGACCGGAGAACATACCCCACGCTCGCGTTGCCGTGCCACCGGCATCGCCGCGGCACGGACGACCGCCAGATCCCCCTTCGCAGTTCGCGCCGGCGCGCTGCGGCTCAAACCCTCGCTCAAATACTCCCCAAGAAACTGCTTATGAAGCCGGATCGCGAATGTTGCAGCAACGAGAGCCGTGCTCGCCAGCAAGCCTATGAATTCGAGCAACGCAAATACGGGCCGCCCCGCTAGCAGGATTGCATTTGCCGCAAACCCCGGCGGGAGCCAGTTCAAATACGACCCCGATCCGTGCAGAAGGCGCAGGAGCCAACTATGCGACGCCGCAACACCACGCACCGGAGCACGCTGAAAGTTGAGAAACTGGAAGCTGATGGCAACCAGTGCCATCAACATGCCAAAAATCTCGCGGAAGCGGCGGTTCGCAAGCCATCGCTCCATCCATGCCTCGATGGTTCGCGTCAGGAAGATGTTCATCGCCGAATAGACGCCGAGGACAATCATCGCCGGGAAAACCAGTTCGGGGTTGGCTATGCCAATACCCACGGCGGCCGCAAACAGCGCGAGAGAGCCCACGATCGTGCTTGGCGTCAGCAAGCCGAACATCGTCCGCAAAACCAGGTAGCGCCCGAAGCGCAAAGGAAAGCGGATCAACGACGACGGATCGAAGCTGGAAACGGCGGCGGCAATATTCAATCCGTTGACGCTCACGAACTGCCACAGGAGTGTAACGGCCGCGAGAAGCGGTGCAAGATTCTGCGGCTTCTCTTCAGCGATTGCCTGCCACGCCAAAAATCCGCAACCCAGAATGGGAGCGATCGCCATGATCGCGAAAAATGGCCACACCATAAGCCGCAACAGGATCGCGAACACAAGGCCTGTCGCCTGTTGCTTTGTTTTGCGCCGCAGAAACGTGCCGTTCACAAAGATTCGCCATCGTAGCCATGCAACGGCGAGTAGCTGCGACCACACAGGAATCGGCTGCGCCGCATCGAGCTTTGCTGCGCCGGCGTCTAGCTCAGCCATGAAAGCTCCTGCTCCGGGGCCGTCGCCGCCGGACTGCCTTCGCGATCCGTCCCCACGATCTTGAGAAATATCTCCTCGAGGGTTCGTGGAGCGGCGCCCGCGGCCGCACCCTCAGTGCCGAATCCGGTTTGCTCCTCGTTTGTGCCGGCCGCGCGCAACTCGGCGAGCGAGCCCTGGGCTACGAGCCGCCCGCGATGGATGATGGCCACATGCGTACAAAGCCGCTCCACAATCTCCAGCACATGGGAAGTGAGAAAAACTGTAGCGCCGCGCGTAATCATCCGCTGCAGCATCGACTTCAACGTACCCGCTGCAACAGCATCCACACCCTCGAACGGCTCGTCGAGGAAAAGAACCTTCGGCCCGTGAATCACCGCCGCCGCCAGCGCCAGCTTCTTTTGCATTCCATGAGAGAAGTCGGTGATCAACTTTTTGCGCTCATCGGCCAACTGCATGAATTCCAGAAGCTCCCGGGTCCGCTGCAAAGCGGTCTCCCGATCCAGGCCGTACATGCGCCCCACGAACCGCAGATACTCACTCGCAGTCAGGCGCCCAAAAAGCGCCATCCCTTCCGGGACCACTCCAACCTGCCGTTTGATCTCCGCAGGTTTAGCCTGCAGGTCTTCGCCCAGAATGCGAATGCTGCCTGAAGTCGGCGCCAGCAGGCCGGTGAGCATTTTAATCGTGGTCGATTTGCCTGCTCCGTTCGGTCCAAGAAAGCCGAAGAATTGCCCCGCATCCACGTGCAGGTTCACATCCTTGACAGCTTCAAAGTCGCCGAAGCGCCGCGTGAGCGCGGTGGTATCGATGGCGGGAGTGGTCATGATGGTCTCTTACACGTACAAGAGCGAATGCCTGAGCCCCTGAGCCTCGCACGCGGCGCCGGGAAGCTGCATTGCGCGCGTCGCGAAAGTTGTGCTCCGCTTTTGCCGATGTGTCCACGATACACGGCAGGGCGTCTCGGTCCCGAACAAATCTTTGCCGCGGTCCGACCCACAAGCCTTTGTGACACAACACAGGATTTCGATGTGCGCGCATTTCCACAATGAAGCCGTTATTTTGTGGGTTCATTTGCCTGCGCGGCTCTCAACAGAGAGATCATATTTCGTTATCATAGAGAGAACGGAAGGTTGTTTTTCCTTCATCTCCCCCAGGAGGATTTCCCCCATGACTGATGCCGTCAAGAAGACGACAAAGAAAGTGGCAACCACCGCAAGCAAAGCAAAAGCTCCCGCAAAACCAGGCAAGAAATCCGCCGCCACCAACGGTCACGCCAAAAATGGGGCGGACATCGGAGTTTCGCGCGATCAGGTTGCAATGCTCGCGCACAAATACTGGGCAGAACGCGGCTTCCGGCACGGATACGATGCAGAAGATTGGTTCCGTGCCGAACAGGAGCTGCGGGCGAAAGCGTCCTGACGAAAATATTTTGAACTTTAAAGCGGATGATCCTTTCCGGTGCCCATGAAGACTGCCGAAAAGGATCAGGCTTTGCGCGCGTCTGCTGGAACTCTATTGCAGATTCGCCATCAGGCTGTCGAGCGCGCTCTTCGGCGGCCGCGTCAGGGACTCGGGTAGAGTAGCCAGCGGTTCGTCGACTAAATTGAGTTGGTCGATGAACGTTTCCTTCTGCGCGTCGATGTAAAAGACGCCGGTCAAGATCTCTTCCTTGGCATGCGCTTCCATCAGGGTGCGTACCGCGTTTGCTTTGTCGGTCGGATCGTAATCCTCGAGGAGCTTGCGCAGCCTGAGTTGCGAGCCGTCGTGCATCTCCACGTTGTACACCTCGCCCGAATCGTAATCCACCTCGATATCGTCGAAGCTGGCGATGAATCCGATCTCGTTGATCGGCTCATCGTTCTCCTGCAGAAACTTGTAGCTCTTGGTTGAGCCCTCATGATCGTTAAACGTAACGCATGGGCTGATCACATCGAGCATCACGGTTCCCTGGTGCGAAATCGCGGCCTTCAGCATCGAGAGCAACTGCTTCTTGTCGCCGGAGAACGAACGGCCCACAAATGTAGCGCCCAGCATAATGGCGAGCGCGCAGGTATCGATCGGCGGCAACTCGTTAACGACGCCCGTCTTCAACTTCGACCCAATATCGGCCGTGGCTGAGAACTGGCCCTTCGTCAATCCGTAAACACCGTTGTCCTCAATGATGTAAATCATGGGCAGGTTGCGCCGCATCAGATGCACAAATTGCCCCATTCCGATCGACGCCGAGTCGCCGTCGCCGGAGACACCGAGCGCCATCGAGGTGCGATTCGCTACTACCGCTCCAGTGGTGATGCTCGGCATGCGCCCATGCACGCCGTTAAAGCTGTGCGCGCGGCTCATAAAGTAAGCGGGACTCTTTGACGAGCAACCAATGCCGCTCATCTTCATCACGTGCTCAGGCTGCACGCCCATCTCGAACATCGCGTCGATAATGCGCTCTGAGATGGCGTTGTGGCCGCAGCCGGCGCACAAGGTCGACTTGCCGCCGCGGTATTCAACGACCGGCAATCCAATGTGATTCACTTTCGGGCCCGGGGCCCCATTCGCGATCGTGGTAGCCATTTTAGAGGCCCTCCTTGGTTGCAAATTCGTCGCTGATGGTGCGTGCGTCTACCGGCAATCCGTTGTAATGCAAAATGCTGCGCAGCTTCACCACCTGGTCTGCGGGTAGATCCAACTTCAGCAAGCTGGCCATCTGCGCATCCCGGTTCTGCTCCACCACATAAACGCGCTCATGGCTGGCCACAAAGTCGTGGATCTCGTGCGCAAATGGATACGCGCGGATGCGCATGTAGTCCACGCTCAGCTTGTGTTCCTTTTCGATCTGATCGAGGCTTTCACGCAATGCAAAATCGGTAGAGCCGTATGCCAGGAATCCGATCTTCGAGGTTCCGTTCTTGATGACCACGGGCGCGGGAACCAGCTTGCGGGCATTTTCGAACTTGCGCGTCAACCGGTCCATCACCTTCTGGTATTCATCGGGTTTCTCTGTATAACCAGCGGCATCGTTGTGTCCCGAGCCGCGCGTGAAATACGCCGCCTTGGGATGGTTGGTTCCCGGCAGCGTGCGCCAGCCAATGCCGTCGCCGTCCACATCGCGATAGCGCGCAAAATTGCCAAGCCGCTCCAGATCTTCGGCCGTCAACACCTTGCCGCGGTCCAGGGGCTTTTCAGGATACGTAAACTGCTCCGACATCCAGTTATTCATGCCCAGGTCGAGATCGGTGAGCACAAACACCGGTGTCTGAAGCCGCTCCGCCAGATCGAAGGCCGCCTGGCTCAGTTCGAAGCACTCCTTTACCGAACCGGGGAGCAAAACCACATGCTTGGTATCGCCGTGCGAGAGGAAAGCCGTCGACAGCAGGTCGGATTGCTGCGTACGCGTCGGCATACCCGTGGAAGGGCCCGTCCGCTGCACATCGAAGATCACGCCCGGCAGCTCAGCGTAGTAGCCCAATCCAGAGAACTCGGCCATCAGCGAAATACCCGGTCCCGAAGTCGAGGTCATGGCCCGCGCGCCTGCCCATCCGGCGCCCAACACCATGCCGATCGCCGCAAGCTCATCTTCAGCCTGCACCACGGCGAACGTCGCCTTGCCCTCAGGTGTCACGCGAAATTTCTTCAGAAGATCTGTGGTCGCCTCAACCAACGACGTTGACGGCGTGATCGGATACCAAGCCACTACCGTGACGCCCGCAAACACCGCACCCATGCCGCAAGCAGCGTTGCCGTCCACAATGATCTTGCCCTTGGTCTCGTTCATCGGCTCAAGGTAGAACGGGTCCTGCTTGGTGAACGTAGCCTTGGCGTAGTCGAACCCCGCCTTCACAGCGCTGAAGTTCAGATCGAAAACCTTCTGCTTCTTGGCAAACTGTTTGCGCAGCCCGTTCTCTACCAACGCAAGATCGATTTGCAGAAGTTGCGCCGCCGCGCCCACGTACACCATGTTCTTCACCAACTTGCGAAGCTTGGCTTCAGGGCAAACGGAGGCAGTAATTTTGTCGAACGGCACCGGATAACAGACCACATCTTCGCGGTACTGCTTCAGGTTCAGGTTTTCCTCATAGATGGCAACGGCGCCGGGCGCCAGGGCCATCATGTCATCACGCGCGGTTTCGGGATTCAGCGCCACCAGGACGTCGATCTCACGCTTACGCGCCACGTAACCATCCTTGCTCGCGCGAATGGTGTACCACGTCGGCAATCCGGCAATGTTTGAGGGGAACAGGTTCTTCCCGCTCACCGGGATTCCCATTCCAAAAATGCTCTTCAGCAGCACGCTGTTCGCGGACTGCGACCCCGATCCGTTGACCGTGGCTACTATGATGCTGAAGTCGTTGACGATACGCTCATCCGCGCTGCGCGCGCCCTGTTCTTGACCCAGGGCGAGGTGTCCTGTCGCCATGTGGCGGGATTCCCTTCCAATAAACTATGAGCGCCTTTCGTGCGCTGGCTCAGGTTCTAATGATGCCGGCTGAACGCGCCCCAATATGTGATTATAGTCACTTTGAACTCGCTTCGTCCCACTCCGCGCCACAATGGTAACCTCTGCAAAAGCCACACTTACGCCGCGCCTTGAATAAGGCAGAAGTCCGTGGGGCCATGCGGCTCGATTCTTCCTTGTGGCCCGGCAAAATCCGTCCGCACGTATCATCTCCCAACCTCTTCCAACAGAACAGCAACCACTTTGTTTTCATCCATCTGCATCCATTAGCTGATGTGAACTCTTGGTAACGGCGTGCATGGCCTTTCGCTCACCAACGGGGCGCGACGGGCTACGAGCTGCCGGCTACGAGCTGCCTCTTCGAGTCCCTCTGCCACCGCACCAGTACCGCCAGCGCAATCGCGATCAGCGCCACCGTCAGTCCGATCCAAAGTCCGTAGATTCCCCATCGCATTCCAAAGCACAGAAAGAATCCCAGCGGCAGCCCCAGTACCCAATAACCCACCAGGTTGGCCAACATCGGCGCGCGCGTCTCGCCCAATCCGCGCAGGGCTCCGGTCGACACCGTTTGGATGCCGTCGAAGACCTCGAACGCCGCCACAATACCCAGCAGAGCTGGCCCCACCGCAAGCACCCGCGCATCGCTCGTATAGAGCTCAATGAGCGGCCTGGGCCAAACCAAAAATGTCACGGCTGCAAGCAGCATAAAGCTCGTTCCCAGCCCCAGCGCCAGCCAACCCGCGCGGCGCGCCTTTGCGGCGTCGCCCGCCCCCAGCGCGTGGCCCACGCTTACCGCCGCGGCCGCCGAGATTCCCAGCGGGACCATGTATGTCACGCTCGCGTAGTTCAGCACAATCTGGTGCGTGGCCAACGCCACCGGCGTCAGGTAACCGGCAGAGAATGTCGCCAGGTTCCACGCGCCCACTTCCAGCAGAATTTGTCCGGCAGCCGGAGCGCCCAGCTTTAGCAGCCGCTTCAGCCGAGCAGCCTGCGGTCCTGCCCAATGCCTGAAAAGCGGATGCCCGCGCCTGCGCTCGTATCTCCACGCAAAACCCAGTAACGCGACCGCCATGGTGATCCGCGCCGCTACCGTCGAAAGCGCCGATCCGTTCACGCCCAGTGCGGGAAACCCCAGTTTGCCGTAGATCAGCACCCAGTTCCCGAACCAGTTCACCAGATTTGCCACGAGGTACGTCACGGTGATCACACGTACCTGCCCTACGCCCTGCAAGTAGCGCCGCGCTGCTCCGTAGATCAACAGCGGCAGGGTGCCCCACAGCAGCAACCCGGTGTAGTTGCCTGCCGGCACGGCCACCGCCGCGTCAATCCCGAAGCGAGTGAAGCCGAAACTTGCCAGCCAGATCAGAACCATCAACGGGACAGCGGCAATCAGCGCCAGGTACACGCCCTGCGCCAGCCACCGGTGGCACTCGTCGTGATCCTCACGTCCATAAGCCTGCGCCACGAGCGTGTCCAGGCCCAGCATAAGCCCCACGCCGAACAGCGATGGCGTATAGCAGACGGCGTTTCCCAGCGCCACCGCGCCAATGGCCGCCGGCCCCAGCCGCCCCACCATGATGGTGTCGACCACGCCTTGCGCCATCCAGCCCAGTTCGCTCAGCACCACCGGCACGGCCAGCGCCACCATGGCACGCAGTTCGCCCCGCCACTCGGCTCTCGCCTGTTCCATCTCTCCAATTTAGCTGGCGCAGGGCAAGCCCCATGCCAGCCTCACTCGGAATAACCCGTTGATCCACGACACATGGCTCGTAGTCCTCTTCAGCGCCTTCTTCTTGAGCCTTTCAGTCTCGGCGGCAGTACGTGTTCTACTAAATCTGTACGGCATGGCCTTCTCACGCGTGGGGCTACAGCGCGGCAAGAGCGTCGGTTTTGCCTGAAGTCTCAAGTCTCCACTCCACACAAACCAATTCGCGAACTCGAGGAGATTACGATGAAAATCAAATACATTCTGGTGTTGCTTTTGATGACGGCGTTTTGCGGGTTCGGCGCGCAGGCACAAATGGGAGGTGCATCGTCGATCGCTCCCGGCACGCAGGTTGCGCCCGCAGCCACCTTCGACGCGCTCCTGGGCATCCCCGAGAAAGCCATGATGAGCCTGGTTCAGGCGATGCCAGCCGACAAATTCACTTTCGCGCCCAGCCCGGCCATCTTCGTGCCGTCGCAAAAAACTGAGTACACCGGCGTTCGCACATTCGCCGGTCTCTGTATCCACGTGGCGCAGGCCAACTACGGCCTGGGCGGTCGCATCGCCGGTCTCAAGCCTGATATCGATCCCGCGTCCCTGGCAAAACTCACTGACAAGGACCAGATCGTCGCCGCGCTGCAAGCGTCCTTCGATTTCGTGCACAAGTCTATCGCCACTTTGACCACGGCGAATGCGTTCGAAAGCGTGCGCGGACCCATGACACGCGCGAGCGCCGCAGCGTTTGTGGCGATGCATACCTACGACGAATACGGGCAGATGGTGGAATACCTGCGCATGAACGGCATGGTGCCACCCGCCAGCCAGAGGTAGCGGAATATCGCGAGCCGCAGCAAGCCGCATTTGCCGCCGGATGCCTCATCCATGCACCAAAGAAGGTGCCCACCCCGGCTCTCTCAGGGTGGGCCTGACGGCTATTCACGCTTCACTGATTACTGTTCCCCTGTGCCCCGCCTTCTCTAGGAACTCGTTGAAATTCGCCTAATAGTAGCGTCTTTACTGGCGGCTTTCGTTTCGTGTCGTCCAAAATCTGCTTGAAATGCGGTTTTGGCTGGTGTTTATAGAGGTTTGCGAGCCTCAGGGGATCATTCCCTCGGCCTGCAACCGTTGTTCAGGCACACTGCGCCCTGAGTGTTGTCGGTGGTTGAGCCATCAGTCGCGGCAGCCGGATCAGATTGTGCGCCGCGCAACTGAAGACGAACAGCCAGTCCACTTTCTCCAGGCCTCGCAACTTGACCTGGCGCAGCGGGCCGGTTTGTTTCAGCCAGCCAAAGCCCTTCTCCACCAGCCAACGCCGGCTCAGGCTGACGGCATAGCCGGGCTGGCGAGTGGTTCTGCGATCCAGGTTGCTTGCGCGGCCTTTGTCGTTCCTGGTGACGTGCGGCGTCACATTCAACTCCCGCACCGTGCTGACGAAATCTTTCGTGTCGTAAGCCTTGTCAGCGCCCACCGTAATGCGGCGTGAGCGGCCCGCCTGCTTTTCGGCAAGCATCAACAGCGCCGCATCGCGCTCGGCATAACCGTCGGCATGCGTCACCATCGCCGCGGCGATCAGACCGTTGCGGTTCTCCACCAGCGCATGGCCCAGATAACTCAGCTTCGACTCTTTGCCGTAGCTCTTCTTGTACAGTCGCGCATCGGTGTCGGTGGTCGATTCATGCGTCTTGTTCGATCGCTTCTGGCCGTGGAAATTCGTACCATCACCGTCATCGGAGCCGTCCTTGGAGCGAAAGCTCTTCTGCGAGGCCCATGCCTGGATCAGCGTTCCATCGACGGTGAAGTGTTCGTCGCTCATAAAGCGCTTGGCATGCTTGTTCACTTCGGAAAAGAACTGCTGCGCCACTTCGGAAGTCAGCAACCGGTCGCGGTTCTTCGAAAACACCGCATGATTCCATACCGCGTCGTCCATGCCAAGACCCACAAACCAGCGAAACAGAAGGTTGTAGTCGATCTGCTCAACCAGCAGCCGCTCCGAACGCACAGAATAAAACACCTGCAACAACAGAGCCCGAAGAATGTACTCCGGCGCAATCGACGGGCGGCCCGAATCGGCATACAACGCATCGAACTCCGCGCTCAAGGTCTGCAACACCCTATCCGTCAGCTTGCGGACTGCACGCAATGGGTGATCCTGAGGCACTCGCTGCTCCAACGATACATAGCTGAACATACCGTCCTGAATCCGCTCATCTCCACGCATGCCTGTTAGACGAATGGCAGCGAACCTCCGACCCACAACGGGTACCTATTTCAACAAGTTCCTAGAACTGGTTGCATAAATACTTTGGGACAGTGCGAAAACGTCCCTCAGGGGCTAAAGCCCCGCTATTTATCAGCCTTTAACGGCACGACTAAAGTCGTGCCCCTTCAAAACCGGATTTATGCAACCAGTTCTACCGTTCCTTCGGCGAAAAGCCCAGCTGGAACGTAACCATCATGCTGCGGCCGGGTGGCACTGGCTTTTTTTGACAATTGATCGGGGGCTAGGCTGCGCGTTGTTCATTTCCTGCGTTCTGATATTTTTCGAGAGCTTCAACGACCATGGTTAACACCTGATCGTAGGACCCGAGCATCTCATGCTGATGTGAATCGTGAGTGGACCAGAGGATTCGTATCTTAACTGAGTCGGCGCTCAAATCCACGACAAGTGCCTCGGGTTCAGGGTCCCCCAATACGCCGGGAACTCCCCGGACCACGTTCACCAGCATGTTTTTCAATTCCTTGAGGCTCCCGTTCTTTTTCACGTCAATGTCGTACTGCCACCTGCGCGTCCCCATGGCAGTATTTACGGTGACTGAGTGCGTGAAGAGATCTGCATTTGGAATTACGACCTCGCGTTCGTCATAGGTCTTGATAATCGTGGCACGTGCCTGAATCTCCTGCACTCTGCCCTCGAAGGCATCCACCTTGATCTCGTCACCTACACGGAAAGGCTCCGACCATAACAGAAGCAGGCCAGCGAGAAAGTTTTGCAGTATGTTCTGAAACGCAAACCCAATTGCCACGCCTCCGATACCCAGAATCTTGATGAGATCGGATACCTGGAAGGATGGGGCCACGATCGAAATCGCCACCAGCAGCCCAAAAAGAACTGTGGCTCCTGCAGTGAGCCTTGCGAATACCAAAGCAACATTTTCGCGGCGCTTTGACACGGCCCGCTGGATGAGGCGGGCTGAAAGGTGGCTGAGGCCGTAGAATGCCAGGAAAACCACGATCGCCACAATCAACGATGGAACTCTGTCGATAAACCCGGCGATCATATGCTGGGTCGCTTGCCATAATTTGCTAATCGTCGTATGGATCACAGGCCGAGTAACTCCTCAAAGAGGAGTTAGATGCTGTAATGCAGACTTGTGTTCGACCCATGCTCCGCTGGGGCGAGATCAGGACTAGTTACAACGCTTTGTATCCAGCCTCGGTGCGCTCTTTTACCGCATCGTCATTCAGCGCCACGCCGATCCCGGGGCGCTCCGTCACTTCAAGATATCCATCACTTAACTGCACCGGCTCCGTCAGCGATGTGTACTGTTTGTTCAGGTAGTACGTCCACTCCAGGATCATCACATTCGGCGCAGTCAAACAAACGTGCGCGTAGGCCATCGTAGCTAGCGGCGAGGCCACGCCATGCGGCGCCATCGGAATCCCGTACACCTCCGCCATCGCCGCAATCTTCCGCGCCTCCAGCAAACCACCGGTTTTCGACATGTCCGGCTGAATGATGCTCAGCGCTTCCTTCTCGAAAAACGGGCGATACCCATACCGGCTGTAAATGTTCTCTCCCGCCGCAATCGGGACGTGCGTGTTGTTTCGCACCCGCAGCATGGCATCCACGTCGTCGCTGGGGACCGGTTCCTCCACCCACATTAGCCGGTAGGGCTCCAGCAGCCGGCACAGCTCGATCGCCGTCTCCACGTCATAGCGGGCGTGGCATTCCAGCGCGAAGTCGTAGTCCTTGCCCAGTTTCTGCCTGAAGCCGTCGACAAATCCCACTACGTCGTCCAACTGCGCCGTGTTCAGATGCAGACCCCACAGCTTTCCCGGGTCGAATCCCTTCTTCAGCGTCCACTGGTCGGGGCTGTAGTCGATTCCGACTTTAAGCGCCTTCACCTTGGTCTCCGCGATCAGACGCACAGCCTCTTCGGGACTGGCCGCATGCAAATACACCGGAACCTTCTCGCGCACACGGCCGCCCATCAGCCGGTACACCGGCACGTTCATCGCCTTGCCTGCCAGGTCCCACAGCGCCATCTCCACGCCGCTCATCGCCGACAAATACGGACCGCCCATCCCGCGCATGAACAGCGGAGACGGTGCGCCGCCCGTCGCGCCACGTTTCCATCCCCACAAGTCGTAAAGGATCCCTTCAATGTCGAGCGGATCGCGCCCGGCCAGGGTCGGCCCCATGTACGAGTTGATGATGTCTTCGGCCCCGACCGTGTCCATGGTTTCGCCGGTCCCGGTCAGCCCCTGGTCGGTGTATACGCGCACAAAGCGGCTGTTGAAACCGTCGCGCAGCCGCACCGCCCGTATCTCGCTGATTTTCAGCCTGGGAACAGACGATGTGCCCTGCGCACGCGCGGTTGCTACATATGCGCCATAGAGCAATGCAGATCCTTGAATAAGTTCGCGCCGATTCATCTGGCGGAGCCTATCACAGCCATGCGGAGACTGACAAACGCAGCTCTGCCGCTGTGTCCCACCCCCACTTGCTAGGATTGGATCGGCCAAACTTCGTCTCCAAGGAGGTCTCTGTGAAGCTTTTCATTTTTGTTGCCGTCCTCTGCCTCACCCTGCCATCCACGCTCTTCGCCCAGGACCAATCGCAAAGCCAGCCCAGCGCCCAGGCCGTCCCCGAAATCCCGTTTGATTCGGTTCCCAACTTCCTCAAGCTGCCGCCCAATATTTACCTGGGCGAGACGTCCGGCGTCGCCGTCAACTCCAAGGGCGACGTCTTCGTGCTTTCGCGCGGAAACACTACCGGGCCAGCTTATGGGGCGGCCGCAGCGCAGCTCCTGGAGTTCGCGCCCGATGGAACCTTCATGCGCGAGATCGGCCACAACCTCTACGCCTGGTCATTCGCACACGCCGTGAAGGTGGATAAGCAGGACAACATCTGGGTTACGGACAAGGGTTCGGACATGGTGATCAAATTCGATCCCCAGGGACGCGTGGTAATGGTCTTCGGGCGCAAGCAGGAAGCCGCGGACGAAAGCACCGGGCCGCTCAAGCATCCGCATCCGCCGCTGCCGCCCATCGACGGCTATTTCCGCCAGGTCACCGATGTCGCGTGGGACCCGCAAGGCAACACGTACATCAGCGACGGCTACATCAACTCGCGCGTCGCCAAGGTTGATAAGAACGGAAAGTGGCTCATGTCGTTCGGCGAGCCCGGCAGTGGGCCCGGGCAGTTCAACACTCCGCACTCGATCGCCGCCGATAACGAGGGACACATCTACGTGGCCGACCGCGGCAACGCGCGCATCCAGGTCTTCGATGAGAACGGCCAATTTCTGCGCCAGATCAAGATCGATGTGCCGTTCGACTACGCGACGGCCACGGCGGCCATCGGCCCCAAGCCCCCGCAGAATGCGACCGGGACGCAGTCGCCGGGCGCGCCCTGGGCCATTTGCATCACGCCTGGGCCGCATCAGGTGCTCTATTCCTCCGATGCTTTTCCAGGACGCATTTACAAACTCACTCTCGATGGCAAGGTGCTGGGAGTGCTAGGCGAGACAGGCAAGCAGCTCAAGCAATTCGGCTGGATTCACGAGATGGCCTGCCCGTCAGAGAACGTGCTCTACGTGGCCGAGCTACTGAACTGGCGCGTACAGAAGCTGATTCTGCATCCGAAGAAATAGCGGCTTTCGGCCCGGCTAAAGCCGTGCCCTTGTTACAAAACTGATTTTCGAAACATGCTCTACGAACTTTGAACGTCGAATTGTGTCTCTGGAGCTTCGACCGCGCGTTCGGCCTCGGCGCGATCCCGCACCGCCCATCCCGCCAGCAGGAGGCTCGGAGCCGATGCAGGCTCCAGCTCACCCAAATCACCCAGAGTGGTATGCACCACCTGCTGATCCGGCTGCGCTGCGCGAGAAACCACCGCGCATGGCAGATCCGGCGGCAGCCCTTCGGCCATCCACTCGGCGGCCAGCAGCTTCAAATCGCGGCCCGGCATGTAGACGACGCGCGTCGCGGCTTCCAGCGCCGGCAGCGCCTCGCGATTGTGCGATTGCGCATGATGCCCCGTCGAGAAAATCACGTGCGACGCCCACTCGCGATCGGTGAGCGAGCGGCCGATGGCCGCGGCCGCTGCAAAAGCAGCCGAAATTCCCGGCACAATCTCGAACGGCACATCGGCCTCATCGAGCGCTGCCATCTCTTCTGCTGCGCGGCCAAACAGCAGCGGATCGCCGCTCTTGAGCCGCACCACGCTGCGGCCCGCGCGCGCTTGCTCGATCATCAGCGCGTTGATCTCTTCCTGCGTGATCGATTTATTCGCCGCAGCGCTTGCCCACGTTTACTTGCTCGGCCTCCGGCGCGGCCAGATCGAGAATTCCTGCGGCACCAGATCGTCGTGAAGAATCACGTCGGCGCTCTCAATCAGGCGCAGCGCCTTCACCGTGAGCAGTTCGGGATCGCCCGGCCCCGCGCCGACAAGATAGACGTGCCCGGCCTGCGCACGCGCCGCTTCCCTTCCCGTCCGCGCCAACTGCTTGGTCGAGCACAGCGCCGAGTCGCAAATCTGCCGCTGCGCCAGCTCGTGCAGCAGCAGCCTTCGCTCTTCGCCGCGCGGATGCGTCGCCAGCACTTCGCGGCGCAACGTCGCCGAGTTGCGCCAGCCACGGGCCCAAATCTTCTGGCAGCTGTTCGTCGATCTCGCGGCGCAGCCGTTGCGCAACGGCCGGGCTTTCGCCGGCGGTCGAGATGGCGATCTGCAGGTCGCCGCGGCTCACCACCGAGCCGAAGAAGAAGTCGCAGTTGGGAATATCGTCCACGCTGTTGCATGGAATGCCGCGCGCAACTGCTTCGCGATAGACCGCCGCATTCACCTCGGGCACATCCGTCGCCGCAATCACAATGAAGTTGCCGTCGAGGTCCGGCGGCGTCGAACTCGCGCTGGATCCACTCGAGCTTGCCTTCGGCGGCGAATCGCGGATTTCAGGCCGCGCCTTGGGCGCAACCACGCGCAGTCGCACGCCGGTCTTGAGCAGCGTGCCGATCTTCTCAAGCGCAACCGTCCCCGCGCCCACCAGCAGGCGGGGCGGCCTTCGAGATTCAGAAAGATCGGCAAGCAAACGTCATCAGGTCGAGTCCTGCACGGCTTCCTGTCCCTGTCCCAGTCTTTCTCACTCCGCCACGGCGTGCGGCACGCGGCCTGTCGGCAAATCGCGCTCCACCGGCTCCAGCACTTCGCCGGCAAGCTGCGCGCGCAGTTCGTCGTTCGAGTGGCGCGCGAACCACGAGCGCAGGCTCTCGTCGTGATGCGCGTCCGCCCAGATAATTCCGCAGCAGCCGCTCGATCGCCTCGGGCACCAGCGGCGCAGGGCAGCGATAGCCCACCGGCCGCGCAATGCCCGCGTGCTCGCCCACCGCTCCGCCCAGGCAGAAGTAGAACGCGTCGGTCAGCTTGCCTTCGTGCTTGATCTTCTTGCCTTCGAGGCCGATGTCGGCGATCCAGTGCTGGCCGCAGCCGTTGGGGCAGCCGGTGACGTGCAGCTTCAGCTGCTGATCGAACTGCGGCAGCCGCTCTTCGAGCTCATCGACCAGCCAGCGCGTGAAGCCCTTGGTCTCAGTGATCGCCAGCTTGCAGAACTCGGTGCCGGTGCAGGCAATGGCGCCGCGCCAGAACGGCGAAGCTTCGACGTGCAGTCCGATCTGGCCCAGCTCGCGCGCCAGTTCGCCGGTCTTCGCGTACGGCACGTCGACAATGACCAGATTCTGCGAGACGGTAGCACGCAGCGAGCCGCTGCCGAAACGCTCGGCCAGCTCGGCCGCAGCCTCAAGCTGCTCTCCGGTCATGCGGCCGCGCAGCACCGATGCGCCCACGTAGGCCAAGCCCGGCTGGCGCTGCGGATGAATGCCGACGTGGTCGCGCAGACTCTCGTCGGGAACTCTTCGGGCACGGCGGGATCGAGCTTGAAGCCGATGCCGCGCGATGCAGCTCATCGAGAAAGCTTTCGGCCGTCCAGCCCTCGCGCATGAACAGGTATTTCAGGCGCGCGCGCTCGCGGCTTTCGCGCAGTCCCTGCTGATCGCGGAAGATCTCGGTGACGCCGCGCACGACACGCACCGCCTGATCGGGCCGGACAAACGCATCGAGCCGCACGGCAAGATGCGGCTCGTTCGAAAGCCCTCCGCCCACGCGCAGCGAGTAGCCCACTTCGCCGTCGCGCACTGACCGGCGTCAGACGCGATGTCGTTGATCTCGGGATAATGTGCACCACGACGGGCAGCCGGTGGCCGAGATTTTGAACTTGCGCGGCAGGTTGTAGAACTCCGGATTCGCCGTGAGCAGATGCGCGATCTCGCGCGCAATCGGCGAGGCGTCAATCAGCTCATCGGCGGCAACGCCGGCCAGCGGGCAGCCGGTCACGTTGCGCACCACGTCGCCGCACGCGCCCTTGGGCGAGAGGCCGATGGCGTCCAGCGCGTCGACCACTTCGGGCAGCGACTCGATCGATGAGCCAGTGCAGCTGGATGTTCTGGCGAACGGTGATGTCGGCCAGGTTGCGCGCGTATTTGCGCGTGATTCCGCCGATGGTGCGCAAGCTGGCTGGCAGAGACGATGCCGTTGGGGATGCCGATGCGCATCATGAACCAGTCGGTGGCAAGGCCCTCGCCGCCTTTGCCGCCGGTAGCGCCCACGCCATCGCCCTGCGTGTAGATGCCCCACCATTTGAAGTACGCCGAGGCCCACTCCGGCACCACGCTCGAGCGGCCCTCGCGCGCGAACGGCGCGAACTTCGTCGAAGGCCTCCCACGGATTCTTTTCGCGCTTCAGGCGCTCCATGCGCTGGGCTTTGGTTTCTTTTTGGGGAATTTCGCTCATCTTCATCCTTTGCTGGGTCAGATCCTGCGGGTTAGATCGAGAAAATTTGGCGGCAAAAACGAAATGCCCGCGACAGCTTTGTGCTGTGTCGCGGGCATTGGGGAAGCCGTGGATTTTAAAATCTTGAAGCTCAGACCCAGGATCCTGTGCCGCACGCAGCAGCATACAGCAGCGACAACAGGTCGTACGCTCCATGGGCTGAATATTAGACTGAAATGGTCCGATTTGCAAGTATGCGACCGCCGGGGCCATCCGGCGGCCCGCTTTCAGGCGGTCGCCGCCGCGGCTTCCAGCTCCCCAAATATCTCGTAGGCCGCCACGTCCGCGGCCCTTGCGCATTCGACAGAGAGTTCCATCGAAATCGGCTGCATGGGATCGATGGTGATGGCGTAGAGCACCACCTCGCGGGTTCCGCCCTGCATGTAAAACGCGTCGAGAAGATCCTTTACGCCGATGTCGTGCGCGGTGAGCGTGGGCGGATAGTCGCGCGAAAAGTGCGGCGTTGTGCGCGTGACGGTGCCGGGAGGGTTTCCGTCGGCCGCCGCGTCGATAAGAATGATGCGGTCGGCAGTTCTGCAGCGGCTCCAGCAGAATGAAGCCGCCCGTCCCGCCGTCGAGGCACTCGACGCCGGCCGGCAGCGTGTGCTTTTCGAGGGCCCGCACCACGTGAACGCCGACGCCCTCATCGCCCATGATGACGTTGCCGAGCCCGAGCACGAGCGTCTTATTGTGCATGCCAGCTCACTCCCGCAATCCCTCTTTCCCTTGGTCCTTCGTTCCCTTGATCCCTGCTCCTTCCACCCGGTCGAACTTCCATCCGCCGATGATCGAGGACACGGTGCCGCGGCCCTCGATGTAGTCGTGATAGAAGGCAAGATAAACGTGAACGATGATGAACGTGACAAAGAACCACAGGAAAGGTGGTGCCAGAAGCGCACGCCAAAGTCGCCGCCCATCAGCGGCACGATCCACTTGAACATGCGCGGCAGCCAAGAGTTGCTCATGCTGGAGTAGAGCGCGAAGCCGGTGATGGTCTGGAAGCAAAGGCCAGGAAAGTGAAGAAGTAGATGAGTCCGGCGAGAGAGTTGTGCCCGGTGGAGATTGGCGCCGTGCATCTTGGTTTGCAGCACGTCGGTCTTGATGACGTCGACAATCTCCTGCCGCTGCGTGGGTGTCAGCGGGAAAAAGTTGCTCCAGCTTGGCGTACTTGTTGCCGACAAATCCCCAGTAGAGCGCGCCAGGAAGTTGAAGACGTAGACGAACGCGGCGGCAAAGTGGATGAAGCGCACCCAGCCGAACCAGTATTGCTGCGTAGGCCTCGGATGCGTAGGCGATGTGCACGGGGTGCCCGATCATGTAGCCGGTGACGCAGAGCAGCATCAGCGCGATGGCATTGATCCAGTGGTACGCGCGAACCGGCAGTTCCCACACATAGACGCGCCGGTACTCGACCGGCGCCCCGCCGTTCAGCGCGAAATACGTCCTTTGCACGCAGTACCTTGAGTACTCATCGGCATCACTCGAAGGAAATCTGGTGAAGGTGCCGTCCCTGCGGATCGTACAGATGCACGGCGCAGGCCAGGCACGGGTCAAAGGAATGGATGGTGCGAATGATCTCGACCGGCTGCTCGAGATTCGCCACCGGCGTGCCGATCAGCGACGCCTCGAACGACGAGCGCTGCTGCTTGGCGTCGCGCGGCGAGCCGTTCCAGGTGGTGGGCACAACCAGCTGATAGTTCTCGATGGCGCCGTTGTGAATCTTGATCCAGTGCGCCAGCGCGCCGCGCGGAGCTTCCACCAGTCCCACGCCCTCCGCATCTGCGGGCCAGGTCTTCGGCTCCCACTTCTCGCCGTTGAATGTGGAGACTTCGTTGATCTTCACGCGATCCATCAACTGGCCGTAGAACTCCTTGAGCCAGATCATGGCCAGCGCCGCATCGATGCCGCGCGCCGCAGTGCGGCCTAGCGTGCTGAATAAGGCCGCGACGGGCACGTTGAGCTTGCCCAGCACCGCGCCCACCGTCTCCTTCACATCCTCGTGGCCGGCCGCGTACGAAACCAGCAGGCGCGCCAGCGGTCCCACTTCCATCGCGTTGTCTTTCCAGCGCGGCGTCTTCAGGAACGAGTACTTGTCGTAGCCCTCGAGGGTCTCGAACGGCGGCTTCGGGCCGGAGTAGTTGATTTTGGTCTCGCCCGCCCAGGGATGCATGCCCACGTCGTTTCCGCCGTCGTAGGTGTACCAGGAGTGCGCGATGTACTCCTTGATCTCCTGCTGGTCGTTGCGCGCATTGACGGGATAGCACGGTGCGTCAGGTCGCGGTTGAGCACGGCGCCGCGCGCATACTTGAATGCCTCCGGATGGTTGTAGCCCTTGGTCGGGAAATTCGCCGTAGCAGAGATAGTTGTGCAGGCCGCCGCCATACTTGGCCCAGTCCTTGTAGAACGAGGCCACGGCCAGCAGGTCGGGAATGTAGACCTCGTTGACGAACTCATCGGCCTGGCTGATGAGCTGCGAAACCAGGTTGAGCCGCTCCGAGTTGATGGCGGCAACTTCGTTGATGTTGATGGAGCACGGAACGCCGCCGACAAGGTAGTTCGGGTGCGGATTCTTGCCGCCGAAGACGGCGTGAATCTTGACGATTTCCTTCTGCCACTCCAGCGCATCAAGATAATGCGCCACGCCGATCAGGTTCACCTCGGGCGGCAGCTTGTAGGCCGGATGGCCCCAGTAGCCGTTGGCGAAGATGCCCAGACCGCTGGCGGCGAAAGCCTTGATCTTGTCCTGCACCGCGGTGAAATAGGCCGGCGTGTTCTTGTCCCACTTGGAGAACGACTGCGCGAGCTCGCGCGGCCTTCTTGGGGATCGGCCTTGAGCGCGTTGACGATGTCCACCCAGTCCAGCGCGTGCAGGTGATAGAAGTGGATCACGTGATCCTGCACGTACTGCGTGGTGAGCATGATGTTGCGGATCAGCTCCGCCGTGGGCGGAACGGAGATGCCCAGCGCGTCCTCAACCGAGCGCACGCTGGCCAGCGCGTGCACCGTGGTGCACACGCCGCAGACGCGCTCGGTGATGGCCCAGGCATCGCGCGGATCGCGGCCGATGAGGATCTTCTCCAGGCCGCGCACCATGGTGCCGGCGCTGAATGCGTCGGTGATGACGCCGTTTTCTACCACCGCTTCAATGCGCAGGTGGCCTTCAATGCGAGTGACAGGATCGACGACTACACGCGTTGCCATAGCTGGTTACGACTCCTTTTGATCTTCGGCGTGCACTTCCGCGATCACGCTGCGCTTGCGTATGTTGGTCACCACCGCATGGGCCGCGACGCCGGCCAGCGTGGCCACTCCAACCGCGGTGCCGATGGTGTCGGCCGTGCTCTCGATGCCGAAGCCGGGGAATGACGACAGATGCTGATAGAACGGGCCGTTGTCCCAGAAGCCGGCTTCGCTGCAACCGATGCAGCCGTGCCCGGACTGGATGGGATAGCTGGTGCCCTCGTTCCAACGCACCACCGAGCAGGCGTTGTAGGTGACCGGACCCTTGCAGCCCATCTTGTAGAGGCAATAACCCTTGCGCGCGTTTTCGTCGTCGAATGACTCCACGAACAAGCCCGGCATCGTAGTTGGGGCGGCGATAGCAGGTGTCGTGCACGCGGCGGCCGTAGAACTCCTTGGGCCGGCCCTGACTCGTCGAGCGCCGGAACCTGTCCCAGCACCAGCAGGTGCGTCACCACGCTCATCATCACGTCGGCGATGGGCGGGCAGCCGGGCACATTGATCACGGGCTTGTCCACCAGCTTGGAGATCGGCGTGGCGCCGGTCGGATTCGGCTTGGCAGCCTGCACGCAGCCGTTCGAAGCGCAACTGCCCCAGGCCACAATGGCCGCCGCGTCCGCAGCGACAGTCTGCAGAATCGATTCCGCGGTTTTGCCGCCCACCATGCAGTACACGCCGCCGTCCTTGGTGGGCACGGCGCCTTCCACCAGCACGATGTATTTACCCTTGTTGTTCTTGATGGTGTCGTTCAGGCTCTTCTCCGCCTGAAATCCCGAGGCCGCCATCAGCGTCTCGGTGTAGTTCAGCGAGAGCACGTCGAGCAGCGCGTCCGCCACAATCGGGTGCGACGCGCGGATAAACGACTCGCTGCAGCAGGTGCACTCCTGAAAGTGCATCCACACCACGGCCGGCTTCTCTTTCTTCTCAAAGGCCGAAACAACCTGAGCCGCGCCCGTCTTCCCTAGCCCAGTCATGACCGCGGCCGCAGTGCAGAATTGCAAGAAATCTCTGCGGCTGTAGCCCTTCTGCTGCATTGACTGCCAAATGGATTGCCCCATGCCTACCTCGCTCACGATCTTTCCCGGCAAGTCCCTTGTTTCATGAAAGGGAGGGCTGTATGGCAACCAAGGGATTTGCCGGTTAATGTGACCGAAGTTACGCAGTACAAAGGATGACTGGCTGTGCTTGCCATCACATGTGTTTCAAATCACTGTTTGATGTGGGGATGACAGGTCTGAGTGATGGGGCTCACGCACCGCCGGTCGAGCACCCTGCATCACAGGGTGTTCCCCCGAATGCCGCCGGTGAATCTCTTCTACGATGCCGTTCCTTCAGCCACCGCAGGAATTGCCCCGTGAGTTTTGCCAAGCGCGCGGAACCGGAGGCGGTCCATCATGAGATAAATTACGGGGGTGGTATAAAGAGTCAGCATCTGGCTGAGCATCAGACCACCCACGATGCTGATGCCCAGAGGACGCCGCAGCTCCGATCCGGTCCCCGATCCGAAGGCAAGCGGAAGCGCACCGCAGATTGCCGCTGTGGTGGTCATGATGATGGGCCGGAAACGCAGCAGGCAGGCTTCAAAGATGGCATCGCGCGTGTTTTTTCCTTCGACGCGCTCGGCCTGCAACGCAAAGTCAATCATCATGATTGCGTTCTTTTTCACGATGCCGATCAGCAGAATGATGCCGATAATCGAAATGACATTGAGGTCGGTATGGAAGAGCATGAGCGCGAGCATTGCGCCGACGCTGGCCGAGGGCAGCGTGGAGATGATGGTCAGGGGGTGAACCAGACTCTCGTAGAGTATGCCGAGCACAATGAAGACGGAAAAGAGCGCCGTGAGAACCAAGATCGGCTCCGTCGACAGAGACTGCTGATAGGCCTGGGCAGTTCCGGCAAAGAATCCGCTCACGCTGGATGGCATTCCCAGCCGCTGTTCCATCTGTGAGACCTCCCGGGTGGCATCGCTGAGCGAGGTTCCGTTGCGCGTATTGAAAGAGACTGTGACCGATGGGAAGAGACCCGTGTGATTTACTTCGAGCGGTGTGGTGCGGGTGCGGGATTCGATGGAAGAGAGCAAAGGAGACACCACGTTGAGCCCGGCGGTTGTTGAACCTGACGGCTCCGATACACCCGATGAGCCGGAAGAGGTTGATGAAGTTGTGCCAGTCGCAAAATAGATGTTGTTCAGCTCCGATGGATTCTGCCAATATCTCGGCGCCACCTCCATCACCACGTAATACTGATTGAGCGGCGTGTAGATGACAGAGACCTCCGACTGACCGAAGGCGTCGTAAAGGGAGTTGTCGAGCGACTGTGCCGTCTGCCCCAGCCGTGCCGCGGTGACACGATCATAGGTAAGGTAATCTTCGAGGCCGTCATTTTGCTGGTCGGTGTTTACGTCCGTCAGGTCAGGAAGCTTCTGCATGTTTTGGAGCAGCAACGGTCCCCAATGGGCCAGATCGGTGATGCTTTCCGACTGGATCGTGTATTGATAAAGCGCCGCGCTTTGCCGGCCTCCGATACGAAGGTCCTGGCCAGGCTGAAGAAAGGCCGATGCGATCGGAAGGCCGTTCATTTTGGGTCGCAACCGGCCGATGACATTCATTACCGGGGTTTGCCGCACAGCGCAATTTGGGCCCTCTTTGCAGCTTGTGCCCAGCGGCTTGAGCGCCACGTAGATAAAACCGCCGTTGGCCGGACCGTTTCCACCCGTGTAGGCGTTCGCGTGCGCAACGGCAGGGTCGGATTTCACAATCTGCATCAGGTTCTGAACCGAATAATTCATGAACGGAAACGATGCATCCTGGGGACCCTGTACCTGACCCATCATGGTTCCGGTATCCTGCACCGGGAAAAACCCCTTGGGAATCCGAACGATGACGAGAAAGTTCAGCGCGATGGTGAGTACCAGAACGATCAGGATCAACGCGGGATTATCCAAGGCCCAAATCAGCGAATGGCGATAAATCGATAGCATGCCGTTGAAGGTGCTTTCGCTCGCCCGGTAGAGCCAGTTGTGTTTTACGTCTTGCTGATGCGCTTTAAGAATGTGCGCGCACATAGCCGGTGTGGTGGTGAGCGAAACCATCATGGAGATGACGATGGCCGTCGAAAGCGTCACCGCGAACTCTCGGAAGAGCCGGCCCACAATGCCGCCCATCATCAGGATGGGAATGAAGACGGCGATCAACGACATGCTGATGGAAAAGACGGTAAAGCCGATCTCCTTTGCGCCCAGCAGCGCGGCGGCAACCGGTTCCATTCCACCTTCGACGTGGCGGGTGATGTTCTCCATCACGACAATGGCATCATCGACTACGAATCCCGTGGCAATGGTGAGGGCCATCAGCGAAAGGTTGTCGATCGAGTAGCCAAATAAATACATCGCTGCAAATGTGCCGATGAGCGAGACGGGCACCGTGACACTGGGAATGAGGGTGGCGCGAGGACTGCGCAGAAACAGGAAGACCACGATCACAACGAGGCAGATAGAGCCGAGGAGAGTTTTCTCGACGGTGTCAACTGAAGCCCGAATGGTGAGCGTGCGGTCGAGAACAGTCGTTGTCATGATGCCCTGGGGAAGCACGGCCTTGAGAAATGGCATCTGCGCGGTGATGCGATCGACGGTTTGAATGATGTTCGCGCCGGGCTGGCGGAAGATGATGATAAAGACGGCCCTCTGACCGTCCATATACCCAGCAGTGCGGATATTCTGCGTCGAATCTTCGACATCGGCGACATCGGAGAGGCGGATTGCTTCGCCGTTGCGATATCCGACAATAAGAGGCCGGTAATCGACTGCCCTGGAGATTTGGCTGTTGGTAATAATGTCTTCGCTGACGCCGTTGTTGGACAACTGCCCCCCCGGCGCATCGGAGTTTTCCAGGCTGAGCACCGACTGAACGTCGCCGAGGGTGAGGCCGAAACTCTCCAACTTAGTGGGATCTACCTCTACCCGGACCGACGGAGTTGCTCCCCCGCCAACGTTGATCTGTCCGACACCCTGAATTTGCGAAAGTTTCTGCTCCAGGATGGTGGATGCCAGGTCATAGAGTTTGGTGATGTCGTACTTGTTGGAGGTGAGACTGATGATCGTGATCGGCGAATCGGCAGGATTGACCTTGCGGTAGTTCGGGTTCTGCGGAAGGTTGGGAGGGAGAAAGGTGCGAGCCGCATTGATGGCGGCCTGCACGTCTCTGGCTGCGCCGTCGATGTTGCGGCTGAGATCGAACTGCAGCGTCACATTCGTCGATCCCAGTGAGCTTGATGACGTCATCTCTGTGATGCCCGCGATGTGGCTGAACTGGCGTTCAAGTGGCGTGGCCACTGAAGCAGCCATGATCTGGGCGCTTGCTCCGGGCAGGTTGGCACTGACACTGATGGTAGGAAAGTCCACCTGCGGCAATGGCGCCACCGGCAGAACAGCGAAAGCGATAGCGCCGGAAATGGCTACCGCAATGGTCAACAGCGTTGTGCCCACTGGCCGCCGTATAAATGGGGCCGAAAGATTCATGTGCTCTCCGTGCCGGGGTGCGATTCGCCGTCAATTGAAATCTGAGACAGACCACGGCCCATGCCTTTGTTCTTCACAATGGGCAGGAAAGATGAATTGAGTAATCTATGTTCTGTCGCTGGATCGGCCGCGGCTCAGCTGTTGCACGGAAGTACTGCTCCGCTTGGAACTGGTGCGATCGGTCCGTTCGCACTTTCAATTCCCTCGAGCCGCTTGCTTGACTCTTTGGGTTAGACGGGAAAATTTATTTGTTGGTTAGAACGGAATTCGCAATACGCTCCTCACCCCTGGGGAAGATATTGCGAGTCCTGAACCAGGAAGTATGGCCCTCAGAAAAGCGAAGCGGGCCACAAGAATTCTGCGGCCCCGAAAAACAGCGGTCGATGAAAATTCGTCTCGACTCGAGAATCATATTCAAGTATTTAGATGCGAAAAATGCTCCACACGTTGCAAGGAATCGTCTGGAGTCAGGCCGTCTTGGCAACCGGTGCCACAGACTTCTTTGCGCCTCGAACCGGCCGCGTGGCAGCCCATCCAGTCAGCGCGACACCCACAACGACTGCGCCAGCACTGGCCAGTTGCGCATTCGATAAATCCCAAAGAACTTTTGGATTGCGCCGGATAAATTCAACCAGAAAGCGAGCTAAGCCGGTCCATAGTAAATACTGGCCGAGGATCGCGCCCGTGGCGTGGTTTTTCCCCAGCCGCCACCATAGCCACCAGCCGATGATTAGACCGGCAGCCAACTCATACAGAGGGGTTGGATAAACCGGCACAAAGACCGGCACAAGTCCGTGCGGAAAGCTCATGCCCCAGGGATGAATTGTCGACCCCAAAATGTGAACTGGCGTGATGGCGATGCCATAATCGCCGTCGCCCGACAGAAAACAACCGATGCGCCCGATCCCGTAGCCGATTGCCGCGGCCGGAGCACACAAATCCAGCATTCGCAAGGCGCCAATTTTGGCCCGCCGGCCCTGGATCACCAGCGCCGAAATGCCGAAGACCAGCCCGCCATACCAGGCGAACCCGGCGTTATCCCATAAAACACTCCAGCCCATCTCCCGGAATTCACTCGGTGTATCCGCGACGTGCCAAAGTTTGGCGCCCACAATGCCGGCCACAACAGCTATCGCGACCATTCCCACCGCGTCGGCTGAGATCCGCGCTCGCTTGAACGCGCGGTCCACCACAAATGCGCCAGCCACCGCCGCGAACCATAGCATCAGTCCGAACGTGGGCAAATTAAAAGATCCGAGATGAAGGTAGGGGAGCATTTCTCCTTCCAGTATAGACGCGTGCTCGTCGCAATCCGGCGCTGCGCAGCTTGCTCCGTCCCGGCTTTGTTAGGATTGGTTTCATCATGTCGGTTTTGAAAGGGCGCGGCGGCCCGATACACTATAGGGCTGCCAGGAACGGGCGAGAGAATGTGCAGCATTACCGACGCCGAAGGCGTGTGGAAACGTTGACCGACCGATAGCTTCTGGTTTACCGATCATCCGCCCAGGGCTTCACTGGTAACGCCGATAGCTTCCCGGAAACCGGCTTCCAATACATACTCGCAGAGTCAGATTATTTTGCTACCATAATCAAACCGTTTCTGGCACGACAAAAATTGGATAAGTCTGAGGAGACGAGATGAAAATTGCGATGGGAGTGGTGGTGCTGGCGGCGGCTACGGCATGCGCGCTTGCGCAGGATGCGTCGAACCCGGTAGTAGCGAGTGCGAAGGAAATCTTTCAACGGCAGTCCAGCTATATAGTCGCTGCAGCCGAGCAGATGCCGGCGGAGAAGTACGGATATCATCCGACACCGGATCAATGGACGTACGGCAAGATCGTCTCGCATGTCATTCAGGCGAACTTTGGAGTGTGCGGAATGCTCTCGGGCGATGGGCCGGGCAAGGCACCGGCAGTCACCGACACGACCCCGAAGGACCAATTGGTGCCGCTTCTCAAGGAATCGTTCGACACCTGCGAGAAGGCACTGGACGGCCTGCAGGACTCGAGCCTGGGCGCAACGATTACCTATTTCCGCGGGGCGAAGAAACCGCGCGCGCGTGCGCTCGTCGAGTTGACGGATGACCTTGAGGACCATTACTCACAGTTGTCGAGCTATCTGCGGCTGAACGGAATGCTTCCGCCTTCCGCTAAGAAGTAGAAACGCTCCGGCTGCTGCCCGCTTCTTCGGCGCGCAACGTGCGCGTTCGAGCAGGTGCCGACGTGTTGAGGCGATCGGGACCGGCACTGACAATCCCGCCTGGATCTCGAAATGAGGCGTTGCCAGAATTGACGCAGCGGCTGGATCGTTACCCGCTCTGAGACTGCTCACCGGTAAACAGCATCGACCCGACAGGAATCCGCCTCCGGGGCGACAGGGAGCGCGCCCGGAACGGCCTGGCTGGCGGCATAAGGCCACACCCATGGGCCACAATCCGGTGTATCCAGCAGGATCTGGGTTAACCCTGCTTTCAGCCCCGGATTTACACAGTTTGTCTAAATCGATTTCCGCGCGATACTGTCTCCATGGCTACCACCACCTATCAAGGCCTCGACGTCCTCTATTCCCGCCAGCAAATCGCAGAGCGAGTGGCAGAGATGGGCGTGCAGATCACGCGCGACCTCAACGGCGAAAAACTGGTCATGGTTGGAGTGCTCAAGGGAGCTGCATTCTTTCTGGTCGACCTTTCGCGCGCCATCCAGGCTGACGCTACATTCGACTTCGTGGCTGTATCGAGCTACGGGGCCGGCCAGCGCTCCTCCGGCGCCGTCAAGCTCATCAAGGATCTCGATCGGCCCATCGAGGGCAAAAATGTACTCATCGTCGAAGACATCCTCGATACCGGCCTCACGCTTTCCTACATCCGCAAGCTCTTCCTGCAGCAGCATCCAAAAACCCTCCGCATCGCTACGCTGCTCGACAAGCCCTCCCGCCGCATCGAGAAGATTGAGGCCGACTACGTGGGATTTTCCATTCCGAATCTATTTGTGATCGGGTACGGGATGGATTACGCGGAACGTTACCGCAATCTGCCCGACATCTGCCTCATGGCCCCCGGGCATCCTGAATAGTCCAACCCACGGGCCAGTAACACAATCGTTTACACCATCGTGTGGCCGTGGCGCCCGATTCTGCATCTATTCATTTGGCGTGGGCACGATAAAGCAATATACTCGTCTCCCGGACACTTCCAGCAAGACACCGGAGAGCGGCGTCCCCGCCAAGCAAGGAGCTTTTCCCCATGTGCGCGACCATCGCGATCCAGAACTCCGATCTGGATTTCGATCACGGAACTTTTGACTCAGCAGGATTCACGGCAAGGGCTCTTGCCAATTGGCAACCCCTCGCTTCCGTCATCGACCATACTCTTCTCAAACCCGATGCCACGCGCCGGCAGATTGAAGACTTCTGCGCCGACGCTGCTCGGTACCGCTTTGCCTGCGTCATGGTCACCCCCATTTGGGCATCTACAGCGGTCAGTTGCCTTTCCGGAACAGGCATTCCCGTGGGGGCGGTCGTCGGCTTTCCTCTTGGCGGCTCTCTGGTCTCCACCCTTCGCCAGGAAGCCGCGGCGCTGGCCCGGCTCGGCGCGCGCGAACTGGACATGGTCCTGCCCGTCGGTCTGCTCAAGAGCGGGAACCACCAGGCCGTCGAACGCAGCGTTCACTCCGTTGTCAACGTGGCGCATCACCATGGCGCTTTGCTCAAGGTCACGCTCGAGACCAATCTGCTCACTGTGCAGGAAAAGCTTCGCGCGGCCGAAATCGCCATCCATGCAGGGGCGGATTTCATCAAGACTTCGACCGGCTTCTCCGAGGGCGGCGCCACCCCGGCCGATGTCGCCCTTCTCCGTGGCGTGGCTGGCGCGCGTTGCGGCATCAAGGCCTCCGGCGGAATCCGCACCCTCGGCCATATCCGCTCGATGCTCGAGGCCGGCGCCAACCGCATCGGTTGCTCCGCTTCAGTCGCGATCTTGCAGGAACTCGGCGCAGAGTAATGCAGGGACCGAGCCTCGCCGGCTCGATCTCTCCCACATGGCGTTCATCGGTTCCGCAACCGCGGTCAAACTGCGGCGGGTGGAATCGATTACCACTTAACGAATCCGGCGATCGCCTTAAAGGGGATTCTGAAGATCGTCGTCCCGAGGGAAATCAGCAGCAGGTTCACAACGAGGATTCCCGCCAGATACTTCCGAGATGTGTCTTTGTCGCCCCAGAGAAAGTGGAGCGAGATTAGCAGGATCACAAACGTATAGCAGACGCTTCGGCCAAAGTCAGCCACCATGAACGCCGGTGCGATGGCCACTGCAAAAGCGCCCGCGATCGCGAGAGAAGACCGCCACCTTCGCTGCAAAACCAGGGTCGATATCGCAATCAGCGGCAAGGTCCATGACGCCTTGAAGATACTAAAAAGAACACGCGGGAACGATTCGGCCATTTGATCCAGGAAAATCGCTCGTGTCGCGATGTCTGCTGTGCCCATCGCCAGGTGAAAAGAGCTTGCGCTCCAACTTCTAAGCAGCCACCACGCGCCCGCTCCGAGCAGGATTGAAACGCATAACCTCCGGCGCAGGCTTTTCTCCGTATCTCCGCCCTGGCTGAGCGCCAAGTAAACGAGCAGCAATGGCATGGCGGTTACCGCGCGCTCGTCGCAAAACGCCGCGGCGAGAAAGCCGCCAAAAGAAACCAATACACTCCCGGATGCGATAGCGAGTAGCGAGAAGAAAAAAGAAACCCCATCGCCGAACGCCGTATCGTTGAAGAACCAGGATCCGAAAAAGGTTGGAGCCAGGCCTAAGACGAAGAGGGCGCCGCCGACTTCATCATCAAGTGCTCTTTTTGCTAACACGGCGAGAAGATAGAACACTCCGAACCCCGACAGGTGGCTCCAGATAACAACGGTCCACTTGCCAGTGCCGCTCAGCCAGCCCAGAACTGGGACGGTCAAGCGTAATTCGATTTTGTCATTATGGCTTTCCATCTCTTTCAGGCTGAGTGGAATCGGAGAAAGCGGATTCTGGATTTTAATGTTCAGGGCCTGATTGATCAGGGAATGACTGATCATGTTGTTGAATTCGTTATATGCGGGAAAGTGCATGATCAGGGAGATGATTATGGCCCCGAGCGCGACCTTAAAGTTCGCCAAGCGTCCACCAAACAGACTTTGAAAGACATCGATCAGCGATTGCAGGCACCGCTCAATCGCACTAATCACGAGTTTCCGGCTTGCAGAGAACGGCCCCACGATCATGATCGGCCTCCCGAGCTAAGTCACCGCGTTGCCGCGCTGTTCGCGATTTCCATTTTGACATCCTCGATCCTCAAAACGATATAATCTGTTCTGTCCGCTTCTCCTTTGGTATTTCACCCAACATCAGTTGCAACGCCCCCGTTGTCGAAAGTTAACTCCCTTTTTGCCGATCTCTGATCCCCGGTCCTCGTTCCCTCGTTCCCCTTTTTCCCTTGTTCCCTGCCTCCTTGTTCCCTGCTGTATCATTCCTTTCGACCCCTAATGGCAGAAACTCCTCCACCTCCAGATCACCACGAGTTCGAGGGCGACTATCGCCCCGCCGATCCGGCCACTTCTCCCGCGTCTCTCGACCCCATCAGGGCTCGCATTGAGCCTGCCGATGTGGCTTACCTGATGCGCCTTGCCGATACCCTCAATACCACTCTCGACCTGCAAACCCTCCTCAGCCGCACCTCCGAGCTGGTTCGTGCCATCATCCCCTACCGTATCTTCGCCATTTTTCTGCTCAACGACCGCACCAACGAGCTGCGCATGCGCTACCAGATGGGTCACACGCCGCAAGTCGAGCGTACCCGCGTCCCAGTCGGCAAGGGAGTGGTCGGCCAGGTGGCGCTCACCCGCCAGCCGATTCTGCTCAACGACGTCTCTACCGCGGACTACTACATCAATGCAAATCCGGATGTGCGTTCGGAGCTGGCGGTGCCGCTGATCGCGAAAAACCGACTCATCGGCGTCATGGATATCGAAAGCGAGCAGCAGGGCTTCTTTCGCGAGGAGAATCTTGACGTTCTCACCCTCACCGCTTCGCGCATCGCGCAGTCGATTGAGAATGCCCGCCTCTATACCCGCGTATCCCGCCAGGCGCAGATGCTCGAGGTGCTTAACGAGATCGCCGTCGAGCTAGCGTCCATCCTCGATCTCAATCCTCTGCTCGAGCGTGTCGGCCAACTCCTGCGCCGCCTGATCGACTACCAGATGTTCACCATCATGCTGCTCGACGAAAAAAGCGAGACCCTGGTCACCCGCTATGCGTGGCGATTCGGCTACACTCACGCGCCCGCGCGCCGCATTCCCATCAATAGCGGGCTGGTTGGCGCCGCGGTAAGCGAGTGGCGTCCCATCAACGTTGGCGACGTGAGCGCGGATCCGCGCTACATACCCATGAACCCCGAGACCCGCTCGGAGCTCATCGTTCCGCTTTTCTACAAGGGCCGCGTCATCGGCGTGCTCGATCTGGAGCACACGCGTCCCAATTTCTTTAACGAAGAGCACGAGCGGATTCTCACCACGCTCGCCGCTCAAATCGCCATCGCCATTGAGAACGCGCGCCTCTACCAGGCCGTTCACCGCCAGGAGCGCCAGCTTGAGAAAGACATTGCCATGGCCCGCGAGGTGCAGCTTCGCCTGCTGCCGACGGAAGCCCCTTCGCATCCGCATGCCGATATGGCTGTGCGCTTTCTGCCGGCGCGCACCATTGGCGGCGATCTTTACGACTTTCTTGACTACGGACCGAACCGCACGGCGATCGTTCTCGGCGACGTGAGCGGGAAGGCCGCGCCCGCCGCACTCTTCGCTGCACTGGTCAGCGGCATCATGCGCGCCGCCGCGGCGCAGCAGCCGGACCCCGCAAAAATGCTCGCTCTGCTCAACGATGCCCTGCAGGAGCGCAAGCTCGATTCGCAGTACGTCACCATGCTCTTCGCTCTATGGAACGACGAAAACCAGACCCTGCAGGTAGCCAACTCGGGCGCGGTACAGCCGGTCTTCTGCCGTGCAGGAGAATCACTACCCGTGAAGGCCGAGGGTTTCCCGCTGGGCATGTTTGCCGACGTCACCTATGAAGAGTTCAGCGTGGCCACGCAACCGGGCGACGCCATCGTCTTTGTCTCCGATGGAATTCTGGACGCAGAAAACGAAAAAGAGGAGATGTACGGCCAGGATCGCCTTTCAGGCCTGCTCTGCGCCAGCCGCGACCTGCCCGCGACCGAGATCGCCGAAGCCATTCTCGATGACGTGTCGCGCTTCCAGGGCAGCGAGGACCGCTTCGACGACGAAACCATCATCGCCCTCCGCGTGCGCTGACAGCAAAGAACAAGTTCTTCATCGATGTGCGCGGTTGGGTGCGGGTGGCACAGTTACCATCTGTCTGACACCTTGCCGCTTATCTGTTGACTCGGCTCCTACTTCCTATTGACGACTCCCTCCTCCCTCGCCACTCGATTGTTCCCCCACCGCCTGGCGCGCAATAATGCGCAGGGACCTCCCGAGAGCCATTATGCAAGCCCGAACCATCATCGAACCCTTCCGTATTAAGAGCATCGAGCCCATCCGCTGGACCACCCGCGCGAAGCGCGAAGCCCTCCTCAAGGCCGCGCATTACAACCTCTTCCTTCTTCCCGCCGACGATGTCCTCATCGACCTCCTCACCGACTCCGGCACCGGCGCCATGTCGACGCACCAATGGGCCGCCATTATGGAAGGCGACGAAAGCTACGCCGGCAGCCGCAGTTTCGATCGTTTCCGCATCTCGATTCAGAGCATCTTCGGCTACAAACACGTGATCCCTACGCACCAGGGCCGCGCCGCCGAGCGCATTCTCTTCGGTGTGACATGCAAAAAAGGCGATGTCGTCCCCAACAACACGCACTTCGACACCACCCGCGCCAACGTGGAATTCACCGGCGCTGAGGCCGTCGATCTGCCCATCGCCGAAGGCCGCCTACCTGCGCTGCAGCATCCCTTCAAAGGCAACATGGATGTGGCCGCTCTCGAAGGCCTCATCGCGCGCGTCGGCCGCGAGCGCATTCCTCTCGTCATGCTCACCGTCACCAACAACTCCGGCGGCGGCCAGCCTGTCTCCATGGAAAACGTGCGCCAGGTGAGCGCTGTCTGCAAGCGCCACGGCATTCCGCTTTATTTTGACGCCTGCCGGTTCGCCGAGAATGCCTGGTTTATCAAGCTTCGCGAGCCGGGATACGCGCACAAGACACCGAAAGAGATCGCGCAGGAGATGTTCCGAATGGGCGACGGCTGCACCATGTCGGCCAAAAAAGACGGCATGGCCAACATCGGCGGGTTCCTCTGCACGAACGACGACCTGCTTGCCCGGCAGGAAAAGGATCTCCTGATACTCACCGAAGGCTATCCCACCTATGGCGGGCTGGCCGGTCGCGACCTGGAAGCCATCGCCGTCGGTGTGCAGGAAGCGCTTGAAGAAGACTACCTTCGCTATCGAATTGCCTCGACCGCCTACCTCGGCAATCACATCGCGTCGGCCGGAGTGCCCATTGTTCAGCCGCCTGGAGGCCACGCCATCTACATCGATGCCCGCGCTTTCCTGCCGCACGTCCCTCCGGCAGAATTCCCCGGCGTCGCGCTGGCCTGCGAGCTTTATCTTGAAGGCGGCGTGCGCTCGGTCGAGATCGGCACACTCATGTTTGCCGCGGCAGCGCAAATGGACCTCGTGCGCCTGGCGATTCCGCGCCGCGTCTACACACAAAGCCACATCGACTATCTTGTTGAAGTCATCCTTGAAGTATGGAAAAACCACGAAAGGATTCGCGGCATGTGCCTCACATATGAAGCGCCTTTCCTGAGGCACTTCACAGCGCATCTCGAGCCTCTCGGGCTTGAAGCAATCCTCTCCTGAGGCCGGTCAATCCAGTCAATCCAGGCCAGTCAATTCTGGCCTTACGCAACGATCTGTTCATTTCCCGAGAAAAACATTGCATCGCGACCGCGAAGGATCGACGCTACTTCGGTCGCAAACGCCGTGTCGATGCCCTCCGCTCGATAGATCACGATGCGGGTTCCGCTCGGTATCCAGGGAATCGCTTTGGCCAGTTGCTCAAGCGTCACAGCCACCGCGCTTGGCGGTTGGTCGAGATCGTCGTCGAGCAATGGATCTTCAATCACCTGGAAGATCACGAGGTCCGGATCGGAATGAATGAGATGCGCGAACTCTGCGGCTTCGATCCAGCGAATCCGTTGGCGAGTCACTTTGCGCAGCACCGTCAGCGGCGCAACAAGGTGAATCCCTTTTCTCGCTACAGCCCACCGCGGGCGTCGAATCGCAATGGCCCGATCAAGCAGCAATGTCGCGCCAATCGCGCCAAAAAGAAGGAAGTACGGTGCAATCCCCATGGAAGGTTCCTTTGGAACTCGCGCTGAGCGAGGCGGCGGAGTTCCCGTTTTCTGACAGTGGGTCGAATACCGAATACTGGCGTTCGGCGAAATGCGTGCAATCACGAAGACTGGAGCGGCCCAAGGTGTTCATGCCCTCATGGCAATGTCGAACAGGAGCTAGGTAAAATTCACGACTCTCGGTACCTATTTCGCAATATCTCTTCTTATAAGCAAAATCATCGGCAAATCATCCGACTTCGATCCGTCGAGACGCAGCCGGGATGCAACTTTCCTCTCACCTTCAAACGGCAAGGCGAATATGTATCTTTGGATGCCGGTTTTTGGGAAAGGTTTAAGCCTGGCGCAAAAAAGATTGCGGACAGAAGCATACGAGTCCTCAACTCCTCATCCTTCGGAATGCCCCCATTGATTCGATAAACTCGAAGAGAATCGTGCATTGCAAGAGATTCGTGCACTACATTGGAGTCCGATTGTCGATCGCCGCCCAGGAACGTCTGATCCGCCCCGCCCGCAATGTCTTCGGCAGCCTTCGCCTGCCCGGCGACAAATCCATCAGCCATCGCTACGCCCTGCTTGGCGGCTTTGCCAACGGTATCTCGCGCTTTGTGAATTTCTCTACCGGCGCGGACTGTGCTTCGACCCTGGCATGCATGGGAGCACTCGGAGCAAAAGTGAGCCGGACCGGCCCGGATTCCGTCGAAATCACTGGAGTCGCCGGCCGGGTGACCCCTTCTGCCGAGCCACTCGATTGCGGCAACTCCGGCTCGACGATGCGCATGATCTCCGGCCTGCTCGCACCGCAAAAGGGCCGCTTCACCCTCATCGGCGACGCATCGCTCTCCCGCCGCCCTATGGAGCGCATTCGCATGCCGCTTGAAGCCATGGGCACGAGGATCACGCTCACCGGAGGCCATGCCCCGTTGACCATCGAAGGCGGCACTCTCAAGCCGATCGATTACACCATGCCGGTTCCGAGTGCGCAGGTAAAAAGCTGCGTTCTGCTGGCCGGCCTGCAGACGTCCGGCACAACCACCGTCCATGAGTCAATTCGCAGCCGCGATCACAGCGAGCTGGCTTTGCGCGCCTTCGGAGCGGCCCTTACTCGAACCTCGAATTCGGTGTCCATCTCCGGGCCGCAGCCGCTTCATGCCGTCGATGCTGCTGTGCCCGGCGACATTTCATCCGCTGCCTTCTTTCTCTGCGCTGCAGCTCTCTTCCCCGGCTCGAGTCTTATCATCGATTCCCTTGGACTCAATCCCAACCGCGCCGTGCTGCTTGATGTTTTGACGACCCTCGGCGCCAGGATCTCCGTGCTCAATCTCGAGGAGAAGCATGCCGAGTTGGTGGGAGTGGTGCAGATCTCGGGACCGGCGGAGGGCCTCGGATCGACCGAAGTAAGCGGCGCCCTCGCTGCCCAGCTCATCGATGAGCTGCCTGTGCTGGCAGCCATTGCTCCCTATACCAGCGGGGGTATTCGTATTCGCGGCGCGCGGGAGTTGCGCGTCAAGGAATCCGACCGCATCGCTCTCGTAGCCCGGAATCTTCGCGCCATGGGCGGCGAGGTCGCGGAGTTCGAAGATGGGCTCGACGTGCCCGGCGGCCAGACGCTTCACGGCGCCACAATCGATTCGGGAGGAGATCATCGCATCGCAATGGCCTTCTCGGTCGCCGCCCTCAAGGCTGAGGGAGAGACGATGATTCAGGGCGCGGAGTCCGCGGCCATCAGCTTCCCCGAGTTTTTCGATCTTCTGGACCAGGTCGCCGAACGCTGATTCCCATGGCCCCGCTTGAGTTCACTGCCAAAACAATGGCCCGGCACAAGCCGGGCCATCGCATCTCGTTCAGACCCAGGAAAGCTACTGTGCCGGAGGTTGAGCCGGGGGCGCCAGCTGGTCCTGCGCCGCGGGCGGCGTCATCGAAGGCTCGTTGCCAGGCTGCGCAGCCACAACTCCGGGGATCACAGGCTCCGTGTTCACTTTCCCCGCAGCCGCTTCCGGCAGATTGATCCCGTAGTGCTGCAGCGTCGTGGCTAGCGTCTCGTAGAGTCCCGACCGGTCCTTCGCATAGCCGGCGTAGGCGCTGATCAGGTTGAAGTCCGCCGTGGCCAGATTGCGCTGCTGCTGCAGCACGTTCGCCGTCGTGGATGCTCCAAGGTGAAGCTTTTTTTCTTCGGCATCCAGACTCTGCTGTGCATAGTCGCGCGCCGCCTGCGCCGCTTTCACCTGCGCCCGGTCGTTGGTCAGCGCATACATTGCGTTCACCACCTGCATGCGAATCTCCGTGTGCAGTTGCTCCAGCCGCAACTCCGCTTGCCGGTACTCCATCAGCGATCGCACCTGGGTGGACTGCGCCTCGCGATTGCGGATTGGAACGTTCAGAGTAAACTCAACGCCCTTGTCGGGCGCCGTGCTGTTCACAAGATCGCCCGCGACTCCGCCGTAGCTTCCCGGCACCGGGCTCTGGTATCCGGTTGCAAAACAAGATTGGCCGAAGAAGCTGCACTTCGGATTCAGCGGGCCGCCGACAATATTCGCGCCGTAATATACCTGCACATCCAGTTGCGGCAGCAGCGCATTCCGCGCCCCCCTCAGCGTGATCTCGTCGTTGCGCAGAGTTAACGTCGCCTGCTCCAGCTCCGGTCTGCGCTGGAATGCTTCCTGCACAAGTCCATCCACCGGCTGGCTCTCCTCAGGAAGAGCATCCAGGCTCACTCGATCCGTCGGAATCACCGGAGCCGCCGACAGTTTGGGGTCGTTCAGATTGCGCGCGATCGCCTGCTTGATAATCTGCTGCTGATAATTCAATCCGGTCTGCGCGCTGATCAGAGCCTGCTCATCCGATGCCACGCTCGATTCCGCGTTCACCACGTCCAGCGGAGCCATGGTGCCGATCTGCAATTGCTTCTTGTCGTCGCCCAGTAGCTGCTGGCTCTGGTCCAGCGCCCGCTGCTTCGATTGCACATCGTCGTACGCCTGCACCAGTCCCCAATAAATGCTCTCCACCTGGTTCACGGTGTAAAGAATCTGTTGCCGGAACGACGAGTCGGTAATGCGCCGGTCATTTAGAGCCTGATAGATGAACCGCTTATTCGTCCAGATGCCCGCACCTTGTAGTAGGTGCTGCGTCACGGTTGCCTTAAACCCCGACGTGTAATCCGGCAAATAGAAAGTCAGCGGGCTGCTACTGGTCGCGCGGCTGTTGTTCCACGCGAGTGCGAGGTTGGTTCCGGTAATGAAACCCTGGTTGTAGGTAAAGTCATATGTGTTTGTATTGGTTTTTGCCGCGGGACTGAACAGGCTCGTCTGCTGCGTGGTGTTGCGGTCGAATTGAACGGTTCCATTCACACTCGGATCCAGGTTCTCCGGGGTCGGCCCCGCGCCGCCTGTGGTCAACGTCAATCCCGAAGCTCCGGAACCCGCTCCGCCCGAGCCCACCGTCGTTCCTCCCGGTCCGCCGCCCGTGGAGAGGCTCGATGTCGAACCGCCCAGCGTCCCCGTTACCAGGCCAGAGGGCACGCCCAGTGTCGGGGCGCCAGTCCTCGCGCGCAAAAGATCCGCATCCGCAATGTCCAGGTCGTAGCGGGCAATCGCGATGTCGTAGTTGTTTTCAATCGCCAGCGCCAGTGCGTCGGCAAGGCTCAGGTAGATCTTGCCGTCCTTCACCAGGTCGGTCAGACGCACCGAGTTCTCGAAACTCGCCTTGGGAATTGTCGTTGGGCTGTATACACTGATCGGATTTTTCAGCCAGCTGCCAAACGGCCTGGAAAAATCGCGGCCGGAAGTTTGCAGCGGAAAGGGCACCGTAGGCTCTGGTTCCGGGTTAGGCGGCAATTGTGACGCCGCTTTATCAGGACCGTTCGAGCCCGCCCCAAGCTGCTGCGCGTATCCCGGCGGCATGGTCGAGGCCAATGAAAGCAGAACCGCGGCAACAGCCTGCAGGCGGCCGTTTGCAGAACCTCGCGTCCTCCCACTCTGGCTGGTTTCTTTGCCTCCACCGGGAGTGGCCCTCCGCACTCCATCAGATACACAGGTCCTGTCACAAAGCATGTTTCTTCTCCAAAAAAATCCTCTGGCAAGTAAAGCGTTTTGCCTCAGGACGGCCCACAATCCGTCCCGGCTGCATATTGCGGGTTCTCAAGACGATTATCGCCGTTACGCTTGTCTGGAAAGCACATTGTTGATTACGAAGTCGATACCCCGTTCGTTCCCAGCACCGCCTCAAGCTCGCGTCCTTCGCCGGATTGACTTGGCGCTCCTGGAGGGCCACTCCGTCCTGCGGTTCCGATATTCAGGGATCGATTTCGGTAATTAACTAACTGGTTAGTAAAATACGCTCAAAACCTTTCCTCTGCAACCCCTCGCTTTGGATTCGAGGCATTTTCCCCTCAGAACGCTGCGCCCCAAAAGTCCGCCCGGGACAAATCAAAGGTCGATTCAAAGGGGCCTTGATCTTTGGCCACGAAAGAGTCGCGGCCATCAAGTCGGGGAATCGGTAAGTCTCTACTTATCAAACTCTTCCGGCTGAGCGGAATTCAATGTACTCTCAATACAGCGGCCCCTATCATGCTCGTTCCCACCCAACCCGATGCGCCGACTCGAACCTGGAAGCTGATCCTTGCCTACGACGGTTCTGACTTCCAAGGCTGGCAGATTCAGCCCGGCCAGTTCACCATCCAGGGTGAATTGCAGGCTGCTTTGGGGCGCGTCACCGGAGAGACACCGCTTCCGCAGGGCTCGGGCCGCACCGACGCCGGAGTCCACGCACTGGCGCAGGTGGCGAGCTTTGCCTTGCGCGCCCCCATACCCCCCGTGAACCTGCTGCGTGCGCTGAACCGGACGCTTCCGCCGTCGATTCGTGTCTCAGAGGCCCGTGTTGTTGAGAGCAGCTTTCATGCGCGCCATTCGGCCATTGCCAAAACCTACGAGTATCGCATCCATCCAGGATCACTCTGCCCGCCCTTCCTCGTACGCTATGTGTATTCCCTCCCCTGGACTTTGAAACTCGACCCGCTTCAGACCGCCGCGCAGATCTTCGAGGGGGAACACGACTTCACGAGCTTCGCCGCCACCGATCCTGATCGCGCACAGAGGAGCGTCGCTCGCGAAGAAGCTCCCGATGGAATCGTCGAGAAGGACGAAGAAACGGACAAGGGCGCGATCAAGAGGATTTTTTCCTCTGTCTGGGAGCAGCGGCAAACGGACGCCGTGGATCTCCTCGTTTACCGCGTGAGAGGCAACGGTTTTCTGCACCATATGGTGCGCAACCTGGTTGGAACCATGCTGGAAGCCGGTCGCGGCCACTTGCCGCTGGAACAGATTCCGCGCATACTCGCGGCACGCGATCGTTCCGCTGCCGGGCCCACCGCGCCGGCACGAGGCCTGTTCCTCCACTCCGTGGAATATCCTGCAGAACAGACCACGGTCTCCGAAACGTAGTTCCACTTCGAATCATCAAACCATCGTCTGAATTGCGAAGCACGCTGCTACCCTGAAAACAATCTCATGCCGCTTCTTTCCACACCCTCGGCATTCTCCCGCATCACGGCGCTTGCTGCGCAGCGGCCGGTTCACGCCGCTTTTGCCTGGTTGCACGGGAATCCGAAGACCATCATGGACTGGCAGATGGAGCTGGTCGCGATCCCAGCGCCAGCCTTTGGAGAAGGCGCTCGAGCAGAGTGGCTAAGGAAACGCTTCATTCAGGCGGGTCTAAGCGGCGTCGAGATCGATGCTGCCGGCAACGTCATCGGTATTCTGCCCGCCGCGAAGTTGCCGGCCGAGAGCACGGGCCCGGTCGTCTTGCTTTCGGCGCACATTGATACAGTGTTTCCGGCCGGAGCGGTACTCGTCCCGGTGCTGAACGACGGACGGCTCGTGGCTCCCGGCGCTTCAGACAACGGCGCCGGCGTGGCAGGAATGATGGCAGTGATCACTGCCTTGATCCATGCCGGCGTTGAGCTGCCCGTTCCGCTGGTCGTGCTGGGGAACGTGGGCGAGGAAGGTGAAGGCGACCTTCGCGGCGTTCGCGAGGTATACGAGCGCAACCGGATGGCCAGCCGCATCGCCGCTCACATCGTTCTGGATGGCCCAGGCGCCGATGCCGCAGTGACGCAAGCTTTGGGCAGCCGCCGCTTCCAGGTCGCCATGACCGGTCCCGGCGGGCACAGTTTTACCGATGCCGGCACGCCCAACCCCATCGCCGCGCTGGCCACGGCGCTGGCCCGGCTGGCCGAGACTCCTCTACTCGAAAACCATGGCACGACCCTGAACCTGGGAACGATTCGCGGCGGCATCAGCGTGAACTCCATTCCTGAAAGCGCTCAGGCCTCAATCGATTTCCGGTCGACCGAAGTCGAGGAGTTGGTGCGCCTTGAAGTCGTGTTGCACCGCGCCGTCGAAGATGCCGTCGAGCATTGGAATGATCGATCCAGAGCCGCAAACGGTGCCGGCAGGCGTTTGTCGTTTAAGATCTCGAAGATCGGCGACCGGCCTGCAGCGAGGTTGCCCGACGATTCCGCGTTGCTGGCCGCGTTGCGTGCAGTGGACAGGCACCTGGGCTTGCGTACCGAACTTCGTCTCGGCTCGACCGACGCAAACATCCCGCTTTCACTCGGTGTTCCGGCTTTGTCGATGGGAGCCGGAGGCGAAGGTGGCGCCGCACATACACTCCAGGAGTGGTATTCGTCCAAGGACCGCGAAATTGCGTTGAAGCGTGTGCTGTTGCTCACCCTGGCGATGTTGGAGTGGGCGGCCGACCAGTAGTTCCAGGTCGACACCCTCCATCGCAGTGCGCTTTTTCCTGGGGGTCAGTCCATTCTCGAGTGCTCGGGCCGGCTCCGCCTTGTACGGAAGCGCGATGCTTGCTCGGGCCGGAAACGGGCCTTTTTCGCATCAGACTGCGTCTAAGTATTCAAGCGCGTTTGAACGCGGCGAGGTGCGGCTCTGCGTACGACTTAAGACGCAAGCAGGATTGGCTTTGAGACGTCTATACTAGGAAACAGCGCCATCGGCCCGCCGGTCTCGACATTTGGGCGCCTAACGAGGTCACTGACTCTATGGATAAGTTCTTGGAACGGCTTCGCACGCGCCGTCTCACCTCGACATTTGTGTTGCTCGCCACGCTTTCGGCCGCTGTCTTAGTTGGCTCTTTCGCCGCGCATGGGGTCAGTGGGCAGGAACAACAAAATAACAGCACTGACGCTGCGCCCCTGAAGGTTTACAGTTCGCCCACTCCTCCGAACGATTTTGTCAGAATCGCCAAATCGGTGGGACCCGCAGTCGTGAACATCAATACCGAGACGCTTCCCAAGCAATCGAGCGGCCGGGGAAACCGCAATTTCCATTTCAAGACGATGCCTGCGCCGAATCAGCAGAACCCCGGCGACGACAACAATCAGGAAAACAATCAGGACAACAATCAGCAGGGGCCGGATAATTTCCAGGACTTTTTCAATCGATTCTTTGGCGGCCAAATGCCTTCGCCCGACGATGGGGGGGACAACGCCCAGGTGCAGGAGTCGCTGGGATCCGGTTTTATTGTCGATCCCAAAGGCTACATCGTCACGAACTATCACGTGATTGAGAAAGCCGACAAGATTTACGTCAAGCTATCGACGGATCCCGACACCACCGATCTGGGACGCCCCGCTCGCGTGATAGGTGCGGACAAGGCGACTGACCTGGCGGTGATCAAGATCGATTCCAGCACTCCGCTACCGATCGTCAAGATGGGTAACTCCGATGAGACGCAGGTGGGCGATTGGGTTGAAGCCATTGGCAGTCCGTTTGCCCTGGCGCAAACCGTTACCGCCGGCATTATTTCTGCCAAGAACAGGACCATCGACCAGGGTGCTCCCGGGCAGTTCCAGCACTTTATTCAGACTGACGCGGCCATCAATCCCGGCAACTCCGGCGGGCCGCTGCTGAACATGAATGGTGAAGTCATCGGCGTGAACACGGCAATCTATACGCAGTCAGCCGGCTATCAGGGGATCGGCTTCGCCATGCCGTCGAATGCCGTCGTTTCGGTGTACAACGATCTGATTAGCCCCAGCCATAAAGTCGTTCGAGGCTCCATCGGCATCCAGTTCCGTGAGGATCTATCTGGCGCCGTGAATCGGGTATATGGCTTCAAGAGCGGCGTCCTGATACAGGAGGTCCAGCCGAGTGGACCAGCAGATAAGGCCGGCCTGAAAGCCGGCGACATTATCATCACGATCGATGGTCGCCCGATCAAGGACGGCGACGAACTGGTGAACGAAATCGCGAGCCGCAGGCCGGGTTCATCGGTACAGCTCGGTTACATGCGCGATGGCAAGCAGCAGGATACAACAGTAACCGTGGGCGATCGCGAGCAGGTATTCGCCAATCTGAACAATCCGCAGCCTGAGAACAATCCTGAAAGTGCAGGCGGCGCCGGTGAGGCAAAACTGGGGCTCGTCGTCCACGAAGTCACTCCAGCGATGGCGGCAAAGATCCACGCCTCGGGAGTGCTGGTCGATTCAGTGCGTACCGGGTCCTTCGCTGACCTGCAGGGATTGGAGCCGGGACTGGTGATCACGCACGTCAACAAGCAGGCAACCTCGACCAAGGATCAGTTCGATGCCGTGGTGGGCAAGCTGAAGACGGGCGACGATGTGGTGTTCGAGGTGATCGACCCCAACCATCCCGACCAGGGCATCAACTATATCGGCGGAACTTTGTAACTGCAGACCTAACGATGGCGGCCGCGGCTTTCCGCGGCCGGCGAAGGATCCCAAATCGGGCTCTTTAGTAA
Source organism: uncultured Acidobacteriaceae bacterium (assembly GCA_963782285.1). Classification (GTDB taxonomy): domain Bacteria; phylum Acidobacteriota; class Terriglobia; order Terriglobales; family Acidobacteriaceae; genus Telmatobacter. The sequence goes on from CAWAJH010000002.1 coordinate 97,092, forward strand.
CCATCCTTCGATTTTCTCGTTGCCGCATTATGATACGTTTAGGTAAACTGCATCGAAGAATTCAGGTACTTTGATTCTTATTCAGGTGGTAGCAGGGTGTTTTCTTCTCATTCTGGTCTGGCTCTGTTGATTTCGACGGTTCTGTTGGCGCCGCCCGCGTTTGCGTCAAGCGTGCGCCGGCCGACGGCGAGTGGACATGCGAGCACTTTGCATAAGCAGACCCATGCCCGGCGCCGGTCCCACGAGGTGCGGGCACGCGGCCAGCAGGCCATTGAGCCGGAGCGAGCGACACAGATTCAGGAAGCCCTCATCCACGCGCATTACCTCACAGGCGACGCCAGCGGAAAATGGGATGCGACCACCATCGCGGCCATGCAAAAATACCAGGCCGATCACGGCTGGCAAACAAAGATCATGCCGGATTCGCGGGCGCTCAAGAGCCTTGGCCTCGGACCTGATTATTCAGACGCGATCAATGCTCAGGGCTCGAACTTCAGTACGCCGGCAACCGGCGGCGACACTCCTGCCCCGCAGGCGGCTGGTTTTGCTGAGGCTTCGGGCGTCAATCAGTAAGCTAGGCGCGCGCATCGCGAACACCGATTGGATCGCGCCGGTTTTCAGCTCTCCCAAAAGCAAGTCGTGGCTTCAGATCGTCTCCGGCGCCAGCAGGTCGGCCATCGTCTCGCGCCGCCGGATCAGCCGCGCCTTCCCGCCCTCCACAAGCACCTCGGCCGGCCGCATTCGTGTGTTGTAGTTCGAGCTTTGCGCCATGCCGTATGCGCCGGCATCGAGCAGTGCCACAAGATCGCCCGGTTCGACCGGCGCGAGTTTGCGGTCGCGTGCAAAGAAGTCTCCCGTCTCGCAGACCGGACCAACAACATCCACGACACGCGGCTTCCCTGCCCTTCGCCGTACCGGAACAATCTCGTGATGCGCCTGGTAAAGCGCTGGGCGGATGAGATCGTTCATCGCCGCATCGGTAATAACGAAGGTCTTTTTGCCGTTGCGCTTCACGTAAAGCACCCGGGCTAAAAGCGCTCCCGCCTGCGCCACCAGGAATCGCCCCGGCTCGATCAGCAATCGGCCGTCGAAATCGCCGAGCGCGCGCTCGAGCGCGGCTGCATACTCATCCACTTTCGCGGCCGCATCAAAGGCGCCGCCGTGATAGTCGATTCCCAGGCCTCCGCCGGCGTCGATGGCCTTGAGCGCGATGCCCTCGCTTTGCAAAAGCTGCGCCAGCTTGCTCACCCGCTCCATGGCTGCGCCAAAAGGGTCCGCAGAGCGAATCTGCGAGCCGATGTGGACGCTGACGCCGTGCGCCTGAAGCCAGCGGTTGCCGGCAGCCTTCCTGTAGATCGCGGCGGCTTGGCGGATGTCGATGCCGAACTTGTGCTCGCGCAGTCCGGTGGAGATGTAGGGATGCGTATCGGCGAAGACATCCGGATTTACGCGCAGCGCGAAGCGGGCCCGGATCTTGAGCTTGCGCGCGCGTGCAGCGAGCAGTTCCAGTTCTGCCTCGCTTTCCACGTTGAACTGAAGGATGCCGGCCTTCAGGCCGAGGTCAATCTCTGCCGCCGTTTTGCCCACGCCGGAGAAAACCACGCGTCCGCGCACTCCCGGGCGCGGCCGCCAGCACGCGCTCCAGCTCGCCGCCGGAAACGATGTCGAATCCCGCGCCATGGCCGGCCAGGAGCTTGAGAATCGCCAGTGCGGAGTTGGCCTTTACCGCGTAGCACACAAGATGGTCCCGCCCCGCCAGCGCTCGCTGAAACAGTTCCAGCCGTTCGGTAATTTGGTCGGCCGAGTAAACGTAAAGCGGCGTGCCGAATTTTCGGGCAAGCGTTTCAAGCGAAACGCTGCCGCAATGCAGCGCGGCGCCGGGCCGCGGAGTGCGAAAAGGGCGCGAGGATGTCGTCAATTCGGTCACGATTCTCGTCCAGAAACAGAAGCTTCTTTGAGCCTACAGCATTTGCGCAGGCAGCCCACGGCCATCATTCCTCGGTGCCATTACAATGTCTGAATGACCGGATTGCCCCAGGTTGACGTTGTGGGCGTTGGCCTGAACGCCACTGACACCATCATCTCAGTGGAGACCTTTCCTGAATCCGGCTCCAAGGTCGAATACCGCGACCGCTCGGTGATGCCCGGCGGGCAGGTTGCCACGACCATTTTGGCGTGCCAGACCTGGGGCCTGCGCAGCCGTTATGTGGGCAAGTTCGGCGACGACGCTGCGGCCCAATTGCATAAAGATGCATTCCGCCGGGTGGGAGCCGAGGCGCAGATTGTGACTGTCCCCGGGGTGCACAGCCTTCACAACGTGATCCTGGTGGACGCAACCGGCGACCGCACGGTCTTATGCCAGCGCAATGACCGGATGACTCTGCAGCCCGAGGACCTGCGCCGCGAGTGGATCGTGAATGCTCGCGTGCTGCATGTTGACGGACACGACACAGCCGCGGCGACCCAGGCGGCGAGTTGGGCCCGCCAGGCCGGCATCCCCGTGACCGCCGATCTCGACGACACCTATTCCGGCGTCGACGATTTGATCGCCAACGTCGACTACCTGCTGGTGAACTGCGATTTTTCCTGCCGGCTGATGGACGAAACGAATCTCGAAAGCTCGCTGCGCAAGATGCAGACCCGCTATGGATGCCGGCTGAGCGCGGCGACGCTGGGCGAGAATGGCGTGCTGGCGTGGGACGGCAAGCGCTTCGTCCACAGCGCAGCCTACCGCGTGCCGGTGAAAGACACGACGGGAGCCGGCGACATTTTTCGCGCTGGATTCATCTATGGCCTGCTGCAGGATTGGCCGCTCGATCGCCAACTCGATTTCTCCTGCGCGGCGGCAGCAATGAATTGCATGGCGCATGGCGCGCGCGGCGGCATCCAACCAGTGAGCGCGATCCAGAACATGATGGCGACCGTCGACCGCTACGAGTCAGAGTATGGCGTAGAGACGTTCGACTGAGGGCAAGCGCTCTGCGCTTTCTGCCGGGCTCCTGCTGAAAGATTTAGAATAGTAAGAGCGAGTGGGCTTCCCTGCCTTTGCCGGCATCATCTGACCCACATGATCAGACGGAGAAATTCATGGCACTCTTCAAGACTTCGAATCCGGCCCTTGGCCAGAACACATTCAGCGACGTTGCCCGCAGCCAGTACGGCGGCAATCTAATTGACGCCTCCGCCCGCATGACCCTGAGCGGTGCGATCAACAAGACCGGCATCCTGCTGCTGTGCTGCATCGCGACCGCGGCCTGGACATGGAACTCGTTTTTGCAGACGCACGATTTTGCAACCGTGGCTCCAGAACTGATGATCGGGCTCTTTGGCGGCTTTATCGTCGCCATGGTCACTATCTTCAAAAAAGAGTGGTCGCCGGTGACAGCGCCGATTTATGCCCTGCTTGAAGGTCTCGCGCTGGGCGGATTGTCCGCGGCCGTCAATATGCGCTATCCGGGCATCGCACTGGAAGCCGTTTCGCTCACCTTCGGCACTCTCTTCATCATGCTGCTGCTCTATAAATCGGGCGTCATCAAGGTAACGCAGAAGTTTCGCATCGGCGTGATTGCAGCCACGGGCGGGATCGCCGTATTTTATTTGCTGCAAATGGTTCTTGGCTTCTTCCACGTTGCCTTCTTCAGCTCTGTTTACGGGTCGGGAATCATCGGCATCGGCTTCAGCCTCTTCGTTGTGGGCATTGCCGCGCTTAACCTGGTGCTTGACTTCGATTTCGTGGAACAGGGAGTGACGGCCGGCGTTCCCAAGTATATGGAGTGGTACGCAGCCTTCGGCATCATGGTGACGCTGGTGTGGCTATACCTGGAAATACTCCGGCTGCTGTCAAAGATGCGAAGCAGAAACTGACGGCTCGGCCGCTCTGCGGCCTGCTGGACGAATTGGTATACCGGGTTACCCGGGCTTGCCGGTCGAATGAGGCTCACACCGTTGATAATGGATTCAATATACAGAGTCGCCTGGGGCGCACTCGCATGAGTTCCCAAACTTCCGCACTTCTTTTCGGCTAGCCTCGGCCTTGGAACAAATTCAATCGCTTTAGCGGGAATCCCATGGATATGTGGACGGAATATGAAGGCGCCACAATCGACAACGCCTTTCCCTTGAAAAAGCTTCTGCAAACCGAAGGACGCAGTGCGTTCTTCTCCACCCTCAATGCAAACGGCGAGTGCGTGCTCATCCGTATCATCGAATGCCACTTTGACGAGGACGAGATCCTGGCGCGATGGCGCGGAGTTCAGTCGCTAGGCCATCGCAACTTCATGCGCATCGACCGATTCGGGCAATTCCATAATGAGGAGAACAACATCACCGCCGTCTACGCAGTTTTTGAGCGGGTTGATGAGAAGCTGGGAGAAGTGCTGGAGCGGGGACGCCTCTGCGCCGCCGATGCTGCCGAGATCGGGCTCGGCGTGGCTTCGGCACTGGAAGCTCTGCATGCCAATGGATTCGTTCACGAACACGTCGAGACCGGAAATATCTACGCTGTAGGTGGAGATGTCAAGCTGCGGAGCGACTGCATCCGCGAAACCCCCGAAGGTGAAGAAGGTAGAGGGGTGCGCCGGCGCGATGCCCACGATCTCGCGCTCGTGCTCCGGCAGGTTCTGCTCGGCTCGCCCCGTGACTCGTCGGCATGGCGCGAGTATTTGCTTCCTGCGCCGTTCGATCAAATCGTATGCAACGGCATAAACGGCAGCTGGGGACTGGCCGAGATCAGAGCGACGCTCGCCCGGCACGATCGTCCCAAAGCCGCAAAGGAGAAAAACGGACTGCCGGGTGCTTCTCTCGCGATGGCCGCACCTTCCGCAACGCAAGTGGTTCCGGAGGCGATTTCTGCGGTCGCTCCGCCGGCCGAATCAGTGGCCGCTTCGCACAGCACCAACGGCTTCCTGGCGGAGGCATTGGCGGCCGATAAGCCAGCCAAACCCGGACCGCAGCCCGAACGGTCTCCATCGCCCGGCTCGAAAGACATAGCGGCGGTTCTTCTCCCCGGGGAAAAGCCGTCGCCGATGGAAGTGCCGGTCATCTTCGGCATCTCTGAGCAAGCCCTCCGGAAATGGCTGGCTGTTGGTGTTCTCCTGCTCGGCACAGTCCTGATCAGCTTGATCATGCTGCATCACTGGTTCGGTCATCGTGCCGGCCAAAATGCACAGGCGACTTCCGCACAGGATGCTTCGGCCCGTTCGAATGCGGTAGCCATCCCGCCGATGGCGACTTCGCAGGCCGGTGCGCCTGCGCCGAGGGCCGGGTCCGAGTCCAGGGTCGAGTGGCGCGTTGTAGTCTTCACGTACAACCGCCAGGATCAGGCGCAGAGGAAAGCGCTGTCGCTGGCGCAGCAGCATCCCGGCCTTTCTCCCACGATCTTCTCGCCAACCGGCAGAGCGCCGTGGCTCGTGACCGTCGGCGGAGTGCTCGAGCGCGATGCTGCGTATGCGCTGGCGCGCCAGGCGCCCAGCCTCGGCCTGCCGCGCGACACCTACGCGCAGGACTACACTGTGCACTGATCGGGGAAGACAACGCTACTCGCGCAGGCAAAATCGCATTGGCTAACGATTGACGACAATGGACCCGTCCGGCTATTCGCCTCTGAGGGCGACCGCGACGACGGTCCCGGCAGCGAGTCGAGAAAACCGGCGATGCGTTCAACGAGCTGATTGCCAAGCTCCCGGATTCGCTTTGAGTCCATTGCGAAGGGCGAAACCGGGTGTCCTTCGTCTGCTTCTCTCGGCATAACCGTCCTCTCGTGGGGATTTTGATTGCGTACTGCACGAAAATGCACCCACTCTCCAGACCGACCTTCTGAAACGTAAGCGGCCCCCTAGTGCGACCAGAATTCTGTTGCATTTGATTCATCCCCGGGTGCTAAAATCCGGCATTCGAAAAAGGAGGCGGAGGTCAATGGGTAAACGCTACAACAACATTCTGGAAACAGTCGGAAACACTCCGGTGGTGCGGATCAACCGGCTGGCGCCCCCCGGCGTAAACCTGTATGTGAAGGTCGAAGCCTTCAATCCGCTGGGCTCGGTCAAAGACAGGCTTGCCCTCGGCGTGATTGAAGATGCGGAGAGGACTGGCAAGCTGAAGCCCGGTCAGACCGTCATTGAGGCCACAAGCGGCAACACGGGAATCGGCCTCGCCATGGTTTGCGCGCAGAAGGGCTATCCGCTGGTCGTGACGATGGCCGAGACGTTCAGCATCGAGCGGCGCAGGCTGATGCGATTTCTCGGAGCGAAAGTCGTGATCACGCCTGCCTCGGCCCGCGCCGTCGGCATGGTCGAGAAGACCGTGGAACTGGCGGAAAAGCACGGATGGTTCTTCACGCGGCAGTTTGAGAATGAGGCCAACGCCGACATGCATTCTCGCACCACAGCCAAAGAGATCCTGGATGACTTCGCCGGCGAGCGGCTTGATTATTGGGTCACTGGCTTCGGCACCGGCGGAACTCTGAAGGGCGTTGCCCGCGTGCTTGCCAAGGAGCGGCCCGAGACCAAGATCGTGGTTTGCGAGCCCGACGACGCGGCCATGCTCTCCAGCGGCGCCGAGCAGAAACGGAATGCCGATGGATCGGCCGCTGTGGCGCATCCCGCATGGAAACCACACCCCATCCAGGGTTGGAGCCCCGATTTTATTGCCAAGCTCGTCGGCGACGCCGCGGACGCAAAGCAGATCAGCCAGATCATCCGCATCCCGAACGCCGAGGCTATTCGCTGCAGCAAGCAACTGGCCCTGAAGGAAGGCATCTTCGTCGGCATCTCCTCCGGCGCCACCTTCTCCGGCGCATTACAGGTTGCCGCTTCGGCTCCCAAGGGATCAACCATCCTGTGCATGCTGCCTGACACCGGAGAGCGCTACCTGAGCACCCCACTCTTCGCCGATATCTCCGTCGACATGACTCCGGAAGAGGAGGAGATTGCGCACTCAACACCCGGTTGCTGGCTGCCGCCCAAGCAGTAAATCGAGCGGAAAAACCCACCGCCGGATGCCGGGGTTTGGCTTCTGAGGCCCGGGACCGACACTTGTCTCCCCGGCGATGGCTGGACGGGCGAGCAGCCCGGCTACTCGCCTCTGAGTGCGTCCACGGGATTGACGGCGGATACGCGACAAGCGGGCAGGAAACTCGCAAGCGCCGCCGCAGCGGCCAGTATCAGCGGCACGGCCGCAAAGCTCAACGGATCGAGAGGAGTGACGCCGAACAACAGTGTTCTCATCAGCCGCGCGACTGCAATCGCGGCTCCGAGGCCGACCGCAACACCCAAGCCCGTCAAAACCAAAGCTGACCGCACGAACATCCAGCGCAGTTCGCGCTTCCGAGCTCCGAGCGCGAGGCGAATGCCGATTTCGCGCGTACGCTGCGACACGCCATAGGAGATGACGCCGTAAATGCCGATGAGGCTGAGCGCAAGGGCCATGGCTCCCGCAATTGCCAGCATGACGAGCGTGAATGAAGTGCGCGCCATTGAGCGGCTGTAGATTTCGCTCATTGTCTGCATCGACGTCACGGGAAGGTTACCATTTACCTGCCATACTGCCCGCTGAATTTCGCTGCGCAGGCTCTCGGTTCCCGCACGATCCGTGTGCGCCACGAAGGTGACCGCGCGCTGCGGCACCATGAGGCCGGCTCTGTATGGGCTCTCCTGCAACGGCGGCCAGTAGACGATCGCCGGCGCCGCTTCGTCGACGCCGTCCTGCCGCACATCTTCGGCTACACCAATCACCTGCTGCCAAGGCTGGCCGGGCGTAACCCGGAGTTGCTTGCCGATGGCCGCTACGGCCGATCCCCACGACTCGCGCGCCAGGTTCTCTGAGACAATGACCACCGGTCTCAGCCCGTAGACATCGGTCCACGTATAATCGCGGCCGGCCACCAGACGCGTTCCAACGCTAGTCAAATATCCGGGCGAGACGAAGTTGAAGAAACGCATCGGCGCATTTCCGTTCTGGTAAGTCTTGCCTTCGATAAAAATATTGTTCCAGTCGGGCTCGATGCCGTCCATGGGCACGCTGCGCGCAAATGCGACAGAGCTTACGCCGGGAAGAGCGGCGATCTGATCGGCAATGCTGTTCTCAACGCGCACGGTGGTCTGCGCGTCACCAATGAGTTGCAGTGGAATGGCGATGCGCAACGTCTGCACATGGTTGGCGTCGGCAAATCCGGGGTCGACGCCGCGAAGCGCCGCCAGCGTGCGAATCATGAGCACGGCGCTGATCAGCAGCACCATCGCCATGGAAACTTGTGCAATCACCAGAAGATTGCGTCCGCGCAGCCGCTCGCGGCTTGCGCTCGCTGTCCGCCCAGCGGAAGCATGTGCCGGCGATGCCACCGCCCGCATGGCCTTGAGCGCCGCGATCGACCCGAAGAGCATTGCTGAAAGCAGCGAAAGCCCGAGCGTGAACACAATCGAGCGGGCATCGAGCGAGATCTCGTGCAGTCGCGGAAGGTTCGCAGGGCCGATCGAGGCCAGGAGCCGCAACCCCGCCTGGGCAATGCCAATTCCGACCGCGCCGCCGATCAGCGCCAGCAGCACGCACTCGCTGAGCACCTCACGAGCGATGCGCGTCCGCCCTGCGCCCAGCGCGGCGCGAATCGCGAGTTCCTGCTGGCGCCCCTCGACGCGCACCAGCAGCAGGTTCGCCACGTTGATGCAGGCCATCAGCATCACCAGGCCGATGGTGCCCATCACCGCCCACAGCACACTGCCCACGTTGCCGATCACTTCCTGCTTCATGGGACGGACGGCGCCCGCGATCTTCCAAGTCTTGTAGAAGTGCGGATCGCCGCCATCGTTGTTGGTCCAGGAATCCATCCAGATTGTGAGCATGCGCGCGATGTCCGCGTCGGCGTCGCCAATCGTCACACCCGGTTTCAGCCGGGCAATGCCGTTATAGCCGAAGCCGGCCAGAATCTGATGCCGGGGATCGAAGGCCAGTGGGATCAGCAAATCGAAGTCCTGGTTCACCACCTCAAAGCCTCGCGGCATCACGCCGACGATCTCCCGCGTCTGGGAATCGACCTGGATGTTGCGTCCGATCACCGACGGGTCGCCGCCAAAACGGCGCTGCCAGTAGCCGTAGCTCAGCATCGCGACCTAGTGGCTGTGCGGGGCCTGGTCGGCCGTCAGGATCCATCGCCCGGCAGTTGGCGGAACATTCAGCGTCTGCAGCACCCCATCGCTGATGTACTTTGCGTGCACCTCTTCGGGCTGCGCGATCCCAGTGACGTTGGCAGTACCTGAAAGCCACACGCCGATGGACTGAAATGTGCGGTTGTGTTCGGCGAAGGTCAGATACATCGACGGCGAAAGGCGTAACCCCTCGGCGAAGTTGGCCAGGCCGGCCGCTCCAGGAGCATGCAGCCACACCGCCACCAGTTGTTCCGGCTGGGGATAGGGCAGCGGCTTGAGCAAAATGCTGTCGACGCACGCTAAAGACCGCCGTGTTGGCGCCGATGCCGATGGCCAGCGTGAGAAGTACAGTGATGGCGAAGCCGGGGGACTTTGCCAATCGCCGAAAAGCGAGCTTCAGGTCGGCAAGCATGGATTCGAGCCTTGGCCATTGCCAGACCTCGCGGCTCCGCGTCTCGACGAGTGCCGGATTGCCGAACGCGCGAAGGGCCGCCTGGCGCGCCTCAAGTCGGGAAAGATTCTCAAGGCGCATGAGCTGCTCGGTCTTTTCCTCGATATGCTCGCGCACCTCTTCGGCGAGCTCGTCGTAAAGTTGCGGTCGGCGGAAGATGCGATCGAACCAGTTCATCGCGGACGGCCTCCTAGGAACTTGTTGAAATAGGTACCCGTTTGCGTCGGAGGTTGGCTGCCATTCGTCTAACAGGCATGCGTGGAGATGAGCGGATTCAGGACGGTATGTTCAGCTATGTATCGTTGGAGCAGCGTGTGCCTCAGGATCATCCATTGCGGGCAGTTCGCAAGTTGACGGATGCGGTGTTGCAGACGTTGAGCCCGGAGTTCGATGCGTTGTATGCCGACTCCGGCCGTCCGTCGATTGCGCCGGAGTACATTCTGCGGGCGCTGTTGTTGCAGGTGTTTTACTCTGTGCGTTCGGAGCGGCTGCTGGTCGAGCAGATCGACTACAACCTGCTGTTCCGCTGGTTTGTGGGCCTTGGCATGGACGACGCGGTATGGAACCATGCGGTGTTTTCCAAGAACCGCGACCGGTTGCTGACTTCCGATGTGGCGCAGCAGTTCTTTGCCGAAGTGAACAAGCATGCCAGGCGCTTTATGAGCGACGAACACTTCACGGTGGATGGCACGCTGATCCAGGCATGGGCCTCGCAGAAGAGCTTTCGCTCGAAAGACGGCTCCGATGACGGCGATGGCGCGAATTTCCACGGCCAGAAGCGATCGAACAAGACGCATGAATCGACCACCGATGCCGATGCGCGGCTGTACAAGAAGAGTTACGGCAAGGAGTCGAAGCTGAGTTATCTGGGTCATGCGCTGGTGGAGAACCGCAACGGTCTGATCGCCGCGGCGATGGTGACGCACGCCGACGGTTATGCCGAGCGCGATGCAGCGCTGTTGATGCTTGCCGAAAAGCAAGAGGGCCGCTCACGCCGCATCACGGTGGGCGCCGACAAGGCTTACGACACGAAGGATTTCGTCAGCACGGTGCGGGAGTTGAACGTGACGCCGCACGTTACCAAGAACGACAAAGGCCGCACCAGCAACCTGGACCGCAGAACCACGCGCCAGCCCGGCTATGCCATCAGCCTGAGCCGCCGATGGCTGATCGAAAAGGGATTCGGATGGCTGAAGCAAACCGGCCCGCTGCGCCAGGTCAAGTTGCGAGGCCTGGAGAAAGTGGACTGGCTGTTCGTCTTCAGTTGCGCGGCGCACAACCTGATCCGGCTGCCGCGACTGATGGCTCAACCACCGGAAATGCTCCGGGAGAAGTGTGCCTGAGCAACGGTTGCGAGCCTCGGGGATGATTCCCTGAGGCTCGCAAACCTCTATAAACACCGGCCAGAACCGTACTTCAAACAGATTTCGAACGGAAGAAACGAAAATCGCCAGGAAAGACGCCGCAATTAGGCGAATTTCAACGAGTTCCTAGGAACTCGCAGCGCTCTTTCCAGGCCCGAGCACCATCTGGATGCCTTCGAGCATGCGGTCAAAGCTGGAGATCTCGCGCTCCAGGTGGCGTAAACCGGATTTGGTGATCTCGTAGATGCGCACGCGCCGGTTCGTCGCGGATGAAATGCTCCACTTTGCGCGCACGAGCTTGGCTTTCAGCAGCCGTTGCAGAGCCGGATAAAGCGAACCCTCTTCCACCTGAAGCAGGTTGTTGGAGCGCTGCTGGATGTGCTGGACCAGAGCATATCCGTGGGCCGGCTGGCGGCGCAGGGATTCGAGAATCATCATCTCCAGTGCGCCGGGAAAAAGATCGCGCGGGGTTGTTTTAGTATTTTCCATAAGGCATTGTGACAACATGCCTAGAGTAAACAGGTAAGAAACGAAAGTCAAGAGAAGCCGGAACCTGCGACGGTCATTCCTGCCAGGGATCTTTACTAAAGTCGTGCCCTTTCAAAGCGCGCTTCATGCGACATTCTCCAACGCGGCAGAGATCGGCAGGACCGGACGGGCTGCGTCTCTTACAATCGCGTTATGCATGATGTAGTGGTGTATTCGCGCAAGGGATGTCATCTCTGCGACATCGTCAAGGAGACGCTTGCCGAAGTCCAGGGCGACGCCGCATTCCAGTGGCGCGAGGTGGACATCGATACTGACCCTGCATTGCGGCAGAAGTACAACGACGAGGTGCCTGTCGTTTTCATCGATGGGCGCAAAGCGTTCAAGTACCGCATGGACGGGCGCGAATTCCTAAGGGTGTTGGCGAGGAGAACCTAGAACCGCGCAGGCTCCGAAGTGCCCCTCTGCTGTGTGACAATGGTTCTTCACTGCAAAACTCTTACGACACGATTCTTTAACTCATTCCCCACCGACCTCGGAAAGCAGCGCCAGGAGCTTCAAATGGACTTTCAGATCAAAGGGCAATGTGCCTATGTCAGCGCCGGAGCGCATGGGATCGGCGAGGCGATCGCCGATCTGCTGACGCAAGAGGGCGCGCGCGTCGTTGTCGCGGACCGCGATGAAGCTGCGCTTCGCGAGAGAGCATCCCGTTGGGCCGGAGTGGTGGTTGCGGACCTGGCAACTGCCGAGGGCGTGGACCATGCAGTTGCGGAGGTGGTCAACACCTTTGAGGGACCGCCCGACATCCTCGTCAATTCCCTGGGCGTCGGAGATGCAGCGTCATTTGAAGACCTCTCAGACGAGCAGTGGTCACGCAGCTTTTCCATCAACCTGATGGGAACGGTGAGAACCTGCCGGGCGCTGCTTCCGCAGATGGCGAAGCGAGGTTCGGGCTCGGTGGTGAACATCGGCTCCGATCTGGCCAAGCAGCCGGAGCCAACCATGATGGACTACGGCACTTGCAAGGCGGGCTTGCTTTATCTGACGAAGGCGCTGGCCAAACAGTATGTTCCGCGGGTCCGCGTGAACGCAGTTCTGCCGGGACCCATCTGGTCAAATATGTGGACGCGCCCCGGTGGATTGGTCGATCAGCTTACGGCTCATTACGGCACGAACAAGGAAGATGCCGTCAAGAAATTTCTTGAAGAACGTTACATGCCGTTGGGTATTGGCCAGCCGGAGGACGTGGCAAATGCTGTCGTCTTCCTCGCTTCTCCGCTGGCAAAGTTCATCACCGGCGCGAGTCTCGATATCGGCGGAACGTTACGAGGATTGATCTGATCGCCGCGCGCAACGTAGCAGGCCCATCCGTATGGACGGGCCTGCCCGACAGCACTCTCTTTCGAGATCACGCCGAGTCTCTCTCGACGAATCCCTGGCGATTCCCACCCTGTTCTAGCGGTGGCGTTGCGGCAGAGCTTTCCGCTCCTGGGGTTTCACCGCTGTCTCGTCCACTGGCGTAGTTCCCTGCACGTCGTTTGCGAAGGTCGCTCCCGCGGGCACCAGATAATCCTGCGCCGATTGGTCGTCTCCCGTTCCGGTCATCGTGGTGATACGCGATCCATCGATGCCCTGATCGGTGACCAGGTAGTCTTTGGCGTTGACCGCACGTTGTGCCGCGAAGTCTTCCACCTTGGCGTGCTTGTTGTGGGCCGCGCGCTTCTGCTCCTTCGCCTCAATGTCCTTTTCCTTGGCATCGGAGTCGGCAACGATGACGGCCTTGGCGTCAGCCTGCTGCTTCAGGTCAAGAGCCACCTGGTCGAGGCATGCCTTGGCTTCATTGTCCACCCGCGTAGGCCGCTTCGTGTCGGTGCTGAAAGCGATCGAGCAAAGAGGCTGCGTTTTTGGCGGCGGAGGCGGCGGTGGCGGCGCCAAAACAGTGACATTGGTGTTGGCGCTTTCCGAGTGGCTCTTATCGTCGGAGACATTGCAGGTGATTCCCACGGCTCCCGTCGGCGCTCCGGCAGAAGAGAATTCCGCGGTGTTGCCGCTGCCTGTAACTGTGCCGGCAGAAGCCGAGTAGCTGTAGGTAAGCGGGCGATTTTGCGGGCTCACGGCCTGCGCCGTAATGGTGGCCGTTCCGCCGGGCTGAACCTCGGTCGGATTGGCCGAACAGGCGATTGTGGGCGGCTCAAAGGCCTTCACCGTGTATGGCGCCTCACATTCGGCACTCTCACCCGGCTTCAAGCCCTCCTTGCCCTTCTTCCCTTCCTTCACTTCGGCTTTCGCTGAGTAGCTGCCGGGGTCGAGTGGACCGGTAGCTACGGTGGCCGTAGTTCCACTGCCAGTTACGCCTGTGCCGCTCCAACTGTAGAGCACATTCGTATTCTTCTTGGGGTTTATCGATCCGGCAGTCGCATTCACAGTGAGAGGATCGCCGGGAAAGATGGAGGGTGCGCTTGCGTTGCACGACAAAGTAATCGGTGGCGGCTTCTTGCAACCCATCGGCAAGAAAGCGAGGCTAAACATCGGGACGAGGTAGGCAATTTTTAGGACTCGTTGATTCATAAGCTCTCTCCCCCAAGTTCGAAATCATAACACCTTGCCCGGGTAAGGCTCAGTGATTGTGGACTTGTCACGACCGGCCGCAGGGCTGGAACGAGGTTCACGCTGCTTGATCCCTGAGCCATTATGCGCTGGCGTCACCCTGCGATGAAATCAGAAAAAACGCTACCGATTCCGTTGTGGTGCGCTTGTGAGGCGTGCCGCGTTTGATCAGGAGCATGTCGCCTTTGTTCAGAGTCATCGTCTCATGACCCTCCGACTCCGGCGCCAGCCACTCCCCGGGGCCAGTGCTGTGCCCATTCTTCGGTTTCCCGCCCACTTCGTAAAGTGTCGATCCGTCGAGAATCTGCACGATGTGGTCGCGGTGCTCATGCCACTCAAACTCGGCGCCACGCTTATTCTTCTCGGCGGTCATCACGGCCGTGATGGTCTTCTCCTGAACAAAATTCTTGCTTCCGAGACTGGCATCGAGAGACTTGACGTCGTCCTGAATCTCCTCGGCGCGAAACAGCTTGAAGTCCGTTGCGTCTGCCTGTGCCGCTGCTTGCGCGCTTGCCGAGGCAAAACTGAACGAAAGGTTGGTGAGGGCGAGACCGGCAACCGCGGCGGCCGGTACGGAGTAAAGGAACCGACGGCGATCCGGATTCCCGATGTCGGCGTTGGACATAGATTGTCCCCCAAAACAAGAATTCGCTTCGTGCAGAATTCTAACAGCACCAGATCGGCGCCGACAGACCCGAATCTTCAGGCATCGAACTGGCGCAGCCAAGGCGCCATGAGGGCAGCCACCTTGCGAGGCTGCTCAAAAGCTGCAAGGTGGCCTGCACCTTGCAGCACGTGAGACTCGCAACCTCCTGGAGCGGCGCGAAATGCCTCCATCTCAGCCGGCGTCACGCTGGTATCTTCGGCGCCTGCAATGGCAAGAACCGGCACACGGATGGTGGCGACTGTCGGAACCGAATCCGGCCGCGTGGCCAGGCCCGCCTGCACCGCGATAAATGCCTCGGGCGTGAGCGACATGCGCGCGCGCACTTCCGCGATCATCTCGGGATGGTCGCGGCGTGAGGCCGCGCCAAGAAGCGTCTGCGCCAGCCCGTCGAAGATTGCTGTTACGCCCCCCGTTCTTGCATTTGCGATGGTTTCGGCGCGCCGCGCCAAGTTCGCTTCGGCATCCGGCTGGGGCTTGGAACAGACAAAGGCAAGACCGCTCACGCGTTGCGGGGCGACTCGCCAAAGCTCGAGCAGGACGTACCCCCCGATAGAGCATCCCGCAAAGACCACCCGCGCCAGACGAAGATGGTCGAGGAGCGCGAGAACATCGGAGGCATGCTGCGCCATGGTCAGCACCGGAGCGCCGGGAACGCGGCTGAAGCCGCCCGTGGGAAGCGCCGAACCCAGTTCCGAGTGGCCATGGCCGCGAAGGTCGGGTACGATGGCGCGAATGCCTGCAAGCTCCCGCGTGAGGGGACGCCAGTAGTCGCGATCGAGAGGCGTGGGATGCAGGAAGACGACCGGCAGACCGGTTCCGGTGTCGCTAAAGCTCAGGGTTGCGCCATTCGCAACGGAGTCGCCACTCATACACCTGGAGGATACGCTCCCGGATAAGGCGCCGTCTCCTCGGGAATGCCGATCCAAGCAGCCAGGTAAGCGATGCCAACCAGGCCGCTCGAAAAGAAGAAGCCAATGACCGTGAGAATGCGGACCAACACAACATCCCAGCCGTTGGCCTGTGCGAGCGCAAGGCAGACTCCGCCGATCTGCCGGCCGACGCGAGGCCGAATGAGCGGATGTCCCGGCAGGGGTTGCGACATGGGCAACGCTGTGCCGCAGCTCGAGCAGAAGCGCGCGCCGGCATGTACGGCTGCTCCGCATTGGTGACAAAAGACGGCCATGGCGCATTCCTCCCAGCAAAACAATGCTTCTTTTACAGTACGATGTTCTCCGCCCCGAAGTTCCCGGCTCCGGCGCCTGAGCTCGCGGCTGTCCAGCTTATCAGGACCCTTTATATGGGCTGTGCAGGTACTTCCTGGCCTGGTCGGCGCGTGAGGTGTCGGGACCGGCTTCGATCGCCGCCTGGTAATCACGCACGGCCGGCGCCCGTTCTTCAGCCAAATCGCGGCACTCGCCGCCATCCAGAAGCGAGCGAATCTTCAGTTCGGCCCCCACATCGGGTGTGGACGCAGCTTGCTCGTACGACTGGGCGGCCTCGTTGTAGTGGCGCTGGCCGCGCAAGGCGTCGCCGAGTCCAAAATCGGCCAGTTCCAGCTTCGCTGAGGCAAAGTAGCCCGGCTGGGCAGCCTCATCCAGAAGCTTCCTGTAGTCGTCGATCGCGGCCATCCCTTCGCCGTCATCCTTGCGCAGGTTGGCCTCTTCAAGACAGAAAAGATAATCGTGGGAATACTCTTTTTCGAGCTCCTGCACCACCTTGATCGCCTCCTTATAACGCCCCTCGCGTCGCAGAAAAAGCGCGATGGCAGTACGCGCCTCCACGCGGGTGATGGCCCCGTGATCCGCCGCGTCCCAAAGCATGGCGAGTCCCGTCGATTTTGAGCCCGTGATGCCCGCAAACCCGATCATCAGCTTGAATGGCCAGGGCAGTGCGCCCACCACATACTCATAAACTCCCGCGATCAGCTTTGCATCGGTATATTGCGGGTCGATCTGCAGGATATGCTGCGCATCGTCCTTCGCCTTGGTGGCAAGGCGAAATCCGGTGGCAAATCCGCGTTCCACCATGGCGACGTAGGTGCATCGCAGGGAGCGCACCCAGGCACGCGCAAACAATGCATTCACATCGTCGGGATTCTTGCTCAGCCGCCAGTTTGCCTCGCGCACAGCCTCATCGGCCAGCGCAAAGATCTCGCTGCGCTTTGCTGGATCTTCCTCGACGGCGTGCCGGCCAGAGAGAAATCCGTCATTGGCGTAGAACGTGGTGTCGAGCAGATCGAGCCGGTAGAGTTCCTGGAAGATCAGCGCATCGAGCAGGTAGGCCGTGGCCTGCGGATCGCCTGGATGCTCTTGATGGTACTTCTGAAACTGCGCAACGGCATCGGAAAAATCGAGATTGTAAAAGCTGTCGTAAGCCGCGCGGACCTGCGGATCGTAGTTCATGGGGTTGGTAACGAGTGCAGCCTTGGCCTGTCCGGCGACAATGAACCACAGGATCCCGAACACCCAGACCAGTTTTTTCGTCTTCAACTTGCGCTCCCTCTTTCACTTTAACTCTTTGACTGAATGCTGGATCGCCGGTTTCCTTTTGGGACGAAATTGGAATTGCACCTTATCTTCGAGTGCGCCAATCCTGCGCATTTTCGCCCACAGTGTTATTCTGATCGCAACAACTTCGTCGAAATATTTAAATTGCTTTATGAAGCAGGTACTTTTTTTGCCCCGTGCTGCGCTCAGGGTTTGGTGTCGAGAGTGCAGGTTCGTGTCGTATGGGCCACCGAAGTTCGAGGGTTTTAGGTGTTGTTGCGCCTGAGTCCTGGCGCCGCTGGGAAGAGCAGATCAGAGAGCGAACTCCCTGTCTTGAGTTTGTCGCTTTCTACACTGTGCTCGTCAACTTTCCGTACTGGCTAGCGGTAAAGGAATTAGGCCTGCTCCGCAATCGCGGATTCTTTTGTATCGAGTACGTCGCGGTGGGTCTGCTGGCTCTCTTTATTCCCCGTGCCGTTTCAGCAGTCCTGCTCTTTCTAATGACGTTTGTGGATCTGATCTACGGGATTTGCGAGTCGTATTCTCTTTCGATTCAGCAATGCCTGGCAAACGTTGGGACATTTCTCACGTTACCCATTTATCGGCATTTTTCCGTCGTGGCAATCGTACTGCTTGCGTCGATTGTGGCTGTGGCTGGATTTTGTTTATCGAATGCGGTCGCTCCGGGAGTCCAGCGGCGGCGGACAGCCATTTATCTCTTGACGTTTGGAGCTCTGATTTTCGGCACTGACTGGATCTCGTATCGCTTGCTTACGGGGCGCACTGAGACGTCCCTCATGAACACTGCCGGCTTTGATAGTTTTAGCCTGCGCAGTTACAAGCTGCCGAGGTTTGCCCGCATCCCAATTGTCAGGCTGGCGCGCATGGAGAGGCAGGATGCATGGGTGCTCGCGCAGGAAGGCGTCGCCGGCGGGACGCCATCATTCGCGCCAAGCGCATCCGGCATCGCGTTCCGCACCGAAGGAATTCTGCGCGGCGGGCGAAACGAAGAGGATCCGGATGTGGTGCAGATTGTCGTCGAATCGTGGGGGCTGCCTCGCGACGCGCCGCTCAGAGATGCACTCGTTCAGCCCTATGCGCAGGCGGACGTGCTCGCCAAATATCAGGTCGTGGAGGGAGCCGTCCCTTTCGCTGGAGCGACGATTCCCGGTGAGTCCCGCGAGTTGTGCGGCGTCTCGTTCAATTTTCATCTTTTGAATGCCACATCATCCGAACTGAAGGATTGTTTGCCCGCGCGGCTCGCCGCGGCCGGCTATGACGATATCGCGCTGCATGGGCTCAATGGAAACGTATTCAGTCGCGCGGAGTGGTACCGTGCGATTGGATTCCAGGAGATCTGGTTTCATGAACAGTTCAAGCAGGAGGGTCTGCCTGACTGCGCAGGCCCGTTCGTGGGGACTTGCGACGCAGATATTGCCGCCTGGATCGGACGCCGGCTCGAGGAAGACCACGCGCATCCATATTTCATTCATTGGATGACTCTCAATTCGCATCTCCCTGTGCTTGTCCCTACCACGCTCTCCGACGGAGCACCGTGCTCAGAGGCGTTGAATTTAAAACCAAACTCGACGCTTTGTTCGTGGTACCAACTCGTTGCAAACGTCAACCGGTACGTCGCGCAAGTTGCCGCCAGCAATTTGGCTCGTCCCACTGTTTTCGTCCTTGTGGGCGATCATGCACCGCCATTCTCCGATCCCGCCCTGCGGGCGCGGTTCTCGCAAACCGATGTACCGTACGTCTTACTGCTGCCGCGCGAGGGATATTTCCCGCCTAGAACTATCCTGGCTCGCAACACGATGGCCCCCCGACACGGCGACAAAAGAACCTCTCGTCAAACGCCCTGAACTTTTTCCCTCTCCTCGCCAATCGGCTTGGCAGAAGCCCTTATTCAGCCTGTCTGTTGCGTAGCCGGGGCGAGTTCGAAACCGGCCAATGGTGCCCGCGAAAAGCAGCAATCCATTAGGATCGAAGTATGCCCATTGCAGAACGGCTGAAACCGAGTTTTATTTCTGATCGGCGCCCGGCATCGGAAAGGATTGCCGGAGCGCGCAAGCGACTGATCGTTGCGTTGGATGTGCCCAGCGCCAAGGCCGCTGAGGATCTGGCGAATCGGCTGGAAGGCGTGTGCCAGTGGTTCAAGGTGGGAATGGAACTGTTCACCGCTGCCGGTCCGCCCGTGGTGGAGAGGCTGGTGGCGCGTGGGCATTCTGTGTTTCTCGATTTGAAATTCCACGACATTCCCAACACCGTGGCAGGAGCGGTGCGATCGGCAGCGAGATTAGGCGTGCAAATGGTGAATGTCCACGCCAGTGGCGGTCCGGCGATGCTGGCGGCGTCGCGAGAGGCGTTGCAGGGACTGGCTCATCCGCCGGAATTGCTCGCAGTAACGGTGCTGACGAGCATGGACGCCGCGCAATTGAAAGCATCGGGAGTGGGGCGCTCGCCTGAAAGCCAAGTCCAACTGCTGGCGAAGATGAGCCTGAAAGCCGGAATCCGCGGATTCGTCTGCTCCCCACAGGAAGTTGCGGCTCTACGCGCTCTCACCGGCCCCGAAGGCGTGCTGGTGGTTCCCGGAATTCGCCCGGCAGGAGCGGCGGCCGACGACCAGAAGCGCCTGGCGACTCCTGCGGATTCTCTACGGAACGGCGCAAGTTATCTCGTGGTCGGGCGGCCGATTACGCAGGCTCCAGACCCGGCCGAGGCAGCCGAGGCGATTGTGCGGGAGATGGCGGAGATCGAAGCCGGCTCCTAGCTCGCCGGGCCTACGCTAAGGCATTTCCGGCTTACAAGCTCGGGCAGGATTGAAGTGACGACCGGCCTCCGTGCATGAAAAAGCCCGGCTCAATGCCGGGCTCACTCACAATCAATCTGAATGTTCCGCTTAAAGTTTCTCGTAAAACTCGCACACTGAACAAGAGATGTAGACCCCTCCTGGAACGCTGCGCTCGCGATCCTTCACGCGCTTCACGATGCGCGTGGGCTTGCCACACTTGGGGCAGTCGGTCGACTTCGTTGTGTCCATGATCTTCTTGCGATCGCCGGTCTTTGCAATTTTCGCCATCTGTCGGGTGTTTCTCCTTCTAGAGTGTCTCTGCTCACATCCGCCGCGGCGGACGGCTTCAACGGCGCGGCCGCTGCTGATCGCGTGGCAATATCGAACCGGAACCGCAGCCGATTGCACCCGAAAGAAACAGGACTCGCTTTGCTTAGTTTATATGAGATTGCCGGCCTCGCCGCCTTCGGTTAAATTGCAGTACCTGCCGGCAGAAGCTGGCTCGAGCTGGCGGGCGGCTGCTGGCCGGCGCTGTCTGGCGGAGTTTGAGCCGGAGCGGATTGCTGCTGCCCGTTAGCGGGCGTGGATTGCGGTTTTGATTGCGCCGGCTCCGCGCTGCCCGGCTGCGAGCCCTGGCTGTTGGCGGGCGCGGCAACTGGTTGTTGCTCTTCGTCGGGATTGGCGCCCGGCGTGTCGTCAGTGTGCGGCTTGGGCATCTGCACTGGGCGCATGACGCCAGTGTCCTGGGTGCCGGCAGGCGGCTTTTCACCCGGCTCGCGCAGCGTAGGCGGTGGGGCGGGCGCCTGTTTGTCGGGATCGACCTTCACGTCGCCCTCGCCGACGACACGCACATTCGTTTCGGACGCCAACTCCGGCTTACCGCTGGCCATCAGCACCGGCGTCACCTCGTCCTTCGTGAAAACCTCAAGCGGCTCACCCACCTTGGCAATCTCCACCCGGATGACCCGATTGCCATTGATGCGGACAAATGTGACAGGATCGGGAGGTGTGCCATAAACCCAAATGTCGACCGGCATCTGGCCTTCCATTTCGTGCGATTTAATGCGCGGCTGTCCCATGGCAAACATCACCATGTCCAGGTTCATTCCCACCCATACGTTGTGGTCCAGGATGGCTTCTTTCAAGGCAGGCGGAAGCGTATCGGTGAATGCCTGCACCGGCGTCTTCACGTCGAACGAGATCATGGGAGCGAGCAGCGCCTTTACCTGCTGGGAGGTCAGCGCAGGGACATAATTCGCAAAGGAAAGGGTCAAACGCGCGCCTGCCGGATCGCCCGACTGGTCGAGCAGCGAAGGATCCTCGTCCGGGTCGTCCATGGGACCACCCATGCCAATCTGGACATGACGCAGGAAGCGATGCTTGGCGTCGGGTCCACCGTTCAGATCGAGAATAATCCTCGACTTATCGACGCGAATATTGGTGATGGTTACACGCTGGCCGGGCTTGGCAGACAGCCCGTTGTCAACCACCATGTTCAGGTAGCCTGTCCCGGCGGGCTCGAGATTGCCGTTCGCGGCCAGCGTCAAGCCTTTGTGGCCACGCGGAAACGGTCGCATGGCGAAGCCCTGCTCCGATTCCATCTCGCGAATCAGCATCAGGCGCGTCCGCGGGTCGAGCTCCTGCTTGGGCAAATCCACATGGGTGGGAACGATCTGCTGGTATTGGCGCTCGACGGGGCCGCTGTTCCCAACGCCGCCTTTGCCGTTGGTATCGATGGTGATGACCTGGGCCGTCGAGACGCCAGCCGACAAGAGCGTTGCCAACGCGATGCCGGCCACAAAGTGTTGCCTGCCTCGATTGAAGCCGCTTCTTTCACCAGATCGAGACTGAGACACGGTTTTCAGCGGGCAAAACTGTGGGTTCATGGGAGCCTCCCATGCGAGCGAACGTTGATACGCAAACCTTAGCCCTATTCGGGGAAAAAAGGCAAATCGGCCTGCAAACCCTCGCGAGCCCGTTAACCTGGATTCCCGATTCCCTGCTGCGCGTTTTCCGCTTTGGGTTCTCCGGCCTGAATTTGCACCAGTGTCGGAGCAGCGGGCGCGGCCGGCCCCATTGCGGCCTCATGTTGAGCCCGCGCGGCGGCATCCAGGTCCACCGGAATACCTCCTGGCACGATCACCGGCGCGTTATAGCGGAAGTTCAGATCTCTCGTGACGCGGAAAACCCCGGGCAGCGCCGCCAAAAGAACGAGGCAGGCAAACCAACTGCCGTCGAGGCCGTAGGCGCCGCCCGTCAGCCAGAAAGGACCCATCGGATTGCCCTGCACAACCGGTGAATTGCTGGCGACGCCGCTGATGGCAAGGCCAAAAACCAGCGCGCGGCTGGCCTTCCAGCCGAAGTTGAGCCCCCAACTCACCCAGAGTGCGCCAGTGCGCAAATACGCCGTAGAAAGCAGAAGGCTGAATGCAAGGGCGACGCCAAAGCTGGCGTGGTTCGAACCCGGCGTGACCGCCTGCAGGATGGCGTAGATGGCGGCAAATCCCAGAGTCGCCCCTGCCGGTCCCAGCGCCTTGATGAAGCACTGGAACGCATAACCGCGAAAGGCGATCTCTTCGGCCAGCGCCCAGAGAGCAAAGAAAGCCGCATCGGCTGCCAGCCAGCCCCAATCCGATCCGCGCGTCGAAAACGAGATTTCGATGCCGCCAACGATCATCATCGGAACTACGCAGGCCAGCGCGATTGCCCAACCGGTTGCCAGGCCCATCCCCGCTTCGCGCAACCAGCCCTTCCGCCGCGGAAATCCCTGCGCGCTGATCGGGTCAAATTGCCGATCGAGCCAGATACCCATTCCCGCGTAGCCGAAAAGCAGCAGGAAGACGAGCATGGCTTGATCGGCCAGCGGTTGCCAGGCTTCGCCTACAAGGCCCTGTGCCGCATGTGCCGCCACCGATCGCGCCACGAAGTAATAGAAGATCGCGGCCACGAATTGCAGGTAGGCGCGCAGACGGTTGCGTTTGTACGCGGGCTCGGTCATGCTCGCCTCCGGCCGTCGCCAGAGCGCGAGAGAACAGCATCGGACGCCGTGCACGGTGTGCTGGACATATTCAATCGGTCATCCATCGTTTAAATCGATTCGCGCTTTTCCGGCAGCCGGGCAGCGCTCCACGAAATCAGTTTTGCTCGTAGAACTGGGCGATGTTGCGGAACTTTTTCTGCCGCGCGGCGACCAGGGCATCGAGAGGCGTCGCCTTCAGTTCAGCCAGGTGCTTCTTCAGCACGGTTCCAAGCAGACCGGACCCGGCCTCGCGGTCGGCGTGAATGCCGCCAGGCGGCTCCGCAACAATCTCGTCCACGCAGCCCAGCGCCGCCACTTCGGGCGCGGAGATGCGCATGGCCTCGGCGGCCAGCTGCTTATGCGCCGCGTCGCGCCACATAATGGCCGCGCAGGATTCCGGCGTGATGACGAAGTAGAGCGCATTTTCGAGAATCAGCACGCGGTCGGAGACGGCCAGCGCCAGCGCGCCGCCCGATCCGCCTTCGCCGCTGATGACGGAGATCGTGGGCACGCGCAGCCGCGCCATCTCGCGCAGGTTGCGCGCAATGGCCTCGGCCTGGCCGCGCTCTTCTGCCCCAACGCCGGGATAGGCGCCGGGCAGATCGATGAAGCTGATGACCGGGCCGGCAGAATTTTTCGGCGAGCTTCATGGCGCGCAGCGCCTTGCGGTACCCCTCGGGATGCGGCATGCCGAAGTTGCGGCGCACGCGCTCCTTGGTGGTGCCGCCTTTGCGGTTGCCGATCGACCATCACTTCCTCGCCGCCCAGGCGCGCCATGCCGCAGGCCACGGCCTCGTCGTCGCCAAAGGCGCGATCCCCGTGAATCTCGCTGAAATCCGTAAAGATTCGCTCGATCAATTCCATGGGGTACGGGCGCTGGGGATGCCGTGCCCGCTCGATTCTTTCCCACGCCGGCGAAACGCGCTGCACATGGGGACTTGCTTCAGTCTGTTGTTCGCTCATCAATGTGCGGCGCGATTTTGGGCAGTTGCGCCGGCCCTCCTGACGATTCTACAGGGAAAGCCGGTTGCGACAAATCCCGGATGAAGGATCAGGCAGGCCCTAGAGGATGCCAAATTCTTCGAAGGCTTCCTTGCACGGCATTCCGCCTTCCAGTGCTTTCCGCACCTTCGTTTCTTTGCGCGCTTTCTCAAACGCGCACGCGAAAACATCCTCCTCTGCGGCCTTGGGGACAACGCAAACCCCGTCGAGGTCGCCGAACAGAACGTCGCCCGGCATGACGCGCGCCTGGCCAATCTGAATCGGAATCCTAAAATCAATCACCTTGCCGCGCGGGCCCTGATCCTGCGCATAGCTTCCGTGCGAAAACGTGGGAAAACCCAAATCGAGTACGCCGCGCGTATCGCGGGAGTAGCCATCGACAACCGCGCCTGCCGCGCCGCACTTCATCGCGCGCACACTCATTAGCTCGCCCCACAATGCGTAACGAGGCGATGCTCCGGTGCAGATGTAAACCTCATCGGTTTTCAGGTCATCCAGCGCATCCATCATCAGTCCAAAAGGCCGTGCCGAGAGCGGATTGTGCGAGCCCGTAACCGTTTCTTCAAAAACATCGGCTTCAAGAACTGTCATGGCGCGGCCGCAAACCACCATCGAGCGCTCCAGCGGAACGATGCGCGGCGGCAGAAACTGATGCTGCAGTCCCAACTTGTCCATCACATCGCCAATGACGGCGGAGAACAGCTCGCGGCGCACGGATTGAAAGAGCTCGTGATCGGGCAAATGCATGAAGTGCGCTCCCATGCGGAATCTTATCAGCGGAGGGCAGGTGCCGATGATGTGCGGTGAATCTAAGGTCAACGGAAAAGCAACCGCAGGTCCTTCGACTCCGTTTGCCGCAAAAAGCGCGGCAAACTCCGCTCAGGATGACAATATTATTGTGATGCGAACTTCTGACTCACAACGCCAGACTGCGCGACGCTCGGGCCACTAACGCGACTCCCCGGAGTGGACGGCTCGCTGCGTGGCCAGGCGGCTGATCTTCTCGCTCTCCTTCACCATTTCATGCACCGCGAAGCCCTTCTCGGCGAGAGCGCCGGTGGGACACGCCTGCACGCATTTGCCGCAGGCCGTGCAGTTCTGGGCCTTGCCCCAGTCGTCTTTCAGGTCGCTCACGATGCGCGAGTAGATGCCGCGCGACGAGACCTCCCATACGTTCGCGCCCTCCACTTCGGCGCACACGCGCACGCATCGCGTGCACAGAATGCAGCGATTGTGATCGAGCACGAAGCGAGGGTGCGTCATGTCGACAGCCAGGCGCGGGTTGTTGTAGGCGTAGCGCACATGCGTGACGCCGAGCGATCCTGCGCCAGCGACTGCAGCTCGCAGTGGCCGTTGGAGACGCAGGAGGAGCAAACGTGGTTGCGCTCCACCAGGAGCAGCTCGACGGCCATGCGCCGGTAGAGTGTGAGCCGGGCCGAGGCCGTCTTGATCGACATGCCTTCCTGCACGGGCGTGGTGCAGGCCGGCAGCAGGCGGTCGGTTCCGGCCAGCTCCACCACGCAGAGGCGGCATGCACCAACGGCGCTAAGGCCTTTGAGATAGCAGAGCGTTGGAATGTATTTGCCATTGGCGCGCGCTGCTTCAAGGATGGTTTCTCCTTCGTGCGCGGTCACCAGCTCGCCGTCAATGCGAACGGAGATGTTTTTCGGAACCGTCGTTTTCGTTTCCATGCTTGCTCTTTCCTCCGTTCTCTTAACCGGCTCCCGGCGTACCGCGCAAATCGCAGCGCAGGCAGCGGCGGCATTCTTCCAGAGCCTCCTGCGGGCTGAGGTTGGTCACCACTTCCTGTTGCGAGCGCACGCGCGATTCGGCCGGCAGAGAATGCGCCGCATGACGGCGCGTGAGACTGGGCTCACCCGGCGCCTGGTGACTGTATTCGAAGTCGGGAAAGAGCTGTTCCCAGCGGGCTATACCCGATTGCTGCTGGCCCATCAGGCGCTCATCGATCTTGCGCGCCGCCTGCTTGCCGCCGCTCATGGCGTTCGACATGTTGGATGCGCCGGTGATCACGTCGCCGCCCGCATAAAACCCGGGCCTGCTGGTCTCGAACGTGAAGCGATCGACGACAATGGTGCCCTCCTCCTTGAGCTCGAGGCCGGAGGCGCGGCAGAAATCCATATCGAAGGTTTCGCCCACGGCCAGGATCACGCTGTCGCACTCGAAGCGTTGCACCTCGTCCGTCGGAATGGGCCGGCGGCGGCCCGACTTGTCATATTCACCGAGCCGCGTCTTCACAATCTCGATGGCCTTCACGCTGCCGTCGGCGCCGCCCAGGATGCGATGCGGCGCGGCGAGAAAGACGAAGCGCACGCCCTCTTCCTCGGCCGCCTGAATCTCCTCGTCGATGGCGGGCATGTCTTTGACGCTCGCGGCGATAAAGGATCGTGGCCTGCGCGCCCATGCGCAGAACCGTCCGCGCGGAGTCAATGGCCGCGTTGCCTCCACCGATGATGGCCACTCGGGAACCCAGATTCACCTTTTCCTTGCGGGCGACCGCCTCAAGAAACAGCAGCGCCGGATGAACGTTCTTGAGCTCGGTGCCTGGCAGATAAAGCCAGGATTCCTTCCACGTTCCGATGGAGATGAAGACGGCATCGAAGCTCGAGGCCAGATCGTTCAGCGCCAGATCGAAGCCGACGCGTTTGTTGAACACGAACTTCACGCCCACGCCTTCGATGAGGTCGAGTTCGCGGCGCAGAACCGCCTTGGGCAGCCGGTACTCGGGAATGGCGAAGCGCAACATGCCGCCGGCCTCGCTGCGCTCCTCGAAGACCGTCACTTCATGGCCGAGCATCGCGAGATAGAACGCAGCGGTGAGCCCAGTGGGGCCGGAGCCGGCGACAGCCACCTTGCGGCCGGTCGGCGGAAGCCTGCGCTCCTGAATGCGCTGCGAGCATGGGTCCGAAATGATCGGATTGGTAGATGGAGTCGGCGATGAGCCGATGCACCTCGCGCATGTTCACGACTTCGTCAAACGACTGGCGGCGGCAGCGGTTGTCGCAGGGATGCTGGCAGACGCGGCCCGTCGAGGCAGGCAGTGGGTTATCGAGAATCACCGATTCAAAGGCGTCGTCGAGCCGGCCCTCGCTGATAGAGCTCCAGGAAACGCGGAATATTCATGCGCAGCGGGCAACTGTTTTCGCAGGGTGAAAGGGCGAGTTCCTGGCAAACGCCGGCGCGACAGCGATGCGCGACAATGTGGTCTTCATACTCGTCGCGGAAGTGGCGAATGGTGGTGAGCACGGGATTGGGCGCGGACTGGCCCAGCGCGCAGAGCGAGCAGTCGCGAATCATGCGGCCCAGCTCATCGAGCAGATTGAGATCTTCCGGCGTTCCGCTGCCAGTGGTGATAGCATTCAGGATGCGCAGTGCCTTGTTCAGGCCCACGCGGCACGGCACACATTTGCCGCACGACTCCGAGTGCGTGAACTCGATAAAGTAGCGGGCCACGTCGACCATGCAATTGTCTTCGTCCATCACCACCATGCCACCGGAGCCCATGATGGAGCCGAGTTGCGCGAGGTTTTCGTAGTCGACGGGCGTGTCGAGCATTTCTACGGGAATGCAGCCGCCCGACGGACCGCCGGTTTGCACGGCCTTTACGCGGCGGCCTGCCACCGCGCCTTCGCCAATGTCGTAGATGAAGCTCTTCAGCGGCGTGCCCAGCGGCATCTCGATCAGGCCCGTGTTCTGTACTTTTCCTACGAGCGAGAAAACTTTCGTCCCTGGGCTTTTAGCGCTGCCAGTCTCAGCAAACCAAGCCGGACCGCGGGTAACGATGGGAGCGATGTTGTACCACGTCTCCACATTGTTGATGTTGGTGGGCTTGCCGCACAGCCCTTTTTGCGCGGGATACGGCGGCCGCGGACGCGGACGGCCGGCAAATCCTTCGAGCGAAGCGATCAGCGCAGTCTCTTCGCCGCAGACAAAGGCTCCTGCTCCCTGCACCAGCTCGATGTTGAAGTTGAATCCGCGGCCGAGAATGTTCGCTCCCAGCAATCCGTACTCGCGCGCCTGCTCGATGGCGCGGTTCAGGCGGCGCACCGCCAGCGGATATTCGGCGCGCACGTAGACGATGCCTTCGGTTGCGCCCATCACATAAGCGCCGATGATCATGCCTTCGAGCATCGAATGCGGATCGCCTTCAATCTCATTGCGGTTCATGTAGGCGCCGGGATCGCCTTCGTCGGCGTTACAGATGATGTATTTTGCGTCGCCCTTCGCCTTGGCCAGAAAATCCCACTTGTTGCCGGTAAGGAATCCGGCGCCGCCGCGGCCGCGCAGCCGCGACGCCTTGATCTGCTCGATCACGGCGTCGGTGCGCCCGTCGATGAGCACTTTGTAGAGCGCCTGGTAGCCGCCAACCGCGATGTATTCCTCAATATCCGACGGGCTGATCAGTCCGCAGTTGCGCAGGACAATCTTCTTCTGTCCCTTGAAGAATGGAATTGCATTCCAAACAGGAATATCGGGATATCCCTGGCCGTAACGCAGATGCGCAGTGATGTGATCCCATTCCTCGATCTTGCAGTAGATGAGATCCTTCGGCAGGTTCCCGGAGACAACGCCTTCCAGGATGCGGGCGGCATCGTTGGCCTGGACGCGGCGCAACATCACGAGGGGATTGCCGGGCAGGCGAATGCTGACCAGCGGCTCCTGAAAACATGAGCCGAAGCATCCCACGCTAGCCAGCAGTACATCGAGACCGTTGCGCTGGATGGCTTCGTTTAATGCATGAAAAACCTCTTCCGCTCCATTGCCCCGCCCGCAGGTGCCCATGCCGACCGTGATGCGTGGAACAGCCGGGATGAGCTTGGCGAGCCCCGATTCACGCACCGCATTGAATGCCCCGATATCCTGGATGCGCGGCATCATTTCCTCCCTTGCGTCAACGACTTCACTTCGCGCTGCAAAGTGCGCTCATTCACGTGGCTCAAAATGTGATGGTTTACCTCGACCACCGGCGCCAGGGCGCACTGGCCGAAGCATGCCACCGTACGTATCGTGAAGCGGCGATCGGCCGTGGTGAGCGCCAGTTTGTCGGCCTCGCTGTTTTCGTCGGCCTCATGCTCGCTCAATCCGAGATCCAGGCACAGTTTTCCAAGCAGATCGCGGGAGCCGCGCGTGTGGCAGGCGGTTCCGCGGCAAACGCAGATCACGTTATCGCCCTGCGGATCAAGATTGAAGAGCGCATAGAACGTCGCAGCGCTGAACACTCTCGCCGGTGGTACGCCGCTCTCCTGCGCGATGTAGCGCAGCGCGGCCATGGAGAGATATTTGTGCGAGTTGGCAGCCTGAACATCCTCCAGGATTCCCAACAGCGCGCCTGGACGGCTTTCATGTTTTGCAATCGCCTGGTCGATCAACAAACGCTCGTGGGGTTCAAGCGCGTTGCGCGCGACCCCGCTCACGGCCTCATGTGCGGCGCTCGCCATGATCCCTCCCTCGCAGAGCCTGGTGGAACTCACACGCCAAGCCCCGCCATCGATCGACAAACCCTGGGAGAAGGAAGGAAAGGATGAAAAAGACCGCATGCCTGCGCTGGGGGCCCCTTCACACCGATGCTGG
This sequence comes from uncultured Acidobacteriaceae bacterium, assembly GCA_963782285.1. Classification (GTDB taxonomy): domain Bacteria; phylum Acidobacteriota; class Terriglobia; order Terriglobales; family Acidobacteriaceae; genus Telmatobacter. The sequence goes on from CAWAJH010000002.1 coordinate 126,694, forward strand.
CCCGTGAAGGCACACCACAGCGCTCAAGACTTCTCCCCAGAGAAGGTCCGGTTGGAACTTTGGACCCGGCTGACGCCACAAAGATGTGTTAGACGTCACATGGAGATGTGACAGTTAGAATTTTGAACCAGCTATCTGGATCCGATCGAGCTTCGAGCGGGTATTTCAGCTTCGCGGCACACAGGACAGCGCTGCCTGCGCAGAACCCGCCGTCAGCTCTTCTTTTCATGGCTGGGCGCCGTCGCCTGCCCTGCTTCCATTTCTGTCGCGGACGGCTCGCCCGCATCAACAGCCGCGATCTCGCCGAGCAGTGCGTCGATCCTGTAGCCGGCAGCTTTTGCAGAGACCAGAGCCGTTGCGACCGTCTTGTTCAACTCCACCACCGCGGCGCGGCTCGGCGCGGCCTCGCCTGCAAGCTGCAGCAGCGCCGGCATCTGCAGCCACCAGAGCAGCTCCTCATAAAGCTCACGGATCAGATAGAGATGGCCTTCCGCCTCGTGAATGCCGCACTGCCAGCGAACATCGGGATCGAGCCAGAGCGCCGGCGCGAGCGCAATCTTTTCGTCGCTGATTTGCGTTGCTTCACTCGCCGTAGGTTGTTGCTCGCGCGTCTCCGCAGCCGGCTTAGTTTGAAGCGGCTCAGAAGGTTCAGGCTCCTTGCCGACGCCCGCACTGCTGAGCAGCAGCACCTTGATTCGCGCCGCAACGCGCCATGCTTCTTCACCCTCGAATCCGAGCGCGGCAAACGCATGCGCGAACGGCTCGCGAAGCCGCAGTCGGTCGAAGAGGTCGAGAGCCGTGCTTTCCGGATGCTTCGCATCGATCGATTCTGCAAGCTATTGGAGAGCGCACCAGCCGAGCACCGGACCCCACATCTCCGTGGCGATGTACTGCGGGCTCGGACTGGGCAACATGCGGCGCGCAGCCGCGGGCCATGGAGCCGGAAACAGAGCCTCCACCTGCGGTATGCGCATGGCGGCACGCAGCCGCCGGGTAAAAGCCTGGAATTGCGCCGTCGGCTCCGCAGGCTCTTCGCCGCGCACGGGCAGGTTCTCGTTCCGCAGCCGCACTGCATAAGCCGATTGCGCCACACGCAGAAACGCTTCGCCAGCCGGCCATGTTTCTTTCAGAAATTCATTTCTTTGCCCGTCGAAGCCTTGCTCCCTTCCGCGACAACATCGCGCGGTATGTTCGGCCATGTCCGCGAAATGCCGCACCAGCCCCGGATCGAGGAACCTGCGCAGCGCATCGTGAACGGGGCTGAGCTCCAGGTTCACCAGCTCATCGTTCAGATTGGGAACGCCGCGACCGTTGAGCCAGTCCGAGAGCCGGTCCCATGGCTGCTCGCGCCGTGGGGTGAAGCTCGCGCCAATCGAGAAAGACGTGGCACTGATACGCGTGCAGATCCAGGGTGAGCCCGCGATCGAGCAAATCTTTCGACGCTGCGCAAGAATTCGAGCCCGGTGAGCGAGTCGCGCCAGGCAGAGACAGCGCCGCGGTCCCCGCTCAGGCCCAATCCTTCGGCCAGTCGCCTGCTTGCAAGCTGCCCCGATCCCTTGTCGGCATAGGCGGCGGAAAAATCGATTGTGCCGTGCGCGTCGGCATAGCGTTGTTGTGATACACCACCAGCGCGCGCTCGCTGCCGGCGCGATTCGAGTAAGCAAACACATCCTCGTTCACCGAACCATTTGCACCGTAGAAGTCATAGAGCAGAAAATTTGCGCTTTCCGCAAAGAGCCAGCGGCGCTTGAGCAGCGGAGCAATCTCGCGTTCATGGCGCTCGACCAGCCAACGATCCGGATTCTCCTCGTAGCGCGGCCAGCGATATTCCATACCGTACTTCTCGGTAAATCCCTCAATCTGCCCATGGCCGAACATCGGCAGCCCGGGCAGCGTGGACATCATCACGGCCACGCCAAAACACTTGTCGCCCTTGCCGAATTGGTCGATTGCTGTTCTTTCGTCGGGATTGCTCATGAAGTTGACGTAGCGCTTCATGATGTCGGGATCGAATTCCAGCGTGTTCTTGATCACCGAGCGGTACTTCGCGTTGTCCTCGTCGCGCAGCATGATCATGAAGGCGCTGTTGTACACGCGGTGCATGCCCAGCGTGCGCACAAAGTAACCTTCCATCAGCCAGAAGGCCTCGGCCAGCAGCAGCGTGCCGGGAACTTCGGCGGCCACGCGATCCACCACCTCGCGCCAGAACTCGTGCGGCATGGCGCGATCGAACTCGGCCTGATCCATGCCGTACTCGGCGCGCGACGGAATCGCTCCGCTCGAGCCCGGCCCCGGAAACCACAGCCGATGAAAGTGCCGCTTGGCCAGCGTCATGGCCGCGTCGAAACGAATCACCGGAAACAGCCGCGCCACGTGCAGAATGGTCTGGATCACCTGCTCGCGCACCGCGGCGTTCAGGTAATCGAGCTGCGCCGTGTCATTCCAGGGAAAGCTTGTGCCATCGTTGCCGTGGTAGATGTAGCGGGTTTCGCCGGTCGATTTGTCGCGGCGGCGAAACACCACGGCCGCATCGGATTGCTCGTAAGTAATGGTCTTCGATCTTGATCTCCACGCGGCCATCATGCGAGAGATCGGGCCCATTGAAGCTATAGGCGGGATACGGCGAATCCCAGCGCGAGATGAACCACTCGGGATGCTCGATGACCCACGGCGAATCGATGCCCATGTGGTTCGGCACCATATCGCTGGCCAGGCGGATGCCGTGCCGGTAGGCGCGATCGCGCAAGTTGATGTAGGCAGCCTCGCCGCCCAGATCCTCGGCAATGCGATAGTCGAACAGCGAGTAGGCCGATGCCACGGCGTCGCGGTTGCCGCAAAGCTGCTTGATGGTTTTTGACGCGCGGCTGCGCTCCCAAACGCCAATCAGCCACAGAGAATTCAGGCCGCGATGAGCCAGAGTCGCCAGTTCCTCATCGGGAATCTCGTCGAGCCGTCCGATGTGCCGTCCATATTGCCGGCTCAACTGCGCCAGCCACACGTAGGTGCTTTTGGCGATCAGCACGGCTTCGGGCATCCACGCCATGTCCTGCGAAAATCTTCTCGTATTCGTGCGGAACGGATCGCTGAAAGTCGGCACTTCGGCGTGTCCCCCGGGCGATGGCCATTGTTGCGGGCCGCGCCGCGGTTCCGGCGGGGATTGAATTGCGCCCAGATGGCCAGTTCTTCCTCGCGAAGCACCTCGCCGGCCATCACCAGAAAGCGGTCGAGAATATCGCCAAGCAAGGGCTTCCAAAGCTTACGAATGATCTCGAGCTGGTCGCTCAACGAACGCGGCGAACGCAGCGCCGGCGCGCGCAGCAGATCCAGCAGGCTCATCGGCTTGGCGCCGGGCAGCGGAATCAGCGGCCGCGAGGCGAAATACTCCGGCATCTGCGCCGTCACCTGGCGGTAAACCGTCTTTTCGGCCAGCGGCCGGTCGTCAAATAGCTCTTCAAATGGCTTGAACGCCTCATTCCGATTCGCCGTCCACAGCATCAGCAGCTCTTCGAGAGCCGCGGCGCGATGCGGCACACCGCCGCTTTCACCGGCGAGCCACTGCGCGGGAGTCTCCACGCCCCGCATCACGCTCTGGCCCGGAAACTGCTCCACAAAGGCCAGCAGCATTTTGTCCAGATTGTCGCTGCCCACCTGCGCGCCGAACCAGTCGAGTGCGCCGGTCATCACGTGCGGGTCAAACTGCTCGCGATAGCGGGCCATCAGAACGTGGCTGGCTTCGTCGATCAGCCCCATGGCGAAGAGCTGACCGGCATGAATGGCGAGCTCGGGGTGCTTGTCCACATCGCGCACCTGGTTCATGCGGTGCGCAAACTCGCGGCACGCGGCAAAACTGCCCAGAATCACGTTGCCGTTGTAGGAGAAAAGCGATTCAGCGAACTGGTAGCGCTCCCGTGCCTGCCGCGAAATGTGAAATTCAAATGTCAGCAACCGGTCTCCCTTATCGACAACCGCACGCTCTTATTATTGATGCCGCGCTTCTGCCAAGCGCCTGCTCCGGCCGCGCCGTAACCAAAAGTAAAGGTACACCAAAAGGCCTCAAGCCCATCGGAAAACGCCATTTACGAGCGATTGCTTTCTTTTGCACGATCGCAGAGAGGCCAATTCCGGGCCGAGCGTCCACGATTCACCCGCTCCCAAGAATTGTAGCGGGGACCACCGTGCGGGCATGTTTCAATAGCGTGTGCAATCTGTGTATCGGAAGGTAGTTGACGAGTCACCAGCGACACAGCGTGAGCCTGCCCGGCAACGACTATGGCGAGGCTGGGATTGTAGATTTTAAAAAGTGCGGATGGCGTTCCAATCGATCAATTAAAAAGGTGGCCCGTTGCTGGCACCCGCCTCCGAGGCGGATTCGGCTGGCGAGGACTTCGGAAACGGATAAACCTCCATCATCCTGGCGATGAGAGCATCGGCCTCCTCCTCGCCGATCCCAACTCCAAAGCTGCGGGCTTTAGTGTCCATCCTGAACTGGACTCTGCTCTGGTCCTCAGCAGATATGCCGTATTGGGACGGGATAAATCGAAGCTCGCTAAGCTGGCTAGTCGCAGAAATTCCGGTCCTAAGTCTGAGCCCGAGTGCCCGTTTCTCAACTCGCATTTCTGCCGAGGTCAGTGTCAGCACGCACTTGTGGGTACGGAACAAACCGATCCAAAAGACAAACAAGGCGAGCCCGATCCATTCAGGAATGAATGATCTTGGCCCCATTGCAGCCGCTTGCCTGCTCTTCCAGAAAACCTCATATGTGAAATGGGGAAATGTGAGCACCGCAAGACCCGGAAAAAGAAACCACCAGCTGAAGCGAGATGGAACGATCACACGAATGCCGTCCTCTGTCCGTTCCCAATTCACTCTTCCCGAGAGCGTTTGGAACATCGCAGCCTCCTTCGCCACGATATTACCTAAAAACAGGGCAATTTTATGTAACCCTCTTGAGGGATTGGTTGTGCGAATGTTGCGATCGAGTCCCAAGCAGCCAATTGGCGACTCAATCCGTGTTCCGGTTGGACTGTTGGCGCCCCCTCCCCGACCCAAGATGGCAGTTGTCATCCCGACACTGACCTTGAACGGAGGGAAGGAGAAGTGGAGGGATCTGCGGCCGCTCCTTTCATTACATTCCAGTCCGTCAGACTCGGTCTACGATCAAAAAACAAGCCCGAGGGCGCCTACTTCACTTACAGCCTGGCCAGCCGGAGCCGCACTCTTTACATCGGAGTCGCCGGCGATCTGGGCAAACGCTGTGCACCCGGAGCGCCCGCTGTTCTGCTATTCTCTACTCCTGACGGCGCTCCTGGGGGAGCGCCGCGCAAACCCCATCGAGTGTTACTTCCCCTGGGAGGCTTATTGTGAAGAAAAGTCTGTTCCTCGGATTGGCGGCCTCTGCCGCACTCTGCATACCCGCGTACGCTGCCCTCAACACTGGTGAGCACGCGCCCGATTTTTCTGCCCCCGCATCGCTGGCTGGCAAGGAATTCCATTTCTCGCTGCGATCTGCGTTGAAAAAGGGTCCGGTCGTCGTCTATTTCTACCCATCGGCCTACACCGGCGGCTGCGATCTCGAGGCCCACACATTTGCACAGGAGAAGGACCAATTCACCGCAGCTGGCGCCAGCATCATTGGCGTCTCGGAGGATAGCATCGAGCGGCTCAATCAATTCTCCGCCGATCCCAGCTACTGTGCGGGCCGTTTCCCCGTCGCCTCGGATCCAAGCGGCAAGATCGCTGACTCCTACGGCTTGTCGGCCTCTGCCGCAAGGCCGGGTATGAAAGACGTGCGCGGTGTCGCCATCGACCATGGCTTTATTGAGCGCGAAACTTTCGTGATCGGCAAGAATGGGAAGATCGTCGCGGTCCTCTCCTCGAAAGAAGATCATTTAGCGCCGGATGCTCATGTGAAGAAGTCGTTGGAAACCGTGCAGCAGCTTGCCGCCAAATAATGGCCTGCCGGAGCCTCGCTTAAATCCATCGCGAGGCTTCGGCAGGGTGCGCTCAAACGATTGAGAATCTTGCTGCCTCGCGTCCGTCTTCCCGCGGGGCAATGTCATGATTGCGATCATTCGGTCACAGGCTCCAATACAGCTGTTATCTCGAAGTTGCCGCGACGAGCGTGGGACCGCAGTTGCCTTTGGCGAATTCCGCACCTGCAAAAAGCGCTCTGTCCCCATTGCCGGTTTTCCGCTCAAAATGCCCGCCCACCCCTGTCATCCTGAATGAGGCGCAGTGAAGTGAGGGATCTGCGGGTGTTTCTAGCTCGCATTCCAAACATGCGTTCTATCTCATGGCAAGTCGTGCGTTATCCAGCTGAGGTCGGGTGCCAAAGAACGAGAAGAATGCAGTGGAGTGCATGATTTTGCAACAAGGCGCATGGTGGAATGCGCGACAGGATTTGGCGCAGTTGATGCAGGTTGGTATCCGCGCCAACTGGATGAAGATGCGGTGGACCTCGACTAACCCTATTTGGGTGTACTCACGGTCATTGTGAGCGCGGCTGTGTGTTGCAGCGACCCCGAGGTTGCGGTTACGGTCACGCTGTACGAAGCCGGAGGCGGCCCACCGGAGGGTGCTGGGCCGCCCCCGCATCCGGAAATGATCTCGAACCCTGCGCAACCCACCAACAGCGTGAACAAGATTAGACGCAGCAGTTTTCTCCGCCGAATACAGCAAAGCATCCCCACAAGAGATGCTACGGTGATCAGATTGTTTCCGCTCCTATAAAGAGCTGCACTGGACACGGGAACAGCTACTGACAAAACTGTGGTTACCGCCGAATTAGACGTCGGACTTACGGTTGCTGGAGAGAACGTGCACGTCGCACCCGTGGGCAGTCCCGAGCAAGCGAAAGAAATCGCTGAATTGATGCCGCCCCACGCAGTTACATTGATGTCGGTGCTTCCCGTGCTGCCTGCCGATACTGTCATCGACGTCGGAGAGATCGCGATGGAAAAGTCGGGAGGAATGGTATATGTCGCGCTGGCAACGGCGCTCGTCGCGTAGCCCGGAGCTGCCGCAATAGCATTGATCGTTTCTGTCGAAGAAACGGTGATCGCGCTGTTGTAGATAGGCGAACTCGTCGTCGGGACCGTTCCGTCGAGGGTATAGTAGATCGTTGCGCCACCCGACGTATCGCTTATGGTCACCGTTTGTATGTTGGTGTAGGTTCCAACTGGCAAACTGAAGGTTGGGGTGTGAACCTGTTGTGCGATCGTGTATTCGGCGCTGGCGACGGCACTATTGGAATAGTTCTCTGCCGCAGCGATGGCCTGTACTGTTTCTGTTGAAGAAATGATAATGGGATTGTTGAAGACGAGCGAACTTGTGCTCGGGGTTGAACCGTCGACGGTGTAGTAGATAGACGCGCCAGGAGCGGCGTCGGAAATCGTGGCCGTCTGCCCGGCCGCGTAAATTCCTGAAGCAGGGCTAAAGGTCGGCGCAAAGGCCGGCAGAGTACCCACGGTCGGCTGAAACACCCACAGGTCGTTGAGATAGCCCCAGGTGCCACCTAAGTCGAAGCCATATCCCCCAAAGAGCCAAAGATTGCCGCTTTTATCAGCCCAAGTCGAAGGGCTATCGAAGCGACCTCCGGGAATGTTTAAGGCTTCAGGTGTTCCCAACTTGCCGTACTCTCCGGGCTGTCCACAAGTGAGAATGCCCAGGTCAGTATCGCCCTCCGTCGCCTCTTTTGCCGCACAGGCCGCCGGGATCGTGCTGCTTCCGCCCACCCATGTCCATTGGACCGGGCTAGCAGAAGTGTCCAACTCCCAAAAATCATTGAGGTATCCCAAATCGTAATTGGCATCAAGACCCTGGCCGCCGAACAACCAGAGATTGTTGCCGCTGTCCGTCCAGGCTGCGGCAAGCCATCGTCCACCTGGGACATTGCTGGCGGAAGGAACTCCTAACCCTCCATATACCCCGGGTTGGCCTGCTTGGCAGTTGTAGATGCCGTCCACACGTGGGCAGTTGGGATTAACCGTGTTACTCCCGCCCATCCAGGTCCATTCGCGTGAAGAAGAGTTGAATTTCCAAAGATCGTTAAGAAGGCCGAAATAGTTGGGAACAGCGCCGTACCCACCAAAGAGCCAGAAATTGCCGTTCCCATCAGTCCAACTCGTTTGCCCGTGACGGCCTCCGGGGACGTTTGCTGCGGCAGGCACTCCCAAAGTGCCATACACTCCTGGCTGGCCGTAAGTGTACCCGTTTGAAACCTGACCTACGACATTGTTTCCACTTATCCATGTCCACTGGCCGGTGGAAGGATTGAACTCGAAAAGGTCGTTGAGCAGGCCAGCCCGACCAACCGAATCGAAGCCATCACCCCCAAAGAGCCAGAAGTTACCGCTGCCATCGGTCGCGCTTGAAGCGTTCCACCTGTCACCCGGGATGTTTCCAGCAGCAGGGGTGCCCAATGTTCCATACACACCCGGAGGGCCCAGCGCGCCGGTGCCACCAGAGTTGTTGCTGCCTCCCTTCCAGGCCCATTCGTTGGATGCGGGATTGTACATCCACATGTCACCCAATGGACTTGCGACTCCAAGCTGAACACTGTCGAGGCCTTCTCCTCCGAAGAGCCAGAAGTTGCCGCTTCCATCGATCCAACTCGCGCCCCACCCACGCCCGCCGGGGACGTTCCCGGCGGCAGGTATCCCCAAGGTGCCATAAACCCCAAGCTGGCCGCAATCGGTGTCTAAGCACTGCGCAGCAGTCTGGTTCAACTGAGTGACCGTGCTGCTTCCGCCCATCCAAGCCCATTCTCCCGTGGAAGGGTTGAACTTCCATAGATCACTGAGCCAACCGTAACTTCCATTGGAATCGACGCCATGGCCGCCAAAAAGCCAGAAATTTCCACTACGATCTATCCAGTCATAAGCTCCCGAACGGATCCCCGGCATATTCGACGTAGCAAGGGTCCCTAATGTTCCATAGACGCCAGGAGGGCCCACCGTGCTGGCGCCTCCAGACGCGCTGCTGCCGCCTATCCACGTCCATTCATTTTGTACGGGCGCTTGTGCGACGGCAGCGGCCGAAGAGGCTGTGAACAGAAGCAAGCACGCGCAGGAGTATCCACACAATACGCGAAGCGCACTTGTTCGCACATGCAACAATCTGAACGACAACCAAGCCCAATCTGCGAGAATCGCCCAACCCGGTACGTTCGGCCCGATTTTCATTCCGACAGCCTTTCACTTCCCTCAGGAAAAATATGTGCGCTCCGGCACAATATCATGCATTCCTATCTTCAGCTTGTAACTCTCGGGAATCGTGAAGAATTGCCGTCAATTCTTGGCGTCAAATCGGATGGTCAAAGTTACTCCGATAGGGTTGTCGGCAATCCTTCCCTCACCGAGATCAATCAGGGGGTAGGGTCCAGTTCTAGTCCAGCGCCTTATGGAAGCGCAAAATGGCAATGGTAAGAAGACCTACCCCTAGGCCGCCCATCGCGGCCATCTGCGGCCACAGAACGCTCATCCCCACGCCCTTCAAATAGGTTCCGCGCAGCACAACCAGGAAATAACGAAGTGGAATTGCATAGCTGAAATCCTGCATCCACTGCGGCATGGCGCTGATGGGGAATCCAAACCCCGAAAAAGTGATGGTGGGCATGATGAAGAAAAACGACGTGACCATGGCCTGCTGCTGCGTCGACGAGACGGTGGAAATGACCAGCGCCACGCCCAGCATGCAGATGAGAAACAGCACAGCCCCGGTCAGCAGCACCACAATATGACCGCGAAAGGGAATTCGGAACCAGAAGGTTCCTACGATCCCAATCAACAGTGCGTCGAAAAGCCCGATCAGAAAGAATGGCAGCGTCTTGCCCAGGATGAACTCGACCGGGCGGATGGGAGTGACCATGATCTGTTCCAAAGTGCCGATCTCCCGCTCGCGAACTACGGCAAACGACGTAAGCGTGATGACGAGAAGAGTGGTCAGGCTGCCAATCACGCCCGGCACGAAGAACCAGCGGCTGCTTAAATTTGCGTTGTACCACGGCCGCTGATCGAGTACGACCGATGGCGCGGCGTTTGCCAGCTGCGGCGCAATGCGATTCACGCGGTCCTGCGCGTATTGCTGCGAGAAGCCCAGTGCGATCTGTGAAATATACCCCGAGGCGATGAGCGCCGTATTCGAATTGGTCGCATCCACAATCACCTGCACGGGCGCGGTTTGCCCGCTCTCGAGTTTCTGCGCAAATCCGGCGTCGATTTCCAGGCCTACGGTCGCGCCGCCGCTGTCGATCAGATCGCGAATCTGGCCGGCGTTGCTGAGTTGGCGCCGCACGTTGAAATACGGACTGGACGAAAATCGCGAGATCAGGTCGCGGCTCTCCTGGCTGTGATCCAGATCGAGAACCACTGTGGATACATGGCGAATCTCATAGGTTGCTGCGTAGCCGAACACCAGCATCTGGATGATCGGAGGGCCAATGAGAATGAATCGCGTCCGCTTGTCGCGAACCACCTGGATCAGTTCCTTGATCAGCATCTGCTTCAATCGACCCAGCATCGTCCGTCTCCTCTACTGCAGCCTCTTGTGAAAACTGTGCGTGGCCACTAGAGCCAGCACGATCGCGAAAGCCGTCAACGGCAACAGATCGGCTGTGAGCATCGCGGCCGGTGTGCCTTTCAAAAAAATGCGCTTCAGCAGCGAGACGTAATAGCGCGCAGGGAAAATCCGCGTGATCCATTGCAAGGGCATGGGCATTTGTTCAATCGAGAAGAGAAATCCCGACAATAGAAATGCGGGCAGAAACGTGATGATGAGTGCAATCTGGCTTGCCGCCAACTGGTTTTTCGCGACCACAGAGATGAAGAAGCCGAGCGAGAGAACCACAATCATGAACAACGCCGAACTGGCCGCGAGCGTGAGCAGCGATCCGCGAAACGGCACCTTGAACCATTCGATGGCGATGAATGCGCAGACCCCGACGTCGAACATGCCGATGACAAAGTAGGGCGTGAGCTTGCCCAGCATGATTTCCATCGCCGTCACCGGAGTGGAGATCAATTGCTCCATTGAGCCGCGCTCCCATTCGCGTGCGATGGTGAGCGAAGTGAGAAACGCGCCAATCACCGACATCACCAGCGCCAGCACCCCGGGAATGATGAACACGCTGCTCTCAAGATCCTCGTTGAACCAGGTGCGGGTTTCGACGCTCACCGTTGCGGGCTGAAGGGATTGCCCATGCTTCCGCAGCCAGTCGAGCTGCAACTGAGACGAATAGCCCATGACCACGGCCTGCGTGTAGCCCATCAAAACATTCGCCGTGTTGTCGTCGGTGGCGTCAACCAGCGCCTGCACGGGCACGGCCCCGCCCTGGCTCAACCGTTGGGAGAAATTCGACGGAATCACGAGGCCCATCTTGGCTTCGCCGGAGTCAAGCGCCTTTGCGACAGAAGAGTATCGATCGACCACGCGCACTATATGGAAATACTCACCGGCCTGGAACCGCTTAAGAAAGTCCTGGCTTTGCTGGCTGCCATCCTGGTCGTAGACAATCACCGGCAAACCTTTGAGGTCGAGATTCACGCCGTAGCCGAAGAGAAACATGAGCGTAACCGGCATGACGATCACGATGCCGAGACTTCGCGAGTCGCGCAGGATCTGCACCAGCTCTTTTTTCGCAACGGCGAGCAATCGAGTCAGGTTCATTGTGTGCGCGCTCCCTCCGCGGCCTGAGTGGTCGTGAGCGAAACGAAAACATCCTCAAGCGTGGGTCGGATTTTCTCGATCTGGCTGACTGCAATTCCTTTGGCCGCCAGAAAGCTCATGATCTGCGGTTGGGAAGCCGCCGCATCCGCGACAACCAGGTGCAGCGCATCACCGAAAACTGCGGCATCCATCACCCCGGGCGCGGATTGCAGTGCCTCCACCGCTCTGCCCAGCAACTCGCACCGCATCAAGAGCAACTCACCCTTCATCGAATTGCGCTTTAACTCTGCGGGAGAGCCGAGCGCGACAATCTTGCCGCGGAAGATGAGCGCCAGGCGGTTGCAGTACTCCGCCTCCTCCATATAGTGCGTCGTGACAAAGACGGTCACGCCTTCCTGCGCCATCTGATGGATCAGATCCCAGAACTGGCGGCGTGAAATGGGATCGACGCCTGAGGTCGGTTCGTCGAGAAAAATAATTGGCGGCCGGTGCAACACCGCGCAGCCGAGCGCCAGCCGTTGTTTCCATCCGCCGGGCAGCGTCTGCGTCATCAGATTTTGCTGGCCCTTCAGGTTGGCCATCTCGAGTGCCCAATCAATCCGGCCCCGCAGTTCCTTTGCGGGCACGCTGTAGAGTCCGGCGAAGAGGCGCAGGTTCTCAATCACCTTCAGGTCGTTGTAGAGCGAGAATTTCTGCGACATGTAGCCGATGTGCTGGCGCACCGCCTCGGGATTGCGGTCCACGTCGAACCCTGCCACCGATGCGCGCCCGGAGGTAGGTCTCAGCAGCCCGCACAACATGCGAATCGTGGTGGACTTGCCGGCGCCGTTCGGTCCCAGAAAACCGAAGACCTCGCCTTTGCGCACCGAAAGGCTGAGCCTGTCAACGGCCACAAAGCTGCCGAATCGCTTGGTGATTTCTTCGATCACCACCGTATTCGGTTGGTCAGTCATGGTGCGCCGCCCCACCTGCCACAGCGTCTACAAATAGATCCTCGATGGAAGGCGTGACTTGCTGAATGGAATCGAACGGGACCCCTTCCACTGCGAGTCGCGTCTTGAACTCCGCGGTACGGCGCGCCGCATCGTCAACCACCACGTGCGCGCCATCGCCGGTCAGTACCAGGCTCGAAATTCCATCCGCATGTTCGAGTGCGCTGCGCAGGCGGCGGGGTTCGGCAGACGCCACCGACAAAACATCCTTGTGCAACTTCGCTTTCAGGTTTGCGGGCGTATCGGCGAACAACAGCTTTCCCTGGTGCATAAGGGCGACACGATGGCATCGCTCCGCCTCATCGAGATATGCCGTCGAGGTGAGAATGGCGACGCCTTCGGCGATCAGTTCATACAGAATCCGCCAGAAATCGCGGCGCGAAACAGGATCGACGCCGGTTGTTGGCTCGTCGAGCAAGATCACCTTCGGCCGGTGAATGAGTGCACACACGAGGCCGAGCTTTTGCTTCATGCCGCCGGAGAGCTTGCCCGCCAGCCGTGTGCGGAACTCGCTCATCCCTGCGGCCTCGAGCAGCTGCGCAGAGCGTGAATTGCGCTCGGCCTTGCGTACGCCGAATAGATCGGCATAAAAACGGATGTTCTCGTCGACGGTGAGGTCTTCGTAAAGCCCGAAACGCTGCGGCATATAGCTGAGTGCGTGTTTTGCGCTTTCAGGATCGCGCACCACATCTTCGCCGCCCACCGTGGCCGTACCCGCATCGGGCGGCATGATTCCCGCCAGCATACGCAGCGTCGTTGTCTTCCCTGCCCCGTCGGGACCGACCAGTCCGAAGATCTCGCCCGCGCGAACGTCGAAGCTCAAGCCGTCTACGGCACGCACACCGGGGAAGCTCTTCGTCAACCCTTCGGCAACGATCGCTGGCTGTAGGATGTCATTCATGGCTGCGACGGCGCGGCCTGCGATGCGTTCCCACCGGCCGCAGCAAGTTGGATATGGGCGTCGGCCGGCATCCCGGGTTTCAGTTCGTGTTTGGGGTTGTCGATATCGATCTTGATGCGATAGACGAGCGTGACGCGCTCCTCGGTGGTTTGCACACTCTTGGGCGTGAACTCGGCGTCTGGCGAGATGAACGAGATGCGCCCGTGATATTGCTTGCCCGGATATGTATCGGTGGTGATGGTTGCATCCTGGCCCCAGTGAATGCGGCCCAAGTCGGTCTCTGCAATATAGGCGCGGAGCCAGATGTGATCGAGATCGGCGAGCGTGACCACGGGCGAGCCGGGCTGAAGCACCTCACCCAGTTCGGCCTCACGGACCGTGATCACGCCGCTCACCGGCGCGCGAAGCGTGGTGTAACTTTCATCAATTCGCGAGAGGCCGAGATTCGCATCGGCTTGAGCCAGGTTGGCACGAGCGATGGTGATGTCTTCCTTGCGAGCGCCTTCTACCGCCTCGTTGTATCGCTGTTGAGCGGCTTTGAATGTTGCTTCGGCGCGCTTAAGAGCCGTGGCCGCCTGGTCGCGATCCTGGGCGGCGATCTCGTCCTTTGCATAGAGCATCTGCGCGCGGCTGCTGTCGAGCTTGGTTTGCTCGAGCGCGGCCTGTGCATCGATCACGGCTTGCTGCGACGCCTTGATCTCCTGCTCGCGCGTTCCGGCGAGCGTCAAAGCAAGATCGTCCTGGCGGACCGCAACAGAGGCCTGGTCGATGCGGACATGCTGCCTGAAGTCCGCATCCTCCAGTCGCGCCAGCAACGCACCCTGCTCCACCTGCTGGCCCTCTTCCACTGGAAGAACGACGATGCGCCCCTCGACCTTGAAGCTGATCAGGCTCTCGTGCGCTTCAATATTTCCGGAAAGCGCAAGCTCGTTCGTCGGCGCGGCCTTCTTCGTGAAGCGCGGATAAAAGTACACTCCGGCGGCGATGGCCGCAACCAGAAGAATCGCAATCGGTATTAATCGCTTCATAAGATCCAACCTCTTCGGCAGAATTCCCCCGCAATTCTCGGCGGCGCGCCGCTTACGGATTCGCCGAAAACTTCAGGATGTTCTTTTCGGTATCTCCGAGCGCGCGGGCCAGCGCATACTTCGCATCCACGTGGCTCGAAACCGCAAGGATGTAATTCTCATCTGCGCGTGCCAGCTCATCCTGCGCCGTGACCACTTCCACATTGTTCGCAGTGCCCGCGGCAAAGCGATCCTGCGCCATCTGGAGTTCGCGTTGCGCGAGCTTTTGCCCGTCGGCGGCAACACTCACCTGCTGCGCAGCGGAATCCAGATTCAGGAGCGCCTCGCGAATGTCTTCGTCCACACCACGGCGCAGATCGGCAATCTGGTCGTCGACACTCTTGAGCCGGCCGGCGAGTTGCTGCGCCTCGCCCTCGCGGTCGCGATCGAAGATCGTGAAATCGATCTGTCCCTGAATCAGTCCCGTGGTTTGGACCCCGCCGATGCTGCGGCCCAATTCGCCGATGTTTCCGTTGAGGCTCAGCTTCGGATAGAAGCGCGCCCGGTTGGCACGTTGTTGCTCAGCGAGGCTCTGCCGCTGGCGATCGAGCGATAGATAATCCGCGCGAGCTGCGAGCGCGCCAGGCAGTAGATCGTCCGGCTGTTCCTGCGCCAGCGTCTCATAACGCAGCGGCTCGGCAAGCTCCAAAGCCGTGCCCGGACTCATGCCGAGGCTTCGCGCCAGCACCAGCAGCGATTGCCTGGAGCCGTTCTGCGCCTCGAGCAAAGCCTGCTGGTCGTTGGCCAACTGCACCTGCGCGCGCAGCACATCCACGCCCGTGGCCGTTCCCGCAGTGTGTTTATCCTGCGCCAGCTTGAGCAACGTGGTGGAATCTGTCACACGCGATTGCGCGGCGTCGGCGCGTGCCCGCGCAGACTGCGCGTTCAGGTAGAGGCCGGCAATCGCGCGAACAATCAGATCGCGCGCGTCCTGTTCGTCCATCTTGCCAGCATCCAGTGAGAGCTCGCTTGCCTTCAACACACGATAGCTTGCCAGGTCAACCACGTTCTGTTGCGCGTAAATGCGGAAATCGTAATTGGAGAACGGCCCGACTACATTCGGCAACGGGAGTCCGGGAACCGAGATTCCAAACGCGCGCAGATTTCGATTCTGATAGTTGGCATAGACCTGCGAGGTCACGCGCGGAAGCAGCGCGGCTGACAAGCTGCGGGTTCGCGCACCCTCGTCTTCCTCCACACGCGTGCCGGCCAAGAGAACGTTCAGGTTCGCGTGTAGCCCTTGTTGAATCGCGTCCTGGAGCGTCACGCGGTCAGGCGATTGCTGCGCCGAGCCCGCCAGGCCGAGCATTGCTGCGCTGCCCACTGCCGTCAGCCAAATAAGAGCCGTCTTGCGAAATCCGTTCATTATGGTTCCTGCTCTTCGGCGGGAGCGGCGATGGCGCGCCACATATGCCGAAAACTGTTCTCCATCCATCCGGCGAGGGCCGGCTTCTCGTGCAAGGACCAGAGCAGGACCGTGCCCAACGCCATCTGGAGAAACTGCAGCGCGACTTTGTCCTTGTTGAGTTGCCGATCGATCTCACCGCGTTTCTGCCCCTGTGCGACGATCCCCGCAATTGTCTTACGGCCTTCGAGCATGTGCCGTTTCAAAATACTTCGAACGCTCTCGCTCGCCAGAAACGAGGAAATAAGGGCGCGCGCCAGGCGAGGGTTGCGCCCAGGCTCTTCAGCAAGCCCGTGAACAAGCTGGCGCAGCGAAGCGCGAATACTCTGCTTGCCCGCAGCCGCTTTTGTTGCGGCCTCGCGCACTTTGCTCAACTGAATTTCCGCCATCACACCCAGGACGTGGTCTTTGCTGGCGAAGTAGTTAAAGAAGGTGCCCTTCCCCACATCGGCGGCTTCGGTGATGTCTTCGACGGTCACATTCGCAAGGCCATGCTCGGCAATCAGTTCCAGGGCGCTGCGGAAGAGCCTGACGCGGGTCTCGGCGGCGCGGCGCTGCCTCCTTCCGATCCCGGCAGGCGAGGAGACGATCGGACGGCTTGAATTGCCAGGAGTCGGGAGTTGGCGAATGTGACTTATGCTCATATGTGGTTCATGCTCGAATATGACTATCAGTCACATTTTGGATCAGTCAAAGCTTCTTGTCAAGAGGCTGCTCCGGGCCGGCGGCGCTGCCGATCGCTTAGCGCCCGTATATCCCGGTGATTTGCCCCTCGGCAATCAAGTGCCCTTGCATGGCGGATTCCAAGCGGCCTCTCTCTGCGCCGGCGGGCAAATCGACGCGGATATCGAGTGCATACAGCTGAAAACGATAGTGATGGGGCCTGCCTGCGGGCGGACATGGACCGCCGTAGCCGGAGCGGCCGAAACTGTTGGCCCCTTCCTGGGATCCTGCCGGCATGGAGCCACCAGGCGATGCACCCTCGGCAAGTTCACGGACGCTGGGTGGAATGTTGTAGGCAAGCCAATGGGTAAAGTCAACCGGCGCATCCGGATCATGCATCACCAGCGCGAAACTCTTCGACTCGGCCGGCGCATGGGTCCAATGCAGCTCCGGTGAAACATTGGCGCCGTCACACGTGTAGCGCCGCGGAATCGTTTCCTCGCTCACGAAGCTCGAACTGCTGAGAACGAGAGCGCCTCCCGGCTCGCCGTGCGCGATTTCCGATTGGCGTTTGGAGAATGCGAGGAATGCTGGCAGGCCAACCAAAAGCGTGATCGCAAGCGCGACAGCCATCTCTTGGCGCATCTTCGAGCTGATCTTCCGCTGATTCGGGTTCATGACTCCCCCCGAACTGTGCCCGGCCACACCTGTTGAGCCGAGCTTACTCGCCTGAATTCGTCCCGCGCAAGATTCTTTTCGTTGGCCAGGCGGGGAACGATTCAGCCCTGCGAAGGCCGGTCCATCGGCCGCCTCGCACTCGTTCTGGACCGTGAAGCCATTCTGCGGGAAGGCCCACTCTTTACAGACCTTCGATTATCAGGTTTATAGTGGAGAGGCTCTCATTTCTTGATTTTTCTCTTCGGCTGGCCTGTTCCTCCGCAAGGCAGGCGATTGAACTCTGGTAAATCCGGATCAACCAATCCGTGCAGTCGAGATTCGATGCAGTATCGAGGACGTTGAAGCTTTTAAGGGGTTCACTGGTAATGACTGACTCCACGCGAATCCGGCGTGTCATTGTTTCCGCTCTGTTGATCGTGCTGATATTGACGCTGACAGCGGGAATGGTGTGTCACCATCATGACCAGTGCTCCGCGGCTAACTGCACGCTTTGCCATATGTCCATCGCGCCCCCGATGACAGCGATTGGCGCGATCGGACTGGTCCTGGCCACGGCGGAATATGCGGTCCGTGAGAATGGCTTTGTTTCACGTTCCAGGACCAATGAAAGGTCGCCCCGCGCTCCTCCTGCATAGCCTTTTCCCTCGAATTCGTGCCCTCACGGCACGTCCCATGGCTATGTCTTCCGATCAGGAGTTGAGCGCCCATGCGTTCATCGGTCTCATATCTCTCCATGCTGCTGGTTCCTTTGTTGCTGGCGGGAACCGCGAGCGCGCAGGCACCGCCTGCACAGACTCCATCGCAACCGGGAACCAACCAGGCTCCAGCGCCACCAGCAGGCCAATTGGCGCAAGCGCCCGGCGCGCAGTTGATCACGCTCGATCAGGCGATCCAGATGGCGGTCCAGCACAATCACAACCTGCTGGCGGCGCGGACCACGATCCAGCAGAATGAGGCGGAAGAAATCACGGCGAATCTGCGGCCTGACCCGGTGCTCGGAGGCGACGTGCAGTATCTGCCTATTTTCCAGCCGAGCAATTTCTCCTCCGATTACCTGGACAACACCGCCGAATTCGATGTGGGCTTGAGCTACCTGTTCGAACGTGGCCAGAAGCGGCAGCACCGGCTGCAGGCGGCAAGAGATGCTACAGCGGTCACCCGTGCGCAAGTGTCGGATAACGAGCGCACGCTCACGTTCAACGTGGCTGCGGACTTCATTAACGTGGAACTGGCGGAGTCGACTCTGGAGCTTGCCAACCAGGACCTGAAGAGCTTTCAGGACTCTCTGGATATTACCCAGGCGCGGTATAAAGCGGGCGATATCGGTTTGGACGATCTGCTGAAGATGAAGCTGCAGTTTCTGCAGTTCCAGTCCGATGTGGCGCAGGCCAAGCTGGCGCGGGTGCAGGGATTGTCGGACTTGCGGCAGTTGCTGGGTTACGAGCAGGTGAATGAGAACTACGATGTGGCCGGCAGCTTCGATTATCAGCCTGTTCCGGGCTCGCTTGAAGACATGCAGGCCAAGGCGCTGCAGGGCAGGCCTGATCTGCAAGCGGCCAAGCTGGGAGTGACGGCGGCCAACAGCCAGTTCCAGCTGCAGAAGGCCATCGGGAAGAGGGACGTGACAGGCACTGTGAACTACACGCACGTGTCCGATCTCAACGAAATTGCGCTGTATGCCTCGATGCCCCTGCCGATCTTTGATCGCAACCAGGGTGAGATCAAGCGCACCGGGTTTGCCATCACGCAGGCGCAGGAGCAGCAGCTGTTCACGAACGGCCAGGTGCTGACCGACGTGCGCGACGCTTACGAGGGCCTGCACGCCAACGACGAGATCGTGGGGCTTTATCGCGGGGGCTATCTCGACGACGCGCAGCAGTCGCGTGACATTACGGAATATGCGTACAAGCATGGGGCAGCCAGCATGCTTGACTTTCTGGATGCGGAACGCACCTTCAGGGCAACGCAACTCGGCTACCGGCAGGCGCTGGCGTCCTATCTGGAGGCGCTGGAGCAACTGCGCGAGGCAGTAGGAACCAGGAGCTTACCATGAGACACCCAGGAACGGTCGACTACATGGCCGGGATGCGGAGCGCGTGGCCCCTTGTTGCGCTGCTGATACTGGCCGGCTGTCACTCGAAAGACAACGCGAGCGGCATGACCTCGTTCTCGTCGAAGGCCTCGCCCTCGGCAACGCCGCAATTGTTCACGATTCCCGCGGACCAGATGAGCCACGTGGAGCTGGTAACCATGAAGCCGGGCACGATTGCGCACACGCTGCGGCTGACGGGCGCGGTGGCCTACAACGCCTTCAAGACGACACCCGTTATCACGCAAGTGGGGGGCCCGGTCAGCCGGATCCTGGTGGTGCCGGGCGATCACGTGCAAATGAACCAGCCCATGCTGGAAGTGAGCAGCCCGGACTACGCACAGTTGCTCGATGGCTATTTGAAAGCTGCAGATTCCTACCGGCTGGCGGACAAGGTCTACACGCGCGCCCAGGACTTATACGCGCATAACGCCATCTCGCAGGCTGATTTGGAACAGGCGGAGAGCGGGCGCACCCAGGCGCAGGCCGATTTGAATGCGGCCGAGCAGGGCATGCGGATACTCGGTATCAAGAATCCTGAGGACCTCGCAAAGACTCCTTCGTCAGCGCAGATTCCGGTGCTGGCGCCCATCGCCGGCGAAGTCGTGGAGCGGCTGGTTTCCCCGGGCCAGGTCGTGCAGGCAGGGCAGACGCAGGCATTCACGATCACGGATCTGAGCACAGTGTGGGTGTTGGCGAATGTCTATCAAGCCGATCTGCAATACGTAAAGAGCGGCGACGACGTGGTGGTGCAGACGGACGCGTTTCCTGACAGCTTTCACGGCAAGATCTCATATGTATCGCCGGCGCTGGATCCGAATACACGCGACGTTGCAGGCGCGCATCGTGGTGGATAACCCCGGTGAAAAGCTGAAGCGCGACATGTATTGCACAGTCACTGGTGACTGCGGGTGTGCTGAAGAATGCGCTCACTGTTCCCAATGCGGCCGTGTTGCGTGACGACAACAACCAGCCCTTTGTGTATGTGCTGAATGGTGACAACCAGTTCGGACGGCGTGATGTGGTGCTGGGCGAAATGCAGGGCAATGAGACGCAGATTGCGAAGGGCGTATCGCCGGGCGACAAGGTTGTGGGCGACGGCAGCCTGTTCCTGCAAGTCGTTAACTCGATGCAGCACTGAGAGGACAGGCCGAAATGATTCATCGCATGGTTCAATTTGCGCTTCGGCAGAAGCCGATCGTCCTGTTCCTGGTGGCATTCCTGATGGTGGCCGGGGCGTGGTCGTTCCACAACATGCCGGTGGATGCGTATCCGGATCTGTCGCCGCCGATGGTGGAAGTGATTACGCAGTGGACTGGGCCACGACGCGGAAGAGGTGGAGCGACTGGTGACCGTCCCCACTGAAGTGGAAATGAACGGCGTTCCCAAGCTGACGGTGATGCGTTCGATCTCGCTCTACGGGCTTTCGGACGTGATCATGACCTTCAATGAGGGCACGGACGATTACTTTGCGCGCGATGTGGTGTTTCAGCGGCTGAGCGAAGTGACGTATCCGCAGGGCGTAACGCCGACGATGGCTCCGCTGGCGAGTCCCTCGGGGCTTGTGTACCGCTACGTGATCGAGAGCCCGGATCGCACGCCGCAGGAACTGAAGACGATTGAAGACTGGGTGCTGGAGCGGCAGTACAAGCAGGTGCCCGGCGTGGCGGACGACTCCGGCTTTGGCGGCACCGTGATGCAGTACCAGGTGCTGCTCGATCCGGCGAAGCTCTATGCGTATCACGTGACCGTGCCGACGGTGATGCAGCAGCTCTCGGTGAACAACTCGAACGCGGGCGGAGGATTTTACGAGCAGGGCCAGCAGTTCGATTACGTCACCGGCGTGGGCCTGGTGCGCGACACGTCGGATATCGCCAACATCGTCGTGGGCTCGCAGAACGGCGTGCCCACGCGCATCGGCGACATCGGGCAGGTGGTGATCGGGAACGCGCCGAGGCTGGGCGAGTTCGGCTTCAACAAGACGGATGACGCGGTGGAAGGCGTCATCATGATGCGGACCGGCGAGCAGACGCAGAACGTGCTCAAGGGCGTGGAGGCCAAGACGCAGGAGCTGAACGAACACATTCTGCCGCCGGACGTGAAGGTGCGCGCCTACTACGACCGCAGCGACCTGGTGCAACTGACCATCGACACGGTGGAGCACAACCTGCTGTTGGGCATGACGCTGGTGCTGGTGGTGCTGATGGCGTTCCTGGTGAGCATGCGCGCGGCGGTGATTGTGGCGCTCACCATTCCGCTGTCGCTGATGTTTGCTTTTATCTTTCTGCACGCGCGAGGGGATTCCGGCGAACCTGCTTTCGATCGGGGCGATTGACTTCGGCATTCTGATCGACGGCACGTTGGTGATGGTGGAGAACATTTTCCGCGAGCTGGGAATGCGCGAAGGGCAGGAGTACGACCTCGAGGAAGTGATCAAGAGCGCCGCGAAGGATGTGGACCGGCCCATCTTTTATTCGGTGGCCGTCATCATTGCCGGGTATCTGCCCATCTACGCGCTGACCGGGCCTTCGGGCAAGCTGTTCAAGCCCATGGCGGACACAGTGGCCATCGCGCTGGTGGGAGCGATGATTCTGACGCTGACGCTGGTGCCCGTGCTGTGCGCCATGTGGTTCAAGAAGGGCGTGCACGAGAAGGAGAACAAGCCATTCCAGTGGGTCCTCAGGAAATATGCGGTGTGGCTGGACTGGTGCCTGGACCGGCCGCAGAACAACGCTGGTTCTCGTCGGTGGTGATCTTCGCGGCCACGCTGCTGCTGATTCCGTTTATCGGCGGCGAGTTCATGCCGCACCTGGACGAAGGCGCGCTGTGGATTCGCGCCACCATGCCGTACACGGTTTCGTTCGAGACGTCGAGCAAATTTTCGCCGCAGGTGCGGGACATCCTGATGAAGTACCCGATGGTGACGGATGTGGGCTCGGAGTTGGGGCGGCCGGACGACGGCACCGACCCGACCGGGTTCTACAACGACGAATTCTACGTGGGGCTCAAGCCGTATAACGACGCGGTGTGGAAGACGGGATCGATTCACAACAAGGCGGAGCTGACGAGCCGACATTCAGCGCCAGCTCGATGTATTTCCGGGCGTGGTTTTCAACTACACGCAGCCGGCCGAAGACGCGGTGGACGAGGCGCTGACGGGCCTCAAGAGCGCGCTGGCGGTGAAGATCTACGGGCCTGACCTGAATGTGCTGCAGAATACGGCGCAGGTGGTCAAGCAGCGGCTCAGCCAGGTGCCGGGATTCACGGAACTGACCGTGGTGCGCGCAATTGGGGCAGCCGACCCTGACCATTGACGTGGATCGCGCCAAGATTGCGCGCTACGGCATCAACGTGGCCGACGTGGAAGCGATTGTGCAGGCGGCGGTGGGCGGGCAGGCGGCCACGCAGGTGGTGCAGGGCGAAAAGCTCTTCGACCTGGTGGTGCGCATGAAGCCGGAGTTCCGCCAGAGCGCGCAGCAGATCGGGAACCTGCTGGTGGGAACGCCCGCCGGGCAGCAGATTCCGCTCAGCGCGCTGGCCGATATTCGCGAGTCGGGCGGGGCGGCGCTCATCTATCGCGAAAACAACTCGCGGTACATCGGCGTGCAGTACAGCGTGGAGGGCCGCGACCTGGCGAGCGCGGTGAACGCCGGCCAGCAGGCGATTGCCGACATTCAGAAGTCGCTGCCGGCAGGGTACCGGATGACGTGGGGCGGCGAGTACGACGAACTGGTGGCCGCAAAACAGCAATTGTTCGTGATTGGGCCGACTGGCGCTGCTGATTATTTCGATGATCCTGTTCGCGCTCTACGATAACTTCAAGTTTCCGATTATCGTTTTGCTGGGCGTATTGCTGACCGATCCGGTGGGCGCCTTGCTGGCGCTCAAGCTCACGCACACGCCGTTCAGCGCTTCTTCGGCGCTGGGCATGCTGGCGCTGATTGGCGTCTCGGTTGAAACTGCCGTGATTCTCGTCTCCTACATCAACAAGCTGCGCATCGAGCAGAACATGGACATCCGGACAGCCACGCGGGAGGCCTCGCTGCTGCGGCTGCGGCCTATCATGATGACGGCGCTGGTGGCATGCCTGGGACTGCTGCCGGCGGCGCTCTCGACGGGCATCGGGTCCGACACGCAAAAGCCGTTTGCCATAGTGATTGTGGCGGGGTCTGGTCTCGCGGCTGTTCCTGGGCTTCTTTGTGAACCCAGTGCTCTATCAGATGGTGGCGCGGGACGGGGATGTACTGAAGGTGTAGGCCACAAGCCGGAACCCAACGTGGCTTGCCGTTGACGAAAGTGCGTTCCTGGTTCGATCCTGCACTGGCCGCGGCGGGCAGCGGCTTCTACACGTGGCATGGCAACCGCCATTCGGCCGGCAGCCTGCGGGTGCTGGGAGGCGTGCCTCTGGCTGTCGTGGCCAAGTACCTCGGCCACTCGACGATACAGATGACCATGCGATATGCTCATCTAGTGCCGGGTGCCAATTTGGTCGCCAACAGTGTCGCGGACACGTTCAATGTCAGCGCAACTCTGGAGCAGGTTCCGACTGACACCTGAACTAACACCGTTCAACTACGAACGGCAAATCGACGGTCGTAAGTAGTTGAAAACAAAGCGGAGAGGTGGCAGAGCCCGGTTGAATGCACCTGACTCGAAATCAGGCATACTCGTAAGGGTATCGGGGGTTCGAATCCCTCCCTCTCCGCCATAGACCCTTCCAGCCGTGTCCAGCCCATTCCATCATTGGCGTGACGGCAAAAGCAAGCGTCATGCCGACATGGTTGAACGACGCATGAATGCTGATATCCTGCCCGCTCTCGGTGCACGTCCTATCGACAAGATCGAAGCCCCTGAGGTCGTGAAAATGGTGACAGAGATCCAGGATCGTGGCGCCTTGGATATAGCCAAGCGTGCGCTGGTACCGATGATTATGAACAGGAAGCTAATTTGTTCGCGGCTACGTTGTTGATGCCGAAACGCTTTTTGGAAGAAGACCCGGGGAACGAGGAGTACGTTGATCTTTTCGGAGATCACTTTTGGGCAAGGGGGAGCAATCCTGACCTCGCCCTATTGCTCTATGGGAAAGCGATAAATATTCACGGTGATGGGTGCAATCGAGATGGTGCTCGCAACGTTCCCGATCGGAATCTCCTTCACCTCGACTTGCGGCGGCTGGCCGACACTGTTCTCCGCATCCAGGCCGCTCCCAGTCAACTGCCACAGGGTCGATGGTCCGGCCAGCCGCGCGCCCTTGACTTCCAGGTCAAATTTCTGTTCCGATTCCGTCGCATTGACGACGGCGATGGTCAGGTACTTGTGGTCCGCAGTCAACGCAGCCACCATGTCCAGCGGATAAGTGGGGCTGCCGGAAGTTACGCGCGGCTGGTCGGCGGCCACTGGATACTGCGGCGGCGGCTGCGGCGAATTGCCCGAAACTTCTACCGGCACGGACCCTGGACCAATGTGATCGCCGTACATCTTGAACAGCAGTCCGGTCGTGTTAAAGACGGCGGCGGTGGGGCTATAGTTGAGCGTCGAGACGCCCATGGTGAACGCCGACATCTTCAGGAAATCGGTGTGCCGAAGCATCTCGTTGAAGACCGTGCCGTAGGCCAGGGCCAGCTTCAAATTCACCGGCGCGCCAGAGTACGAGTACTCGTCAATCGACAGAAAAATCTTCTTATCGATCATGGCTGGAAATAGCTCCTCGTACTTTTGCCATTCTTCGGCCTTCACGCTCACACGATTCGCCGGATAACGGACAAACTCCAGGAGCGTCCGGTCTACGTTCACATACCCGTCCTCTTTGGGTGCATCCGCTGTCAGACTCATCGCGTGCTGGTAATCGAAACGCTTGCCGGCCCGAGCGTACCAGTGCTCCGTGAGGCCGTCGAAGTTCCCCCAGCAGTTCTTGATCAGTCCACCGGTCCAGTCGAACTCCGAGCCGAAGTCGACCTTTACGTATCCCATGTGCAGGACGCGCGGCTGACCCTCGACGGTCATTTCGTCTGGCATCGCGCCCGATGCCAGAATGGTGATTGACGGGTCCACCTTTCGCATGGCCTGGGCAAACAGATTGTGCTTGACCTCGTAATACTTTTCGGCAACGTGTCCCAGTTGCCAATCGCCATAGGGCTCATTCCCCACATCCCAGAACTTCACGTGGTAAGGTTCGGGATGACCGTTGCGCGCGCGCAACTCCCCCATAAGGGTAGAGACCGCCCCGTTCATGTACTCGACTTCTTGCGCCGCCGAATGTTCGTCGCCCAGGCCTGCGTTCACGGTGATGTAAGGCTCCACGCCGATCAGCCCGCAAAGGGTCATGAGCTCGTCTAATCCAACGTCGTTGGACTGCATGGCGCTCCATGCGTCGTCATAGACCGGTGGCCGCTTGTCTATGGGGCCCACTGAGTTGTACCAACTCCAGCCGGAGATGAAGTTGCCGCCCGGCAGCCGCCACATGCCGGAGTGAAGCTGGCGCAGCAGCGCAATGGTATCGGGCCGGAACCCCTGCACGTTGTCTGCCGGCATCAGCGAGACGGTGCCAATGTGAAAATTCCCACTGCCCGTGCCTGTGACCTCGAGCACGGCATCGTCGCTGTCTGCTTTTGCTGTAAAGCTCAACGGGTGCTTCGTATATTCATTCGTGAGTGCCGCAATCGAGAGGGTCTGCCGGTCACCGGCGCCCTGGCCCCAGATCAGCGCCACCTTCACATTACTGCCCGCCGTGCCGCGGAGATAGATTCTCCCGGTGTACAGCTTGCCCTTCACCACCGTCAGCCCCGATTGTCTGATTCCGTGCGCAGTGCCGGGGATGAGCGCGATGCGCGGACTGTGCTCGCCGACGAAGGGTTGGACGTTGTCCATCACCACCGCGTCGTCAGGACCCACGGGACGCCATTGACGTGGAGCCGCGCGATTTCCGCCTCTTGGACCCCTGTCCGCTGGGTTGTGGGGTTCTACTCTTTGTCCCGATGTGATCGGGTAAAAGAACTTGCGGTCGTCGATCATCTCCGCCCAGAGACTGCGATAGATGAGCGAGCCTCCGTGCTCGATGAACATGCCGAACAGGTACTTGGAGACCGGCGCCGCTGTTTGTTGGGCATTGATGGTGACCGTCAACTGAACCGGAACGGCAGGCGCGGCCTGCTGCGCGGCGATGGTGATCGTATATCCCAGCGACAACGCTACTGAGGCGAACCGTGCGATTCCGGTCTTCATGCTGAACTCCCTTCTATTTCCTACTCCTGGCAAATGCCTTTGATGGCCGCCGTTTCGCAGGAGACTTTTCTGTCCTGACCTCTAGTGGTTGGGAGCGCCCGGCGTGGAAATGCCGCCGGCCGCCGTCACGAAATCGGCGCAGTTGCTGCCAGTGTCGTGGCCATCCGGGTAACGGCCCGCGCTGGCATTGGACACGGCAGCCGGACCGATCGGCCCCAAGCCGCCCGCCGGGCCGAGCACCGTCACGAAGCAGCCGCTCTGCCCTGGTCCGGAGGTGGCCTGGTAACCCTCGGCGGCCCATGGGTCGACGAGGCCGCCGTAGTTGAGGCTGTCCACAACCAGGCCGGCGGCGTCGCGCAGCACCATGCTGCCCGCTTTGAGCGAGGTAAAGCCGCCGAAAGCAGCAGGGACGCTGGTGGTGAGCTCGGGTCCCCCAAACCACTGGTCGGGCGCTGGCGTGCCCTGGTAGCCTGCCGTCGTCACCGCCGCGTCCCGCACCACCGCGTTGATCGCGTGGTCTTTGGCCAAGGCTATCGAGAGCGTGACGCCTGTGCCCAGCACTTGCACGGGTTCGTTGCTCGAGTGGGCAAAGGCCGTTGACGGCTCGAAGTCGATCCCCGATCCCCGATCGCTGAAAGGCAGGTTGGCCGCATGGTTGAACTTCAACGGCGCGGCCAGGTCCAGGCCGGTTCCCGTGCCCGGTTGCATCACGTCTTCGAAACGGACATGCGCCTGCTCGAGGGCCGGCGTAAAGTCAATGCTGGCGCTGGCCGCACCCGGACCGCCGGCGGCGGTGACGGTGACCGTTTGCAGGTTCGCCGGCTTGCCGATGTTGATCTTGTCGCCTGCGGAGAAGTCGTTTACGCCGCGGATCTCAATTTGTGTTGCCCCCGCGCTCGCGTCCGCCGACAGAACCGCCCGCTTCGCCTCCGTGCCCACGTGCGTCACCGTAACCGTCTCAATGCCGTGGCCGACGCTGTCGATGTCCAGCCTGATCTTGTCGCCGGCCGAGATGTTCCCGACCGACGTCACCTTAATGTTGGCCTCGCCCGCGTGCGCATCCGCCGCCAGGTAGGCTTGCGTGCCCGGCTTGCCCACCGCCGTCACCGTCACCACCTCGTACTTCTCCATGTTGCTTGCCTTTGTGGGGTAGCCGGCGCCGTAGCCCAGGGCGATCTTCTGCCCCACAGCAAAGCCGTCCACACTCGTCACAGGCACGTTGGTCGAGCCAACGGGAAGGGTGATCACCGGACCGTCGGGCAGCGGCTGCCAGAGCGTCGTATGGCTGCCTGCCGCTGTTCCGGAGCTCTCGATCATGCGCGTCTCCGCGTTGGAGCCGGAGCCGAAGCTAACCGTATCACCGGCCTTCATCCCCGCCGTGCTCCGCACGTAGATCGTCCTGTCACCCGCCCGCGCGGTCACCGCCAGCCCGGAGTCCGAGAGGCCGAGCAGGTAGAAGCCGTGCGCCGCAACCTTCGTCCCGGCCGGGATCTCTACTGAAGAGAAGATGGCCTGCTGGGTCGGGCGCTCGGTCAGAGTCCAGTTGGAGATATCCACGCTGCGCACTCCCGCGTTGTAAAGCTCGATGAACGAATCCGTCGCGTTGGCGGGAGGGCCGGAGCTGATACGGAATTCATTGATCCTCACCGGCTCCACGTTGCGCACCTTCTCGGTGGTTGTCTCGGATTGCTCTCTGCCGCTGGTCTGGTTTGTCCACGCGGCGTGGCCCACCAGGTCGCCATTGAAGGCCGTCGGCCCCGAGGTCACCTTGAAGGTCGCGCTCACGCTGGCCCCCGGCGCGACCGGGCCGGCGAACGTTTTCGCCGTCTCACTGGCGCCCGTCACAAAGGAGGTCCACTCCCTGTTCGGCACCCCAATGCTCAACTTGAGGCTCGTCGTTGGCGCCCCAGTAGTATTGGTGAACGTCACAGTCGTTTCCTGCGGCGACCGCGGCCAGAAGGTCTGCAGCCCCGGCGGAGCGGCGGCGGCCGAGGCCGGCCCAATGCTCAGCGGCAGCACCCCGTACCTGGCGGCCACAACGTTGGCCTGGACTAACTGGTCGGTAGAGTTCGCAGGGAACGTACCCGCAGCCGTCATCGCGCCTTCATAGAACGTGCCCTGTGAACCATTGCTGTTGTCGCCGCCGTTGCCCAGCAGAATCGCCCCCTGCTTGCGCATCGGGTCATAGGTCGCGTCGACGCGCGCTCCGCTGAACATGACCGACAGAGCTCCCTGCTGCGCATCGCCGCCGAGCGAGCTCCAGTGGTGCGGCTCGCCCTTGATGATCGCGGTCACGAATCGCCAATCAATGCTCGGCAGGTCTGCGCAGAACTTGGATCCATCCGGGTTCACGCAGCCCACCAGGTTGTGCTCCTGATCGGTCATGATCCACGGACCCGGAGGCGGTCCGTGATACCAGGCGCCGGCATCGCCGAAATAGGCGGTTTCCATGGTGCCGTCGCCGTCGGCGCGGCCGTCGATCTCCCCGTTGCCAAAGTCGAAGCAGCAGCGGGAGTTGTAGTGCTTGCCGTTAACTACCCAGTAGGTCCCTTCGGCCTGGTCGTCGACCGCGGTGCCCGCCGGGTCGTTGTCGCGGAGGCCCGTTCCAGGCTCAATGAAGACGCCGTATACCTTGTGCCCCATGATCGTAACCGGCGCCATGGTGGCGAGCGGGAGGTTGTTCATTCCCCCCAGGGCCGGCCCGTTGAATGCTCCGCGTGGCGCTTGGGTCAGGTTGTTAGCCTTTGGCGATTGGTCGTAGAGGGTGGTAATCCAGCAGTAGGTGTTGGCGCAGAACGCGTCCTGCGCGCTCGCGTCCGCGTAGCCGCCCGCCTCCGGCGCCGGCGAGGCAGCCGGCTGCACGACGCCGATGTTCATGCTCTTGCCGTCCGACTGCCGCATCACCTGGTAGAGCGGGCCGTTGTATGAGGCGTAGAGCGCGCGCGTGGAGCTATACGCAGCCACGCAGGCGTCGCCCGCGGCAGCGTAGATGTCACACG
This sequence comes from uncultured Acidobacteriaceae bacterium, assembly GCA_963782285.1. Lineage (GTDB taxonomy): Bacteria > Acidobacteriota > Terriglobia > Terriglobales > Acidobacteriaceae > Telmatobacter. The sequence goes on from CAWAJH010000002.1 coordinate 156,373, forward strand.
GGCCCTTCGGTCTGACAGGAGGAACATTGGATCCCGTCCCGGCGCCTTGCGCCATGGTGAACACGGCGCCAATCGCCGCCAACGCCAGTGCCAGCATAAGAACAAGACTGATTCTCGTCTTCATGTTTTTCCTATCCGCCTTTCAGAACAGCATAAGACTGAATTGCGGCAGTTGGGATTCTCATGGTTCCGCGGGAGCGGCGCGAATACCGGGCTGTCTTCCGTGGGATTGACTACGAAAAACATGAACGTCTTGCGACCACCCGGCAGCGCTGCAACCACATCCAGTGAATAGGTGGGGCGCCATGGTCCGGTGCAGCCAAATATGCCGGGCTGCGGGAATGAATGCACGTTGCGCCTTCGCTCCTGAGTGCTTACGCCCGGAAGAGCCGCGGGGCGAATTCATTCAGGTCTCTTCGCCAGGTCTGCCATTCGTGTGCAGTGCCTGGCGACTGGTAAAAGACGTGCTTGATGCCCGCCTCATTAAGGTCATCGTTGAAGGCGCTCACGCCGCGAGTGATTCTCTCCGCCTCATGTGTGCCCAGCCCCAGCCAGAGCAGGTGCCATCGCTTAGCGAATGCCGCGGGATCGGCAAACGCTCCGTTAAAGGAGGTCTTGGGATCGAATTTATCGGTGGCAACATTAGCGCCGCTGAAGCCGCCAATGTAGGAAAACAGTTCCGGGTGATTCAGCGCCACCCGAAACGTGAGTATGCCTCCCATGGAGAGCCCCGCTATGGCCCGATGATCGCGATCGGTAAGGGTGCGGTAGTTCTTGTCCGCGAACGGAATGACCACCTGGGTCAAGTCGTCTTCAAAGCCTGCTGTCAGCGACTGCATCCCCGCCGCAGGCGCCGACGTTTGGCTTAGGTCCGGCTCAGGTGCGCCCGCGAGCCGGGCGTAGTCGTCGGGCATAACGACAATCATGGGTTTGGCCGCGCCGGAAGCGATGAGGTTATCCATGATGAAGTTGGCCAGGCCCTGCTGCCCCGGCCATTGGGTTTCATTTCCGCCGCTGCCGTGCAGAAGATAGAGCACCGGATAGCGCACATGCTGCTCATTGTCGTAACCAGGCGGCATGTAGACGAAGAACCGCCGCCAAGTTCCTGTGACGCTGGAGTGGCACCACTGTTCCCGGACAGCGCCGTGGGGAACATCCCGAATCTGGTAGAAGGAGTCTGAGGCCAGCGACGAGGGGATCTCGATGCCGCTCAGGTTCCTTCCGGAGTCATAGTACGTATAGCTGCCGGGGTCGGTTGCCGCAAAGCCATCCATGTAGACGGTATAGTTGCGAAAGCCCTCCACGAGGGTCGGGGTGGTCAGAGTCCAATTGCCATCGGCTTGCTTGACCAGGTCCATCCTCGGGGTCTCGCCGCCGCCGCCGCCCACTACGATTTCAACCCGCCTCGTATCCGGGGCACGGATGCGAAACTGCACGCGGCGAGTCTGGGCATCGATGCGCGGATATTCTGCTTGGGGAACGTTGGTGGAGGCTGGCTCGAAGGAGCCCCCTGCCTCTGGCGAGGCAGAGGTTTGAGCAACCGAAATGAACTCCGGCGTACGTGCACTCAACATGGTGCCGCCGGCAACCATCGCCGCGGCGCTGCCCCTCAGAAATGTTCTTCGAGATGTTCCGTTCATCATCATCCTTCTCAGTTTGAAGTTGCTTGGCAAACGCTCTCCTGCAGCTTTCTGCTTTCTTCCCAGCGGCGCCAAGGCATCCTAATCGCTCGCCTCAGGGTTTTTGCAAGATGCGCAACGGCAACGGTCACGCATTTTCAATTTCGAATTCGTAGACACTCACGCTGATGGGTGGAAGTTGCACGTTCTGCGGTACGCTCCCTTGCGAAGTTTCAACGATCTTGACCACCGGATCCTTGCCGGCCTCGTTCATGGAGGTCACGCTGGGCGCTGCGATCTGCGATAGTGTGCCCGGCCCGCGCAGCTTGACCCCGGAGATCTGCGGCGTGAACTCCTGGCTGTCTTCGGTGGGATTCACTACCGAAAGGATGAGCTTCTTTCGATCGCCGGACAAGGCTGCGACAACGTCGAGCGGATAGGTGGGGCTTCCCGTGGGGCTTGGACCCATATCGACGAAGGGAGTGCCGCGCATCGGCTGCTGGGGAGAATTTCCGTCGACTGCGACCGGAAGGGCGCCGGCAAAGTGATTTGCCATGATCTTCAATACCAGCCCGTCAGGCGCGAACCCCACGGCGTCGCCCGTAATGTCGGTGACCACCATGCCGAGTCCTTGCAGCACGCAGCCGGCCCCCACCATATCGGAGTGACGGAACATTTCGTGCATGAACAGTCCATCTGAGAGCGCGTTTACCATTGCCTGCGGTGGGTGGGAGTGTCCGTCCGCCGACCGGAAGCGATTGCCCCACTCATCGAAGATGAATTTGATGTTCTTCGTCTTCAACGATGGCATCTTGTCAACATAGTTTTGCCACGCCCCAAAAGCGCCCCCCATGCGGTTCGCCATTCTCCGCGCCCTGAGAGGCAGTGGATCCTGGACATCCACGTAGAGCTGCTTCTCTGCGTCGAATGCCAGGTCGGGAAATGTGTAGGTGTGCTCCGACATGAAGTCGATGTTGTCGGCGCATTCGGCGAGCAGCCAGCCGTCCCAGTCGCTGGTCCCTCCGAATTTTACCGGGAAGCTTTCGGGAATCGGCTCCTGCCAGATGTCCGTTGGCCATTGCTTATGCTCGGCGCCAGTCCAGGACACCTCACAGACGCTTGCGCCGGCGGAAGTGAGCTTGATCGTGGGGTCAACCTTCTTCATGGCTTCGGCCATGTAGTTGTGCTTCACGCAGTACTGATTCAGCGACAGGTGACCGTACTGCCAGCGGCCGTACATCTCATTGCCAATGGTCCACAAGCGAATGTTGTAGGGCTCAGGATGGCCGTTCGCGGCGCGCAGTTTTCCCATGCGTGTATCGGTTGAACCATTGCAATATTCCACTTGCTCGGCTGCGACTCGAGCCTCTCCGAAACCCGAGTCGACCACCATATCGGGTTCGGCTCCGATCAATTTACAGAAGTCCATGAATTCATGAATGCCGACGTCGTTCGACTCCACCGCATCGCCCCACATCGGCTGTACCTTCGGCGGGCGTTTATCCGGGTCGCCAAGGCCGTCGTACCAGTCGTAGGCGGAGACAAAGTTGCCGCCCGGCCACTTGGCCATCTTGAAACCTGCCTCCTTGTAGAGCCTGATCTTCCCGGGGTAATACCCCAGCACATTGTCGGCAGGCATGAGTGAGGCAGTGCCGACGTGAAATGTACCGCTGCCAGTGCCAAGGATTTCAAGCCGAGCGCTGTCGGTGTCGACCGGCGAGGTGAAATGGAGCGGGAATTTCCGGTACTCGTGCGAAATCGCCGGGATCTGGATGGTTTGCGAGTCACTCGCGCCAGGTCCCCAAACCAAACGGACCACAACCTTCGCGCCGGGATCGCCGGCAAGATAAACGCGGCCTTCGTACGACTTGCCGCGGCCCAGGCGCAGCTTGGACTGCTGAATTCCATGAGGTTCGGAACCGTCCAGCTTGATGCTCGGGCTGTGCTTGCCGACAAATGGTTGGACGGTATCCATTTCCACCGTTCCTGCCGGCCCCACCGGCACAAATGGGGCACCGCTTTTACCGCCGGGTATCATAAAGATCCTTACCGCCGGCGGGTTGTCGATCACCGGGTTGAGGAACTTCCTGTCGATCAGCATCTCAGCCCAGACGCTCGTAGTGGACGGCTCAAAGTAGCCTCCGAAAACAAGCGGAGAGACTGGCTCGCCGATCTTGGTTGCGTCGATGGTGACCTGGATGTTTCCAGCTGGGGCGGCGAAGGCTCTCACGCTTTGATTCAACAGGGCGGCGCCTGCCGCCGAAACCGTTATGAACTCACGTCGATTTATTGGCATCTCGTTTCTCCTGGTGTCCTGAATGGCTTGTAGGTTTTTGTGGGATTGAATCTCTTGAAAAGAAGAGCCGCTGCTGAGCCATCTTATACCTCGGATGGCTCAGCAGCGAGATCGCAAGTCGCGAGCAGCAAGCGCAGTCATTGAACCGGCAATTCGTACATGCTGATGCTGAGCGGAGGAATCTCCAGCTTGCCTGGCGCTCCGGTTATTGCGCTTTCAGCAATGTTGACAGCCATCGGCTTTCCGGGCTCGTTGCGGGAAGTTACTTCCGGGGCGGCGATGCGCCACAAGGTGCCTGTCCCCTGGAGCGTTACGCCCGTAAAGGTCGCGTCGATCTGCTGGGCCGACTGGGATGGGTTGACGATGGCCACCGTGAGCGCCTTGCGGTCGGAGGTCAATGCCGCTGCCACGTCCAGGGGATAGGTGGGACTGCCCGAGGGAACCTTCGGCTTGTCCACGTTGACTGTTCCCTGAATGTCGGGTTGCGGCGAGTTGCCCGTGACGTCCACCGGAATGGTTCCATAATGCTGCCGGTACATCTCGAACATCAGCCCGACCAGCGTAAACGTAGAGTCGGTCTTGTTGTTCGCGACCACTCCGTTTAAGCCTGTGTAGGCGGCCATCAGATATAGTCCGGAGTTCCTGAACATCACGTGCATCGCCTCGGCGGCGGAGGTCGCCTGGTATGCATCCCCCCTGCCGAAAGGATTCTGCCCTTCGGCGGCTATTCTGCCGACCGCCCATTCGTCGAACGAAATGGGAATCTTGGACATGTCCAGATTGGGGAAGAGCTTCTGGTACTCTGCCCAGGAATCCGCTGAGCTTTGCACTGCGTTAGGCAACCGGCGCGCTTCGTCGACCAGCGAATCCTGGACCGGCACGAACTTGCCCTGCTGCGCGTCGAAGGCCTGGTCGCCCTTGGGGTAGAGGTGCTCGGAGAGGGAGTCGAAATAGTTGGCGGAATCTTTCAGCAGGCCGAAGTTCCAGTCGCCCACGGGATCGCCGAAGTTGATAATCGGCTTCCCGGTGATCGCTATCCCCGAGCCGTTCATGTTCACCCTGGTCGGGGTAGCTCCCGAAGCGATGATGTAGACGCTCGGATCCACCTTGCGCATCGCTATCGCGAACATGTTGTTCTTGATCACGTAGTTGGGCAGCGGCGTGTGGCCGAGCTGCCAGGGGTTGTACATCTCGTTGCCCACGTTGAAGTATTTGATGTGGTAGGGCGCGGGGTGACCATTTAACGCCCGCAGCCTGCCCATGGGAGTGTCCGCGGCGCCGTTGACGTATTCAACCTCCTCGGCGGCGGAGACGGCGTCGCCAAACCCGTCGTTCACGCAAAGGTAGGGTTCCATGTGAAGGATAAAATTGAGGTTCATGTAATCGTCGAGGCCCATGTCGTTCGACTCCACCGTGTTCCAGGCGTAGTCGTAGCGCGGAGGACGTCCATCCGGATCGCCAATTCCGTCCCGCCAGTTATAGCCCGAGGTAAAATTTCCCCCCGGCCAGCGCATCATTGTCGGCCCGATTTGCCTGTACAGGGCGATCATGTCGGCACGGAAGCCGTCGATATTGTCCGCCGGCATCAGAGACACCGCGCCGATATGAAAATTCCCGGTGCCCGTGCCCACGATTTCCAGCGTGGCGTCCTGGGCGTCGGCGCCGGCCGTGAAGATCAGCTTGGTTTTCAAGTAGTCGGGGCCAGGAGATGGAATTTGGATGGTCTGCCGGTCCGCTGGATCGGGGCCCCAAATCAGGCTCACTCTGATGTCTGCTCCGGGGTCCGCGGCCAGAATCACCCGTCCGCTGTATTCCTTGCCCTTTTTCAGTCCCAGGCCCGTTTGCTGAATGCCGTGCGGCGTGTTTGGATCCAGCAAGATCTCAGTGCTATGCTCGCCCACGAAGGCGCGCTTCGCGTCCATCACGACGACCTCATCCGGACCGACCGGTTTCCATCGGAGCGCGAACTTGCGTCCGATGTTGGGAGGCGTTTGGACCGGGTTGGAACTCACCGGATAGAAGAACTTCCGGTCCCCGAGCATCTCCGCCCACAGCCCCTGCTCGAAGTAGTTGCTCAGAAACTCGGTGAAAATCCCGTACAGGTATGGCGAAATCGGCGGCCCGGTCTTGCTCGCGTCCACTTGCATCGTTAACTGCTGAGGGCTCGCGCTCAAGGCCAGCGCGCCGATGATCGCTACCGCCATCATCGCTCTTAAAAGTCTGGGCATCTTCATCTGTCACCTCTCATCGCCTTCGACGGGAGCAATCTTGGTCACACCAATTGGAGCATCTCCCACGCACCACGTTTTGTTGCGCCTAGCCGACCGGGCTCAAGCGCTGAAGCACCGCTGAAACCAGTCGCACAGGCAACATCTCTCCATTGCAGTATTTGATTGAATTTGCTCAGCAGCCGTGCAGATACGCCCTTTGGGCTGCACGGCACGGCCACTGAGTGGCAGGTTAAGAATTACGTGGTCTCAGAACACGAGTTTGCCGACGAGCATCATCGACCGGCCACCGACCAAGACTGAAGTGATTTGGGCTGTATGTCCGGGACCGATCAACGAATCGGGCAGGGCAAATGAGGGATGATTGAAGACATTTGTCGCCTCTGCGTAAAATTCAAAGTTGACGTGTTCCCTGATTGGGAAGGTCTTGCGGAGAGCAGCGTTCACCACGTGGGTCCCTGGACCTCTGACGCTGTCTCGCTGCGTGTCGCCGAATTGTCCCGCACCTGGACTTGTATAGGCCGCAACGTTAAACCACTCATGCACGGTCCCGCTCGAGCCCGCCGCTTTCGGATCCCCAATCACGTTGGGGAATTGTGATTCTTTGGCGGAGAGGCCGTAGCTTTGGTCGGTAGACATGACTGGTGTTAATGGAGTGCCACTCATCATGCTCAGATCTCCGGAGAGCTGCCAGCCACCGATCGCCTCGTCCAGAGTTGCACTGTTATTCAGGAAGCGGCGTCCCTTGCCAAAGGGCAACTGATAGACGGCCTCTCCCTTGAACATTTGAGGAGTATCGTAGTTCGACAGACCGTAGTTTGCCGATGGGACGAAGCTATTCTGGAACAATTGAGCGCTCCCCGCCGGGTACCAACCGGAAGAGTCCTCCTCACTCAACATCTTTGACCATGTGTAATTGAAGCTGAATTGGAGCCCTGCGCTCATGTGCTGGCTGATGATTGCCTGCAGTGAGTCGTAGTTCGAGATACCGACCCCGTCGATTCCGATAATGCTTTGGAAATTAGGATAGGGCCGAGAACCGGAGTCGCTCGCTGAAAGCTTGCTCTGCGGAATTTGATTCAGGTCATGAAAGAATATTAGATTCCCGCCGCGGCTTCCGATGTAACCGACCTGAGCCATCGTATTCTGGCCAAACTCACGCTGCACCGTGAGGCTCCATCCCTGAAGCCGCGCAAGCGGCGTGTCATACTGAGCGTATTGGACTTGCTGCCCGTTGTACGCGTCAGGAGCGTTCGAAGGTGCCTTGAAGAGAGAGTTGATGCTCGCTCCCTTGGCACCCTGAAAGTTGGTATTGCCGCTGTCGCTGAGCGTAACCACCGGTTCGGCGCCGTTGGTCGAATCGGCCTCGGTGCCGGACGTGGAAAACAACGCACCCATGAGGCCGGCGCCCGCCAACGTGACGGTAGCACAATAATCGTTACAGCTCCACGGGAACGTGAACATGCCATATCCTCCGCGAATCGTTGTTTTCTGTCCGAGCGCCCAATTTACACCGATACGCGGCAACCACCCGTTCCACTGCGGCTTCTGCACGGTGGTTCTTCCATTGGCATGGGTAACTGCATTCCACATGGCGCCAGGAGTATTTGTAGCCGGGTTGGTCACGGTCGGGTCGAAAGAAAGCTCATTTTTGTGAACCTCGGAAAATCCGGTTGTGCCCGCCCAGCGAAGGCCGAGATTCAAAGTCAGTTTAGGGGTAACCTTCCAGTCGTCCTGCGCGAAGATCTGAGGATCTTTCAACCGTGCCCCGTACTCTGGAGTAATGTTTGCCGCCCATGAGTTGGCGTAGCCTAACAGGAAATCGGCATAGGGAGTGCCGGTTGTAGAGGCCGTACCCTGTGTGGATGCAGTGTAGACGCCGGTGAAGCCCAAGTTTGCTGAGGTCTGCGTGTACGCAAGTTCGGAGTCCGCCCTGAGGATCAGGTACTCAAGGCCGAAATGCAGATCGTGCCGGCCTTTGACCCACGTCAGCGTATCGGAAGGATCTAAAACGCTGGATATGTAATGCCCGTTTCTCGCGCCTTCAAGTACATTTTCACCAGTAATGCTAAGGATTGGAGCGTTATCGGTTTTAGCGAACTGAAGCCCAGCCTTCGCCGGGATGCCCAGGCCGGCGGTCATATCAACCCAAAGGTCGTACTCTTCCATGTACCCCATGCGGAACTCGTTGATGAAACTGTTGGAGATCGTCCAGACATCGGTTAGCTGATTGTTGGAGTTTTCCACGTTGGTGGTATTGGAATTCCAGGGGAAGAAAGGACTGGTGTCCGGCTCACCCAACGAATGGTTCCAGGCGGCTGATCCAGTAAGGCGGTTCTTTGATGTGATATCTGCATCAAATCGTCCGAACCATTTAGTGAATGGATGTGGCACCGGGATGTTGTAAAAGAGATTATTTGTCGGTACTCCGTTGACGGTGGTGCCGTACCCGGGAGTCGGCGTGGGGAAGTATGCCTGCAGCGCCTTCGCGACGGAACTGATCATATTGGAAGGAATCTTGTTTCCGTTTCCGTATTCGCTTGCGAAGCTCTGCCGAGTCACGGCCCCTGTGCTTGGATTAACGGTCTGTGTCGTGGGGTCGTAGACGGTCTTGAATCCGGTGAAGTCACCGCTCTCCATCGCGGTGGTTGGAACGGAAGTAATGGTACTGCTGCTTGGGCCGGCATGGTTGATGGTGTACTCATGGTCAAGGAAGAAGAACATCCGCTTCCGCAAATGCGGTAAGGGGACGGGACCGCCGACGTTGCCGCCGATGTCGTTGTAACGCAACAGGGGAACCACGCCAATTTTCCCGAACGAATAGGGCGCCGCATTCATGGCACTGTTTTGGAAATAATCGTACGCCATTCCGTGATATTGAGAGGTTCCGCCCTTGGTGATCTGGCTATAGATAACTCCACCAAGACCATATTGGGCCGAGAAAAGGCCATCAATTATCTGCACTTCGGATATGGCATCGAAGATCGGAGTATAGATCACGTTGTCGCTCATCACGGAGGTGACTTGCGCTCCGTCCATCAGCGTCGTGATGTAAGGCATGCTTCCGTTCGCCGCCCCCTGCATCCCGGGATTTAGGGGAGTCGATAATGTACTTCCCGCTGGAGCTGAGATTCCCGGTTGCAGCCCAACCCACGATTGCCAGTCAGGGGTTCCGACTTGAGGAAGATCGACCAGGGTCTGGGACGCAATCGTGGACGATATTTCGGCAGATGTCGTGTTGAGCAGGGGCGCGTCGGTGGTCACAACAATCTGCTGTGTCGTTTGCCCAACCCTCATCGAAACATTGAGCCCCATCACGCCCACATTTACGGTGATCGGTCCGCGCTTGTAGGTTGTGAACCCATCCTTGGTGAATGTCAAAAGGTAGTGGTCCGCTACGATTGATCCGGTATCGTAGACTCCGGCTTGATTGGTCACAATGGTGTGAGAGTCGTTCTTGTCCACGTCCAACACCGTTACTGTCACGTCCGGAAGAACGGCCCCGGTTGTATCCGTTACCGTGCCAGTAATATCGCCTGAGTTCGTGGACTGACCGAATGCCCAAGCGGCGCATCCGAGCAGGGTTCCAGCGACCATGCATTGCAGTGTTCGTTTCATATCTGCCTCCAATTCATGAGTGGTTCTCGTCCGCGAAATGATGCCGTATGGTGCAACGAGGCTATTCCGTTCGAGCCGAACCGCGCTTTCTCACGTTTCTTGCCACCTTCAGGCTGTCCCTTCAATCGGCCACCGCGACTGCGCCGCTGCAAGTAATATCGTCTCCCATTGACGCCCCAGAAAACGCTTACTCAAACTACAGACACCCGTTTCGCTGTATCAACTTCAGATCAGGGCCGTTTGCTAAATTCAGGCGAATTTTTCTGTATACTCGGGGAACCGGCTTTCCAGGGTGCCAAGAAGCATATGAAACGGTTTCCCGGGTGGGAAGTCGCCACGGGGTTTCAGTGGAGTAACATCCCCGTTTGGTCGATAAACGCCGCCGCATCAGCCGGCTAGCTGACGTTTCGGAGTGTTACATGATCGAGGCCATTGAAAATGGACTGGACCCGCAAGCTTGTTTTGAGCAGGTCGACCGGCTGACAAGCAGCCCAGTCTTGCAAGGATCCGACGCCCACTGTCGTTTGGTCAGATATCTGGCAGCACACGCGCTGAATTCACCCTCAGGGCACCTGAAGGAATACCAAATTGCTACTGAGGCACTGGGTCGTCCCGCCGAGTTTGACCCCCATTCCGACGCCAGTGTGCGCGTTCAAATAGGTCGACTCCGCGACAAGCTGGCCGAATATTACAGCTCGGTCGGATCGCACGACGCCATCCTGATCGAGATTCCCAAGGGCAGATACACTCTCTCCTTCCGAAACAGGCCTCCGGTCGAAGAAGCGCCCGAACCTGCTGAACAGATTTCCGATTCAGCACCCGATCCAGCACCCGATCGGCCGGTTGCGACTTCGCGGTCCGGAAGATTTCCTTTCGCGGCTGTCTCCGTTTTGGTTGGCGCTCTGGCGATCCTGGGAATATTGATTGCACTCTCACGTCAAAGAGAAGCAGCCTCTCATAGTTCCCACATGAATCTGGCGAATCAGACCCAATCGGCGTTGGCAGTCTTTTGGGGTCCGTTTGTGCATGCTAAGGAAGAACCCTTCGTCGTTTTCAGGAACCGAACATTGATCGGAACCCTTGATACCGGAATGCGTCGCTTCGATCCTTCACGAGACAATCCGAACCAGCAGGTACAACGTTATACGGGCATCGGAGAAGTTATGGGAGTGGTCAAGTTAGCTCAGCTATTCCGCCAACTAGACAGTGACTTCATCGTGAAACCAGATAGCTTCTTCACGATTGATGACGCGCGTGAAGCCAACCTGATCTTCGTAGGATCTCCCGACGAGGACCTTAACCTTAACGGGTTGCCGGGGACAACCCAGTTCTCTATAACGAGATTGGAAAACGGTCCTGAATCGAGACGGGCAATCATCGATAACCACCCAGCATCGGGATCAACAACTGTATATGCGAGATCTTTTGGAAAAGAAGGGATTGAAACAGATTATGCGATCATCGCTTTGAAGCGAGGGCTGGATCCATCCCATTGGACACTGTTGTTTGAAGGCACTTCGAGCGTTGCCACCCAGGCGGCAGTTGACTATGCCTGCAGCGATCGCTCAGTCAGCGGCTTGCTGAACCAGTTGCACTTCACGAGCAGCGCTTCCTTAAAACCCTTTGAAGGCTTGTTGCGAGTTAAAATCGCCCATGATGTGCCTGTGGAATCGGAGCTTTTGACGTTGCGAGAAACGAAAGAATGACTCGCTCCTTTTTCTAAAACTGCGAATTTGGCCAGCTGCACGGGCTCAGAACCAGGACCAATCGAGCTGCACGTGCGTTCTTGTGACGCGCAGCACAAGAACCGCAAGGACGGCGATACTAAGGGTTTCCATCACTGCGGCCATGCCGCTCAGGCGCAGTTGAACCATGCAGCGATTGAGTTCGATCAGGTTCATGGATTAGGTTCTTCGAAGTTGATGCGTTGTTGGATCAGGTCGCGAAACTGGCTGAGTTCGCGGATAATCAACCTGGGCCTCCACACTGAGTTTCATCTCGATGATCACCCGCGCTTCAGGCGTTGCTGCTCCTAACGGTAGTGGGGCCAGGTAAACTGAGACAATTAAACGCGACGCCGGGAAACGGACTCCTTCTTGCACTTCTACTATTTCCAAGCCGCCGGTTCCCGGAAGATCCTGCAATCGTCAGTAATCAAGTCCAGCCTGTCGCCCATTCGGGCCAATTTCCAATAGTGATCGGTTGTTAGGCGGGCAGCTCCAGCTTGCAGCCTGATCCACATCGCCGGTTCCGTTGTAATGTGCTTGCTCAGGAAACTTGCACAGCGGCATCGTTCGGTCAATCGGGTTCGTCCTGATATTGTTCACGTAGTGGGTTGCGATGATCCCGTCAGGGGCTTGGCCCATCTCGATCCACTTCTCCAGCGCCGTCAGCGTATCGAAGTTATTGGGTCCCGAACCACCGGCGCAGTGTTGCATGCCGGGTACCATGAAGAGCCGAACGTCTTTTTGAGCTTCATCGTAGCCCCCCAACTGCTTCGCTAGCTCGTTGTAAATCTGAATCGTTTCATATGGGTCGAGCACAGGATCGCTAAATCCGTCATAGATTAGCAGCTTGTGCCCTCTGCTTATAAAAGGGAGCAGCAACGATGGATCTGTCGCTAACCCCGGGGAGAGCATCCTGTAGAGGAAAGTATTTGCCTGGTCATTGACTATGCCTTGGTCGTTTACCACCAAGTTGCTAATAAGGTTTAGCGAGGGCTCGTAGTAGCCCAAATAAGCCATGACGCCATCGGTGAGCGGCCAGAGGGTGGCGCTGGCGTCAAGGTTTCCCCAAGGCTGGGGACCCGACGGAAACGGTGCCGGCGTGTTGACTTCGTTGGCGAATATGCCGGTACTAGCGGTCGTCCTCCCGGCAGCTACGAGACCTATGTCGGACACAGTAGCGCCCGGGAAGACGATATTTCCGTGGTCATCACGAACTGCATCGAGGTATAGCCTAAGTGCATTAGCTTGAGCCTGCGTCAGTGTCCCTGGGACAAGGCTATTCGGATCAAACGAACACTTGGCTGGGTTCTGAATGAGTCCATCCATGACCCCATCGAGCGCATCGCAGTTCGCGTAAACCGCCGCACTTAGGGCAGGGCCAGCCGAGTATGGAATCCATCCTTGAGTAAGCAAGGCTTTCATGTTTCTCAAAGACCATTCTTGGTTCCCAGGCTGATTGATCCAGGGATCCCCCGAGATGATCCCTTCAAAGTCATCGGGATAGCGAATTGCCTCCACAAATCCCTCATGTCCACCATTGGAGCACCCGCTGAAGTAGGAATGAGTAATCGTATGGGCCCCGTAGTAGGCCAGAACGAGCAGCTTTGTTGCCACGGCCACTTGGTGTCTTGCGCGGTAAAAATAGTCAACAAGCGCCGGTGCGTTGGAGACGCCGGGAGATATAACCGCAAAACTCGGGTTGTCGTCCAAGGCATGCCCCGTTAGCGACCCCGCGGGAGTGGAATGGCCGGAGTTGGTCGAGACGGTGGCATACCCTTTGATAAGCTCTTCGCTTGTCGCGGCAGGTAACGTACCGTCGAACCCACCTCCACCCAAAAAGAGGAACTTCTCGTTCCATGTGGCGGGAAATTCGAGCTCGAAGCCCGCCGTGCCAGGCCCCCCGCCTTCACCGTTGGTCGCGACCGTTCCTATGAGATTGCAATACTCCGGAACCCCGTTCGCAGCCGGTACGTCAGTTGCCATCGTGATAGTTAAGTTTGGAACGTGCATGGCGTTCGTCGCAGCCACTGTGCAGCTCGGCTGAGTTGCTGATGCTGGCACGGCGACCATAAGACATCCGAGTAAATGCGGCCACGCCGATTATTAGAATGCGATATTCGCATTCGCCATGTCTTTCTATGTTGCGATTCATCTAATCCTCCAGAAAACCACGCTTGCGTTTCGGGAAAACTGACTTACGATTCAGGAGCCGAGCATGTCCCGCTGCCAGTTGAAAGTCCCTGAACGGCGGTTGGGTTGATGTTACTATGCGGCCTTCTGGCTTGCGGTCACGGCGGGGTCGAGGATAGTTCCAGAGCCCAGCGATCACGATGGCTCATGATGCGTTTGAAACGCCTCTCCGTTCTGAGGAAGGCTGAAGCCATCCATCGCAGCACCATCTTGTCACTCTGACAGTGCGTAACACGGCGGGTCTGGATGCGAACTCCGGCGTGCGAACCCGAAACATCAGTGGCAACTACTAGTTTTTGGTTCCTGAAAGTGTACTCGCTTGTTCTTGCCGCGACTTAGAGTCAACAGAGGCATTCTCTGAAAGTCGAACCTCCACTACTCTCTCCGATTCCTTTCTGGACGAGAACCCGGACTTTTTGATTGAAACACCGCAAGGCCGACTTCGGCCATCTTCGGGTCTGTGTTTCGGCTCTCGGTTCCTTGCGGCAGACGGCAGGCAGTTCTTTGAGATCCTGCCACGCGACTATTTCACTCGGGTTCGCAACCGAGCCGACTTTTGGCGGGTGTGGCTCATTGACATCTGTGCGGAGCACGTGGCGAATCGTCAAGCTGTCTTCGAGGAAACCGCTGATGGTTGGGTGGATGCATATTTTATCGATCACGGACACCTTTTCGGTGGCCCCAATGCGGACTCGAAGAGACACTTTGCTGCTTCCCGCTATCTTGATGAGCGAATTTACAGTCGATTATCATCGGAGGTACTGATTGGTTTTCAGGAAGTCTTGCAAGCCTTGGATGTTGATAGACTTAGGCGACGGATAGAGGCGATTCCGGCCGAATGGTGTCACGCGTCTGCGCGGGAGGTTTTTGAGCGGAGCCTTCAAAGGCTCAAAATGGCCTCCCTCGTCCGGCGCGTGGTGGAGAGGATCGGTTCTGACCTTGAACGAAGAACAGCGACAGGATCGGAAACCGCCGGAAACAACTGGAAAGGCCGTTCTGAGGTTCTGCCTCTTGGCCTACAGGGCACAGGATTCGGGTCGAGCCGCACCTGTCTTCCTCACTGTGCTTAGGGAGACGAGCGGCCTCTTGCACTTTCTCGTCGATCCCGATTGACCCGCGATTGTCCGGACAGAGGATTTGCGGTATCTGCGAACCCTCCTTGGTGATTTCCTTCCCTTACCATTTGTCTGGACAAGACCATCTGCGACGAGATGTGAGAAGGCGACAGCACCGGCAACGATGTAGGGCTGCCGCTGCATGGACGGAACTTTCGCAGGGCGGTTCAACGAGCTGCCGAGACTTCTTGCAATGCACTTTGTGGGACCGAGCAAAGATTGATTCTTGCCATGCGAGAGATCCTTTCAAGAGCCGTCAATCCTAAAGCTCCGCTGCATGATCAGGAGTTTTGCGAACTCCGCCTTTACAGGTCAAATTCAGAGGAGAAGCTTGTTTACGATGTGCGGGAGTCCAGCGCATGTTGGTTAGATGAATTGCTCATCGGGTGGAATACGCAACTGCTGATGTTTCTTGAAACACTTCCGGACGCCAAGACACAATATGCGGCACGAAGGCGCATTCTGATGCAACAAGGGTTCATCTGGCCAGACATGGACCGACAGTTGAACCTGGAGTGAGCGGCGGTCCTCTCTTTCGCCGCCGGTTGCGATCTCACCCCATGGCGTCATTTTTTCTGCCACAGGAAGTGCTTTCAAGACCTAACGACCCAACAGCGCCTTTGCAGGAAATGGAATACTACGAGTTGAACCTCGCGGATGAAGCTTTCCCGGCAAAACTGAGTTATGTCCGGGTTGTCGGTGGTTCACCCGGAATCCCGTCATACCGATAAAGTCAGCTCCGCAGAGTAATTCCGCCCGTAACCGAGACTCGTCCGGATTGTATCCCGAGCCGCCGATGTTACTTCTGTGAGCGACGAATCCTCTGACACCCTATTGCCCACCGAATCAAGCAGCGTTGTTTGCAAGGTCGTGAGAAGGAGATTTCGGCTGCAATACATTACGAAAGACTGTGGATTCTCTAATGCGTGCATAAAGCTGCCTGGGGGAGAGCCGATGGCAGAGGGGTGGGAACGATCTTTGTGACCCTGAGGAGTCTGCTATGCGCCTACGCGACGTATGTGCCCTACTAATTCTGGTTGGATTCTCGGGATGCGGAGTTCAGCCGAATACTCAGCCAAATACATCAAGCGCCGTACACGCCTATAACGGAACGGCTTCGGTGGGTGATTTCCTGACCATCACGGACAATACCACCGCGCAGACGATCACCTACTCGAATCTCTCCAACGGTCAGAACGGAACGGTTCCCTACACGGTCAACACCGATGGTAGCTACGCGATCAACGATCCGACCGGGAATCTGATCTCAGCTTACGCGCTTCCGGGTTACGCGATGATGATTCAGTCAGCCAAATCGGGGCCCGGCCAGAATACTGCTGCGCTCATTACGGCGGTCGAAAGCGGCCCGATCTCGCTGAGCACCTTTGCCAACAACAGCTACAACTATATTCAATTCCGCACCGCATTTGGCGGGATTGATATTGGCTCTGTGACGATTGGCGCGACCACGGGCACGACCTCGTCGTACTGGCCATACGGAAATCTCAATATTGCGGATACCGGCAGCGCCTTCAACTCGAGTACGCTGGACTTCAGCGGGATGACGGAGGCGGCTTCGGGGACCTATATTACCGGGCCGGATGGCGGCGGCGGCACGGACACCATCTTCGGCACCGCGAGCGGGTTCTTCATCGTGGATTCAGCCAACGGCTCGATCATCGGCCTGAAAAAGGCGGCGACCTCGGCCTTCGATCCGTCGGTAGCCGGCACGTACAGCGGCATCTTCTACGAGAAGGCTAACGCAAACAACTCTGGGAGCGTCGAGACAGGCGCTCCTTCGACGGGCCAGGCAACGATTGTGATTACTGCCGCAGGTAACATTACGGTCACCGACTCGACGGGCAACACGTTCATCAATGCCGCGCTGACTCCAGTCGCCAAGGCCAGTTGGCTTTACGGTAGCGCGGGTCAATTGACCGATCCGTGCAACGGATTGTTTACCTTCCGGGCGGTGACGGGCACCTACGAGCATGATGTGTATGTCACCTTCGTGGGCAACTCGGTGGTATTTTCGAAGTTCAGCGTCAATCTGCCCTGGAATGCGAATACCGGCACTTACAGCTACTGGTACGGGGTGGGGCTGCTGCAGCCAACAAACTAACTCAAACATTTCTCGCACGTCGAATCCGTCTCCTGCTCATTCAGGGCCGGGGACGGATTGTTTTCAAGCGGAGATTTAAATCCACCGCTCATATTCAACCCACGGGAGTCTTCAAGGCTGATCATGAAAGCCTCATTCTGCTGTATGGATCAGTTTTTCATCATAGTTCGTGGATGGTCGCCTATCCGGAAGTGAGTCGTTTTCGGTGCTACTACATTCCGAGTTGGAGGTAATCCAGGACTAACGTGGGTAGACGGGAGCCAAAATGCGTGCAAGTCGCATAGGCGGCGACCCTAATTTACTTCGGGCTCAACGGTGCGCGACCAACGCATCCGATTTCTTTTTATTCAGGACCGACTGCGGGATTTCCAGTTTTTCATTAGAGCCACACACTATTCGCCCAAAAACTCCGTCTTCATCCACGTCGAGCCAATACACGCTCGACGCGAGGCCAATGCCCTGGCCTTCGACAATTGCGCCATGCCCAAAACGGGCCCCATTCAATTCGAGCGCATAGAGCGCCCTTGTGTGGAAGCAAAAAAATTGAAGAGCGAGGTCGCCCGCTTCGCTCTTGTAGTAGAACGGAAGCCCAAAACAGTGGACCGTCTTATAGCTGACCGCCTCTACATCTTCGCGATCTTTGCCGAATGGCATAAGCTTCATCGCAAGCCAAGGTCCGTGCGCCGGAATTGGCCACCCTCCGGGTTTGACAATAACTGAAAAGCATTGGGCCCCATTTGGTGCCGCCTGGGACGCACCGCAAACTGAAAAAGTTAGGATGAGCAGAAGAATGGAAAGCTTCATGGCGGGTGGACTCCCAGCCCGATTCTCCATTATCAAACTGTGGTTCCTATCGTATTGTCGGCCATCCGGACATTACCCCATTTTCGGGTTCTGTCCGGTTAGCCGGTTTTACGTTCAAGTGCTGAAACACTGATCGACGTGAATGACTCAATGAGCTTCAGATAAGTGGCGGGCCGGACCCTCGTTGGGCCTCCGCGACGTGCCTGGAAAAAGTAAAACTGCCCGCCGAGCGCGTTCTTCATATCGACCACTTGTTTGCGCGCATGCAGCGTCTTAATACATACGAAGCAAAGACGAACGCCATGACGAGAATCGGATCAAATTTATCCCAGGTACTGCCACCGCCATTCAGTTTGTGAATAGAACGCGAGTAAGAGATTGATGGAGAGACCGGCATAAACCCACTCAGTCAATCGAGGCACTTTGGGAATGAGAAGGCCCACGCTACCAAGGATGTGGGTCACGCCAATCAGAGGGATGATATAGAGCGGGTATCCGAGCTGCTGATTGGCGATCCTCCATTCCTCGGGATCGTGAATTAGATATAGCAGTCCGAAGTACATCCACATGCAGGCGACAATGCCGGTTGTTACCATTGCGGCTATTTGAGTTGCTCGACCCGCCCGCGCGGGTTTATCGATTGTGAGTTCAGCTTTCATATTGAAAAGATCCTCCTCTTGCGGTTCAAATGGGTTAAATCGTTCTGTAATAAGTTGGCTCTTGTACGCGACTGGAATCATCGCGCTGCAGTTCCCGGGGAACCGGGCTGATTCAGCTTGCCCCGGACTTACGCCTTGACGGCGTTCTGTGCAGCCGCAAACACATCGCGTGCGGACGTCGTACCCTCTACGTGCTCCGTACCCGCGATTCCGAGGCCCATCCATCCCGCGTTAATGCCCTCATACATTTCTTCGGCAGGTCCAGTGTGGCCCTTGGGGATGCCGAACTGCTCGAACGCTTCAGCCCACCCTGCACGCGGGATTGCAAAGGCTTTTACGTCGAGTTTCAGGACTTCACCCAACTGTGCGGCCACTTCATCCGCGCTTACCATCGAACCGAGCTCGATGACGCGATGCCCGGACCACGCCGGCCCGGTCAGAAGCGTTGCCACCTCAGCGCCGATGTCGTCTGACGCGACCATCATCGATTTCCGGTTTGTCGGATTGTAGAAGACCGGTAGTGTTCCGCCCTGGGCGGCCTGTAAGCCGAAAAGAAAGTTTTCGAAAAAGCCGCCTGCGCGCACAAATGCGACCGGAGACGGCAGGCTGCGAAGACCTTGCTCCAGGAGCGATAAGGCCGTGATCATCCCCACCCCGCTGGTTCTATTCGCGCCCGTCGACGAGAGCGCTACCACGCGCGGGGGCACTACCCTGGTCAGCGCCTCGACATAGTTCGCAATCACGCCCCTTGCTTCTCTGAAATCAGGCGAGGGAGCCCATACAGCCGGCAACATAACAAACGCGCCCTCAACACCTTTGAGCGCCGCCGCTATGGCTGTCGCATCGTTCCAGTCTCCATCCACCAACTCCACGCCCTGGTCTGCCCACTTCGCCGCTTTCTCGCGATTGCGCACAAGTGCTCGCACCTGTTTGCCTTGCTTCAGCAGATGCCGCGCGGTGGCGCCGCCAACTTTTCCAGTAATGCCCATGACTAAATACATGCTCGTTTTCTCCTTGTTAGAACGAAAGTGATGCTCCGATGCGAACGCCAGAGCTTGTGAGTTGCGCAGCTAGCACTCCGCTAGTCCCGTGGGTTTCCACAGTGATCTGTCGCATGAATCGTTACAGGCCTTTACACAGCCGATCGGATCGCCTCGATGAGGAGAGGTGGTTGATCTTCGCGGAGGCCTTGCTATGTGGTCGTCACCGTCACGGCCTGACGCACATACCGGCTGCTTTCCAGTTGCTGCACCATGAAGGCTGCCAGATCGGCCCGCCCGATCTTGTGCGCCTTCTCGCCGCCCTCCGTGCTCAGCACCCTGGCAACGCCGGTCTTCTCGACGTCGGTCAACATCGGCGGCCGCACCAGCGTCCAGTCCAGGTTGCTGCCTTCGATCTCGGCCTCCATGCCCGCCTTGTCTACCAGCAGACCCCGCAGAAACGTCTTCATGAGCAGGTGCTCGTTGAAAAAGCCGGCGTTCTTGACGCTCTCGCCCGCACCCACCACCGAAATCTTCAGCAATCGCCGCACGCCATTGCGCCGCATCGCGTCCACAATATTGTGTGCCGCGCTCGTTTCCATCGTCGTCACTTTCCACGGCGTCTTGCCGCCCAGCGCGTCGATCACCGCATCCTGTCCGGCTACCGCAGCGTCGACCGCGTCCGCGTCCAGCACGTCGCCCGCAACAACTCTGACGTTCGCCTTCTTGTACTGCGCGGCACCGCGCACGAAAGCCGTCACCTTATGTCCGGCCGCCAGCGCCTCATTTACCAGCGCTTCTCCGCTCTTGCCCGCTGCTCCAATCACTAGAACTTTCATCGCTTCCTCCTTTTGCCTCGTATTTGGCCGCCCATCCAAATGAGCGATCTGACTATTAGAGGACCAGTGTAACCATTGGTTGCAAAATAATCAGTGGTTTTATAACCAATGGTTATAAATTAACAATCGGTCGCAAAAATCGTCAAAATGGGACTAAGCTATTAAAATGACATCCACATCACCAAGTCGCCGGGTAGAGCGCAAGGAGAGGTTGCGGGGCGAAATCCTTGCGGCTGCAGGTAAAATGTTCGCCGATCGCGGTTACGAAGCCGTGACGCTTCGCGAGATCGCTAAAGAGATCGGTTATACGCACGCCGTGATCTACCAGCATTTTCCGGACAAATCACACATTCTTGCCGAGTTGAGCCGCGAGACGATCGGGCTGATGGTTCAGAACTTCGACGCGATTGCCGCTAAATATCTTGCACCGAAAGAGCGCCTTTTTGCGACTTCACGCGGCTTGATTCAATTCTGCGTTGCCCATCCACAGCAGTTCCGCAACGTCTTCTTCGGGCCTGAGAACCGAAACGGCGTCCGCGCTGGACAATACATCAACGACCTTGGCGCGCCGTTGTTCGAACGTTTCGTGCAGCTCTTTTTCGAGGTTGCCAAGGATGAAGGATTGCCCAATAGGGATGACATCGTGGTAGCCCACACCTGGTGGTTTACGATCTTTGGCCTCGCCACGCTCTTTGTTATCCAAGGGGTTGTGCCTGACTTGCCTGACCAGACTCTCGTGATCGAGCAGACGATCGCAACGCTTTGGGCGGGCGTTCAGGCTGTTCCGCGATTGCCGAAGAGCGCAATCACTAAGCGATCCGGCCGATCCCGTGCCTCAAAGCAATAACAGCTTCTGTCTACTTAGGAGTCGTGGAGGTATGCCCGTGGAGTCACGGAATTTCCTGCTAAATGCGGACGTCGCCGGGAGAGTTCTCGTTTTATGCCAAATCGCCGCCAAGTCACTCATCGAGGAACGGATTCACATGGACGAGTAGTCGGCTACGCTTCCATGTGCCTCTCAACCGTGCTCAGCTTCGGATCTCGCGGGCTGCATAAGCGCCGCCTCACTGAGTACACGTTGAGGATTTCTAACCACGAACTCATCCTCGACAGAGACGACTCCATAGATGTCGCGCAGCATCGATACCATGGCTTCTTCCCCTTTTGGCATTGCAACTGCGCCTATCAGCGTGACAGTTCCGTCGCGGAAGGTCGCACGCACGGGGTGTTGATGAGGTCGCATCGGTGCCGTGATAGATCTACCCGGAAATGCGATGGAGCCCAATCAGAGTACGTCATCCAATGCATGGAACGTTCAGTGACCAGCTGATGCGTTGCTGCCAGAGATTTGTCCGCATAAGGAATGTGCGAGACTGCTGAAATGGAAGATGATTGGATGGGCCAGCGGTACGCTGCGCCCCCGGTGAGAGATGGGTAGCGACCACCGGCGAACAATTCATCGCTGGTCGTTACCCATTGTTCCATGCTGTGGTGCTCCACCCAGACCAGCCATCGTTCAATGGCCAGAAGTGTCTAGAGCAGCGTGATCTGGTTGTCGACTGAGGTGATTCCCGGAGCCAGCCACGCTTGCCTTTCCGCCTCCTTCCTTTCCGCCCAGGAGCGCACCCGGCCTTTGAGAATGGCTCTGCTTCCCAGTACCTCAACCTTAATGTTGCTGGCATCCACCTGCGCGGTGCGGATCAGCGCGTCCTCGATCTTCTTCTTCAAGTCGCTTGGTGAAGCGGCCGGTTTCACAATGATCAAGTTGCTCACGCCTTTTACGCCCCAAAGGCCTCGCACGGCGCGCTCCGCCTCCAACTTCTGGTATTGCCACTCCACGTCACCTTTGAGTGTCACCCAGCCCTTGTCGACGGTTACCTGAATCTTGTCGGCCGGTACGCTTGAATTCCACTTCAGCGCGTGGACCGCGGCGGACGCAATGTCGGCGTCGGTGCGCTCTCCGATGGTGCGTACATTGATGTCGTTGGCTACGGCGACCACTCCGTATACCCGATGGGCTGCCTCTTCGGCCTTCCACTTTTTCAGGTAGGTATCCACCGTCCCGGTGAGGGTGACAACGCCGTCTTTGACTGCCACGCCAATTTCGTTGGCCTGGATGCTGTGGTCCCACCCTAGTTCGGAGAGCACATCGGTCTGAATCTCTCGATCTGTGCGAGTCATGGTTGCGATTGGCATCTGAACTCTCTCCTTCTTATGCCGGCAGGCTCCAGGGAGCACGCGGCTGTTTTCAAACAAACGTGGTGTGATGCCCGTATCGACACGGAGCATCAGGGTAGGGAAGAACTCGGGCGACTAGTCAGAACAACAGGCCAGACGTCCTTGCTCGTTGCGACATTAGATCCCGGTCTATGGCCTGGCAGGGCGAGCCGGGATGGATCTCCCGGCTGAATTCCAGTCACCTTTCGTTTACGCCGCTTTTGTGTCGTTCGCTGCCGGCTTCGTTTCTGTCGAAGACGATTTGCTGTCGGACTCAATCTGAATCTGACGGCGATTCGACTGCGGTTTCGGGGCGGGAATCGAGATCTCCAGTACTCCGTCGTGAAAATGGGCCTTCGCTTGATCCGGATCGGCGCCCTCCGGCAAGGGGATGCGGCGGTAAAAGAATCCGAATTGCCGCTCACTCCGGTGCACTCCTCCCTCGGTGGACTCGCGTTCCATCTTGCGCTCCCCCTGGATTACGAGCGCATCATCTTCCGCCTCGACGCGAACTTCGTTCGGCGACAATCCAGGAAGTTCGGCAAGGATGTTGAACTTGCCATCGCGCTCGGATATCTCGACGGTCGGGGTCCAGGCAATGGCTTGGTCTATCTCTCCTTCCGACGCCAGCGGCTGAAGCGCGCGAACAAAC
Source organism: uncultured Acidobacteriaceae bacterium (assembly GCA_963782285.1). Taxonomy (GTDB): domain Bacteria; phylum Acidobacteriota; class Terriglobia; order Terriglobales; family Acidobacteriaceae; genus Telmatobacter. The sequence continues at coordinate 179,439 of CAWAJH010000002.1, forward strand.
TCGTCTGCCATTCGGCGGAAAAGAGAAAATGGAGTCATACGAAACATCTCGAATGGAGAGAGCGGAAGCCCCAGCACACTCGGCCGAAGATTTCTCGCGATCGCACTCGGGCGAGTTTGCTGCGTCAACCCGGTGCGCTGCGAAGACTTATCGCCGTCGTCGGTCTTTTGTAGTGATGCGGTTGTCGGTTCGGTTTCGGTCGGCATGATGATCTCCCTTCTTTTGCTGTTCGCTTCCATGGTTGGAGAATCGCCTATCGACAAAGTGTGAAGAGCGACGAAGAAGGCCGAGCCGCCACTGGAGGTTCCACTCAAAGTGTGACGATTCCAGAGAAGTGCGTTTTCAAAGGAACTCTTTCATCGCGGATATAAGCGTCTCGTAGTCATACGGCCCAGCGTGACGGCGATCGTTAATAAAAAACGTTGGCGTGTCGCTGACCCCATTTTGATGTGCGCTGAGGATGTCTTCCCTCACCCGACACTCAAACGTGTGCAACGCCATCTCGCGATTAAATCGCTCCATGTCTAGACCGCACAGGGTGGCGTAAACCCTTAGGTGCTTGTCCGACAGAGCGAGCTGTCGATTAAAGAGAAGGTCGTGCATCTCCCAGAATTTGTTCTGCGCGCCGGATGTCTCCGCCGCCTCCGCGGCATGCTTCGCATTGGATTCCAAGCTGGACGATGGGTAATTGCGAAAGACGAAGCGCATCTGGTCGCCGAGGACCGCCTCGAGGCGCCTGACCACGAAACGCGCTTCGTTGCAGCGAGGACATTTGTAGTCGCCATATTCAAGCAGGGTCACCACAGCGGACGCCGGACCGCGAACGTGATCCCGGCTGGTTATGAGAAGGGTGAACTGGGTGGGAACAGCCGTCGTCATCAAATGTGATCCTCACTTTAATTGCGAGATGCTACCCGGCGTGCTGCGCAAATGCAATTACTCGGGAGGATAGAAATGCGATCGGGAGGGCGGCCTAGGGATAACTACGGCCCGCTGGTTAGACTCTTCTACTACCTTCGACTTAGGTCAGACGACTCCGGTCTCTCTACTACGAAGGTCTTACTTTTACGTGCGCTTCTGGATAGAAATGTAAGTAGGTACTCATATTCAATCGAGGCTCATCCTAGCGACCAATTGTCTGCGTGAGCCAATCCGGCTAACATCCAGACCAGTTGCTCAGTCATCGGCCACCGGCGACTGTTTTGCTAGACGGACATTAGTGATGCACTGAGTGAATCGAGAAGAGAGCGAGGGAGTTATGAAACAAGCGTTCTACCTTTACGCACGGGCGATAACCATGTTCATGGTGGCCTCGTTGGTGTTGGCTGCAGGCTGCAAGTCCGGAGAGAATACGGCCAGCGTCCCGCAGGCAAAGCGGTTGGACGAGACGCAGCCCCAGTCACAAGCAGATTTCGACCAGCAGCGGCAGAATGCGGAGAAGCAGACCCGCCCTGAAGTCGAAAAGGAACGGCAAAGCGCCCAGGAACAAGCGAATCAAGCACTCGATCAGGATGCCATCGCGGCGATCGATCAAACTCAGAATGCGATCGAGGCAATTTCACGGAACAAGAAGAACGATGCGCTTGCCGCGATCGAAGCGGCTACTGGAAAGATCGATATTCTTATTGCTCGTAATGCCAAGGCGGCGCTGATTCCGGTGGCGTCGGAGGTTGACGTGATTGATGCCGCGCCGCTCGATGAGAAAGCTGTCCAGGCGTTGGACCACAGCGTTTCCGAAGCGGTCAAAAATAAGAATTACCCGACTGCCCGTCTCCTACTGTATTCGCTGGAGAGCGAAATCCGCACTCGCACTTATAATCTCCCGCTGGCCACTTATCCCCTGGCCTTGCAGGAGGCAGCGCGATTACTCGACCAAGGAAAGAATGATGATGCAAGCAAGGTGCTGGGAACGGCGCTTAACACTCTGGTCGCAGTTGACAAAGTTACGCCGATCCCTCTTGTGCTTGCGCGCGCCGCCATTGCAGCCGCAGAAGAACAGCGGCAGAAAGACAAGAACGTAGCGCAGACGCTGCTGGCGACGGCAAAGGATCAACTTCATCGCTGCCAGGAACTAGGCTATGCCGCCGATGCAACGGAATACTCGGCGCTGAATACGAGCATCGCGCAACTTGACAAGGAATTGAAAGGCAATGACGATACCACCTCGCTGTTCGCCAAGCTGAAAGACGAACTTTCGCCGCTGTTCGACCGGCAATCGACGCAGGAGCGGCGCTAACTACCAACTACGCAAACGCGCGGATTGGAAACCTGGAAAAAGGAGATTGACATGTCAGTTTCATCAGGAATAGTCCATCGTCTACTGGTAGTCGCCGTCTTCGGTTCAACGACACTGCTGCCACCCAGCCTCTGGTCGGTGGCGCGGAACCCGCCTAACACCGAGGTCGCAGCCCAACTGGATGCCGCAAACGCTGAGGCGGCGGAGTTGGCCCGCGATGCGGATGAAATGACTTCGCTGCTCCACAGTGACGTGAGTTGGGAGACGCATGCCGAGATGCTGGGCCGGATCAAGGATCGCGTGAACAACATGGGAAGAATCGTGGCCAAGCTGCAGGAAGAACGCGAGGAGGCGTCTCCGTGGCAGCAGCAGGCCATCGATCGCATGGTTCCCATGCTCGAGGAAATCGCGGCCAATACCACAGCGGCCATCGAGCATTTGAATCAGAATCGAGAGCGCCCCACGACGCCAGACTACGTTGAATATCTTCAACAAAATGCGGATACTTCGCATGAACTTGCAGATATGATTTCAGCGGTTAACCAGTATGGCCGCGAGAGGATCAAGCTGGAACGGCTCCAGGACAAGATAGAAGTACCCGGCAGTTTAGCCGGTAGCACGAAGTAACTGGTCGTGCCGTCTGACCGTCGCTCGACGAGATATCGCCGGACGGCTGGGGAGAAACTGTCCTATCGTCCACCGGCCGTCCGGCATCACGGAAATGGAATCAGGATCAACACAAGCGCGGCAAAGGAGCGTTCAGAATGAAACTTTATCGAAGGACCTTGTGGACGGTGGCTCTTGCCATCCTCCTCTTCTCGATTCCGGCAATGGCGGATGAGGTGGTGACGGACTTTGACCACTCCGCTAACTTCAGCCAGTATCACACCTACTCGTGGGGACATCTCCACGTCGCGGATCCTCTTTTCGAAACACGGGTTCGTGAGGCCGTGGACCAGGCGCTTCAAGCGAAAGGATTGCGAGAGGTAGAAGCTGGGGGCGACCTGACCGTGACCGCAGTGGCCGTCAAAAGGAACAAGACCGAATACAACACCTTTTACGACGGGCTAGGGCCACGCTGGGGTTGGCATGGCTGGAGTACGGGCATGGCAACTACGACCATCGACAAAATCCCGGTTGGCACCTTGGTCGTGGATCTCTACGACACCAATTCAGAGCATCTGGTGTGGCGCGGCGAAGCCCAGGATCAACTCTCTGAGAAGCCGGAAAAGGACACCAAGAAGCTCAACAAAGCAGTGGATAAGATGTTTGAGAAGTTCCCGCCAGGCGCCTGATCGTCATTGAATGAGCCCGGCCGGCCGACACGAGCCGGCCGCCGGCCCCGAAACACGTGCGTATCGCCATCGACGCGACACAAGGAGGAAGCCTTGAATACGGTCGTAACGTATGCTCGCTCCGAAAGTGGTTGGTCTATCGCTCTCGGCACCCTGCTGATTATTGCGGGACTCTTGGCTATCGCGGTGCCGCTCTTTGCCGGCGTGGCCGCCAGTGTCTACTTCGGATGCCTGGTTCTGTTCGCTGGGGTTGCGCACCTGGTCTATGCATGGTCGCAGCGCAGAGCCGGAGCGATCCTATGGCAGATTCTCATCGGGATTGTGTACCTGGCCGCAGCCTTCTACATGCTGGCGCTGCCGGTTGCCGGAGTGGTTGCGCTGACGCTCGTGCTGGCCTTCTACATTGCTGTGGAGGGGGTGTTCGAGTTAGTGGTTTTCTCTCTCCTACGAAGGCTTCCCGGATCAGCATGGTTCCTGGTGGATGGGGTGGTGTCGTTGTTGGTTGCCGGCCTCATTCTCTTTCGCTGGCCATCGAGCTCCTTGTGGGCGGTGGGCACGCTGGTGGGCGTGAGCATGCTGTTTAGCGGCATTGCCAGGATTACCGTGCCCGTCCGTCTCCAGGCGATCTGACGTCAAAAACCGACCAAGAAAGAAGATGGAGCATGAGAGCTGTGTGTGGGCAAATTCGGAACCTGGTCATATGGGCGCCGGTGGTCCTGTTCACGTTCCACTCGCCTCTGTTTGCCGGCGTCGCCAGAAACGATAGTCAGCAGCTAACCACGCTTCTCGAACAAGCCGGCGACGAGGCCAATGAATTGGCCGTCGACGCCGATGATATGCAGGCCCTCATCATAAGCGATCAGAATTGGCTTACCCACGCATTGAAGCTCGCCAAGATCAAGGGACATGTGGATAATATGGCGCTCATCGTGGATAAGTTGACCAAAGTCCAGAGATCCGGTTCTGAATTACAGGAGCAGGCCGTCGAACGAATCCTACCCTTGGTGACAGAGTTACAGGCTAATACTACGGCCGCGATGAACTATCTGAATCAGAACAAGGGTCGACCTGTTTCCGACGCGTATAAGCAATATCTCGAGAAGAATGCGGAGACCGCACGGCAACTCTCCGATATCATCTCGGCTTTGGATGATTACGAGAAGAGCATGACAGAGATCAACAGAATACGAAGCAATCTGACCGGTCAGGAAACCGGCAAGTGAGATGTCGCGGCGCGAGGTTCTAAACATCCGGGCGCTTCTGGTCCGCGCGATGCATTCATCGTCGCATCGGCATGGATTTGAGCGGTGGTGAGGGCGGTCGATGACAAAGAACATTCTGACTCTCGCTGCGGAATTCAAGGAGCTGCGTTGTGCCATCGTCCAGTTACGTGTGGTCGTGCTGATTGCATTGTTTGCGTTGGTTCGCAGATTCATCATCCTCTCCCAGCCCTCCCCAAGCATCATCGCGGCGCTGGCCGGAGCATCTCTCGCCCGCGGGGTCATGTTTTGGATTATCGGCAGCAAGGAAGAACCGCAAGAAGAAGAGGCAGGGGAATGAGATTGGCCTGATCACCGCCGGGCTTATCACGGTCGAACGCGCAAATGCATGATTGGCCTCGGTAATCCGGGCGAACCATCCATGGAGACACAATGAAGGAGGCACAATGAAACTCGCCGGTTTTCGTCATTTGTTGTTCATCGCCTTTGTGCCGCTAATGGCCCTGTGCTTTCCAGGAAGCGCACCAGCCCAGCCGGCGCCCCTGGCTCCAGCCCAATTGGACCAACTGGTAGCGCGGATCGCGCTCTATCCAGACCCGCTGCTGGCGCAGGTGCTCACCGCGTCTACCTATTGGGATGAGATTCCACAGGCCGCATCCTGGGCCGACGAGCACAGTTATCTCAAGGGCGATGCGCTGGCCCAGGCCACTCAGGAAGATCACCTGCAGTGGGATCCGAGTGTACTGGCATTGCTGCCTTTCCCCTCGGTTCTGGACATGATGGCACGGGACCCGGCCTGGACGGAGCAACTCGGTAATGCGGTCCTGACGCAGGATGCGGAGGTTATGGATACCGTGCAGCGGATGCGCCAGCGTGCCAGGAGCTACGGTTATCTGGCTCCGAATAGCTACATCAATGTCATCGCGACCGGAGGGTATATTCAGATCCTTCCCGTCGATCCAAATGTGGTTTACGTTCCCTTTTACGACCCTCTCGTGGTCTTCGCGCCACCGCGGCCTGGCTTCGCGATTGCGGGCGCAATCCACTTCGGCCCAGGAATCACCATTGGTGCCGTATTCAGTGGATGGGGATGGTGGCTAGGTTCGGGGTTCGCATGGCCTTCCCACGCCATCCTCATCGATCACCGGCCATGGACTCGATTGTGGGGCAACCGAGTTGGATACGTTCATCCGTATGGCCATCCATGGGTACGTCCGGCTGGACCGCGCGTGGAAGTCCATCGGTTGAAAAGGTGACAGCGTGTAACCGACCGGCATAGGCGTTGATGCCGATGGGTACATGGGCATGGCTGATAACCAAACTGAGAGGTCCGGGGGGCGTGCAGTGTCGAGCGATTTCGGTGCGCCGCGTGAGAACCGTATCGACTCTGCCGGGGAACTTCTCGTTCCCGCCGTTAAGTATGGCCAGATGCAACGCATGGCTGCGCTCGTCGAGGGCTCCAATGATGCCATCATCAGCCTGGCGGGTGAGGCTACGGTCGCCAGTTGGAACCGAGCCGCGGAACGCATCTTCGGATATACCGAGCGGGAAATGATTGGGCAACCGATCTTCCGGCTCGCCTGCGCCGGTGAAGAAGGCGCCATGGGTGCGGTCCTCGACCAGGTGCGCAACGGAAGACGCCTGGACCACTATGAGAGCAGGCGAAGGTGCAAAGACGGCTTAGAGATTCCTGTATCCGTGACCGTCTCTCCTATACGGAACGCTGCCGGGGAGATCGCCGGGGTCTCGGAGATTGCGCGAAATATCGCTCGCCAGAAGCGCGCTGAAGAGGCGGTGCGAATTTCGGAGAAGTTGGCGGCCGTAGGGCGCTTCGCTTCCAGCGTTGCGCATGATATCAACAATCCGCTGGCGGCTGTCACGAATCTTCTTTTTCTTCTGCAGAACGAAGACCTTTCCCAGGAAGGAAGGCGGTACCTGGCAACCGCACACCGCGAATTATCGCGCGTGGCCCACATTTCGACGCAGGCCCTGGGATTCTGCCGAAACGAGGGAGAAGCCGTCTGGGCTTCGATTTCTGCCATTCTCGATGAAGCGCTGGCCTTGCACGATAACCGCATCAAAGTGGCAGGCATCGAAGTGTTGCGCGATTATGACGCGACCTTGAGACTCCGCTGTCATCCGGGAGAGTTGCGGCAAGTGATGGTGAACCTGATCGGGAATGCGCTGGATGCCTTGCCCTTTGACGGCAGGCTGCAGTTGAGAGTCCGCAGAGTCACCGATTGGATGACCGGCCGCCCAGGCATGCGGATTACGGTCGCGGATAATGGCCGCGGGATGAGCCCTGCGACACGCTGCCGTGCTTTCGAACCTTTTTACACGACCAAGGAAAGAACCGGAACCGGAACCGGGCTGGGGCTATGGGTTTGCGCCGGTATTGCAAGCAGGTACGCGGGGCGGATTTCGGTACGGAGCGATGATGCCTGCGGACGGAATGGTTGTGTGCTGACGTTGTTCCTGCCGCTGTGACTGCTCCATCCGCGCGTGTTGAAGTTTCTGCGTCGATTGCGACTTCATTCTTTGATCCCAGCGAATCGCGTGCCTTTCCCGTTGGCGCACTTCAAACGACGTTCGATCCACCAGCGCTTGGGCAGAACATGGAGTGAATGTTCTCAGGAGTTCGATCGACTCTTCAGCTTCTTTGCCGGCGATCCGGCTTGGAAGCATGCATCGACGATGCGTATAGAAGGCAACCCGAGGCGACTCGCCGGATCAGACTCGTCCGTGCCTCCTGGCGTCAGGAATCATCGGTTTGCGACACATCCTTTAAAGAGGGGAGTGGCCATTGTGAATCTGCTTCAGCTTGAAAGCGATACCTACGCCTCGCCCCTGAACGCGGCTGAGATGGCCGACGAGTTGCTAGTTTCAGCCTCACGGTCTGGAGATTCCTGCGCGTTTGCTGAACTTAGCAAGCGCCATTCTCAGAAGCTGCTGCAGAGGGCCTACCGAATCACGGACAATTGGCAAGATGCAGAAGACGTGGTTCAGGAGTCCTTGATGAAAGCATTCACTCACCTCAATGACTTCGGGTGCAGAGCGAGCTTCTCGACCTGGCTAACCAGGATCGCGATCAATTCGGCGCTTATGCTGTTGCGAAAAAAGCGGAGGTCCCGCACGATTACGATCGATAGTTCGATCTCTGGCGAAGGTCTGAGCGAGACATTCGAACTCCCAGATCGTAGAGACGACCCGGAGCAGCACTACGCCAAGCGCCAGACTGAAGACAGACTAAGAAAAGCAATTCAGCGGATGCCGCCGAGATATCGAGAGGTTGTCGAGCTGCGCCAGATTAGCGACCTGCCGCTAAAGGAGATTGCACGAATCCTCCGCATTTCAGAGACTGCGGTCAAGTCAAGGCTAATACGAGCGAGGAACGAGCTGCGCCGGTACGTGCAGTGAGCGCTGCGTGTTTTTGGACCATCGCCAGGTGCGTAACGAGCCAACGGCAATAATGAACGGCTTCTCGCCGATATGGAGCCCAAGCCACATGCAGCTTTTCCCCGCTGGGTTTCATGCCAGTGGGTTCGAGAGCTCCCTTCCCGATCCGGGACCCGCGGGTAGCGAAACCGGGCACCAGAGGAGATTGTGGCTACTCCATCCGCGCGTTATTTGACGGGATTTGTAAACGGGTGTTTACATCATCGGCGAGATATCCCGGCCATCTGTCATTGTCTAATTGCGGATGAAAATTATTTACATTAGTGCGAATCCGTACGATAATCCCTGTGAAAGCGGTTATGGCTCCCTCGGCCCTTCTTCTTCCCTGAGTCACATTCTCGCGGTGACCCAACCCAGCCGGCCCGTCGCGCACAAGATTTTCTTCGGCCCTTGGTGCAGGGGTAGGTCTTTCTTTTGCATCGGCTGTTTCCCCATCTCTTTGCCGGTCGATTGCGCGAGAAGCTGCGAGGTGCACCATGCAATCTCTAGATGCCTGGTTCTCGTCCGGCCCCTTCATGCCTCATGGATATTGCTATATGTGGGTTCCGGGGCTGGTGTGGCTGCATGTCATCTCCGATTCGCTGATCACGCTTTCGTACATGTCGATTCCATTCACGCTCGCTTATTTTGTCCGCAAGCGGACCGATCTGCCATTCAACTGGATGTTTTGGTGTTTTAGCGTTTTCATTTTTGCATGTGGTGCCACCCACGCCATGGAAGTATGGGACCTTTGGCATGGCGATTACTGGGTGGCAGGGGGGATCAAGGCCGTCACGGCGATTGCTTCCCTAACCACCGCGGCATTGCTAGTGAAACTGGTTCCGCACGCGGTCGCGCTGCCGAGTCCCACGGCGCTGCGGATCGAAATCGCGGAACGCGTCCGAGTGGAAGAGGAGCTGCAGCTGACCAAATCGGAGTTGGAATTGCGGGTCGAGGAGCGCACCGCGGAGCTGATGAAGGCCAACCAGAATCTAGTCTTTGAGATCGAACAGCGCAGCCGCATCGAGCAAGAACTTAGAGATAGCGAAGAACGATTGCGCCTGGCGCAGGAGGCCTCCGGGATGGGGGTGTGGGACTGGGACACCCGCTCCGACCGGCTGGAGTGGTCCGATCAGACGTTTCGCATCTTCGGCTTGCAGCCGGGCGAGCAGAAGCTCGACGAGTCGTCTTTTCTGGCGCTGATTCATCCCGAAGATCGAGCGGCGGTGAAAGTCGCCATTCGCGAGGCGCTCCGGCCGGGCGGAGAATACGATGCCGAGTACCGCATCCAGCCGCCGGATGGCTCCATGCGCTGGGTGCTGGCTCATGGACGGATGCATTGCGACAACCAAGGCTCGCTATCCCGGATGATCGGCCTGTGCCTGGATGTTACCGAGCGCAGGCAGGCGGCCGAAGAACTGCGGCGAAGCGAAGAGCGATTTCGTCTGTTGGTCGAAGGCATCGCCGACTACGCGATTTTCATGCTGGACGCGGAAGGGTTCGTCACCAGCTGGAACAGCGGAGCGGAGCGCATCAAGGGATATTTTGCCGAGGAGATTATCGGACGGCATTACTCCTGTTTTTATGGCGACGAAGATCTGCGCAAGGGCAAGCCAGCCATGGCCCTTCGTGAAGCTGCAGCCACGGGCAGGTTCGAAGAAGACGGATGGCGGCTCCGTAAAGACGGATCGCGCTTCCAAGCCAACGTGATACTCACCGCGTTGCACGACCCCAAGGGAAAGCTGGTTGGTTTTGCCAAGATTACGCGGGATTTGACCGAAAGCCTGAGGGCGGAAGACGCGGTTCATGCCGCCCAGGCAGAACTTGCCAGGGTGGTCAGAGTGTCCACCCTGGGGGAGCTAACGGCTTCCATCGCCCACGAAGTCAACCAGCCGCTGTCGGCAATCGTCACCAACGCCAATGCCAGCCGCCGGATTCTCTCCAGCCCGGATCCGGATATTGAAGACGTGCAACAGGCGTTGACCGAGATTGCGGAGGCGGGAACCCGGGCGGGAGAAATCATTTCCCACATCCGCGCTCTGGTGAAAAAAGGCGCTCCGCAGAAGAGCTCGGTGGATATCAACCTGGTGATTCAGGAGGTGCTGGATATCATTCCCGGAGTTTTGGAAAAGCAGCACGTCTCGCTGGAAATGGAACTGCGGCCTGCCCTTCCACCGGTGCTGGGCGACCGGGTCCAGTTGCAGCAGGTGGTGTTGAATCTGATCATGGATGGAATTGAAGCGATGAGTGCGGTTTCGGACCGCCCGCGGGCCCTCGTCATCCGCTCCGACGCGCGCGAATCGGGCCTGGAGGTGACCATTCAGGATTCCGGGATAGGGCTCGATCCCCGGAATATCGATCATATCTTCGACACATTTTTCACCACCAAACCCAATGGAATGGGCATGGGCTTGTCCATCTGCCGGTCGATCATCGAGGCACATCGAGGCCGCTTGTGGGCCGGCCGGGATCCCGGCGTTCAAGGCTCAACCTTTCGCTTCTCTTTACCGGCAGAGGCATAGCACCGTGATGAAAGAATCGCCTCCAATCGTGTATGTGGTGGACGATGAGCCTTCGGTCTGTCTGTCGCTTAAACGACTGCTGCGCTCAGTGGGCCTCGAGGCCCGCACATTCGGATCGGCGCTGGAATTTCTCAATAGTAAACGCCTTGACGCGCCGGGTTGCCTGGTCCTCGATGTTCGGCTTCCGGGGCTCAGCGGACTCGATCTTCAGGCCGAGCTTGCGGCCCGGAAGTTTACTCTTCCCATTATCTTTGTTACCGGTCATGGCGACGTCCCGATGTCGGTTCGTGCCATGAAGGCAGGCGCCGTCGAGTTCCTCACCAAGCCTTACCGGGAGCAGGAACTGCTGGAGGCAATCCAGCGCGCGATCGACCAGGACGGCATCACCAGGCAACACCGCGCGGAATTGCGCGCGTTGCAGGAACGCTATGCGTTGTTGACCCCGCGCGAACGAGAAGTCTTTCCTCGCGTGACCAGCGGTTTGTTGAACAAGCAAATCGCCGCGGAGTTGGGCGCCAGCGAAAAGACCATCAAGGTTCATCGCGGGCAGGTGATGCGGAAGATGGAGGCGACATCATTGGCCGACCTGATTCACCTGGCGGAGAAACTCGGCCTTCCTTCCAATTGATCCCGGCCTTATGGGACCAAGGTCCCATAGACGCGCCGCCGTACCGGGGGTACCTTCAGTCGTGTGAGGCGAGTGAAGCAAATGGGCCCGCTGCTTTCCGGCGCTCAACAGCCCCGCGAGATCAGCACCGGAGCAAAGCTCCAATTGGCAGTGATTGGCGGGTCGGAGGTAGAGTCATGACTGAGACCGAAACTGGACTGATCGCAATTGTCGACGATGATCGATTGATACGCAGGTCTCTTGAAAGGCTTCTCAAGTCCGCTGGACTCAGGGTGAAGAGCTTTGAGTCGGCTGAGGACTACCTTGATGAGGGCAACCATAATGGCATCTGCTGCATCATCCTTGACATTGGTCTGCCGGGCATGACCGGATTCGAATTGAGTCGCCGGCTGGCGGTAGAACCCAACCGGCTGCCGGTGGTATTCATTTCGGCGCGCGACGAACCAGAGGTAGCAAACAAATCCGCACAAGCAGGAGCCATCGCTTTTCTGCGCAAGCCCTTCGAAGATGACGCCCTTCTCAACGCCGTTCAAACCGGTGTGGAGTTATTGAAAAGCAAAAGGCAGTAACGTCTTCGTTCTTTGCATGTGCACAGGCGCACATGCAGTGAATCCGAACTTCCACTCCGTTCACCCTGCGGCGACGGCCCCAGGCGCCGCCGGCTAGGGAACCCTTGCCACTGGCGGGGAGGAGTATTGTGTCGATTTCAAATGGAATCACGGATCATGGCTGCGGACTCGCAGAATCTACCTGCCAGCCATACAGGGTACTGATCGCTGATGAACATCCGATCGTACGTGTGGGACTGGCGGCACTGATTAACTGCAGGTCCGACATGATAGTCATCGCCGAGGCGTCCAGCGGGCGCGAAGCCGTGGATCAATTTGTGGCCCAATCTCCTGACCTCGCTCTCCTCGAGCTCAACTTACCGCTGATGGACGGAATTGAGACCGTCAAATCGATCTGTGCCGTGAACCCCGCGGCGCGTCTGGTGGTGTTCACAACCTGCGTGGGCGAGGAAGACATTTACCGGGCGCTAAGGGCAGGCGCGTTCGGATATCTGTTGAAAAGTACATCTCTCTCTGAGCTCATCGAATGCATCCTGGCAGTGGCTCAAGGAAAGAGATGGATTCCGCCCTAGGTGGCGGCCCAGCTTGGAAAGCGGGTTCAGGACCGCGGACTGACCCTCCGGGAGACGCAGGTTATGCGCGCGCTGACCACCGGCAAGAGCAACAAGGAAATCAGCTCGGCCCTCGATATCAGCGAATCGACCGTCAAGGTGCACGTGACGCACATTCTCGAAAAGCTCAAAGTTACCGGACGCACAGAGGCGATCAACGTCGCTTTGAAACGGGGACTGGTGCACATGGATCAGACCGAGGCCGCCTGAAATTGGGGCTGGGCGGATGATCAGGCCCGGTGCTCGAACCTCACAAGACTAGCGCGGCAAGCGCGAGTGGAGAGGTATTAACGGGAATCTGCCACATCGCCCGCTCCGTGGGTCGAAGATGGCGGGTGCTCCTCGATCGCGTCCGGAGTTCCCGGGTGACTTACGGGAGCACCTGGCGATGATGCCCACTGGAGCCGGCCGTTGCTATTCGCGATTTCCTCTACAATATTCGTGAACAACTGATCTTGCATTGCGATTCGTTTCGTGTAGTCGACCACGTAGCTGACGGTGAATTCCAACCTTCCCGCATCTACAACAAGTGCGACGGTAGGGTCCAATGGAGGGTTTGCGCTTCGATAGTCGTCACTCATCGCTTTCCAGGAAGCCTGCGCGTCGACCAGATACTCGCCGATCGCCTCCTTAGCTACCCGCAAAAGCATCTCTCTGGCAAGCCGGCAATCGCTCGTGGTTGTAAACAACACCTTAATCTCGTCCCAGATAAAATGGAATCCTTGCGAGTAGTTGAAAACCGATCCCTTCAAGACGGTGCTGTTCGGGATGCGAACAATCCGGCCGTTGTACAAGTCCCTGCTGACCCAGTTCCCCGTTTCTAGCAAGGTGGTTCGCAGGAGTCCGATGTCGAGCACGTCACCTCGAGTATCTCCGATCTGAACTCTATCTCCCACGGCGTATAGCTTTGAGAAACCGATCGAGAAAGCGCCGGCAATGCTCGCAAGCACGTCCTGCAGGGCCACTGCCACACCTGCACCTGCGACGCCGAAGGCAAAGCTGAGGCGGCCTAAACGATCCTCAAAGAGGATGGCAAGGAAAAGGAGAATCGAGAAGTATCCGGAAAAGACGACGAATTTGCGAACCTTGTAGCGCGCATCGGTTCGGCCAAAGCGCTGAGGCAGTGTTTGTTCGAGCACGCGAAACACGGCGTGAATACAGAGGATTCCGATAACTGCGGCAACGCACTTCCAAAGGAACGAAAGGGCAATAGCCTGTTTTAGGAGATCATGCATCGAACCACCACCAATCCCGGTTTGCCGATAAGACTATTGAACCTCAATGCCTTCGAACAACCGCGGTCTCTGATTCGCGGGCGCTACCCGGGCCTTGCCTCCGTCTTCCTCGCTCATTGCGAGTGGTTCGACATGGGGATCGAACTCACCCATTGTCGAGTCCAATAGGCACGGATCTCTTCTTTTCCGATGACCCTCCCGCCCTCCGAAGCCTTGGGCTAGCTCAAGTTTTCGGTCATTAATTCTAATGCACCGTCGATGTCCCGCTTGTTAAATGCGGAGTACGCCTGCTCAAACATGGTCTTAGTGTCTGCCATTCATCCTCCTGATAACGGTAGTTAACGGAAAAGACCGATCTCAACTCTGATTCTTAATGTCAATGCGTTAATCGAGAAGCGCTCTCGCGGCGGTTACGCTCCAATGTGCCTTTGACGTCTGCTTCTAACAGAAGTGTGATATAAATCACATTACTCGCAACTATCTCAACCTAGCATTGTCATCATGGGCCACGCAGAGAAACTCGATCGAGGGGACCTTCGCCGTGCGTTGGAGAACGGGGAGTTCTCCCCGTATTTTCAACCGCTTGTGGTTCTCGCAACGGGCAAGCTTCACGGTTTTGAGGTGCTCGCACGTTGGGAGCACCCCAAACTCGGCATGATCTTCCCAGATATTTTCATCCCCATGGCGGTGAACAATGGCTTGATCGGTGAGCTCAGCAGCCAGATCCTGCAGAAGGCATTTGCAGCGATGGCGCTCCATGGAAAGGGCCTCCGGCTGGCGTTCAATATCTCCCCGCTGCAATTGAAAGATCGGTCTTTGCCGAGAAATATCCGGCAGCTCGCGGAGGACGCTGGTTTTCCCCTTGCATCCGCTACCGTTGAAATCACTGAGACCGCAATCGCAGAGGATATGACCGCGGCCCGCGGCATATCCGCGGTTTTAAAGGCCATGGGATGCCGCATCGCGCTGGACGACTTCGGAACGGGATACTCCAGTCTCTATCATTTGAAGTCTCTCCCCTTCGACGAATTGAAAGTAGACCGGTCATTCGTCAGCTCCATGACCATCGAACGCGAGAGCCGAAAGATCGTAGCCGCCGTCGTGGGGCTTGGACAAAGTCTCGGGCTGAAAACGACAGCCGAGGGCATAGAGACCCTCGAACAAACCGACATGCTCGTACGCCTTGGCTGCGATATGGGGCAGGGTTGGCACTACGGACGGCCGGCGCCGGCTGAGCAGCTTCCCTCACTCGTCGAGTTGCGACGCGCACGCGCGGTTTTGCGCAGCAGCGATCAAGGCGTCAGGCGCTCCTTCGTTTGCGGGGAGGGGCTTCCGTCACAACGTCTGGCCCAACTCCAGGCAGTCTACGACGGCGCGCCCGTTGGGTTGGCTTTTCTCGATCGAAATCTGAAATACATCAACATCAACCGCAGGCTCGCCGAGATGCATGGTCTCTCGATTGAGGACCACTATGGAAAGACACTCGCTGAGGTCATTCCGGAGTTATACCCGCTTCTCGAGGCCCATGTGAAAGGGGCCCTGAATGGAAAGGAGACTTGCGGCCTGGAGATTCGCGAGCCCGCTTCTTGCGGGCATAGCCGGAAGGCCTTCCTCGCCTCGTACCAGCCGGCATTCGATGAGGCCGGAGAGGTCGTAGGCGTATCTTGCGCGGTGGTGGATTTTACGGCTCGAAAGGCAGCCGAGGATAAGCTTCGACAATACGAACGACTCGTCGAAGGTCTTGATGAAATGGTCGCCGTTGTGGACCGGAATTACCGGTATGTACTCACCAACCGCGCTTTCCTTGAAGTGTTCGGCGGGGCCAACGCGAGGCTCGAAGGGCGGCCGATTCGGGAATTCAGAGACAGGGAAGTGATCGAACGAATTATCATACCGTACCTCGATCTCTGCTTCAGTGGGAGTCCCGTCCTTTTCAGCATGGAGTATGACCTGCCCGGGATCGGGAGGCGGGACTTAAGTGTTTCCTATTCCCCTATTGAGGTCTCCGGCGAAGTGGAAACTGTTGCCTGCGTGGTTCGGGATATCACAGACATGAAGCGAATCGAATTCGTTGAGACTGGTTGGCAGAAGCGAATCGAACTGGCGGGGTGCGCAGGTTTGCGCATCGGCCTTTGGGATTGGGACATTCGCACGAATACCGTTGTCTGGTCCGATGAGTCCTACCGCCAATGGGGATTCACGCGCGACACGTTTTCCAGCAAGGTCGCGGATGCCGTTCCCAGGATCCACCCCGCAGACCGCCCGTTTGTGGAATCGGCAATCCGAAAGGTCATTAGTCGCGAAACAGACGAATACGCGGCTCAATATCGGGTTCTGAGACCGGATGGTTCAATCTGCTGGGTCGATGCACGCGGTGTGATGATGGGCGATGCTTCCCAGCGCATGATTGGGATTGGCATCGATATCACCGACGACATGAAGACTCAGTGGCCTACGAGCCATTCTGTATCACGCCTCTACTGCTAACCATGAACAATATTTAACTCGTTTTGAGCTCTTTGTATCGCTGGTGCCGCTGTGCCACCATCAACTGCCATCCTGCAATGTCGACCCTAACGGGACCATGCACTCATTGACCTGACCTCAGGCTGCGTTTCAAGAATTGATCTTGAAAAACGTTAGGTCCCTATCGGGACTGCCGCGGCATGAGAGCGGTGGTTTGCCTCAAGACTGTTTTGCCGGGGCAGTTTCGATAGGGTCGTTTGAAGTAAGTCGCTGGGGTCTGCGACGGACGCGGTTGTCTACCTATGGGGTTTCAATCGGCGACAGATGACCAACAGTGTGCAGCAAGGTCGGGGAGGGACGGCTTGGGGGCCGCAGTCTCCGGTTTCATGGCTAGATGCAGTCTCGGTCTGTATCTTCTGATGCGTCGCGTGACGGTCATTATCGGAGATCGAGCGCACTTCGGCGTTGCGTGCTGAGACGCGACGGTGGATGTATTGATAGCATGCGCGCGAGCGTCGAGGCGCTCATGAGCTGTCAACGCTGTACCTCCCTTGCTCGGACTGGGTCAGGCCTGGATGAAAGTGAAGGTGGCCGCGGGTTAGTCGTTCAACGACCAACATGATGCCGGAGCAGGCGGGACAACGCAGGCCTGGCGGCTGGGGTGGATCGACGCTGGCCGCCATGCCGAGAAGCGCGCGGCAGCGTTCGAGCGCAGCACCACGTCTGCGGTTGGCGAAGAGACCGAAGTGGCGGATGCGCACTAGGCCGCCGGGCAGCACATGCAGCAGGAAGCGGCGCAGGAACTCATGGGCGGAAACGGTCATGATCTTCTGCTTGCCGCCGTGGGCGTAGTCTCGCCAGCGAAATGAGACGTTGCCGTTTTCGAGGGCCACGAGCCGATGGTTGGAGATGGCTACGCGATGGGTGTAGCGGGCCAGGTAGTTGAGCACATGTTCGGCGCCGCCGAAAGGCGGCTTGGCGTAGACGACCCAGTTCTTCTGGAATAACTGTCCAAGGAAGCTGGGAAAGCAGCCGGGAGCGGCCAGATGTTGTTGCGAGCCGTGGAACTGCAGCTTGTCCTGCGCGGCGAGCTGCTTCAGTCCAGCCACGAACTTGCCGCGGAAGACTCGGCTTAGTGCGTGAACAGGCAGGAAGAATCGGCGCGACGAATCGACCCATCTGCAGCCGTCGAGAGCCAGGCCGCCGGCGGGAACGATGTAATGCACATGGGGATGATGCTCAAGGTTCTGTCCCCAGGTGTGGAGCACGCCGAGGAATCCAATGTCGGCTCCGAGGTGCCTGGGATCGCGAGCCAGTTCGAGCAACGCCGCAGCGCTTGCGCGGTAGAGCAGATCGTAGAACAGCCGCTTGTTCTGGAGAACAAGCGCGGAGAGTTCGTGTGGCAGAGTGAAGACGACGTGGAAGTACGGAACGGGCAATAGGTCAGCTGAGCGCGCGGCCAGCCACATGGCGCGTGCGTTCCCCTGGCACTTGGGGCAGTGCCGGTTGCGGCATGAGTTGAACGAGATGGCCTGATGGCCGCAGCGGACGCACTGATCGCGATGACCGCCCAGTGCCGCAGTGCGGCAGCGGACGATGGCATCAAGTACCTTGCGATGCGGCCATGCAAGATGCGACTGCTGCTGTTCTAAAAACCTGTTGCCCGTTCGACGGACGATGTCAGCCACCTCGAGGGTGGGCCGGCTCATCGTTTCATGCGTCTCCTGGAGCGTTTTACTTCGTCCGGCCGTGACACTTCGATGGCTTCGAGCGGGCTTGGAATCGCCTGCAGGTGGCGTCGTGACAGGTGCAGATAGACGGTCGAGTGTTCGAGCTTGGAGTGTCCAAGAAGCACCTGGATGGTGCGCAGATCGGCGCCAGCTTCGAGCATATGCGTGGCGAAACTGTGCCTCAGCGTATGCGGAGATATGTGCTTCTTGATGCCCGCCTGCTCGGCGGCCTCAGCCACAGCCGCCCAGACGATCTTTTCCGTGATGGGCACATCAGCCCGCCAGTTGTTCACCATGCCTGGGAACAGATAGGTTCTGGGCTTCATCCAGCGCCAGTACTCGCGCAGAGTGTCCAGAAGCTTGGGGGTCAGCAGAACATCGCGATCGCGGCTGCCCTTGCCCTGATGGACGTGAATGACCATGCGTTCGCTATCGATGTCGGTGACCTTCAGGTGACACAACTCGGCCCGGCGCAGCCCGGTTGCATACAGCGTCATCAGCATGGCGCGATGCATCAGGTTCCGAGCTGAATCAATCAACCCCGCGACCTCTTCCGGACTGAGCACGGTCGGCAGCTTCCTGGGGCGCTTGGGAAAAGGAATCTCATCGAGCAGGTAGGGGCGCCGAAGGGTCTTGACGAAGAGAAACCGCAGCGCCGCACATCGGCTCTGGATGGTGCCAGGCGACAACTTCCGATCGCGGAACAGATGCACCTGGTACTCGCGAATGTGGCTGGGACCAAGGCGCTCAGGCGAGCGGTGGAAGTATCTAGAGAAATCCGTCACCGCGTGAATGTAGCAACGGACAGTGCTTGGGGAATAGTTGCGACGCTGGAGTTCATCCAGCATCAGCTGCCGAAGATGGGTCACAGTAAACCTCCTTGTGACCCAAGCCTTACACCGTCAACAATGCCCGGGGACGACCCACGCCGCAGCGTCCGTCGCGCCAGCGACTTAGTTCAAACGCCCATTTCGCCGGGAATGCTTCTGGGTTCGCGCTAAATCGCCGAGTCGCATTTCGACGGCGCAGTCGTCTTGGAAACGCGCTTTTCTTGCCCCATTTTTCGCGGGGAAATGCGTTCATTGCGGTCTGCCGTTTTCGAATTTATAGAACCTTCAAAACCAGCAAGGTCATGTCGTCTGCCTGAGGAGTTGCCCCTCGAAATTGGGTCACAGACGAATAGATGCTTTCAACCAATTCTTCAGCACTCTCTTGCGGGTGCGAACTCACCATCGTTGCCAGGCGTTCCTCCGAGTATTCCTCTCCTGTTGGGCTCTCTGCTTCCACAACCCCGTCCGTGTATAGAACGAGAACGTCTCCCTGGCAGAGAGTGACCACATCCCCCATGTACTCTGAATTCGGAAGTATACCTAGCACGGGACCTCCTTGGTCTAGCCAGCTTGGGTCTGCGCCAGCACGAACCAAAAGTGGCGGATTATGTCCTGCGTTCGTGTACTCCAGGGAACGCGATCGAGCGCAGAGTTTCCCATAGAAGAGGGAAATGAAACGGTGTCCGCCTGTGACCTGATGAACGACGTTGTTGAACGTATGTAACAGGTCATTTGTGCCAGGAAATCTTGGCGCATCCATGCGAAGGGTAACTTCAATGGACGGCATCAACAGACCGGCAGCGACTCCCTTGCCCGCAACATCCGCAATGACTACCGCACTTTCCCCTTTAGGCAGTTCTATGAATCCATAGTAGTCCCCCGCCACTATCTTCGCTGGATACATTCGCGCCGCGAATTCAAATCCAGGCATCCTAGGTATGGAACGAGGCAGGATGCTCTGTTGTACTTCTGCAGCCAGGAGAATTTCATTCGCAAGCTCGTCGCGTTGTCTTGCGGCCAGATCCGCCAGCCGCCGTCGCTGCGCGCCTAGCTGATTCACGACGACGACAACGAAGGCATATCCAAGCAGAGTCGCGGCGTCTCCGGTGAAGTGCCGGATGCCGGTATCCCGCACAGGGCTGAGAAGATCATGCAGCGCCAGACAAACAATCGAAAGCGCAAAGCTAACACGAAGCGGATGTACCAGAGCACTCAGAGCGAGGGGCAAAAAATACAGCGGAGCGAGAGAAAACGAGGTCACGGACCTGTCTACATATGCCACTGCGGCGATGCCCGCGACTATCACGGAGGTGAGCACAAGGATGCTCAGCCTCTCGTTGAAGTAGGGGCCGGCGGTCGTGACTCGATGCAGAACATTCGACCATCGCGGAGGCATCATATGCGTCAATGATCCCCAAAGCTGACAATCCACCGTCGGCTCACGCGCCGAAGCCAAGAATTCCATATCGGCTCACGGCTACGAACCAATATAACCCCGTTGTCCCCGCTCTCGATCTTTTGCGTCCACTACAACGCCAATGCTCCGGCTGTGACGTGCTTAACCCCCACCGGATCCAAAAACACAAGACCTTGCCATTTTGAAGCACATTCTCGGACTCGTCTGCGTCAACTCCCGACCGGGCAACACGGAAGACCGGTGGGCATTGTTACGGTTATTTGGTGAAAAATCGCCGATGTGTTCATCGAGCAAGGAACGCAGAGCACTTGGCCGAATCGTCGGCTTTCCGGACAAGTGGCTTTGGCTCAGCTGTTGACTTCGGCCCAAAGCACGTTTCCAACGGAGGTGAGGAAGAATCCGCCTCGACAAAGGAGCAGATGACGGAAGGAAAGGATCGTTGCGCAATTCGAACGCCGTCATCGTAAACTTTGGTTGTTCGCTAGCCAGCCCGCCTCGGCATAAGCGCACGACCCGCAGCGGAACTTGAAAGTTCTTCTGCGCGACAGGGCAAATTTTCCTTGACTCTTGCAGGTATTTATCGAAATTATTGTTTGTGCATTAAGAGATGTATTTGGATTTAGCAATCCACATAATATTGAAATAACATGCACTTACAAGCCAGTTCGAATCCCTCCCTCTCCGCCATGGAGCCCTCAAAATCAATAATTCATCGTTTACTTTTCAGCCCGGCTCGCATTTCTGGGCGAATTTCTGGATCTTTGCGCCTAAAGGACGCCGAAGAGATCGCTCTGCATGTTTCAGTTTCCCGATCATTCCCCGGGATTCTCAGAACTCGAATCCGGCGGATCCCTTTCGATCGATGATCCTGTGCCTCGACAAAATTCGGCGCGGACCAATCCTGCGCGGTTTTATAGGTGCTGTTCTCCCGCGACCCAACCGGTTTCGCACATTGATTCGGGTCATCTCGGAACGCGGCATGACAAGATGAGACCACAGGCGCATTCGAATCAATCAAGGAGTAGAAATGATGAGAAAGAACTTGGCACCCGCTTACCCGTTCGTCATGACCATACTTTTGGTGGGTTCCGCTGCGACGTTTTCGCAGGGTCCGCTGAACCTGGGAACTGCAGGTAAGGATTCACGCGTGTCGTTTGTTCTGTCTTCACAGGATGGATGGGGCATGGAGATTGATACGCCGTCCGCGCCTCCCCTATTGCAGCCGAAACCGGCGCAGGTGGAAGTTGATCATGGAAAGGATGCAGTCACCGAGATTGCAGCGGGCTATACGTCGGTTAAGCTCGCGGGAAATGTCGCTAAGGCCGAAGCCGATGTGAAGGATAGCGCCGTGACATTCCACATCTCTGACACTTGGACGATCGATGACGGCATTCTCAAAGTTCACCGCTCGCTCAACGTGCTCGGCAGCGCAGAGGATGGCTTTTCGTCGGCGGTGATGTTTGTGACCTCACCTGGAAATCAGTGGGGCGGAATCAAGTTCTTTGCTCCGGGCGTAATCTACGGGGACCCATCTCATGATGGCGCACGTGCTCCGGGTGGCCCCATGAATGAAGCGATGCAGCGTTTCGCGTTTCGTGAGGATTTTCTGGAAGCGCCGTTGCTCGCGATGTCGTTCCAAAACGGGGATTCCATCTCTGTTCTTGATCCAACCCCACAAGGTGACACAACAACAGAGGAAACGCGCGCCGGTACCAACACGACCCTGGTTAGCGATAATTTCAAGTTTGGCGCGCTTGGCGCCCATGAAGAAATAGGTCAGGGCGTGCAATTCGGGTTCTGGATGCCGGGAACGATCAGCGATTTTTCCGGCCCACCTATGACCAATGGAGAATATACAGAACAAGCCAGCGAGCAAGCAGCAACCCCATCCTGGCGTCGCCGCTATAACCCGATACGCGACGGGTTTTCTCAGGACTACAACGTGCAGTTTCGCTTTGGCGAGAATGAAGACTTTCTGGCGATGGAGCGGAATTCATGGCGCTGGGCCTGGTCTGTGTTGAAACCTGCCGTCGATTATCGAGATCTCGCCTTGATGCAGAAGACGCTTATCGATTTTCTCGAAACCAGGGTTGTCACAATCGATGGCCGCACCGGGATTCCCTACCTTTTGGACTCGCGAACCGGCGAATACATGAGTCGCGCAGACGCACGGCGTGCTGCGATGGGATTCTGTGCGAAGAACATCGAAGCCGCCGACCAATTACTGCAGGAAGCAGACAGGGATAGCAGCCCTCGAGGACAAAAGATGCGCGCATCCGGGGAAGCAATTATCGACACATTTATTCGGCTTATTCCCATGTCTCCCCCTGCAGGAGACGGCTTTAATCTGTCTACCGGCAAAATTGAGACTGCAATCTGGTCAGTGAACCAGCAGTTTCTGCGCACAATCGCAGAAGCACAGCTGACGCTTTTGAAGGCCTACCAGAGGGAAAAATCCCTCGGCAGAGACCACCCGGATTGGCTCAGGTGGTCGAAATCTTTCACCGATTGGCTGCTGACACAGCAGAGGGCCGACGGCTCCTTTCCGCGTGCCTGGTATCTCGGCAACGGCGTGGTGTACAACCCATCGGGAAGCGCAACGTATATGGGCCCTCCACTGCTGAGTGCCTTCGCCAAGCAAACGGGCGAAAAGAAGTACCTGGATGCGGCGATTCGTGCCGGCGAATACCTTTGGCAGCACAATGGGCAGGAAGGGCATTACGAAGGCGGCGCAGTTGATGCATCTTCGCCGGAGTTAACGACAGACAAAGAATCCGGCATGCTTTCGCTAGAGGCATTCCTCAGTCTCTACGACGCGACAAAGGACCCCAAATGGCTCAAGCGGGCTGAAGCTGCAGGAGATTACACAGAAAGCTGGATCCTGATCTGGAATATTCCTATGCCGGTGGATGCCAATCGTGAAGAGATTCAATGGAAAAACGGAATCACGACTGTCGGTCTGCAGGGCATCACGGCGAAGGGAGCGGGAGGACATGATGAGTATCTGGATTGGTGTGCGCCGCTGTATGCGGAGCTTTACAACGACACAAAAGATCCGCACTACCTCGATGTAGCTCAGATCCTGCTGCAGAACACCAAAGGCATGCTGGCATTGCCGGGGCGCACATTCGGTATGCTCGGGCCCGGATGGCAGCAAGAACACTGGCTGATGTCCACGAATCGTGGATACGGTCAAGCTGGAAAGTGGCTGCCATGGTTGGTGACCAATCATCTTCACAGCATTATGGCGTTGGAGGAGGACGATCCCGCGCTGTATACGGAACTCGCCAAAAAACCCATTCGCAGCGGAGATCGCTGATCCGAAGGCGACTCCATACATTGTTCCATCGATTGCCGATAGCCGGTCTGGTCGGCCTGGTTGCCCTCCGCCACCAGGGGTGTTATTCTGCGGCATCGTGAATCTGGCGCAAACGGATTGCAAGAGAATCGTGAGCCCAATCGTCGTTTACCGCGAGAACCGGTTGGACGAAGCCGATCTCCACTGCGACCTGCGCATCGGCCTGCGCAGCGCATAAGTCTGGATGCGGTTATGCGCAGCGTCCGCGCGTCTCTACTTGCGCCGGGAAACGTGCCGGTGCCGGAATGTATCCTCCCCAAATGAAAGAGAGCCTTCATGCGAATTCTTCTTCTTTTGGCACTTTTAATTCCCATATCAAAGCCGCTTTGCTGCCAGACACCGCGTGCGCTGGACTTGAGCGGCGATTATCCGATGACCCACGATCCCTCAATTGCGCACGAGGGAGGTACCTACTACATATTTGCGACCACGTCGAATCCTCGCGGCGGCCAGTTGTCCATTCGCTGCTCCCATGATCTGCATGCCTGGAAGATGTGCGGATTTGTCTTTGAGAACATACCGGCGTGGATACAGAGCGAAAGCCCGGAAACGAGAGGGCTCTGGGCGCCGGACATCTCATATTTTGATGGTGAATATCATTTGTATTATGCGTATTCGAGGTTTGGGGTCAACGCCTCAGGCATTGCGTTGGCAACCAACAAAACTCTCGATCCCGACAGTCCGACGTATCACTGGCAGGACAAGGGCTTGGTCCTGAAATCAACGCCCTCAGACGATTTCAACGCAATCGATCCGAATATCGTTCTGGACAAGAAAGGTCAGCCTTGGTTGAGTTTCGGCAGCTTTTGGAGCGGGATCAAGATGCGCCGCATTGACGCCGCAACCGGCAAGCCATCAGCCGCCGATCCCAAATTGTATTCTCTGGCAACAAGGGCCAAGCCAGAGGAGGCTGAGCCAGTGAAGCCCGGTCTGCCGCCGGATTGGGAAGCGATCGAAGCGCCGTTTGTCGTGCGCCACGGCCGCTATTATTATCTCTTTGTCTCATGGGATCTGTGTTGCCGCGGCACGAAGAGCACGTACCGAGTGATGGTCGCACGCGCAACCCAAGTAACTGGCCCATATCTTGACGCAACAGGCGAGCCGATGCTGAAAGGCGGAGGGACGCAATTGCTCGTCGGGAACAGTCGCTGGATAGGTCCGGGTGGCGAGTCGATTCTCCAGCAACCCGAAGGCGATCTCATCGTCTTCCATGCCTACGATGCAATCACCGGAAAGCCGGCGCTGCAAATCTCAACGCTGACATGGACAAATGGATGGCCGCACGCAGCTCTGGGTACCTCAGGCGAATCCCGGTGAAATCCCAGTTTCGCTCACTATTCAGAATCTCGTCAGCGGTTCATGACCGGCACTGGTAATCGGCAGTCGTTCCGGTCGCGCCGGCATCAGGCTCAGCGCCGATTCCATCTCTGAGATCGTACCGAATCCGTCTCGCATCCCGTGAACAAACAGGGCAGCGACTTACTCGCGCGGATCCGATCCGGCATCACCGGCCACTCTTCGAGCCTCTGCGCACAGTAATACTTTCGATCACCCGCAGGATTGCATATCTGGGGGCCAACCAACTAAGTGAGACTGAGTTTATAGATTCGTACAGCATTCTTCCAGAAATACTTTTCTGCGCGCTCTTTTGACTTAGTTGAAAAGAATCGCTTCATTAGCTCGACCTCTTCAGCGATTGTGGCAGTCCCATAGCTATTTGGATAGTCGCTTCCGAACATGACTCGATCTTCACCGAAGGCGCTGTAAAGATACTCGAGCCTGGCGCGCAGCGTCTCATAATCTCGGACGATGACGCCGTCGCTTAGTCGTGGATGATATACCTCCGTCAATTTGACAAAAACATTCGGGCGCTCTGCCATATCTTTGACGACCGCCTCATATGCCGCCTGATTTTCCGGCATGGGATCAAAAGAAGGCAGGTGATCCATGATAATGCGGAGGTTTGGAATTGCGTCGGCCAGCAGAACATTGGCGCGCATCAGTCCCATGCTCGGATTGGCGGTATCGAGAGTCAGATCGGCCTCAGCCAACAGTTTCAGGTTGCTCACGTGTTCGGGCTTGAGAGTTACCTTACCGTTGTCTTCGTCGTAAAAATGGAAAGTACGGGCGCGGATTGCGCGAAAGAGCGGGTCCTTGTGAAAATGCTCCAGATATTTGCCGAATATAGGCGATCCCGAATCCAAAGATCCGCAAACGCCCATCATAATCGGATCGGTCCTGCATGTTTCCAGATACCAGAGGTTTTCGTCGATCCAAGTGCATGACTCGACTACCATGGCTCCGATGATGCCAGCCGGTCTCGCCTGCGGGGTATACATGGAGGGGAGTGAGGTTTTAGAGATGGCTTGATAAGCCGGCGAGCCCATATAGTCGGCGCCCAGGGGACGAGTCCCGTCAAATAAATGAATGTGCGTGTCGATCACGGGGATCTCATCCATGCCTGGTGATTGTGCCGCCGCGTTGCCCAACGCTGTGAGCGCAGTTGCCGCAGCGACTCCCGACAAGAACGCACGCCGATCTGTTCCACCCCCGACCTTGTCTTGCATACCAATTCGCAAAAAGTGCGAGTCATCCATTTGTTCACTCCGGGCGTGCGTATCTTTGGGGGCGCCAATCTCACACAACTGCATCCCGTCAGTATTGTACTGACTTTATTCCTTGTGGGCCCAAGCCGAGCCTTTACGTTCCGAAGTTGACTTCAGCAGCGACTGCGGATAGGTTAGCGTAAGCAATCGTGGGAGGACGATCGTGCCGCATGCACTGAATAGCTCCGAATCCTCAACCGCACGGAACGAGTCCGATGTGTTCAGCCTTGCTGGGCAAACTGCAATTGTTACAGGGGCGGCAATGGGCATTGGCGAGGCGATCGCAGTGCGGCTCGCCCAGGCTGGAGCTACCGTGGTGGTGGTCGATGTGAATCTGCAGAGCGGCCAACGTGTCGCTGAATCTCTGCCGAACGGTTCGTTTGCAATTCACGGGGACGTCGCAGATGCAGCTTCGGTTCAACGGGCTGTAGACGCAGTGCTGAAGCACACAGGAAGGATCGACATTCTCGTGAACAACGCCGGAATTGCCGGGCCTGCGGCCTTTCTATGGGAGCAGACTGATGAAGATTGGCAACGCAACATTGCCATTAACCTGACGGGTGTTTTCAATTGTTGCCGGGCCGTGGTGCCGAGCATGCGCAGCCGAGGTTATGGCCGCATCATCAACATTGCTTCGATCGCGGGCAAAGAAGGCAATCCGCGGATGGTGCCCTACTCCTGTACGAAAGCCGGTGTTATCGCGCTTACCAAGTCGCTTGGAAAGGAGTTGGCTACGGAAGGAATCTGTGTCAACGCGGTATCTCCAGCCGTTGTCCTGACGCCGATTCTGGAACAGCTCACGCCAGCGCAGGTCGCCTATATGACCGATCGCATTCCCATGCGCAGGGTGGGCACTGTCGAAGAAGTTGCCTTTGTGGTGCATTTTTTGGCCAGTAGGGAATGCTCGTTCGTTACGGCCCAGTGTTACGACGTGAGCGGGGGCCGAGCTACTTATTGATTCGCTTGAACCCCGAGTGCCGGGAAGGCCCTTCGAGGCTTCGCGCCGTCGCGCGAACGGCAGCAATGATAGCTACTCTTGATTAGCGCCCCTGGAATGCTTGCGGCCAATCACCGGGGTTGAACCCAACGCTGGCCTTCATTATGCGTGGCTACATTCGTCTTAAAGCTTGTATGCTACTGACTTGCGATGCGGTCTTTCAAAAAGGAACCAGTGCCCGCGCCCGATCTGATCAAGTCATCGACCAACCCGCTGGATCGCGCAATCGTACTTGCGCGGGGACGTTTAGTGCCCTTCCTGCTCCTCATGTACATCCTGGGCTTCCTGAATCGAACCAACATTGGCTTTGCAAAGGATTCGCTCAGGACTTCGGCACACATTTCCGATGCAGCTTATGCGCTCGGCGCCGGATTGTTCTTCCTGAGTTATGCCGCGTTCGAGATACCCAGCAACCTTTTGATGCATCGCCTCGGCGCCAGGATATGGATGACGCGGATCATGGTCACCTGGGGCTTGATCTCTGCAGCAATGATCTTCGCGAACAGCGAATGGTCATTCTATGCTCTACGGCTGCTGCTCGGCGCAGCCGAGGCGGGATTCTTCCCCGGCGTGATCCTCTATCTCACCTACTGGTTCCCGAACCGGTCTAGAACTGCGATGATCGGGTTGTTCTACTTTGGGCCGCCGCTTGCCTTCATCTTCGGCAGCCCGTTGTCAGGCTGGCTGATGCAAATCCCCGAACTGGCTGGCCTGCAGGGCTGGCAATGGATGTTCCTTATTGAAGGATTGATGACGGTGGCCGTTGGCGTCTGGACCTTCTGGTACCTGGACGATCGACCGACTGATGCAGCGTGGCTTCCGTCGGACGAAAAGGCTGCGCTTTCAGCCTCAGTCATGCAGGAGGATGAAGCCCGAAGCTCGCACGGCCCGGTTGCGTTCACCGCCGTGCTGGGAAATTTCCGGGTGATGTATTTCATCGCAATTTATTTCCTGATACAAATGAGCATTTACGGCGTGATCTTTTACCTGCCAACCCAAGTCGCCGTATTGCTCGGCACGAAAGTGAACCTGGAGGTTGGGCTGGTCACGGCAATCCCCTGGATTTGCGCACTGGTTGCGACTTTCCTGATCGCGCGTTTCGCTGAACGCACTGGCCGGCATCGCGTCATCGCCGCTGTCACACTTGCAATCTCGAGCGGTGGCATTGCTGTGTCGGCGTCGGCCAGCCCCGCGATCGCCATTGTTGCCCTTTGCTTTGCCGCGGCGGGCTTTATCGCCGTGCAGCCGCTATTCTGGACGTTTCCTACGTCGTATCTCGGCGGCACCGGAGCGGCAGGCGGCATCGCGTTGATTAATGCGCTTGGATCGCTCGGCGGATTCATCGCACCGAACGTCAAGGTCTGGGCAGACAGCAGTTTCAGGTCGCCGCATGGAGGGCTCTATGCCCTGGCGGCAACCACGCTCGTTGGTTCGCTCTTGATTCTTGTCCTTCTTCGCCCTGCCCCCGTCTCCGTCCCGTCAGCGTCATGATACTTTCCAAAACCAAGGAGCTTCGCAATGTCCGTTCCAACGATCAAACACATACGTGCTTTCGTGATGCAGGGCGATGCCGGGGGCGGAGGTGGCGATTGCCACGATCAGAAGGGTTATCACTGGATCGATGACCATATTGCAACGCCCATGGCACGCTATCCCGAATATCGCGCGAGCCGGCGGAGTTTCGGGCTCAACGTGCTTGGTAGCCTGATTGTCGAGGTCGAAGCGAACGACGGCACAATCGGCTTCGCCGTAACCGCCGGCGGCGAGCCAGCAGCCTGGATCGTCGAGAAGCATCTGTCTCGCTTCGTAGAAGGCGCCAGAGTGACTGACATCGAGCGCGTCTGGGATCAGATGTATTCCTCCACCCTTTTCTACGGTCGCAAGGGCTTGGTGTTGAACGCCATCAGCGGCGTTGATCTGGCTCTGTGGGATCTTCTCGGCAAACAACGCCAGGAACCGGTCTACCAGTTGCTCGGTGGCCCTGTGCGCGACGAACTGATCTTCTACGCAACCGGGGCACGGCCGGATCTGGCGCAGAAGCTTGGATTCATCGGTGGCAAATTGCCTCTGCACCACGGGCCCGCTGAAGGCGACGAAGGCCTGAAGAAAAATCTCGCACTACTTGCGGACATGCGAGATCGGGTCGGTCCGGATTTCTGGCTCATGTACGACTGCTGGATGAGCCTCGACCTCAATTACGCAACGAAGCTCGCCACTCGCGCCTGGGACGAATCGCGCCTTAAATGGATCGAGGAGGCGCTGCCGCCCGATGATTACTGGGGCTATGCCGAGCTGCGCCGCAATGTGCCGCGCGGCCAACTGGTGACGACGGGAGAACATGAGGCTACCCGGTGGGGTTTTAGGATGCTTCTGGAAATGGAGTGCGCCGACATGATCCAGCCGGACGTCGGCTGGTGCGGCGGCATCACCGAGCTGATCAAGATTTCCGCGCTTGCAGATGCGCGAGGCGTTCTGGTCGTGCCGCACGGCTCAAGCGTCTACAGTTACCATTTCGTAGTCACGCGCCACAACAGCCCGTTCACGGAATTTCTAATGATGGCCCCCGAAGCTGACGTCGTGGTTCCCATGTTCACTCCGCTGCTGCTCGACGAGCCGGTCCCCAAGAATGGACGAATGGTGGTGCCTGAGCGCCCAGGCTTTGGCGTCCGACTCAACCCAGACTGCAAGCTGCGCCGCCCCTTCGACCACTGATTGGAGCGAGGCCTGCGGATCCGTCATTCCAAGATTGGTAGCGACACCTGTTTTGTGAGCAGAGCCGGGGAGAAGGCCAACGAGCGTGCAACGACACCATCGCATTCAAACGGTGTGGTCCGAACCGTTCAAGAACCTGGATCACTTTCAGACGCGGGCGCCTGGTTAGCGCGGCAGCGCAAAGGCCACGTACTGGCCTCCAGCCGGTCCTTTGGGATCGCGGCCGCTGCTGGCGGCAATGACCACATATTGTCGCCCTCCGACCATGTAGGCGGCTGGGGTCGCAGTTCCGGCGAAGGGCAGAACCGTCTCCCAGAGCAGTTTTCCGTTGCGGGTGTCGATAGCGCGGAATTTACGGTCGTAAGCGGTGGCGCCGATGAAGAGCAAGCCCCCGGCAGTAACAATAGGACCTCCGTACATCTCGGAGCCCGTGTTTTTCAAGCCCGTGGCAGCCAGCTCAGGGTATTCGCCGAGGGGAATTTTCCAAAGAAACTTTCCGGTTTTGAGGTCTATGGCGTTGAGCGTTCCCCAGGGCGGAGCATTGGCGGGGTAGCCGTCGGGATCGAGGAACTTGCGATAGCCAGTGAAGGTGTATTGGGGCACGGCGGAGGCTGCGGTCGCTGTAGACATGCCGGCAGT
Organism: uncultured Acidobacteriaceae bacterium; assembly: GCA_963782285.1. GTDB lineage: Bacteria > Acidobacteriota > Terriglobia > Terriglobales > Acidobacteriaceae > Telmatobacter. The sequence continues at coordinate 209,945 of CAWAJH010000002.1, forward strand.
TGCAGCCATCTCCTTATCGGCTGCGACAGGAGCGCGGAGGAAGTCCAGCAGTGCGGCAATCTTTGAGTCGTCGAGATCGGGAAAGGACGGCATACGCCCGCCGCCGTTGTGAATCATCGCGTTGACTTTCTGCGTGCCCAGCCGATTTTCAACATCGATGAGCGAAGGGATATCGGGCGGCGAGCCGGCGCGGTTGATTTCGTGGCAGACCGCACACTGCTGGCCGTAGATCTGCTCACCGGCGCTGCCGCCGGAGACGGCTGGATTGAGACCGCCGAGCCAGGCCATTTCAGTTGAGCCGACAAAGAGCGTCCCGCTGGCTGGGTCGACGGCCGGGCCGCTCCATTCACCGCCGCCGTCAAGCCCGGGAAAGATGATCGTCTGCTGACCGACGGCCAAGGGGTAGAACTGGCCGTTGCCGCGCATCTTGCTGAACGCGTCGACGGCCCACGCGTGGGCCTCTGGGGTACGGTTGGTGAGCATGTCGCCCTTAAACTCCTGGCGGGCAAAGGGAGCCGGCCAATCCGGTACCGGCTGGGTGGGCGAGGTTTTTTCTCCTGGGACCGTGCTTTCGGGAAACGGGCGCTCATGGATGGGAACAAGCGGCTCGCCGGTGACGCGATTGAAGAGATAGATGTAGGACTGCTTTGTGATTTGCGCGAGGGCGGGAACGGAACGGCCGTTCTTCCTGGCGGTATAGAGGGAAGGCGCGGACGGGAAGTCGCGATCCCAGATGTCGTGATGGACGCCCTGGAAGTGCCAGAGGAGTTTGCCGGTTCCGGCGTCAAGGGCGAGGATGCAGTCGGCGTAGAGGTCGTCGCCGATCCGGTCGCCACCGTAGAAGTCCATAACGGCTGACCCGGTCGGAACGTAGACAATGCCACGCTTCGTGTCAACAGTCATGCCGGCCCAGTTGTTCGCGGCGCCAGCGGTCTCCCACGCGTCAGGCGGCCAGGTTTCGTATCCAGGTTCGCCAGGGCGGGGAATGGTGTGGAACACCCAGCGCAATGCGCCCGAGTGCACATCGAAGGCGCGAATGTCGCCGGGAGGGGCGGGATGAGTCTCAGGATTGCGGCCGCCGATGATGATGAGGTCCTTGTAGATGCTGCCCGGTGTGGTCAGCGCAATCGACTGCTTTTCCCAGGGCTCACGCAGGCCTTGGCGAAGGTCGATGCGGCCACTCTCACCGAAGCTGGAGATAGGTTTGCCGGTCTTGGCATCCAGGCAATAGAGGTAGTTCATGACGCCGGCGAAGATGCGCTCATCCTTGCCGTCGCTCCAGTGCGCGACCCCGCGAGCAGGCTGGGTTGAGACGACACCGGAGTCGAACTTCCATTTGAGCTTGCCGGTGGCGGCATTGAGTGCGATGACTTTCTGGCTGGGCGTGTACGCGTACAGGGTGCGGTCGATGATGATCGGGTTGGTCTCGATGTTCCCTTTCTCGCCGGTGTCGAAGACCCAGGCCTGCGTGAGTCGACGTACATTGGCGCGATTGATTTGGCTGAGTCGCGAGTAATGATCGCCGTCAGCACCACCGTAGGCTGGCCAGCTCATGTTTTGGGCCTTCAACCCTCGATCCCCGAATACGGCGAGGATCAAAACAAACCCTGCCATCATCGCGCTCCTCATTCCACGCGATGCCCAGTTCCTATTCAAGTTTTGCAGCGTCTTCTCGCTCATTGCGGCGTTGCTTCTGACGCGACGCGAATGACGGCATCGAACGCCGGCTTTGGCTTGCCTTCCCGGTCGAAGAGCAACGGATAATTCGTGCGTCCACGCACCGGAAAGTTGTTCAACCAGGAACCGGCATCCGTAACACCCCAGAATGTAACCCGCTCCACGGCATCACGATGCTTCAGGTAAACACGAAAGAGATCCGCATAGCGCAGCGCCAGCTCCTTCTGTACCGAGTCAGGCAATCCATCCGTGTACGGATTCAGCGCCTTGTCCTGCGCTGCATTCTGCTGGTTCGCCGCCGAAACGTCCGCGGTCGCATGCTCGCGGGACGGCAACACGTCGACATCCAGCTCCGAGATCGCGACCTTCAGCCCCAGATCCGCGAACGCCGTAATGGTGGCGTCCTCCTGCTCCACGGTTGGGACGATCAGGTGGTCGTGATCCTGCAGACCGATGCCGGCGATCGGAATCCCTTCCGTTTGCAGTTTCTTGATGAGCGCAACCGCCCCCTCGCGCTTCGGTTCATTCGTCAGGTTGTAGTCGTTGTAGAAGAGCTGCGCGTTCGGATCGGCCTCGTGCGCATACTGGAAGGCCTTCTCAATATAGTCCGGCCCGATGATCTTGAACCACAGCGACTGGCGCAGCGTTCCGTCTTCGTTCAGCGCTTCGTTCACCACGTCCCAGCTGTCGATCTTCCCTTTGTAGCGGCCGACCACCGTGAGGATATGATCATGCAGCCGTGCCAGCAGGGCGTCGCGGTCAGCAGATTGCCCTTGTCGTCGTGAAACACCCACTGCGGAACCTGGCTGTGCCAAACCAGGTTGTGCCCGTGGATGAACATGTGATGCTCCTGGCCGAAGGCGACGTACTTGTCGGCAAGATCGAAGTCGTACTTGTCAGGCTCGGGATGAACGACTGACCCACTTGAGCGCGTTTTCCGGCGAAATGGAGTTGAACTGCGACTCGATGAGCGCATCGCCACTCTGATCCTGCCCGTAATCTGCGCCTCGTTGATGGCCGCGCCAATCACAAAATCGCCTTTGTAAGGCATCTTTCAGTGTCATTGGGGCGTCGGCTGTCACCGCCGCGCACAGCCCGATCAGCACACTCAAAGCAGCCGCACGAGCCGTCGATCTTCGAATGGATGCGCACGATTCCTCCTTGCCGGAATCTCATGCTGAATCAAGCGCTAACTCTAGTGACGGCCGTGCCCGGGGCAAAGCCTTTGCGCCGCTCGGCGAGTTCGTTGGCGATCTTCTGGTTCACTTCGCGCGATAATGGGATAGAAGAACAGGCAAACAGGCGGTCGCGAAAAAAGCCAGCGCCGGCCCACACGCTCGCCGTCATGAGGATGCCCGACTGCGCATTCGCGGCCTGAGCCGCAGCTCCGGAGACGAAGCCATAGATCGAAAAGAGCCAGCCGGCAATGGCGCCGCCAAAGGCGAGGCCCGCCCAGAGCGCGAATACGACTGCCGGCCGTGACCGTGCCGCTGGCGCGGCGGCCCGTCTTCCACTCGCCGTAATCGGCCACGTCGCCCATCATCGACCACAGAATGGGCCCCGACAGCCCAAAAGCGAACTGGCGAAGCACTTCGGTCGCGATGATCACGACGGTGGCGTGCGGCGAAATGAAAGAACGCGGCACTGAAGACGCCGGACAGGATCATGCTCGCGATAAATAGCTGGCGCTTGCCCACGCGTCTGGCCACAGCCGTGGAGCAGGCAACGCCAGCGATCAGCGAAGCGAGACCAAAGCCGTTGAACCAGGAGAAGAGACTGGCATCTCCGGCGACATAGCGGAAATAGGGCAGCATGACGTTGCCGCGAATCACAATCGCCATGAAGTAAAACAACGTCGCCAGGAAGAGCACGATCCATGAGACGTTTCCAAACAGATCGGAAAGATCCTGACCGAGATTGGTCTTCTGCTGCGGATCGGGCTGGATGCGCTCTTTACTTGAGAAGAACGCAATGATAAAGAAGACGACGCTGAGGGCCGACAGAAGGCCCATCGTGAGTTGGTATCCACGCGCGTCGTTGCCGCGCCCCAGGTACGCAACCATCAGACACGGCGAGACTCTGCACGATGAAGCCCGCGGAATTGGCAAAGATCTGGCGGTAGGATGCGATGCTGTTGCGCTCGTCGGGGTCCGAGGTCATGACCGCTGTGAGCGTCGCGTACGGCACATTGTTCATCGTGTAGATCACGCGGAGCAGGATGTAGGTGATCCACGCGTAGATAATTTTCGCGCCAGGGCTGAGGTTCGGCGTGGTGAAGGTGAGAACGCCGATGATGCCGAAAGGCACCGCCGTCCAAAGCAGCCAGGGCCGGAACTTGCCCCATCTCGTAGTGGTCCGGTCGGCGATGACTCCCATCACCGGATTGAGGCATGCCACACCGAGGCCGACGATGAGAAAAAGCCGCGCAGCCTGCGCCGGCGTGAGGCCAAAAGTATGCGTGTAGAAGTCCAGTTGCAGCGCCAGCAGCGCCTGGAAGACGAAGTTCGCCGCCATGTCGCCCAGGCCGTATCCAAATTTCTCTGCAAAGGATAGTTTTTCGGTCATTGCCGCCTCGTCTTTCCGCTTCCTACGCGGCCTTTACTTTGTTACCTGCAGATTCAACCTGGTGAGATCTTCGTTGCGAGATGAATTGCCGATCATCAATTCGAAGTCACCCGGTTCGACAACGTACTTCATGTTCACGTCGTAGAACTTCAGCAGATCGGGCGTAATGTCGAAGGTGATCGTCGTGCTTTCACCCGGCGCGAGGCGCACTTTCTTGAAGCCCTTCAGCTCCTTCACCGGGCGCGTTACCGAACTGACAACGTCGCGGATGTAGAGCTGCACAACTTCAGTTCCCTCGCGGCGGCCGGTGTTGGTTACGTCGACGAGAACGCGCGTAGAGCCGTTGCGCGGGATTCGCTTCTTCATCAGCCTAGCGTTTGTAATCGAAAAGCTCGTATAGCTGAGCCCATAGCCGAAGGCGTAGAGCGGCGACACATCGTCAAACAGATAACCGCGGCGTGCCGACGGCTTGTAGTTATAGAAAACTGGAAGGTGACCGGCGGAGCGCGGAATGCTGATGGGCAGCTTGCCGCCTGGGTTGTAATCGCCAAAGAGCACGTCCGCCACGGCGCGTCCGGTTTCCTGCCCGAGGTACCAGCACTCGTAAATCACCTGCCCATGCTGGCTGAGGTAATTGATTGAAAGCGGCCTGCCGTTGAACAAAAATACGATGACCGGCTTGCCCATCGCGACCATGGCTTCTACCAGCTCTTGCTGCCGCCCAATGAGATCGAGGCTAGTGCGATCGCCCATATGATTTAAGCCCCACGCTTCGCGCGAGGTCTGCTCGTTGCCGCCAATTGCCAGCACAATCACATCGGCCTGCTTCGCTACCTCGACGGCTTCGGCGATTTGCCTGCGATCTTCTTCCGGATCGCTCGGGACAACTTCATCCTGATTCCAGTTGCCGCCAATCGTGATCTTGCAGCCTTCGCTATAGAGCACTTTGATCCTCTTGCCCGCTTTCTCGCGAATGCCATCCAGCACCGTGACTTCGTACTTTGGACGGCCACTGTAGCCGCCCAACAGTGTCCGGTGAGCGTTGGGGCCAATGACGGCGATGGACTCGATCTTCTTCCGGTCGAGCGGCGCCAGGCCGTTCTCGTTCTTGAGCAGCGTGATGGCCTCGTGCGCAGCGCTCAGCGCGATTTTGTTGTGCTCCTTGCACCCCACTACCCGGTCCGCTTCATCGGGATCGACGAAAGGATCGTCGAAGAGACCCATCTTGAACTTCCAGAGGAGCATGGGCGCGACCAGTTCTTCCAGTTCCCTTTCCTTCAGCACGCCCTTGCGCACGAGCGGCACCAGCGACAGATAGCAATCGGGATCAGGCAGTTCGATATTGACGCCTGCCTTCACAGCCAGCGCGCAGGACTCCGCCTTGTCTTTCGCTACAAAATGCCCGTGCGTGTCGGGGCGGTAACCCAGTTCCCAGATCGCAAAGTAGTCGGATACGATATATCCTTTGAAGCCCCACTCCTTGCGCAGCACATCGCGCAGCAACCACTTGTTGGCGTGGGAAGGAATGCCGTCAATCTCGTTGTACGAGGCCATGATGCTGATCGCGCCCGCTTCGCGCAGCGCTTCGCGAAATGTATAAAGAAAGGTTTCGCGCAGCACGCGCAACGAAACGTTGGCCGGAGCGCAATTCATGCCCGATTCCGGCTGCCCGTGCCCTACAAAGTGCTTGAGCGTGGCAATCACGCGCCGCTTGTCGCGGAAGCTGGCGTCGCCCTGAAAGCCGCGCACTGCCGCGATCCCCATCCGCGACACCAGGAATGGATCTTCGCCGTAGGTCTCCTCCACGCGGCCCCAACGCGGTTCGCGCGCCACGTCCACAACCGGCGTCAGCGCCTGGTGCGTCCCGCGCAGCCGAGCCTCAGCAGCCGTCGCGGTAAAAATCGATTCAACCAATTCGGGGTTGAAGGTAGCTCCCAGCGCGATTGGCTGAGGAAAGCTGGTCCCGTCCACGGCTGCGTGCCCGTGCAGGCACTCTTCGTGAAACATCACCGGAATTCCCAACCGGCTGTTCTCAAGGAAGAACTTTTGAATGGCGTTGGTCAGTACCGCCATCTCGCGTGCATTTTTTCCTTTGCCGGCATCGCTGGGCCGGCCCACCTGGCCAAGGCCGCGGCGGTCTTTGAAGGCTGCCTTCGCTTTCTGCTCGTCGAAGTTGCCCTCGGCATCCACCAGCGTTTGCGGCTTCTGCTGCCAGATACACAGCATCTGCGCAGCTTTCTCCTGCAGCGTCATCCGCGATACCAGATCGTTCACTCTTCGCTCGGCCGGAAGGTTAGCATTCTTGTACGCGGGAACGGCTCCGCTCACTTGCTTTCGATTTGCGGTCTTCTTTTTCATTGCTTGATTCCTATTGGCATTGGTATTTCCTGTCGGACTTTTGTCTGGGAAGAGATCATCAACCCGCCCTGAGCTGGATGTCCAGATGTAATCTGCTCGGCGAGATGGAAGGAGGGGTATCAGACCCCACAACGTCAATATGCGCCCAAGGTCCAACGAATTCGGTGCACATCGATGCCATTGAAGCTCCAGGCAACAGCGCAAAACGGCGATGGTTTCCGAATCCGAAATGGGGATTCATTTGACGTTGAGCCTCGAACCCGTGCGCTGGCTGCAGAACAGTGTATTCGCAGGGTCAAGGCATGGCAACAAGGAAAAGCGATTTTCTTGCGGACAAGCCCGGTAACGGAATCCACGGCATGTGGACGGAGCGAGAGACGAGAGACTGGGTGCTCCAAACGCTGATCTCGACTGGTTTGATCCGGGATTTGGAGCGATGTCGCAATCGGGCGCGCCTAGTTTTTAGTTGCGCCGGGTTTGGCCGGCTCCGCCCCAAACTCGCACAAGCTCGTAACGTATTCCGCCGAGCCATCGCGCAGCCATCCATCCAACTGGGCCGGCTCCTTCAGCTGCTGGCCCCGCATCCGGGAAACGACGACGTACTCGCACACCATCTGCGGCAGAGCGGTCATATCGCCCCAAAGCTTTTCGAACTGCGCCACTGGATAAATATCCTCTTGCCCCTTGCCCCAGCGCTTTTTCACATCCTTCAAGGTGATGTAGGTCGGCATGCGAGCCGCCATGGCGCGAACTGCGGCTGCAACCTTGTCTTGATTGGGCAAGTCGCCCCTGCTTAAACCGAAAACATGAAGCAGCGCGTTGATGTCGATCCAGAATGTATTGGAGTTGTAGTAGGAAAGCCCGAACTCCGTCTCTTCAGAGGGCAGCGCCAGGCCCTCCACCAGGCGCCTTCGGCCGTCGACGCACGCCAGGCCGCCGCCGCGGTCCTCTATGCGGCGCGTCACAACTTCCACTGTCATGGTTGCATTGCTCTCGATATGCCGGCCCAGAATTCCTGGATCGAGATCGGCACCCACCGTGTCAACGTTGTGAACCATCAGATAGCGCAAATTGGGATGAGCTTCAAGCATCTCCCGAAGAACGCCGCTGCGAAAGAGATTCGGCACTTCATACCAGTGCCCGACCGGGTGCAGGCATTGCAGGGGAAGATTGCCGATATAGTCGCTTCCCTCACCCGACTGCTCGGCCCAGGCGATCAGCGCCGCATGCACGCTTTCGCGGACCTTTTGCGCCTGCTCGTCCAGCAGTTGCTGCGGAGTTTCCTCCCATGCGAAACGAAGGTCCCGTACCGTCGGAATCAAGCGCAAGCCGACGCTTTGCCCGGATGAGAGATACAACGGTCCTGAGTACCCGTAGGCTCCTTCACGGCTTAAGAGTTCGTCGATCGGCCGATGGGTCAAATAGCTCGTTGTGATGACATGGGGAACCGGGCCGCCGTAAAGCCTGCTCGTGCGCCGGCTTTTCGCCAGATGCACCTCGAGAAATGTGCGATGCGTTCCGGCAAGCCTGCAAAAGGGACTCAGCGCCTTTACCACGCCCGCGCCTCTCGTCCACCGGCTGCCCGCGCCCCCGCTCAGCGTAACCACCGCGACGGCGCCGGCGGCGAGTGCTTCTTCTCCCAGCGAGCGAAGGCGAGCATCTACCTCCCGCCTCGCGTCGAAGAGATCCCCCGGCGCCACGTCTTCGATTTGAGTGGATGGGAGGAACCGGTTTTGTGCCAGACCGATATGTCCGGCGCGCATTTCGGCCTGGATTCGTTCATGTTCGATGGGATCGAACCCGTTCTGCGCTAGCAGCGACTCCAGCGAGCCGCCGTTCTCCTCCACTTGAGGAGCGCGCGGCAGAAGCCGATCGATAAGACTGCGGGTCCGATCCAAAGCGCCGGGCACGTCATGGCAGAGCGAGCTGAATCGCTCAAGATCCGAGCGTTCGCTTGCGGAAAGCAGCCGCTGATCTCTGCGCAACAGCGCAGGCAGAACAATGTTGTAGTAGCCGTCGGGCAGAATCGCAGCGCCGCCCGTCTTCAGCTCCGCGAATGTTCCACGCTCGTTAATCAGGAAGTCGTAGACCACCGGTTTCATGGCAAAGGCCACACCGCCTGCGAGCCTGCTGCTCGTCTCGGTCATGAGAGCGTCAAGCCGATTCTGCGCCTCCGCCTTGCGCGCAGGATCGAAGATGAAGCCCATGCCTCCGCCCGACATGCCTCCCAGCATCCAGAATCCCCAAAAAGCCTTGCCAAACTCAGCACGCACCTCCCGGATGAGCGTCTCGGTATAGAGATTGCTGGCCCACGGAATAATCGTCTGGATCGGCCCATCGAAGTTCCGCTGGGTGGCGCCCGCAATCGCAGGCACGTCGCCCTCTCGCAAATCGGCAGTGATTTCGTCTAGAATCCGGCACGCCGATTGCCGCGCAGTCCATTCGGCATCCGAGCGAAGCAGGTACCGCTCCGTCACCATTTCGAGAATGGGACCAACGTCCTGCGCCATTCCCCCGTGCACCAGGACCAGGCTATCCTGCAGCCTTTGGCGCGTCTGCTTGCTTACGTCCGACTCGGTGAGAATGCGGTGATTCGGTAATAATCTGCCCCGGCTGATCCCAAACTCCGGATCTCCCTCCGCGGCCAGCACGCCTTCAATCAGTTTGATCCCTGGCCAGACGCCGCCCGAGTCCTGCCAGCCTCCGCCCGATCCTCCGAGCCACTCGCCGAGAATCGCTCGCGCCGCAACAATGCGGCGATCCGTCTCCGTCAGGTCTCCTGTGAGAGACGAAGCCTGCCCCGTGGCGCGCATGCAATGCCGAGATCAGCGATGCCAGCAACGTGGTTGAGACCGCCAGCCGGGAACCCTTGGGGATGTTATTCACGCTGCTCACGATCTCGATGCCGAGCCCATCGCTCTGCATCAATTGCCTGAGAACCGAGGAGAGCGGCTGGCCAGAGCCTTCCAAGCCAGGCGGAACGATTCCCGAAGCGATCACCGCCGCTTTCAGCAGTCCAAGGTAATCGCGACCGAAGTCGAAAAGCTCTCGCAGATCGCTGATCTCCGCGGTCGCGTCCAGATCCACGCTGGCGAGGCGGATCACGGGGCGATCGATGACGCGAAAATACACTTCGACAGGCGGCTTGGGTTTTGCCGTGCCCGATTTCGTGCCCGTCTCGTGAATCGCCAGGTCGATGGAGACATTCAACACACGCGCCATCTCAGGCAGGTCCATGCCGAGAAAAAAGATGTCGCTCCAGCCGCTGTGGCTCAGGTCCATCCTCACCGGTGTGGATTCGTGCAAAACCGGGAATGGCTCGCCGGCGCCGCGCCGCAGTAACTCGTCTCGTATGCGCAGCGCATAGTCCGCAGGATGTCCCGTGCGAAACATCCACTGATTCCCGCGCACCGAGCGAACACTTCGCCGCACCTGCTCGGCCAGCGTCTGGAATGCGAGCCCGCGATACGCTGCGGCGAGCGCGCTGGAAAGGCCGTCGCTCAAACCCTCGCTCGTCTGCGCCGCCAGAAGAATGCCGATCGCTTCTTCAAATCGACGCGACAATAACTTTTCGTAGCCGCGAAACGGTATCAGCGCCCTGCCCGAAGCAGCCGGCAGACGCCTCCCCGGTAAATGAAAACGATGGATTGCGTAAAGAAAGAACAGGGCCCTGACCCGTTCGTAGAGATTTGTGCTCGTGCGCCTCAGCTTTTCGAGCTCGGCTGCCTCGGCCAGCAACTGCTCCGTCGTCGCGCTGCGGCAAAAAGCGTCGAGCGAACGATTGCGGACCGCCGGATCGGCCGCGGTGATGATCGTCCACAGTCCGCTCAAGCTTGTTCCCCTTTCGCTGAGAGCATCTCCCGGGTGGCAAGAATTTGGATTAACTGAGTCAGCACCTCGTCCCGATCGTGCCCGCTGAGAGCCAGGGCAAGCTGGGCCGTAAACAGTCCGTACTTCACGCCAACATCGAAACGTTGGCCGGTCTGAATCATGGCCAGGTACTGCTCCCGCTGAGCCAGCACGGCGAGCGCCGCTGACAGACTTACGCGTTTCCCCTGCGCCTCATCCAGCATGTTTGAAAGGATTTCGAAGATTGCCGGCGTCAAGACGTGCATTCCGTAGAAGCACAGGTACTGGCCCCCGCGCAGCCCGGGAACGATCAGACGCTGCTCCGCCTCAGTCGGGGTTGGCTTCTCCAGAACCGTGTCCACGCGATAAAGCCCCTGTTTGCCCTGGACTGGCTGCCCGCCCACGGTGCCGTAATACGGCAGCAGGCTCTCTCGCGTCACCTGCACGGCCGAAATAGCACAGCCCTCCGCAGAGGCAGCTTCCACCAGCCGCTTTGCGCTGCCGCGCGATCCGTTTCCGACGTAAATGTGATCGCCCACGAAATGCAGAAACGGCTCGCCGTTCACAAACCCCTGCGCACACAAAACGGCATGCGCGTATCCCCGCGCTTCTTTTTGCTCGACGAACGTCAGACGAGCACCATCATTTGCCAGAAGCCGCGCGTAAGGTTCCTCGTCGCCGGGCCACACCACAATACCGATATCGCTAATGCCGGAACGCACCGCTTCGCCCACCACAAGACTCAGAACCGAGCGTTCCTTGCCGTGCTGGTCGAAGAGGGTTTGCATCGGCAGGTTGCGCTGGTCTTTCCCCGCCGCCGTGATCACTGCCTTTCTTATGTGCATGTCGAACATTCTACAGTGCCAACCGATACGTCGGTTCCCAGGCAGCGGGCCGATTTCACTTTGCTCGGAAAGGCGCGGCTCCAGCCCGTTCAAAATGCGGCCGGATTCCAGATGGGCCTGAGCCACTGGCGCACCGGTGTGCAATTTGTCTCATTCGCCTGCTTTCGGGGCCTGGCTCCACGGCTGTATCTCATTGAAAAACGAACGAATCTGAGGATCCCGGGAAAACACGGAGAAATATCTGGCGCGGCAATTGCCGTCCGCATCATCAGCCGGTTCGGCGGTGGGTTTGGGATGCAGGCAGAGGCGCCTCGCGGGAGGGGCCTTTGGGCTCAGTGCTCTCTTCGCGCGAAATCGGGGCATCCAACGCGCGGCCAACGGCTGTTTGCGATAGATTCTCGCGGATTTTGTCACCCCAGGGATCACCTCTCTCCACGAGTTTCCCGTGAAGAACATCGTCCTGTTCGTCCGGTGAGAGCAACGAATCAAGAGCATTGACTGAGGAAGCCGTCTCAGCCATTAGTCCTTGAGAGGGAGCCATACGAGTCTCCGGCAGGCTTTCGAGTGAGGTGTCCGTGTTCGAGGCATGGATTGCCTCGGGAGATGAGGACATATCCGGGCCAGGCGGATCGTCTTCGAATAGACGGTATCTGTAGGGGGCGCTCTCTTCGTCGAGGCCGGACATGTCATCGGGATCGGAGCGAGATCGATAGTTGGTGAAAGCGAGTCCCCAGTAAAGCAGACCGCAGATGCAGCCGACGAGGGCCGAAGGCCACCAGGCCACAGGCTCAGGGATTCCAGCCATTCGTTCCAGTTGGAGCGGATTGACGGCGGCGCCGGAAGCGAGTGGAGACGGCGTATCGGCAGGCTTGGCGGGCTGCGACTGCGAATTGGCAGGTGCGGTCTGCCGCGCCAAAGGCCTCACAGGGGCCGAATTGGCGGCTTCTTCGCGCCGAGTTGCCTGGCGTTCTTGTTCGACAATGCCGATGTCGCGATTGAATTGCTCGCGTTCATAGCGGAGCTGCGCTTCCGAGGTTCCGGCAGTGTTGAGCCCGGCGGCGGATGGCCAGAAAACGGCGAGCGCGTGCTGAATCGTATCCAAGCGGGCTTGCGCGCCACGGTTAGAGCCTGAATGGACAAACTCCCTGCGCAGATCGCCGAGTTTTTGCTGGGCGGCGCGCACCTGGGATTCGAGGAACCTCTGACGATCGTGTGCGGACTGTAACGACGATTCCTGGCTGACTCGCTGATCCGCAGAGGAAAGCTGAGCCTTCAGTTCCGCTAGCGCAGCGGCCAGCGAAGGCCCGGCGGGCAGGGTATCTTGTGAGACGTTTGACGCGAGCTGGGGCTTGAGGATGGGAGTAGGAGCTGGCAGGGCGTCCGCTGCTGGAGCATGAGTGCCGGCAATGGAAGGTGTCCACGCGGCGAGACCTTCCGCAACCTCATTGGCGATGGCGACGGCTTGACCAGGATCGGAATCCCGATAGTGAACCAGGAGGAGCCCGGCGTTTGGTTGGGTCAGCTCGAGGCGAGTACGGAACTCGCCAATTGTGATGGCAGTGGACGATGCAGCGCGGTCGGCTTGAGGAACAAACCTGGCGACGACTGTGTCGTTGAGAACAGACTGGCCGAAGACGACGGCGGGTTGCGGCACAAGCTTGATGCCGGAGTACAGCCGTTGCGCCGCAGCGGAGTCGAACGAGAGTGCAGCCGCCGAGGCGAACTGCGCGTGGCGATAACGAAGAAAAGCGTAGAGACCACAAGCGGTGGCCACGGCGACAATCACTGCAAAGAGCTTGTGGCTCAGCGGTACGGAAGAGCGCACGCCGTCCTCGATCCTGATCGAAGATTCAAGGCAAGTCGTCCATAGAAGTGGTGCTTGTATCTGTTGCAGTGTGGGCTTCGGCCAGCGCTCAACCTCAGGGCAAAATCTGCGGTTCACCGGCGCCTGATTGACGCATCTGCGAGCCTCGTGCAGGATCCTTTACCAATATACCGTGACGCAGGCTGGACGCGAATCGCAACGGACTCGCCGAGAGGGTTGGCAGTGGTCGGCTGCCTCTGAGTTCGAGAAACCAGCAAGTAAAGATGGTGCTCACAAAGATTGTGATTTAGATATTTCCCGCCAGAGACAGCAAGGACTTCCCTCTGGGTATCGAGAGAAAACAGAAATCCCTCCGGCCAGAGTTGCCCGCAGACCGATGAATTGGGGCGATCCAAAAGGACCGCCCCGAATTATTAGCGGGATCGTCTTCGACAATCGCGAGCACTCACGCGACTTCGAATTCGTAGAGGCTCACGCTGAACGGTGGAACCTGCAGGGTCTCAGGAAGTCCGTTCTGCGCAGTCTCGACGATTTTGACCTCGGGCTCCTTACCCGCCTCGTTGGTGGCCTTCACACTGGGCGGCGCAATCTGATAGAGCATGCCTTTGTCGCGCAGCTTCACGCCGCTGATTTTCGGCGTAAGGTTGTGACCTTCTTCCGTGGGGTTAACCACTGAAAGCAAAAACTTCTTGCGGTCGCTTGAGAGTGCTCCCAGAACATCCAGTGGATAGGTCGGGCTCCCGGTGGGCGTCGGCCCCTTATCAACCCAATTTGTACCGGGCACCTGCTGTTGTGGCGAATCCCCGTCAGCCGCGATCGGATGCGCGTTGAGAAAGCGCGTTTGCATCAGCTTCATTACCACCGTCTCCGCCGCGAGGCCCACGGCTTCGCCGGTGTGGTCGGTCAGTACACGCAGGCCTCCCGTCGCGCAGCTGGCCGCGATCATATCGGAGTGACGGAACATCTCGTGGAAGCAAAGTGCATAGGACAGCGGCATCAACATTCCGGTTTGCTGCATGAAGCCTCCGCCTCCGTTCCCCGAAGCCGACCGGAGGCGATTACCCCATTCATCGAAGATGAATTTGATATCTTTGTCTTTCAGCGACGGCATCTTTTCCACGTACTTGTTCCAGCAGTCAAACATTCCACCGAGACGGTTGGCTAGCCTGCGGGTCCTGAATTGCAGCGGATCCTTGACGTCGACATAAAGTTGCTTCTCTTCGTCAAATGCCAGATCAGGATAAGCGTAAGTATGCTCGGAGAGCTGATCGATGTAGTCCGCGGCCTTTGCCAGCATCCATCCATCCCAGTCGTAGATCGAGCCGAATTCATAGGGCAGCTTTTCCGTGATGGGCGGCTCCCAGATGCTCGGGAAGAAGTTCCCCTTCTTCTCCGCGCCACCCACGCCTTTTTCACAGATGCTCGCGCTCGCTGCTGTCACCTTGATATTGGGATCCACTGCTTTCATGGCCTGCACGATGTAGGTGTGCTTCGCCCAGTACTGATCGAGCGACATGTGGCCATACTGCCACGGCCCGTACATTTCGTTGCCGATAGTCCAATAGCGAACATTGAAGGGTTCGGGATGGCCATTCTCCGCGCGCATCTTGCCCATGCGCGTGTCAGCCGAGCCATTGCAATACTCCACCTGTTCGGCCGCCTCGCGCGCTGAACCGAATCCGCTGTCGATTGCGAGATCGGGCTCTGCTCCCACCAACCGGTTCAGAGCCATAAACTCATGGAGCCCCACATCGTTCGACTCCACTCTGTCTGACCACATCGGTTGCACGCGTGGCGGCCGCTTGTCTCTGTCTCCAAGCCCATCGCGATAGTCGTAAGCGGAGACAAAGTTGCCACCCGGCCACTTGAACATCTTGAAGCCCGCCTCTTTGTAGAGCTTGATCATTCCCGCGTGAAATCCCTCCACGTTATCGGCAGGCATCAGTGAAGCCGTCCCCACGTGAAATGTCCCGCTGCCTGTGCCCACAATTTCCAGCCGCGCGTCCTGGCTGTCGGCCGCGGGCGTGAACTTGAGGGCGAACTTCTTGTACTCGCTTGAAAGTGCCGGAATCGTGACGCTTTGCGAGTCGCTGGGCCCGGTGCCCCACAACAGGCGCACGACAACCTTTGCGCTGGGATCGCCGGCCAGATATACACGGCCTTCGATAGCTTTGCCGCCGGCAACGCGCAGCCTTGATTGCTGGATCCCGCGAGGTTCAGAACCATCCACCTTGACACGAGGGCTGTGTTTGCCCACAAACGGCCGCGCCGTGTCCATTTCGACTGTTCCCTCCGGACCCACCGGCTTGAACGGCTCGCCAAAGAAGCGGAAGAAATTGTTTGTCGGCGCAGCCGGCTTCGCATCCGTAATTGGATTGGCAAACTTCCTGTCGGTCAGCATCTCGGCCCACACTGATGTGGTCGCCGGCTCCATGTACCCGCCGAAGATCATCGGATTCACCGGTGCTCCCGCCTTTGCCGCGTCGATTACCGCCTGGATGTTTCCTGTCGGATCGGCGAACGCCGTCACTCCCTGCTGCAAAATGGCGGCGCTCGCTGCTGAAGCCGCCACAAACTCACGTCGATTCATGACCATTGCATTTCTCCTTCTGTCTTCCCACGACCCGCGCGAAAACAAAGCGCTCAATTTTGGATGAAAACATTTGCACCAAGAAAACTACCACAAGTACCCGAGGAAACGCTTTCTCCCTTCCAGGATCGCCGCGAAGGCCCGTCGTATTGGCGATTGTCGAGCGGCGGCGCGTCGAGTTGTCTGCCCTCCGCCGGCTATTCGCATCTTGAGTGTCTGGCCTTAATCACCGTGAATTGCATCCGGTGAATTTTCTATCTTTTCCTCCGAAATTTTGCGTACTATAGCTGCTGTCGTTCATCCCCACAGGCCTTCAGACTCCCTAAAATGAGGTTTCCGATGCGGATCGAATCCACGCACATTCTGCCCTCTCAGAATCCAGCGAACTCACTTCCGCGCGGCCTCCGGCCGTACAACAGCCTGTTCCGCCTTCGCACCGGGCTTTCGCTCGCCGCGCTCGCCATGTTCACCTGCGCGTCCGCGCTCGCAGCAGTAAAGGACTACAAGACCATTGTCGTCTTCGGCGATTCCCTCTCCGACACAGGCAATGTCACCCTGCTGGCCTACCACCAATTTGGAGTCCTGGCTCCCGGCCCCATCGTCGACTACACTCTCGGGAGTTTCACCGACGGCTCTGACACGATTCCCGCCGCGCAGAAATACTTCGGCGTCTGGGTTGAACAGCTCGCCGAATCGCTGCCGAGTCATCCACCCGTCGCCGCTTCGCTCGATGGCGGCACCAACTATGCCTACGGCAGCGCCACCACCGGCAACGGCACCAGCCCACTGTCCTTCGAAGGGGACACCGTCTATGTCGAAAACATCGGCCAGCAGATTACCGACTATCTGTCGACTCATCCCACGATTGACGACAACACGCTGTTCGTCATTTGGGGCGGCGCGGAAGATCTGCTCCACGCCACATCGCCGAAAGACGTGGCGAACGCGGCAATTCAGCAGACCCTGAATATCGAGCGCCTCATCCAGGCCGGAGCCACGCAGTTCCTGGTCCCCAGCCTGCCGCCTCTCGGGCGCGTACCGGAATTCGACTCGTCGCTCGCCACTTCTCTGCCGGCAACGGCGGCGTCCGTGCTCTTCAACAGCACTCTCGCCGTGGGCCTCTCAGTGCTCAAAGACGTCAATCCATTCAAGCACCTCACCTTCTACCAACTTGACGTCTTCAACCTGCTTCTCCGAATTGACGCCGTACCGCTGGCATATTCTCTGGTCAACGTCACCGCGCCGTCGCAGGGCCAACCGGTGGACCCCGACACCTATCTGTTCTGGGACGACCTTCACCCCACTACTCGCGGCCACAACATTCTGGCGGGATCGGCGCTCAGCTTGTTGACTCAATAGCCGCGCGCACGCTGGCGGCAGTTGCAGGGCCGGCGGCCGAAACCGCTGCCGGCGCGGCTCCCTGTTCTCACGCGCGAGATGTACCGTATCTGCCTGTAGATGCTCCTCTTGTCTCGACACCGCAATCTTTCCCCCGCCCTCGTTACAAATCTCAGCTTGACACGCGCAGCTTTGCCATCGACTATTAACCGACGCCAAATTCGCATATTTCTGCACGGTAAATCGGGTTACCAACTTACGGATCGAGCTTGGCAGTGAGCGGATAGGATTGGTCGCGCGGTAAACGTATACTGCGGCGCACCCTCGAAGCATCATTTCACGAACGGGACGAATGAACCGACAAACAAAAGGGGAATGCAATGGCAAAATCGGATTCTGAAAAGGGAATTCTACTCAGCCGCCGCGAAGCACTCTTGTTTTCGGCGAGCGCAGGCATGGGCCTTGCCATGGGCAAGCCGGCCCTCGCATCAGACAGCATCAAAACCGGAGTTCACCAGCAGGAGCCCCCATTCTGTTCGACCCCGCGCTCCGCAGTCGCGAATACTCAATACGGCAAAGTGCGCGGCTTCGTTAGCGGCGATGTCTTCACATTCAAGGGCGTTCCCTACGGCCAGACCACGGCCGGAGAAAACCGCTGGCTGCCCGCCAAGGCTCCAGTGCCCTGGAACGATGAATTTCCCGCGCTGGTGTATGGCGCAAACTGTCCGCAGAGCCTCCACACCTGGACCGGCAACGAGCAGACATTCATCCAGGATTGGGACGACGGCTGGCAAAGCGAAGACCTGCTCAAGCTGAACATCTGGACTCCAAGCCTGAGTGGCAAGCGTCCGGTGATGTTCTACATTCACGGCGGCGGATACACCTTTGGGTCGTCCTATGAACTGCCTTCGCACGAAGGCGCCAATATGGCGCGTTACCACGATGTCGTGCAGGTTTCAGTCAACCACCGCCTCAACATCCTGGGATTCTTCGATGTGTCTGAAATCGGCGGCTCTGCCTACGAGGACTCTGTCAATGTGGGCATGACCGACCTGGTCGCGGCGCTTCAGTGGGTTCACGAGAACATCGCGAACTTCGGCGGCGATCCTGACCGCGTGATGATTTACGGCCAGTCCGGCGGCGGATCGAAGGTGACCACGCTGATGGGCATGCCCGCGGCCGCGGGACTCATCCATCGCGCCTCTGCGCAATCGGGCGGCGGCGGCAACATCCCCAGCAAGGAGCAGCAGACTGAAGTCGCCCGCCAACTCATGAAAGACCTGGGACTGGCGCCGAACGATCATTGCTTCTCTCCAGAAGATGGAGTGGGCTGCACTGTCGGCCGCCGGCAACACGGCTGTGGCCAAGGTCAACCCGCCCGGGCCGCCGATGATGGGACCGGGTGCGCCCGGCCATCCGCGTGCTGGCTGGTCGCCAAGCGTGGACGGCAAGAACATCAACTGCCGGTCGTTCTTCGACGTCGCACCGGACGTATCGAAGAACGTGCCCATGCTGGTTGGTTCGGTCAGCGAAGAAGGCAACCACATGTCCTCGCATCCCACCGAGGAAGAATGGCACGCCAACCTCGCCAAACCCTATGGCGATGACAAAGCAACAGCGATCATCGCCGCATTGAAGAAGACTTATCCGCAGAAAGCGATCCAGACGCTGTCTTATATCTGCGCTGGGGCAGGTGGATTGAATGGCCTCGGCATGCGGAACAATGTCGTGAAGATGGCCGGGCTGAAGCATGCGTTAAATGCAGCGCCAGCTTACGCCTACTTCTTCCAGTGGCAAACGCCGATTCTCGATGGGCTGCCGGGCGCGTGGCACACGGCCGAGCTCCAATTCTGCTTCGACAACACGTTGCGCTGCGAGCAGGGCACCGGCAATACGCCCGAGGCGCAGGCGCTGGCGAAGAAGATGGCCTCCGCATGGGCAACCTTCGCCGCCACCGGCAAACCGGACGTGCCGGGTGTGGCCTGGGAACCGACGGACCCCGACACCAACAAGACGATGGTCTGGGATAACGAGGTCCGGATGGAGAGCGATCCACTCGCCGAAGCGCGCAAGATCATCCTGAGCTGATCCTGCGCGCACCCACAAATCAACCTGGGACTGCTTGCGCTTCGGCGCAGGCAGTTTCTCTTCGCTGTGTTCTAATTCCGGACCGCCCTGAGACCCTACGGCGGTGACCATTTTCTGGAGAACGTTTGCCTGTTCTGCCCTGAACAAGCCGGCTTCTCCACGGGTCGCGGAACCTGAAAGGAAGCCGAATGTCGAAATCAAGTTCTCTCACAGGCATTCAATTGAATCGCCGTCAGGCGCTTCTGCTGTCTGCGACCGCGGGCCTCGGCGCCGCTCTCGGCGGGCAGGCCAGTGCAATGGACAGCACCAAGACCGCCGCTCATGAAGAACCCGGCAACTGCAGCACGCCATCCACCGCGGTCGCGAACACGCAATACGGCAAAGTGCGCGGCTTTGTCGACGGCGGCGTCTTCACCTTCAAAGGCATTCCCTACGGCCAGACCACCGCCGGCGAAAATCGCTGGCTGCCGGCAAAAGCTCCCGTCCCCTGGAACGATGAGTTCCCTGCCCTGATCTACGGCGCAAACTGCCCGCAACACCTCCACGACTTCACTGCCATCGAGCAGTCGTTCCTGCAGGATTGGGACGATGGCTGGATGAGCGAGGACATGCTCAAGCTGAACGTCTGGACTCCCTCGCTCACTGGCAGCCGTGCCGCGATGGTCTACTTTCACGGCGGCGGGTTCGCGTTCGGGTCGGCCTACGAGCTGCCTTCGCACGAAGGCGCGCAAATGGCGCGTCACCAGGATGTCGTTCAGGTCTCCGTCAATCACCGCCTCAACGTGCTCGGATTCCTCGACGTCTCTGAGATCGGCGGGCAGGACTATGTGGATTCCGCCAACGTCGGCCTCACCGATCTGGTTGTCGCACTCAAATGGGTACGGGACAACATCGCCAACTTCGGCGGCGATCCCAATCGCGTCATGATCTATGGCCAGTCAGGCGGCGGCTCCAAGGTTACATGTCTCATGGCCATGCCTTCGGCCGTCGGGTTATTTCATCGCTGCATCGCGCAATCCGGCGGCGGAATTCATTACCCGCCCGTCGATCATCCCCTTCAGTCCCGTGAAATTGCGAAACAGATGATGGTCGAGCTGGGACTCGGCCCGAACGACATGGCTGCACTCCAGAAGATGGAGTGGTCCAGACTCACTGCGGCCAGTGATGCTGCCTACGCCAAAATCAATCCGCGCGGGGCCGCGCCCGGCGCCGTCGGCGGCGGCGGACTTCGCGGAGCCGACTGGACCGCGACCGTCGACGGGCGCGTGCTCGTGGCCCGTTCTTTCGACCGCGAGACCTCCGATCTTTCCAAGAACATTCCCATCATCTTCGGCTCGGTCAGCGAAGAGGGTATGCACTACAACTCCAAGCCGACTGAGGAGCAATGGCGCGCCAGTCTTGCCCGGCAATATGGCGATGCCAAGGGCAACGCGCTTGCCGATGCGATGAAGAAGGCACATCCAGAGAAAAGCGCCCGCCTGCTCTCCTATGGCGTGGGGGGCGTCATCATGCGCAATAACGTGCAGCGCATGGTCAAGCTGAGATGCGAGCAAAAGGGAGCGCCGGCCTATGCCTATCACTTCACCTGGCAATCGCCGATGCTAGAAGATGCGGGCGCATGGCATACCTCCGACCTCCAATTCTGCTTCGATAACACCAAACGCTGCGAGCAAGGCACAGGCAATACGCCTGAGGCGCAGACGCTTGCGAAAAAGATGGCGATCGCATGGGCGAACTTCGCCAAGAATGGCGATCCCAGCCAGCCGGGATTGAAATGGGATCCGGCGGATCCAGTGCGTTGCCAGACCATGGTCTGGGATAACGACAGCCGCATGGTCGATGACCCCGAAGGTGAGGTGCGCAAGATTCTGCTGAGCTGACGCGCGAGCAATCCGCAAAATGAACCAGTCTTCATAATCCGAAAGGAATCCGCAATGTTGAATTCAAATTCTAACGATCGTATTGTTTTAAGCCGCCGCGATGCGCTCAAGCTCTCGGCGACGGCCGGAGTCGCCGCAGCACTGGCCAATGCGGCTCATGCCTCCGACAGCATCAAGACCGGAGTCCACAAGCAGGAACCTCCATTTTGCTCCACGCCGCACTCCGCTGTTGCCAACACCCAATGCGGCAAGGTCCGCGGGTATGTCAGCGGCGATGTCTTCACCTTCAAGGGCGTCCCCTACGGCCAGGACACAGGCGGAGAAAATCGCTGGCTGCCGGCGAAGCCGCGGGAGCCCTGGACCAATGAATTTCCCGCGCTGGTCTACGGCGCGAACTGTCCGCAGAACTTGCACACATGGACCGGAAATGAGCAAACGTTCATCCAGGACTGGGACGACGGTTGGCAGAGCGAGGACATGCTCAAGCTCAACATCTGGACACCCTCGCTTTCCGGCAGCCGTCCTGTGATGTTCTACATCCACGGCGGGGGCTTTGAATTCGGTTCATCCTACGAGTTGTCCTCGCACGAAGGCGCCAATATGGCGCGCTACCACGACGTCGTCCAGGTCTCGGTCAACCATCGCCTCAACGCTCTGGGCTTCCTTGATGTCTCGGAGGTCGGCGGAGCCGGATACGAAGACTCCTCCAACGTGGGCATGACCGACCTCGTCGCCGCGCTCAAATGGGTTCGCGACAACATCGCCAACTTCGGCGGCGATCCAAACAATGTCATGATCTACGGCCAGTCCGGCGGTGGCGGCAAGGTTGCGACGCTCATGGGCATGCCCTCAGCCCAGGGACTCTTCCATCGCGCTGCGATCCAATCGGGCGGCGGCTTTGCAGGCTCCGCGGACGAAGTCAAAGCCCTTACTCGGCAGATGGTCAAGGATCTGGGCATCGCTCCGAACGATATCGCTGCGCTGCAAAAGATGGACTGGAAGTCGTTGATGGCTGCCGCGGATGCTGCGCAAGGCAAATTGCCGCCTGGGAACATGCCATTCCGGATGCCCGGACCGCCGCGGCGCTTTTGGATGCCCATCCTCGATGGCCGTGTCATTAACATGCGAGCCTTTCAGGATGCTGCGCCCGAAATCTCAAAGAACGTGCCACTGGTGGTGGGATCGGTCAGTGAAGAAGGCAACTCCATGGCCTCACGCCCCACCGAGGAAGAGTGGCGCGCCAACCTCGCCAAAGCGTATGGCGAGGACAAAGGCAAAGCACTGGCCGACGCCATGAAGAAGGCTTATCCGCAAAAGAGTGTTCGCACGCTGTCTTATATGTGTGGAGGCGGCGGCTTCTTGAACGGCATTTCGATGCGCAACAGCGTTGTCAGTATGGCAAAGATGAAATACGACCTGCACGCGGCGCCGGTCTACACGTACTTTTTCACTTGGCAAACCAAGATGCTCGATGGCGTTCCCGGCGCGTGGCACACCGCCGACCTCCAATTCTGCTTTGACAACACCATGCGCTGCGAGCAAGGCACCGGCAATACACCTGAAGCGCAAGCATTGGCAAAGAAGATGGCGACCGCCTGGGCGAACTTCGCCAAGACCGGCAATCCCAGCCAGCCCGGACTCACCTGGGAGCCGTCCGATCCGGACACAAACAAAACCATGGTTTGGGACAACGACTGCCGCATGGTCAACGACCCAGACGGAGAACTGCGCAAGATCATCCTGAGCTAAGCCTCGAGGCACTCGGGCCATTCACAAACCGAACGAGAAAACTGTTTGAAAGGAAGCCATAATGTCGAAATCGAATTCTGAAAATCGCATTCTTCTCAGCCGCCGCGATGCGCTCAAGCTCTCAGCGACGGCCGGAGTCGCCGCAGCACTGGCCCATCCGGCTCATGCCTCCGACAGCATCAAGACCGGGGTTCACCAGCAGGAGCCTCCGTTCTGCTCTACGCCCCGATCCGCTGTCGCCAGCACCCAATACGGCAAGGTCCGCGGGTATGTCAGTGGCGATGTCTTCACCTTCAAAGGTGTTCCCTACGGCCAGAACACCGGCGGCGAAAATCGCTGGCTGCCGGCCAAGCCTCTGACTCCATGGACCGATGAATTTCCCGCGCTGGTATACGGCGCGAACTGTCCTCAAAACCTGCACACGTGGACCGGTAACGAGCAAACGTTCATCCAGGACTGGGACGACGGCTGGCAGAGCGAGGACATGCTCAAGCTGAATATCTGGACGCCCTCGCTCACTGGCAAGCGCGCCGTAATGTTCTATATCCACGGCGGCGGCTTTGAATTCGGTTCATCCTACGAGTTGCCCTCGCACGAAGGCGCGAACATGGCGCGCTACCATGACGTGGTTCAGATCTCTGTCAACCATCGTCTCAATGCACTCGGCTTCCTCGATGTCTCCGAGATTGGCGGCGCCGGTTATGAGGATTCCGTCAATGTCGGCATGACCGACCTCGTCGCCGCGCTCCAGTGGGTTCATGACAACATCGCCAACTTCGGCGGCGATCCGAACAACGTGATGATCTACGGCCAGTCCGGTGGAGGAGGCAAGGTGGCCGCACTGATGGGCATGCCCTCGGCACAGGGATTATTCCATCGCGCCGCCATCCAATCGGGCGGCGGAGGCGCCGGCGCAAAAGATGAAGCGAAGGAGTTTACACAGCAGTTGGTCAAGCAGCTTGGAATCGGGCCCAACGACATCGCCTCTCTGCAAAAGATGGAATGGGCTGCGCTCGTCGCTGCATGCAATGAGGCTCAGGCCAAGATGCCCCCGCGTACCGATGCGCGTCTTCCTGTCAGACCTGGGCCGCCAAGGCGCTTTTGGGGCCCGATCATGGATGGCAAAGTCATCAACATGCGCTCGTTCCAGGACGCCGCGCCTGAAATATCGAAAGATGTGCCGCTGATGGTCGGTTCTGTGAGCGAAGAAGGCAACCGCATGCTTTCACGCCCCACCGAGGAAGAGTGGCGCGCCACCGTCGTAAAACAATATGGCGAAGCCAAGGGCAATGCCCTCGTCGATGCCATGAAGAAAGCGCATCCGGAGAAAGCGATCCAGACCTTGTCCTATGGCGTCGGCGGCATCGGCGGCCGCAACAACGTTGCCCGCATGGCGAAGATGAAGCACGATCTTCACGCCGCAGCCGTCTACACTTACTTCTTTACCTGGCAAACGCCGATCCTCGACGGATTGCCGGGCGCGTGGCACACCTCCGATCTCCAATTCTGCTTCGACAACACCCTGCGCTGCGAGCAGGGCACCGGAAACACGCCTGAGGCGCAGGCGCTGGCGAAGAAGATGGCCAACGCCTGGGCGAACTTTGCCCGTACCGGCAACCCCAGCCAGCCTGGGCTTACCTGGGAGCCGACTGACCCCGATACCAACAAAACCATGGTTTGGGATAACGACAGCTGCATGGTCAACGATCCCGAAGGCGATGTGCGAAAGATTCTCCTGAGTTGATCGCATATTCGCCGTAAGACAAGAAACTGCCTGCGCTCCGGTGCAGGCAGTTTCTTTGCTTCACCGATGGGAACCAAGTCCTCTCCAGCTGCGCCCGGCCTGCCGCCGTAAAATCTACGCAGTGAACAACGAAGCCAGCCCCAGATTCACTCTTCGCCAGCGTATTGTGCTGGCCGTTGTACCGCGCCTGGTCTGGCTACTGCTCTCGCTCGTCGGACGCACCTGGCGCTTTGAAACCGTCGCCGAAGAAGGCGCCACGCCGTTGCCCTTCGGCGAAGGCGCCGGCGCGGAGATCTTCTGCTTCTGGCACCAGTGCGTACTGCCGTGCACTTTTTACTTTCGCCGCACCGGCGCAACGATTATCGTCAGCCGCAGCTTCGACGGCGAGTTGATTGCGCGCACTCTCGAGCTTTTCGGATACCGGACCGTGCGCGGATCCAGTTCGCGCGGCGCCCGCGAGGGGCTGCTCTGCCTTAAGGAGGTCATCGATAGCGGCGGCCCGGCAATCTTCACCGCAGACGGCCCGCGCGGCCCAATCTTTCGAACCAAGATGGGCCCGGTCAAGCTTGCGCATCTGACGGGCGCGCGCATCGGCGCATTTCATCTGCAGCCTCAGCGTGCCTGGACCATGCATTCCTGGGACCGTTTTTTGGTGCCGAAGCCGTTTACCCGCATCGTAGTGAGCTGGGCGCGATGGACCACGTGTCCCTGCGGACCTAATCGCGGAGCAGTTCGACGAAAAGCGCAAAGAATTGAATGCCGCCATCGAACGCGCGCGACTGCACGCGCTCAAGCATCTCGGGAAGGCCGCCAAATGAGCGGGCGGACAGAATCCGGCCCCGACTCGCGCGGCTCCGGTCTACGCGTCGTTGACTTCGACTACGATCTGCCGGAGGATCTGATCGCGCAGCAGCCGCCAGCCGAACGCGGCGCCAGCCGCATGCTGGTGATAGATCGGCAAACCGGCGCATTTGAAGACTCAACTTTTGCCGAACTTCCGTCGTTGCTCGAGCCAGGCGACCTGCTGGTCCTCAACGACAGCCGCGTGATCCCCGCGCGCCTCTACGCCCGGCGCACTCTGCGGCGCGACCGCGAAAAGCCGACCGGGCGCATTGAAGTGATGCTCACCGAACCGGCCGGAGAAAACCGCTGGCGCGCCCTCGTGCGTCCCGGCCGCAAAGTCGCAATCGGCGAGCGGCTGGTCTTTCCCGGGCCGAACGGCGAGATCGCGCTCGAAGCCGAAGTCCTGGAGCGCGGTGAGTTTGGCGAGCGATTGCTTGAGTTCGCTCCCGTTGAGGACTTCTTTGACGTCCTCGATCGCATCGGCCACACGCCGCTGCCTCCCTATATTCACCGCGACGACGCCGATGCCGATCGCGAGCGATATCAGACTGTTTTCGCGCGCGAACGCGGCTCAGTCGCCGCGCCCACGGCAGGCCTGCACTTCACTCCGCAGATGCTCGAGGCTCTGACAGCGAAGGGTGTCAAGATCGCGCGCGTCACGCTGCACGTCGGGCTTGGCACCTTTGCCCCGCTGCGCGTGGAGCGCGTGGACGAAGTTCGGCTGCATCGCGAGCGATATACGCATCGGCGCCGCGACTGCGGAGGCGATCAACCGCGCAGCCGCAGAGGGCAGGCGAATCGTAGCCGTCGGCACTACGGTCGTCCGTACGCTTGAGGCCGCAGCCCTCGAAGCTGCCGGCGGTCCCATCGAGCGCACACTCCGGCGTTACAGAGATCTTCATCGCGCCGGGCTTTGAGTTCCGCGTTGTGGAAGCGCTTGCTAACCAATTTTCACTTGCCGCAGTCGAGCCTGCTGATGCTGGTGAGCGCTTTTGCGGGGCGCGAGCCAATCCTGTCTGCCTATCGGCACGCGGTTCAACAAAAGTACCGATTCTTCAGCTACGGCGATTGCATGTTTTTGAGATGAGGGCTGGCCGCGTGCGACTGCGAACCAGCGCAGTCAATGATGAAGCAGATGCCGGAAAGTCTTGAGCCATCTGCCTTCGGTTCGCCCTTTCCACGCCGCGCTTAGAGTAATTACATGACTGATGCGGAAAACGTTCGTCACGGCGCTTCGCCGGCTGCGGAATCAGGCCCGTGGGCTCGCGTCTTCAACCGCATCTTCGGCCAGGATCTGCTTTACTCCATGCTGCTGATCGGCATGGCAGTGGCTATTGCGAGCACCATGCTCGTGCCCAAGGAATTGACGCAGGATTCGGACCTGTGGTGGCATCTGGCGGACGCCCGCATTCTGACCACGACACACCACTTCATCCGCGCGGAGCCATATTCATTTGCTGTCGCCGGTCAACGCTGGATCGACCCGGAGTGGCTCGCTGAGATTCCTTACTGGGCCGGCTATTCATGGCTCGGACTGCAAGGGATCCACCTTTTCGCGCTTGCTTTGCTGTGCGCCAACCTTGTCTTCGTTTATTTCCGCAGCGTCTGGATGTCGCGAAATAGCAAGGCAGCATTCTGGATGGCGATTCTCGCGTTCTTTCTGATGACGGTGAATAGCGGCGCACGAACCATCGTGGTTGGCTACCTGGCCTTGTCCGCCGAGATGGCGATCATCGAAGCTGCCGAGCGCGGAAAGACGCGGTGGGTCTGGCTGCTGCCCCCGCTCTTCTGTCTTTGGATCAATCTTCATGGCAGTTGGCTCGTCGGTCTCGGCTTTCTTGGCCTCTATATCGTGTGCGGCCTGTTCAATCTGCAAATCGGCGTGCTCGAGCAACGCTCTTTTACGACAGCCGAACGAAATCGCCTGATCTTGGTGTTCGCCGCCAGCCTTGCAGCGCTGATGGTGAATCCTTACGGCTGGCTCCTGATCTGGAATCCCATCGATCTGCTCGCGAAGCAGAAGTTGATGATGGCCCTGATGGTCGAATGGCAGCCGTTGAGCTTGGGATCCTCAACTGGTATCGCTGCCGCAGTCGCGATTGTCCTGATGATCGTGGCCAACTTAGTGCGCGGGCGCAAATGGAAGATCTACGAACTCGCGTTCATTCTTTGCGCGTGGTACCTGGCGTTTGCGCATCAGCGCTTCGCTTTTCTGGCGTGCGTCGTGACCATGCCGTGGCTGGCAACCGATGTGGCGCGGAGCTTCTTCGCCGAACCCAGCGAAAAAACAATTCCGGCTTTGAATGCGGTGTTCGCTGCGGCAGTCGTGGGCGCACTCATTTATCTCTTCCCTTCTGAAGCCGAGCTTCACCAGGCACTGTCCGCGGGCATTCCGCTCCAGACGATCGAAGCCATTCAGCCAACGTGGCGCACGTTCAACGACTATTCTCTGGGCGGGATGCTGGCCTTCGAATCCAAGCCCGACTTCCTCGATTCGCGGAACGACATATTCGAGCATCACGGAGTGTTGCAGCAATTTGTCCAGATCGAGGCTCTTCGCAGTCCGTTCAAGCAGCTCGATGGCGATCGGATCGATCATGTTCTGATTCACTCGAACAGCCCGCTCGCATTTGCACTCTCGCTTTCTCCGGCGTGGAAGGTAACGATGCGGGAAGGATCGAGTGACAACGCGTACGAACTGTTTGCCAGACAACCTGGGGTCCCGGCGAATGAGTCACCCTCCGCTCCCTGAGCCGCAGTAGGCCGTGCGTTCAGGGTGACTGTATACCGCCGCAAAGCGTTCTGAGGTCGCCAATTCTGCGGGCGGAGCCGCGGCGCCTTTAGCGTGCCGCTTCATTCCCTTCGCAGCCAGTCCTCGACCGCGGTACCCTGCTATCCTCTCTAGCGTGCCCGACCAAGCCAAGCCGCCCGTCTTTCTGCTCGACGCGATGTCGTTCATCTTCCGCGCCTACCACGCCATGCAGCGCAGCCGGCCCATGTCCACGCGCTCCGGCCTGCCCACGGCGGCCACCTACGTCTTCGTCAACATGATCAAGAAGCTGCGCCAGGACTTCTGCGCCGAAATATTTTGCCGCGGTCTTCGACGTCAGCGGCGAAGTCTTTCGCGACGAGCGCGCCCGCGCCATCGGGCACGCTGCGCAAGTGGAACTGCAAGACGCAGAGCTTTGAAGACGTGAGCTACGAGGGCTACAAGGCCAAGCGCGAAGCCATGCCCGAGGATCTGCGCCGCCAGATTCCCTACATTCGCCGCGCGCTCGAAGCGCTGCGCATTCCCATTCTCGAGGCCGAGGGCTTTGAGGCCGACGACGTGATCGGCACGCTGGCGCGCGAAGCCGCCGAGCGCGAGCACGAGGTCTTCATCGTCTCCGGCGACAAGGACATGATGCAGCTGGTCACGCCGCAGGTGAAGATCCTCAATCCGCAAAAGGACAACCTGATTCTCGATCCCGCAAAGGTGACGGAGACGCTCGGCGTCCCGCCGGAAAAGGTCGTCGACGTGATGGCTCTGCGCGGCGACTCGGTCGATAACATTCCCGGCGCGCCCGGCATCGGCGACAAGGGCAGCGTGGAGCTGATCAAGGAATTCGGCAGCGTGGAGGCGGTGCTCGATCGCGCCGCGGAGGTCAAGCGCAAAGCCTATCGCGAATCGCTCGAGCAGAATCGCGATGCCGTGCTGCTGTCGAAGGAACTGGTCACCATCGATTGCCACGTGCCGCTGCCGCTCGATCTGCACGCGATGGAAACGCAGCCGCCGGACCTCGAGGCCTGCCGCACGCTGTTCACCGAGCTCGAGTTCACGTCGATGCTGCGCGAACTTGCTCCTGCGGCAACGGCGGCGCCTCGGTTGAGCTGATCGAGGAACCAGACGCCGAGCAGACCGCGGCCTTCTACGCGGCCGCGCGCGAGCATGGATTCGCCTTTGCGCTCGATGCCGCCGAGCCGCGTCGCAGAGGAATCAGACGACGAGCCGCCGACCGACGCCTGTCGCTGCTCGATGCTGGTCGAGGCCGCCGAGAAGCAAGACGCATTTCAGCGTTGGCGTCTGCGCCGAGCCGGCCACGCGCGCTATGCCTGCCGCTCACGCCCGAGCTTGCGCGCGCTGCTTGAAGATGCCGCCGTGCCCAAGCGCGTGCACGATCTGGAAGCTGGCGCTGCACGTGCTGCGGCGGACTCGGAGTCGAACTGCGCGGGCCGGTCGACGACACCATGCTGCTCTCCTATGCGCTGAACCCCACGCACGCCACGCAGACGCTGGCCGACGTGGCCGCGCGCAACGGCCAGGCGCCGCCGTCTTCGCTGCCGGCAGCGCTGCGGCGATTCATGCGCTCGTTCCCGCGCTGCGCGAGGAGGTCGAGAAGGCCGGCGTCGCGCGCGTGTATACCGAGATCGACCTGCCGCTGGCGCCCGTGCTCTATCGCATGGAGAAGGCCGGCGTCCGCATCGACACGAGCTGCGCTCGAGCGGCCTTTCGGACGCGATTCGGTGGCGAGTTGACGCGCGTCGGCGAGCGCATCTTCGAGCTGGCCGGGCAGCGGTTCAACATCAATTCGCCCAAGCAGCTTGGCGTGGTGCTCTTCACCCATCTGGGCCTGCCGGCGCCCGCCGAGCCGCGGCAAAGGCAAAACCGTTTCCACTGCGCAGGATGTGCTGGAGCCGCTCGCCGAGAAGCACGAAGTTCCGCGGCTGGTGCTCGAATATCGGCATCTGTCCAAGCTCAAATCGAATTACGTCGATGCGCTGCCGCTGCTGGCCGACTGCCGAGTCGCGCGTGCACACCACGTTTCAGGCGGCGGCCACGGCGACCGGCCGGCTCTCGTCGGTCAATCCGAATCTGCAGAACATTCCCATCCGCACCGAGCTGGGCCGCGAGATTCGCGCGGCATTTACGGCCGCGCCGGGCACGCAACTGCTCTCGGCCGACTACTCGCAGATCGAGTTGCGGCTGCTGGCGCATTTCAGCGGCGATCCGCTGCTGATGCGCGCCTACGCCGAAGACATCGACATTCATACGCTCACGGCCAGCGAGGTCTTCGGCGTTCCCGTCGACACCATGGACAAGGAGACGCGCAACCGCGCCAAGGCCGTCAACTTCGGCATCGTCTACGGCATTTCGGCATTCGGGCTGGCCGCGCAGTTGGGCATTCCGCAGGCCGAGGCGAAGGCCTACATCGAGCGCTATTTCGCGCGCTACCAGGGCGTGAAGGCGTTCATCGAAAAGACGCTGGAGCAGACGCGCAAGGACGGATTCGTGCGCACCATGTTCGGGCGCATGCGGCCCATTCCCGACATCGAGAGCCGCAACCCGAACCAGCGCGGCTTTGCCGAGCGCACCGCGATCAATACGCCGCTGCAGGGCACCGCGGCCGACCTGATCAAGCTGGCCATGATCTCGCTCGACCGCAAGCTGGCCGAGCGCAAGCTGAAAACGCGCATGGTGCTGCAGGTGCACGACGAGTTGCTCTTCGAGGTCCCGCTCGATGAGACGGACGAGGTCGCCAAGCTGGTGCGGGCGGAGATGGAAGGCGTGGTCAAGCTGAACGTGCCGCTGGTCGCCGATCTTGCCTTCGGCCCGAATTGGCGCGACCTGAAGTAAGCCGACGCACGAAGCGGCCCGACAGGGCTAAACTGGTAAACGTTTGCTTGGTACAGCGGTTTCGGAAATGAAGTATCCGCATTCTGGACAGCTAAGCCGTCGCGACCCCAAGGAGCGCTGGCCCTGAATTCAGCTTTGACCAGACACGATATTCCCGAAACCGCTCTAAGGGGGAACCATGGGAAAAGTGAGCCGGAGAGAATTCGCCAAGAGCGTTGCCGCGGTACCGCTCGGGTTGACGGCGGCGTCTGCCGTGTTGGCCGCAACCGAAGCGACGGCGCTCGGGCAGGCCGCCCCTGCTCAGCCCGCCGCGCCCCCAACGCCTCCGGCGAGGGCGGCGCGCATGTTTTCGCTCGATGAGCCAGAGCCCTTCGCCGCGCCGCTCAATTTTGTGCGCAACGAAACCAAGCCGAAGGTGCAGCCGTTTGCCTTGAGCGAAGTGACGCTGGAGGCGGGGCCGCTGACGCAGGCGCGCGACTGGAACCGCGGTTACATGATGCGGCTGCCAAACGACCGGCTGCTGCACACCTTCCGCCTGAATGCCGGCCTGCCCTCGAATGCCCAACCGCTCGGCGGCTGGGAAGCGCCCAACTGCGAGCTGCGCGGGCATTTTGTGGGTCACTATCTTTCCGCCTGCGCCCTGCTCTACGCAGCCACAGGCGACAAGGCCGTGAAGGCGAAGGCCGACGAATTGGTTGCGGGGCTGGCCGAGTGCCAGGCCAAACTCAACCAGAACGGCTATCTGAGCGCGTTTCCGACCGAGTTTTTCGACCGGCTCGACAAGCGCGAGAAGGTGTGGGCGCCGTTTTACACCATGCACAAGATCATGGCCGGGCTGCTGGAGATGAAGACGCAGGCGGGCAACGATCAGGCGCTCGACGTGGTCACCAAGATGGCCGGCTGGGTCGACGGCTGGACGGCTTCAAAGACCGAAGAGCACATGCAGGACATTCTGAACACCGAGTACGGCGGAATGAACGAAATGCTCTACAACCTCGCCGCCGTCACCGGCGACGACCGCTGGGCGCACACCGGCGATCGCTTTACCAAGAAGATCTTCTTTACGCCGCTGGTGCTGCGGCACGGATGCGCTCAAGGGCCAGCACATGAACACGCACGTTCCGCAGGTGATCGGCGCAGCGCGGCGCTACGAGCTCAGCTCCGACTACCGCTTCCGCGATGTGAGCCGGTTCTTCTTTGAGACCGTCTCCGAAGCGCGCACCTACGCGACCGGCGGATCGAGCAACAACGAGCACTGGCTCGTCGATCCCGATCATCTTGCCGCGGAGATGCACGTCAGCTCGCATCACCAGGAATGCTGCTGCTCCTACAACATGATGAAGCTCACGCGCCACCTGCACAGTTGGAGCGGCGACAGCCGGTTGATGGACTACTACGAGCGCAACCTGATGAATCACCGGCTGGGCACGATCGAGCCGGAAACCGGGCACACAACGCTACTTTCTGTCGATGGCGCCGGCCGCGTGGAAGACCACCTGCACCGAGGACGACAGCTTCTGGTGCTGCACGGGCACCGGGGTTGAGGAGTTCTCCAAGCTGAACGACCAGATCTACTCCCACGACGACGATTCGCTCTACGTGAATCTCTATTTCGCGTCAAAGGTGGATTGGAAGCAGCGCGGCGTGCGGGTCAAGCAGGAGACGACCTTCCCTGAGAGCGAGCGGACGATGCTGACCATCGAGAAGACGCCGTCTGCGCCCTGGGCGCTTCGGCTGCGCATTCCGGCGTGGACGTCGGCAGAGAATTCCGTCACCATCAACGGCAAGCGGCTGGAAACTGCGGGAACGCCGGGCAGCTATCTGACGCTGACTCGCGCGTGGAAGGCAGGAGATCGCGTGGAGTTGACCATGCCCATGCGCGTGACAGCCGAACCACTTCTGACGACACTACGCAGCAGGCATTTTTATACGGGCCGCTGGTGCTGGCCGGGCAATTCCCTAAAGAGGGGATCAACGATCAACTGCAGCACAACCAGGGCCCGCAGATTTCCCAGGCTCCAGCGGTCGATGTGCCGTCGCTGAAACAAGCAGGAGCCGAACCCGGTGAGTGGATCAAGCCGGTTGCCGGAGAGGCGTTGGCCTTCAAGGCCACGGGCCAGGCCAGCGAAATGGTTCTCAAGCCCCTGAACCAAAGTTGGCAACGGTTCGCGGTGTATTGGACCGTCTCCTGAGGCAGCGCCGGAGCAGCGATTGGCTGCTCATTCAGGCCTGAAACTGAGCGGAGGATTTGGCTGCCGGAGAGCAGCGCAGGCCCCTGCCACAATGCGAAAATACCCCTTGCATACTTATCCAAAACAGTTGTATATTTATTCAAGCGCGGTTTCCGCAGGGAACCGCGCCTTTGCTTTGGCCGGAAACTGGGCCGGAACACGAACATGAAGACCCAACGCCTGAACGTAATCCGCGAAGTGCTGACCAGCTCGCATGTGGCGAGCCAGGACGAGCTGCGCCGCAAGCTGCGACGACGCGGAATTCGCGTGACCCAGGCGACGCTCTCGCGCGACATGCACGAGCTGCGGCTGTCCAAGGGGCCCGGCGGCTATTCGCTGCCCAACGGCCACGCGCCGGATGAGCGGCGGCGGTGGAAGACGATCAGCCGCCGACGTTCCGGGAGATGATCGACAGCTTTGGCCTGCGCGTGCGGCAGGCGATGAACCAGGTGGTGCTGGGCACGGCGATGGGCGGCGCGCAGCCGGTGGCGGCGGCGCTCGATCGCGAAGAATGGCCCGAGGTGGTGGGCACCATCGCGGGCGACGACACGGTTCTGGTGATTTGCACGGATACGCGCCACGCGGGCGAAGTGGCAACGCGGCTGAGGACGATGCTGGAAGCATGACGAAGACGATACAAACAGCGGTTGTGGGAGTGACCGGGTATGCCGGCGCGCGAGCTGGCGCGGCTGCTGCTGCACCATCCGCGGCTGAAGGGCAAGCCGCCGGTCTTCGCCGGGCGCGTGGACGCGAAGGATCAGGCGCGCGGCGGCGTTCCGCTGGCCGAGATTCATCCCCAGCTTGCCGGCAACAATGGCAGCGCCGATCTGAAGCTGGAGCCGTTCTCTTGGGAGCTGCTCACCGAACGCGGCGTGGATGTGCTGTTTCTGGCCACGCCGCATGAGCAGTCGCGCGAGTGGGTTCCCGAGGCGCTGAAGCGCGGAATGCGCGTGATCGACCTGAGCGGCGCGTGGCGGCTGACCGACGCGGCCAATCGCGCCGTGTATGCATTTGAGGACGAAGGAAGCGAGCAGGCCGCGGCCACGCAGGCGCAGGCTGTGTACGGCATGCCTGAGCTGCATCGCAAGCAGATTGCCGGCGCGCAAGCTGGTCGCCAATCCCGGCTGCTATGCGACTTCGGTCATTCTGGCGCTGAAGCCGCTGGTGGCGGCGGGACTCGTCGATCTTGAGCACGGCATTGTGGCCGACGCCAAGAGCGGCGTGAGCGGCGCGGGAAAGGCGCCGACGGCGAAAACGCATTTCATGTACGCGGCCGACAATCTTTCGGCATACGGCGTGTTCACGCATCGCCACACCGGCGAGTTGCTGGAGCAGATCGGCGTTACGGCGTGCCAGATTATTTTTACGCCGCACCTGCTGCCGATTCCGCGCGGCATTCTGTCCACGATCTACGTTCGCTTCAAGAACGCGCAGACGCATGAGAGCGTGGCGAAGGTCTATCGCGAGTTTTTTGCAGCGCAGCCCGATGGTTCGGCTCTACGAGAAATCGCTGCCGCAGATTCAGTACTCGGTGCGGACCAACTACGCCGACATCGGATTCGAGCTTGACGCGAGCGGCCGGCGGGCGATCATCGTCAGTTGTCTCGATAACCTGCTGAAAGGCGCTGCGGGCCAGGCGGTGCAGAACATGAACGTGATGCTGGGTTGGCCGGAATCGGAAGGTCTCGCATGAAATCTGCCGCGGAGGAACGAGCATGAAGTACGTGATCAAATTGGGCGGCGCGGGCCTCGAGACTCCTTCGCTTGCTTGAAGGCTGCACGCGCGCCATCACCGAACTGGTGCGCGACGGCAACCAGGTGGCTGTGGTCCACGGCGGCGGCGTGCAACTTGACGCGCACGCTCAAGGCGCTGGGCAAGCAGAGCGAGTTTATCGACGGGCTGCGCGTGACCGATGCCGAGACGCGCGACGTGGCGCTGATGGTGTTTGCCGGCAGCGTGAACAAGAGGCTGGTGGCGGCTCTGGGAGCGCTCGGCCAGCCGGCGATCGGCCTTTCCGGCGGCGACGGGTTGCTCTTCCGCGCGCGCAAGAAGCGCACAGTGCCCGATCTGGGCTACGTGGGCGAGATTGCCGCGAGCGATCCGCGATGGATCGAGGCCATCTGGCAGTTGAACGGCGTGCCCGTGCTTTGCCCGATGGCTCTCGGCTTCGACGGCGAGTATTACAACATCAACGCCGACGAGATGGCCTCGGCCTGCGCCATTGCCTGCCGCGCCGATGCCTGGTTTTTCTCACCGATGTTCCCGGCGTGAAGGGCGCCAACGGCGAGGTGCTGCGCTGGCTTTCGATCGACCAGATCGCGGAGATGGCCAAGAGCGCGGTGATCTCCGGCGGCATGTTGCCCAAGCTGGGCGCCTGTCGCGAGGCGTTGTTGAACGGCGTGAAGCGCGTGCGAATTTTGCCCGCGGACGCTGCCGGTTCCCTTCCCGATTTGTGCAGCTCGCGCGTGGCGCACGGCACTGAAGTGATGGTGGCGTAGTGTTCGCAAACTCAATGGAGGTTTTTGGAGCGATGAAATTCGAAGAGATTCGCGCCGCGGAAGACAGGCTGCTGCTGACCACGTATGAGCGGAGCCCGGTCCTCTTCACCGGCGGCGAAGGCGTGCACATCATCGACGAAAAGGGCGAGCGCTATCTCGATCTGCTGAGCGGGATCGGCGTAAACGCGCTCGGCTACAACCATCCGGCCATCGTGGAGACGATTGCACGGCAGAGCCGCGCGCTGATCCACATTTCGAACCTCTATTATCACGAGGGCCAGGCGGAACTCGCGCTGCGGCTCACGGAGCGTACAGGACTGGACCGCGCCTTCTTCTGCAATAGCGGCACCGAAGCGTGGGAGGGTGCGCTGAAGCTTGCGCGCGCGTATGCCGGCCTCAGGCGCAGCGAGGGCGCGCAAATCGGCACAAGGTTTCTGGCTCTCGAGCAGAGCTTCCATGGACGCACCTTCGGCTCGATGTCGACCACCTATAAGGCCAAGTATCGCGAGCCGTTCGCGCCGGTGGTTCCAGGCGTGGAGTTCGTGCGCTTCAACGACGTTGCCGATCTGCGCGCAAAGTTTTCGAACGATGTATGCGCGATTCTCGTTGAGGCCATCCAGGGCGAAGGCGGCGTGCGCCCGCTGACGCAGGAGTTCTTCGCTGAGGCGCGAGAGCTGGCGAATTCGACCGGTGCGCTGCTGATCGCGGACGAGATCCAGGCAGGCATGGGACGCACGGGAAAATGGTGCGCCTATCAACACTATGGAATTCAACCCGATGTGGCCACGCTGGCCAAGCCTCTTGCAGGCGGAATTCCGATGGGTGCTGTGCTGTGCACGGAAGAGGTTGCGCGCGTGATGCATGCCGGCATGCACGGCACCACATTCGGCGGAGGGCCGCTGGCCTGCGCCGTAGGCATCGCCGTGATTGACGCCATTGAGAACGAAGGCCTGCTGGCGCATGCGACGGAAGTGGGCAATTACTTCCAGGAGCGGCTGCGCTGGCTCGCCACGCGGCACGAAACCATTGTGGATGTGCGCGGAAAGGGCCTGATGGTCGCAGCCGAGCTCGATTCGGCCGAACTGGGCAAGCTGACCGTGGCGGAGATGCTCAAGCGGCACATCCTGATTAACTGCACCAGCGATACTGTTCTGCGCTTCCTGCCGCCGTACATTCTGGAACGCGCTCATGTGGACACAGCGATCGACGCGCTCGACGAAATCCTCGCCGGGCACACGGCGGCGCACAGCTCGCACGCAGGAGGAAAGCACCATGGCTAGCAAAACTACGATGGAAGGCAAGGAGAGCGCCGTTCCCGTACAGAAAGATCCCGATGTGCTCGCCGCGGCAGCACGGATGTCGGGCGAAGATATGTGTTCGATCGCCGATCTCTCGAGCAGCGAGGTGCGCGCCATTCTCAAGCTCGGCCACGATGTGAAGCGCAATCCACGCGAGTATCGCCATGCCCTCGACGCCAAGCAGATGGTGTTGATGTTCGAGAAGGCGAGCCTGCGTACCCGCCTGGCCTTTGAGACGGGAATCAATACCATGGGCGGCAACGCCATCTTCGTCGACCAGACTAATTCGCCGCTGGGCGAGCGCGAGACCATCGCCGACGTGGCGCGCAACCTGGAGCGCTGGGTCGACGTGATCGTGCTGCGCACGTACGCGCACGACACGATCACTGAGATGGCTGCCAACTCGCGCGTGCCGGTGATCAATGCGCTCTCTGACTTCGAGCATCCCTGCCAGGCGCTGGCCGATTTCATGACCATCCAGGAGCATTTCGGTACGGCGAATGGGCTCAACTTTACATATGTGGGCGACGGCAACAACGTTTGCCACTCCCTGATGCTCACCGGCGCGCAGTTGGGCGCGAATGTCACCGTGGCTACGCCGCGCGGCTACTCGCCCGACATCGAAATTGTGACCAAAGCGCGTGAGATCGCGGAGACCAATCAGTGTCAGATTCGCCTGCTGCAGGATCCGCAGGCCGCTGCCGAGGGCGCCGACGCAATCTATACCGACGTTTGCGTGAGCATGGGCATGGAGCACGAGTCGACGAAGCGCGCGCCCATTTTCCGGCCGTTCCAGGTGAACGAGGCGCTGATGGCCAAGGCCCCTTCGCACGCGGTCTTCATGCATTGCCTGCCGGCGCGGCGCAACGAAGAAGTCACCGATGCGGTCATCGACAGCCCGCAGTCCATCGTCTTCGACCAGGCGGAGAATCGCTTGCACGCGCAAAAGGCGCTGCTGCTGTTGCTGCTGGGCGGATTGGCGAATACGGCGAGCTTTCAACCAACAGTGAACCGTGGGCGCTGATGAATTGTTGCGATTGATGCTCGAAAGAATCGAAGGCTTCGGAGGGCCAGGCTGAGGAATCAGGCTCGAAATCAATGTCGAACGAACAACAATCCGTGAAGATGTGGTCCGGCCGCTTTCGTGAGCCGCTCGATCCACAATTCGAAGCGTGGCAACGGTCTCTGCCGTTTGACTGGCGGCTGTTGCCGCAGGAGATTGCGGCGAGCAAGGCGCACGCGTCTGCACTTGGCGCAGCGCGTATCCTCACCGAGCGGGAGACGGCGGAGTTGCGAAGCGCGCTGGATACGATTGCAGCGGAACACGCTTCGGATACGGGCCAGGCGCTCGTCCGCGACCATGCGACCGCCGAGGATATTCATCACTTTGTGGAATTGAAACTGGTGGAGCGCGTGGGCTCGTTGGGGCTTAAGCTGCACACTGGCCGCAGTCGCAACGAGCAGATTGCGACCGATTTGCGGCTCTATGTGCGCGAGGCAATCGCTCGCACCGTTGCGGATCTCGCTCGATGGGCGGAAGCGCTTCTCGAGCAGGCGCGTGCGGCCGGCGAATCCGTAATGCCGAGCTACACACATTTGCAGCGCGCCGAGCCGGTATTGGTTGCGCATTGGCTTCTCGCCTATGTTGAGATGATTCTGCGCGACATTTCGCGGCTCAGGAATTGCGTATGACCGTTTGAATTTCTGCCCGCTGGGTTCGGGTGCTGTTGCCGGCGCAACGCTGGCTCTGGACCGCACCATTGCGGCGCACGAGCTGGGATTTGCTGGGCCGACCGCGAATTCGATGGATGCGACCAGCGATCGCGATTTTGTTCTCGAGTTTGCGCAGGCTGCGTCTCTGCTTGGAATTCACATTTCCCGCTTCGCCGAAGAGATTACGCTTTTTGCAACCAGCGAATATGGATTCATCGAGCTGCCAGAGCGTTTTTCGACCGGCTCAAGCGCGATGCCGCAGAAGAAGAATCCCGATCTCACGGAGTTGCTGCGCGGCAAGTGCGGGCGCATTCTGGGCGCGTGCACCACGGTTGCCACGCTGCTCAAGGGGCTCCCGCTTGCTTACAATAAAGATCTGCAGGAGACGCAGGAGCCAGTGTTCGCGGTGGCCGATGCGGTGGAGGGAATGTTGCAGGTTTTGCCGGGGTTCACGCGTGCGCTTCGTTTTCATCACGACCACATGGAAGCTGCAGCGCAGTCGGGCTACCTGAATGCCATGGCCGCGGCCACGTACCTGGTTCACAAGGGCGTGCCGTTCCGCGCCGCGCATGAAAAGATCGGCCAGGCGGTGCGCTTCGCCATTGAAAAGGGCGTGGAGCTGGGCGGGCTGACGCTCGATGAGCTGCACCAGTTTGGCGAAGAGTTCGGCGAAGACTTCTACGCCGCGATTACCCTCGAAGCGACGCTCGATTGCCACGATGTGATCGGTGGAACTGCGCGCAAACGTGTGCAGCGAAGCGTTGGATGCTGCGACGCGGCGGGTTGCGGCGCTCGCCAAGCCTGCCGTTGAGGAGGCCATTCATGCAGGTGCGTAAGGCACTTTTGCACGACGCCTCCAACATTTACGATCTGGTGAACTCGCTCTCGGGCGACGGCACATTGCTCAAGAGGCCCTTCGCTGAAGTCTGCGAAAATATCCGCGACTTCACCATTGCAGAGTCCGATGGCGGCGTGTTTCTGGGCTGCGGTGCACTGCACTTGTACGGTCCGCATCTCTGCGAGGTGCGCTCCATCGTCGTGAAGCCGGAGGCAAAAAGCCAGGGCGCCGGTGGCGGAATCCTTAAGGCTCTGATTGAAGAGGCTGAGATGCACGGCGTGCAATCCGTCTGCCTCTTTACTCGTATCCCCGATTTCTTCTTCAAGTACGGCTTCCGCATCGTGGAAGACAAATCCGAACTACCTGACAAAGTCTTCAAGGATTGCCAGAGCTGCCCACGGTTGCACCGCTGCGACGAGGTCGCGATGGTGCGCGGGCGCATTCCCCGCATGTCCATCCTCGGACCGCGGCAAGAGGCTCAGGAACTGGTGCGGCTCTCCGGGTAGTCCCCACCCCAATCACAGCGAGATCCTGCCCATGCAACCGGTGCGCGGTCGTCGAAGATAAGCAGTTAGGCGGATAGAGGAACTGGCGGGGCCTGGGGATCTTCGGGGGTTGAGCATGGGTTTATTGTGCGCTGTGAGGGGGGTTGAGCACTGCGAGACGTTGAAACAATCGTTACTGAAGAGTTGCCGACCAACCGTCTGAACTGAATCAGGAAGCTAGAATTGGATGGCGGCTCGCAAGTGCATGATGGCAACAGAAGGCCAGAAGCCGGGGATGCGCTCAATGTCGAGCGGGCATGCGGAACGGAGCGGAGCCACTGCTTGCGTCTCGCATTCGTTCAAATTCCCAGCAACGGCTCACTCCTCGAACGGGCGAACAATCCCATGGATACGGCGGCATTGGAAGACCGGCCTAAAATCTCCCGGCTGGCGCGGCGGCGAT
This sequence comes from uncultured Acidobacteriaceae bacterium, assembly GCA_963782285.1. Classification (GTDB taxonomy): domain Bacteria; phylum Acidobacteriota; class Terriglobia; order Terriglobales; family Acidobacteriaceae; genus Telmatobacter. The sequence continues at coordinate 250,437 of CAWAJH010000002.1, forward strand.
TCTCTTTCGAATCGGTCGCCAGCCGATCGGTCAAGTATCGACCTGACGTCGATGGCCTTCGTGCCGTCGCCGTTCTGGCCGTAGTCTTCTACCACCTGGGAATCGAAAAGTTCCCCAACGGCTACGTCGGGGTCGACATCTTCTACGTCATCTCCGGTTACCTGATCACATCGCTCCTAGCCAGGGATCTGGCGGAAGGCAAGTTTTCGCTTGTCTCGTTCTATGAGCGTAGGATGCGACGCATTTTCCCGGCCCTCTTCACCGTCCTTTTCTTCTCCATTGTGGCCGCGGCCGTGCTCTTGGATACACAGGAGATGACGGCCTTCGGCAAATCGCTGCTGACGACGACTCTTTTTATCAGCAACTTCTATTTCTGGCACAGTGCCATGCCACAGGGCTATTTCGATACCGAGGTTCGCTCACCGGTTCTGCTGCACACCTGGTCGCTCTCGGTGGAAGAGCAGTTTTACCTTCTTTTTCCACTTACTCTCTATGTGCTGTTCCGCTGGGCCAGAAGGAGTCTTGCTGCCTGGTTGTTTTTACTTGGGGTCTTGTCGTTCGGATTGAATCTATGGACCACGCAGCATAAGCCCGTCATCGCGTTCTACTGGTCTATTCCACGCGCCTGGGAACTGCTGGCCGGCGCGCTGCTGGCTGTGAGGGCTCTACCCCTGCTTCGCGGCAGGATTTTGCGGGAGATCGCAGCCCTGCTTGGCCTGGCCATGGTCCTGATCGCCGTGAGCCTTCCGATTCAGGGAATACAGTTTCCTGGCTGGTTTGTGCTCTTGCCGTGCCTGGGGACCTGCCTGGTTATTTACGCCGGAGAAGCGGGTCCTTCGTTGGTGGCGAAGACTCTGAGCTTTCGTCCTATTGTTTTTGTCGGCGTCATCTCCTATTCGCTCTACTTGTGGCATTGGCCCTTGATCGTCTTCAGCAGGCACTTGCCTTTCCGGCTGTCATTCCACGAAGAGATCGCGGTCGTCTTGGTGGGTTCCGTTGCAGCTGCCTTCTTGTCCTTTGAATTCGTCGAGCGGCCGTTCCGTGGCAGTGGATCTCGTTTCAGCCGGCGCCAGATTTTCGCATTCGGATTCGCGACGAGCGCCGTTTGCGCCGCTCTGGGATGGACAGCCTACCGCACTCACGGTCTTCCCGTACGTTACGACGCACGAACCTCGCAATTGATGGCTGCCAATCTTCAACGAATTGATGACTATGAGGCATGTTCGAATTGGAAGTCGGTCATACACAGTCTCAATGACGTCAAGTCCTGCACACTAGGCGAACAGTTGCCACATAAAGTCCTGTTCTGGGGAGATTCGCACACCGAGCAGTTGTATCCCGCAGTCAAGGAGCTGTTTAACAGAGGAGACACGCAGAATCACGGCGTCGTGACTGCATTTGCAGATGGGTGCCCGCCCGATGAACATATCAATACGACAGATGGTATTTATTATTGCGATGCGCGAGCCAAGTTCGCGATACTGCGCGCCGAAAAGGACGACATTGATACGGTATTCATTGGCTTTGCCGTCTGGTGGCGCAACTCAAATGATGCGTTTTGTCTCGCGGTTGAAGGGAAATGTGTGAAGTTGCTTTCCGGCGATGATCTTGCGCAACGTTTTGAGGCTGATCTGTCTGACGAGATTGGCGTGCTCAAAGATCATGGAAAAAGAGTGATCATTTGCCTTCCGTTTCCGGCCTACATGGAACGCATTCCGGAATTGGCGATTAGTAACGCGGTGTTCGGAAGATTCGATCTGTCAGAGTCACCCACGGAGATCGACTCGCCCTTGTTCCGCGAGGAGATTCGGGCTGTGGCGCTGCGCGCGGGCGCCGACGTCTTTGATCCCCGAGAAACACTCTGTCCCGGAGGACATTGCATCACCGAGATTGACGGCGTTTCTATTTACAAGGACAGCCACCACATTGCGGCGAGCCAAGTCCACATTCTCGAAGACAGTTTGCGAGAGGCCCTTCAGCATGCGCTGGCAGAGCGCACGTCCCAGGCGTCGCCCCCTGGGCCCAAGCCGTAACGTGAGTGGATCACGGCTTTGGCAATGAACGATTTTGGCTTCACTCTCGCCTGCGCCTCCCTTTCGTGGCTCCGATACGATTTCGCGTCGGAGCGGTGAATGAAGCTGCGCCCGTTTCCGCTGCTTTACGCCAGCGAAACCTTAAGCGCGGCGCCATATTGGCTGGCAGGGCCCGGCTGTGCCGGCAGCGTCACCTTCAACGATTCGGTTGTCTGATTCCACCGGATCCGCGCGCTGGTCCCGAGCAGCTCAACGTGCTCCACTTTACCGGGCGCTGCTTTGTTCCCGGTTCCGAGAGATGTAATCTCGACTTCGCCCGTAGGCCAGCCCAGAGTGATGGCGTAGATGACGTTGTTGGCCTTGTTGCGCGTGAAGCGGATGTCCTTGGGCCCGAGAGATCGAATGCTCTCGCCCTGGAACGATCCACTCTTTATCTGGTTCGGGCCTTCACCAAAGACCTTCCATGGCCGTGTTTCGTAGATGGCTTCACCGTTCATCTTCATCCATGCCGCGATCTGGTCGAGAACTGCGATCTCCTTGCTGTCGATGGTGCCGTCGGGTTGACCTGGAATATTCAGAATGAAGGTGCCATTCTTGCTGACCGTGTCGACGAGCCAGTGGAGAACGTCGCCCGGCGGCAGATAACCGCCGTACTCTCCGGATTTCTCGTAAAGCGCCCGCTGATAGTGCCACTGGCCGATGCAGGTTTCAGACTGCCACACGTAGGGCATGATCCCGCTTGTGAGGCCGCGCTCGTAATCGGCGACAACGGCCTTGGCAAGCCGGTCGGGCACGTTCTTGATGTTGAGAATCGCTTCGAGCTTGCCTCCGTGCGTTTGCAGGTTGTGGTTATAGAAGTACGCGCCCACATTCATACCGCCCCAACCCAGCGGCAGTAGCGCGTTGTCGAAGTAGAGCAGATCGGGATCGTGCTGATCGATCACGTCGCGCGTGCGGTCGTAGAAATTCTTCACGTAGGACGCTTCGGGTAGCGCATTGAATGGATGCTTGGGCGCGTAGAGCCGCTGTGGATCGAGTCCCTGCCACCACTGCTCCTTGCCATCGAATGAGGTCATGCGGCCGTCATAAGGCACTTCTGCGAGCGGGCCAGTTTTGTCCGCGCCGTGCGAGGGCTGGAACCACCACCAGTTGCGCGCCTGGTGGATGGTCACGCCGAAGCGAAGCCCCTGTTTGCGCGCCGACGCAGCCCAAGTCCCGACAACATCGCGATGCGGACCGATGTTTGCAGCGTTCCACGGATGATGCTTCGAATCCCACGCGTCAAAGCCGTCGTGATGATTGGCAAGTGCGATAAAAAGCCGTGCGCCGGCCTCCTTATATCGCTGGATCAGCGCGTCCGGGTCCCAGTTGAGCAATGTCCACTGCGCGGTCAGGTCTTTGTATCCGAATTTTGACTGCGGGTCGTAGTGCTCCAACTGATACTTGTATTGCCGCTGACCTTCGATATACATATTGCGCGCGTACCAGTCGCCGTCTTCCGGAACGCATTGTGGACTCCAATGCGCCCAGATGCCGAACTTGGCGTCTCGATACCAGTCCGGGACCTCATATTGCAGCATCGAATCCCAGGTCGGCTGATACGGCCCTTCGCCACTTAAGCCGGAAACGGGCGCCACCATCGGCACGCCGTCCCAGGAGCCGCCGGGAACGGGAAGTTGAGGATTATCGCCCCACGCGCTTGGCTTCCACGATGCTTCGTCCAGCTTCTGCTCCACGATCTTCCCGTCGACAAGCGCGTAAAACACACGCATCTCCGCCGGAAGGGCGCAAAACGCGTCGTAGTGCAGGTCGAGGTTGTTGAAACCCGGCGGCAAAGCATCGGAACCGGCCGCTTGCCCCATTGAGGGGATTGCCCTGGCTGCCGCCAACGACGCAACTAACTTGCAAAACTCCCTGCGCTGCATGCTTGCTGCTCCTTCCGCGGGTGCTTACCTCACTTGAAGCGTGGCTTCAATCTGTGGCTTCGTTCGCCCAAAGGCGGTACGGAAATCCTTCGCCAAATCCGGCTTGGGAATCGCACCTAACACCATAAAGTAATCGATTAAGTTGCGCAACCAAGCGATTTGCTGCACCTGTTCATCGGGCACATCTGGAGCATCAAAACCGCCCTGAATCAGGGCTGCTTTGCCAGCTTTGCTGTCGCCACGACAGCTTGCCCAAAGCTCAATCCGCCATCGCCCGGGCTCACATTCCGGTGTTGAAACACTTCAAACCCCTCGGCCTCGAGACCTGTGCGCAGCAGGCGCACCAGCCGCCGGTTGTGCATGCAGCCGCCGGAGAGCGCAACTTTTTGAATGCCAGTCGCGGAGCGAGCCTGGATTCCCGCGCGAATGAACGCGGAAGCGACGCCCGAGTGAAAGCGGGCCGCGATGCGCGCTTTGCTCGTGCCGCTCTGCAAATCTCTCAGCAGTTCACGCCACATTGCCCCGGCGGAGATGCGTGCTGAGACCTGCTTTGTCCAGTCTCCCAGGAGAAATTCGAATGAATAGCCGGGGCTAAGATTGTACGGTTCGTCGATAGCCAACCCTTCGAGTTCAATCGCCGCCTGCGCCTCGTAATCGACGACGCCGCGCCCGAGAATTACTGCGGCAACAGCGTCGAAGAGCCTTCCGCAGCTTGAAGTGAGCGGAGTGTTCAGTTCACGCTCGATCATGCGCTTGAGCACGCGCGCGTCCTGCTGCCTGACGCCGACCAGAGCACATATTTCAGCCGATTCGATATCGAAGCCCGCAGCGCTCAAATGCCCCAACGCCATGCGCCACGGCTCGCGAATGGCCTTTTCGCCGCCCGGCATGGGCACGTAGTCGAGATGCGCAAAACGGTCGAAGCTCTCGAGCCGGCTTATGAGCACTTCCCCGCCCCAGATGCGCCCGTCGGAGCCGTAGCCGGTGCCGTCGAGCGAGAGACCGATGACAGGCTCGTCGAGCCCATTCTCCGCCATGCAGGCGGCGATGTGAGCGTGATGATGCTGGACTGCAATCAGTGGAAGGTTGTGCTCGGCAGCCCATTCCTTCGCCCAGCTTGTGGAAAGATAACCCGGATGCATGTCATGGACCACGATCTGCGGCTCAATCTCGAATGTCCGCATCAGGTGTGCGAGCGATTCGCGGAAGAAGTCCAGGCCAATAACGTTTTCGAGGTCACCGAGATGCTGGCTCTGGTAGGCGAAGCGCCCGCGGGCGAGTGCGAAGACGTTTTTGAGATGGCCGCCGACGGCGAGAAGCGGCGGCGCCCCTTCCCCGCCTAGGTTCTCCGGGAGCGGAACGGCCAGCGGGACAAAGCCGCGCGCGCGCCGGATGACCTGTGGCCTGCCGTCCACAAGAGCCATGACCGAATCGTCGCAACGCTGCAGGATTTCGCGGTCGTGCATCAGGAATGCGTCGGCAATCTGTCCGAGGCGCGCGAGGGCCTCGTCGTTGTCGATCGCTATGGGTTCTTCGCTCAGGTTGGCGCTGGTCATCACGAGGGCCTTTACGCCCACGGAGTTCGAGATCGGATCGGCAAACAGCAGATGTTGCAAGGGCGCATACGGCAGAAAGACGCCCAGCCATGGAATTCCCGGCGCAACCGCATCGGCCACTCCGCATCCATCGCGGCGGCGAGCGAGGACGATGGGCCGAGCTACAGTCGTCAGCAGCGATTCTTCTTCGGCCGTCAACTCGCAGACAGACCGCGCCGCATCCAGATCGCGCACCATGAGGGCCAGCGGCTTGCCGTAGCGGTGCTTGCGCTCGCGCAGGCGCATCACAGCAGCCTGGTTGGTTGCATCCACGCTGAGGTGGAATCCGCCAATGCCTTTGATGGCCATGATGGCGCCAGCCATGAGGCGATCGATGGTCGTGACGACAGGATCGTCCGAAAGGATCTCGTTTCCGTCCGGTCCCACAAGCCGGACGTGCGGGCCGCAGACGGCGCAGGCGTTGGGCTGCGCGTGGAAGCGGCGATTCGTGGGGTCGTCGTATTCGGCCTGGCACGTGGCGCACATTTTGAAACGCGCCATTGAAGTTTGCGGACGGTCGTAGGGAATTCTGCGCGTGATGGTGAAGCGCGGGCCGCAATTGGTGCAGTTGAGGAACGGATAACGGTAGCGCCGGTCGGCGGGCGAGAGCAACTCGTGCAGGCAATCGGCGCAGGTTGCAGCGTCGGCGGGAATGCCTGTGCTCACCTGGCCATGCACATCGCTCGCGACGATACGGAACTCTTTTTCTCGTCTTGGAGGAATGCTTTGATGGGTCACGCTATCGATGCGAGAGAGCGGAGGAGCTTCTTCACGCAGCCGGCGGCGAAAGGCTTCCACTCGTTCCGCAGGACCCTCAATCTCGATGGTGACGCCGCCGGTGTCGTTGCCGATGAAGCCAGCGAGATGCTCCTCCGATGCGAGCCGGTAGACAAAGGGTCGGAAGCCTACGCCCTGCACCACGCCACGCACCAGCAGCAACGTACGTTGGAGCGGTTTTAGTTGGGCCGGGTCATTCACAAACGCGCCTCGCACCGCAGTCAAGGATAGCGCATCAACGCTTTCGATTTCAGGGCGTTCGGCCATTCGACCCGCATTGAAGCGCACTCTCGCCGGGCAACCAAATGACCGCGCGATTCTTCCAATCCAAAGCGGCCGGGCAATCATGTGTGCCGCCCGAGCGAGATTACGCCGCGATCGATTCTTCGCACCGATCGCGAAAAGATATGGGGATCGTGAAGGTTTTCGACAATCCTTCCACGGGCGGCATCGCTTGCGCTCGCGGAGAACATCCGAGGGTGAATAAATTATGAAAAAGATGATGGTATTGCTCGCGGCACTCTGCCTGACGAGCGTGAGCTGGGCCGATGATTCGCGCCAGGCGGCGATTGATCGCATGCAAAAGGCAAGCGAGGTATTGCAGGAGATCATGGCCACGCCTGACAAGGGTATTCCCAACGAAGTGATGGAACACGCAAAATGCATTGCCGTTGTTCCTCACCTGGTAAAGGGTGGATTCGTCTTCGGGGCGGAGGGCGGCTCCGGGGTTGCCACCTGCCGTACCGGGCATGGATGGAGCGCTCCGGCATTCTTCAACATCGCTGGCGGGAGTTGGGGATTGCAGATCGGCGTTGAGGGCGTCGATCTCGTGATGGTCGCCCAGAATGAAAAGGGCATGCAGGACCTGCTTTCGAGCAAGTTTCAGCTTGGCGCCGATGGATCCGTCGCCGCCGGCCCAGTGGGCCGCCACGCGTCTGCAGATACCGATTGGAAGATGAACGCCGAGATCCTCACGTACTCGCGTGCCAAGGGCATATTCGCGGGGCTTACGCTGAATGGCGCCGTGATCAGCCGTAACGATGATGCGATGCGGGCCATGTACGGCTCGGATATTACGACGCAGTCTGTGCTCGCCGGCGAGGTGAAGGCTCCTCTTGCTGCGCATCCGTTTCTCGCGGCCGTGCGCAAGGCAGATGACCAGGCCCGCGCTTCGGGATAACGTGAACGGCCGCTCAGGAACCGGGGGCCGACTTGTGTTGTCCATGACGGTGTTGTTGCCGACACGCGGGGAACGGCTATGAGACAATCCTCGCCATGAAAGGCGGTTCGCATCTTGCCGCGGTGGTTCGGGGCTTGGTTGCCATAGCGGGCGCCAGCTTCGCCATCGTGGCGATTTCCGCACAGCCTGACTCTGCCGCGGTGGTTCGCGGCATAGATTCCGAAGTTGCTGGGCGCGTGGAAAATGTCCTGGGGTTTACAGACACTGAGCACTACGCCGTCTACCGCAGCGGCGACGAAACCCATCCCGCCGCGCAGATGACGACGCGAGACACATACAAGAAGGGCAAAGGCAAAACCTACACCATCCTTTCGCAGAGCGGATCTGCGCTTTTATTAAAGTATGGGCTGCGTCCGCTGCTCCAAAACGAAGAGAGCCTAAACGAGCCCGGCAAAGTGACCGAGTCGTGGTTTACTTCCGCCAACTATGCGATGAGGTTGAAGCCCGGCGGCCTGCAGAAAGCGAACGGGCGCGAATGCTACGCGCTCGACATCACGCCCAGACGCAAGGCGCCCAACATGATCGACGGAACCCTCTGGGTGGACGCCAGGGATGACTCGATCGTGAAAGTCCAGGGCATAGCGTCCCAGCGTCCGTCCGTCTTTGCAGGCACGACACACATGATGCGCGATTACGCGAATATCGCCGGCTATCCGATGGCGACACATGCCCGAGCCGAGTCAAACAGCTTTCTTTTTGGCCGTACAGTGGTGACGATCGAATACTCCGACTATCATCTGCAGGTTCGCGACGCGAAGTAACGAAGGCAAGTGCTTCGCAATCAGCCTTTCAGCGTGATCTTGCGCACAATCTCCCCGCAGTTTTCCACCGTCGCTGTGCGCCGCAACACTGCCCGGTGTTGATGGGAAGCGCTGCGACCGTCACATGGTTCCCTATTCTCAAACCCCATGCCACAAAACGGGATAGCCACACAGGCGCGTGATTGCTGTCACCGTTTGCGAAAGGCTCCGGCGGGTACAACAATGGTAGACGTCCGGCGGCAATCAAGTCGGTAACCCCGCGCCGGATGCTCGACCAAGCTTGCATCGATCAGGGAGGAATTGTGCCAGCATTCACGCCCCCGCCTCTACCCAGTGAAGACAAACGATGGAAGATCGTGAACGGCACAATGCGCAAGAACGGGTTCGCCCGCCACGCGCTGATTGAGGCGTTGCACACCGTGCAATCCTCCTTCGGATACCTCGATGACGATTCCATCCGTTTTGTCGCGATGAGCTTGCGCGTTCCGCTCAGCCAGGCATACGGCGTTGCCACGTTTTACCACTACTTCACGATGAAGCCGCCCGGCAAGCACACGATCACGGTGTGTGCCGGTACGGCCTGCTACATCAAGGGCGCCGACAAGCTGATCGCCGCCGCCGAAAAGCACCTGTGTATCCAGCAGGGCCAGACCACACCCGATGGCCAGATCAGCCTGATGACAGCGCGCTGCGTAGGCGCATGCAGCCGCGCCCCGGTGGCGCTCTGCGACGGCGAGGTAGTGGGTGAGATGAGCCGTGAACAGATGCTCGAGCAACTGGAAAGGTGGGCCACGGAATGACAATCGAGGAGCTCGAACAGATTGCAAAGAGCGTCAAACAGGAAAATGCCAAATATGACTATGAAATAAATGTCTGCATGGACCTGGCCTGCGCCAGCCAAGGCGCCGGCGCGCTGAAAGATGCTCTGGTGAAGGCCATTGAAGCCTCGGGCAAGACGGTGCTGGTGCGCCGTACAGGTTGCATGGGACCGTGCTCGCATGGACCGCTGGTGCGTGTCGATCCCGACGAGACGCTTTTCCACCACGTGAAGGCCGGACATGCAGAGCTGATCGTCAAGAGCCTGGGCGGCGAGCCTTTACCCGAGTTGCAGTGCGACTTGAAGGAGCACTTCGAAAAGCAGGTGCGCGTGGTGCTCGAAAACGCAGGCTGCATCGATCCCGAAAAGATTGACGATTATATTGCGCGCGACGGTTACAAGGCCCTGCTCACAATGCTGTTGGAGATGACGCCAAACGGCGTCGTGCACCGCATCACAGAAAGCGGTTTGCGGGGGCGCGGCGGAGGCGGTTACCCCACCGGACTGAAATGGAGCACGGTGGCCAAGGCCACGGGCGACGTGAAGTACGTGGTCTGCAACGGCGACGAGGGCGATCCCGGCGCATTTATGGATCGCAGCGTCATGGAGGGCGATCCGCATCGTGTGATCGAAGGCATGGCCATCGCGGCCTATGCAGTGGGCGCAAGCAAAGGGTTCATCTATGTTCGCGCGGAGTACCCGGTTGCCGTCTCACGGCTGACCACCGCCTTGCGCGAGGCGCGGCGTCACGGACTGCTAGGCAACAATATCGCCAACACGCAGTTCAACTTCGACGTCGAGATCCGCTTGGGCGCAGGCGCGTTTGTCTGCGGCGAAGAAACTGCTCTGATCGCCTCCATCGAAGGCAGGCGCGGCACGCCGAAGCCTCGTCCGCCGTATCCGGCAGCAAGCGGATTGTGGGGCAAGCCCACGCTCATCAATAATGTTGAAACCTATGCGAACGTTGCGCCCATCATCCGCAACGGCGGCAAGTGGTTCTTCAACATGGGCTCGGAGCGCAGCAAAGGGACGAAGGTCTTTGCGCTGACCGGCAAAATCTCCAACACAGGCCTGGTCGAAGTTCCCATGGGCATTAAGCTGCGCGAGATCATCGAGGTCATCGGAGGCGGTGTGCCCGAGGGCCATACATTCAAGGCGGTGCAAACCGGCGGCCCCTCGGGCGGCTGCATTCCCGAAGAGATGCTCGATGTGGGCGTGAGTTACGACGCGCTGCTGAAGATGGGGTCGATCATGGGCTCCGGCGGCATGATCGTTATGGACGATACCTCCTGCATGGTCAATGTGGCCCGCTACTTCATCGAGTTCTGCATGACTGAGTCTTGCGGCAAATGTATTCCCTGCCGCGCTGGGACGGCGCAGATGCATACGCTCCTGACGCGAATCTGCAATGGCACCGGGACCATGGACGACCTGGCGCTGCTCGAGGATCTCTGCTCCACAGTGAAGGAGACGAGTTTGTGCGGGCTGGGCCAGACGGCTCCCAATCCCGTGCTGAGCACATTGAAATACTTCCGCAACGAATACATCGATCACATTGTCAATAAACGCTGCCCGGCGGGCGTTTGCCAGATGGAAACGGTCAATTCTGAGAACGAGTCTGAGAACGAGGTGATGGCATGAGCGCAGTAGACACCGGCGTCAAAACTCTTGTCATCGACGAGCAGGAAGTGAGCGCGCGAGCCGGCCAGACCATCCTGGAAGTGGCGCGCGAAAATGAAATCAATATTCCCACGCTTTGTCACCTCGAGGGCCTCAGCGACGTGGGCGCGTGCCGCTTGTGCCTGGTCGAGATCAAGGGCAGCAATAAGCTCCTGCCCGCCTGCGTGACCACCGTGCAGGAAGGCATGGAGATCAGCACCAATACAGAGCGGCTGCAGAAGCATCGCCGCACGATTCTCGAGTTGCTCTTTGCCGAGCGCAATCACGTCTGCTCGGTCTGCGTTTCCAACGGCCATTGCGAACTGCAGACCCTGGGCCAGGAACAGGGCTTGACGCACGTGCGGCTGCCTTATCGCAACCCCGACCTGTTTGTCGACGCCTCGCACGAGCGCTTCACGTTAGACCACAACCGCTGCATTCTTTGCACGCGTTGCGTCCGTGTCTGTTCTGAGATTGAGGGCGCGCACATATGGGATGTGATGGGCCGGGGCACCAACTCGCTCATCATCTCCGATCTGCGCCAGGATTGGGGAGGATCGGCATGCACGCGCTGCGGCAAGTGTGTGCAGGTGTGCCCGACGGGAGCCCTCTTCGACAAGAGCAAGATCGGCTCCGATCATCCCAAGTATCCCGATTTTCTGCCGTGGCTGAACCTGATGAGGGAGGCGCAATGAGCAAACTGAAACTCGCGACCGTCTGGCTGGACGGATGTTCCGGCTGCCACATGTCGTTTCTCGACATGGACGAACGATTGCTCGAACTCGCCGAGGTGGTCGACATAGTGTATAGCCCCCTGGTCGACACCAAGCAGTTTCCTGACGAAGTGGATATCGCGCTGGTTGAGGGAGCAGTGGCCTCGGTCGACGACGAAAAGAAGATCAAGAAGATTCGCGCCCACTCGAAAATGCTGGTTGCAATGGGCGACTGCGCCGTGACGGGCAACGTGCCGGCGATGCGCAATCCCATCGGGCCGGAGGCGATTCTCAACCGGGCCTACATTGAAAACGTCACCGCGCAGGCACAGATTCCCTGCGTTATCGTACCCAAGCTGCTGCGTGTGGTTCGCCCCATACACGAATTTGTGAAGGTGGACGTATTTTTGCCGGGGTGCCCGCCCTCCGCCGAGACTTTTCACACCGCGCTGACGGCGCTGGTAAACGGCGGCCCGCTGGACATTCCGGCGCTTACGCGATTTGGAGCCTGAAAGATTCGGAGTTAGCTTTATGAGCCAGACCATCACCATCGATCCGGTAACACGCCTCGAAGGGCACGGCAAGATCACCATCCAGCTCAACGGCCAGGGCGAGGTGGAGGACGCGCATTTTCATGTCACGCAGGTGCGCGGCTTCGAGCGTTTCTCTGAAGGCCGTCCGTTCTATGAGATGCCCAGCCTGATGGCGCGCATCTGCGGCATCTGTCCGGTATCGCATCTCATCGCGTCGGCCAAGGCCTGCGAAGCCATCATGTCGGTGCGAATTCCGCATACCGCGGCGCAGTTGCGGCGCTTGCTCAACCTGGCGCAGATGGTGCAGTCGCACGCACTAAGCTTCTTCTATCTCGCCTCGCCCGACCTGCTTCTGGGTATGGAAGCCGATCCCGAGGTGCGCAACATTCTCGGCGTGGCGGCGTCGAAACCGGAACTGGGCCGGGCCGGTGTAGGCCTGCGCCGCTTCGGCCAGAGCATCATTGAGATTCTCGCCGATAAACGCATTCATCCGGGATGGGTTGTTCCCGGCGGCGTCACCGAGCCGCTCAGTGGTGAAAAGCGCGACAAGATTCTGGCGATGATTCCCGAGGCCCACGCCAACCTCGGCCTGGCACTCAGCGCCTATAAGCAGATCGCGGACGAGTTCCGTGGCGAGATTGAGGTCTTTGCCAATTTCCCATCGAATTACATGAGCCTGATCAACGATGACGAATCGATTGAGTTCACCGACGGCGCACTGCGGCTGATTGATCCGACGGGACAAACGATTGAGGACGGCATGACCGCGACGCGCTTTTCCGAAGCGATCGGCGAAGCGGTAGAACCCTATAGCTACACCAAGTTCGCCTATTACAAGCCGCTCGGCTACCCCGACGGAAGCTATCGCGTAGGGCCACTGGCACGCCTCAATATTGTGAAGAGCATGGGAACGCCGAAAGCCGAAAAGGAACTCGCCGAATTCAAGCAACTGGCCCAGGGGCCGGTGGAGAGCTCGTTCCACTATCACCATGCGCGCCTGGTTGAGATGCTCTATGGCATCGAAAAAATCGAGGAGATTCTTGCCGATCCGCGCATTCTCGATAAGCACGTCCGCGCCACCGCGGGCGTGAACCGCCTTGAGGGCGCCGGGCAGGCCGAAGCGCCGCGCGGCGTTTTGCATCACCACTACAAAGTGGATGAGAACGGCAAGATCACCTGGGCGAACCTGGTGATCGCCACCGGCCAGAACAACAAGGCGATGAACCTTGGCGTTTTGCAGGCCGCAAAACACTATGTAAAAGACGGCAAGTTCACCGAAGGCATCTTAAACCGTGTGGAAGCAGTGGTGCGCACCTTCGATCCTTGCCTGAGCTGCTCAAGTCACGCCGCCGGCCAGATGCCGCTCGTGATTTCGCTGCTCTCCGCAAATGGCGAGGTGCTGGATCGCATCGCGCGCGATTAACAAGAGATCGGAACAGGGATTCATCGGGAGAAAGCAAAAAATATGGAACCATCAGCTCGTTGTCTCGTTCTTGCCTGCGGCAATACCCTGCGCAGCGACGATGGAGTTGGACCCAAACTCGCAGATTGGGCCGCGGAACGATTCCAGGAAAATGACGATGTGCGCGTGGTTGCGCGCCAGCAGTGGACGCCGGACCTCGCGAAGGACATCGCGGAGGCCGACTCCGTGCTCTTTGTCGATAGCTCTGCCGACTCGGTTCCCGGCCGCGTCAGTCTCGCCGCCGTTGCCTCGAATCGCGGGAAGGGCGGCCCCGGGGCGCACCACATGGAGGCGTACGAACTCCTTGGCCTGACGCGAAGCCTCTATGGCTCCATGTCCGCCCATGCCATGCTGCTCACCGTCGGCGCGGGTTCAACGCAACTGGGCGAAGCTTTCAGCGAGCCGGTCGAAGCAGCGCTTCCTCGCGCGCAGGGCGTGCTGGAAAAAGCGGTCCTGAGGTTCCTCGCGAACTAAGGCCGGATCGCCAGAATCTCGTTTCGGAATCGGAAATCTTAAACCCTTGAAGCGAGATCCTGCGGCGACTAGTCCCGACTTGAAATGGGATCGCATCGCCCAGCGATCGGTATTCCCACGCCAGACCCGTCCAAGGTGCTTGACTTAAGAAACCGCAGGCCAACCGACGTGTCATCCATTTGTATGCGCGTCGCCAAGCCCTTTACCGCTTCGCCGCTTCCCCGGACCGAGCTTGGGGGCCCAAATACTCCCGATCCGTAATCGCGTTCAAAAGCCAGATTCCCTTCGAGGTAAACCTTGAACCCACCGACCGGTGAGACCAGCCCCGCGCTGAAGTACTTTTCCCGATAAAAGATCTCAGTCGTGAACGACGGGTGGGTTTGAAGGTAGCTTTGATAATTCGTTCCGTCGGGTGCATCCAGCAACGCCTGCGTCTCGGGATCTTGAAGAAATTTGGACTCAAGCGCAGGCTCGGCTGCCAATTTGTTACGCAGGTTCTTCATCGCGGCAACAGCATTGTCAAGTGCGACGATCTCCCCCTCCGCCATATCTATGACTGTCATTGAAACCGGAAGCCCTTTCATTGCTTTCGGCATCTCCGTCGCAAACTCGTCGGGAGATATAGGCATATTCATCGGGCTTATGCCGGTTTCGGATGCAATGTATTCCTGGTATGTTAAACCACGGTGATACCCGAAATCGCCCGCGCCCTTGGGATCATTCGGAAAGAACGGCTCGTCAGCCGTGGGCTGATAGCCGACCAACATAAACCATCCGCTTTGCATGTTGTTTGCGTCCATGTAACAAACGTAGTTTGCCCAGGCGGGCAGACGGCTCTCTTTATGCAGTTCTTCCACATACCTCTGCTGGGCGTACAGCGGAAGAGTTGCTAACGCGAGCAAAATTAGGGCCCGAGGTATAATCACGGGGTTAGTTCTAGATGTCGGCATCGCAAATCCCGAAGACGGCCCAAGTGTACCAGAAGTTGTGAGCATCCCAGACCTCGAAGCCTAAAATCGGGGAGACTCGCACTTATCGACTAATGGCCGCATTAAAATGCCGCCAGCGTCTGACGCAGGCTGTAGGAGCTTAGCGTCTTGATGTAGTTGCCGCGATCGTAGGGCGAAGTATCAGGCACGGAGCGCCGGCTCAGGCAGCCGCGCGTTTCCGCGAGCGATGCGTATTCGCGCTTGTCGAGCCAGTAACGCAGGTCGGCCAAGACGCGAGCAATGTGGTCGATGCCGTGAATATGCAGCGCCGAGACCATCATGGCCACGCTGCCGCCCGCCATGATCGCCTTCAACACATCCTCAGCGGAGTGAATGCCGCCCGTGATGGCGATGTCTCCGTTGAGATGGCCGTAGAGAATTGCTGCCCAATGCAGGCGCGGCAACAACTCCGACGGCGTAGAGAAGTGCAGCGTGGGCCGCACCTCCAGCGCTTCGATATCAAAATCCGGCTGATAGAACCGGTTGAATAAAACCACTCCGCGCGCACCAGCCTTCTCCAGCCGTGCACACAGGTTCGGCAAACTTGTGAACGACTGGGACAGCTTGACGGCAACGGGAATCTTCACCGCTTCACAGACGCCCTGGACGAGATCGAGCAGAATTTGCTCCACCTGCTCTGAAGTCTGGTTGCTGTCGGTCGTCAATGCAAATGTGTTCAGTTCAATCGCTTGCGCGCCCGCCTGCTCCATCTCCCTGGCGAAGCGTACCCAGCCGCCGCTGGTGGCGCCGTTCAAGCTGGCCATGACTGGAATGCTGACCGCCTTGCGGGTTCGCCACAGGTACTCGAGGTAGCCATCGTGCGTCATGCGATAGTCTTTCAGCTCGGGCAGGTAATCGAGCGACTCGGCAAACGAATCGGTGCCGCGCGACAGGTCCTCGTCGAGCGCCCGCGATTCCAGCGCCAACTGCTCCTCAAAGAGCGATGTCAGAACGATGGCGGATGCCCCGGCATCCTCCATGCGGCGCACGTTCTCCAGCGACTCCGAGAGCGGTGTAGACGCGACGACGATGGGGCCGTTCAGTTTCATGCCGAGATATTGCATTGAAATGTCGGTCATTCTTCACCTCCGGTAGCCGTAGCCGCCAGTTTGTTCTGAGGCGTTTCATTCACTTTTTCGGGAGGCGCAATGTGCGGAGTCTCCCCGCGGCCCGGCATTCCCGCGCGCGCGGAGTAGACCCGCCATTCGCGCTCGACGTCGTCCTGCGCTTCCTCGAGCAGTTTTGCCGCCAGCTCGGGATTGCTCCGCGCCAGCATCGTGTAGCGCGCTTCGCGATAAGCGTACTCTTTGAGCCGGATCGACGGCGCCTTCGAATCAAGCTGGAAGGGATTCTTCCCTTCTTCGCGCAATTCGGGGTTGTAGCGCATGAGCGGCCAGTAGCCCGATTGCACGGCCAGCTTCTGCTGCTCGAGCCCGTGCACCAGGTCGTAGCCGTGGGCGATACAACTGGAGTAGGCAATGATGATCGACGGCCCATCGTGGGCCTCGGCTTCCTGAAAGGCCTTGATCACATGCGTATCGTTACTGCCCAGCGCGACCTGTGCCACATAGACCGAGCCATAGCTCACAGCCTCCATGGCCAGATCTTTGCGGCTGTTCGGCTTGCCGCTCGCCGCGAACTTGGCCACCGCGCCGCGCGGCGTGGACTTCGATGCCTGGCCGCCGGTATTCGAGTAGACGCCGGTATCGAGCACCAGCACGTTCACGTTCTTGCCCGAACCCAGCACATGATCGAGCCCGCCGAAGCCGATATCGTAGGCCCAGCCGTCACCGCCTAAAATCCACACGCTCTTGCGCACCAGCGTGTCCGCAATGGCGAGCAGGTTGGCGGCATCGGAGGAATCGTTTCCGGCCAGCACGTCACGAAGTTTCTTAACGCGCTCACGCTGCTGGTCGATCTCCGCTTCAGTCTTCTGCGGCGCGCCGACCAGGTCGGCCGCAAGCTCCGCGCCGATTTCGGAAGCCATGCGTGTAACCAGCATCTCGGCAAAGGCCTTTTGCTGGTCGAGCGCCGTCCGCATGCCGAATCCGAACTCTGCATTATCTTCAAACAGCGAGTTCGACCATGTCGGCCCGCGACCCTGCGCGTTGTACGTGTAGGGCGTGGTGGGCAGGTTGCCGCCGTAAATCGACGAGCACCCCGTGGCATTTGCGATGTACAGCCGGTCACCAAATAGCTGCGTCAGCAGCTTGATGTACGGAGTTTCGCCGCAACCCGAGCAGGCGCCCGAGAACTCAAAGAGCGGCTGCAACAGTTGCAGATCCTTCACCTGCGTGTGCGAGAGTTTTGTGCGGTCCACTTCCGGCAAACC
Source organism: uncultured Acidobacteriaceae bacterium (assembly GCA_963782285.1). Classification (GTDB taxonomy): domain Bacteria; phylum Acidobacteriota; class Terriglobia; order Terriglobales; family Acidobacteriaceae; genus Telmatobacter. The sequence goes on from CAWAJH010000002.1 coordinate 267,747, forward strand.
GAGGAAGAACTCCCAATTCTCGCGTTCGGGCTCGCGCAGCGGCGCTTGCGGCGCCATGTTCAGTGCCTTCTTGCTGGCGTCGCTCTTGCTCTTTACCGGGCAAACTTCCACGCAAACGGCACAGCCGGTGCAATCTTCAGGAGCCACCTGCAGCGTGTAGCGTTGCTGCTCCATGCCGCGCCACTTGGGCTTGGCCCACTTCAAAGTCGCCGGAGCCTTATCGCCCAGCTCAGGATCGTAAATCTTCGCGCGAATCACTGCGTGCGGGCAGACCATCACGCACTTGCCGCACTGGATGCACAGATCCTTCTCCCAAACCGGGATAAACTGCGCGATGTTGCGCTTCTCCCATTGCGCCGTGCCCGAGGGGAACGCGCCTCCCGCGGGAATCGCGCTCACCGGAACCAGATCGCCCTTGCCTGCGGCGATCTGCCCCAGCACGTCGTGAACGAACCTGGGCGCCTTGGCGGAAATCGCTCCCGTCACGTCGAACGTCGACGAAACTGCCGCCGGCAGTTCCACTTTCTCAAGATGCGCCAGCGCGTGATCCACGGCGGCAAAATTCTTCTCGACCACCGCTTCGCCGCGCTTGCCATAGGTCTTCTTGATCGACTTTTTGATCTGCTTGATTGCCTCGTCGCGCGGCAACACGCCGCTGATCGCGAAGAAGCAGGTCTGCATGATGGTGTTGATGCGCGTCCCCATGCCGGTTTCGCGCGCCACCTTGTAGCCGTCGATCACGTAGAACTCAATCTTCTTGCGCAGCATTTCCTGCTGCATGCTGCGCGGCAGCTTGTCCCACACTTCGGCCGCCGAATACGGCGAGTTCAGCAGGAAGACCGCTCCCGGCATCGCCGCTTCCAGCACATCCATCTTCTCAAGGAAGCTGAAGTTGTGGCAGGCCACAAAGCTTGCCCGCGTAATCAGGTAGGTTGACTGGATCGGGTTCGGCCCGAAGCGCAGGTGCGAGGTCGTCATCGAACCCGACTTCTTCGAGTCGTAGACAAAGTAGCCCTGCGCGTAGTTGGCGGTCTCGCTGCCGATAATCTTGATCGAGTTCTTGTTCGCGCCCACCGTGCCATCGGAGCCGAGGCCGTAGAAAAGCGCGCGCACCGTCTTCGGATCCTCGGTCGAAAATTCCGGATCGTAGTCGAGACTCGAGTGGCTCACGTCGTCGTTGATGCCGATGGTGAAGTGGTTTTTGGGCGACGGGCTTTCTCAGTCTCGTCGAAGACGCCCTTCACCATCGCCGGCGTAAACTCCTTCGACGAAAGGCCGTAACGTCCGCCAATCACCGTCGGCATGGCGGCGAACGGCAGATTCGCGGCGTTCTCGGCCAGCACGGTCATGATGTCCTGATAGAGCGGCTCGCCTGCGCCGCCGGGCTCCTTGCAACGGTCGAGAACCGCGATCGACTTCACGCGTCGCGGGCAGCGCGGCCAGGAATGCCTTGGCGTCGAATGGCCGGTAGAGGCGGACCTTCAGCATGTCCAATCTTTTCGCCCTGGCGCACCAGCGCATCCACAGCCTCTTCGGCAGCCTCTGCGCCTGAACCCATCAGCACAATCACGCGCTCCGCATCTGGCGCGCCGTAGTAGTCGAACAGGCGATAGCTGCGGCCCGTCAGCGCGGCAAAGCGGTCCATCACCGATTGCACAATGCCCGGCACCGCTGCGTGGAACGGCGTGCACGCCTCGCGCGCCTGGAAAAACACATCGGGATTCTGCGCCGTGCCGCGAATGAACGGCCGATCCGGCGTGAGAGCGTTCTTGCGGAAGGCGATCAGGTACTTGTCGTCGACCATGGCGCGGATGGTCTCGTCGCTGATGGGCAGAATCTTGCCCACCTCATGCGAAGTGCGGAAGCCATCGAAGAAATGAATGAACGGAATGCGCGATTCGAGCGTGGCGATCTGCGCCATCAGCGCCAGGTCGGCCACTTCCTGCACGGAATTCGACGCCAGCATCGCCCAGCCCGTGGAGCGGCAGGCCATCACGTCGGAGTGGTCGCCGAAAATCGACAGCGCATGCGTGGCCAGCGTGCGGGCCGAGACGTGCATCGTCGCCGGGGTCAGTTCGCCGGCAATCTTGAACATGTTGGGAATCATCAGCAGCAGGCCCTGCGAGGCCGTAAACGTGGTCCCGAATGCCCCGGCCTGCAGCGCGCCGTGCAATGCGCCGGCCGCGCCGCCTTCGCTCTGCAGCTCTTCCACAATGGGCAATGCGCCCCAGATATTTTTCTTCCCCTCCGAGCGCCACTGGTCGGCCCACTCGGCCATCGGCGACGAGGGGGTGATGGGGTAGATGGCGACGACTTCGGAAAGCCGGTAGGCAACGGAGGCCGCAGCCTCGTTCCCATCCATAATCACGGTGGGAATCACAGTCTTTGGTTCACTCATTCGCTTCGCTCCACAATGCGGCCGTCTGGGAAGATTCGGCCGCTACCGTGAGTCTCTTCGCCAGGGCATTTAGGGGCAGTGATGTGGGGCACAAGGAGGGCGAAAAGTCCCATTTGGTGGAACGATGTTCATATCGTGCAACGGTGCGTCGATGGAGTAGAGACCACTATTCAGATCACGTTTGGAATCTCGGTTTGCTAAGCTGCAGCCACCTCAGCTCCCGAAGGCAGTGCAAGGCGGGAGCCCCACGGCGCGAGCCTGGGGAAAAGCGGCGACGATGATTCCGCAAGCCCGCCTCGGCGGGCGCAGAGAACCTTGCTTCGCCGCTCCTGCTCCCTGTCGGCTGTCCCTTTCTCCCGAATCCCTCGGTCCCTTGTTCCCCGTTTTGCCGTACTATGTCTCCAGTTCCCGATGAGTTCGAAATCCGTCCGCCACGAGCAAGGCGAGTGGCCGGCGTTCTCCACGCCCGAACTCGAAGGAAGCAACGAGGAAGGATGATATGGAAGGCGAAACCTGTGTAAAGGATCGCGCGAAACATCAGCAGAAGATCAGGATTGAACAGCATTCGATCGCGGGCTGCCTGTGGTTCGCCGCCTGGCTCTTCACCATCGGATACCTGCACCTGCAATTCTGGCGCGGCGTTTTCGCACTCATCGTCTGGCCGTACTACATTGGCGTCCACGTCGGCGCGCTGATCAGGTGATTTGATCCGGTCATTGCCGAGACCTCGCTGCGTGCCCGGGCCTGGGGCGGTGTTCGACGGCTATTCAATTCTCAGTGCCTGCATGGGATCGACCGAAGCGGCACGGCGGGCGGGGAGAATGGCCGCCATCGCTGCAGCCGCAAAAAGCAGCACCACGGTTCCGGCGAACGCCACCGGGTCCAACGCCGGCGTCTGGTAGAGCAAGCTGCGCACCCAGCGCAGTGCGAAGAAAGCCAGTACCATGCCGGCGCATGTGCCCGTCAGCACGGGGTACGCGGCCTGGCGTAACACAAGGCCCACCAATTCGCCTTTGCCCGACCCGAGCGCGATGCGGATCCCAAACTCCTGCCGTCGAAGCGAAACTGAGTACGCCAGCACGCCATACACTCCGAGGAGCGCGAGCAATAACGCCGCCGCACCAAAGCTCGTGAGCACGATGGTCTGGAACCTGTCCGTTGCTACAGATTCGCTCACCTGGTCATCCATCGAGTTCAGCACGGGAATCGCCACCTGGGGATCGATCTGCCAGATCGCGCGCCGCATCTCGGGTGCCAGTGCCCGGCTCGACTGCGCGCTGCGCACAAGGAAAGAAAGCGTCCATGGCGTGTAGTCCCAGTACGGAACATAGACCATGGCTGCCGTATCTTTCAGGCCGTTGATGTGCGTGTCTGCCACGACGCCGATCACGGTCATCGCTCCATGGTCGTTGCCGGGCGCGACGGATTTGTCGATCTTTTTTCCGATGGGATCTTCGCCGGGAAATGCCTCGTGTGCTGTGCGCTCCGAGATGAGCACAACCTGAGGATTGGCGCGATCGTCTTCCGTCATGTTGCGTCCTTCGATAAGCGGAATCTGCATGGTCGGAAGATATTCGGGGTTGATGAACCGCACATTCACCAGCGGCCGTTCCGCCTCGGGCACGGGATGATCGGGACGGGTTAGCTCATCGATCCATGTTTCACCGGTAAGCGGCGCGACGCTGGTTAGACCCACCGATTGTACGCCGGGCAGCCGGGAAATGGCGGCAATGGCGCGATCGGTAAAACCGAGCTTTGCCAGTTGTACGGATCGCACAGAATCGCCATATTGCGGCGCGTAGAGGTCCACTTGCACCAGCGTCACATGGCTGGAATCGAAACCTCGATTCTCATCCATCAGGCGCGAAAAACTGCGCAATGTCAGGCCTGTCACCAGAAGCAAAACCACCGTGCAAGCCACCTGCACTGCCACCATGAGATTACGCGCGCGCAGACCCGTCTGCGTGTTGGCGGTCGCGATGCATTCGCCTGCAATGCCGCCTGCGGAGGCACGCGCAGCGTGCGAAGCGCCGGTACGATTCCAAAAACAAGCGCCGCGGCAACGCAGATAGCAGCGGCAAACAGCAGCACCGGCAGGCTGACTCGAACCTCGTCGAGGCGCGGTATGTTGGCTGGGGCAAAGGCCACGAGCGCGCGCACGCCGGCGAAAGCAAGAGCGCAGCCCGCAATTCCGCCGGCCATTGCCAGCACAAGGCATTCGGTGAGGCGTCCGCGGAATAACTGCATCCTGCTTGCGCCCAATGCGGCGCGCACTGCGGTCTCACGTTCCGCGTTGATGGCCCGCGCCAGTTGCAGGTTCGCCAGGTTCACGCATCCGATGAGCAGCACCGCGCCCACCGCTGCAAGCAGCAGCCACAATGCGCCGCTCACGCCGGATGCGACGTCCTTCACGAGCGGCGTAAGCGCAATGCCAAGATGGACGGGCAGTTGCGCCGCGATCGTATAGGCCTTCTGCAATGCGTCCAGCTCGGCGCTCGTCTGCGTGATGGTAACGCCCGGCTTGAGCCGCGCAATCACCCTGTAATTGAAGTTCCCGAGATCGGTCTTCAAGTCGGAATCAGCCGGCGCGTAAGGCTGATACAGCAAGGTGTTTCCCAAACCTTGAGGGGAAGGAATCGTGGAAGCAAGGGAAACGCGGGGGAAACGAACCTCGGGGGCGAGCACACCGATCACCGTGCTCGCGTCCCCGCCGATGCGGAGGGTTTGCCCGATGACATTGGGCTGCCCCGCGAAAAGCGTCCGCCATCCCTCATAACTCAGAACGGCAACATGGTCGTTGTCCTTCTCTCCATCGCCATCAACAAAGCCGCGCCCGAGCATCGGTCGCACTCCCAGCACGCGGAAGAGATTTGGCGACGCGATCACCGCTCCCACAATCCGCGGATGCTCTCCATTGGGCGAGACGCTCACTCCTTTTTCAGAGAAGATCGTTGCATCTTCCAGCGTTTTTGAGTCATGCTTGAGCCGCAGAAAGTGCCGGTAATTGTCGGGAAAGTTTACCCCCCTGGTCTGCGCCTCGTTGACGCGCTCACGCATCACCACCAGGCGACTGGGATCGCGAAACGAGAAGGGCTTCTGAACATACCGTCCTGAATCCGCTCATCTCCACGCATGCCTGTTAGACGAATGGCAGCGAACCTCCGACCCACAACGGGTACCTATTTCAACGACTTCCTAAAAGAACCGTGTCCACCACGCTAAAGACCGACGTCGCGGCGCCGATTCCCAAGGCAAGGGTCAAAATTGCGGTCAGAGTAAAGCCTGGCGCCTTGCGCAACTGGCGTAAGGCAAAGCGAACGTCGCGCGCCATCTGCTCCACCCACGGCAGCCCGCGCTGCATCCGGTAGGCTTCGCGATGCTGCGTGACGCCGCCGAACGCGCGCAGAGCCGCGGTGCGCGCCTCGGCCTCGGTCATGCCGGCGCGCCGATGTTCTGCGATGGCGAAATCCAGATGCGCGCGTAATTCTTCGTCAAGATCGGCGTCGAGCTTTTTGCCGCGGAACAGCGACGCGCAACGGCTGAGCAGAACTCGAATCCATTCCATTTAGCGCTCCTATCTGGAGGCGGCGAGAAATCGCGCCATGGTGGCGGCGATGCGCGCCCAGTTTTCGGTCTCGTGCTCGATCTGTTTGCGCCCGGCGCGGCTCAGCGAGTAAAACTTGGCGCGGCGATTGGCCTCTGAGATGCCCCACTCGCTGTTGACCCAGCCGCGCTGCTCCAGCCGCAGGAGCGCCGGATAAATCGTTCCCTGGTTCATGGTGAGGGAGTTTTCGCTTACTTGTTCGATGCGGCGCGCAATGCCGTAGCCGTGCAGCGGTCCCATTGATTCCAGTGTCTTCAGCACCATCAGGTCCAGCGTGCCCTGCAGCACATCGGATTTCGCTTCGCGCATTGCGCCTCCTGTTGACCGTCTGCCTATATCTTCTGCACAGATAGTCAGAATGTCAACAGGAATCTGGGATCTTTTGTGTAAATCCGCTATGTTCGTTTGGCAGGCCGCCAAATGTAGACGCCGCTCATCCGCCAACCGCCAATATTGGCGCCGGCAGGCTCGGCCGGACATGTCGCCTGCGCGAACTCACCCCAGCAGTTCCGCCACCTTTGGCATCCAGTCAGAGATGGCGATATGCTGCGGGCACAGTTCCTCGCAAGTGCCGCAGTCGGCGCAGGCGCTGGCGCGCTGCCCTTCCCTGAGTACAAACTTGTAGCGGAACCGCGCCGCTCCCACGTCGTCGTAGGTGTGCGCGTAGTTGAAGAAATCCAAGTTTATCGGGATGTCGACGCCGGTGGGACAAGGCATGCAATAGCCACATTGCGTGCACGGAATGATCAGGCGTGCCTTATACTGCTCGCGGACGCACTCGACGAGTGCCTGGTCTGCGGCGCCGAGCTTGCCCACGCGCGCCTCGTCCGCAATCCTGAGATTATCGACAACCTGGCCCAGAGTGCTCATGCCGCTCAGCACCACGGTTACTTCGGGCTGATCCCAAACCCAATCGAGCGCCAGTTGCGCGGGACTGCGCCGCGCGGCATCGGCCGCGATTGTTTCGCGAATTGCCGGCGGCGGATCGGCCAGCCGCCCGTCCATCAGCGGTTCCATCACCACTACGGCCAGCCCTTTTTCCCCGGCCAGCTTGAGCCCCCGCGTGCCCGCCTGGTTCTCCGTATCCATGTAGTTGTACTGGATCTGGCAGAAGGTCCACAGGTCGCTCGCGTTCACGATCTCCGGAAAGCACTCGTAGTTGTCGTGGAACGAAAAACCCAGGTGACGGATGCGCCCGTCGGCCAGCGCGCGCTCCGCCTCGCCCAGCAGGTTGTGCTTCAGGACGATATTGGCCCAGGTGGCCTTGTTGAGCGAGTGCAACAGGTAAAAATCGATGCGGTCGGTCTCAAGCTTCGCGAGCTGCTCGTTCAGATAGCGATCAAAATCCGACGGCGCCTGCACCAGCCATGTAGGGAGCTTGGTGGCCAGCCGCACCTTGCTGCGATAGCCATCGCGCAGCGCCTTCGCGACTAGAAGCTCGCTTTTGCCGTCGTGATACGGATACGCGGTATCGACGTAGTTGACGCCATTGTCGATGGCGTAGCGCAACATGCGAATCGCTTCGCGCACGTCGATGTTCGCGCTGGCGCGCTGTCCATCCGTCGATGGCAACCTCATGCAGCCAAAGCCCAGCGCCGAAGCCTTCCAATCCAGCTTGCCAAATCTGCGATATTGCATGGCTCGCCTCTCTCGCATTTTTTCGGAATGAGGATTCTACACCCGGCTTCCCTGCCCTCGCGTAGTCAACCGTCACGCCTTCAACTAGGCCTGCTTCTTCCTGCGATGAGTTGAATCTCAGTGCGTCATCGCAGGTGCCGGAGTGCCGTCGGACCATTGGCCGACCCAGACCATGAGGATCGTTGCACGTTCTTCAGGGTCGTTCGCCGACATCACCGGCGAGCCCGGCAAGTCGGCTCCCCAGCTCTTGGCCGCGTCGCCCGCAACAAAGAACATCAGATGCGGATGCCAGTTTTTGCCTTGGTCACTTAGATACTGTTGCTTCGAAAGCATGTAACACATGGCGCCAGGCTCGAGCGCCGGCAGCTCGTTTTGGTCGAATGCCGATGCGACCGCCTGCATGATCTCGGATTTCGATTTCCCCGCCAGCACCAGTTTCGTCTTCATCAGGAAGATAGGTGCAAAGGTCCTCGCGGCCGCCGGATTAAAGCAAATAGGCGCGCGGATTTTCGGATTCCAGAAGTTCGGATCGTCGGTTGCCGCTCCCCACGATCGTTCCACGACGCAGAGAAATCCATTGCTGCCCTTCTCGGCAACCGTGTATCCCTCGCGCCCCAGCACCATGACTTCAGCACCATCTGAAACAGAGGGCGGAGCACCGGTGCGAGCCAACGCGATTTCGGAGTTGCGGTCCGGTATCAGGTACCGATCGAGAGGCGCCATGGACGGATACGGCGTCTTCTCCGTCTGTGCTTGCGCCTTCCAGGCTGAGGTCGCCAACACAACCAGAATCACGAATGCCAAAGAGATGATCGTGACATGTTTCTTTCTCATGAGGTTCTCCGCTGCGCACACATTTGCGCCAGTTTTTGCGTCATCGCGGTTGCGGCATGCTCATTCACAACCGCCGGGTCCGAGTCAGATTCCGGCGAACCACGCGTATCCGCCGTCTGGTTCGGCTGAGCCCTTGCCCGAGCCGAACTTTCTGATGTCGTCGGTCGCCGTGATGCGCGTAATGTACTTCACGCTCTTGTAGCCCAGCTGCCGCGGGATACGCAGCCGCAGCGGGCCGCCGAACGGCACGGGAAGATCGCCGTCATTCATCCCCATCGTGAGCAGGGTGTGCGGATCCCACGCATCCTGCATGTCGATGCTTTCCCACCAGTACATGCCCTGATAGGAGAAATAGGCAATGTAGCGCGTCTGCGGCAGCGCTCCAGCTTCCCGCAAAACCTCGCTCAGCGGCGTCCCGATCCACTCGGCGATGTAGGACCACCCTTCCTCGCAGGCCACCTCGGTGATCTGGCTATGGACCGGAAAAGATTTTAGGTCGGCCAGCGAAAGCGACAGCGGATGCGCCACGGTTCCATCGACCACGAGACGCCAGTCCCTGAATCCCGCTTGCTCAAGCCTCTTGAACTTGTCACCGAGAGGAGAGACTTCGTTGGCAAACGGATTCTTCGAGATCATGCTCCTCGGAAACTCGCGCACTGGTGTGTTCACATTAAGAAGGCGCTGGCAGGCGTAGGTCAGCGTCTCACCGGGACCGTAAACCCCACCGTCATCCGGCGGGATCAGCCGGTACCGCTTGGCCAGCCGGTCGGCCGCAGCCAATCCGCCAATGCCCGCGGCCGCGGCTACACCTCCATAAATCAGCTTGCGCCGTGTGATCGGATTCATTGGTCCTCTTCCCCATCTCGAATGTGCCCTGTAATCATGGCTCGCATGCGGCTACGGAATCCCGACACGGCCACCATCGTGATGTGAACCAGGAGAAACGCAAGCAGCAACCCGGAATCGATGAAGTGAATCGTACGCGCTGATTGGCGTCCGCCCAGCAGCGCCACGGTCCAGGGAAACGCGGCCGTGAAAGACGGCGACATAGCAAGCCCCGTCCAGATGATGAGTGGAAAGAAAATGAAGATCACGACCAGGTACGCGCTCCGCTGCAGCACGTTATACGAAGTCTCTTCGGCTTGGTCTGGTACCCCGCGCCGCAGATATCTCGTGATCCTCTCCCGGTATGTGCGCCATGTCCAGTCGCGGCGCTCCGGAATCAGGTTCTTCTTGAAATGCCCGCTCAACGAGCCGTAGGTTCCATACACCAGTCCGGTCAGCACAGCCACCCACGCCGCTTCAAAATGCAGATAGCGGCTCCAGCCATTCTGGTCGGGCATCACGTAGTTGTAGCTCGTGGGAACCGTATCGCGGCTCGATGGAATGGGAATGACGAAGAGCGGCTTCGTGTTCACATTGCCTACTTCGCCCCAGTAAAAACGCGGGTGCGAGATCACGATTTCGCCGCCGCTGATGAGCAGCGCTATGAACGCGATGAAGGTGAGCCAGTGCGTCACACGCACCACACCGGTGTGGCGGACAGTTTTTGATCTTTGCACGACCTGGGAAGCCGCTGACACGGCGTCAGACTAGCACAAAATCGATTGAAATCCCGCGCATTTCTGGTCTCGGTCACTGGATTTCGGATTCGCGGGCGGCGATGCGCCGGGATGGCCGCGCCCCCGCTCACATCGTCTTGACCTTGATGTTCCGGAACCAGATCTTCACTCCCGGGTCGCCCTTCGGCTCGGTACCCTGCAGCGAGATGTGCCCGGTTCTGTACTTGCTGTATCCGGGCATGCGTGCAAACTTGGTTCCAGCGATAAGCTGATTCCAGTTGTCATCCCACAACTCGGTGTCGATGACCTTATGGCCGTTCTGAAACAGCTGCAGATGGCCGTGATCGGCGATGATCTCAAACTGATTCCATTCGCCGGCGAGATTCACCCACTCCACTGGGTCCGAAATCATATCAAAAATATCCCCAGATCGCTCCTTTAGAACGCGGCTGTCAGGAACTGTGCAGGCCAGGTCCGCGATCTGCATTTCGACACCCGTGTCGTAGGTGTTGCGGTACTCAGGGGCTTCGTGGACGAAGAACATGACGCCGCTGTCGATGCAGGGCTGTGCCTTCCATTCGAGCTTGAGATCGAAGTGAGTGAACTCCCCGTCGGTGACCAGATCGGCAAAATCGGCATGGGCATCCTGATTTGTCTTCTTCAGTTGGATCGCGCCGTCAACCACGGACCAGTCGCTACCCGTTCCCTTTTCGAGGTATGAATGCCACCCCTTCAAGTCCTGCCCGTCGAAGAGAAGCTGCCATCCATCCTGTTTCTCCTCCGGTGTCAGCGTGTTGGGTGCCTGAGCCGCGGCCATCGCCGAGAACATGACACAGACCGCGATTCCCATCCATATCTGTTTCGAAACCATCGTCGCTTTTTTCGAGAATATGAGCTCCATCACTGTAGTATGGCGCGTGGCCCGGATGAGGGGGAAGCGAAACCACGAACCGTTGGGCGCTGATGAAACCTTTTTGCGTCATTTGCCGGCTTACACCAAACACGGCCTCCGGAATCGGTGGGTTGATTCCATTGATCGACCCTGGCCTCTGTTACGCCTCCGAGCGAGGGTTAACCTCCCATACGCGCTTGGCGCCAGGGTCGGCGAGCGGCCCGGGAACTCTTGTGTTTCCCGTAGACTTGCCCAGCATGTCGCTCACAATATGATTGACCGCGCTCACCTGCGGCAACGGCTGGCTGCTGCTGATCGTCAATTGCAGCGTGTCGGGATCGAAGTCGATCTGCGCGTCGGCAACGACGGAGTTCTTGTCCCAGCCGTGCGCATCGCGCCAAGCCGCCAGGTCAACGTACTGTTTCGAGTCGCCCAAGTAAAAGCCCTGGAACTGGTTCGGCATGTCAACGTACACGTTGCCCTCGGCCTCGTTCTTCGGGTTCAGGAACACGATCGCGGACTTGTCGCATTTGGCGAAGATGTTGTTGGAGATGTTGTTGTCCGTTGCCGTTCCACTGCCCCTGCGGTCCGGGCGGGTGATGGCAAAGATTCCGGAGTTGTCGCAACGGCCAATCAGATTCTGCGCAATGATCAATTTGTCGCTGGCGTTGTCGAAGATACCCGATCCCGCGCATCCTCTCTGGCCGGGCGTGCCCGGCTCGGCGTTCCGCACATTCCAAATGATGTTGTTATCGATTTGATTCTCCGCCACATTCATCTCCATGTGTACGGCAGCGCCGACCGTGACTGTATCGGCTAAGACGTTGCTGGTGATGCGGCAGTTGGCATCGCCGCTGTCGAGCCAGATCGCGTTGGCGTGGCGGATATGTCGGACCACGTTGCGGCGGAAGAGCAGATTGTGGGCAAAATGGAACTTCGCTCCGGCCGCCTCCCAGCCGCGTTCGGCGTCGGCCCAGCCGCACCACTCGATGAGATTGTCTTCAACGAGCGTGTTGGTGGTTCCCATGCCGCCAATGCCTTCAATACCGCAATAGCGAATGTTGTTGCGGCGCAGGATCTGCGATGCACCAGCCTGCCGCGCAGAACCGCTATTCGCGTCTCTGCCGATCGATAGTCCGCCACCGTTGGCCCATTCGATCGTATTGTCTTCGACGATCCAATGGTCGCCGCCGGCAAACGAAATCATGCCGAACTGCGGGAACGGATATGCGTTGCCCGCATGCTGAAACGTGATTCCCTTGATCCGAATAAAGCCGGCGCCACTCTGGGCAGGGACGAAGGTGGCTTGACGGGTTGTGACTTCTATCAAGTGATCGGCAGGCGTTCCCGAAGCCAGGCGAATGTGAATCGCGGTTCCCGAGTCTTCCACCCAGAACCGCGCATCGGGCGAGCCACCAATTTCCTGCATAACCGGTCCGCCGCGGCGGCGTGGTGGCAATCCGTTTTGCGGCTGGGCTGGAACGGTGAAGTCAGGGACCGGCTGCAGTTGTGGCGCCGCCAGTTCGCGCTGCTGCTCCACTGGCTCCAGGGGTTTGCCGTCGGCAAACACCAGTCCGCGGCGTCGTAGAAATGGACCCATGTCGACCGTTCTGGGATCGAGCCACTCCCAACTGCCCATGATGCTGGGCAGGGCGAACGGCTGGTAGGCGTCGGGAAACATTGCGCCCGTAAGATCGTGGCGCCATGCGGTCACTTCTTGCACGGGCTGGCCGCCTTGGCCTCCAAACCCACGAAAACCAACCGGAATGGACTCCTGCACCCAGCCGTCTTTCAGGATTTCAGATCCTTTGATGAAAACCTTTGCCCCCGGAGCGGCCTCGTAACTGATCATCTGAGAGGGACCCGTACCGCCGCGTGCCGGGCGCACGCACTCGCGGTAGGTGCCCGCGGCAATCACCACGCGTTCGCCTGGCTCGAGCACCTGGGCCGCTTTGCCGATGGTGCGGAATGGTTTTGCTTTCGTGCCGGGTCCGTTGTCGTTTGCCTTCGCGGAGGTATTGTCCACGTAGTAAGTCTTTGAGAATTGCAGCGGCTGTTCCCAGGAGGCATACTCGGTGCCGTCGGGCAGGCGCGAGTCTGCTGACGCCGCATTGGCATTGGCTTGGGCCGCGCCCGTGGCGGCATCGTTCTGTGCGTGGCCCAGGACGCTTCCGCCGAGAGCGGCCATCGCGCCCACGCCCGCCGCGTACTGCAGAAAGTGCCGACGATCAATGGATTGGCTGGGAGTCTCGTTCATTGACGCGTTGGAATTTGCGAAAAATTGCGTTTGTTCTGATTTCATACCGGTCCTATCAAGTCGAAATGAATGCGCACCAAACACACTAATGCTCAGTGTCGCTCATTCGCAAGTGCGCGCAACACCGGCATCAGGAGCAGCCGCGTGCCTGGGCAATACCACACTTCAACAACGCGGACTTTCTTAGAGGCGCCGCACCGTCCCGGCACCACGAACATCATCGACGTTCAAAGTCCCAGGCTTTGACCCGCCAATGCGCTGACCCCGCTCGGTTGCCCCATCCTTCCAATGCTCTTCGCCGTTAGGCTGGGAATGTGAGTAGCTGGCTTGTCAAACTGCTGAATCGCTATCCCAGCAGCCCTTCCACCAGCGCCTGCCACTCCGCGTCCAGAGTCGGCCGGTGAAACTTGCGCCCCGCGCGGCTGTACCAATAGTCCGCGTTCCACTCCACACCCTCTTTGCGATGCAGATACGCATGCACAGCCATCGCGTCAGGTGTCGAGAGATCGTCGACCATGCCGTGGCCGCGCGACCAGTCGCCCTTGGCGTCCCACCAAAGCGCCGCGAGGGGTGCCGTTAATTCCCGCGGGGGCTCGGCCTCTTTCAACGTTGCGCGAAACTCCTCCACCGTCATGGAATCCTTGTATCATCGGGCTCCATATCGCGCAAAGAGTGATTCGAAAGCGGATTGCTGCTCAGGCCGCCTCTTTCTCCTGCCGCAGCTTGTAGCCGTCGGGATGCTTGCTGCGCACATGGTTCAGAAAACTGATGGGAATCTGCGGTGAAGAGTCCAATCGCGCGACCTTTATCCCGGGTGGTGGGCCGAAGTCAGTGCTCGGCGACACATCGGCTACAGAGTCAGTGGCCATCGGATGTTACTGAAACAATGACGCTTGTCCGATTTTTGTGGGTTGAGGCCCATGCCGCTTCACGGTCCCTGCAATTCACTCCCGAGCGGTCCGAGCCGAAGTTGTGTGATTTGGATCACTTCCGGCGAGCATATCCCCTGCTAAAAATGGTTCAACGTTCCGATGAATTGAGCAGGGAGTCCGCCAGGGGGCTTGGGAGGGGGCTGGGTGAGCAGGGTTTGCCCGCGTGCCTTCAGACGGAGATTCCCCTCCTGGAGGTCACCATGGGAATGTTTGCACGAAAAGTGCCCCAAAATCAGGTTTGCAGACAGATGCCATTTGGTCCTATACTGAAATCCGACCAAACCGGTCGTAGTTTAAAGGTGCTGCCATTCCGGCGGCACGTCGGAGTTCGGCAGGTGAGCATACTAAGCGATTTGACCGTTGGGGATAGCGGGATTCTGGTCGCGCTCGACCTGCCTGAATCGGTCCAAAATCACTTGATGCACATGGGCTTTGTGCCTGACGCACTGGTAACCGCTCTGCGGCGAGCGCCGGCAGGCGATCCTACTGTTTACGGGATTGACGGCATGGAGATCGCTCTCCGCCACGAGACTGCCGCGGCCATTCGCGTTAAGCCGCTCGAATCGGCTTCCGAGCAAGAGGAAACTCCCCGTCTGGTCGAGGCCGCCCGATGAATGCCTGCTGCGAAACGCCGGCCTTCGCGCCGCCTGCGGCTCCTGGTACCGAAGGCGCGCTCCGCACCGTCGTTCTCATTGGTCCACCCAACTCCGGCAAGTCCACCCTCTTCAACCGGCTCACAGGGCTGCGCCAGAAGGTCGCGAATTACCCCGGCGTCACCGTCGAACAGCGCATGGGACTCATGGCCGGCGTGGGCCGCGACGACCTCACGCTGATCGATCTGCCCGGCATCTACTCGCTCACTCCGTACTCTGAAGATGCGCGCGTCGCAGTGAACGTCCTGCGCGGCCGCATGCCTGGCACGCCCAAACCTGACGCGGTTCTTCTCGTTCTCGACTCGCTTCATCTCACGCGCCAGCTCATGCTTGCAGCGCCCGTTCTCGCCGAGGGCCTGCCCACGCTCGTGCTCCTTAATATGAGCGACCTGATGCAATCCCGTGGCGGGCAGATTGACACCCTCAAGCTCGCGCGCGAGCTTGGTGCTCCGGTTGCGCAAATCAGCGCCGTGAACGGCACAGGCATCGACGGTGTTTCTCTTTTTCTCCGTCAGCAAAACGGCCAAGCTGCCCAGACGCAGCCGCTCACTCTTCCCATCCTCGGCAACGCCGCGAGCACGCACAGTTGGGCCGCGCAGGTCAGCCGCCGGACCGGGTATCAGGCCCCACTCTCAGCCGAGAACACACGCAAGATCGACAACGTCCTCCTGCATCGCCTCTGGGGACCGCTGCTTTTTCTCCTCGTCGTCATCGCCGTATTTGAAGTGGTCTTCGCGCTCGGCCAGCCGCTTTCAGACGGCCTTGGCGATCTGCTCGCCCGCATGGGCGAATTCGCGCGCCCGCTCATTCCGCTTGGCTGGCTGCAATCGCTTCTGCTCGACGGCGTGTGGAAAGGTGTCTGCTCGGTCCTGGTTTTCCTCCCCCAGATTCTGCTCCTCTTTCTCTTTGTCGGAGTGCTTGAAGATTCCGGCTACCTGGCACGTGCTGCGCTTATCGCCGACCGCGTTATGCGCACCGTCGGCCTCAACGGAAAAGCGTTCATCCCGCTGCTTTCGGCTTACGCGTGCGCGGTCCCGGCCATCATGGCCACGCGCACCATCGAGAACAAGCGCGACCGCCTCGCCACCATTCTGGTCACGCCGTTCATGACCTGCTCAGCGCGGCTGCCCGTCTATCTGCTGTTGATCGCCGCCTTCATTCCCAACGTCTATTACCTTCACGGCCTTCTTGGTCTGCAAACGCTTGTCATGCTCGGCCTCTATCTTGCCGGAGGAGTCGCAGCCTTCACCACCGCACGCCTGCTCAAGAGCTCCATCCTCAAATCCAGCGACACGCCTTTCATTCTCGAGCTACCGCAGTACCGCATGCCCACTCTCTACTCGCTGGCACTGCGCCTCCTCGATCGCGCCCGCATCTTCCTCAAAACTGCCGGCACCATCATCGTAGGCGTCACCATCGCCCTCTGGATCCTTGCGCATTTGCCCGTCATGCACACGGCCTCCGGCACGCTCGCCGCGCCGCAACTCGCATCGAGCCTCATCGGCCGCCTGGGTCATTTCATCGAGCCGGCAATCGCCCCGCTCGGCTTCAATTGGAAGATCGGCATCGGGCTGCTCTCCAGCGTGCTCGCGCGCGAAGTCATGGTCAGCACAATGGGCACTCTTTACGGCGCTGACCCCAGCACGCAGGCGCTCAACCTGCACGCCGCCCTGCACCACGACATGACGCTCGGCGGCGCACTTGCGCTGATGATCTTCTTTGCCTTCGCCATGCAGTGCACGTCAACCATCGCTGTGGTCAAGCGCGAGACGAACAGTTGGCGCTGGCCCGCCGCGCAGTTCCTCTACATGCTGGTGCTGGCCTACGGCGCCGCGTTCGCCGTCAACCAGATCACCATGGCCATCATTCACTGATCGCCGGTCGCTGCGCTCCCTTGTTCCCTCGGTCCCTCGTTCCCTGCCCTTCTCACCAGTTCGTAATCGACCCGTCCGGCCGGTAGTAGATCTGTCCGCGGTCGAAGTCCGGTTCCGTCCACTCCGCGATCTGCTCGAGTTGCTTGAAATCGACTTCGACGCCGAGCCCCGGCCGTTCGTTCGGATAGAGCTTTCCTTCCTTGAAGTCGAGGCACACCGGCAAGTGCGTCAACGTGCGGCCCTGGTAGTTGTATTCCATCACCACCGGACCTGAAAACGTGCTCAGCGAATTCACCAGTGCCGCGGTTGCGATTGGGCCGGTGAAATGCGGCACCATGCCCACAAAGTGCGTTTCGCACATGGCGGCAATTTTCATCATCTCGGTAATTCCGCCCACGTTGGGCAACGTGGCGCGCAGGAAATCGATGTCGTGATTTTCGACCAGCGGATTGAAATCCCAGCGATTGCCCCACTCCTCGCCCGCGGCGATCGGCACATTCACTTTCTTCCGCAAAATCGGCAGGTCCTGCTGAAACGCTTCCGTACGCACAGGATCTTCGACGAAAAACGGAGCCAGATCCTCAATCTCATTGCAGCCGCGAATCGCATCATCCAGATCGAAGCGCTGATGGAAGTCAATGGCCCAGTTGCCGTCCTTGCCCACGCCCTCGCGCACTTGCGCGCACACGTCGCGCATCGCGGTGATGCGCTCGCGCGTGTCGTAAACCGTATTGATGGGCACCGACAACGCATCGAAGCGGAAAAGCCGATAGCCTTGGGCGATGGTCAGCTTCGCGCGTTCCCCGATCGGCGTATCGCGCGTCACTCCGGGAATGATGCCCGCCGTGTTGTAGCAGTCCACGTAATTGCGCACGGTTCCACCCAGCAGCTCGTGCACCGGAACGCCGAGCGCTTTGCCCTTGATATCCCACAACGCGAGGTCCACCGCCCCAATGGCGTCGGTGCGTTCGCGGCCGGCGGGATAAAAATACGCGCGGTTCACGTCCTGCCACAGATGTTCGATGAACTGCGGATCGCGCCCGATCAGGCGGCTGGCACAAGGCGCGAGCAGATCCTTCGAACCGCCTTCGCCAATGCCCATAATGCCCGCATCCGTCTCAACGGTGACTACCACATAACTCTGGTTGAAGATCGCGTTGACCGAGATGAAGGACTTGGGCGGGTTGTAGGCGCGGATGCGCGTGATCTTCATTTTGGGCAGCGCAGCTAAGGCGAGACGTGGACGCGCAACGGCTGCGGCGGTAGTGGCGGCAAGGGTTTTGAGAAAATTACGGCGCTGCATTCAGGTGACCTCCGGTTGCAGAAAGCATAGTACCAGCCGGGACCTGCGAAGCTGTACGGCGCCATATGACACGCGCGTAAGTTTCGCGAAGTCAATAGCCTGGCATCCATTCCGTGGCTCTGGATACTGGGCGACAGGCCCTGGATTCTATCGACATATAGGCGTAGGCGCGCCTGAAGTCGAAGGAGCTATATTTCAGTCACTCGCACCTCAACGCCACCATGGGATTGACCTTGGTTGCGCGGCGAGCGGGAAGATAACAAGCAGACAAGGCTGCGGCGAGTAACAACACTGCAACCAGGCACAGGGTCGGGAGATCGATCGCGCCCACCTGGTAGAGCGTGCTCTGAACGGCCCTCCCCACGAGTACCCCTCCCAGCAAACCCACTCCGAGCCCGAGCAGTGCCAGAATGAGGCCTTCCCTCAAGATCAGCCGCATTACGTTTGAGCGGTCTGCCCCCAACGCCATCCGCAGTCCGATTTCATGGGTGCGCTGCGCCACCGAGAATGACATGACACCATAAATTCCAATTGCCGCCAGCAACAGCGCCGCGACTGCGAAGACGGCAAACAATCCCGAAACCGAACGGTCCTCGAGAAATGTTTCGTCGACGATCTGGTCCATGGTCTTCACGTCGGCCATGGGAAGATTCGGATCCATGGAAGCGATGATCGCTCCCACGCTCTTTCGAAGCGCTTCAGGATCGCCGGCCGTTCGAACGGCGACATCTGCCCGCGGCCAGGAACTCTGATCGAACGGAACGTCGATTTCAGGGTAAATCTCATTGTGAACTCCCTCCATGCGAACATCTCGCGCAACGCCGATGATCTGCCACTCCTGAGGCGGCCCGGGCTGAGTTGCTCCCGGAATCAATTGGCCTACCAGGATGCGTTGTCCGATCGGGTTCACTCCTTGCAAATAGGTGTGTACGAAGTGTTCGTTGACGACGGCGACCCGCGCGCTGCTTTCGTTATCCTCTGCCGTAAATGTACGTCCCTCAAGCAGCGGAATCCCGAACGTCTTGAAGTAATCCGGCGTGGCCATTTGGAAAAATGCGAAAATCCTCGAGCTTGTGTCGTGGCGCGGCTGGCCCACAATATCGAAAGGCAAACCGAAGCCGTCTTCGGCCAGCGGAGTGCCGGTTGAAACGTCTGCTTGCGATACGCCGGGAAGCGCGTGCAGCTTGTCGAGGAGTTGGTGATAGAACACCACCGTCTGCTGCGGCTGAGCAAAATGCTTTGGCGAAATCGGAAGGCTGAAGGTAAGGATGTGATCGGTGCGGAACCCGAGGTCGACGCGGCTCAAGTTCCAGAAGCTGTGAATCGCCAACCCGGCTCCTGCCAGCAAGGTCAGCGCCAATCCGAATTCGGAAACGACCAGCACTCGACGGAGCCGCTGCTGGCCGCTGTCGCTTCCACGCCCGCCACTCTCTTTCGGAGTTTCGTTCACGTTCAAAGTGGATGCTCGCCATGCCGGCGCGCTTCCGAACAATACGCCCACAAGCAGGCTCGCGCAGAATGTGAAAAGCAGTACGGGCAAACTCAGACGGATGTCGGCCTCGGAAGGAAGGCTTAGACCCATGCCCGTGATCAGACTTCTGGTAAGGACCTGCAGCATGAGTTCGGCCATTGCGATTCCGAGCAAACCACCGGCCAGGCTCAAAACCAGGCTTTCCGTCAGAAATTGCGCGAAGACCCGTCGCCGCGTGGCGCCCAGCGAAGCACGTACAGCAACCTCTTTGCGACGCGTTGAAGCTTTTGCAAGCAGAAGGTTAGCAACGTTGGCGCAGGAAATAAGCAGCAGAAAGCCCACTGCGCCCAGCAGCGCCCACAAAGTATTCTGCGTTTGCTTCGCAAACCAGTAGTTGCGTAACGGAGTCACATGGACTCCCAGATTCTCGTTGGTTGCGGGATATTCTCTCGCAATGCGCGCCGCAATCACCTGCAGGTCAGCCTGAGCCTCGGCAAGTGAGACGCCCGGTTTCAGCCGCCCGGTAACGAGCAGCGGATGATTCTGGCGATTGATCTGCTCCGGCTTGAACGAGAGGGGCACGAGGAACTCGATCTGCATTCGGTCAGGTGCGCCCGGCGCTAGTACGCCAACCACGGTGTAAGGTTCGAGATCGATGCGAATGGTTTTGCCAATCATGTTGGGATCGGCTCCAAGCCGTTCCCATGTTGCGTGCGGCAGAATCACCTCATGATCTTTACCGGGCACGGTTTCATCCGGCACGAAGTCCCGGCCCAGCACGAACTTCACACCCAGCATGCTGTACCAGCCGGCGCCGGTGCGCAAGCCCCGCACCTGCTGCTGCCGGTCTGCGGTCGTTGCCATATTGAAGGTGTCTGCGCGCCAGGGAATCATCGCTTGGAAAGTTTTGTTCTGCGCCTTCCAATCGAGATAATCCTGCACCGACACGCTGTTGTCGCCGCCTCGTGTTCTGGACCACGCCAACACGAGTTGCTCAGGATGCGAATACGGCAACGGTGCGAGCATCGTGGCGTAGACAACGCTGAAGATGGCCGTGGTCGGACCAATTCCGAGCGCCAGGGTCAGGATTGCGACCGTTGCAAAGCCTGGGCTCCTGCGCAACTGGCGCAAAGCGAAGCGAACGTTCTCAAGCAGCGTATGCATACTGTTCCCCCGGGGAAGTGGGCTGGGGCGAAATGAAAGCCTCGTTTTGGAAGGGCAATCCGATGACCAGATTGCGATCCTGGCTCTTATTGAACCATATGGTTTTACCCCACGGAGATTCGAAATGGAGCAGGCGCCAAGTGTGCGTTGATGAGATTCTCTGTCCGCATCCGGACAGTCGAAAAGTCCTTTATGGAGGAGGCGCCGCGAGCTTTGTCCTCGAAAGAAAATCAAGCACCGGGCTGGCGCCACCTTGATGTGATTATGGCGCCGATGTGATTATGGCGCCGGAATCCGCACCACGTTGGCGCGACAGCTGCGCACGCCGCTGCACGGTGTTGGGTGCAGGCTCTTGTCGAGGCACACCTCGACCGCCGTCAGGAAGTTGTGGCCGCAGCTCAGCACCAGGCTCGACCGCGGAATGCCCGGGTTGCTCTCGGTGAAGAGGCCCAGAATCTCTTCCGGCGGCATTGATGTTTGCTGCTTCAGATTCGCCAGTTCCGGCGGAATCCTGACCGACTGGTAGGCCGCCCGCGCCGTCGCAAAAAATGCGTCCGCGCTCAGGCCGGAGCAGGTTCCGTGGGTTCGCCACTCATGATCGAGCAGTCCGGTGTCAGGATAGAGGTCGCTGTACTTCCCGGGATCGGCCGGCCCCGGCGCATTCGAGCAGTTTTCGGGATATGTGCCGTCGTTGTTCTCGGGCCACAGCCCATGCAATACAAATGCGTCGTGCGCCGCACACTCCTGTGCCGACGGGTGCGAGTAACAAAACTCCGGCGACCACGAGAGATTGAGCAGATAGTAGTCGAAGCCGCTGCCCGCGGCCGCAGCGCTCGGCTGCGCCGGTTGTGCTGGTTCGGGTTGATTCGCCGGTGGGTTCGAACGGCATCCCGCGGCCACAAGAATGACAAGGCCCAGCGCGAACTCTCGACGCTTCATGCGCGCAGGATAGCAGGTCTCGCGTACCTCCCAAAGACGCTGGCGGGGCCAAGTTCTGCACCCCACGCCGGGTCATTGTCCGCGCTTTTACATCGCCCGCATGCGCATGTAGCGCCGAATATCCGGCGCCATCGAGACCAGGAGCCAGGCCAGTCCAAAAGCAGCAACAGCATAAATCGCTTGTTTCATTGTGATTGCCTCGGTTTTCGGAATCGCTTCCCACATCTCCTGCCTTGGATGCGAAATGGCAGGCGCGTGGTTCCCGGCCACGAGAAGCCGCCCCGCCGAGCGGCCCAAGCAACGTCCTGACGGCCCGGCCTTTGCATCCGATCTCGCCCTTTCCATTCGCCGATGCGCCAAAGGTTCTCTCTGAAAATTATCTTTTGCGCGAAACCATCGATTTGCGCTTAGAATCGCTGAAGATCGAGTGCACGCCGTTCGCGTTCGCGATGCTTGCTTGCCAGATCGAATTGAGAAACGGCGGCTCGTCTTCTTCACGGCCAGAGCTGGTAATCGCTTTCCCATTTCCTCAGACCCGCGTTGTGCCTCTCTTTGAGAGGGGGCGGGCTCATGACACTCTTTATTACCAGGTGGCGGATTCGTGTATTGAAGACGCAAATCGACGCGTTGCGCGAGTACAGCGCAACACTCGCGGCCCGGTTTCAGGCTGCCTCAAACGACATTGAGAAAGCGAAAATCGCGCGTCGTTTCGACAGAGTCCTGAAGCGGACCCATTCCAAACAGCTCCAATTGGAACTGCTGGAGCGCAGAGAAGGAAAAGCCGGCAACGAGCTTGCCGATGTTTAGCGCGACTTTGCTCGGGAACACCGATCGAAAGCCGGAAATCGAAGATTCAGTTTGCCGATGCGGGATCGCGCGAAACCCACCAAAGAACTTCGCCGAAGATCTTCCACTTGGAGGCGTTGGTGACGTTGACGGGAAGAAACCTGTAATTGGCCGAGATGAGAAGATCGGCACCGGAGATGCGCTGAAAGCGTGCGACCTTGAAGCCCAGATCGCGATGCGCGACGACGGTAATCCGCTGTTGCAGACGGTCGCGCTCTTTCGCCGCCGTATCGACAAAAAGGATCGAGCCCGGGGGAATCGTGGGCAGCATCGATTCGCCCTCTAAATGGATGGCGATCATATTCTCGGGATGTGGACACCAGCCCAGCGGCGCAATAAGAATTTCTTCGATATCGACCTCGGAGACGGCCACGTTTTCCCTGGGCGGGATGCGGTCTCCATAGGCGGTGATGTTGAGCAACGGAATCGCCACGGCGTTTCCGTTGCTGGCGAGCTGGCGCGAGAGCTTGCGGGCGGCGACAATCTTGAAGTCCCTCAGCTTGACCGGCACCGAGATGAGCGAGTTTTGCAGGCTGGCGTCAGAAAGGGCGGCGGAATCGATGCCTGCGCGCTCCCAGAAATAAACGCCGTGGGGTGGCCGCGCGAGATTTCCGAGGTTGACGTAGAACTCAGCCGTCGGCTCCTGCCGGCCTTGCACCCACCGGGAGACGGTGGCCGGGGAGACACCGACGCGCCCAGCCAGGCCGCTCTGGCTGAGTTTCAAATCGGACAGCAGACGCCTGATTCGGAGAGCCCACTCTGGGGACTGCGATTTGTGCAAAATGGACCTCCTTTCCGCCTCCCTGGATTTCATGCGTGCAATTCACCAATGAAATCAATAACTTAGCTTGGCGTCGCAGCTATCCTAACAGGATTCGGCCGCATCTCACCTGAATGAAGAAGGGGGCCCGAGACCTGGGACTCTTTCCCGCTGGAGCGGATCTCTGGTGACGCGATGTCCCTTTCCAAGCAACCCCGCAGCATTCTGATTCTTGACGACGCACCGGCGGTGGCCGAGAGCCTGGCCTTGGTGCTTTCGAGGAACGAATTCGGTGTTAAGGTTGCCCATTCGGCGGAAGATGCATTGAACCTGATTGCAAATTGGGAACCCGACGCGGCATTCGTCGACATCATGCTGCCAGGCATGAATGGGATTGAATTCTCGGAGATTCTGAAGACCAGGTACCCGCAATGTGCGGTGGAGTTGATGTCGGGTCACCCGGCGACGGAAGACCTGATGGAAAGCGCAAGACGAGAGGGGCGGCAGTTTGCCGTTTTACCCAAGCCGTTCGATCCTGCTCGATTCCTGGCCATTGCGCGTGGGAGCAAGGCGACGGCCTACGAAAATGAAAAGAGTATTGAGAGCCTGGCGATACAGCTGGAGCCCCAGGTGCCGGCGGTGAGAAACGAGCCGCTGCCCGCGGTTGCGGAAGCGCAGGTCTGTGGGGTTCGCAAGCCCGGCGATCCCGGGCCCCAGGCTTAGAGCCTGTTGTTAACTTTCGCGCGGTCAGCGTTGCGAGTGAGCTGTCAGCCCATGAAGCCCAGATAAGGGCTCGAACCAAAGTTGGCGAAGTTGGGGAAGACGGTGCGGATCTGGCTGTCGGAGAGGCCAAACCAACGCGCCAGCGTTCCTGCGTATTGCTCAACCGACGTGTTGGGAATCAGGCGGCCGTTACCGACGTCGTTGGCCTGATTGACGCCGACAACGGGGTACTGGCCGTACATGTCGCCGCCCGCGACAGCGCCGCCGACAACGAAGTGGTGGCTGCCCCAGCCGTGATCGGTACCGTCGCTGTTGCAGGTGAGGGTGCGGCCGAAGTCGGAGATGGTAAACGCGGTGACGTTGTCGCTGAGACCCATGTTGACCATGAGTCCGTCGAAGTATTCAAACGCCGCTCCAAGCTGGGTGAGAAGCTGCGCGTGAGTTTTCGCCTGTCCGTCGTGGGTGTCGAAGCTGCCGAGCTGGACGTAGAAGATCTGGCGGGTGACGCCGAGACTGGCGCGGCCAGCGATAATGCGCGCGATGGTTTGCAGAGATGAGGCGAGTGGGTTGTCGGCCAGCATGTTGGTGTTGGGATCGAGGAATTGCGGTGGATTGGGCACGCCGCTGGCGCCCGCGGGAGCCATGGCGGTGACGAGCGCAGCCTGCGCCTGCATAGAGCGATTGATAACCACCTCGTACTCCTTCGCGAAGAGGTTGGTCTCGTCGGAGGTGAGGATGGAGTTGAGCGGGTTGGCTGCGGTGGGTATGCCGAATGGCGGCTGCTGAAGTCCGCCGATGGGAATGGGGCCTGCGGGCGTGACGTTGAGTTGAAACGAGCTTTGTCCAGCGAGGAAGAGCGCATTGCCGCAAGTGGAGATGCAGGTGAACATGGAGTTCGAATTCATGTTCATGGCTTCAATGGCGTCCGCGACGGCTCCGCCCCAGCCCACGCGCTCACCACTGCCCAGGTTTGACGCGATGGCCTGCCACGCGGCCGTCTGATCGAAGTGTGAGAAGAGCGAGTCAGGCAGTTCGACGGAGTTGGCGTCGATCTGCGTCTTGCTGGCGGGGGTGATCAGTGTGCCGGTGTTGGCGATGATGGCGGCACGGCTGGCGTTGAAGAGATCCTGAATTCCGGTGAGCGCGGGATTGAGCGCGAAGGTGCGGCCGCTTTGTGGGGTCTTGAGGGTAATGGGCAGAAGATCTGCCAGCGGATACGCGAGGCCGGGCGCGCCCTGGCGAGCCGTCACGAAAGCGGCATAAGAGTCCGGATCGGTGGCGACCACGGTGCCATGGCCGTCGTTACCGCCCTGCAGGTAGACACAGACAAGGGCTCGATAGTCCGAAGTGCCGGAGCTCTGCGCCATGGCGGCGACCGAGTTGAGCTCGAGCAAAAACGGGCTCACGTAGAATCCGGCCATCGAGGCCATCGAAGCCGTTCTGAGAAACTGCCGGCGGGTTTGGCATGAGCACTTTGACATGTCTGGCTCCTATTGCTGCGCTGCGAAATCGGGCGACGCCACGGTGAGATAGATGGCCGCCTGCACGCGGCTCAAAAGCGCGGCGTTGACTGCGTTTTGATCGCCGCCGGTGGGAATGGGGATGGAATTGATGACGGCGAGAATCTGGTTGTAAAGATTGCTGCTCATCTGGCCTGACATCAGCAACAGATTGATGCGGTCAAGTAGCTGGTCGGGCGTGGCTGCGAGACTCATCTCGGTGCCGTAGGACGAGAAGACGTCTGGGCCACCCATGCCGTTGGAGCCAATGGCGCCCTGCATGTAGTTAATGAAGCCGACAACGGAGGAAACGTTGACGATCTGCATCTCCGGTGCGAGCAGGCTGGCGGCCGAGATGGACGTGTTCGGCGGAGTGTAGTTGGGCGCGAACCAGTTAAACACGGTAGGCGAGCGAAACCACATCTCGTTGTAACCGTAGATGGGATCTTCGGCGGAGCCAATGTCGAATGACCCGGTTCGCGATTGCGCGGTAAAGGCGCGCGCCCACTCGGCGTATCGCAGCAAAGGCTCGCGAACCTTGCCGTATTGCGGATTGCCTGTGTCGGTGGCTGTGTCGCGCGCTTCGGGATCCATCAGAATGGCAGTGACAACCGCCTGCAGATTGCCGCGCACGCCCGTCCCGTCGTTTTCGAACACCTGCGCGATGCGATTGACGTAAGCGGGGCTTGGATTGCTGGTAACAAGGTGCTCGATCATCTGCTTCGAAAAGAACGCTGGGAGATTGGGGTGATTGAAGAGTGTGTCGAGAGCAATCTTGAGATCGCCGGCGGGATCGGGGCTGCCGGATGCCGGAATCGTGACGCCGAGAAAATCCTTTTCGACCGTGGAGTGGTGGTTGGGGAAGCTCTGCATGGGCAGCAACTCCTCGCCGTAGCCCGGGCCAACGTATACGCAACAGTTGGACCACGCGTTATCGCTCGAGTCTCCAGGGATGTTCCAACTCCAGCCGGTGAGCGCGGCGGCCAGGCCTTTCACATCGGTGTTGGAGTAGGTGGGGATGGGGTTGCCATTGCCGTCGAGCTGCTGCGTGCCATCGTCATTCACCTTCCACAGACCGATGGTGAAAAGCTGCTGCACCTCACGCGCGTAGTTTTCGTCCGGATCGGTGGTGGCGTTGCCTTTGTCGTTGCCCTGCATCGAGAGAAACTGCCCCATCATCGGGTTGAGCGTGACGTCCTGAAGCAGCTGGCGGAAGTTGCCGAAGGCGTCGTTGCCGAGCAGGTCGTAATAGCCGGCTTCTCCGCGCGGCATGCTTTGAATCGACGTTGTGTTGTCGCTGGAGACCACAAAGATTTGCGAGAGGGCGTATTTGACGCGCTGGCGAAGCTGATCGGGAGCGGTGAGCGATTGCTGCCAGAAGGCGTCCTGCACCAGGCCTTCGTTCTGGTCGTTCTGCACGAAAAGTGCGGCGTTGCACGTGACGTCGCCAGAGGCGCAGGGCGGGTTGTCGACGATCACCGCCTGCTCGACCGCGGGCTCCATGGGCGTGGCCGGCATGGCGAACTGCTGGTTGAGCCACCATTGAAATCCATTGAGCGACACGTTGCGAATGTCGGCGTCGGTGGCGCCGAACGTAGCCTGCTCGAGAAAGCGCGCCGCATCCTGCGGGCTGACGATCGGCGTGGGCGGCGTGCCGCTGACAGTGGCGATGAGATCGGCCGACGTGGCCGGCCCGGGAGCGGGATTGAGAACCTGCAGATCGAGATTGCCCGGTTGGCTGAGGTTCACGTTCGCGGTCAGTTGCGAACCGCTGTTGAAGGTGGTGGCCGCGGGCGAGCCGTCGACCAGGAGTTGCGCACCATTAATGAATTGAGAGCCCGTGAGCACGATCGTCGCCGGCCCGGGGTTGAACGCAATCGGCGTTGCAGAGGTGAGAATCGGAATCGGATTCATCACCGAGATGTTTTGCGTGATGGAGACAGTTGGATTGTCAACGCTGGTGATGGTGAGCTGGACGATATTGTTCGGCGTGGGAACAACTGGGGGTGCCATGTAAGTGATCGAGCCGTCAGTGTTCGAGACGGCCGTGCCAAGCGTCGCGTTGCCGCCGGCAATTCCATTAATCGCGAGCGTGACGGCTGGATTGTCGGTTCCGTTAACCATCAGCCCGAGGTTGAGTGTGTTCGAGACGCGGACGTCGGTGCCGGAGTTGGGCTCGAGTTGCAGAACGACCTGGCCAGGGCCAACCTTGAGAGAAAGCGGGGGCGCTGTCGCCGAACCGGGATTGGGATTGGTGACCGTGAGCGGAAAAACGCCGGGATTAGGCGCAGCAATCTGCGCCACCAGCTCAGTGGGAGAGACAAACGTCGTGGAAACAGCAGCGCCATTCCAACTGATCTGCGCGCCGTAAATGAACTGCGATCCGTTCACTGTAACGGTGGTGACGCCTTCCGAGAATCCATTGGGAGTCACTCCGCTGAGTACGGGGATCGGGTTCCAGATCTGGACCGTGATCGAGCCGGGAGTGGCGCCGGGGTACTTGGCGATGGAACTGGTGATCTGGACGGAATTGGGGCTCGGCACGACGGCCGGAGCGGTGTAAAGGCCGTTGCTTGAGATGGTGCCGATGGTCGCGTTTCCGCCGGGGATTCCATTCACAGAAAAGATGACGGGCTGGCCAGAGGCCATATAGGTGGAGGAAAGCTGCAGGGTCTGGCTCACGCGGAGGGTGTTGCTGGGCGCCGAGATGGCCGCAATGGTGCCCAGATTCACTGCGATTGAACCGCCGCCGCAACCGGAAATGAGCGCGGCCAAAAGGAGGAGCGAGGGCCAAAGAAACCGGGTCTTTGGCATGGAACCACTTGGGCACGAAACTCGCATAGATGCTCCAGGTAGGGAAATGCAGGGGGACCCAATTGCTGCTTGAATCCGGCAATGCCGGGCGCAAAAGAAACCAGTTGGCTAGTTCCAGAGGTTATCGAAGTCACCTATTAAAGGCAAACTAAAATACATTAAGAGATTACTTAGGTAAGCAACTCAGGGCCAGATCTGAAGGGAGCGGGGAGTCCAGGCAAGCTTGAAAACTCTTGCCTTTTTAGGAGCTTAGGGAGGTATTTGTCAGGCTTTCCCGGGAGCGGCCTTCGGCCGTTTGGGAGAAGTCAGGTTTTTGCAGGCTGGCTTCTTGCGCTTCGGCCGGGCTCTCCGCTGAATGGTTCACTGCGGGTGCCAGCTCATGTCGACGCGAACGGGAATCTCGTTTTTAATGGCAATGCTAAGGAAAGACGGCCTGTCGATTTTGAAGTCGGAACAGGCGAGCGGAATGGTTCCCGTGATGCGGACTTCACCGCCCTGCTGGACACGCTCGAATGGAACAGTGGAGTAGTGCGCAGTCTGGCCGGCGAACTGGACCTCGAGATCGGCGTGAATCCATTGCTGCGTGATTTCGGATTGCGGAAACCGGGCGCGAACCTGGATCAGTGGAAACTCGGCGCCGCGCGTGGCTTCTATCATGTGCAGATCGCGATTGGTGTCGCCTGAATCGAAGGATTTGACGGGAACAGCAATGAGGAAGTCGCAGGTACCGGCATGGCAGATTCCTTTGCCGCGAGCGGCGTGGCTAACTCCGTCGACCTCGTGCATGGGATGCGACATGTGGTAGCTGAGCGTGGATTGATCGGCAACCCATGTGGTGTCCGACTGGGCGAGAGCAAAATGCGGCACAAAAAGAATCAGCGAAACAAACAAGCAGGCGGCCAGAAAGTTCCGCTTCATTTTTTCTCCCAGAATTTGAGGTGAATCGGCCAGCTAACGGCGATGATGGCCGCACCGTATGCGCCGACCGTGGCGACGGCGACAGGGCCGTGGAAGGAGGCAATGCCGTGGACCTTTTCACCGGCATTCTCCTGCTTGTACGCATCGTAGCCGAGGATCGCCGTGGCGATCATGCCGGGGCCGTGCACGAATGCCAGCGCCTCGTGAAAACGAATCGCGCCGTGCTTGGGATGCCCAGGAATCTTCGGCGCAGCAATGGCAAAGTAGGCGGTGGTGAAGTACAAAGCCGCTGTGGCTCCGCCGAGCGCTGCGTGAAAGTCGAGGTTGGCGTTGGTGGGCTCGGTGATGGTTTGGCCGTTGCGGCCCTTCGCTTTCGCCATTGGCCCGGTAATGAGCGCAGCCGCCATGGGCGCCAGCGTGATCAGACCCAGGCGCTGGTGAATCTTCAGCATTTCCGTTCGCTTGTTCAGTTCGGCCTGGAGCTTGGGATTCGCTTGCGTTTGCTGAGACGAAAAGCCGAGATCGGAGAGTGATGGTTCCTGCGAAGACGAAGAAGGAGCCGACGAAGTAGGATTGCTCGCTGGAGCGGGCGCGCTCGGCAGTTCGGGTGACGGCGCGGGGGGTTGCTGTTGCGACGAAGATTGCGGCTGGGCCGGTTGTTGCTGTGAGGGTGCCGAGGATTGGGCCGTAATGAGATGCGGCAGAAAAACGACCAGCAGAATCGTAGCCGCTCGGAGGAAGTGCTTCTCCGATCTCAGATGCATTCGCGTGGCTCCTCAGGATCGAACCGCAAAGAAACTGTGTACGCAGTTCAGACGGAATCGAGTATGACGCAGTGAGCCTGTGCGATGGATGAAGTTTCTGTCATGTGCGCTTGGCGCTAGCTGGCGCGGCGGTGCGGATCGACTTCGGTACGGATCGTGCGCACCTCGACTACGGGACGTGGATCGACAGCAGCGGGCAAGCCGACCAGTTCGTCAAACAGCGCGCGATAGTGAATCATGGCGCGGCGCAGTTCTTCCGTGCTGGCCCTGCCGCCGGCCTGGCGCAGCGCGATTTCGTGTGCGGCGCGGTAATTCTGCGTGACCACAGGGTGGTCGACGGAGATGTCGGCGGCGCGCTGTTCAAAGTCGCCGACAGGATAGCCACAGGTGGCCATCACATCGCCGAGAAGCTGGTCCGCTTCTGCGACGGCTCCGGCAGGGGCGTCGACAAAGTGGGCTTGAATACGGCCCCATTCCGCAACATAGCGGTCGCGCTCCGCGGCGATGAGGGCACGGATTTCGAGCTTGTGGACGCGTTCACTGCGCTCCGCGAGACGATCTTCGGCTTTGGAACGGCGTCCGACTTCGGCAACGGTGCGATCGTACTCGGGACCGAATTGTGCACGGAGACGGTCGGTGCGCCGGCGATTGAAGGCCCAAACGATGAGGGCGATCACAACGAGGGCGACGACGGCGACGATTGCGATAATTTCGTTTGTGGTGAGTTGCGGCAGATTCATGTACGGCTCCTGGAAACAGCAGTTGCGTGCGCATGCAGCGAGGTGCACTTACGCTTTCCCTCGGGGCCGCACAGCAGAGTGCCATGCACATCTGCGCGGCCGAGAGTTCTCAGTGTTGGAGCGGCGGACCGAAGATGGGGTTGCCCGATCTGCGGAATTGAGGTTTGCGGCAAGGAAGCGAGCTATCGCAGTGGCGGAACTGGTGTATCCGGTTCAGAAGGCGAAATGCGCTATCGGCTGGCTGCGATCATCTGCGCGGCGTGCTGCAGGCTGGTGTCGGTGACTTTGGCGCCGCTCAGCATGCGTGCAACTTCATGCGTGCGTGCGCGGTCATCCAGGACGCGGATGCGCGTTTGCGTGCGGCCGTGATCCTCGCGCTTTTCCACGGCCAGGTGCTGATCGGCGAAGGCGGCGATCTGCGGCAAATGGGTTACACACAAGACCTGCTGCGCGCGTCCCAGCGCCTTGAGCTTCTGACCAACCGCCTCGGCAGCGCGGCCTCCGATGCCGATGTCGATTTCGTCGAAGACCAGTGTGCGGGGAGTCGTCTTCTTTCTGTTCTTTGACGCGGATTCCTCGACTACCACTTTAAGCGCGAGCAGCACGCGTGAGAGCTCGCCGCCCGATGCGATTTCGACCAGCGGCTTGAGCGGCTCGCCGGGGTTGGTGGCGATGCGGTATTCCACCTGATCCCAACCGTGCTCTGTCCAGTGCGAGTTTCCCGAAGGAGTTCCTTCAGGAGTTGAAGCTCTCTTCTTTTCTTTCCCGTTATCAGCCCGGCTCAAGCCGTGCCCTTTTACCAAGTCTGCTTCGTCAGCTGAATCGGTCGCGCCGGCATCAAGGGAGGTGGCAGCCGTCACGGCGACCTGGAAGCGGGATTTCATGGCGAGCGAATTGATTTGGGCTTCGGACAGCTTGCCGAGTTTCAGCGCAGCGGCCTGGCGCTCGGCGGTGAGCGCCGAAGCGGCTTTGCGGTATTCGGCCGCGGCTTTTTCCAACTCGGCGCGGAGGGCCTTGAGAATTTCGTCGCGGTCTTCCACTTGGGTGAGCTTATGAGCGACATCCTCACCGAAGGAGATGACCTCTGCGATCCTCTTTCCGTATTTGCGCTTGAGGCGATCGAGGACGGCGAGGCGATCTTCGATTTCGGCGAGGCGCTCGGGCGAGGCATTGATGCTCTCGGCATAGTCGCGCAATGACGTGCCGATATCGGAGACAACGGCACGTGCGGAGGCGAGCTGCTGCGCGGACTCGGTGAAGCGGCTGTCGTAGCGGGCAAGCTCTTCCACATTGCGAATGGCAGCGCGCAGCGCGGCTTCGGCGCTCGCAGCCCCTTCATAAAGCTCGTCAAACGCGCTCATGGCCGCGGAGTAGAGCTTTTCGGCGTTGGCCAGCACGCGCTTTTCGGTGGCAAGCGTTTCGTCCTCTCCAGCCTCAAGTTGTGCGGATTCAATCTCTTTGCGCTGGTAGGTCCACAGGTCCACCATGCGCAGCCGGTCCTGTTCTCCCTCGAGAAGGTCGTTGAGCTTGTCCTGGGCCGCGCGCCAATGGGCGTAAGCCTCCGAAATTGCATCTAAGTTGATGCCACTGAAGCGATCGAGGAGGATGCGCTGCTGCGACTGGTCGAAGCTGGACAGGCTTTCAGTCTGCGCGTGTACCAGCGCCAGCTCGGGCGCCAGTTGCTTGAGAACCTGGACGGTAGCGGGCTGATTGTTCACGAAGACTCGGCCTTTGCCGGTGGATAGGATTTCACGGCGCAGAATGATATCGCTGCCCTCGGCATCGATGCCGTTGGCTTCGAGAATGGATTCGGCGCCCGGTGTGGCCTCGAAAACACAGGAGACGACGGCCTTTTCCGCGCCGTGGCGAACCACTTCGGCAGAGGATTTGCCGCCCATGAGGAGGGCGAGCGCGTCTACGAGAATGGATTTGCCGGCGCCGGTTTCGCCGGTTAGTAAGTTCAGGCCGGGACCGAACGAAGCAATCGCATGATCGATCACAGCGTAGTTTTCAGCGCGCAGTTCGATAAGCATGGATTCCGAGCGCAGCATAGCATGAAAAACCGGGTTTAAGGATTGAGGAACGAAGCCGTACAAGGGGTCGAGAGGCATCCAGACGGTCACTTGGGGCGGCGAATGGCGTCTGATACCGTTGAGAATGAGGTGAACTGCGATTCTTACTGCTTCAATGGCGTTTCTTCTCCAACCTGACGGCGGCGCGGGCGCGGGTGCGCCACAAGCGATGCAGGGCTTCACGGCGCTGGCAGGGTTGTTCAGCAACATTGGCGCAATTGCGATCTCGGTGCTTTTGTTGCTTCTGATTGCCAGCCTGTACTCGTGGACAATCATCTTCGGCAAGATGGCGCAATTCAAGAGAGCGACCGCGCAAAGCAGGAAGTTCATCCGAACTTTCCGCAAGGCGACGCGACTGCAGGAGATCGCTGCGCTTGCCGGCGATTACACCGCGAGCCCGCTGGCGCAGGTATTTGAGGACGTGTACGAGACTTACAAGCGGCAGACGGGCGGGTCGGGTCCTCCGCGCAGCCTTACACCGCTGGAGCGCACCGCGCAGACCGCGGCCAACGAAGCTGTCACGTCGCTGGAGAGGCGCATGACCTGGCTGGCGACGATCGGCTCTACAGCTCCATTCGTGGGATTGTTTGGAACCGTGATGGGCGTCGTTGACGCGTTTCAAGGGATTGCAACGGCGGGCGCCGGGTCGCTGAAGGCGGTGGGTCCGGGCATTGCCGAGGCGCTCATCACAACCGCCGCGGGATTGTTTGTGGCCGTGCCGGCAGTGGTTGCTTACAACCAGTTCACCGCGCGCATCAGGGTGTTTGCCGCGGCGACGGACGACTTTTGCCGCGAACTGCTGAATTCGCTCGAAGAGATTCCGGTTCGATCTGCGTCGCCTGGGCAGCGGGTTCCAGCCGATGATCCGCGCGAGGCAGAGCGCAGCTTATACAAGCAGTAGCGCTCTCCCAGGTCTCAAAGGCGAGACCTGGGCACCCCCGCACCCTGGTCTTTTGAGAGGTTTTGAACTTGGCGTTTTCGATGAGTAACGGAAGGACTCAGACTTCGCTTGCGGAGATCAATATCACGCCGCTGGTGGACGTGGTGCTGGTGCTGCTGGTGATCTTTATGATCACCGAGCCGGTGCTGCAGAGCGGGATTGAAGTGAACGTGCCCAAAACGCGGACGGTGAAGCAGATTACGCAGCAGCGGATGGTGGTGACGATCGATGGCAAGGACAACATTTTTCTGAACGACCAGCCCATCAACATTCACGATCTGCCGATCAAGCTGCGCGAAGGGGTTAAGGATGCGGCGCATCAGGCCATTTATCTGATGAGCGACCAGAGCGTGTCGTTTGGGAACTTTGCGAGCGTCATGGATGCGGTGAAGCAATCGGGAATTACGAATGTTTCGATCGTGACGCAGCCGCTTGAGACCAAGGGGAGCAGCGGGAAGTAGCGGAGTTAACGGAGCTCTTATCCCGCCCTGGGCGGAAAGACGAAGACGCGCCGAGGGTGGGGCGCCCACTGAGCTAGCAAAAGTATGGAAAGTGTTTTAGAGGGCGGCGAGCATCTTGAGCGGGGATTGACGGCGGAGCGCTTCGCCGGCCCGGCGGCAGGATCATTGATACTGCACGCCCTCCTGGGCGCGATTCTTGTCTACTACGGATGGGTGCTGGGGCTGTTTCACCATAACCTCTGGGGCAGCCCGGGTGCGGGCGGATCGATGCAAGTGAGCCTGGTCAGCAGCGCGCTTCCCTTGCCCGCAGATGAGATCAACAAGAATGTTCTTGCCACTCAGACCCCCAGCGAGGCTCCCGCTCCGCTGAGCACAAAGGAACTGCGGAACGAAGATCTGACTGCGATCCCGATCCCGGGCAAGCAGACGAAGCCGGCCAAGAAAACCGTGGAGAAGACCCAGCAGTACCAGCCGCAGGCCAAACCGAATACTGCGCAATACGGCGAGCAGCGGGGTTCGATTATGCCGCAGCAGATGCAGCCGGGGACTGCGGGCCCGACCACCGTCGGGGACAACAGCTTTGCCAGCCTCTATCCGTGGTACGTGGACCAGATCAATCGCATCATGAGCCAGAATTGGAACAGAGCGGAAGTGGATCCCCGTACGCCAAAAGGGGCGCGTGTGTTCCTGGTTTTCAGTATTCACCGCGACGGAACAGTGAGCGGTATGCAGTTGGACCGGTCGAGCGGAAGCCCCACGCTGGATGCTTCGTGCCAGCGCGCCGTGCAGCGTGTGCAGACATTTGGAAACCTGCCGTCAAACTATAATCAAAGTACGCTGAAGGTGTCGTATTACTGCGAGTATTGAAGTGCAACATGCAGCCGTCAGCAATTGGCGTCCAGCGTTTGGCCTCCGACCAGAGGCTCTTTTCAATCGGATCCTCGGCCGCACAAACTCTCTTCATTTGGATTCTCGGACCTCCGGCGCCCGGCGAGAAACGTTCCGTGCAGGTGACAGAAAAGGTTCCTTTTTGCACCAGTCCGGACGCAAGACAAAACCCACCACGCGGGGCCGGGCATCTAACAGTCTGTCGTATCAGGCGTCATGCAGAATGGAACAATTGAGGGCCAGCGCATTGGCGCCTGCTGCTCCACAGGAAGGAATGCACATCGCATGAAGGCATCGTCGCGGATTTTGCCGCTGTTTCTGCTTTCCTTGGCGTACTTTTCAGCACCGCAACTCTCCGCGCAGGACTGGCTCTATACCGGGACTCAGCTTGGCAACCAGAAAATCCGGCTGGCCGCGGCGGACTTCAAGCCGGTCGCCGCCGATCCCCAGACTATTCCACTCAAGGCCGTCTTCGATTCCACGCTTTATAACGACTTATCCAACGCCGGGATCTTCGACGTGGTGTCAAAGAGCCTGGCGCCCCAGGCGACGCCTGGCTCGCAACAAGAAATTGTCCTGACCCAATGGGCGGCTCCGCCGGCGGCCGCATCCATGGTCGCATTTGGTGCATTTTCAGTGGATAACGGCCGCCTTGTGGTGTCTGGCTGGCTTGACGACGCAACCAACGCCGCCAATCCGCAGGTGCTTGCG
Source organism: uncultured Acidobacteriaceae bacterium (assembly GCA_963782285.1). Taxonomy (GTDB): domain Bacteria; phylum Acidobacteriota; class Terriglobia; order Terriglobales; family Acidobacteriaceae; genus Telmatobacter. The sequence continues at coordinate 303,404 of CAWAJH010000002.1, forward strand.
CAGCAGTACAACGAGCAGGCCAGCAACGATATGGCGCGCACCATCGCACACCGCTTCGCCGACGCCATTATTTCCCGGCTGGGCGGTGGCGTAAATGGGATCGCGGAAACCAAAATCTACTTTGTGAGTAACCGCACTGGATCCAAAGAGATCTGGGTGATGGATTACGATGGAGCAAATCAGCATGCCGTCACGCACCTGGGCAACACTTCTCTCTCTCCGCGCATCTCACCGGATAACTCACGGGTTGCATTCTCGTCGTTGGGAAACAGAGGGTGGGAAATTCGCATGTTCTCCCTGGACCTTGGCCGGCTGGTGAGTTTTCCCACGGGCACGGTTGGCGGAAGCAACCTGTCGCCGGCATGGTCGGCGGATGGGCTGCAAGTTGCGTTTTCCTCAGCGCGCTCCGGCCATCCGGACATATGGATCGCCGATTCCAGCGGCTCAAGTGCCCACAGCGTGACATCGTTCGGCACCGACGTGGCGCCGTGCTGGAACCCGCGCACCCAAGGGCAGATTGCCTTCGTGAGCGGCAGAACGGGCGAACCGCAGATCTACATCATGGATAAGGATGGCTCCAACGTACAGCGCATGACCGACTCCGGCTATGCCATCTCGCCTTCCTGGTCACCGAATGGCGGCCTGCTGACCTTCAGTTGGGACCGCAAATATGGTCCGGGAGCCCCGGGCAGCTATGACATTTACGTGATGGACATCGCCAGCAAGAACTGGCTGCAGGTAACCCATGAAGCGGGAATCAACGATTTTCCATCGTGGTCGCCGGACAATCGTCACATCGTATTCCAGCGAAAAGCGGGCTCGCGCACGCAGATCTGGACGATGTTGTCCAACGGAACCGACCAGCATCAACTGACGTACTCGGGCGACAATTCAATGCCCAACTGGAGCTGGAAGTGAGGGCCCCGGAGACGGGCTGAAGGTGCAACCTCTTTCGGTGCAGTGTCCGGGTACTTTGAGATCTAATTGAGCTTTTTTTGAAAAGGAGCATTCACTTGAAAATTCGAAATCTACTTTTGACCTGTTCACTTTTGCTTGTCGCCCTGGTTGCTGTCTCCGGATGTAAGAAGAAGCAGGCCTCCGTTCCAACACAGGCTGAGGCGCCGCCGGCGTCCGTGCCTGCGCCCACCGCGCAGCTCACTGCCACGCCGTCGGTCATTTCGGCGGGGGATCAAGTACAGTTGAGCTGGCGCACCACCGACGCCACAAGTATCTCGATCGATGGCATCGGCGACGTGCCTTCGTCAGGCGTAAAGACAGTCACACCAACGCAGTCGGTGACCTATCACTTGGTGGCGCGCAACGACACAGGCTCCACCGATGCCACGGCCAGTGTCACGGTCAATTCCCCGCCCGCGGTAGCAGTTCCCAGTTCGGGGATGAGCCTGGAGCAGGATTTCAACGCCAACGTGCAGCCCATCTTCTTCGACTACGACACCTACGATATTCGGACCGATGCGCAGTCCACGCTGTCGAAAGATGCCGACTGGCTGAATTCGCATCCAAATGTCAAGGTCGTGATCGGCGGGTACTGCGATGAACGCGGATCGGACGAGTACAACCTGGTGCTGGGCCAAAACCGCGCGCAAGCGGCCAAAACGGCGCTGGTTACGGCGGGCGTGGCAGCAGACCGCATGCGGATTATCAGCTACGGCAAGGAGAAACCCTTCTGCACAGAATCGACTGAGGAATGCTGGCAGCTCAACCGCAGAGACGGATTCGCAATTGACCGCTAGAAGAGAGCGCTAGAAGCTTTGGACTTCATGTGGCTTTTAGCGCTGCTCAACAGAAGTTTCCAGTGAGACGGCAGCCCCGCTTCCTTGGCCGGGCTGCCGTATCTTGTATGTAGGAAGGTTTGACTATGCAAAGACCCGGCATTACTCGCAATCGTCTGCTTGCTGTTGCGGCCGCAATTCTTCTTCTTGCCCCCGCGGCTGTTCCCGCGCACGCGGTTTCGAAGGAAATTGTTCAACTGCAAACCCAGGTACAGCAATTGCTGGACATGGTCCAGCGCCTGCAGTCCACGCTGGACTCGCACTTTGGCGTCATGCAGAATCTGGCACAGCAAACGTCGGATGAAGCCAAACAGATGTCGGCCTCAGTGGACGCCCTCCAGCAGAAGCTGGGTGTACAGGGTGAAGCCGTGAACGGGAAAGTCGACACCGTCTCAGGCCAGGTGCAGTCGCTCAGCGATTCAGTGGACGAGCTGAAGTCGCGCATCGCCAAGCTCGACAAGACAATCCAGGACATGCAGTCGCAACTGCAAACCATGCAGACCCAGGCCCAGGCTGGACAGGGACAGCCAGGCGCAACCATGCCCGGCGGCGCTCCCAATTCGGCGGGACAGGCTCCTGGGCAGGCTCCCGGTCCGGGACCCGCTCCGGCCCCTGGAATGACGCCGGGAGTTCCCGCCGCGCAGCAGGCGCCCCCGCTACAGGCGACCCTTCAGTCGGCATTGGGCGATTACAATGCGGGCCGGTATCAGGTGGCGCAGGGCGAGTTCCAGGACGTGATCCATTACTATCCTCTCGACGATGCGGCCGGCACGGCGCAGTTCTACCTCGGGGAGATCGCCTACCAGCAGAAGGACTACGCAACCGCCATCAACGACTACAACGCCGTGCTGGAAGGCTTCAGCGGCAATGCAAAGGCTCCGGCGGCACTCCTGCATAAGGGATATTCCTTGATGGCGATGGACAAAAAGCAGGCGGGCGTCGATGAGCTTCGCGAGTTAATCAGGCGTCATCCGCAGTCGCCCGAGGCGAGGGCAGCGCGCAGCAAGCTGAATGGAATGGGCGTGAAAATTGCGCCGGAGCACTGAGGGAAGATCTGGGTCGAGGGTGGTGCCTGGAGTCGGGCGGTTTCCACGCAGGCGAAACGGACATCGTTCCGCTCCACTTTGTCGATCACCGTTTCGTTGGAAGCAGTTCTGTCGCCCCTTCAGGGCTTGAGAAATTGTTCGCGGTCCTCCCAGGACTGCGCTCCGCTGTTTCCGGGCAGCCTCTGCCGCTCCCCGCGGGAGCTCAGGGACAGGAAATCAACTCCGCCGGTGATTTGCGGTCAGAACTGGGCGGCGGTTTCAGCTCTGTGCCGGAGCAGTGCTGGCCGGAGCGTTGTTGGTCTCAGGGCCAGCCGTGTTTGTACCCCTGGCAATGCTTTTGTGGTGGCGCACATCGGCGCCCTGCACCCAGAAGATGACGTCCTCGGCGATGTTGGTGGCGTGATCCCCCACCCGCTCGAGGCTGCGGCAGATCATGAGTGCGTTCAACGCCTGCGGCGCGATGTGACTCTGCTCTTCCATCACCTTGGTCAATGCCTTGAAGGCAGCGCGATTCATCTGATCCACGGCGTCATCCATGGTAAGCACGCTGCGGGCGAGTTCCGCATCGGCCTCAATGAAGGCCTGCAGGCTCTTTCGCACCATGTCGGCAGCCATTGAGGCCAGGCGGGGGACATCGACAGGAAGGTCGACTGCGGCCATCTGCTCCATAATGCGCACGCGATCGCTGATGCTTTTGGCTGCATCGCCCACGCGCTCGAGATCGGCGTTGATCTTGATTACGCTGAGAATGAAGCGGAGATCGCTGGCCATTGGCTGCTCCATCGCGAGCAAGTCGAGTGCAGCCTGGTCGATGTCGCGTTCCATGCGGTTGATGGCAATCTCGCTGCGATTGACCAGGTCGCAGATGGAGAGGTCGCGCACCCGGTAAGCCTCGATCGCACGCTGAATGGCCTGTTCGGCCAGCCCGGCCATCACCAGAAGATTCTCCTTCAGGTCTTCCAGGCTTTGTTGAAAACGTATCCGTGTCATCCGAACCTGCCTGTGATGTAATCCTCCGTACGCTTGTCTGAAGGATTGGTAAAGATCTTATGCGTCGAGTCGAACTCGACCATGCGCCCGTTGAGAAAGAAGCCGGTCTTCTCGGCGACGCGGGCCGCCTGCTGCATATTATGCGTCACAATCACGATCGTGTACTGCGACTTTAGTTGGAATATAAGGTCCTCGATCTTCGACGTGGAGACCGGATCGAGGGCCGACGCAGGTTCGTCCATAAGCAGGACTTCGGGGTCGACGGCGAGAGCGCGCGCAATGCAGAGCCGCTGCTGCTGGCCGCCGGAAAGGCTGGCGCCGGACTTCTTCTTCAAATCGTCCTTCACTTCGTCCCAGAGCGCCGAATTCTTGAGAGATTTTTCGACGATTTCCTCGAGAGCGTGGTGGTTCGAGTAGCCGTTGAGCTTCAGGCCGGCCGCCACATTGTCGTAAATCGACATGGTCGGAAATGGATTGGGGCGCTGGAAAACCATGCCGACGCGGCGGCGGATCTCCACCGGCGAGGCATCTTCGTAGACATCGAGGTCCCCGATGCGGATGGTGCCCGTGACGCGCGCTACGGGGTTGGTCTCGTGCATGCGGTTGATGCAGCGCACGAAAGTGCTCTTGCCGCAACCCGAAGGACCGATCAGCGCCGTTGCGTGGTTGGCCGGGATGTTCAGACGTAATGTCCTGCAGCGTGTGGTTGGTGCCGTACCACGCATTCAGATTTGCAACCTCGATGCCGACGCCCACTTAGCTTGCCCCTTTCAGAACGCCGCGACTGGTGACATATCGCACCAGTGAAACCGCGAGCACAATCAGAACAATTAAAACCAGCGATCCCGCCCACGCCAGACGGTGCCAGTCGTCGTAGGGAGACTGAGCATAAATCCAGATTTGCAAGGGGAGAGCCGCAATGGGCTGGTTCAGGCTGGTGCTCCAGAAGTCGTTACCCAGCGCAGTGAAGATCAGCGGCGCGGTTTCTCCGGCAACGCGCGCGAAGGCCAGCATGCAGCCGGTAATAATTCCCGGCGAAGCGGTCTTGACGGTGATGGAAAGCACCGAGCGCCAATTGGGAACACCCAGGCCGAGTGCCGCTTCGCGCACCGCGTGCGGCACCATGAGGAGCATCTCTTCCGTGGTACGGCAGATGGTGGGGATCATCATGATGCCCAGCGCTACGCCGCCGGCGAGAGCCGAGAAATGATGTTGCGGCACCACGATGAGCGCGTAAGCCGAGAGGCCCATCACAATGGAAGGAACGCCGTTGAGTACGTCGGCGGTGAAGCGCACGGCATTGGCAAATTTGGTGCCGCGGCCAAACTCCGCCAGGTAGACGCCGCCGCCGATGCCGATGGGAACTCCAAGCAGGCTGGCGATCCCAAGAAGTGTGACCGAGCCAACGATGGCGTTCGCCATGCCGCCGCCCGCTTCGCCCACCGGCTTGGGAATCTGCGTGAAGAAAGCGAGGTTGAGGGAACGCGCCCCTTTGAGGATGAGATAAATGAAGATCGCCGCCAGAGGCAGAATGACCAGAATGGTCGACAAGATCGAAAGAAATGTGGCCGCTTTGTCGACCAGCCAGCGGAGGCGTGTACGCAATTCAAATTCCTTTGGCACTGTTCCTCCGGTCCTTTCTTTCATCCATTGCCGCCGGTTCGTTTGCTTCTTAACGTGTCACTGCCGGCGTCCCGCGCGTGACTGCCCACACCAGCAGACGGGCAATACCGTTCACAATAATCGTGACAATAAACAGCGCCAGGCCAATCTCGATCAGCGCGCTCAGGTGCATGTCAGACACGGCTTCGGTAAATTGGTCGGCAATCACAGATGCCATCGAACTTCCGGTGGCCAGCAAAGAACGACGAATTTGCGGTGTGTTGCCGATGACCATTTCGACGGCCATAGTTTCGCCCAGGGCACGTCCCAGGCCGAGGATAATGGCGCCCACAATGCCGATGCGCGCGTTGCGCAATACGCCCGTGCGGATCATCTCCCAGCGCGTGGCGCCCAGGGCCAGCACCGCTTCGCGCTGCGAGTGAGGCACCGCTATCATCACTTCGCGCGTCAGCGACGAGATGATGGGCAGGATCATGATGGCGAGAATCACCGCGGAAGCAAAGTAGCCAAGCCCGGTGGGATTGGTGTCATCGAAGAAACCCGTCCAGCCGAATCCTTTGATCAGTACCGGATTGACATACTCGCGGAGCAGCGGCACCAGAACAAAAACCGCCCACAATCCGTAAATGATGCTGGGAATGGCCGCCAGCAGTTCCGTGAGAAAGGCCAGCGGACCGCGAAGAAAGCCGGGGCACATCTCGGTGAGGAAGACGGCGACGCCGATCGAGAGTGGAACCGCCAGCAACAGCGAGAGGAACGAGGAGACCAGCGTTCCGTAGACGAACGGCAAAGCGCTGAAATAGCCATTAACCGGATCCCAATAGGATGGCATGCCGCTTGTAGAGTCGAAGTACGTCTTCCAGAAGAATTGAAAGCCAAAAGCGTGCAATGTGAGTTCGGAGCGTTGTATCAGTTCAAAAAGAATAAGCGCGACGATGGCGAAGATGCTGAGCGCGCAAAGCACCATCAGCGCCTTGAATACACCGTCGGCGACAGCGGAGTTGCCGCGCGAGAGCAGAAAGCGGCGATGTGCCGAGTGTTCAACCGCGACACTGGCCGCCAGGGGCTGCTCCGGCACTGATCCGGAAGCGGCTTGAGGTTGGGGATGGGAGATGCGAATCTCAGGCACGATGGCGTCCACAAAGCTCAGGCTAACGAGGGATTATGAACAAGAGGTTACAAGTGTGCAAAATCAAATGCATACGGGTGAGAATTTTAAAACATCCGGCCCACCCCCGGACCCCAGGAACAACGAAAGGCTGAAAGCGAAGGGAAATGGGCCGGCCCGTACTCGAAGGCGCACCCCAACTGTCCCCACGCAGCCGGAAATGGACCACATCTTGAAAAGACAATCGATTTAGTGGCAAACAGTGTATCTTCGTATCCGGGAGAAATGTTACAACAGCATGATGGTCAAGGGAACGAAGACAACGCCGGGGGGCCATGTAAACCTTCGCATGCTCGCCGAGCATCTTGGGCTTTCTCAAACAACGATTTCGCTGGTTCTGAACAACTCCCCATCTGCCAGGTCGATTCCACAGGAAACCCGCGATCGTGTGGTGGAGGCGGCAGAGCGGCTGAACTACCGCCCCAATTATTTTGCCCGGTCGTTGCGGCAGAGCCGGTCAATGAGCGTGGGAGTGCTGGCGCCCGACCTGAGCGAGGGATACTTCACGCGCGTGATGGGCGGCGTGGTCGAGGAGATGACAGCGGCTCACTACTTCTACTTCACAGCCTGCCATGACTGGAATCGGGAACTGATTGAAAAGTACTCGCGCATGCTGGTGGAGCGCGCGGTTGACGGATTTCTCGTTCTGAACACTGCCTTGGACCAATTCGAGGTGCCGGTGCCGGTCGTGGCCATCTCGGCGCATATCGCAGCCGAAAACGTGACCAATATTGTGCTCGATCATCACCTGGCCGCGAAGCAGGCGCTCATGCATCTGCATGCGCAGGGGCACCGCCGCATCGCCATCATGCGCGGGCCGCGCGCCATTCCCGACTCGGAATTCCGGTGGGAGGCAATCCAGGAAGTGGCCAATGAGATCGATATCAAAATCGATCCGGCGCTGGTGATTCGCATCGACACCGCTGCCTGGTCGATGAAAGCCGGGGTACATCCGATGGCGCCGGAGATCGGCTACAAGCCGATGCAGGCGCTGCTGGAAAGGTCGCGCGACTTTACCGCCGTCTTTTGCTTCAACGACATCGCGGCCATCGGCGCCATTCGCGCGCTCAGCGATGCGGGCCTGCATGTGCCGGGCGATGTATCGGTCGTGGGATTCGACGACATTCTTTCTGCCGCATATGCCACGCCGTCGTTGACCACGGTTCGCCAGCCGCTCGCCGAGATGGGCCGCCGCGGAGCTCAGGTTTTGTTGGATCGGATCGCCAACCGTGAGAAACCGTTCCCTGACGAAATCACTATGGAACCGGAACTGGTTGCCAGGGAGTCGACCGGACCGGCGAAAACCGGGAATAGGGAGTAATCGGCACGGAGCAGGCGACTGCGATATGGTGCTCCCAGGTTCCAGCCTGCCGAACATGCTTTCGAAAGCAATTCGTTCCTTCAGCTACAGGCGGCCTCAAGCCAGCGGCTCACGTAGATCTGCGCGTGAGCTTCGCCGCAATAGTGGCGCGCGCCGCGCGCGTCGGCAGCTTCCTTGGTCCATTTGAAGACCGTGAGCTGCTCGCTGTTGCAGTTGATCACGATCCAGCGCATAGGATTGTCGCTTTCCTCGCCGCAGATTTCACATCGATAACTGGTACCGATCATTCCACGATCTCCATGAGAGCACGAACTCGGCTCACTTGACTCGAATCTAAACGGGGAAGCCGCCGAGGCGCGAAAGCGACGATTTCCGATCGTTGCGGAACTGCTATCGTCGCGACGGTGAGGCCAGCTTCAGCCGACTTGGCTGTATGCATCATAAAGCAAATCTACTTCCGGCCTCGATTCGGCGGGCAAATCGGCACGGCCTCGATGAGCAGCATGCGCCTCGAAACCGGATTGTGGCAGTTTGGATGCACCCTCGCTCACACCTTTGGGGAGTTCCGTCGCTCGGGCAGTCTCGATATGTTACGAGACGAACGACCAATCCCCCGGCTGTATGGTGCACCTTGGCGTCCAGCGTCGCAGAATTGTCACTCTTAAGGCCTTTGAACGCCGACGGCCACAAGCTCATATCCCTAGCCGAGATTCTATCTGCTCTGTCCTTTGCACTGGACCTGACGGAGGGGGCCGTGCCTGGCCACACCCTGCGCAGCTGCGTTCTGGGGATGCGGCTGGCGGATCGGCTTGGGCTGCCGTTGGAGCAGATGTCGAGTCTTTATTACGCCCTTCTGCTAAAGGATGTAGGCTGCAGCAGCAATGCCGCCCGTTTGTGCCAGATCATCGGCGGTGGCGATGAGCGCAGTGTCAAGGCCGGCGTCAAATTGGAAGACTGGACGCGGCCCAGCCGCCCGACACTTAAAGGGGCGCGGCTGCTTTGGAACAACGTGGCGCCCGGAGCAGGATTGGGGCGGCGCATTGTTGACCTTGCGCGAATCGCCCTCACGCAGCATCGGAACAATGAGGAGATGATCCAACTGCGTTGCGACCGCGGCGCACACATCGTGCGAAAATTCGGGCTGGGAGATGCTGCGGCCGAGGCAGTGCGCGGATTGGATGAGCATTGGGACGGCAGCGGTTATCCGGAGCGGCGCAGTTCGGAAGCGATTCCCCTGGGTGCCCGAATTCTGGCCATCGCCCAGCACCTTGATGTGTTCGCCTCAGAAAGCGGCACAGAAAGCGCGCTCGCGGTCTTGAAGGAGCGAAGCGGCCGTTGGTTCGATCCCGAAATGGTGAGGCTCACAGAGGGGATGGACCGGGAAGGAACGCTTTGGCATGGGACCTTGCAGGATACCCCCGAAGGCGACATTCGGCAGCGGGTGATTGATCTTGCCCCCTACGCTGTGAAATCGCTGGGAACGGAAGACATCGACGTCATTTGTGAGGGCTTCGCAGACGTGGTCGACGCCAAATCGCCTTTTACGTTCCGTCATTCGATGGGTGTTACAGACGCAGCAGTGCGAATCGCTGCCAGACTTGGATTGAGTGAGCAGCGCCAGAACCTGGTTAAGCGCGCTTCCTTGCTGCATGATCTTGGCAAACTCAGGGTTCCAAACTCGATTCTGGACAAACCGGCAAAGCTGGAGGCCTGGGAGTGGGAGATCGTCAAGGAACATCCCGGGTTGACGCGCGGGATTCTCTCACGCATTCGATCGTTTCGCGAATTGGCGGAAATTGCCGGAGCCCATCATGAAAAACTGGACGGCAGCGGATATCCGGACCGGAAGACCGCAGAGGAGCTGCCGCTGGAGGCGAGGATCATCGCCGTTGCGGATGTTTACGGCGCGCTGACCGAGGAACGACCATACCGTCAGGGGCTGCCGGTTGAGCAAGCGCTGGAAATCATGTCACACGAGATCCCGAAAAAGCTCGACGCCGATTGCTATGAGGCCCTCACTGAGGCTCTTTCCTCGCACAGTGGAAGGCAGGTTGCCTGATGATCGGCGTCTGCGAAGGCGAGCACGACGCACCGCTAAGGCGATTGGCGGCGGCACATGCGATCCCGGACTTGCGAGGGAGCCGCGGCAGTTGGACGCGCGGAACCATAGAGAGAATTATCTGGAATCAAGCAGACCGGCCTGGCGGCGCTGAGAAAATTGCTCCCGCCGAAATTCCCATTGAGGCTACTCCAGCATCTGCAGGTCGAGCGGCTCCACCAGCATGCAATCCGACTTACGCACCGGGGCCAGCGCGCGCTGCAGCGCGGATGTCTTGCACGGCTCGACGGTGACCACAAAAGGCAGCGCATCGGCGGGATAGCCCGGCTTCTGCACGATGGCGCGAATGTTGATCTGCTCCTGGGCGAGCGCGGTGGTGATGGCTGCCACGATTCCCGGCCGATCTTTCACAAGGAAGCGAATGGAATGGGGAACCTCAAACTCGGCCCCGACGCGTGCCGGCTCCGATGGGATGTCGACGCGGCGCGAGCCGTGGGCAAGCGCGATCAGATCGCTGACCACCGCGACCGCCGTAGGATGGCCACCGGCGCCGTGGCCGGAGAAGACAACGTCGCCGCCATAGTGGCCTTTGGCAATCACCATGTTCTCCATTCCCTGCGACCATGCCATCGGCGAGCGCTTCGATACCAGCATGGGTCCGACCGTTGCCGCAATGCGTCCCTCTGACTGCTGCGCGCGCGAAACCTGGCGGATGGTGCAGCCGAGATCGTGTGCGTAGCTGAAGTCGACTGGCGTGATACTGGCGATGGAGCGGGGAACAATCTCCTCGGGATCGACCTGGACGCGAAGCGCGAGACGCATGAGGATGGCGAGCTTGGCGCGCGCGTCGAATCCACCTACGTCTTCAATGGGATCTGCCTCGGCGTAGCCGCGTGCCTGCGCCTCGGCGAGCACTTTCGCGTACTCCGCGCCTTCTTCCATCCGGCTCAGAATGAAGTTGCAGGTGCCGTTCAGTATGCCTTCGATGCGCTCGATGCGATCGCCTGCCAGGCCCTGCTCGAGACCGGGGATGACCGGGATTCCGCCGGCCACGGCCGCTCCGTATTTCAGGTGACCGCCCCTGGCGGCGGCCAGGCGCTCGAGCTCGATGCCGTGATAGGCGATAAGCTTCTTGTTGGCTGTGACCACGCTTTTGCCCGCTTCGAGCGCGCGCCGCACCCATGTCCCCGCGGGATCGAGTCCGCCAACGAGTTCCACAATCACGTCTACATCGGAGGCGAGAACGGCGTCGGCGCTTTCGCTCCAGACGACACTCGATGGCGTCCAACCCACGCGCTTGCGCTCCACGCCGCGGTTGAACACCTGCGTCAGCTCAAGCCCGTGCGGCTTTGATTCCACCAGAATCCTGGCCACCGAACTTCCGACCGTTCCAAATCCAAAGATCGCGATGCGCAAATGACGCGTGAGACGCGGCTCGTGCGAAGGATCGAACATGGACTGGGCCGCGGAAGAAGAAGCGTTGGACACCAAATATCCTCTTGCTGTTCTTGTGGAATCAAACTGCGGGACACCTTTGATGATACCGGATGATGCGCGGCATCGGTTTGAGAGGCCAGGGGCCGCCTCAGTCTGCGGAATGCGCGGACGGTCGACCATGCCTCGTCTTTTGCCTGGGCCCCGATTCATCCCTCGCCACGCCTTGTTTACAAGACGCCCGGAGTTAAGGGGTTAACCCGCCAGACCGCGTCGATGAGCGAATTGCCTTTTTGTACCCATTGAATCGTCAGGCATGTTGTGATTTCTTAGCGGCCGCATATTGGCCGCTGACAAAGTCCCAATTGACAATGTGGAAGAAGGCCGCCACATATTCCGGGCGGCGGTTTTGATATTTGAGATAGTAGGCGTGCTCCCAAACATCGATGCCGAGAACCGGAGTCCGCCCGTTAGTCAGCGGGCTGTCCTGATTTGCGGATGACTCGATTTGGAGCGTGCCAGCGGGCGCAAGCGTCAGCCATGCCCATCCGCTGCCGAAGACGCCTGCGGCCGCCTTGGAGAATTGGTCCTGAAATTTGCTGAAACTACCGAACTGCTCATCGATATCTTTGGCCAGTTCCGCCTTTGGCTCCGTGCCGCCATTTTTGGACAGGATTGGCCACCAAAAAGAATGATTCGCGTCCCCGCCGCCTTGATTGCGAACTGCTGTGCGAACCTGCTCTGGGAGTGTATCGAGATGAGCAACCAAGTCCTCTACGCTACGGCCATCTAATTCGGGATTTCCTGCAAGAGCGGCATTCAAATGCTCCACGTAACTTGCGTGATGTTTGTCGTGGTGCAGATGCATGGTCTCTGAGTCAATGTATGGCTCAAGCGCATCGTAGGCGTAAGGAAGCGGCGGCAATTGAAACGGACCGGCTGAAGCCATCGGCTGGGCGCCAGCCGTCTGTGCCCGGGTTTTGGTTTCGATGAGTTTTCCAGCGGCGGCAACGCCCGCATAAGCTCCGAACACTTTCAACGCGGAACGACGGTTCATAATAACCTCCTGTGGCCTGTGGTGTTGATGGCTTAGGCGTCGCGCAGGCTTACACGCGCGGTGGATATTTGGCTAACTTCCGTTGCAGCGATCGGCGATGGAGCCCCAGCTGCTTTGCGGCCAGCGATATATTGCCGCCGCAATCGGTCAGGACGCGCTGAATATGTTCCCACTCCACGCGAGCGAGGGTGGGAACATGGGACTGTGAATCTGAATTGCTCATGGAATCCGGCAATGTTTCGTAAGCTGCGATGATCTGATCGGCGTCGACCGGCTTGCTCATGTAGTGATCGGCCCCGCCACGCACTGCCTCTAGCGCAGTAGCAATGCTTCCCCAACCGGTGAGCATAATGATGAACATCGTGGGATCCAATGGGCGAAGTGCGCGCACCAAATCGAGGCCGTTTTCGCCCGCCAGACGGAGATCCACGATTGCGAGGCCCGGTGCGTGTTCGCGTGCCGCCGCAAGTGCCTGCGCCGTATCAGCAGCGAGGAACACTTCCCATCCGAGCTCCTTCAGGGCGCGGCCGAGCCGCGCGCGAAAGAGGTCGTCATCATCGGCAATCAACACCGATAGTTCTTCATGTTCCAGCCTTGACAGCAAGCGGCAACTCCAGGATGGCTGTAGTTCCTTGATTGGCAGAGGAATCGAAAATGAGAGATCCTCCCATTTCTTCGGTGAAAGTACGCACGAGGAATGTCCCCAGACCCATTCCACGCTCCGGCTCCTTCGTCGTGTAGAACGGCTCGGCGATGCAATTGAGTGTTTCCGGCGTCATGCCAACTCCAGAGTCTTTCACCGTAAAACGAAGAACGCCCGATTCTGCCTCTCCAACCACGTAAACGGTTTGGCCGAGGGAACTGGCTTCGAGGGCATTCTTCACCAGTGCTGAAAGCACCTGACGAGTCGTCTCAACCGGGAGGGAGACGCTTAAATCGGAAGCGACATCAACCTGAATTGCTCTTCTCTGTGGTTCAGCGAAATTGTCGCGCAGCTGATGAAGCAGTGCGTTGATCGAAACGAGGACCGGTGCTTCGCCGGTTAACTCTGCCCCCTGCGAGCTCATTTCGCGCAGAATACGGCCGCAACGATCGACCTCGGAACGGATCAGCTCGGCCTCGGCAGCAACATGTGAATCGGCGCTCTGCCCGGCTCCATATTTTTCCAGCTCTTTAGCGACGATCGCGATCGTCGCAAGCGGTGTGCCCATCTCGTGGGCCGCGCCAGCCGCGAGTGTAGCCAGAGAAGCGATCTTCTCCTGCCGGCCCAGCAAACTTTGCAGGCGCAGCAGCTCCCGTTCGTGATTGCGCAAAATCTCAGACACCTTGCCAACCAGGACGGTGATGAGCAGGGCAGCCGCCATAAACGCAATCCACATCCCAACGAGATGCACCGTAAAACTGCTGCCAGGATGATGGCCTTCCAATTCCGGCACGGGAACATGGAAGAAGAACAGCATCCCATAACCAAAAACGGATAGCCAGCCGAGCGATCGAGTCCAGGTCTTACTCAGGACCACAGCCGAAAGTGTGATCTGGACCAGATACAGAAGGCTGAAAGGATTCGCAGGTCCTCCTGCCAAGGCAAGGCCGAGGGTCAGCCCAACCGTGTCCGCGACAAGAATTCCTCCGACGGCTCGCCGTGCGCCGACCCACTTGCTCAGGCGCCTGAACAACACATTTGATGCCAGCGCGAAAATTAGCAGCGCGGACAGCCCCAGAAGCGGAAGCTGAATATGCGCAATGAGTACCGCGGCAAGAACGAGAACTGCCTCACCACCAAGCAGAATGTATCGCAGGCGGATCAGCCAGGGCAGTGCGAGTGTGGGCGCCAGTTCGACAGTCGAGCGCAAGTCCTCCTCAGAGACTCGCTGCCGATCTGTAACGGAAACTCTCATCGTCGGGGATTGATGCTGTAGTCGTGAAGACACCGGCGCATCTTTCGTGTGGATAAAAGCTATTGTAAGCATTGAACTGAACCGCCGGCGCGGTAAATTGTCGCACCATCTCTTCGCAATCATCCCTGCGCGCCACTTGTTGTGCTGCGGCAATTTGCCACATGTTCAGGTGGATGTCGAAGGACTAAATTAGTAGAGTCAACAGCAGGGCTCCTGCACAGCCATACGCGTTACGAAGATTCCCCCGCATGGTGCCACGCGGCATCAGGCAGATTCGCGCAACGAAGTGTTTCACTCCGCGGTTCCCGCAACTGAGTTTTCGATCGATCTTCTAGTGAATTGCCGCGCACAGACCATGCACATAGTCAAGGAAAAATGGTTTATGCATTCTAAATGCGGAGCGGCGCGACGTGTAATTGCGCGAACCATTTCCATCGGGCGGGATGAGCGTTCTGAGCAGTCATCGGCGCCGCGGCGGTATGCCTGCGCGGCCGGTTTCTTCGCATGCGCAGGCATCCAGCAGCGGCTGAAGGCCCCGTATATGATTAGTGAGATGCAGGGCGGCTTCTCCATCTTCCTGATCCTGCTGTTCGGGCTTGGGCCGCTATCGGCATTTGTCGATGGCATTGAGGACGCGAGTCTGCCCGCATGCTGCCGGCGGAATGGTGCGCATCACTGCGCCATGGCCATGCAGATGGCTGCGATGGCGCGGATCCCCGATCCACATCCTGCATTTTCCGCTCCGCTAACATGCCCGTACTATCCCGGGCCCACGATGACGATCCTGATGCCGTCGCACGCAGTTATGACTAAGGCATCCGGTTTTGAAGTCTCACGCGTGGTCGCGCCGGCCAATGTTGAGGATGAGGTCGCGGCGTATTCGACACCGAGCCGCAGCCACTCCGGGCGCGGCCCTCCTGCCTGCAATCTGAGCTAAAACTTGCGCTGAAGTTCGGGCCCTGCGGTGCCGGATCGATGCATTGTCTCCGTCGGACGGAACGTGTGCATCATCGTGCTGCCGTGCTTTGGAGGCAACTGTCTTTCCTGGGCACGCGGGCTATTTTCGGCGCTTCTCCAAAACGCAGCCAGGCTGCGCGTCCCCACGCTCGCGAGAGCGAAGAGCGATTGCCTGCGTTCGAGCTCGTTCTGTATGGAGGTTTTCATTCATGCGGCATCATTCTTATCCCCTCGCGGCAGCACTGCTGCTGGCCGCTTCCCTTCCCGCATTTGGCACCGTGTTCGCCACCGTGCACGGAATTGTCCACGACTCTCAACACCGGCCCATTGCCGGAGCCACGGTGACACTTCAATCCGCGAATTCGGCGTTTGTATTGCACGCGACAACGCCGGCCGACGGTGAATTCACTCTTCCGGAGGCTCCCATCGGTGTCTACCGGCTGACCGTCACGGCGACGGGCTTTGAATCAGCTACGCAAACTATGACTGTCGAGTCCGGCACGAGCCCCATTTTGCATATTCCGCTGGCCGTCAGCGGCGCAACTGAATCGGTTGTTGTGCGCGGTACTGCCAGCGCTGCAGACACAGTTACCCCAACAACGCTCATCACCAGCCAGATGATCGTTGAAACACCGGGCGCGGATCGCACCACCGGGATGGAGATGATTACCGACTACGTTCCCGGCGCGTATATGACCCACGACATGCTGCACATGCGCGGTGGACATCAGACTAGCTGGCTGATCGACGGCGTCGCAGATTCCCAATACAAAGATCGCGTCGAACGTGGGCCCGCAGATCGATCCCAAGGACATCGACACACTTGAGACCGAGCGTGGAAGCTATGCAGCAGACGTGGGCGACCGTACTTACGGTGTCTTCGATGTGCTGCCGCGCAATGGCTTCGAGTTCAACCGGGATGGAGAACTGCTGCTTTACGGCGGCAATCCTTACACTGCCCAGGCGCAGCTTTCGCTCGGCAATCACTCCGAGAAGACCGCGTGGTACGCCAGCGCGACGGGCTCGCGCTCAAATTACGGGCTGGCGACGCCTGTGCCCACCATCTATCACGACGCCACCAACTCCGAGAGCGGATTTGTTTCGGTGATCCGGAACCAGACGCCGAAGGATCAACTTCGTGTGGACGGGCAACTGCGGCAGGATTTCTTTCGGGTTCCCTACGATCCCAGCCAGACCGATTATGAATGCGCATCCGACTATTACTGCTCCTACGGGCTGCGCGATGGGCAAACCGAGCGCGATTCGTTCGTGATTGCCAATTGGGTGCATACCATTTCGCCGAAGGCGACGTTTTCAGTGGCGCCGTTCTATCACTGGAATCAGTCGAACTACGACTCGAATCCGGCTGACATGCCCGTGGCCACGACCTGGCACCAGAATTCGAACTATGCTGGCGCACAGGCCGACGGGCACTTCGACTTGGGATGGAACAGTTTTTCAGGCGGGCTTTACTCGTTTTACCAGAAAGAAAACGACCTCTTCGGCGTTCAGGTGAACGACGGCAGCGGCCCGTCACAGCCGAACACCCCGGCGAATGCCAACGCGGGACTGGTCGAGTTCTACGTCGGCAGACCATCTGCGGCTGGGTCAATACGTCACGCTGCTGGGCGGAGAGCGCTTCTCGATTTATCGTGCGGATCTGAACGAAACTGCGATCTATCCGCGTATCGGCGCGACGGTGCGGATTCCGCGGCTGAACTGGGTTCTGCGCGGATTCTACGGACACTACTTTCAGCCCGCGCCGATCCTCACAGTATCAAGCTCGGTGCTGAATTACGCGGGCAGCCTGGGCGGCGGAGAAAACACATTCACGCCGTGCCTTCGGAGCGCGACGAGGAGCACCAGTTCGGCATCGAGATTCCTTACCGGGGATGGATGCTGGACGTGGACACTTTCAAGAATCGCGTGAACAACTTCCTCGATCACTCCAACCTTGGCGAATCGAACATGTATTTCCCGATCGCCGTGGATGGGGCGCTGGTGCGCGCGTGGGAGATGACTTTGCGCTCGCCGGAACTCGGCGCGTATCGGCCAGTTCCACGTGGCCTACTCGAACCAGATCGCCGAGCAGCGCGGCAATATTATCGGCGGATTTACCTGCAGTATCGCAACCGATCCGGCATGCGATCTGGGACCGGGCTATTTCGCCGTGGACCACGATCAGCGCGACACGCTGAACACGGGCTTTACGGCGAACCTGCCGCAACACACGTGGTTCGCAACCAACGTGTATTACGGGTCGGGGTTCACCAATGGCCTAGCTGGCTCCGGCGAAGGACCGTATCAAGGAGACATACCTTCCCGCGCACACCACTTTCGACGTATCAGCGGGTCACGCAATCGGTGAAAACTGGAATTTAACGGCGACTGTCGATCAATGTGACCAACCATCGCGTGCTTCTCGATAACTCGGTCACGATCGGCGGCTTCCACTACAACGATCCGCGGATGTTTGCGCTGGAGGCGAAGTACAGGTTTCATTTTTGAACGGGCGGCGGCTGGAAGCCAGTAACAGGTAGCTCGGAGCCGGTACCCCGCAGCTTCAGACTTCGACCTCAAAAAGCCCCGGCAGCACTTCTCCGGCTTTGCCTTCGACGATATGGGTGAAGGCTTCAGCGTTGAGCGGCGGCTCGGGACCGATGTAGACCGTGCGCGCGCCGGCCTGGCGCGCCCAGTGGACGAAGCCCGCCGCCGGATAGACATTGCCGGATGTGCCGATGACGATCATCATCGTGGAGCGGGAAATCTCGCGCTCGATGCGCGGCATTTCGAGCGGAATTTCGCCGAAGAAAACAATGTGCGGGCGCAGGCGGCCACCGCAGGCGCAGCGGCCGACTTCGTCGAGGCTCGCGTAGACGGCGCGGTCTTCGACCGGCGGACGGCCGCACTCGCGCTCGCAGCGCGATTTGGCCAGCTCGCCATGCATGTGGATGAGATTTTTGCTGCCGGCGCGCTCGTGCAGGTCGTCGACATTCTGCGTGCAAAGAAAATAGCGGCTCGGGATCATGCGCTTCAAGCTCGGCGAGCGCGATGTGCGCGGGGTTGGGCGCGGCCTTTGCGCAGTCGGCGCGGCGCTTGGAATAAAACTCCCAGACCAGCGCCGGATTGCGGCGCAAAGCCTCGGGCGTGCAGATTTCTTCAACGTTGTATCCGGCCCACAAACCGTCTGATGCGCGGAAGGTCGGCAGGCCGCTTTCGGCGCTGATGCCGGCGCCGGTGAGGACGAAGACGCGGTCTGTGGGAGCGATGGAGATCTGGACATGTATTCGTTTCTAGCTTCTGAGCTTGCTGAGCCTGTAGCCGGTAGCTTGTATCCGGTAGCCTCTATTCAGATTTCAGACTCGTTTGCATCTCAGGGCAGTGAGGGCTGACGGCTGCTACAGCTGTCTTTACGGCACCAGCAGAATCTTGCCCGTCGTCTTGCGCTCTTCCAAGATCGATCTGTGCCTGGGCGGCTTCGGCCAGCGGATAAGTATGTTCGGTGCGCAGTTTGAGCTCGCCGTTGGCGACCCAGCCGAGCACGTCGCCCGCCCGCCACTCGAGCTCGGCTCGCGTGGCGATGTAGTGCCAGAGCGTGGGCCGGGTGAGGAAAAGCGAACCTTTGCTGTTGAGCAATGTCGGATCGAAGGGCGGAACGGGACCGCTGGACGCGCCGAAGAGCGCCAGCAGGCCGCGCGGACGCAGGCAGTTGAGGCTCTTGTCGAAGGTGGTTTTGCCCACCGAGTCGTAGACCACGTCGACGCCTTTGCCGCCGGTGAGGCGCTTGACCTCGGCCTCGAAATCCTGCTCGGTGTAGAGAATCACGTCGGAGGCGCCGGCCTCGCGCGAGAGCTCGGCTTTGGCTTTGGTCGAGACGGTGGTGATGACGCGCGCGCCGAGGCGGACTGCCATTTGCGTGAGCAGCAGGCCGACGCCGCCGGCGCCGGCGTGGACCAGCGATCGTTTCGCCGGCTTTGAGCGGGAAGGTGGAGTGGGTGAGATAATGCGCGGTCATGCCCTGCAGCATGGCGGCGGCTGCCGATTCCAGGCTGAGTCCGGCGGGAATCTTGACCAGCTGCGCGGCGGGAACCAGAGCGTACTCGGCATAGCTGCCAATGACGCTGGTGGAAGCGACAGCGTCGCCGGCCTTGAATCCGTTAACGCCCGGACCGAGCTCTTCCACCGTGCCCGCGGCTTCGCTGCCGGGGATCAGTGGGAAACGCGGCCTTGTAAACGCCCTTGCGAAAGTAAATCTCGATGAAGTTGACGCCAGTGGCTTCAACGCGGATCAGCACCTGGCCCGGTCCCGGCTCAGGAATGGGCAGATCGACGAGTTGGAGAACCTCGGGTCCGCCCGTGGCGTGAATCTGGATGGCTTTCATGACAGGGATAAGAATGAACCTTGAGGGTGGGCGACCGCAAGAGAAGAGGAAAGCAGGGACTGCGGGATGACCGGATGGAGGGCGAGCTTTTGGCTCTTCGCTCTCGGAAGTTTGTACTCTACGCGATCTGAGTGATGGGGCTTTGTAGGAAGCGGCGGATCAATCTGAATCCGGAACCTTCAGTTTTCTTTTGCGCGCGCGGTAGACGAGCATAGCGATGCCACTTTCATGGCCGCCTCAGTCGTATCCAGCGCTAGTCGAATTCTTGCTGGTTCACCGATGCATGTCATGGCTGCCAATCTACGCTCCCTTTGGCTTAGTCCCTTGTCCCTCGTTTGCCGCTCCTACAGCATACCGTCCTGGCGCTCGGAGAGCAGGCTCTGCTCGTCGGCGGAGACGAGGCGCACCAGGCGATCGACTGAGTAGGAGGCGGGACGCTGGCCGCTGTAGTAGTGGCGCACCTGCAGCTCGCCGAGAAGACCGATGGCCAGCAACTGAATGCCGGCAACAATGAGCACCGATCCGATGACGAACATGGGGCCGTGCTGACGCATGACGTCCATGTGCGGATTGAGGAGCTTCATTCCCAACAGCGTAGCCGCCATGCCGCTGCCGATGAACATTGCAAGCGCCGCCAGCCGCCCGAAGAAGTGCAGCGGCCGGCTCATGTATCTGAGCAGGAAGCGAATGGTGATCAGGTCGAAGATGACGCGGAAGGTGCGGCCCAGGCCATAATGGCTCTTGCCGCGCTCGCGATTCACGTTGCGGATGGGGATTTCGCAGATCGACGCGCCATACCAGCTGGCCAGCGCGGGAATGAAGCGATGCATTTCGCCGTAGAGGGGAATGTTCTGGATGATGTCGCGGCGATAAGCCTTGAAAGTGGTGCCGAAGTCGTGAATGGGCACGCCGGAAAGCCGCGCCATAAGCCAGTTCGCGCATGCGGAAGGAATGCGGCGCAAAATAAAGTTGTCGATACGCGATTTGCGCCAGCCGGAGACGACGTCGTAGCCCTCGTCGAGCTTTTCAAGAAAGCCCGGAATATCGTTGGGATCGTGCTGCAGGTCGCCATCCATGGCCAGGATGAATTCGCCCGAAGCGTGGTCGAAGCCTGCCGCCAGGGCTGAGGTCTGGCCGAAGTTGCGGCGCAGCTTCACGACCAGCACCCGGCTGTCGACGGCTGCGATCTCCTCGAGAAGCTTGTAGGTCCGGTCAGTTGACCCATCGTCGACCAGAACCAGCTCAAAGGAATCCTCAACCTGCTCCATCACTTGCTTGAGCCGGGCGTAGAGGACGGTTACATTCTCCTCTTCATTGTGAAAGGGTACAACAATCGAATATTTCGCCATACGCTCCTTTAGACGCCAGTTGGATGCGCGATGGACATCTCGCGATCTCTGGATAAATCGTCGTTCCGCGTTTCAACGCAACCCCGGGGTTGAAGGTTCCAAATCAATAGCGCCGGGATGAATGGCGCTCGTTCATTTCGTGATGCTCAAGAGCACTTCAGCTCCTCCATCATCGATTGCATCTCACTGACAGCATGGTTGTTACCTTCACGGGTGGCACAATTGATTCCAGCCTTGAGCCGATCCATCGCCTCTTGTTTTCTACCTACGCCAACCAAAGTATGCGCCGACATGAAGTAGCCTTGGGTGTAGTTCGGATCGTTGGCCAGGAGTGTATCAAACTCGTCCAGTGCAGCCGCAGCTTCACCGCGGCTTGCCAATTCCATTGCAATGCCGTATCGGGCAAAGCTGTTGCCCGGATCTGCAGCAAGAATCTCTTTCAATCCTGCGATCTTGTCCATCTCGCTCGCGTTTTGAACTGACCCCGTTCCTCGAAGCTCCGGGTCAAGTGAAGATTTGCGGTTTTGGCGGGGATTGCCGAAACTGGAACTGGGCCCCTGAGCTGGATTCTTCCGGCACGATCTACCCCTCTTCCCATTGTACGCGGGACGGATAAAGATCGCAGAAAGGGAACGCGAATGATAAACGGAGTGAATACCGCATGAACAGCCAAGCGAATCCCGTGGTGCGCACGGTCGCCGGCACGCAATCGGAGATGACGGAGATCATCCTGCCCAACGACACCAACATGCTTGGCAACCTTCTCGGCGGCCGGTTGATGCATTTTATCGACCTGACCGGTGCGATGGCGGCCTACCGGCACGCCCGTACGCACGTGGTGACGGCGTCCATGGATCACATCGACTTTATCCAGCCGGTGCGGTTGGGAGACCTGGTTACGCTGAAGTCGAGCGTGAACCGCGCTTTTACCAGTTCGATGGAAGTGGGCGTAAAAGTCTGGGCTGAAAACACGCGGACGGGCGCGGTATCGCACGTGGCCAGCGCATATATCGTGTTCGTCGCCGTTGATGAGCACGGCCGGGTCCAGAAGGTTCCGCAATTGAAGCCGGAGACGCCTGACGAGATGCGGCGGTATGAAGATGCGCTGCTGCGGCGCCAGCACCGCGAGCGCGAGAGCAAACGGCGCAAAGAGGCCAGGGAGGCCACGGCCGCGCTAGCTGAAGGGCTTGAGACAAGCTGAGAGCCGAGCGTTATCGCCCGGCCGCGCGATTGCCTCAAGGCTCTGAGGCATTCGGACGCCTTCCCCAATGACGATTCCTTTTTCATCCACGGCGCAAGAAGCAGAGTATCCGCGACGCATTGTTTGCCTGACCGACGAGACCGTTGAAGTGCTCTACCTGCTGGGCGAGCAGGACCGGATTGTGGGCGTTTCTGGATATGCGACGCGTCCTCCGGAGGCGCGGAGCAAACCACGCGTGTCGGCGTTTCGGAATGCGCGCTTCGACGCGATTCTCGACCTGAAGCCTGACCTCGTGCTGACATTCTCCGATGTGCAGGCGGAGATCACGCGCGAGCTCGTGCTGCGCGGAGTGACGGTTCTGAACTTCAACCAGCGCAGCGTCCAGGAAATCCTGGAAATGATCGGACTGCTCTCGAGAATCGTGGGCAGGCAGGCGGAAGGCGCGGCGCTGGTGGCGAGGCTGCACAGCGGACTCGCTGAAATTTCGGCATTGGCCCGAGCGTTTCCCTTCCGTCCGCGCGTTTATTTTGAGGAGTGGAACGACCCGCTGATCAGCGGCATTGCGTGGGTAGAGGAGCTCGTCGAGATTGCCGGGGCGAGGTGGTTTTTCCCGAATTGCGCGGGTGCGGGAAAGCGAAGGACCGCGTCGTCGATCCCGCGGAAGTCGTACAGCGCGACCCCCAGGTGATCTTTGCCTCCTGGTGCGGGCGAAAGGTGAACAAGCGGCAGATCTGCTCGCGGCCGGGGTGGGATGCGATCGGCGCCGTACGCAACGGCCATGTCTACGAGATCAAGTCCGCCTGCATTCTGCAGCCAGGGCCGGCGTCGCTGACGGATGGGGTACGCCAGCTTCATGAGGTGCTGGCACGGGTGGTGGGAACAGCCATCGCGCCGAAGTCTGCCGCGCCGGAGTGATGCGCACCTCCTGTAAACTTGAGTGAGGAGAATTCGAATGGCGCATGGGCATGCGATGCCTTCGCCGGTGGCTTTGCCCGGCGTTTCGAAGATTGTCGCTGTAGGTTCCGGCAAAGGCGGCGTAGGCAAAACCACGGTGGCCGTGAACCTGGCGATTGCGCTTGAGCAAGCTGGGCAAGCGCGTGGGGCTGATGGACGCCGACGTGTACGGGCCCAATGTGCCGCTGATGATGGGCTCGTCGCAGCAGCCGAAGGTCGGCCCGGGCAACATGATCGAGCCCAACCTGACGCACGGCATCAAGACCATCTCGATCGGCTACATCTCGCCCGGCGACAAGCCGATGGTGATGCGCGGGCCGATGCTGCACCAGATCATCCGCCAGTTTTTGCAGCAGGTGAACTGGGGCGAGCTGGATTACCTGATCGTGGATCTGCCGCCGGGAACGGGCGATGTGGCCATCTCGCTGGTGCAGACCGTGCCGCTGACCGGCGCGGTGGTGGTGTCGACGCCCAGCGACGTGAGCCTGGAGGACGCGCGCAAGGCGCTGGAGATGTTTGCGCAGGTGAACGTGGAGGTGCTGGGGATCGTGGAGAACATGAGCCACTTCACCTGCCCGCACTGCCATCAGCGAGATCGACATTTTTTCGCGCGGCGGAGCGGAGCGCACGGCGAAGCAGTTCAACGTGCCGTTTCTGGGATCGATCGAGTTGGTTCCGGCGATTCGCGAAGGCGGCGACCGCGGGCTGCCGGTGGCGCTGGCCGGGCCGAAGAGCCCGCAGGCCGCGGCGTTTTATAGCGATCGCGGAAAAGGTGATGGAGCAGGCGAGGCCGCAGCAGCAGCGGCGACGGACGTGATCGAGATTAAGTAACGTAGGCGCGTCACGGGTCGGCAAACGAAAAGCGGGGCTTGCGCCCCGCTTTTTCTTTGGAGTTGAGGGAGTTGTCTGCTCGCGGATTACCGCCAGTGGCCTTCGACCAGGACCCAGCCGCCGCTGCGCTGTTCCCAGTGATGGGCAACCCAGACGGCGCCGGGATGCGGCGGATGCGCCCAATAGCCGTGGACCCAGACATAGCGGTGGCCATCCCAGCGGTGATAGCCGTCGACCCAGACCCATCCGGGATGCGGTGGATGATCATGAACCTCGACGATGGGCGCGGGCGGCGCAACGCGGACACGACTCCGACCTGCGCCAATGCGGCCGCAGGAGCCAGACAGAGAGCAAGCAGCAGCTGCCAGAACAATTTTCTTCACAGAAATCTTGACCTCCATGGTCTTTCGATTCTGCCGGAACGGGGACTTCTTCCGGGCGGTTAATGTTATCAACTCAAGGGCGCGGAGAAGTTGCGCTCTGTTGAAATTCAGTTTCTTTGGTAATCTGCCACTTTGGATGTAGCTTCACTACGCTGGTTGGCTCATCGGCAGGACCTTCTCTTCCCGTGGCGCAAAGACATTGCCCAGGCGCTGAATCTGCGCGCCCACACTGCGTCAGCTTTTCTTCGAAGCGCTCGTAGCCGCGATCCATGTGATAAACGCGGTCGAGGATCGACTCGCCATCGGCGACCAGCGCCGCCAGCACCAGCGAAGCGGAGGCGCGCAGGTCGGAGCACATGACGGCGGCGGCGGAGAGCCGCGCCGGGCCGCGCACCGTGGCCGTGCTGCCATCCACTTTGATGTTGGCGCCCATGCGCACCAGTTCCTGCACATGCATGAAGCGGTTCTCGAAGATGTTTTCGCGGACCAGGCTGACGCCTTCGGCCTGCGTGGCCAGGGCCATGTACTGCGCCTGCATGTCGGTGGGAAAGCCGGGATACTCCTCGGTGGAAATGTCGGCGGCGCGCAGCTCTCCGCCGGCGCGAACGCGCACCGCATCCGGGCCGAGCACTTCGACGCGCGCGCCGGCTTCCTGCAGCTTGGCGATCACCGCGCCCAGATGAGCCGTGTTGCAGTTGGCAACGATCAGGTCGCCGCCGGTGATCGCGCCGGCGATCAGAAAGGTTCCCGCCTCGATGCGGTCGGGATTGATGCGGTAGCGCGCGCCGTGCAGGCTGGTGACGCCGCGCACGCGAATGGTGGCCGTGCCCGCGCCCTCGATCTGCGCGCCCATGGCGGTGAGCAGCGCGGCCAGATCGACGACCTCCGGCTCGCGCGCGCAGTTTTCCATCAGCGTTTCGCCCTCGGCCAGCACCGCGGCCATCAGCAGATCTTCAGTGCCGGTGACGGTGATCTTGTCGAAGACGATATGCGCGCCGCGCAGCCGCGTCGGCGCGGGCTTCAAGATAGCCGTGCTCCTGCGCGATGGTCGCGCCCATCTTTTCCAGGCCCTTGATGTGCAGATCGATGGGCCGGCCGCCGATGGCGCATCCGCCGGGCATGGCCACGCGCGCCATGCCGGTGCGCGCGATCAGCGGTCCCAGCACCAGCGAACTGGCGCGCATGGTTTTGACGATCTCGTAGCGCGCGACCGGATCGGAGAGCGTGCGGCAACTGATGGTGGTGTGCTCGGCGCGTCGCTTGCGTAATGGACGACGTGGAGAATCCGTAGGCGAGACGACTGCGTGCAGCTCGACTTCGGCGCCCATCGAAGCCAGCAGGCGCCGCTCGGTTTCGATGTCGCGCACGTGGGGAATATTTTCGAGCGTGACTTCATCCTCGGTAAGAATGGCCGCGGCCATGCAGGGCAGCGCCGAGTTCTTCGCGCCGGAGACATGAATCGTGCCGACCAGCGGATTGCCGCCGCGAATGACGAACTTATCCATAGAAAAACTAGCTGCCAGCTCTTGACCGTTAGCTTCAAGTGTAAACGCGCACCAATGCCTGGGCAGACAGCGATTGAAGCCGAGTGCGTGTGCGCCTCAGCGAGGTCGCATGCAAAATCGTCCGCGCAACCGACACGACTCCCGCCGCTCGCGATCGCGCTCTTCTGTCGATCTGCGAGCCCGTTAATTGGACGATGGTTTGAAACTGGGTGCGAGCCAGGGCGCGAAGGTTTGAGCCACGGACGCAAACCTGACCGCACTCCAGCGGCCGGATTCTGCCTCCCGGCTGGCTAAGTCTTCGGTTAGATCCCGAAGTGGTTGAGCCGGTCTTTCCCAATTGGTGTTCGCTCGCCGTTCCAGCAATTGACTGCAGTTCATTGGTCGCCTCCTCGGCTGGCAATTGCCGGCTTACCGGCGCGATCCCAGCCACTCAAGCAGAAGCTAGTTACCGGTTTGAGCCGCGGCACGAGATGCAGCGGCTCGTTCAGCGTGAAGAGCAAGAGGTGCCATCCTCAAGCGTGGCCTGCGGATGGTTAACCAGCAAGTGCACCGTAATGACGCTTGCGCCGATAATGCTGCCGGCAAGTGCGCCGCCGGCACCGCCGAGAATGGCGCCGGTGACTGCGCCTGCGCCCACCGCTCCGCCGTATTCGATGCCGTCTTTCTTCAAGCGCGAGCCGGGCGTAATGGTGCCTTCATCGCCGACGCGCAATCCGGAGCCGGGCGCGCCGGTGAGCTGGGCATACAAGATGAAATCGCGAACCATCAGGCAGAATCACCGTCTGAGGCCGCAAATGCATGGATCCGTGACCGCCGAAGTGGCCCGTCGAAACCTCGGCGACCGTGCCGTCGATCTCCGATCCCGCCGGAATGAGAACCTGACCATCCTGAATCACGTCAGAGGCGACGCGCGTGCGGAATGTTTCGCCGGTCTGGCTTTCGCCGTTGAAGGCCGTCGAGCAAACGGACGCGAATGACGGCGCCCTCGCCCGAGTTCCCGGGAGGCAGCGGAGCGGGATGAACAATGTCGCCATCGGGATCGTTCATTGCGGCGCGCTGATTCAGAGCGGGCTGAGATAGTGTGCGTCGGGCGCGACCTGCACGATGCCGTCGTCGGTGCCGTCGGCCATGCCGGGTTCGGCCGTAGCTTTCGTCGAATGGCTGGGGAGGGCTGAGCTGCATGGCTGGGCTGCGCATTCGTGCGCCGGAGCTGCGCTGCGTTGCGCCGGCGCGGCAGGCTGCGCAGTCTGCAACATGGCTGCGGCGATGGCTTCGGCCGCGGGGGCTTGGCAGGCGGCTCCGGCGCGGGCGTTGTGAATCGATGTGTCGGGCGGAGGATTGGACGTGCCTGCGTACGGGTTGTTTTGGCTCGCCTGCTGCGCCGCCAATCCGCCACTGATCGCGGCAAACAAGACGTACACGAAAATGGTCCGCTTCATCCCGATCTCCTTTCGCGGAGCAAAGATCGCCTTACACGATTTAGACCCGGCATTGGGACGGGAAAGTTCCGCCGTGCTCGACCGTCAAGCGAACGCAGGCATAAAACTACCCAAAGTAAGCGTAGCGCGGGTTTGCACAATGGCGAAAAGGTGGACAGTCCGCTCTGTGCCATGGGCGGCAAGAATCAAAATAGTTAACCTCCCGCTCGTCCGCACGCATACCCTACTGGCTGTGACCGCCGCCACACAGGCCCTGCAATCCCCGGTTTGCTAGAATCCGAACGGATAGACAACGCATTTTTCGCAACTTTTTCCTAGGACGGAGAGGATATTTTTTGCACGCGCAAGGGCTTTTGGACACCATTCAAAGCGCCGCCGGAGAGGCTCTTGCCGTGGATCGCCGTCCCAAACTGAACGACCGGCTGCAGCACCGCATTGTGAGGAGCGATATGACTGAGATTGTTGCCATACGTGCCCGCGAAGTCCTGGACTCGCGCGGCAATCCGACCGTGGAAGCGGACGTGATTCTGGAAAGCGGCGCGATGGGCCGCGCCATTGTGCCTTCGGGCGCTTCGACCGGCGAGCATGAGGCCGTGGAGCTGCGCGACGGCGACAAGAGCCACTACCTGGGCAAAGGCGTGCTGCAGGCCGTGGCCAACGTGGAGACGGTGATTGCGCCGGAACTGGAAGGCATGGACGCCGCCAACCAGCGGCTGATCGATCAGATCGATGATCGCGCTCGACGGCACGCCGAACAAGAGCAAGCTGGGCGCGAATGCCATTCTGGCCGTCTCCATGGCCGCGGCGCGCGCCGTGGCGCAGACGCTCGAAGATTCCGCTCTATCGCTACCTCGGCGGCGTGAATGCCAGCGTGCTGCCCACGCCGATGCTCAACGTGCTGAACGGCGGCGCGCATGCCGACTCGAACGTCGACTTTCAGGAGTTCATGATCATGCCCGTGGGCGCGGAGCGCTTCAGCGAGGCGCTGCGCTGGGCGGCGGAGACCTTCCACACGCTGAAGGGCGTGCTCAAGAAGAAGGGCTACAACACCGCCGTCGGCGACGAGGGCGGATTCGCGCCTTCGCTCAAGTCGAACAGCCGAAGCCATCGAGCTGATTCTCGAAGCCATCGAAGCGGCCGGCTACAAGCCCGGCGAGCAGATTGCCATCGCGCTCGATCCGGCGTCGAGCGAGTTCTACGACAAGGAAAAGAAGAAGTACGTCTTCAAGAAGAGCGACAAGCGCGAGCTGACCAGCGAGGAGATGGTGAGCTTCTACGACAACTGGATCCGCCAATATCCCATCGTCTCGCTCGAAGACGGCCTGGCCGAGGACGACTGGGAGGGCTGGCGCATCCTCACCGACAAGCTGGGCAGCCGCATTCAGCTGGTCGGCGACGACATCTTCGTCACCAACGTCAAGCGCCTGCAGCGCGGCATCGAAGAGGGCGTGGCCAACTCGATCCTGATCAAGGTCAACCAGATCGGCACGGTGACCGAGACGCTGGAAGCGATCGAGCTGGGCCGCCGCTACGGCTACACCTCGGTCATTTCGCATCGCTCGGGCGAGACCGAAGACACCTTCATCGCCGACCTGGCCGTGGCCACCGGCGTGGGCCAGATCAAGACCGGCTCGGTGAGCCGCACCGACCGCATCGCCAAGTACAACCAGTTGCTGCGCATTGAAGAGGAGCTGGGCTCCGGCGCGGTCTATCTGGGGCTGGAGAGCTTGAACTACGGCGACTAACGCGCTGCTTGCTTGTACGCAGTGCCCGATTTACCCAGTGGTTGTCATCAAGCTGTGCAGGGCGCGTAAGCGCCCTGCGGAGCCGAAGGATCTGCGGTTGCTTTTGCGCTGCACTCACTTCTTGATGGATCGATCGCATACCGCGCATCACCCAAATCAAGCCAAGCAGAATTCCGCTTCTCATTCATCGGGATTTTCCTATTTGCAGCCAGCCGGGTTAGGCCGGATCAAGGCATTGCGCTGGCGAGCGGCTCGCCGCCCCACATGTCTGCGCCCGTCTTACCCACCTGCTCGAGTAGTCCAGTGAGCACGGGGTCGGGGAAGCGGCGATTGTAGGCGGCGGCCCAGGTAATCTCCCATGGCTCGATCGTGGAGGAGACGCGCTGTGTCGTGCCGGTGACGCTGGAGAATGGGCCCGAGTCAATCAGCCCGCGCGAGACAGTGTGGATGAGCAGAGCGATGCGGCCATGGTCATAGGCGTACGTCGGGAAGCCGTTGGTCTCGCCAAACTCTGCGATCTGAGTCAGGCAGGCAGCGCTGAGGAGGTTGAACTTGAGCGCGTACTGGCCGTGGTGTCGTAATGGAGCATGCCGCGACTGTCTATCTGATCGATCGCGGCACGGTACTGGCCGAGCGACCAGGCGAAGAGCGATCGATCGTTGTTGGCGATAGCTACGGCTGCCACCGCCATCACGACTCCGATTCCGTGGTGTCCGTGAGCAACACAGATGTTCTGGGCGCAGGGAGGGGTTTCGATGCGCGCGCGCTCCTGCTGAGCAATATCTTCGAACCAAGCACTGATAAGGGAATGTTCTTCCGGCGAGACGCTCCCGGAACCGCGAACCTTCAGGTAGGCAATCGCGATGGAGCAGAGGGTCATGTTCTGCTCCTGCACGGCATCGCTTGATGCCATGTAGCCAGCCATGGCATGGTCCGCCGCAGCTTGGGCGAGGAGCGAGACGGTGCAGCGCGCGGCGGCCTGGCTTCCAGTGTCGCGGAAAGCATCCGCGGCGGCTACGGTAAAGGCGGCGAGGTCGCGCAGGGCGGCGTCGGATTCCGGATAGACGGCCTGCTTGACCGCAGGGGAAAGATTGCTCTTGCCAAGCGCTTTCGTGATCGTGATATCCGGCGCGACCAGCGGCGAAGCCGCACAGTCGTACGGAGCCTGGGTGAGTGCGACGGGGACGCGGTCCCAGGGCGATACGAGCCGTGCGGCGGGAGCGGCCGCGGCGAGAGGCGACCGCGACGGCGCGAGGTGTGCGCAGCCTAGGATGGGGATAAACATTGTCAGTAGGCAAATGCGCCTCATGACACGCTCCGACCAGTTCGCAGAAAGTCTACCACTGTCCTGAGGTGAATCGCATTTGGCGTAGAGTCATCGTCCGAGCGCATCCGATCTCGACCACGCGGCAAAGGTTGTGCCGGCCTCGCTCCGTTCACGGTCACTGAAGAACGGACCGTAGTGCCATCGAAGAAGCTCGAAGGGACGGCTGCCTTTCTGCAGAAAGTGTGGTCCGGCCATATGCTGGGCGTACGCTCGCTGCTCGCTCGCAATGGCCTTCTCGGGCCTCAGGTTCCAAAGACGGAACCTGGGGCCCTACACTAAACTCAATGCGTTTTCTTGCTGCTTCCCTGCTCTTGCTTGGTCTTGTGCCTGTTGCTGCACAGACGGCACCGCAACTCGATTTGCAGGATTCGAAAAACGCCGAGGCGCTGGGCGCGGATCTCTACACGAACTCAGGCGCAACGGGGCTGGTGCTTGTAGTGGTTCGCGGCGGCGAGGTCTTCATTCACGGTTACGGAGAAACCGCGCCGGGCTCGCATACCGCCCCCAATGAAGATTCGGTAATCCGCATTTGTTCGCTCACAAAAATTTTTACGACGGACGTGCTTGCGAAGCTGGTGGCCGACGGCACGGTGCATCTGGACGATCCGCTGCAGAAATATGCGCTTGCGGGCACCGTGGTTCCGGAGAAAGGCGGCCCGATTACGTTGCTTGACTTAGCGACGCACACTGCGGGCCTGGATCGCGAGATTGGAACCGCTCCGCGGCACACGCCGCATTTCACCTATCCCGACTTTGAAACGCGCTGGCAGTGGCTTTCGCATGCGGAGTTGAAGTTCACACCGGGAACGGAAGCATTCTATTCGAACGTCGGGTTCGACTTTCTGAGCGATGCGCTGGCGGACGCAGCCCACATGCCGTACGCCACGCTTCTGTGGTCGCGCACGCTCAAGCCTCTGAATATGTGGGAGACCACGTTCTACCCCACGGCGGCGCAGTGCGCGCGGTTGATGCAAAGCGCATACCTCGATGGCCCGTGCACCGTGACGGAAGGCACCGAGGGCAGCAGCGGGCTTTACTCGACGCCGGCCGATATGGCCAAGTGGCTGCGGTATCTTGTGGGGCCCGGCACAGCTTCATCGCCGGCACAGCCTGATGCGGCTCTCGCAGTTTACATCCCGGCCTCAAGCCTGAAACTCACCCACGGACTCGATCACGCAGGCAGGCCCGCGGGCATCGGTTTGGGATGGTTGCATCTAGGCGCGAATGACGCTGTGTATCACATCATCCAGAAGACCGGAGGCGGAGCAGGGTTCACAACGTATATCGCGATTCACCCGGCGAGCGACACAGCTTTGTTTGTGGCGGCTACGGACGGACCTCCGCACGCAGCCACCGAGGGATTTGGGTTGTTCCATGCGTCGACGAACGGATTGCTCGCGCTGGCTGGTTTGCCGCCGCTGCCGGACGCCCCCCAAAGACGAGTTGCCACGACGCGGCGCCTGGCTCGCGCAGCCGCGACCAAGCCTCGGAGGCCACGGCGCAGGTCTGCCGGCAGGACGGAGCATCCGGCGAGACGCACAATCAGCTCAACGCAGGGCGCCTCGTCAACTCAGGGTTCAGCGCAATAACCTGACACGGCCAACAATGCCATCGCGCTGGTGAGCAAGCCTGCCTTCGCACGCTCTTCATGAAGCCGCCCAAAACTTAGCGACTCGCTCCGCCCGTGCTCGCAGCTTTGTTCACTGCCTGCTCGATCTGCGCCGCGTCTCCCAGATAATAATGACGAATTGATTTCAGGTCGTCGTCGAGTTCCTGCACCATGCGGCACGCCTGTAGGAATGTTGAGATCGACAATCTCCTCGTCCGGAACATCTTCAAGATATTTCACCAGCGCGCGCAGGCTGTTGCCATGGGCCGCAATCAGGACCCGCTTCCCTGACTTGATGCTGGGAGCGATCACGTCGTGCCAGCAGGGCAGAAAGCGCTCGACCGTGTCCTTGAGGCATTCGGTCAGGGGAAGTTGCTGCTTTGAAAGGCTGTGATAGCGCGGATCGTTCCCCGGATAACGCGGATCGGTTCTTCCAGCGCCGGCGGGCGGAATATCGTAGCTGCGGCGCCAGATTTTCACCTGCTCCTCGCCGTACTTCGCTGCCGTCTCAGCCTTATTCAGGCCCTTGCAGCGCCCCGTAATGCCGTTCGTTCAGCCGCCAGTCACGCTCCACGGGAATCCACATCAGATCCATCTGGTCCAGCGCGATCCACAAGTGCGAATCGCGCGCTTCAGCACCGAGGTGTAGGCGATGTCGAACGAATATCCCTGCTCCTTCAGCACTCGGCCGGCCTGCGTGGCCTCTTCTCTTCCCTTTTCCGACAGGTCAACATCCGTCCAGCCGGTAAACAGGTTTTCCTTATTCCAGATGCTCTCTCCATGACGAAGCAAAACGACTTTATACATTTCAAAACTCTCTTTCCTTACTGGAATCCGCTTTTTATGATTCGCTTTAATTATACGGAACCTCGGTTTTGCCTTTCGGCTCGAAACCGGTCATCCTCAACGTCTCCCTCCTGCCGCTCGATTCTCTGTAACCGGCCCCACATTCTACGATCTAACAAATGTGGACTGGAGGCCGGGTGATGGCACGGTGGGTTGCGGCGGTTCTACTCGTGGGAGGAATTGTGGCGTTTCTGTTTACGAATTCGACGAAGGCTGCGGGAGGCGGGCCCATTCCCGTGGCGGTTACTGACGATGCAATGGCCAGCACCCCCGGCACGGCGAAGGCCGTGTTCGCGGGAGGATGCTTCTGGGGCACGCAGGCTGTGTTTGAGCGCGTGAAGGGCGTAGTGGATACGACAGTTGGCTATAGCGGCGGCTCAGCTTCAACAGCCACCTACGACCAGGTGACCACCGAGACCACGGGACATGCCGAGTCCGTCGAAGTGGTCTACGACCCGTCGAAAATCACCTACGGCCAGTTGCTGCGCATCTTCTTTTCGGTAGCGCACGATCCGACGCAATTGAACCGGCAGGGTCCTGACGTGGGGCCGTCGTACCGTTCGGCTATTTTTTATGCGAACGACGACCAGAAGCGAGTTGCGCAGGCGTATATCGCGCAGCTCGACGCGGCGCACGTGTTTGCGCGGCCCATCGTCACCGGACTGTCGCCGCTGAAGGGCTTCTATCGCGCCGAGGACTATCACCAGGACTACGCGCTGCACAATCCTGGCAATCCGTACATTCTGGTGTGCGACCGGCCCAAGATCGAAGCGCTCAAGAAGGAATTTCCCGAGTATTTCGTGGACTACACGGGAAAGCATTGACGCCGAGACAGCTCAGATCTGAGGCCTGAGCTGCACCTGCCTGGTCGTAATCGAGAGTTTGGCCGGCGTGACCCGCCCCATGACGGAAGCCTCGATCTCGATCGTGCCCGGCGTTTTTGTCGATTGCAGAATGGCCTGCGCGAGTCCGTTGAAGAGCGAACGGCGCGGCTCCTTGTCGCTTTCCTGGCAGTTGGGATCGCCATTGCCGACGCCGATGAGCGCGCCTTCGCCCGTAACTTTGAATCGGATCATGTTTGACGCCGTCGGAACTGCGCGGCCGGCGCTGTCGAGCGCGTCGACTGTGAGAACGGCGACATCTTCGCCGTCGGCGTCGATGGTGCTGCGGTCGGCCGTGAGCCGCAGCGAAGCAACCGGGCCGGTGGTTTCGCGTTTTTCGGTGAGCACGAGCTTGCCGTCCTTCCATCCGTGCGCCTCGATCGCGCCCGGCTCGTAGCGAACCTTCCACTCGACGTGGCAGAAGCGCGGGACCTTCTGGCGGCCGAGACTCTTGCCGTTCAAGAACAGCTCGACCTCATCGAGATTGGAGTGCACCCAGACGGGAATCTCCTCGCCTTCCCTGCCCTCCCAGTTCCAGTGCGGAAACAGGTGCAGCACCGGCTCCTTGCGCCACCACGCCTTGTAGTAGAAGAAATTGTCCTTGGGAAATCCGCACGTATCGACGATGCCGAAATTGCGAGTTGATCGACGGCCATCCGTATGGCGTTGGCTCGCCGCGATAGTCGAAGCCGGTCCACGCAAATCCGCCCGCCTCCCACTCGCGCGTGGCGTAGAAGGTCCACCACTCCTCGGCGAGCTCGCTCCAACTGGTGTGGTTCACGTCGTAGGCGCTGAGCGTATTGCGCAGCGGATCGGTTTGATACACGCCGCGCTGCGAAATCGTGCTGGCCGTCTCCGATCCGTAGATCGGCCTTGTCCGGGATGCTCCTTGTGGAAGCCATCGGGAAACTTGAGCTGGTAGTTGAAGCCGACGATGTCGAGCGCGTGCGAAACGCCTTTCTCGTTGTCGCCGTTGACCGCGGCGGAGACCACGCGCGTGGGGTCGAGTTCGTGGCAGCGCTCGCACCATGGTCGCCGCGATCTTCGCGCCTTCTTCGGCCATTTCGGTCTGCAGAAGCCACTCCTCGTTGCCGATGGACCAGATGATGATCGACGGCGAGTTGCGGTAGCGCTTGATCATGACTTCAAGCTGCGCCATGCCTTCCGGGCTCGAGCTCATCTGCCGCGTCTCGCACATCATCATCATGCCCATGCGGTCGCAGGCCTCAACCAGCTCGGGCGTGGGCATGTTGTGCGAGGTGCGCACGGCATTGCAGCCCATCTCCTTGAGCACGCCGATGCGGAAGGACTGCAGGCGGTCGGGCAACGCAGCGCCCACTCCGGCGTGATCCTGATGGTTGCAGGTGCCCTGGATCTTCATCGGCTGACCGTTGAGCGAGAAGCCATGATTCGGCATCGAAGTGCACGGTGCGCACGCCGAAGGTGATGCGCTCGGCATCGCGCGGCTTGCCGTCGGTCTTGACGGTGACGACGGCGGTGTAGAGGCTCGGCGACTCGACCGACCACAGCGCCGGATTCGCAGAGCTGCGCGGTTGCGATGAAGTTTGCAGGCGGTGTCGGCGGCCGACGGGCTGCGCGGGCGCTTCGGCGGTGGCGACGGTCTTGCCGTCGGGATCGAGAATCTGCCACGAGACCGTTGCGTTTTCAGGCTTGCTTGCCGTCGTTCTGCGACGACGGTTCGCCAGTTCCAGCGAAGCGGAATCGCCTTTCAGCGACGGCGCGCACGTAGCTCTCCCACCGGCCCAGGTGCAGCGCATCGGTCTTGGTGAGCCAGACGTGGCGATAAATTCCGGCGCCCTCGTAGAACCAGCCGTCGCCAAAGCTCGCAGTCCACGCGGGCGACGATGCAGTTCTTGGCGCCGACGGCGAGAAAATCGGTGATGTCGTATCGGAAGGGAGCGTAGCCGCTGTCGTTGCGGCCGAGAAGCAGCCGTTGACGAAGACCAGGGCATCGCGGAATGCGCCGTCGAACTCGACGGCGATGCGGCGGCCTGCGTCGCTGGCGGGAATATCGAATTCGCGGCGGTACCATCCCACGCTGGTCTCGGGATAGCGGCGGCCCAGCGGCTTGAATCCGTGCGATGCCAGCGTGTCGTCCCAGACGAAGGGCAACTCGACGCCCAGTCGTGCGGCAGATTCAGTGCGCGCCATTTCGAATCGTCGTAACCCAGCTTTGCGCAAACTTGAAGTCGCCGGTCTTGGCGAAGACTTCCTCGATTCTTGCCGAAAGCCGAGATCTTTGGCCGGATCGATCCCATTGCCAAACTGGAACTTCCAGCCAAAGTCGAAGAGCAGTTGCTCGCGCGGCGCAACAGCGGAGGTGTCGGCGCCGGAGCCGGACGTATCTGCAAGTAAGGCGGCAGTGCGCGCCCAAGCCGAGCGGGCGACGAGAGAGGAAGCGGACAGCGCCAATCCTGAAGAAAGCAGATCGCGACGAGAGATACCAGACATAAGAGGCCTCTTTCCGATGAACGGTTCACTGCAGAGGCAGCCAATCCGCGAGCCGCGGGCAACACGCACTATAAATCAGGCGGGGCCGGCTGTATACGCTTTCATTGGCGTCGAGATTAGCGTCGCTGGCGGGAATGTGGCGGTGCGGCGGATCGCAGGTATTGAGAGCCGCAAGAATGTTAAACTCAAAGAGTCAACCTGCCCTACGGAGAGATGGCCGAGTGGCTGAAGGCGCACGCTTGGAAAGCGTGTTTAGGGGAAACTCTAACGTGGGTTCGAATCCCACTCTCTCCGCCATGACTTTTCCCAAGTTTCTGATTCCATTGATAATCGAGAGTTAATATGGAGTCGCAACTCTCCAAGGCCACCTGCCCAGCATGCAGTTGAGACGGAATGTTTTCGACGCGGTCGCGCAAACGAAAGGCGTGCGCGAGATCATTAATCGCAATCGGCTGACAGGCGTAAGCGAACATCGCCTCGCCACCCACGCAAACTACATTTGGCCGTGGCTGACTGACACGATGAAGTAGGACGCGTTTACGGCGCCGGTGTTCTTCAGGCCGTGTAGCTGGTTTGACGCGCTGTAAGCAATGTCACCAGGCCCCATCGGCACGTGTTTGCCGTCTTCACCCCAATACTCCGCATGACCCTCACGCATCAGGACGAACTCCGTATTCCGGTGTTTGTGCGGCGGGTGGGGCATCTGGCCGGGTGGCAGCATCGTCTCGTGCACCTCAACGAACTCCCCTGTGGGCAGAGTTCCGTGCATCACCGGCCGCCCCCAGCCGCCGTTCGCGTGCTGCTCCACGGTCATCCGATCGAAGTGAAAGACGCGCGACTTCGTCATGTCGATGGTGTTTGCGGGTGCGCCCTGTGACTGCGCTTCAGCGAGCAAGCCCAGCGCGGCAAATGCGCCGGCGCTAAGGCAAAGGTCTCTGCGGTTCATTGCTCCCATCCAACCTTCTCCTTTACTTTGTCTGGATTTACATCTCCGCCGATAGCGAGCACAAAGTACGCCGTCGGGCAATCACCTGCATTGCGCACCCCGTGCATTGTTCCTTTGGCAACGAAAAGCACATCGCCAGCCGCCGCCCTCTCTGTCATGCCATCATGTCGAAAATCGAGCTTGCCCTCTTCCAGGCAGATGATCCCGCTTTGCCCGATGCGGTGCGGTGGATTCGGAACGGTGCCCGCCGGCTGCATCGACATGCAAGGCAATCTGCTCACCCGTCGGAACCCGGCCATGCACGACAGTCCAGCTTTCGCTGCCATTCGGGCTCTTATGCACTGGCAGATCAGCGAGGCGAAAAACCTGCGATCGGCTTAGGTCGATTGGCTCGATAGTCGGTTCATCCATAGCGCTCGAAGAAATCCTACGCTGTCCCCCTCACTCGCCGTCAAATCGCGCACGCAGTTGAAGCGAACATATTCATGCCGCATCCCACGACCTTGATGTGGGTGGGTTCAGTGTATTGTCACGCGAGCACGTGCTGATGCCATGCAGATCTTGTTTGGGCCCGGTTCGTCGGCCAACCTTCCCTTACCGAGAATGGTGCAACTTCCGGTTCGCCCGCAAATCTCACAGGCCGAAAGCTGTCGGGGCGGACCACCAGACACCGGGGGCGCCGGTATCAAAAGACATTTTCCAATTCCAAGAACAGCCAGGAAGGGCGTACACTGGTGCCGCTTTGGACTCAGCAAGGAAACTTCAGACGATGGCTTCCCAGAAGCAGGAACCGCGGGGCGGATCTTGGCTCAACATTGGCAATCCCATGCGGCTGCGGCCGGAGGAGCCCAGCCGTGTCTGGTCCTGTTTTCCGGGCGCATTGACCCATCGAAACTGAAAAAGTTCACTTCGAACCGGCGAATGAGTTTGTTTCAATGGTGAGGTTTTCTGGTCGCTGAAAGTGCCTCGCGTGCTGACCGAACCCAGGTGGATCGACTCGAGCACTAAGCAACCGAACTCCCGGCCATGAGATCGAATCCTGCTTTGGCGGCCCGACAAGCCAAAGCATCCCAGCAGTACCAGAAAGCGGAAAGCAATGAGCGCCACCCCCTCTCCACTACACCGACCACGATGGCGAGACAGACTCGCTCACGGCCCCCAAACGAGAAGCTCCAGTCAAGGCCCGAGAGAAAACGAGGCCCTCTCCATAACATCGACGTTGAGGACGAGTCGATGTCGGTATCGATATCTTTCAACCGCGAAACGAACGCGGATTTTCCTCTACATCCTATCCGCGGCTTTGACGGTCTGGCCTCTCGCTCCGCTTTCCGGGCAGGCAAGAAACCGAGATCCCGATCCTCACGACATTGCGGCGGGCTCTGAGCTCTTCAACAGCATATGCGCCATCTGTCACGGGCAAGAGGGAAATCAGGTTGCGGGCGTGGACCTGGGACACGGGACATTTCATTTCGCAAAGACCGATCAAGACCTGATCCATATCATCCGCAATGGCATTCCAGGAAGCGGCATGCCCGCGAACAATATGTCGGAAGCCTCGGCGGGGGCCGTTGTTAGCTATCTGCACCAAATGGCTGCCGATAACGCCGACAATACCATCACGAATGGGAATCCCGATCAGGGGAGAGTTCTATACCAGAACCTTGGCTGCGCAGAGTGTCACCGCATCGGAGATGTGGGCTCCCGGCTCGGCCCCGACCTCACAGACATCGGCAATCTCCGCCGCAGCGTCATATTGGAGCGCAAACTCCTGGATCCGACGAAAGACATCCGGCCGGAAAATCGCTTCGTAACGGTCGTCACCCAAAGCGGGCGCACGATCAGCGGGAAGCTGATGAAT
This sequence comes from uncultured Acidobacteriaceae bacterium, assembly GCA_963782285.1. Lineage (GTDB taxonomy): Bacteria > Acidobacteriota > Terriglobia > Terriglobales > Acidobacteriaceae > Telmatobacter. The sequence goes on from CAWAJH010000002.1 coordinate 342,478, forward strand.
CAGGATACTTTTACCGTTCTTCTCATGGATCCGTCGGAGACTTTGCTTTCCTTTAGCCGGGCAGACCTCAAACAGGTCACCATCGAAGATAAGTCCACCATTATGCCGTCTTATCAGGGTAAGTTGAGCAACCAGGATGTCTCCGATCTTGTCACTTATCTGAAACAGCAGAAAGGTGTCCCAATCCAATGACGAAACTGTTAAAGGTTCTGTCGGTGTGGTTCGTAACCGGCGTGAGCGTTCAGTTATGGGCCCAGGTGACTCCGGATGATTTGCTCAACGCCGCAAAAGAACCGCAGAATTGGCTCACTTACTCCGGAACCTATATGAGCCAGCGATACAGCACGTTGAGCCAGATCACTCCGGAAAACGTAAAAGACCTGTCGCTTGCCTGGGTATGGCAAAACAAATCGCTCGAATCGTTCGAAGCCACACCGTTGGTGGTGGACGGGGTGATGTATACGGTGCAGCCTCCGGACACTGCCGTCGCCCTGGACGCCAGGACCGGAAGGGTCTATTGGACTTATGACTATGATCCATCGCCCAATTCGCGTGCGTGTTGTGGCTGGGTGAATCGCGGCCTGGCCATCTTGGGCGACACCCTGTATATGGGAACTCTTGATCAGAGGCTTTTGGCCATCGATGCCAAAACTGGTCATCTGCTCTGGTCAACTCAGCCCGAGGGCGTTCCTTCGTTCGATCAGGGGTATTCCTATACACTTGCTCCCCTCGTCGTGAAAGACAAAGTCATTGTGTCCTCAGCCGGCGGAGAATATGGCATCCGAGGCTATATTTCAGCATTCAATGCGAAGACCGGTAAGGAAGAATGGCGTTTCAATACAATCCCGGGACCGGGTGAGCCCGGCCACGAAACCTGGGGTGGAGATTCATGGAAGTTGGGTGGTGGGTCGGGCTGGCTAACCGGATCCTACGACCCTGAAACGAACCTCATATTTTGGGGAGTAGGCAATCCAAGCCCCGACTGGAACGGCGACATTCGGCCAGGCGATAACCTTTATAGCTGTTCGGTCGTAGCCCTGGATGCAGACACAGGAAAGCTCAAGTGGTACTTCCAGTTTTCACCGCACAACGAGTTTGACTACGATTCAGTTCAGATCCCCGTACTGGCAAACATCGAGTGGGATGGGAAGCCAAAAAAGGTGATGCTATGGGCGAATCGAAATGGCTTCTTTTATGTTCTCGATCGAGTCACTGGTCAATTCCTGCTCGGTAAGCCGTTTGTTAAGGTCAACTGGGCAGATGGACTCGATTCGAATGGACGGCCTCATCTTGTCCCCGGCAAATTGCCAACGACCCAGGGCACGCTGATTATGCCTGGCAATCAAGGTGGTACGAACTACTACTCGCCGTCCTATAGTCCGCAAACCGGACTCTTCTATGTTCCTACTTGGGAAAACACATCGTCGCTTTACGTAAAGAGCAAGATTGAATATGTTCCCGGTCAGTGGTACACCGGCGGAGCACCATTAAAGATGACCGCCCCAAGCGCGGGAGACCAGGATTTCAAAACGAAAGAGGAGGGTTATGGCGCAGTCCGGGCAATTGATCCGGAAACCGGCGACAGGAAATGGGAGTTTCCGATGTCCAAGGTGACCAACGCCGGGATATTGACGACCGCGACCAATGTTCTTTTCAGTGGTGGCAACGAGGGTTATTTCTATGCTCTCGATGCGCGAACGGGAGCGCTCCTGTGGAGGTCTACGGTCGGTGGGTCGATCAGGTCCAGTCCGATTTCCTATATGGTGGACGGAAAACAGTATGTAACCATCAATGCGGGAAATGCGATTTTTACGTATACATTGGGCGCCCAGGGGAGCCATGCAGATGAATAGCAAGCATCTTGGTGTGAAAACATCTTGAATGCACATAAGGTCGCTATCACCACTCATGTTCCTACGGTCACCAGCGGTACAAGGGCGTCGCGGCTTAGAAAGCCTGGTAACTCGCAACTGCAGGGAAATGCATTAAGTTTCCCCGTAGCAGGGCCGCGGTCAGATACGTCCCGCAACCTCAAGACGATATCCATGCACGTACTCGTAAGCGACGCTCCAGATTGCGCCTCCCGTTGCGGCAAACAGAAGCTCCTCAATGGGCACTCCAATCACATAGATCCCGAGAAGATTACTGAGGTTGTAGTAGCGTTGAACGAATTGCGGGTACAAGACGAGGAGGCACAGGAACAAGGCAAAATACAAAATCGTAAAACTCAGGGCACTGGTGAGCATCAACGGGATCAGGTCACGCCGGACGTAGCCAAGGACAAGAGCACCTACCGCGAAGGAAATAATCATGTTGTTCATCGTCTTGCCCGGATGCCAAAACTCCAGCCCGATAAAAACGAGGACGACAAGGAGAAACGGTGCGTAGTGGCGTTTGTGCCGCGACTGTCGCATCGCTCCAAGCTTTTCCTTCAGAAAGATCTCACCCACAACAGAAGCAATACCACCAACCGCCGCGGCCCAAAGAAAATCTTCGATTCCCACTCGGACTCTCTTGTCAAGGTTGAACAGCGACGGGGGCGTCCAATACTGAGGAACAAACAGAAGACTGGTGAGCGCCAGGGGAGCAGCGATGAGGGTTCCCCAGCGGATCTCTGCTCGGTACGTCTTTCCGAAAATGGAGCATGCGACCCAGGCTACCCAAAAAATGAGTACGCCGACGAGATAAGAGAAATGGTAGCTCGGTAACATACACCACCTGTCGACCGGAGTTTACGCGATGAGCATCACCAAAGTCCAAGGGTCGTGGCGGCCGAAGGAGGAGTGGCACAGGCCGAATTTCTTGTCGGGCCAAATACAAAGCAGATAATACATTCGTGTTGCGGCCAGGCAGCGATACCACTAAACCATGTGGCTGCCATCGCTCCAATATTGGCCGATTGAAACGAGGTTGCGTTGCCATGGGTGCGTTTTTCTAGCATTCGCTTGGTTGCTAATTTCGTCACTTCGTTCATGATGAACGATGCCGCGGGAAGCACCGTCGCCCAGATCCAATATGATGACTGGCAGAAAATCGCGCGAGTGAGGGGCGAAACTGGCATATCTTATTTCCCTAAACGAATTGTCGTCATCCAGTTTGGTCAGGATCTGCAGTTGGAGATGAAGACTATTTCGATCATGGCCAATACACCCATCTCCGCTCAGAGATTCGGTTTGATGCCTCCCAGAGAGATCTCGGTGACGCCTCTGAGTCCAACTCAACCTGTCATGGGCCGCAAAGACTTTAACCACGTTTTCGATTGACACTGCCGGTGGATCAAGGCTAGGATTCACCTAACATTTGATCTCCGGTATCATCGTCCTTCCCCCCATATTGCAAGTGAATCAAGTATTCGGCGCCTGATCGAGCGGGATGATTGCGCGATTTCCTGCCTCGCGTTACCTCTTTTTGCGCGAGAAACCGGCCCAACGAGAACGCATGACTCCCATGCATCTGAGGGCGATGCCTCTCCTCGAAAGTGGCTCGCCTCAATGCACGTTGGTCCAGGAACGGGGAGGTTTTGATGAGAGCAGTTTGGATTTGCACTCTGCTGATTGCCGGGGCGCAGGTCAATCCGATCGCTAATCCCGTTCCAGCGTATGGGCAGAACGCGCAAGCGCTGCCGGGCATCAATACAGCCAAGACGGTTTCACTTCGATCCAAGACATTGAACACCGCTCACGCCGCTTCCCGAAAGACGCAAGCCGGAACGGCGAGACCCGTCGATCGGTTCATGACCATGCCGCTGGACTTCGAGAGCAATCGGGGCCAGGCGCCGCCGCAGTACGCCTTTGTCGCGCACGGGCCGTCGTATGCCCTGGGTATCTCGGCAAAGGCGCTCACCCTTTCGCTCCATGGCTCCGCGGCCATCGAAGGGAGTGCGAACCAGCAGGAAAATCCGATTACACCGGCATCGGAGGCGGTGGGCCAACTGGAATTGCGGCTGGCAGACGCGAACCCGAATGCCGCAGTGGCTGGCATTGATGAGCAGCCGGGCAGCAGCAATTACTTCATCGGCAGAGATCAGTCGCAGTGGCGCAGGAGCATTCCACATTTCAACCGCGTGAAAATTGCGGGAGCTTATCCCGGCATCGACGTCGTGTTCTATGGAAACCGGGAACAACTGGAATATGACTTCACGGTTGCACCGGACGGAGATCCGAAAGCAATTCGACTTTTGGAGGTGGGAGCGCAATCGGTCCGCCTGGATGAAGCCGGCAACGCCGTCCTGACGACTGACGCCGGAGATGTGACGTTATTGCGGCCGGTTGCGTATCAGCAAGCCAATGGCGCACGCGTACCTGTGGCAAGCAAGTTCCGACTGGTGCGAGGAAAAATGCTGACCATTGCGGTCGGAAAGTACGACCATCGGCAGAAACTGATCATCGATCCGATCCTGGATTACGCCGTCTGGCTCGGAGGCTCGAATGGCAATTGGGGGATGGGCCTTGCCGTGGATGCCGAAGGAGACGCCTATCTCACCGGTCACACCTGTTCTGCGGATTTTCCTTCCACCACGGGGAATTTCCAGACGATTCACACGAATCCGTCGGCCAACAACTGCCAGGACGCCTTCGTGTTGAAGTTGGATCCCACCGCATCGACGCTGATCTATTCCGACTACATTGGCGGCGCCGGCGGCTATAGCACCGGGTCTCACCTCGCGATTGACGGCACGGGCGATGTCTTCGTCGCCGGATTGACTGCGTCGGCCGACTTCCCGGTCGTCTCCAACATCGGGCCGTCGGCACCGGGCCCATGCAGCCTGGTGCCGAGCCCGTTCAATTGCCCTGTCGGTTTCATCCTGAAGCTGAGCTCGGACGGTTCGCAGCTCGTGTTCTCCAGCCTGATCGGTGGAAGTGGTGCCACAGGCGCGGATCAGGTGAAGCTGAATCCTGTGAGCGGCGACCTGGATGTGGTGGGCGCCACCAATGCATCCAGCTTCACTCCTGCCCCGAACACCCTGCAGACGGCGTTCGCGGGGGGAACATGCGGCAGCAGCCCTTGTTTCAACGGATTCCTCGTGGGGCTCGATCCGGCCGCGGGCTCGATCCGCTACGGCACGTACCTGGGCGGAATGGGAAATGGCTGGATAGGAGGGCTGGCATTCGATCCCAGCGGGAACATCGTTGTAGCCGGCGCCACGCAGTCGGCTTTGTCGAGCAGCGTCGGCGCCGTGACGCAGACTTACGCACCCGCGGGAGGCGCGACGGCCGCAGGGGCAGAGACTTTTGTCGCGAAGCTGAATCTTTCCGGCACGAGCCTAACCCCGGGATTTCTGACGCTGATCCAGGCAGATGCCGACACTGGGCCCGCAAGCATTTCAACCGATTCCTCGGGCAACATCTACTTCGCCGGGGCCACTGCGGGCACGCATTTGCCTGTAACAGCCCAGGCATATCAATCTGCCAATACTTCCACGTTCGGCAATACCTGCGGCTGGGTGGGTGTGCTCGCTGCTTATCTATTGCCGAACGCGTGCGGCACCGGCGTTGTGGGCAAACTTGGAGCGACGGGAACGCTCTCATTCCTGACCTATCTCGGGGGCAACACCCAGGATATGGCTGAAGCGATCGGCGTCGACTCGAACGAGAATGTGTGGATTGCCGGAGTCACTTCGTCGAGTAATTTCCCCGTATCGCCCGGTGCGTCGTCTTATTACGGGACTCTGATCCCATTTCTTGCAGAGATGTCCAGCGACGGCACGCAGCTTCCTTTCGCGACCGATATGGCAGGGCCGTATGGACAATCGTCCGACCTCGCGATCGACAGCCAGAACAACATTTATGTCACGGGCTTCTACGGAAGCAACGGCCTCGGATTCACGGAAGTCGCGCAATCCACTCCCGGCACTTATCCGACCAATACCGGAGCCTACAGCCCGGTATTCCTCGAGAAATGGAGCGCCTCCGGCGGACCTATCTTGTCCCTGACTCCGGGGAATTCTTTGGCTTTTGGAGACACGGCAGTCGGATCGGCGAGCCCAGCGCAGGCGCTCACGCTGCAGAATACAGGCGCCGGAGCGATGGAGCTGGGCCTCGCATTCACCTCCAACTCCATCAACAGCTCAGATTTCCTGGTCTCTTCGAACTGCGGGACATCCCTGGCTGCAGGGGCCACCTGCACCATCACGATCGTATTTGCACCCGGCCCGGCGCCGGCATCTTGCAAATTGCCCACCTGCGATCCAACGTCCCGGAGCGCGGGGCTGGTGATCAGCGACAACGCGCCGCAGGGCGTACAGATGATCCTCCTGGGAGGCGGAGCGGCAATTGGCGCAGCCATGTCTGCGGCTCCCAACCCGGTTGTCTTCGCATCACAGGCCGCTGGCACCGCCAGTTCCGCCCTCTATTTGAACGTGGACAGCAACGGCGATAGCCCTCTGATTGTCAGCAACGTCAGCCTGAGCGGTCCAAACGCTTCCGACTTCCAGCTCACGCTGAACCCTCCATCCCTTCACGACTGCCTGACCAGTCCCGTCGGTCCGGGCAGTCTCTGCCAAGTGGAGCTGGCGTTCAATCCCGCCTCGACAGCTACGGGTACGCGCACCGCGACTCTCACGTTTACCGACAATGCCGGAGATAGCCCGCAGACCGTCAACATCAGCGGCACGGTTGCCGGAGCCAACGCCCTCAACATCTCGCCGCTCACTTTGGCGCCAACGTTTCCCGTGGCGATCGGCACCAGCACCTACTCGGTGCTCGACCTGCAGAATCCGACTGCAAACACAATTCAGGTCACGAGCCTCGCGATATCCGGATCGAATGCGAGTGACTTTTCTTTGAGTTCGGTGAGCTGCTCAACAGCCGGCGCATTGCCAATGACCATTGCTCCGGGCGCAACGTGTTACGCCGACGTGACCTTCAATCCGGCTGCAGGTGCGAGCGGCCTGCGCACCGCGACGATGATAGTGGGCACGAGCCCGGCGATCTCGGGGCTGCCCACCGTCTCTCTTCAGGGAGACGCTGTCACCAATTCCCAGCCGGGGATGACCGTCACTGAGTTTCCTAATCCCATGAACTTCGGCGCCCTGCAAGTTGGTGAGACTTCAAGCAGCACCAGCGTGCTTTTTACCATTTCCAACTATCCGCCCATTCCGTGCGCAAACGGAGCCGGCATCTGCGGAGCGCCGCTCGTCATCTCATCCATCACACCGGGCCTCAGCGACTACACGCTGGTCAGCCTCAACGGGCAGTCTTATTGCGCCACCTTTCCGCTCACCATCAACACGGAAACTTGCACAATTGCTGTGGTCTTTACGCCCTCGCAGGCCGGCGCGAGAAACACGACGCTCACCATTCAAAGTAACGACCCGCAAGGACCCGTTCAGTTACCCATCTACGGCACCGGTCTGACACTGCCTCTTGGAGCCTTCCTGCAAACTGCGTTGAACTTCGGCAACTCCGCCATCGGCGTTGCCAGCCCCCCGCTCACCACTACGCTCGAAAACGCGGGGCAGAGTACTCTTTCTATCTCCTCGATCGCCGCAAGCACGAACTTTGAGGTGTCTGCCAACAACTGTCCCACCTCACTCGCACCGGGTGCTAGCTGCAACGTCACGGTAACGTTTACGCCACCATCTGCCGGGTTCTTCACTGGCACGCTGAGCGTCACCGACAATGACGCTCTGGACGCACAACAAATTGTTAACCTCACGGGAACCGGCGCCACGGGCCCGCAACTGCGCATTGTTCCGGCCACGCTCAACTTCGGAAACCAGCCGCAGAACATCCCAAGCGCAGCGCAAACGGTCACCTTAACCAGCACAGGAGATACCGCAGTCGCCTTTTCGCAGGAAGCCGTCCGCAGCAGCGCGGACTTCATCGTGCAGAGCACAACCTGCGGCTCGTCTCTCGTGTTGGGGGCGAGTTGTGTTGTAAACGTCCAATTCAAACCTTCAACAATCTACAACGACGAAGCGGGGACGCTGCAGTTCTCCGACAATGCCGCCGGAAACCCGCAGCCGGTATATATGGAGGGGGCGAGCATACCGAGCACAGCGCCCTCGTCGACAACAGTGCTTGTCTCATCTCCGAATCCCTCGGCAGTCGGACAATCGGTCACCTTCACGGCGACGGTGACCGGGCCTTCAGGCAACACCACGGAGCCTACAGGTTTGGTAAGTTTCTTCGATGGAACCATAACATTGGGCAGCGGGACGTTGAACGGTTCGGGAGTGGCTACGTACAGCACGTCTGAATTGCCCGCGGGTTCAAATTCGATTACTGCGGCATACGGCGGAGACTCGAACTTCAGCGGATCGACATCGAATGTGGTGACCCAGGTGGTGGGCACAGCGGTCAAGCTGAGTTCAACGACAACGGTGACATCGTCGCAGAATCCGTCGGGCCAAGGTCAGCCCGTCACCTTCACTGCGATGGTCGCAGGCCCGCCAGGAAACATGACGGTGCCGACGGGCACGGTGACCTTCATGGACGGGACGATTGCGCTCGGAACGGGCTCACTGACCGCGAGTGCGCAGGCGACGTATAGTACCTCGTCGCTCAGCACAGGATCCCATTCGATCACATCCGTGTATGGCGGTGATGCGAACTTTGCGGGATCGACGTCGGCGGCACTGACGCAAACCGTGACTGGTCCAAGCTTCAGCGTCAGCTTCAGTCCGACGTCGGTGAGCGTAAGCCCCGGCCAGTCGGGAACAACAACCATTACCGTGACTCCGCAAAACGGGTTCAACCAGACAGTCAGCTTTGCCTGCTCGGGCTTGCCCGCTGCCAGCACATGCAGCTTTTCACCGTCCTCGGTTACACCGAACGGAAGCACCGCAACATCGACACTGACGATCGCGACGAATGTGGCGACGACTCCGCTGCATGCTCCATCTCCGTTCGGCCCGCTGGAAAGCAAGACTTTGCTGGCGGTCGTTCTGTTTGGACTTGGCGGAATCTTCAGCGCGCGGCGCAGATGGAAGAAACTGTTCTGCGCGATCGTGTTGCTTGCCGCATTCGGCCTTGTCGTTTCAGCTTGCGGAGGTGGCGGGAGCAGCAGCGGAAGTGGATCCGGCGCCAGTAATCCAACGACTCCAGCCGGAACCAGCACCATCACGGTGACCGCAACTGCCGGAAGTCTTAGCGAAAACGGAGCATTTAGCTTGGTTGTTCAGTAGATTCTTAATAGACCAGTCGTTCTGCATGAGTTGGTAAAGACTGGTTCCGTTGGTCCTACACAACCCGCACCTTTTGAGACGTTGTTAGCCGAACGTCCGCAGTGATTTAGCTATTGCGTCACCGTCAGAGTGTAGCTGGCCGTCTGCGACTGCGAACCCGCCGTTGCCGTCACCGTGATGGTGTAGTTCGCCGATTGCGGCTGGGACCCCGTACCGGACCCTGTCGAACTGGAACTTGACCCTCCGCCGCATCCGCCCAACCCGGCTGCCGTCATTGCCAGGCCCACGATCACGAGCGCCAGCCAGCTGCGATCCTTTTTGCGCCGGAAGAGCCACAACGCCCCGGCCGCGAGAAATGCCATGGTCGCTCCACCCCGCAAGCCTCGCCGCAAACCTCCGCCCTCCGGCCGCACCAGTGCCGCCGATTGCGTTGTCGTTGCAATCGTCAGCGTCGTCGTGGCCGCGCTCCCGCTCGGTGTTACCGTCGTCGGATTGAAGCCACACGTCACCCCGTTCGACTGACCGCTGCAGGCAAAACTCACCTGCGAATTGAATCCATTCACAGGCGTCACCGTGATCGTGGTCTGCGCAGAAGAGGCTGCCGTCACCGAACCGCTCCCCGGCGATGCGCTCAGCAGGAAGCTCGGGGTCAGCGCCTGCACCGTCACCGGCACCGCAGTCGAGGTTGATCCCGAATCATTCGAATCCCCTCCGTACACTGCAGTGATCGAATGCGCTCCCACTGCCAAACCGCCCGTCGAGTAGCTGGCCGCGCCACTCGAAAGACTGATCATCGCCAGCGCCGTCGTGCCGTCCATAAAAGTGACGCTTCCCGTCGGCGTGCCCGTTCCCGAGGCCGGTGTCACGCTCGCATTGAACGTCACGCTCGCACCAACATTTACCGTGCTCGTTGACGCCGTCAGCGATGTCGTGGTTGCGGTCAGCACCGGCGCCGTCACCGTCACCGCAACCGACACCGCCGTCGAAGTACTGCTCGCCAACGTTGCATTGCCGGCATACGCAGCCGTGATCGAATGAGAACCTACGCTCAAGCTCGAAGTGGAATAGACCGCTACCCCCGACGAATTGAGCGCGGTCGTGGCCAGCGCCGTGGTGCCGTCATAGAACGTCACCGATCCCGAAGGCGTCGAACTGGCCGTCACTGTTGCCGTGAAGGTCACGCTTTGGCCCGTGACGATGCTGGTTGCGGAGGTGGTGAGCGTTGTCGTGGTCGGCGTCAAAGCTGGCGTGGTGGATGCTTGATTCATGAGCACGGCCTCGCCCGCGATCAGATCGGGCAAACCGGTCCCGCCGTTCAGGTTCACCGCCAGCGCAGGCCCGAAGACAAGCAGGTAGATTGCCTCCGATGGTTGCGCCGACTCCGCCGCATGGCGTGAAGGTCTGTACGGTTCCATCCCCATTGCCGAGAAAGATTCCGGTATCATATGGCGGATTGAAGCCGTTCACCTCAACGTCCACCTTGCCGTCGCCGTTAAAGTCCGCCACCGCCAGGCCATATCCAAAGGTTTCGCCGCCTGCAAAGTCGAGTTTGATGGGCGACTGGAACGTCCCATCGCCGTTCCCCAAAGAGATGGCAAGCTCGGAATCTCCATTGCTGTCCGTCCCCAGAGTCACCAGGTCCGGTTTTCCGTCGCCGTTCATGTCAGCCACTGCAATCTGCCCCACTTCTTCGCCGGAGGGGGGAAGATTCAAGTTGTCCGCCACCGCCGGAGTCAATGCAGAACCGAAGGTGCCATCGTCGTTGCCCAGATACATTTGAAGCGAGTACGCGTATGTGTTCGTTGCGGAATCAATTGCTCCTGTTTCGGTGAAGATATCCTGCTTCCCGCTTCCGGTCGCATCGCCAATCTGGACAACTTGCGGCGGTTGACCCGTCGGGGCCGTGGTGCTGGAATAGGTCTGGATCACCTGCGGCGCCTGGAAGGTGCCGTCTCCGTTGCTCAGTTGGATGGCGATCCCCTGCTCGTAGGTGTTGGTTTGATAGACCGCGGCACTATAGCTGTAAATCAGATCCGCCTTGCCGTCGCCGTTCACATCGGCCACAAACAGATTGCTCAAAATCTCGTAATCGTCGAAATCGCCCGACGGGGCGAGCGTGGGAGCAGTGATAAACACCGGCGCGTTGAAGCTGCCGTCGCCGTTGCCGGTGGCGAGGAAATAGCCGGCCACGCCGCCGGGCCCATAAAATGACTCGCGGGAGATAGACCAGGTCTGTCTTGCCGTCGCCTCTTGTGCTTCCCAGGCCGAAGGAATCCAGCGACGTGAACGAGTATGAAGTCCCTTGAATCGTGACGGGCGATATTTGCAACGTGGGTCCAGCGGTAAACGTGCCGTCGCCCCTTCCCAGGTAGGAGGTCATGGAAACCTGCGAAGCACTCGGGTTCGCATTGACGCCCACGCCATCCAGGATCTTGTCGCCATTCAAGTCGGCGAGGTTTGTGCCGGTGAACACGAAAGGCAGGCCCGGCGCTCCCTGGAATGTGCCGTCCCCATTGCCCATCAGCGCATAGGCCTGGTTGCTTCCGAAGTGATCGCCACCGAAATATCCGGCACGCGCTGTCCCGCTGTATATGTCGACGTTGCCGTCGCCGTCCAAATCGGCCGCACTGAGAACGCCCGTATTGCCAATCGATGCGTAACTGTTGCCCGCTGCGAAAGTGCCGTCGCCGTTGCCCAGGTAAACGGCAATTGATTCGCCATTACCAACCGCCAGATCGAGCTTGCCATCCTTGTTGAAATCGGCGGCGATCACATTCGGACCCCACTGGGAGGTTGCTGTCGGAGTAGGAAATGCCAGCGTCGAGGATTGAGTAAATGTTCCGTCGCCGTTGCCTGTCAGAACAATGCCCGCGGAAGTCACCAGGTCCTTCTTCCCGTTACCGAGCAAGTCGGCGCTGATGAGTCCAAAATAGGGCACGCTGCCGCTCAGTGTGCCGAACCCGGCGGGTGGGGTGACCGTGACCGACTGCGGCGTCTGAAAGGTGCCATTGCCGTTGCCGGCAAGAAAGGAAAGGGAGTAGGTTGTAGTCCCCATTGAGAAGGATGAACTGGCAGCAACAATGTCCGGCTTTCCGTCTCCGTTGAAGTTGTCAATCACCGCGCTGATGCCGGTATCGCCGGGCAGGTTATAAATCACAGGCGACTGCAGGGAACCGTCGGAATTGCCCAGAAGAATCGCGATCGACGCCGATCCTCCGGAGACGCCCGAATCGCTGATGACAACGAGATCGCTGATTCCGTCGCCGTTTAAGTCGCCCGCAGCCACAGCAACCGGAGAAGAGTTGCTCAAGGTTAAATCACCAACCGAATCAGTATTGCTCCCCGTCAAACTCCCGGCAAAGGTCCAGATCACTTGATTGCCGGTCATGGCGTTATATCCTGCCCCCGCCGAGACGAGCAGATCGCCAGGGGTTCTGCCTAGAGGGACTGTCATGAGCGAGGACACGCCGAGATTCGAGTCAACGCAGCCCTCCGGCCACACGCCGCCCGTCGTCGTGAGACCGGCCTCAGTATGCAGCACCTGGTTGTAATCATGGGTGGGAGTGGGAATGTCGTAGGTCGCGGTTGGCAGGCTCACTGCGTAACTCGCCCAACCCATCGTCAAAGTGCAGTCTGTCTCGCGGACGAGGCCGACCACCGTTCCGCCGGGAGACATGATGACGGTCGTGTTGCCGCGAAACGGGGCCAGCGGTGGCTGCGACGTGGAGGATGACGATGTAAGTGCCGCCGATGCCATCTTCAGAAGGCGGCGCCCAATCTCAGTCAACGAAAGATCACGCCATCTTGGGTGCTTTTCCGACTGCAATTCGCGCAACACGGCCATGCGCTGCGCCAGCGTGAACTTCGGGTATCGCTCGGACGCAATCATAAGATTCGCCCGCGCCGCCAGAATATCGTGCTTCCGACTGGAGCCAACAAACACAGCCGCCAGGATCACGGCGGCCACTGCGATCAAAGGGAAGACGTACCAACGCCTGGCGATCTTCAAGCGGTACCTCCGCGGAAGCGCAGCATAACATCCAATAACTGCGCGAACGCACTTTTAGGTCGGGGAGGGGAAGCTCGGCGGTCATGGACTGGCGGGGACTCACGACCGGTTATCGAATTTTAGGAGCAGATTCGCAGGCGAGTCAAGACAATAGGCCGTCCCAGAAGGTATACCTTGTGTGGTTTCTTCGCCCTGCCTGCAACAAAAACCTTGCGGCGACTGCAGCGCCGGGTTTGTTCCTACACCCAGATCATGCCGCTGAGCACAGACTGTCTCTGCGCATTCTCGGCGGGCCACAGGTAGCGCATTGTCGAAGCCAAATCAGACTGGCCCATCATCGCCTGAATGGTTCGCAGGTCGAGCATGTTGGCTCGTATCAGTTTGGTGCAGTACGTCGCACAGAACTTATGCTGAAACCAGTTCTCGCACTCCCGGGACCGCTTCGGGTGTTCCGGAAGGCAGCCTTCGCATTCTCCACATTTCAGATCGGCGACTCTGAATTGCTGCTTGAGCGTGCGCAACCGCCAATCGCGGAGACCTGCGCAGGAGCCATTCCGGCAAGCATCACTCCGGCCGATGCTATGCCGCTTTGATGAAGAAATTCACGTCTGGTTTTCACCTGCGGTCGGCGGTGAATTCGGCCCGCGTTTAGAGGTTTTCGCGGCCCAGCAACGTGCCGTCGCTAGCGAGAGCAGTCACATGGATCTGCACAAGCTGATTAGCGGGCAGCCGCGCCTCGAGTTCAACCGGAAGAAAGTTGTCTGTCATCGCTGCCGCGTCGCCTTTCGCTGCCAACGCGGCCGGCGTGTGCAGCGTGATGGCAGGCAATTCGCGACCCACAAATCGGCTGCGGTGTGCGCGCATTTTTTCGGCTGCGAGAACTCGCAGCGAAGACATGCGCTCATCCACTGTGGTCTGCTGCACCGGCGAAGCTGAGTGCAACGCCCACGCCCGCGTGCCCGGCCGCGGCGAAAATGGAAATAAGTGCAGATAGCCGAACGGCAAAGCGCGAATGAATGCAACCGTCTCCTCGAACTCGCCGTCGGTTTCGCCGGGGAAGCCCACCATGACGTCGGCGCCGATCGTCAGTTCTTCGCCGGCGGCGCGCACCAGCGCGGCAACTTTGTCCGCGTAGTGCCACGGACGATAGCGCCGATGCATGCGGCGCAGCACCGCGTCGGAACCGGACTGCAGCGGCAGGTGAGCATGTCGAGCCAGGCGGCTCCCGCCGAACTCGCTCATCAGCGCGATCAGCTCATCGTTCCAGTCCATCGGCTCGATTGAACTCAGGCGCAGGCGCGGCAAGGCGGTCTGCTCAAGAATCTCGCGGACTAATTGCGGAAGGCTGTCCCGTTCGGCATCGGAAACTTCCCTTCCCCAGCGCCCCAGATTGATGCCTGAGAGCACAAGCTCCTTGCCTCCGGCGTCGACAAATCTCTTCACATCGCTGAGCACCGCTACACGCGCCAGGCTCTTCGACGGGCCGCGGGTAAACGGGATCACGCAAAACGTACAGCGGTTGCCGCACCCTTCCTGGATCTTCAGGTTGGGTCGCGTCTGCGTGCTCTGCGTCAGCGTTGCATCGGCAAGATGAGTTTCTTCAATGAACGAGTGCGCAAAACGATCATCGACCCAAACCGGTGCCACCTCCGCGCTCACGGCCAGAAGCGACGCGACGGAGACGAAAGCCCCGGAATCAACTGCGTCTACATTCTGGGCGCGCGCCAGATCGGCGATTATCTCCGGCGCGAGCGCCTTGTGGCTGTTGCCCACCACGGCAGCGACGCCAGCCATGCCAGCCAACTCTTTGGGAGCGCGCTGCGCATAGCAGCCGGTCACCACGATCTTCGCGTCGGGATTCCGGCGGTGCGCCTTGCGGATGAAGGCCCGCGCCGCGCGATCGGCCTCCGCCGTTACGCTGCACGTGTTCACCACCACCACATCGACCACCAAAGGCTCGCGTTCCACCAATGCGCGCAGGTTTCCGGCAATGGCCTCGCCGTCGGCGCGTGCTGCCCTGCATCCGAAGTTCTCAATGTGAAATCCGGCCATATCAATCAGTCTAGATCCCTTTAGGTATTGCTCTGGACGCGGTCGCGACAGATCTCAAGGTGGTCTGACCACGACGAACTTTAATCCGCTATACTGGAACTGACATCCTTATCGAAAGAACAAACTTTCGCAATGGCGTCTACTGCAGCTGCAAACATTCCCACTTCCGGCGGGGTAACCGGTCCGAGTCAGACGCGTCATATCGCCGGATTCGTCTATTTTACATTTATCTGCTATGTTTCCATCGGCTTGCCTCTGGCCGTTCTGCCCCCCTATGTCAGCCTGCGCATGGGCTACAGCGCGGTGCTAGCGGGACTGGTTATCAGCGTCCAATACATTGCCACTCTGGCAAGCCGGCCGTGGGCCGGCCGTATCTCCGACCACATGGGCGCCAAGCTGTCCGTCCTGTGGGGAATGGCAAGCTGCACCATAAGTGGTGCATTGCTGGTGGGCGCCGCCGCTCTGCACACCATCCACTGGCTCAGTTTCGCTGTCCTGGTTCTGAGCCGGTTGGTGCTTGGAGTCGGCGAGAGCCTGGGTTCCACCGGCTCCACGCTATGGGGAATTACCGCGGCGGGACAAGAGAATACGGCGAAGGTCATCGGCCTCAATGGCATCAGCACGTACGGCGGCATGGCGCTGGCCGCGCCACTGGGCGTCGTGCTCGACCAGCAATGGGGCTTGTCCTCCATCGGCATACTGACCATCCTGATCGGCGCGGTGAGCTTCGCCATCGCCTGGCGCAAGGCTCCGGTCACCGTCGAACCCGGTGAAGAGTTGCCCTTTGCACATGTGCTCGGCAGAGTAGCCCCGCACGGCATGGGACTGGCGCTCGGCGGCGTCAGCTACAGCGTTCTGGCCACATTCGTTACCCTGTTTTACGCGCATCGCGGTTGGAGCGGCGCAGCTTTGTGCCTGACGGCCTTCGGCCTCGGATTCATCGCTGTGCGAGTCTTCGCGATCCACACCATCAGTCATTTCGGCGGATTCCAGGTGGCCATTGCCTCGCTGGTCACTGACGCTGTGGGGATGATCCTGCTGTGGCTGGCAGTGTCGCCGTGGATGGCGGCGATCGGCGCAGCCGTAAGCGGACTGGGCTTCTCGCTCGTGTTCCCCGCCATCGGTGTCGAGGCTGTCAAGCGTGTACCCGAGTTCAATCGCGGTACCGCGCTGGGCGTCTACACGGCGTTCTCCGACGTGTCGTTCTTCCTTGTGGGCCCGATCGCCGGAGCCATCATCGGCTTCTTCGGCTACTCCAGCGTCTTTCTCTTTGCGCTGATTAGTGTGCTGGCGTCGCTGGGAATCGTGCTGGTGCTGAAACAGATGCAGAAGGAATAGACGGCACCGCAGGCACCAACTCTTAACTTTTCGCCCCACGCAGAACGGCCACCCCGAAAGGTGGCCGATTTGCTGATCATTGTTCAGCGAACACTGATCACTGCTTTATCGCTCGTTCTTCCAGTTCACCAAGTCGCCGAGCGTGGTGGTGGAACTGGAGACGGGATGCTTGCGCGAGTCCGCCTTGTAGTTCTCCACCGCGGCGCGGCTCGCTTCCTGCCCGCTTATTGCGCGCAGGCTCAAGCCCACCTTCTTTTCCTCGACGTTGATCTTGATGATCTTGAAGTCGTGCTCAAGACCCTGCTCGAGTTTTGAGTGGTCGCCGCCATCGCCAGCTTCTGAGATGTGGCAAAGTCCCTCGACACCTTCGGCGATTTCGACGAAGGCGCCGAACTGCGCAGTGCGCAGAATTTTGCCGTGCACCACGTCACCTACGCGATGGGTGGCAAAGAAGCTCTCCCACACATCGGGCTGCAACTGCTTGATGCCCAGGCTCAACCTGCGGTTCTGCGGCTCAACACCCAGAACAACAGCCTTCACCTTCTCGCCCTTCTTCACGATCTCCGATGGATGCTTAACGCGCTTGGTCCAGCTCAGGTTCGAAACGTGAACCAGGCCGTCGATCCCGTCTTCGATTTCGATGAAGGCGCCGAAGTCTGTGAGATTGCGCACTCGCCCCTCGACGATCGCGCCAATCGGGTACTTGTCGCTCAGGTTCTCCCACGGGTTTTCCATGAGCTGCTTCATACCCAGCGAAATGCGGCGGTCGCCCGGGTTCACGCTCAGGACCACCGTGTCCACTTCCTCGCCCGGCTTCACAAGCTTTGAGGGATGCTTGAGGCGCTTCGACCATGTCATCTCCGACAGGTGAACAAGGCCTTCAATTCCCTGCTCCAGCTCGACGAACGCGCCGTAGTCGGTGACCGAAAGAACGCGGCCATGCACCTTGGCGCCCACCGGATACCGCTCTTCGGCATCGAGCCACGGATCGGGGGTCAACTGCTTGAAGCCCAGCGAAACGCGCTGCTTTTCCTTGTCAAACTTGAGCACCTTCACCTGGATCTCGTCGCCCACGTTCACCAAGTCGCGCGGATGCGTCAGCCGTCCCCAGCTCATGTCCGTAATGTGCAACAGGCCGTCGATGCCGCCCAGATCTACAAATGCACCGTAGTCGGTCAGGTTCTTGACCGTCCCCGTCAGTACTGCGCCCTCCGCGAGGTGTTCCATGGTCGCAGAGCGCTTAGCGTTCACCTCTTCTTCCAGGAGTTCCTTGCGGCTCACCACCACGTTTCCGCGCTTCTTGTTCAGCTTGATCACGCGGACTTCGATCTGCTGGCCGAGGTAGGTGTCGAGGTTACGCACCGGCCGGATCTCGAGCTGCGAACCGGGTAAAAACGCCTTCATGCCGATGTCGACTGTGAGCCCGCCTTTGACGCGGCTCACCACGGTACCGGTAACGGGCGTCTTGTCCGCTGCAGCTTTCTCAATAGTGTCCCAGGCACGCAACCTCTGTGCCCGCTCATAGCTCACCAGGTAGCCGCCTTCGGGCTCCTCGCGCTCGATCACCACGTCAATCACGTCGCCTGGCACGAACTTGACCGCGCCGGTGTGGTCGGTAACCTGTTCGAGCGGCACAAGCCCCTCTGACTTCAGGCCCACATCGACCACCAGATATTTTTCTGTCTGCTTCTCGACCCTGCCGGAAACAATCTTGTCTCCGAAAGCCTCTACGGCCGCAGCCTCGGCGGCCTGCTCCCGCTCAAATTCGGCAAGAGCCGATGAGAAATCATCGGGCGTCATGCCCTCGGCGGATGGCTCAACTTCGGCTGCCTCGGCAACCGGATCAGTTTCATCCGTTGGTGGCGTGAGTGTGCCGGCCTGTGCGACAGGCTCGGTTTGGGCATCGGCGTCCAGAAGAGGTGCTTCGAAGATTGCGGCGTTCTCAGGGTTGGACGTGGATTCGGGCAACGGATTTTCGATTTCCGCCGCAGGTTCGAGCGTTGGGGTTTCCAATTCGGTGTTCAGGGTTATGCTCTCGGTTTCAGGATTGAGGACGTTTGCCATTACAGCCAGCTCCGGGTTCCGTGCTCCAGCCGTGGCTTGCACCACGACTGCGTCGCTCCCGCGTCGACATTCCCGCGTTCCGGTCGCCTTCGGGCCCAATCACTTGCCCTCGCGCCGGGTGACGCGCCGTTTACGTCTTCCGCAGAAAAAAGCCTTCCCCCTCGTGTTACTCCGGGGTGTTCCGCTTTCGCGGAGCGGCTGGTTTCCTTGGGAAACGCCGGCAGGCAACGGCTAGCTGGGAGGGCGGCCGCAACTCACTGCTGGAATCCGCGCAGGAAGCTACGCTCATGAGTGTAGCAATCTCGGCAATCCAGCGTCAATCGAACATCACACGCGCGGACTTGGCAAATCACTTCATGGCGCAGCAATTTGCGGGCATTTACAATGCCTGCTCCCCACACGGCCGCGCCCGCCAACCAAGGCAACACTGACTTTCCCCTGCCTCTACCACTGGACGCGCATAGGCCGCCTCTCGATCGCCCGATTTCAACGTTCGATTTGTCAACGTGGATCGGAGGGCCATTGGGAACTCGGCGCCTTGGTTCCCAATGGATCGCAAGTTGAGCCCTTTATAATGAGTCACTGGCTATTCGGTTGCCGGAATTCGGCGGATACGAAAATCCGAGTCATCTGCGGACGATCCCAATGAAGATTGCTTTGACGCTGGCCTTGTTCCTGATCGCGAAAGCAGGGCTTGCTGAGACCTGCACGCTCCAGACGTACAGCTCATCCTGGATGGCCACGGGCACGCCATTCTCAGTGAAGTGTCCCTCGGGGATTTATTCCGGCCATCTGGTCACGGTCCCTGCGCGGCGATTTTTCCGGCGCGGCCACATGAGACTCGTCTTTGATCGGCCAATGATGGTCCAGACAAAGAACGCCGCGGACAAGGGCAAAATTCAGCCGGGGCGCGGCAGGCAAATCGCCAACATGCTGTTGGACGGCGGAGCGGGAATTGGGACAAAGGACTTGACCGACGGGCTATCGGGTGCTGTCTTCAAGTCCTGGTATATGATCCCGATTTCTTGAATGACACTTGCATTTTTCTCAAATGGCGGAGATGTGAACCTAAAACCAGGAGCTAAGCTGGAGATCGCGTCGCAAAAGAATTGAACGTCCGGGTGGAAGGGGACTGGACCCGATCATGGATCATCTTTGGACTCCCTGGCGCTATGCCTACGTCACCACGGCGGAAAGCGCTGTGCGCGCGGGCGTGCCTGAAGCTTTGGCAGCATGGCCCGGCGACCTCGGCTGCGTCTTCTGCAACCTGATCGCTTCCATCGACCACGCCATCGCCAGCGGCATGGATCGCGACCAAGCCGAAGCCGCCGGCGGTCTGATTCTGCGCGCGAAACAATGCTTCATCTGCCTCAACGCCTTCCCTTACACCTCCGGCCACGTCATGGTCATGCCCTACGCGCACCTCGACCGCATCGCGGCTTTGCCTGCGGAGACCCTTCACGAGCTTGCAGACTTGGCGCAACTCACCGAACGTGCCCTGGATCGCGCCTATAGGCCGCACGGATTCAACTTCGGCATGAACGTCGGCCACGCTGCCGGAGCGGGAGTGGCCGGGCATCTGCATCTGCACGCCATGCCGCGCTGGGTGGGCGATACCAACTTTATGACCACCGTGGGCGAGACCCGCGTATTGCCTGAAGATCTTGACGTTACCTGGCGCAGGCTGCGCGAGGCGTTTGCGGAGTTGTAGGGACCAAGGGACCAAAGAAACGAGAGATTAGGAAAGTGCGTCGTTGATTCGGACGGTCTTTTTGAAACCCCGCGGAGCGGGCGTCAGACCAAAGCTCCAGCCGTGAGCCTGGGGAAGGCAGGGAATTCTCGCATGCCTCAGCCCCCGCAGGGGGCGGAAGAACCGGACATCCCGATTTCGCATGGTCCACCGATCATCGGCGATGCTTGACCCGCTGCACTTGAAGCCGCAGACGAGAGGCCCATGCCGGATCGCCCCTTAACCCAGCGTGAGCGACGGGTCCGCGCTCAGCTCTGCCGGCGCGAATTCGCGCGCCAGCAGGCGCGGCCACGCCGCCGCAGCGATCATCGCAGCATTGTCTGTCGAGAGCGCAAGCGTAGGGAACGAGACGTCTCAATCCGCGACGCGCGGCTTCTGCCGTAAAGCGCTCGCGCAGTTCGCGGTTTGCGGCCACTCCTCCGGTCACCAGAATGCGTGCGGCGCCCAGCGACTCGGCGGCTGCGAAGGTCTTCTTCATCAGGTCGCCGATGACCGCGTGCTGAAAACTGGCGATCAGATCGAGCGTCGCCTGCGGGCAAAGATCGAGAGCCTGCTTCGCGCGTCTGCGGTGGTTTGAAGTTCCTCGAGCACGCGGCTTATGCGCGCCATGGCTTCCGGGCGCATCCCATGCAGTTCCACGTAGCGCAGCACAGCCGTCTTGATTCCCGAAAACGAAAACAGAAAATGCGGATCGAGGCGCGCGATGGGCGCGGTCTTCGCAGCCTTTGGTGCGCGGGGGCTTGCCGGCCAGATGCACCTTGGTTTTGATCTGCGCAAACGAGAACGGCACGGCACGGGGATCGCCGAATTTGGCGAGCGCATCGATCCACGGGCCGCCGGGATAGCCCAGGCCAAGCAGCTTGGCCACTTTGTCAAAAGCCTCGCCTGCGGCATCGTCCACCGTGCGCCCGACGAGCATGATAGTTCCAGGTGCCATCTGTCGGCCGGGCAAGATAGAGATGCGTGTGCCCACCCGAGACGACCAGCGCCAGCGCCGGTTCAGTCACCCCTCACACTGTCATCCTGAGAAGCGTCAGCGACGAAGGATCTGCGGTTGTCTTTTGGGGGCGCCGGGCGTGACGCACTTTTTGCTCGTTGCAAAGCGCGCTCTGCCTGCGGCATTCGCCATCGTTCCGGACAGCCCCTCTTCCCGCTCCCTCAACAGCACGGCGTGAATATGCCCTTCGAGATGATTCACAGCAATCAGCGGCAGGCCATTGGCGAATGCCAGCGCTTTGGCATAAGTAATACCCACCAGCAGCGCACCAGCAAGCCCCGGCCCCGAAGTGACGGCGATAGCGTCGAGATCGGCGAGAGTGACATGCGCCTCGGCAAGCGCTGCGCGAACCACCGGAACAATGGCGCGCAGATGCTCGCGACTGGCCAGTTCCGGCACCACGCCGCCATAGCGCGCATGCGTCGCGATCTGCGAAGCCACAACTGAAGAGATCGTGCGCGCGCCCGCGCTCCACAACGGCCGCGGCGGTCTCGTCGCACGAGCATTCAATGCCGAGAATCAGGCCGGAGCCGGGCATATCATAGTTTAACGGGCGCTGCTAGCGGTTGCGCCGCTAGCGGAGTCGGCGAAGTGAATTCCGAGACGTCACGCCAAAGCGGATAGAGCGAGAATAGAAATAGAGCAGATGGTCGGAACCCCAATTCGAAGCCGCTTTCAGCATCGTCGAAACGCTCCGCGCGCACGGCCATCAGGCCTATCTTCGCCGGCGGCTGCGTGCGCGATCTCCTGCTCGGCCGCGAGCCGGCCGACTACGACGTGGCCACCAGCGCCACGCCCGAAGTGGTGCTCGAAATGTTTCCGCGCACCTTTGCCGTAGGCGCGCACTTCGGCGTGGTGCTCGTCGCACCGGAGACGGAGACGCCGGCTTCGTCACGGAAGTCGCGACCTTTCGCTCCGATCTCGCCTACTCCGATGGCCGCCATCCCGACGCGCGTGCGCTACACAACAACCGCCGAAGAGGACGTCGAGCGCCGCGACTTCACGATCAACGGTCTGCTCCTCGAGCCACTGCGTGGCGGCAGACTCTTGGACGAGGGCGATTGCTAATCCAAGACTCCTTCGCGCTGCGGTGCTCGATTACGTCGGCGGTCTCGCCGATCTCGATGCGGGCATCATCCGCGCCATCGGCCGGCCGGAGCTGCGCTTCGAGGAGGACCATCTGCGCATGTTGCGCGGCGGTGCGCTTCGCCGCGCGATTCGGCTTCGAGCTGGAAGCCGGAACACAGCGCGCCATCCGGTCGCCTCGCTCCGCGCATTCACGCCGTGAGCCGCGAGCGCGTGCGCGACGAACTCACCCGAATGCTGACCGAGGGCCACGCGCGCCGCGCCTTCGAGCTGCTCGACGCAGACGGGCCTGCTCGCCGAAGTGCTGCCCGAAGATCGCGCGCATGAAAGGCGTGGAACAGCCGCCGCAGTTTCATCCCGAAGGCGACGTATGGACGCACACGCTGATGCTGCTCGAGCAATTGCCGCCGGATGCTCGATGACTCTCGCCTGGGGCGCGCTGCTGCACGACGTGGGCAAGCCGCCCACCTTCCGCCGCGCACCGGATCGCATCCGCTTCGACGGCCACGTGGAGATGGGCGTCGCCATGGGCGCGGAGATCTGCCGCCGCTTCCGCTTCTCGAACGAAGAGACCCGGCAGATCCTCGCCCTCATCGAGAACCACATGCGCTTCATGGACGCGCAGCGGATGAAGAATTCTACGCTCAAGCGCTTCTTCCGGCTCGACCGATTCGACGAGCACCTGGCTCTGCACCGCATGGATTGCGCTGGCCGCAAGCGGCAACCTGGAAAACTGGAATTACGTGCGCGAGCGCTTGGCAGTCGATGCCGGAGGAGACAGTGCGGCCCCAGCCGCTGATCACCGGCCGCGAGTTGATTGCTGCCGGCTACACGCCGGGAGCACAATTCAGCGAAATGCTGCGCGCCGCCGAAGATGCGCAGTTGGAGGGGACGTCGCCACGGCAGATGCGGCGCTGAAGTTGCTGCGCAAGCGGTTCCCGTCCTGAACGGCCGCATCTTCAGCGCCTGCGCTGGCTCGGAGCACGCGAAAACAAGCCTTGATCGCACATTGAATCGGTTGCACCGCGATTCTGGCCAGCCTTCGAACTCCACTCAGCCATGCGCGCGAGTCGCGTGAAAATCTTCGAGGAAAAGGTGATCGATGCCGGCGGCGAGAAAGGCCACAATGGCCTCTTCCGGCGTGTTTACAATCGGCTGCCCATTCACATTGAAGCCGGTATTCAGCGCCATCTGCCGGCCGGTGGTGTGGCCCACCGCGACCAGCAGGGCGTGAAAATCGCGATTGTCTTTCGCGCTCACCGTTTGCAGCCGCGCCAGCCCGTCGACGGAGGTGATCGCAGGAAACTGCTGGCGCATCTCCTGGCGAACCGGAACCATGCTGGTCATGTAGGGGAACTCGGCTCCGGGAGCCGTGTCGAACCAGCGATGCAAGTCTTCCAGGGTGCAGGCGGCGGAAAAGGGCCGGAATGCCTCCCGCTTCTTCACCATCGCATTGATGCGTTCGAGCATTGCGGCATGGCCGGGATCGGCGAAGATACTGCGATTCCCAAGCGCGTGCGGGCCATACTCCATGCGCCCTCGCCACCAGCCGATGATGCGCCCCTCCGCAATCAGCCGCGCTGCGGCGGCGAAGGTTTCTTCGCGCGATGCGTAGCGCTTCCAGCTGATCCTGCCATTGCAGCGATAGAGCGCCGACTCGATTTCTCCCGCACTGTAGCGGGGGCCGAAATACGGCGCAGGAAAACGCTCATTCGGAACCTTCTGGAAGAGAGATGCGCGATAGAGTCCCGCTCCCAAAGCAGCGCCCGCGTCATTGGCCACGGGCTGCACATAAACCTCGTCGAAAAGATGCGCCCTGTTCAGGTTGCCGTTGGCGGCGCAATTCAGTGCGACGCTCCCAGCCATCGCCAGCCGGCGCAGCCCCGTCGCTTTGCCAAAGTGCTCGCACACATGCAGGACCACCCGATCGAGACACTCCTGCAGCGCAGCGGCCACATCTTCATGGTTGGAGTGGATTGGTTCTCCCGGGGCGCGGCGCGGCGCAAGGTACCGGTCAAGATAGGCACGGGTAGCCGTGAAGTTCTCACTCGCTTCGCAGGTTCGGTTCAGCCTGAGAATGGGAATGCGGATGGAGCCATCGGGACAGAGCTCCACGGCATTCTCAAAGAACTTGCGATACCGCGCCGGGTCGCCATAGGGCGCCAGGCTCATCACCTTGTACTCGTCTGAATTGAAGTCGAAACCGAGATGGAGCGTGACCAGCGAATAAAGAGTGCCGATGGAATCATTCGCATCGATTACATGAATCTTCTCCAGCTTGTCATCGCCAAAGCGGAAGACGCTGATGCTCTCTGTTTCTCCCCTGCCGTCGTTGACCACGACCAGGCACTCGTCCCAACCCGACGTGTAGGCGGCGCTAGCGGCATGCGCCAGGTGATTGCTTACGTGGTGGACATTCGTGAGCGGAAAGGAGGGCAATTCGCGGCGCATCTGTGCCAGCAGCGCCTCACGCGAGAAGACCTTGTCGTAGAGATCGGTCAAGACCTCGTCGCCGGTGTAGTGATTGCGATAGGGTCTGTAGTCGAAACTGTGCGCGATCTCGTCAATCTCGTGAATCGAGACGCCCGCCTGGCTGAGACAAAACTCGATGGCGTCGATGGGAAACGCGCCGGTATGCTTTTTCCCGTTGAAGCGTTCCTGCTCAGCGGCCGCCACCAGCTTGCCGTCAATCACAAGTGCGGCTGCGGCATCCATGCCCCGAGCGATTCCGTAGACCCGCTCGTCGAGATGCGGCCAGCGAGCCTTCTTAAATGCCGCCGCATTTTCCAGCCCGCTGATTCCGATGAACTTCATGGTTGGTCCTTCGCGGTCGGCGCGCAAACACGTTCCATCTGCCTCGCCGCGTTCCGCTCCCAGGGCGTCTTGAAATCGGCGATCGAGCTTTTTCTCATGGCTTGAGCCCCCAACCCGTCGCGCATTGCTCAACACGGCCAACTGAAGCCCGTAGTCCTGCGAAAAGGTATGCGCGCTGGATCAGAAAAGCGGCGCAAGTCCCGCTCCAGGCGCCGATTCAATGCATCCAGGCTCGGCGTCCAGAAGGAGAATGACTCGTCCTGCCCGCGTCATACCCCGAGAGTAACGACCCTGCGAGTCCTCGGAAATCCCACCAATGGGGGTTCTCGGCCGGTTCGGTAACCTGCCAAAAGTGACTTTTGGCGATGACCGCCAGCCGCCACTGCCGCCTCGTGCCTGCCGTGCCCGCTGGAGTATTCTTCTCATTCGGGGAAAATTGAGGAGTGCAGATGAAACAAATTGCATGGGTTCTATTGGCAGGCGCTTTGCTGAGCGCCCGGTTGGCCAGCGCCGCTGGCCCGATTCCAGTGGCCATCATCGACGGTGAAAGCGCCGGCGCCTACCATAACTGGAGGCTTACTACCCCGGTGCTCAAAAAGGAACTTGAAGACACCGGCCTTTTCGAAGTGACAGTCATTACCGCGCCGGCATCCGGCAGCGACTTCAGCAGCTTTCATCCGGACTTCAGCCACTATCGCGCCCTCGTCATGAACTACGACGGCCCCGATTGGCCCGCGGATCTTCGTGCGCAGTTTGAGAAATACGTCTCGGACGGCGGAGGACTGGTCATCGTGCACGCAGCCGACAACGCCTTCCCCGACTGGCCCGCTTACAACCTGATGGCCGGTATCGGCGGCTGGCGGCATCGCGACGAAAATGCAGGCCCATATTGGTACTGGAAGGATGGCAAGCTGGCCTCCAACCCCTCGCCCGGTCCCGCTGGCGCGCATGGCCTCCGGCTTCCCTTCCAGGTCACCACGCGCGATCCCGAGCACCCCATCATGAAGGGACTTCCTGCCGCCTGGATGCATGTGAACGACGAGCTTTACGGGAAGCTCCGCGGCCCCGGCAAAAACATGACCGTGCTCGCCACCGCGCACTCCGATCTCAAGAACCGGGGAACCGGCCTCGATGAACCAATGCTCATGGTGCTGCGCTATGGAAAAGGCAGGATCTTCCACACCGTCATGGGCCACGATGCATTCGCGCTGAGCTGCGTCGGCTTTATGACCACCTTCCAGCGGGGCACGGAATGGGTAGCCACCGGCCGCGTCACGCAAAAGGTTCCATCGACATTCCCAACTGCCATCACGGTGAGCTATCGAGTCGACATTGCGGAGATGGACCCCGGATTCCTACAGGGAGCCACCCCGATCCAGTAGTCCATCGCAACCTCTCCCGGCGGTCGTCCCGTATCCGCTGGCAGTAGTGTGCTCTTGATCCCTCATTCCCTGTGCCCTTGTTCCCTGCTTCCCTGTACTTCCTGTCACAGGACGTTCACACTCTCGCTGTGATAGCATCCGGTGTTTGGCGAGGAGCCCGGCGGAAAACCCTCCATAATTCTTCCGCCCCGCCCGATAAGAGACGCTCCAAAATGGATGAGGAAGATGCCCAACCGGGAGCCAGATCCCGGCAATCCGGCCACCTAAACGCCCGTACAGGCGCTGCCCTTCAACCCCTGCCCTTTGCGTCCCTTCCTGAATCGTCATCATCTCTTCTTCAGAATCCGCCCAGTTTCAGTGACCGGAATTCAGCTCCCACGCCGCTCCTCAGGCCCGGACCTGCCGAAGGCCTGGGCGTTCATGCATCGCTCGCGAGATCCGGGAATCGAATTCCGCTTGTCCACAAACCTACCGGTCATTTGCACCAAGGAGTAGCTCATGAAAACGTACCAGGGAAGTGAGATCCGCAACGTAGCTGTAGTAGGGCATGCGCACAGCGGCAAAACCACGCTTATCGCCGCTCTGCTGCATGCCGCCAAAATGACTCCGACCCAGGGCCGCGTCGAAGACGGCTCGGCCACCACCGCTTACGACGAAGAGGAAGTCGCACGCGGCATCACCATGCAGAACGCTGTTGCCTTTGCCGAGTGGCAGGGCGCCAAGATCAATCTCATCGACACGCCCGGGTTCCACATGTTCACCCACGAAGCCCGCGCCGCACTCTTTCCCGCCGAATCGGCCATTGTTGTCGTCAATGCCCAGAACGGCATCGAGCCCGTTACCGAGCGCGTCTGGCGCTATGCCGAAGAAGCCAACATCCCCCGCATCGTCCTCGTCAATCAAATGGACCACCCCAAGGCCGGCGGAGGCGGGGGTCTGAGCGCCCTCATCGACGATCTGCACGAACGCTGGGGCCGCAACTGTGTTCCCGTCCAGTTGCCCATCTCCGATGCCAACGGTTTTCACGGCGTCGTCGATCTCGTCACGATGGAGGCCTACACGTACACGCCCGGAGGCGATGGCCGCGGCAAAGTCTCCGCTGAAATTCCGGCTGCGCACGCGGCCGACGCCAAAGCCCGCCACGAAGCCCTCGTCGAACTGGTTGCCGAAGGCAAAGACGAATTGATGGAGGAGTACTTCGAAAAGGGCACCATCCCAGAAGACCATCTCATCGCCGCATTGCATGAGGCGATTCGCGAAGACCGCATCTTCCCCGTGCTGTTTTCCAGCGGTCTCTCCAACATGGCCCTCGATCATCTCCTCGACTTCCTCAAGACCTACACCCCCTCGCCGGCAGAGCGAGCGCCCATCGTCGCAGCCGGCGATACCACCCGCAAGATCGACGACGCCGGGCCTGTTGCGGCCATTGTCTTCAAAACCATGTCCGACCCATTTGCGGGTAGAATCAGCTTCTTCAAGGTCATCAGCGGTGTCATCAAAAACGATGCCACGCTCGAAAACTACACGCGCCGCGGCCAGGAAAAGCTCTCGCACCTGAGTATCATGCAGGGCCGAAAGCCCGTCGAGGTCGCAGAACTTCATGCCGGCGACATCGGCGCTGTTGGCAAGCTCCGCGATACGCTTACTGGCGACACCCTTGGCGTGAAAGGCTCCGAGATCCAGATTTCTCTCGCAGCCCTGCCCGAGCCGGCCATGACCTACGCCATCGAGCCCAAGTCACGCGCCGACGAAGACAAACTCGCGCCCGCCATCCACAAGCTCATGGAAGAGGATCTGCTCATCCGCTTCTTTCGCGATCCGCAAACCAACGAGTTCCTCATCGCCGGCGCGGGCCAGCCGCACATCGAGGCCATCGTCAGCCGCCTCAAAAAGCGCTACCACGCGGAGGTGACGCTCAAGGCGCCCAAAGTTCCGTACCTGGAGACCATTCGCGGCAGGGCCGAGGCGCAGGGCCGCCACAAAAAGCAGTCGGGCGGTCACGGCCAATTCGGCGACTGCAAAATTCGCATGGAACCTTTGCCCCGCGGCGGCGGCTTCGAGTTTGAAAATGAGGTCTTCGGCGGCGCCATTCCTCGCAACTTCATCCCGGCGGTCGAAAAGGGCATCGTCGAGTCGGCCGTTCGTGGATTTCTCGCCGGCTACCCTGTCGTCGATTTCAAGGTCATCGTCTACGACGGCAGCTATCACGACGTCGACTCCAACGAGCTCTCGTTCAAAAAGGCCGGCCGCCTTGCCTTCCGCAAAGCTATGGAGCAGGCCAAACCATGCCTTCTCGAGCCTGTCATGAAGGTCGCCATCGAAGCACCTGACGAATTTGCCGGAGCCCTGATGGGCGATCTCAACGGCCGCCGCGGCCGCGTGCAGGGCATGGAATCCAAAGGCCGCACCACGGTCATTAACGCCGAAGTTCCCATGGCCGAGATGCTCACTTACGGCACCCAGCTCACCTCAATGACACAGGGCAAGGGCAGCTACCGCATGGAAGTGAACCACTACGAAATCGTGCCGCAACTGGTCGCCGAGAAAATCCTCGCCAACGCCAAACGGCCCGTCGAAGAAGAAGAGGAATAGGTCGATCGGAACTCAATATCGATCTGTCATCCTGAGCGCAGGCCGCTCGCCGTCGGTGAGCGGCCGCAGTCGAAGGATCTGCATTTCACAACATGACCGAAGCACACCACCCTCGCATGCGGTCGCATTTCTCACACGGGGCGGGCTGCGATATGTTTATCGGCAGCCCTTTACAATTCTCTTCCGCGGAGCGTTACGGCACTTGGCCTCTTTTTACCGATCAAACGTTTCCGAGTTTCTTGCCATCTCCGATGGGGAAATCCTCGCCCGCCTCTCAACCGAATACGCACGGCGCGGTTACACAAGCCAGTACACCGACCAAACGCTGACCTGGGAACGAGACATTCGCCACCTCCGACAAGTGCTCGCTTACTGCATGGAGAAGGACTCCCACGCCGGGAACTGGGGAGTTCTGTTGGAGTTTTCGATTCCACGCAAGGAGATGCGGATTGATGCGGTTCTCCTCATCCACGATGAAATCGTAATTTTGGAAGCGAAATCCGGTGCAGATTTCTTCCAAGCTAGACGACAAATCCAGGAATACGCATTGCTCCTCCACTACTTCCATAAATCTTCCGCAGATCGGAGGATTGTGCCGGTCATTGTTTCACCGGAAGCAGGCGAACCAGACCTTGACGCGCTAAATCAGTACGAATTGTTTCCTCAGCTCGCCACTTACTGGATCGGCAAGGTGATCCATACCGCGTGGGCCACACTGCCCATCGTCCTTGACGCCGTCGCAAAGCGAAACACAAATCAAATCAAAATCATGGAATGGGATGAAAGCCCATACTATCCCGTTCCAAGCATTATCGAAGCTGCAATAGCCTTGAAAAGCGGCCTCTCGATTCGTGAAATCGCACACTGTGAGGCCTCTGAACACGAGATCGGGACCGTGAGACATGCGATCCAGTGTTATGTAAATCAGGCTCGCTCAGAGGGCCAACATACGATCTGCTTTCTAACCGGTGTGCCTGGCTCGGGAAAAACGCTTGTGGGTCTCAGTTTGGCGCATTCACACGAGAATCAGGCGAACGCGATTCACTTTATGAGCGGTAACGGACCACTTGTCAAAGTTTTGCAACATCTCTTCACGCAAGAGAGCAGAAAACAAGGATCAAATGCTATCAATGCACGTATCGAAGCTAGAACGCTCATTGAGAACATACACGTCTTTGCTCGGAACTACATGGATGACGACCGAAGAGAGCCTTCAAATCACGCCATCATTTTCGATGAGGCACAGCGTGCCTGGAACCGTGCCCAAAACAAAAAGAAGTTTAATCGCGACTATTCAGAGCCTGAAATGCTCCTAAGCATCATGGAGCGGCACCAAAACTGGGCTGCTGTCATTGCGCTTGTCGGAGGCGGACAGGAAATTAACGACGGCGAGGCAGGGTTAGAGGAGTGGGGAAGAGCGATCGCACAAAGTTCCAAGCAGTGGACTATCTATGCATCACCCGAGGTTCTAGAAGGTGGCCCATCGACCGCCGGACATCGACTCTTTGACGGTGCAACAAGGCAATTAGAGGTCCGCACCAACCCTGAACTGCATCTGCGCACATCCAATCGCAGCCTGCGGGCTGAAAGGTTGGCCACTTGGGTCAATCACGTCTTGGAGGGCAATGCGAACGAAGCTGCTGGTTTGCGCATAGCGGATAGATTTCCGATATTCCTTTCGAGAGACTTGAACCAAACACGCGCCAAACTGCGAGAACAAGGAATTGGACCGGTTCGATATGGGCTAGTGGGCTCTTCCGCCGCCGCACGACTACGATCTGAAGGGTTGGAGCCTAATTCGACTTTTCATGCGGGCTATCCGTGGGAGCAGTGGTATTTGGCGAGCGAATCGGACCTTCGCTCAAGTTTTCAATGCGAAGTGTTTGCGACAGAATTCGAAATTCAAGGGCTCGAGCTCGACTGGATCGGCCTTTGTTGGGGCGGTGACCTGGTTTGGGCCGAATCGCGCGGCTGGCAACTGCGCAAATTGTTGTCTGGTCCAAACGATCGGTGGATTTCGATCAAGAAAGAGGATAAGCGGATCTTTCGAAAGAACGCCTATCGAGTGCTACTGACCCGAGCGCGCCAGGGGATGATAATTTTTGTTCCAAAAGGCAATGCGCAAGATACCACAAATAATCCCAACGAATTCCAGTCAACCGCGGATTTCCTACAAAGCTGCGGGGTCACATCCTTATAGCTTTGGTTAAAATCCTTGGCCGCCTTCCAGCCTTCCCAAATCCTCCTCCGGCCCACCGCCGTCACCCACGCCGCATTGCCTCCCGAAAATGCTTCAGATTCCCTGTCACCAGCCACACCCCCGCCGCACGGGGTCTATAACTTCAGCTCGCCAGCGCCCCCACTGCCGCCTTTGGCCGGCTCGCTCACCTGCCTCTCGCACCTCGCTCCCCTCCCTCTTTCCGTCAAGCCCCTCTTCCCGTGACTCGCTCCATCCAAGCCACTTAACTTTGCAGGCTATATCGCCCCTTTCCCGCACAATCAAGATGAGCGCAAGAGCCGATGAGAAACATCACCGTAGCCGTAACCGCCGGACACCTGCTACCGGGCCCGCATCTGGGTCATGAAGAACACCCCTTCGGTCTCACGCATCGTCGGCAAGATTCTCCGGCAAATCGCGCAGCAAACCCCTACCGGCACCCTTCCCGCTCTTTTTATTTTCTGACTGTGAAACTGTGGACCCCAGCCACATCAACAACTTGCGGCCACAGTTTCACAGTCCCACAGTTTCAAAGGCTCACCCGCCGGCACACCGAATCATGGCTATGATCACAGCGCTGCCCGCTTGCCAAATCCGACCAGCAACAAGAATCTGGGTGCCCCTGGCGCGGATTTTTGAGGCCCGGGAGCCCCGCTACGGCGTCCCACCCTGCGGCCCAGTCCCCAAAATTCGCGCACTCGATCCGAACTTGCGGAAATTGCTGAACTCGAGGTCGTTGCGTTCCAGCAGACTCCCTCCCTGCCTGGCGACCACTTGCGCATTCACCGGCAGCAGATAGTCGTGATCGTTGATCGCAACGTAGTCGTAATCCACGCGGATCGCCGCTCTGCGTATGCGAAACTTCCTCGGTATCTCGTCGGCGAACATCGTGATGCTTTTCACGCCGTGCGTGGAGCGATCAATATAAACTTCGCCATGGTAGCCCACCTTGATGGAGCTTTCAGGCACGGTCAGCGAGAGGCTCGAGTTCGCCTCCTCGACGCGATAGTCAAAGACCTCCACGGCATCGCCGCGCAAAGTGCCCGTTTCCTTCCATTTGAATTCTGCCTTCGACTCCGGCTTGAAGAGATTGCTCAGTGCAAGACCAAACTCGCCGGTCGAAATCATCCCCAGTTCGAGCACATGTTCAGGATCTTCCTTCGCGTGGTTCTGTTCACCACCCACCACCGTCCGGCTCTCATGATGGTTCACGTAGGTCAGAACCTCGACAATCGAATCTCTCTGCCTCCAGTCTCCGTCTCCGCGCGCATCGATAAAACGGTTTGTAGTCTGTTGGCAAATCAAATCCGGAAGCGAGTCGCCGTACTGGATCGCATTCTTTTGCACATCCGCCAGGATCCGATCAATCTCCTCAGGTCCCGGCAGGTCAACCGCGTGCGCAGCCGTCGTCAGCCCGGGAGGATCCAGTCGAAGCGGCGCTGCGCCTGACGCGGCGCTTGCAATCTGGCTTGTACCTCCCGTCAGCGTAAATTTCCCGTCCGTCTCCGCAGTTTTTCCGCCCTGGGTGAGGGTTGCGCGCAATTCATACGCTCCGTCCTCGGCGGAGTTGATCGAGAAACTTTCCAGCACTGGGCTCGATTCGGCGCCAGCCTTCAGCGTCGAGATGACCGGTTTGCCTTGCAGTGGAACTCCGTCGTGCAACACCTCCAGCTTGACGGTCGCCGGTTCCATCGACTTGGGATCTGTATGCGCAAGGAAGAAGACTGACAGGTCGTGCACGCCGGCGGGCAATTGGCCGTATAAATTCGGCTCCACCCGCTCGTTGCCGCGCCACAACAAGTCGGGTTCGCTCGAATCCACATCGGCGGGCTCGACGCCCCGTACCAGCAACATCGCGCTCAGTTGTGGAACCGCATGTGAAGGGGAAATCTCAAACATCTGCCGCTTTGCGGCCGCTTTACCGCTGTTCTTGTCGATGAGTGCTGTTTCCAGAACGTACTTTCCCGGCGGAGCGGAAAAGCTGCGCTCGAACGAGATAAAGCTGGGCGCCGTTCCCGATCCGCTTCCCTCCTCCCAGTGTCGCGCAATATCTTCGCTGAAGCGTTCAATCTCGGTGCCGCTGGCATCGTCGATCGTCGCCAGAACCGTTACATGAGCCGAATCCAGATGCGTGCTCGTGTCTTCGTGAACTGTAAGTTCACTCATCGGCGCCTCCAGAGCCAGCAGATTCACGTTGCCCTCGTCTTGGTTTCCCATGTCGAGCACAGCGGCCCGGTAATCCACCTCGGCGGCAAGTTTGGGCCGCTTGAGCAATGCCATCAACGGCAGTTCAAACGGCTGCGGAGGCTCCGTGATTCCAGCGCTCGGCGGCAGAGCCAGATAGCCTGTCTGTGCACGCATCCTTAGCCCTTTTCGCGTCGTTTTGAATGCCGTCGTATGAAAGCTTCCGTCTTCAATCGTTGTTACTGGAACGAACGACGCTTCGTAATAGGTCGTCAGTCCTCTGATCAGCCCTTTGACCCCCTTCGACATCCCCACACCGGAGTTGAATACGTCGCCCCCGGTTTGCCTGGCGAGCTCATTCAAATCGTCGTTGGTGGACTCGGTGTTCGCCTTCTTTGCCGCCGCCGAGGCCGTTGTTTCCATTGCATACAATCCGTTGTCGCTGCCCATCAAGGGATTCGCCGCGCCGGTTATGTCGACCGGGGTGCTGCTGTTGGTCGCCGACATCCCGCCAAGGGTCAGCAGCGTATTCAGCGCATCATCGTCTACCGGCTCGTCCGGCACCACAACGTAAATGTTTACGCCCGCCCGGTTTGCCGCGCCAATAATCGAGCGCATCGCATCTTTTGCCCGGCTGTCCTTGCTTGATCCGCCGTCGGAGTCTATGTTGCTGTCGTTGTCTGGCGGGAAATATACCACAGCCTTCCGCCCCGGCAGCGATTGTTGCGACTCCACCAGGGCCAGCAAGCACGCCAGCGACCGCGACAAATGCTGATCCTTTGAAATGCGACTCGACGTCTGCATCGCGCTGTACATCGTCCGCGCCAGGGCCCGCTCACGCGTGTTTGCAGCCGCTCCCGTTGCGTCCTGCCCCGTTTTGGCGACCTCCACCACGCGCTGCTCCATCGCATTTTCTGCTACGCTGGTTCCCACCGGCTCTGGCTTCACTGCAGCAAGAACCGCCTTCTCCAGTTCCTTGCGATCCTCCGTATAGTCCTGCTGAATCTGCAACCGTCCCCATACGTCCACCACCGCGAACTGAAACCCGTCCGAGGGAGCACCCTTCAGGAATCTCGTCGCAGCATCCCGCAGCCTCCGGCTCGTCTCCCGCGCTGCAGACGGCGACCCGCCAAACAGCATGTCTTCCGAATTCTTCTTTTTGCTTGCCGGCAACCCGGGACGATCGAACAGCAGCGTGATCAGCGGCTCATCCTTCTGCTTTCCATTCACCAGTTCCAGACTCGTCAGCTTCGCCGGCGCGCCGTTGTCCGTAATCGAGATCTCATCCTGCCGCAAATTGAGAATCGGCCGGTTGCGCCGGTCGTGAACCGCCAGGTCCAGCACCACGTTGTCCGCCGCAGTCTGCACGCTCGCGCCATCCGCCCCTGCCGGCGCCTGGCCAGCCATCGGAATGGTTAGCGCACCCATCGAGAAAACGCTTGCTACAAAGGCAGCGAACCCAGCGACACAGACTTTGATCGATCTCGGCATGATCATTCCCGGAGAATTGCGAGGGGGCTTTTTTTCAGACGAATCAAGAACGCAGCAAGTTTATATGACCCGCGCCTTCCCCGTCGCGTCAATGAAAAGCGCCCTCAGGGGACCAGGAAGCCGGTTCGCTCTGGTCGTGCCTCCCTGACCGCTAGACACAACTCCGCGTCCCGGATCCCTCGTTCCCGACTAGTGTTCCCCCGCGGGGGGACCTGTCCCCACGATGTGCGCGCTCGATCCGTATTTGCGGAAATTGCTGAATGCAATGTCATTGCGCCTGAGCACATCTCCGCTAAAGCTGTTGCCGTTCAGCTTTGTGATCACCTGGGCGGTCACTGGCAGCAGATAATCATGGTCGTTGATTGCCACGTAGTCGTAATCCACCCGCACCGCTGCCCCGCGAATTGAAAGCTTCTTCGGTATGTCATCGGCAATGTTCGTCACGCTCATGACGCCGTGCGTCGCCCGATCGATATAGACCTGGCCATGGTAGGCCACCTTCGCCGATCCAGGGTTGGCGTCCAGAAAAAACGCTGAGTTTGCCTGCGCCACGCGATAGTCGAAGACCTCGGCCGGCTCTCCGCGCAGCATGACCGTCCCTTTCCATATAAACGCGGCCTTCGACTTCGGCTCGAAGACATCAACCAGAGCCGATCCAAACTCGCCGGTCGAGGTCACTGCATTACTCGGCGATTCACCGGCCGATTTCCTGGCAACTTCTGTCCGATTTTCTTCGTGGTTAACGTAGGTAAGATCCTCGACAATCGTGTCTTTCAAACTCCAATCGCCAATCCCGGCCACAGCGAAAAGCCGTTCCGTCGTCTGCCGGCAGATCAGGTCGGGCAGCGCGTCCCCGTATCGGAGCGCGTTCCTGCTGGCGTCGTCCAGAATCTGCTGCAACTCTTCCTCCCCCGGCCGGTCAACCTCCTCCTTTGCCACCGTCAGTTCCGGAGGGTCAACTGCCAACGGCACATCGCCGAGTGCCGCCGTGGTCCGATGCAAATCCTCTCCTGTCAAGGCAAACGCACCCATCGTCTGCGCAGACTTTCCACCCTGCGTCAAGATCGCCCTCACCTGGTACTCTCCATCCGCGGCCGAACTAATCGAAAAACTCTCGATCACCGGGATGAATTCGCCGTCGGCCTTCAACGTCGTGGTAAGCGGCCTGCCCTTCAGCGGCACTCCGTCATGCAATACCTCAAGCTTCACCTCCGTTGGCGCATCCAACTTTGGATCCGTATGTGCAAGAAAGAAAACCGAAACGTTGCGCGCCCCTGGCGTCAGCTTCCCATAGAGATTCGGCCGGACGCTCTGCTGGTTTCCCCACAACAGATCCGGCTCGTCCTGATCGTCGTCCGCGGGGTCGACTTCACGCACGATCATCAGGTCGCTCAGGTCAGGCATCGGCCGCGCAGAATGAATCTCAAATGTTTGCTTGCCCGCCGCGGCTTTCCCGCTATTGTCATCCAGAATCGCGGTCTCCAGAACATATTTCCCGGGCGGAGCCGCAAAACTCCGTTCGAATGAGATGACGTCTGGCGTGGCGCGTGGACCGTTTTCTCCCGGCCAGCGCCGCACAATATCCTCGCTGAACCGTTCCAACTGGGTATCCGTGCTGTCATTGATGGTAAGAAGAACCGAAATATGCGCCGAATTGAGGTGCGTGCTCGTATCTTCGCGGACATCGAGTCCACTCACCGGCACTTCCAGTGCCGCAAGCGCAATATCGCCAGCTTCCCCACGCTCCATCTGCATCACCCGGGCGCGGTAGTCCACCTCAGCCGGCGGCATCGGGCGCTTCAGCAGCGTCAGCAGCGGAATCTCAAATGGCTGAAGCGGCTTGCTGATTCCTTGGTTCGGTGGCAATGCAAGATAGCCCGTCCGCGCCCGCAACCTCAGCCCCCTGCGCGTGGCCTTGAAGACTGTTGCGTGAAAACTCCCATCCTCAGCGCCGGCAGGCGGCACAAAGGATGCTTCGTAATATGTGGTGAAGTTCCGGACCAGATTCCTCACCGGACCTATCAGGCTTTCACTCCCGTTCAACACCTCGCCTCCGGTTTGCTTCGTGAGCTGGTCCAGATCTTCTGAGACTGCAAGGACGCTCGGCGGCGGGGGCAGCATCACCGCTATCGAGGACGAGGCGATGTCGTTCTGTAACTGACTCGGGCTCAGCGCCCCCATCATCTCGCTCGTCTGTTTACCCGGGTCGAGCTGGCTCATCACAGCCATTTGTCCGCTGCTCTTCAGTTCGTCCCCGACAACCACGTAGATGTTCACGCCCGCCCGGTTGGCAGTGCCGATAATCGACCTGAGTGATTGGCTGGCTTGACTGTCCTTGCCCGATTTGCCGTAGGGATCGCCCCCAGCTTCCGTCGAAGTGAAATAGATGATT
Source organism: uncultured Acidobacteriaceae bacterium (assembly GCA_963782285.1). GTDB lineage: Bacteria > Acidobacteriota > Terriglobia > Terriglobales > Acidobacteriaceae > Telmatobacter. Next base: position 379,974 of record CAWAJH010000002.1, read on the forward strand.
GCTTTGCGGCCCGGCAACGATCGCTGCGCTTCTGCAAGCGCAAGCAGGCACCCCTGCGACAGGGACAGATGCTGATCGCTGGCGATCTGACTCGAACTCACGAGCGCTGTATACATCGACCGCGCCAGGCTTCGATCCCACACGCTCGCAGCAGCTCCCGCGGGCTCCAGTCCCGTCATTGCAACCTGCGCCAGGTGCTTCTCCAACTCATTCGCCGTCACCACTGTCCCATACACCTGGGGTTCCACCGCCGCCGGAATCGCCTCGGCAACAGATTTCAGATTTTGATTGAACGCCTCTTGAATCTGTAAGCGTCCCCAGACGTCCATCACCGCTAACTGAAACTTGCCCGCAGGAAACGCCTTCAGAAACTTCATCCCCTCCTGGCGCAGTTTCTTGCTTGTTTCCTGCACGCTTGAAGCTGAGATGTCAAAAAGAGAGTCCTCCGATTTCTTTTTGGGATCCTGCAGGCCGGGACGGTCAAAGAGCAGCGTAATCAGCCCCGGACTCTTCTGGTCTCCATTCACCAGGTGCAGATCGGCCAGCCGGACCGGCTTGCCGTTGTCAGTAACCGTGATGTCCCCAGGCCGCAAGTCGAGTACCGGCCGGTTGCGCCGGTCGTGAACCGCCAGATCCAGCACGACATCATCCGCCTGAGACTGCACGCTCGCGCTTCCCGCCGCAGCCGGCGCCTGCCCGGCCATCGGAACGGTTAGCGCGCCGATCGAGAAAACGCTTGCTGCAAAGGCGGCCAAGCCAGCGACACAGACTTTGATCGGTCTCGGCATGATCATCGATTCCCGGAGAATTGCGAGAGGGGCGCTTTTGTTGTGACGTTTTCGGATCGCAGCAAGTTTATCCGATCGGGTGCACCTTCCGATATCTGCCGAGCAGGGAAAAATGGCCCTGCGTCCTCCCGAACCACCGCAATCTCCCCTGATCCCTCTTCTCCGATTTCGCCCACCCGCGCATTCACTTGCCCGCCGTCCCGTAGAATTGATGAGGTTTTGCCTCATGCCATCCATCGGGAGCCTAGTAAACTCCCGACCCTGAAATGCATTCGCTGAAATCCGTTCGCCCTAAAGGAAACCATGCCGCGAATCAATCCGTATGTCTTTCTGCTCACCCTCATCGCCACACTTGGCGGATTGCTGTTTGGCTACGACACCGCCGTGATCAACGGCGCAGTCGACAGCCTGAAGGCTTACTTCATCGATCCGCGATTTGCCGATCTCACCAACCCCGCCCAGGCGAACGCCGCCAATTCGCTGCTGGGGTTTGTGGTTTCCAGCGCACTCATCGGCTGCATCATCGGCGGCCTCATGGGCGGATGGGTCAGCACCCACATCGGCCGCAAGCGCGGATTGGTCATCGCCGCGCTGTTCTTCCTCGTCTCGGCGCTAGGCGCCTCCGCACCGGAGTTTCCCTTTGCTCCGATCGGCCACGGCGGACCGGGATTCATGGTGAACTTTGTCATCTATCGCATCCTCGGCGGCATCGGCGTGGGACTTGCATCCATGCTCTCCCCCATGTACATCGCTGAGATCGCGCCACCCAAAGTCCGAGGAAATCTCGTTGCCTGGAACCAGTTCGCCATCATCTTCGGCATGCTAGTGATTTACTTCGTCAACTTTGGAATCTCCAAGGCCGGAAGCGGCGACGCCTGGCTCAATTCCATCGGCTGGCGTTACATGTTCCTCTCCGGCGCCATTCCCGCGGGACTGTTCCTCATCCTCCTCTTCTTCGTGCCGGAAACCCCGCGCTTCCTCATGCTCAAGGGCGATGAAGCCGGCGCGCGCGAAGTCCTGGCCAAGCTCGTCGACCATGACACAGGCGAGCGCGAACTCTCCGAGATCCGCGCTTCGCTCAGCGAACATCACTCCGGCAAAATGTTTTCCTTCGGCGTCCTCGTCGTCGTCATCGGCATCACGCTGTCGGTCTTCCAGCAATTCGTCGGCATTAATGTCGTGCTCTACTACGCGACCGACATCTTCAAAGGCATGGGTATGACCACCAATGCCTCGCTGCTGCAAACCATCATCGTCGGCGCGGTCAACCTTACCTTCACCGTGGTCGCCATCTTCACCGTCGATCATTTCGGACGCCGTCCGCTGCAGATCATCGGCGCGCTGGTGATGGCGGTGAGCATGATCGCTCTGGGCACGGAGTTCGCGATCGGGGGCAAGGGCATGGTCGCACTCGTCTGCATGCTGGTCTATACCGCTGGTTTTGCCGTTTCGTGGGGACCGGTCACCTGGGTGCTCCTCAGCGAGATCTTTCCCAACCAGATTCGCGGCAAGGCCATGGCCGTCGCCGTCGCCGCGCAGTGGATCGCCAACTATCTCGTCAGTTGGACCTTCCCCATTCTCGACAACAATCCGTATCTGGTGGAACACTTCAAGCACGGCTTCGCGTATTGGATTTACGGTGTCATGGGCATTCTGGCCGCAGTGTTTATGGCCAAAGTTGTACCCGAAACCAAGGGCCGCTCACTCGAACAGATGGAAGGGATCTGGCTGCACTCCGCCAAGTAACCGCGGCAGGTAGATCGGCAAACAGATTTTTGAGACCCGATTTGCCTACCTCTTCACTCTCGCCTCGAGACGCGGGATGAAGTCGGCCTGCGCGTCAGGCTCGAGTTTCTGCGCCTGCGCGAGTGCTTCCTCCCACGCCGCATGTGCCTCATCCTTGCGGCCCATGCGGGCCAGCGCGTCGCCGAGCACCATGCCACTCGATGGCAGCGCCGAATCGATCGCAACGGCCTCATGAGCAAGCTGCAACGCGGCTTCGTAATCGCCGCTCCGGAGTGCCTGCGAAGCATTCTGCACGCGCGCCGTTGCTGCTGCCTCGCGCATGTCAAAGCGCCCTCTGAAGATCATCACGCCGTAGTCGATTGTCTCGTCGGGCTTCATCGACTGGAAGGCGCGGTAAGGATTCAGGAATGCGTTCGGCTCCTCAGTGGCCGCCAGGTCCGATGCGCTCAGCAGCACCGTGCCGTCAATCACCGGCGGAATGTTCTCCGCACCTCCGAGCCAGCCGGTATCGGAAGTTGGCAGATGGTGGCAGCGGATGCCGTACGTCTCCGGGTTGATCTCGGGATACACGAAATAGGCGAACCAGCACTCCTCGCCGGGATGCCGGTCCTGCCAGGCCTTCACCTGGAAGAGTTGCTCGCCCCATTCGACACTCGCATCGCTCAGCATATTGTGCGCGTTCGCCGGCCCGCCCCATGCCTCGTTGGCGTATGCCATGAAATGCGGAAACACCGCCAGAGACGAGATCACATGTGCGGCCACGAGCACCGCACACGCCAACAGCCATCGGCGGCCCGATGCGGCGAGCGCCGCAGCCCCTGCGCCAGCGAAAATGAAGAGATAACCGTAGAACGGGAGCAGATGCCGTGAACCAATGTTCATGCCGAACGCGATGGCCGTGAGCAAATAGACGCCGGCAGGCACCAGAACAAATGCCAGCTCCCGCCCAAGCGCAAGCTTGCGCGTAGCCATCGCGAAGAACGCAAGCAGCGTGAGTGCCAGCAGGCCAAGAGTCGTCTTGATAAGGATGACCGAGGGGAAGTACCACCAGACACCATGTGGATAATTCCGCCCAAAAATGTAGACGGGATAGGAACGGCCCATGCGGGCCACGTCGACCATTCCAATCAGATAGGACTCCGGCAGCAGTCGCAGTCGCCCCATGCCGTTCACAATGTTTGAGACCGTTGGCCCCAACGGCTTTACAAAAGCCGCCAGCGTCGTACTCATCTTCAATCCCGCTGGGCGCGCGGCAAAGCGAAACCCGTAAAAGCTCCACAACACAAGCACGCCCAGAACGGTTATTACGCAGAAGGCTCCGCCGAGGCGCAGTGCGGTGCGAACGCGCGTGCCCTTCTCTGCAACAACAATTTCGCGCGCAATCAGCAGCAGCAACATCGGCGCTAGCAGAATGCCGGAGTGCTTGGTACTCAACAGCAGCCCAGCAACCACGCCCGCCACAACTAGCCGCGTCCAAGTGGGCTTTTTGACGTAGCGATAAAAGCACCATGTGCTGGCCACAAAAAAGAGCGTGACAGCGATGTCGGTCGTCACCAGCGCAGAGTTGGCCAGCACGTTCGGGTCGAACGCGACCAGTGCGAGTGCGGCGAGTCCTGCCCAGTCTCCGAAGAACTCCCGTGCCGCCATGAAGACGACGAGCGAAAGAAACAGGGCGAACACTCCTGCCGCCATGCGCATCTGAAACACGAGTTTGTTGCGGTCGCCGTCGTTGCGCGCTACCCATTCTCCGCCGTCGATATACGCTTCCGACTTGAAGCTGCGATTCTTCAGCTCTGGCACCCACAGCGGCCGCCCCAGTGCCGGCAACGTGGCGATCAGCTTCGCCAGCGGCGGGTGTTCGGGGTTCAGTCCGTAGTCGCCGGTGTGCCACATCATGTAACCGGCGAACATATGGTTGCCCTCATCGAACGTGAGCGACTCGCGATGAACGGCGAATCCAGTCAAAACCATCTGCACTGCGATCAGCCCAGCGACAATTCCCCAAAGAAGCCGCCCGGAGAGCGTTTGCATGAGTTGCACCTGCCTTTGTGGAAGCAAACTGAAATCATACAAGTCGGCAGGCAGCGAAGGTCCGGCTGATGGCTTGCAGCTTGCGCTTCGCCGGCTCCAGATTCTGTGGCGCGCTGCAACTTTCGACTTCGTTCTCTAGTTCGCCTTGTCGCAGTCTGTACTTTTACCTGATTCTGGGACTGCATCTCGCAACGTGCAGTATCATAAAAACAGTGACTCCTACAGTTGCAGAACACGCTCCGGCAGTTGCCGAGGGTGTGGTGCGCTCCGCCGATGGCACGCGCATCGGTCTTTGCCGACTGGGCCGAGGTCCATCTCTGGTCCTGGTACACGGCAGCCTCTCCACCCACTCCGACTGGATGCGCGTTGCCAGGCTCCTCTCCGGCCGCTACACCTGCTTCGTCATGGATCGCCGCGGCCGCCCGCAAACTGGCCCGGGAGTCTCGGCCTATTCCATCCAGCGGGAGGCCGAAGACATCGCCGCGGTCCTCGCTGACGCCGGGCCGCGAGCCTTCCTCGCCGGACACTCCTTCGGCGCCATCTGCGCCATGGAAGCGGCGCTGACTCATCCCGTTCCGAGACTGATTCTGTATGAGCCGCCCTTGCCTGCCGGCGGCCCCATCGCGGGCGAATATCTCGCACCCTATGCCTCCGCCATCGCCCGACGCGATCTGGACGCCGCACTTGAAATTGGCCTGAGCCGATTCACCCGCCTTGGTCAGGCGGCCATTGAAAAGATGCGCGACTCACGCGCATGGCCCCGCCTGCGGGCACTCGCCCCAAGCTGGACCCGCGAACTTGCGGCCATGGATGCATTGCCTTCATCCGTGGAGCACTACGCAGCTCTTACATGTCCCACCTTGCTGCTCAGGGGCAGCCTCAGCCCCGAACATCCCATGCAGGATGCTTCGCGCGCCCTTGCGGCTGTTCTGCCCGACGTGAAGGTTGAAGCGCTCATGGGTCAGGCTCACATGGCGCTGCGCGACGACCCTCAAGCCGTGGCCCGCTTCATCGGCGACTATCTCGATTCCTAGGAACTTGTTGAAATAGGTACCCGTTGTGGGTCGGAGGTTCGCTGCCATTCGTCTAACAGGCATGCGTGGAGATGAGCGGATTCAGGACGGTATGTTCAGCTATGTATCGTTGGAGCAGCGAGTGCCTCAGGATCACCCATTGCGTGCAGTCCGCAAGCTGACGGATAGGGTGTTGCAGACCTTGAGCGCGGAGTTCGATGCGTTGTATGCCGATTCGGGCCGCCCGTCGATTGCGCCGGAGTACATTCTTCGGGCTCTGTTGTTGCAGGTGTTTTATTCTGTGCGTTCGGAGCGGCTGCTGGTTGAGCAGATCGACTACAACCTTCTGTTTCGCTGGTTTGTGGGTCTTGGCATGGACGACGCGGTATGGAATCATGCGGTGTTTTCGAAGAACCGCGACCGGTTGCTGACTTCCGAAGTGGCGCAGCAGTTCTTTTCCGAAGTGAACAAGCATGCCAAGCGCTTTATGAGCGACGAACACTTCACCGTCGATGGAACGCTGATCCAGGCATGGGCCTCGCAGAAGAGCTTTCGCTCCAAGGACGGCTCCGATGACGGTGATGGTACGAATTTCCACGGCCAGAAGCGATCGAACAAGACGCATGAATCGACCACCGACACCGATGCGCGACTGTACAAGAAGAGCTACGGCAAAGAGTCGAAGCTGAGTTATCTGGGCCATGCGCTGGTGGAGAACCGCAACGGTCTGATCGCCGCGGCGATGGTGACGCATGCCGACGGTTATGCCGAGCGCGATGCGGCGCTGTTGATGCTTGCCGAAAAGCAGGCGGGCCGCTCACGCCGCATTACGGTGGGCGCTGACAAGGCTTACGACACGAAAGATTTCGTCAGCACGGTGCGGGAGTTGAATGTGACGCCGCACGTCACCAGGAACGACAAAGGCCGCGCAAGCAACCTGGATCGCAGAACCACTCGCCAGCCCGGCTATGCCGTCAGCCTGAGCCGGCGTTGGCTGGTGGAGAAGGGCTTTGGCTGGCTGAAACAAACCGGCCCGCTGCGCCAGGTCAAGTTGCGAGGCCTGGAGAAAGTGGACTGGCTGTTCGTCTTCAGTTGCGCGGCGCACAATCTGATCCGGCTGCCGCGACTGATGGCTCAACCACCGACAACACTCAGGGCGCAGTGTGCCTGAACAACGGTTGCAGGCCGAGGGAATGATCCCCTGAGGCTCGCAAACCTCTATAAACACCAGCCAAAACCGCATTTCAAGCAGATTTTGGACGACACGAAACGAAAGCCGCCAGTAAAGACGCTACTATTAGGCGAATTTCAACGAGTTCCTAGAGCCGAGACTGCCGGGATTCCGCGTGCGAGTGCATCAGCGTTTCACAGTCCCCTAATTTCCCTCTGTCAGGCTCTGCTCGTTCAGAAAATCGCTATACGAATATCTCGACCATCCTGAATAGTGGGCGTTTGTCCCGTTGGATTGGTCGACAGCCGAAAGCATCGTGGGCACAAGATCGTAGCCATAATCGGCTGTGTTCAGGCCCACTGCAAGCGTTGCCAGGTTATTGCCACTCAATCCGTCGTAAGCCAAGCCGATGTAATTCTGGCTGGCTTGCTAAATCGCCGTGACCTGCTGTTGAACCGTCAGACCGCTCGATTGACTGGTTACGCCGTAAAGCATCAGCGTAAGGCGCGGGACAGCCGTGAACAGTGCCTGGCGCTGGTCTGCGCTTGCTCGAAGAACTTCGATCGGAATATCCGCATCGACAACCATGTTTGCCGGAGCTGCCTCGGCGTTAGCTTCGCGATAAGTCTCAATCAGATTAGGAAGGAATTGCAGGGCGTTTGCGCCCGAGTTCTCTGGCCGCTGCTGTGGTTCAATGTCCAGGTGGATGCCATCGAATTGAGTCGCCGGGAACTGCTGATTGAATTGGACAACATTCTGCACAATCGCCAGAAGAGCATTGCGGGGAGCGCCAGGCTCGTCGCCGGTGGTGCTGCCTATCAGCGCTTCAACGTTGATTTGCGACTGATGAAGCACAGAGATGAGATTGGAAATCTGGCTATTCAATTGCGGGTCGCTGCTGGTGGGCAAAGCCGAAATATAAACAGCGCCGATCTGCTGCGACACTGCGAAATCGCGGAGGGTCCCAGCCCCGGAATCGGCTGCCGCGATCGAATTGCCGTTATACGCCCAAAGGCCGTGAGCGGAAGACGAAAGTCCAGCCGAAGTGACACCATTTGAAGGAACGCTGCTGACGAATGAGGTGGAGCTGCAACCGGCGATCAGAAAGCTAAATCCGAGAACGTTTGCGAAGAGAATTCTACTTGCGAATTCCCGAGACATTGTGATTTCTCCCAATGCCCTAAACGTAGCGAAATGCAGAACTTAGTTAAAGATTCCGGCTGGACGGCGAAGTAGGTTACGAGTGGCGGAAGCTTATCCCCCGAAGGGTATCTAGAGCGAAAGTTACCCGTGCAACATAGGCGATGGCGAAGGTAATTAGCAAATTTCCGTCACTGAAACATCACGATCTTCTAAAGCATGGCACGCCATCGGCTTGTTGGTATGAAATCCAGTGATTGTCCGGTCATGCGCACTTCCTGTCTTCCATTCGCCACGGGATCTCCGGTCACCCCGAATCTTCAATAACGTCTATCGATGACGCCGTCTTGCAGGCACTCCTGTACCGGTATCTGAAATTGCGACGCCGCACCTTCGCCAATGGGGCCAAGAAACTGCCAAAAAGTTGCAGACTTCCTTAAATCCCGCGTGGCTCATCGGTCACCATTCGCCCTAAACTTCCGTACCTCAAATACCGATAGTGACCCTGCTTCAGTTTTTGCCTTGGGGAGATTGGAATGCCTCTGCTACTGCTGTCACTTTTCATGCTGATTTCTCTCCTCGTCTCCAATGTGTTTCGTCACGTATTGGCAGGGCTCCTTCGAATGTCGAGTAAGGGATTAACGAAGGATTATTCTTTTCAGCCGACCGTCAGCATCCTTCTGCCCTGCTACAACGAAGGCAAAACGGTCTACGAGACCGTGGAGAGCATCAGCAAGAGCAATTACCCCCCGGAGAAATTTGAGATTATCGCTCGTGATGACTGCTCAAAAGACGACAGCTACGACTGGCTGCTCAAGGCACAGCAGGATTTCACCAACATCCACATCAGCGTCTCCCGCAACGAAGAGAATGCCGGAAAAGCCCATACCGTCTTTGCCGCCCTGCAACAATCCTCAGCGGAGATCATCCTCTCCATCGACAGCGACTGTATTTTCTCGCCGAACGCCATTCAGGAGCTGGTTTCCTGCTTTGCCGATTCCAAGATCGGCGGAGTTGGCGGCGTTGTCGGCGTCCGCAACGTGAACGAAAACGTCCTCACCAAATGCCAAACGTTCGTCTACTACATTTGCTTTCACTTCCTCAAATCCATCGAAACCTGGACCAGGACCGTAACCTGCATCAGCGGCTGTATGTTCGCGGTACGGCGCGATCTTATGGTCAAGCTTGAATCCAAGGTCCTGTCGCGGAACTGGTTTGGCATCCAGGTCAACGACGGAGAAGACAGGTTCCTCACGCATCAGATCCTCCTTGAGGGTTATGGAACCGTGATCAACACGGATGCGCAGTGTTGGACAACCGTCCCCAACAATATGAAGACGTTGTTCAAGCAACAGGTTCGCTGGCAGAGATCCGGCGTAAGGGATTTTTTCATCACGTTGAAGAACATCAAGCTCCACGTAGTCAAAATCCATCCCAATGCCCTGTTCAGCCAGATCGTTCCCACTCTCGCGGCGGTCACTTCGGTCACGCTGATCCTGGTCATCCAGCAGGGCGCCATGCCCTTCGCCGTCGCGCCCGCCGTGCTCGGGTTCTACATCACTCTCATTGCCGTATTTCATCTCTTTACATGCAAGTTCAACCCCGAACAAAAAATCAAGAACCCTCTCTCAATCCTGACATTCTCCGTCTGGATTTTTGCGGGCCGGTTCATCGAGATTCTGGCACTTTTCACTCTCGACTCAAGAGATTGGGGAACGAGAGCAAAGGCGACGCCTGCGCAGCCAACTGCAGAACCATCCCATCCGGCTCCCGGAGTTGGGTCGTTACCGGGTCCCGTGCCGGTTCCATCCTTTGCTGCTCTCAGATTCGAGCCTCAAACGGCTTCGTCAAGCTCAACCGGGCTGCGGTCAATGGCGCATGCCTCGCTCATGGCAACTGACGTTGCCGGAAACACGGGTGCGTGATGCATTTGCTGCACAAGTTCGTCCTTATCCTCTATCGCTCTGTCGCCATCGTGGCCCTCTACGGCATCTTGATCGGCGTGCTATCTTATGTTTCGGTCCTTGGCTTCTATACCGTGAACAAAAGTTGGATCGCGCCCACCACCATTACTCCGACCGACGAATACAGCCTGGGAGCTACTGACAAGCTGGTCACTTCCCGCAACGCCATCGCCACTCTCTCCCTCGACATCGAACGGCAACAGATGAGCATCGCGACGCTTCGCACCCAGCGAACCTCTCTGGCTGCGCTCGAGCCCATCATCCAAAACGTGATTTCTGAGAAGCGTATGCAGGACCAGGAAAGCGCTCGCAAGCTCAAGGAACTTTACACTCAAAAGAATTCCGATAATGCCCGAACCGCGAAAGTCTTGAACAAAACTCTGGCGGTTGAAAACCGAATCAAGCTGGACTTGAAGGCCGGGCTCATTACTCAAGCAGACGCTGCGGAGGCTGAAGCTCAACTCAATCAGGAACGAAACAGTTTGACCGATGGAAAGGTTGAGGCCGCAAACCTCTATGACACTGTTCAGGACAAATCCGCGGCGAACACTGACACCATCGAGGCAGTCGCAAAGCAAGTCGATCTTCAGTCTCAAATTGCAAGTCTCGACATGGAGATCAAGCTGGCGCAGAAGCAGCTCGATACGGACTCCGCCCAGGAGCAGCAGATCAGTCAGGCAATATCCACCGCCTCTGATACTCCCTATTTCCGCGCGACGTTGGGCAGCTCGACTATCGACTTGGCATTCGTTCCGTACGACAACCAAAAGTCCGTGGAGATCGGCGCCCCCGTCTACGACTGTTACCTGAACTTCGTTGGATGCCGGTATGTGGGATCCGTCCGATATATCTTCCCCAGTGAAGAAAAACTGCAAAATCCGATCTTCAAGTCGGACATGCGCGGTTTTCTTGTCCAGTTGGACCTGACCGATCAAAATGCGGCGCGGTCCAAAACCCTGTTCGTTGGCAACAAGCCCTTGGGAATCTGACGGCCATGAAACATAATCGAGCACTCGTATTAATCGGACTCCTGCTCGCGCTCTGCAAACTCGCGAGCGCGCAGGCGCAACCAGACGCAGCCTCACAGCACTGCCAGTTCGTCATGGAGCAGGCCACCGCGCAAAAAGAGCTGCTCGAAACGCCCACTTTAAATAGCGGCTTTACCCAACCCGAAACTGGTTTGCCGCAGCAAGTCCTCTTCGGCGCAATCCAGAGCCTTTCCAATGAGCGAAAGGCCGGAATCACGACGGATGTCGCTAAGACCAACTGCGACCTCTACGCAGCAACCCAAGAAGCTCACATAAAAATCTTCTTCGCGCTGCCTCAAATCCGCAAAGACGTGTTGGAATATCGTCTCAAGCTGATCCGCCAGACCGTTCACACCCTCGATGACTTGATCGCCGACAACATGAAGCGCGTTGACGCTCAGAACATGACAAAACAGGAAATCTATTCGCTGCAGTCCGCGAAGCTGCGCCTGGTCGCCGACCAAACGGTCACTCTGCTGGGAATCACTACTCCCTACGTCCCGCCCCAAAGCGCTCGTCCGCTCAAGGATCTCGTGGCGGACAAGAAGAAAAGCGACGTTGCAAACCAAAAGGCCCTGGCTCACCTGCAGAAGCAGAACAATTGGGATGTTTCCCTAAGCGTTGGCGTTCACCAGCAGATAGGCGATTCATCGACTTCGCTGACGGACCGGACAGGCCCTTACGGCACCGTCAATATCTCCTACAACCTGGCGAGCCGGTCCATCAACAAGCACCTGGACAAATCACTCCCGGTCTATGGCGAGTGGCAAGATGCTGAATTCGACGATGTCGCTCATCAGGCTGACCTGCTCAAAAAGCAACTGGAAGAATCGGTCACCATCGAACAATCTCAATTGACAGCCTTGAACGAACAAGCCGATGCGATTGCCCAAAATCTCAAGTCGATTGAGAATGTCGATACAAACGCTGCCCTGGCCTTTCGCAATCAGCTCACTGCCGACCAGCTCACAATTCAGATCGATATTGAGGACCTGAACTTCCAGATCGGCGAATTGCAAGACTATCTCAAAAACAACTTCTGATTAGCGCCATCCGGTCCGCCGTCTTGCATCCATGGCGCTCGCTGTTTCTGGGGTTTTTTCCACTAGCTCTCCGCGCTGGCAGCGGGCGTGCGCTTTGGGCAAATCGATTTGAGTCAGCGAAACCGTGGCAAACGCCCGCCCCCGGAAATCCGCCTGCACCTCAACCCGCTTTTCGAGTGACAATTCCGCTAACTCCCTCCACCCCAGCCACTTAGCATAGCGGTGAATTTCCTTATACCGGCGCGGAAGAAAGAACCCTCTCGTTCCCTCCTCCGCCCGGCCTTGCGTCGAACTCTTCTGTCTTTAAGTTTTAAGTATTTATATATAAAGGGTTCGCGCGAAAAGTGAGCCTTGCTTGCCCTTCGCCGTTTCGATGCTCTCCACGTGGATCACGTTGGCCTGCTCGTCGAGTCGGTCATTCACCTGCACAACATTTTGTTTCGCCACACTTAAGCAATCCGTGATCCAAACCATAAGCGGCTGAAGACACACGAATTCGCCGATCCTCTCACGCTGTGCGAGAAAGAATTACTCGGTTGTCCAAAGGAAAATTTGCACGCGACGAATCAGCGGAAAAAAGGTTAGGGCCGCGCGCTTTCGCGCGCCTTGCGGCTGCTTTCGGCCTCTTCGGCTGGCCGCACGCGCCTTTCGAGCGCCCACTTCAACTCGTCAATTCCCTCGCCCGTGACCGCCGAGACGGCGTGAAACTCGAGCTTCCTGCGCTTGGCATACCCCGCCAGCTTCTTCAGCTTCGCCGGATTCACCGCATCGATCTTCGTAGCCACCACGATCATCGGCTTTTCCGCAAGCGGATGCTCGCTGCCATCCGTGAAATTCGCGAGCTCGTTGTTGATTACACGAAAATCCTCTACGGGATCGGGCCTATCCGACGAGTCCGAGACATCCACCAGGTGCGCCAGGACGCGCGTGCGCTCAATGTGCCGCAAAAACTGCGTGCCTAATCCAGAGCCCAGATGCGCGCCCTCGATGAGGCCCGGCATATCGGCAACCACGAAGGACTCCTGATCCGGCTCTTCGCCCACCGTCACCACTCCCAGATTCGGTTCCAGCGTCGTGAACGGATAGTCCGCGATTTTCGGCCGCGCCGCTGAGATGCGCGAGATCAGCGTCGACTTTCCTGCGTTGGGATAGCCCACCAATCCCACATCGGCCAACAGCTTGAGCTCCAGCCGGTACGCGCGCTCCTCGCCGGCTCGCCCCAGTTCGTGCTCGCGCGGCGCCTGGTGCGTGCTTGTCGCGAAATGCTGGTTGCCGCGCCCGCCGCGCCCGCCCTTCGCAATCACGATGCGCTCGTCCGGGTCATGAAAGTCGTGAACCAGCTCGCCGGTTTCGGTGTCGTAGAGCGCCGTTCCCACCGGCACCTGCAACGTGATCGACTTTCCATCCAGCCCGGTGCAATTCGAACCCATGCCGTGCTCGCCGCGCTGCGCCTTGTGTTCGGGGTTGAAGCGGAAATGAATCAGCGTGTTATGCCGCTGGCTCGACTCCATAATCACGTCGCCGCCGCGCCCGCCGTCTCCCCCAGAAGGGCCCCCGCGCGGCACAAACTTTTCGCGCCGGAAGGCCATGCAGCCGTTGCCGCCGTCGCCGGCCTTTACGCGGATTTTGGCTTCGTCAATGAACATGGTCCTCACCCGGCCGATCGAGGCGCACCGCGGCGCGCGCGGTAGCGGCTCGGTCTCATATGCCGTCTCTTCAGTTTATCGGACGGTTCTGCTTGCCCAGTTCACTTTGCCCGATTCTCGACGAACCGTCCGCACAACGCCCGCTCCGCCCGCCAGGAAGCTCCGTCTGCTGGGAGAACATGCCTTTGTGATGCTCGTTACGTTTAAGACGGGATCGCGCAGCATACAATCTCTTCGCAATTCCTTTCAGCTTCCGGCAAGGCAGCAAGAAAACTGCGTTTGGTTTGCCTTGCACCGCACTCGTCGCAAGAACGGGCCGGCGTTGTACTTTGTATCCTCCCAGGATCTGCCACGGCGGTGCTGTCGATGGCAGAGGCAAGACAGAACTGGATTCAATGGATGGTGTTGGGCGCCGTTTGCCTGTTCGCTCCGGCTGCAGCGTACGCCCAGGTAGCCGCAAATACGCCGGTTCCTCTCCGCATTGCGCAGGTCGAGTCTCCCCGCACCGGCTCGCTTGCCGGGCGCCTCACCGACGTGCGTTCGACGCCCCTCGCAGGCTTTTCTGTCGTCTTGCGCGATCAGGACACCGGAACGACAGTGCACGCGATCACTGCGAAGAACGGTGCATTCCACTTTGCCTCGCTCGAAGCAGGAGATTACACGCTTGAAGCCTTCAGTGCGCAACTCGGCCACGGCAAGCTTGAAGGAATCCGCGTCGCCAGCGGAGCAGAGTCGCGCCTGCAGGCGGCACTTCGCCTCGAACCTGCTGCACCTGCAGATACAGACACCTCTGCAGCAGTCCAGAACTCTGCTGTGCATAACGCTCTCGCACTACCGGCTTCTCCGCCTTCAACTGCACCCACCACTCCTCTCGCACCCGGCTTGTCACGAACGAGAGAGAGTTCGCCGGCGTCTCTGCCAGTTCCACAGCTTGTCGAGCCGGAGCCTGCCCTGACCGCATCCATCGCTGCCGAAACGCCTCACTCGATGCCCTTGTCTGCGGCGCCAATCGCCGAGCTCGCGGACTCACGTGCGCAGCGCGCCAATCCAGCGCAGAGTCCTTTGCGCCCCGAACCAGCATTTCCCGTTCCGCAGCCAACGCAAGAAATTCTCCGGTCGGAGCGCGCCGCGCTGGAAACGCAATCTGTAATTCCGCAGGCTTTGCTCGCCCAGGCCTTGCCGCAAAGGCTGCCGCTAGTCGCTGCCTTCGCATCCGATCAACTTCCCATCGCAGCCGCTTCAGAACGGCCCGATCCCGTCAGCCCGGCTATCGACACGACGCTAACGGCCGAGCAGATACAGGCATTGCCAGTGAGTGGACGTCGCTGGCAGGATTTCCTGCTCGACACACCAGCGTCCAACGCCGATGCCGGCTCGGCCCAGCCGTCATTCCGGGGAGGGCAAGCGCCGTCCGCAACAACGATTGATGGAGCGAATACGGGTCTGGCCTTTGGCACCTCTGCAGGATCAAGTTCGCATTCCGCTGACGCGGAAGAACAGAACACTGACCGGCCAGACGCAATCGGCCTGGCTTGGAGTGGAAGGCGCGGTCTGGGCTTGAGTGAAGCTGCAATTCGCGAAGTGACCACCGCTTCTGGCAACGTCGAAGCCGCAGGAATGCATGCTGCCGGCGGACGCACCAGCCTCGCAACCGAAAGCGGCGCAAATGCGCTGCACGGCCAGGGCTTCCTCTTCGACCGGCAGAACACCGGGGGCGCGCGCAACCCCTTCACGCAATGGGTGCAGAACACGGGAAGTGTCGCAGCGCCGACATTCGTTGCCGTGCCATTCACTCCACCCGATCATGAAATGGTGTTGGGGCTCGGCGCGGGCAGCCGCATCCGCCGCGATAAGCTTTTCTGGTTCGCCGCGCTCGATGCTTCCCATCGCAACGATCCGGGCCTCGCAACGGTAAAAGATCCCTCCGAGTTCTTCAACCTGCCAGAGCCGACGAGCGCGCCAGTAACACTACTGAGCGCCCAACTCGGCGAAAGCCAGAACCAGGCCTACGAGGACTATCTCGGCATCGCGAACTCCGGCTACAATGCGGCGGGTCTCGATCAGTTGGCCGCTCTTCTCGGACCCGCACCGCGCACTGCCGCGCAGTGGACCGGCTTTGCGCGCATCGATTGGCAGGCGACCGAGCGGCAGCACTTCACTCTTGAGGGCATTGGCGCCGATTGGAATGCCCCAGGCGGCGGCACGAGCCGCGTCTCTGCAATTAACGGCAATCATAGCTTTGGGTCGAGCGAAGCCAGCAATCAATGGCTGTTGGCGCGCTGGGAAGCGTACCTCACTCCAAATTTGCTGGCCGTCACGCAGAGTTCGGTGGGGCGCGACATCGCGAAAGCACAGCCCGGCGCGCCTTCAACCTTTGAGCAGTCTTTTCTCACGGGAAACTATTGGAGTCAGTTGCCGCAAATCGTCGTCGACTCACGCTACGGATTTAACATCGGAAATCCTTCGCGCTTCGGCCAGGGCAGTTACCCCGATGAACGCCTCTATCAGGGCCAGCAAATGCTCGACTGGGCGCACAACCATTTGCTAGTGAAAGCCGGCTTCGAACTGGATCACAATACCGATGCGACCAGCTTGCTGCGCAACCAATCTGGCACGTATCACTACGCAAACGTCGCCAACTTCATCTCGGACGCACTGGCCTTTCAAAAATTCGGTCTCGCTGACGCCCTCGATCCGCACAACCCGCACAATTGCGGCGCCACCGGCACAACATTCGGTAGCCAGCCCTGTTATTCCTATTTTTCGCAAACCATGGGCCCTGCAAGCTGGCGCTTAAGCACCAACGACTGGGGCAGCTACGTTACTGCGCAATGGCAGCCCGCCAAACTCGCGGTCTTCTCCGTGGGCCTGCGCTGGGAACGCGAGCAATTGCCCCCGCCCCTGGCTACACTTTCCAATTCCGAGATCCCGCTGACCGAGACCTTGCCGTCTCTGGGCGATAATTGGGGTCCGCGAGCCAGTCTGGCCTTAGGCGCCGGGCATAGGGGTTGGCCGGTTTTGCGGCTCGGCTACGGCATGTACTACGGACGCACGGCAAACGCGACGCTGGAGACGGCGCTCACGCAAACCGGCTCGCTTCGCGGCGATCTCAGCTTTTTCATGCGGCCTTCCGACGACTGCCAGTTCTGCTCTGGCGGCGCGCCCCCGTTCCCCTACGTTTTTGCCGGCCAGCCATCCAGCGTGGTCAAGCCAGGAGCGGTAGAATTCGCACCCACCTTCCGCAATCCCGAGATCCACCAGGCAGTCGTGTCGGTTGAACAGACGATGCCTGACCGCGTTGAACTCACCGGCAGCGCGATGCTCAGCCTTGGGCGCCGCTTGCCCATTGCCATCGACACCAACTTCAATCCCGCCGTCAATCCAGGGACGATCACTTATAGTGTCAAGGATCCGACCGGCAAAGGGCCGATCAAAACGACGCAAATCACAGTTCCGTTCTACGCTTCGTGGCCGTCGTCAACTGGAATTGCGGGCCGTCTCAATCCCGATTACCAGCAAATTACCGAGATCACGAGCCGCGCGAATTCCACCTACGAAGCAGCCATGATCGGGATTACACGTAACGGACGCCGCGGGTTGAGCTTTCATGCTCATTACACATACGCGCACGCGATGGACTGGAATCCGAATGAGACGACGCTCGTGGCCGGCAGCGATGTACTCGATCCCGCCCATTTCGCCCAGGAATACGGCACCGGCAATCTGGATGTGCGCCACTCGGCAGCCATCACCGCCATCCTTCAGTCGTCGTGGAAACTCCGCGGCTTCGCGGGGCTCCTCGCAAACGGCTGGATGCTCTCCGGAATCGGCCAATTCCGCAGCGGCCTGCCCTATACCATGCGTACGTCCGGCTCATTACCTGAGGAGTTCACGATCACCGGAGCTGCCATCGCAGGACTCGGGCCGGGCATGAACGGCTCGGGCGGCGACAATCGCGTCTACGGCGTCGGCCGCAACACCTTCCGCTACCCCAACACTTGGAAGGCCGATCTTCGCCTCTCAAAGAGCTTCGATCTGGGCGACATGCGCCAGTTGGAGATCCTCGCCGAAAGCTTTAATCTCTTCAATCACCAGAACGTGACCGAGCTCGAAACCAACGGCTACGCGATTGAAAACAGCGGCTCGTCGGCAACTACTCCGACGCTCTGCTACCTCACCATCAACACCACGGGCTACGCCAGTTGCGGAACTACGACGACAACCGGCGGCGCAACGCCGATCGCAGCCTTCGGCCAGCCGCTCAACATCAACGGCACCGATTTCTATCGCGAACGCCAGATTGAGCTGGGACTGCGGATGCGGTTCTGACGTTTCGAAGCAAACTCGTTGCTCCATTCCTTCGTGAGAAGCGGATCGCCGCGGCAAGCGGATGGGCGGAGGAAACCAGCGTCGCGCGGCCGCACGCTGACTCTGCCAATGACCTTTGTCGCGCATAGGTCCTACAATCGTTCGGGATCGAATTTCTCGTCTGGAGACATTCATGCAATCTAATTCTTCCGGCCCCGGCAGGAACTTCACTCATTGCCGCATTGTATTTGCCGTCGCAGTGGTGCTCGGTCTGGTCTGGCCTGCTTCTGAACTGAGGGCGCAGGAGGAAAAGGCGCCAGTGGCCACTCCAGGTGATACGCTCAGCACTCCGGGGCCGCTCGCGCACCTTTCGCCGAAGCTGACGCGCCGCGACCTCGCGACGGCAATGAAGGTTGTCGCCGACTGGCAACTGGCCCGCACCCCCGGCAAGACACAAACGGATCGCGTTGCACAAGTGGATTGGACATGGGCAGCGCTTTACGACGGATTCATGGCCGTACCCGACAAGGTGGCCGGCGACAAATACAAGCAGGCGATGCTCGGGATTGCAAGACAGCTCAAATGGCAGCCGGGGCCGCGCGTGATGCATGCGGACGACCAAGCCGTGGGACAGTTGTACATGGAGCAGTATTTTATCCACAAAGACGCGACGATGATGGAGCCCATGCGCGCGCGTCTCGACACCGAGATGGCCACACCCGATCCCACCGATCCGAGACGGCCACTCTGGTGGTGGTGCGATGCACTTTTTATGGCGCCGCCCGTCTACGCCGACATGGCCAAGGCCACCGGCGAGCAGAAATATCTCACTTACATGGACCACGAATGGGACATCACAACGGCTCTGCTGTATGACCGCTCCAAGCATCTTTACTTCCGCGACGCGAGCTATCTCGATCAGCACGAGAAAAATGGAGAACCGCTCTTCTGGTCGCGCGGAAATGGATGGGTGATGGGCGGGATCGTGCGCGTGCTGAAAGAACTTCCCGCCGATTCTCCGTTACGGCCGAAGTTTGTCGCTTTGCTCAAAGAGATGTCAGCGGAGATGCTCTCCATTCAAGGCGCGGACGGGCTGTGGCGTCCCGGCCTGCTCGACGCGCACGCGTATCCGCTTCCGGAGATCTCTGGCAGCGCCTTCATCACTTACGCAATGGCCTACGGCGTCAATGAAGGTATCCTGGATCGCGTCACCTATTGGCCGGCTGTTGAGAAGGCCTGGGCAGGAACGCTCACTCATGTCTACGCCGACGGCCGGCTGGGCTCGATTCAGCCCGTCGGTGCAGCACCCGGCGATTACAGCGAAACCAGCAGCTACGTCTACGGCGTGGGCGCCTATCTGCTGGCCGGGTCAGAGATTTATCGCGCGGTGAAGTAGCGTCGAATTCATCCTGCCGTCGCCGCCTCCATGTATGATGGGTGCGCCGTCGAAAACGGCTGTGAGGGAACGATGAAGAGACTGCTTTTTCTATGCGTTGGCCTGGCCATGATGCTTGCCCCGGCGACGATGCGCGCCGCCGACGTGACGGGTACCTGGACGTCGTCGATGCAATCGCCCGACGGCAGCGGTGGCATACAGATCACGTTCACATTCAAGCAAGATGGCGACAAGCTCTCGGGTTCTGTCGACGCGGGGCAAGGGGGCGCCATGGATATTACCAACGGTAAGGTCGATGGCAACCACTTCACTTTTGATGTGGCGTTTAACGGGACGGCCATTCACCACGATTGCACGCTTGACGGCGACGAGATCAAGATGACCACGAAATCCGATTCCGGCGACTTCCCTGGCATGCAAATGACACTGAAGCGCGCGCAGCCAGCAGCTCCCGCCGCACCGGCAGCGCCCGCGCAGCCGCAGTAGAAAGTCAGATAACCGCCGCGGCAATTCAGAATCAAGCAGCGGCGCGGGCACCCTCGAATCTACCGCAAAGAATCTACTGCTCGTCGTTCGCGTCGCCGTTCCGGTCTGCGCTGGCTGCAAGGGCGAGGCCAGGCTCTTCGAAAGTCGCTGCATCGACCAAATTTGCGGCGAGAGATTTGGACGTACGGATGCCGAGCTTTTTAAGCTTTTCAGCTTGGCCAACCAGATTGCCGTTCTCCTTTGTCAGCTTATCCATTGCGTCGCTATGAGCTTCCCTTGCAGTCTGGAGAGTCTTGCCGACCTTTTCCATATCAGACACAAAACCAACAAACTTGTCGTATAGGAGTGCCCCCCTCTTCATCACTTCCTCTACGTTCCGCGCTTGGCGTTCCTGACGCCACAGATCAACAACAATGCGTATAACAAAGAGGACCGTTGTCGGCCCGCATAAAAGGACCTTCTTTCTATAGGCGTCGTACCAGATGTTCTCATCGCCTTGGAGAGCCAGCAGGAATGCCGGCTCTATCGGCACAAACATAACAACAAAATCCGGGGATTCCATTCCAGCGAGACCTTGATAGTTTCGCGTGGATAGCTCGGCGTAATGATTGCGCACGCTGTTCAAATGTCTCTTCAGTGCATCCGCACGTTCCTTCTCTGTTTCAGCGTTGACGGAGTCGTTGTACGCATTGAGAGAGACTTTTGAGTCGATAATGAGATGGTGGCCACCCGGCACTTTCACCACGACGTCAGTTTGCCGTCGTTGTCCTAACTCGCCGTCAGCGTTGGTCTCGACGAAGGACTCTTGAAAGCTGAAATGCATTCCTTCTTGCAGACCAGACTTCTCAAGGATGTTACGGAGGATCGTTTCTCCCCAGTTTCCTTGCATCTTGGTGTCGCGTCTGAGGGCGGTGGCGAGATTGTGTGCCTCTTCTGTGAGTGCCTGGTTCAGCGATCCAAGCGTGCCAATCAGAGTCTTGAGTTCTGTCACTCCTGTCTTGGAGTCAACATTGGTCTGCTCAACTTTTTCGCGGAACTCCTTGATCTGGGATTTCAGAGGATCGAGGAGCGTGCCCAATTGCGTTCGGCTGGTCTCGGAGAGTGCTTTGGATTTTTCGTCGAGAATCCCAGCGGCGAGAGCTTTGAATTGATTCGAAAGAACCTCTTTCGCTGTCTCAAGCAGTGCGATCTTCTCCTCGGTTTTCTTTTGCTCAGAGGCAAGCAAGGCTTCGAGCTCGCTGATGCGGGCTGCCTGCGTGCGTGCCAGCACAACACCGGCTTGCAACTCGGCGCGCGCGCCTTCCCGTTCTGTCGACATGCGCTCAATGGTTTTCTCGCGCTCCGTTGCCAACGCCTCAAATCCAGCCCGAGCAGCCGAATCCGAATGCATTTGCGTCATATCGCGGCGTGTCGTTTCAAGCGAGTTTGCAAGGTCCCCGTTCCGCTGCTCCAGCAGCGTTTTCGCCGCTTTCGCGGAAAAGAATCGATACCAAAGGGCACCAGCCAGCACGGCCAAAACGGCCACGAGAGCCCAGGGAATTGAAGAAGACATAACGATTCCTCTTCGCCAAATATACGCCTTCCGCTTGTGCAATTCCCGGGCCCGCAACTGTTCCCTGCCCTCCGCGCCCAATTCCCTGTTTCTTCAATCGTTTCCCCCCGGTACGCACCTTTACACCCCGGGGTCCTGCCGGTAGACTTGAAGATTCGGGGCCATGCGCATTTTTGTTGGCGCGGTGGTTGTCGTTCCCAGCCGCGGACCGGTATGGTAGGTTCGCGGGGCGGAGCGGTTTTTTCAGTCCCCGGAAGATTTTGCTTGAGTTCTGAATAACATGAGGAGATGCACGCATGGCTGTTGAAGAAAAGGTAAAGCAGATCATCGTCGAGCAGTTGCAGGTGGACGAAGCTGAAGTCACCCCCGGCGCCAGCTTTCAGGAAGATCTTGGCGCCGATTCGCTGGACGTGGTCGAACTGGTGATGCAGTTCGAAGAAGCATTCGACATGGAGATTCCCGACGAAGACGCCGAGAAGATCAAGACCGTCAAGGATGCCATCGACTACATCGAGAAGAACGCGAAAGGCGGCAAGTAAGCATTGGCCCAGGCACCAAGTCGAAGAGTCGTAGTCACTGGCCTGGGGCTCCTATGCGGCGTGGGTAACACCGCATCCGAGGTGTGGCGCCAGCTATTGGCTGGGACCAGCGGCATGGGCCCCGATCCAGAGCTTTGACACCACCGGTTTCCCTGTCACCTTCGCCGCCGAGGTCAAGAACTTCGACCCTCTCCAATTTGTCGAAAAGAAAGAAGCGCGCAAGATGGGGCGCTTCATCCACTACGCCTTTGCCGCCACGCAGGAGGCAATGGCGCAGTCGGGACTTCAGATCACTGAAGAAAACGGCGACCGCATCGGCGTCTTCATCGGCTCCGGCATCGGCGGATTCGAAGTCATCGAGCGCGAGCACAACAACATGCTCCAGGGCGGTCCGCGCAAGATGTCGCCCTTCTTTATTCCCGCGGCCATTGTGAACATGGCGGCCGGGCAAATCAGCATCCGCTACGGCGCGCGTGGTCCCATCTCCGCGACTGCGACGGCCTGCGCCACCAGCGCCAACTCCATCGGCGACTCGGTACGCATGATTCTGCACGGCGACGCCGACGTGATGATCGCGGGCGGGGCGGAAGCCGCGGTCACGTCCATGTCCGTCGGCGGATTCGCCGCCATGCGCGCGCTTTCCACGCGCAACGACGATCCCACGCACGCCAGCCGCCCATTCGACAAGGACCGCGACGGCTTTGTCATCGGTGAAGGCGCGGGCATCTTAATTCTCGAAGAGCTGGAGTTTGCGAAAGCGCGCGGTGCAAAAATTCTCGCTGAAGTGATTGGCTACGGCATGAGCGCCGACGCGTATCACATGACCGGAATCGCGCCCCACGGTCTCGGCGCGCAGCGCAGCATGAGGGCTGCACTCAAAGACGCGGGCATCCAACCGGAAAAGGTGGGCTACATCAATGCTCATGCCACTTCCACGCCGGCCGGCGACGGCAATGAATCGCTCGCCATTGAAGGCGTCTTCGGTGAGCACGCGCTAAGCCACCGCCTCAAGATCAGCGGAACGAAATCGATGACCGGCCATCTTCTCGGCGGCGCGGGCGGACTTGAAGCCGGCATCACCGTGCTCGCCTTGGTGAACCAGCAGCTCCCGCCCACCATGAATCTCGAGAATCCCGATCCCGAGTGCCGACTCGATTATGTACCCAACAAACCTATCGCGCACTCGTTCGACGTCGGATTGTCGAACTCGTTCGGCTTTGGCGGCATCAATGCCACGCTCATCATGCGGCGCTGGAACGAGTAAGACGGCTACTCGTTTCGCGCACATCAGCGCGAATCCAACTGAGCGCCGTATCCGCTGCCTTTCAAAGCAGCGACACGCTTATTCATCGCCTTTTCGGGAACATGGTAGACTCGTTTTGCTTTGGAGGAGTTTGCATGAGAAGAGTCTTGGGCATCGCCGGTCTCGTTGCTTTGTTGGTTGTATCAGTCGCCGCTCATGCCGCAGATGCAAGCGGCACCTGGAAAGGGAGCTTCGATTTCCAGGGCACCAGCGTTCCCCTTACCTTCCACTTGTCAATTGCAAACGGAGCGGTGACCGGAACAATTGAAGGCTTGCCCACTACACCGGCCGAGATTCACGACGGCAAGGTGGACGGCAACACGATGACATTCTGGGTAAACACCGACTACCAGGGCCAGACCTACAAGCTGGAGTACACGGGCAAGGTCTCTCCCGCCGGAGATGAGATCGCATTCAACTTTGGCACCGACGACGGAAACTTTAGCGCGCAGATGACGGTGGAAAGAGGCGCAGATGCGTCGCCCGCATCTGCTTCCGCACCCGCGTCTGCCGATGTGACCGGGACCTGGAAGGGATCGTTCGACTACAACGGCAGCTCCGTGCCTCTGACCATTCATCTGACGAGCGCGTCGGGTGCTGTAACAGGCGTGGTCGAGGGATTGCCCACTACGCCGGCCGAGATTCACGAAGGCAAAACGGTTGGCGACACGCTTACGTTCTGGGTGAATACAGACTACCAGGGACAAACCTACAAGCTCGTCTACACGGGCAAGATCTCTCCGGGGCAAATCATATTTACTCTCGGAACCGAGGACGGAAGCTGGAGCACACAATTGACGGCGACGAAGGGGACATAAGAACAGGGACCGAGGAAACAAGGGGACAAGCGACATCAGGCGCTCGATCGGGCGCGGTGGAGAAGAAATCTTCGCAGTCGCCAGAGGTAGATCCCGAGATTGACGCCGCAGACAGCAACGCCGATCACGGTGACCAGCCAGGGAGAGACGTTGGGATAAACAATTGCGTCGAGCGCGTGAAGCAGGAAACTGCCCTGCCAGGCAGTGATGCCGGCCTTGGTTTCAAAGTACTGTTCGGCGAGAGTGAGCGGGCACGGCCACGGGCCGGCCTCGACAATGATTCCCCAAATCAAAGCCAGGATGTGAAGACCGCTCCACCAGGGACGGCCCCGCGTGAACAGCGCGCCGAAGATCACCAGCACAATCCAAACAAGATGCACCAGCAGAATCAGAATGGCGGCCGCAGTCATCATAGGCGCCCCGTGTTTATCGTAGTGTAGATTGGATGCACTCGCATTTTTAGTGAAAGGATTTATTCCATGGGGTCCCGCTCTATCTGCGTTTCAGTTGCCGTTTGTTTCTTGATGCTCCCTTTTGGAGCGAACGCACAGGCAACAGGCAATCCCCCGCAAAGACCTGCAGGGTTCACGATGCCGCCGCCGCACGTGAACGCGCCGCTCGGCAACATTCCGCGCTTTCCCGGCGACGGCGAGGGCGCCTACAAGACACATCACTATCGCGATCTGTTTGCGGAGCAGGGACACTCGCCTGCCGAAACCCGAGCCAAGATCGAACAAGCCTTCCAGCAGTTGTTTCACGGCGACGGACAGGAGCAGCGGGTTTACTTTGAAAACGGCGCCAATCAAAACGGAACGCTCGCTTACATCACCGACTGGGCGAACAACGACGCGCGCACCGAAGGCATGAGCTACGGCATGATGATCTGCGTTCAGCTCAATAAGAAGCGCGAGTTTGACGCGATCTGGAATTGGGCAAACACCTATATGCTCATCACCGACCCGAAAAATCCCTCGGTGGGCTATTTCGCGTGGTCGATGAACACCGATGGAACGCCGCGTTCCACCGGCGCCGCGCCGGACGGCGAAGAGTATTTTGCGATGTCGCTCTACTTTGCCGCGCATCGCTGGGGCAACGGCAAGGGCATCTACAATTACCAAGCGGAAGCGGACAAAATTCTGCGCGGCATGCGCCATCATCCGATCCTGACCGGTACGGGGCCGTTTCGCATTCATCCCGACGATCCGCCCTTTGTGCAGCCGGACCATCCCTGGCCGAGCCCGAACAATCGGCGCATGGAAGAAGAAATGAAGGCGAGTGGCAGAACGATGCCGACCTTTCGTTTCCCGCGCGGGCCCCGCGAAGAGATGATCGGGCCGATGGTGGACGAAGACCACAGCATGATCAAGTTTGTACCCGATCTGCCGGGAGGTACGACGGACGCCTCTTACCATCTGCCCGCGTTTTACGAACTGTGGTCGCGCTGGGGTCCGGCGGAAGATCGTGCATTTTGGGCAAAGGCTGCCGATGTGAGCCGCGACTTCTTCAATCGAGTCGCGGGACCGGAGACTGGCCTGACTCCTGACCGCAGCAACTTCGACAGCACACCGGTGATGGGCTTCAACGGCACACCAACGCCTTTCAGCTACGACTCATGGCGCAGCGTGAGCAATTGGAGTGTGGATTACTCGTGGTGGCATACAGATCCAAACGAGTCCGCGTTGAGCGACCGGCTGCAGAAGTTCCTCGACTCGCAGGGTATCGACAAATTCGACGACCGCTATACGCTCGACGGCAAACCGCTTTCCGCACGACATTCTCCGGGAATGGTGGCGACGGCAGCGGTGGGCAGCCTGGCCGCAACCGATGGACCCGTTGCCAAGGCGTTCGACGATGCGCTCTGGAACATGCCCGTACCCTCAGGCGAGCAGCGGTACTACGACGGCATGCTGTATTTGATGAGCCTGATGCACGCGAGCGGGAACTTCAGGATTATCGAGAGACCGTGAGCCGTGGACCGTGGACCGAGCGTTCCAGGGCGGGGCCTCGTATCATCCCAGGAATTTCCGAAGGGGTTCCCAGTACTGCGCGTACCATCCACGAGCTAGATGCTCGGCGGTTCCGACAGGGAACCCTGTGTGATCAAAGATGATTTTCGTCCCCGCATCTTGAGGCGTCAGCTCGAACCGCGCGATGGAAAAGATGCCCGGATTCCAATTGGCTACCCTCCAGGCCTGAACGATGCGCTGGTTGGCGATCAATTCAATCTGACGGCCGATAATGTAGTCGCCGAAGAGAGAAAACGGGCCGCCCGGGTCGTGGCTGATTTTGGCCGGATGCCCGGCAATGTCGAGGCTTTTCATGGCGTCACTGAAGGACTCAACCTTCTGGAAAATCGAGGCTTCGGTGAGAGCGTTGTAAATGCGTTCGGGTTTCGCGTTAAAGGCGACTTCCTGGTGGATCGCTTCTGCAGTTCGGGAGATTTCGTCTCCGGCTGCAGCGAAAGAGCGGGTGGATTGCAGGACGAGCGCGCCAGCCGCCATACCTGAATGCAGCAGCCAACGGCGACGGCTGGGATCGAAAACCGATGCGATGGATGAGTGATTCACGGCGCCTCCACAAAATCAGCCGGTCAATCTTCGGGGATGAATTGCTGTGTGGATGAGAACATCGAACTAAAATATGTTCAAGGTAATATTTTCGGTCCGAAATCAAAGCGGAAAAATCGAGGCGAAACGATCTGGAGGGCGCTATGCCGTACGCGAGGGGCCACCGCGACGCGGTGAAGAAACGGATTATCGACAGCGCACGCCGGTTATTCAACCAGCGCGGTTTTGAAAGTGTATCGATCACGGAAATTATGCAGGGCGCGGGTTTGACGCACGGCGGATTCTATTCCTATTTCGAAAGCAAGAGCGACCTGTACGCCGAGGTGATGAATTGTTTCTTTACCGATCCGGAGTGGAAAGCGTGCTGGGAGGGCGTCCACGTTGATTTGTCGGGAACGGACGTCGGGGCCCAAGTGGTGACTGCGTACTTATCGCGCCAGCATTTCGAAGACGTGGAGAATTCCTGCCCGATGGTGGCGTTGCCCACGGATGTAGCGAGGAGCGGGACGGCGGCGCGACGGGCTTTTGAAACTGTCTTTCGGGCGATGGTGGACGTGTTGGAGCGAAGCCTCGTGGGGAAGAGAAAAGAGACTCGCGAGCGCGCACAAGCGATCGCCGCACTGAGCATCGGGGGGATGGTTGTGGCGCGGTCGTTGGCGGAGAGAGCATACGCCGACCAACTCCGCAGCTCGTGTCTTAAGGTGGCGCTCGAGATGGGAGGATGGGAGAAGAAACAGCAGCCAATGCGCGGCGCGCGGACGAGAGCGAAAGCGGCGAAACGGCGTGATGGTGCGGCTAGGGCGCGCAGCGTTGAGCGCGCCTCGGCGATTATTGGGCTACAATCTTGACGATCGAGATCTGATCGCTGACTGTGAGCGAGGTTGAGGTCCCTTGCATGGACTGGTTGAAAGGCGTTGCATTGCCATTTTCGTCGAATTGGTAGTCAGTAGTGGCTTTGTATGAGCTGCTCAGGTTGATGCTGATGCTTTCGGGGGTCACGGAGATGGGCACATCGGCTACGGGGTCCCAGCTACTCTGCTCCCGCCAGAGCACGAGCCAGAACGAGCCATCCTGCTTTTCCAACAACAGATGATTCAGCGTTGAGTCTCCGCCCGAGATGGAGTACTGCAGCGACCCCGGAGTAAAGGAACCATTTGTCGTGTCGTTGAGAACGGAAAGAAGATTCTGAACTGCAGAAAAGGCGGGCTTGGGTGTCAGATCGCTGTTGAGCAGACCGTAACCAGGAGATGAAACCTCATCGAGCAACTCATACAGATAGGTCTTCTGAAACCCGAGGTTGTAGGCCAGAAGCAGCGTGCGCGGTATGTAAGAGGCCTCCACACTTTCGGGCAAAGTGTAGGGAGTGGTGGTTGAAGGGTAGGCCATGTACCCTGTCTCGGTGATGAGCGATGGAAGCCCGGGCGCATCGATCGCAGCCTGGTTGAGCCACCAGGCGAAGCTGCCGTAGGCATTCCCTTCCGCATCCTGGCCGACGCCCCAGCCGGTATTGCCCGGATTGCGGCCCCAGAAGTATATGTGCAGATTGTTGACGGTCATCTCGGAGGAGAGAATGCCGGCGGTAGTGTAAGACACCTGCTGCGTGAGTGAAGGGCCGAGAAGCGGTACATTCAAATTGTCGGCGGCGGCTTTGATGGTGGGGAGAAAGGCAATCACATTTAGTAGGCCGATGGCCCCAGTGGCACCGCAGTTGCCAGCAAGATCGCATTCGTTGGGCGCTTCGAGTGATTCCATGTCTCCGACTTCGGGAGCGAAGCTTTCAATAGCCTGAGGAGTTGTAGTGGTGTTGTAGTTGACCACGTAATCGCACTTGATTCCTGCGGCAGCCAATTGATTGTGCGCTTGAACAATCGGCGACGAAGACGGCCAGGGATAATAGCCGTCGCGGATGTGATGGACGCCGAGAGACTGGAGCGCGGTGAGTATCTGAGGGAACTCGGTGTAGTAGGGAGTGTCGGTGTAGCTGAGATGCGTCACCACACCTACGCTCTCGATAAATGACGCGGCCGCGGAGGCCTGCTCCGTGGGTAGAGAGCTGGTCGTTCCCGGAGGTTGCGTGGGAGGATTGGACGGAGGATTCGATGGAGGATTGGACGGGGGATTGGATGGAGGATTGGATGGAGGATTCGATGGAGGAATGGACGGGGGATCGGACGGCGAGCCAGCACTCGCGATCGTGACGATGCGGCCCCCGCAGCCGATGACACCGGCGAGGCATGCTACCGTGACGGCCGAAGAGAAAAGTGCAAGAGGGCGGCAGCAGGTTGTTATGTGGTTGACCTTCAAGATAGATATAAAAGAATTGCGAACGCGGCTCAGCCTGGCACAGATTGAGCGGGCCACATCATCTAGCTTAGGAAGACGCACTTCACCCATCCTTATGGGCGCGAGAAACCCCTGGCCGGAGACAGAAAACTCCGATGAGCAGGGAAATTCTGCAAGCCTAATATATTGCCCAAGAACTTTCACGAGGGGTTTCACTCGACTTTAGTAGAGGAACAATGAAATGGCAAGGAGAAAATGAATGGTATTCATCTCGCGGAAAATGCTCGCGGCGGGATATTCAGCCAATGGCGAATGCGACTTTCCCCGCGCTTCCTGCGCGGTGGTGACGCAATGAGACGCAAAGCCAATATATTGCGGAGCGGGATTTAAATAGTCGCGGCAACAGGAAGGATTTCGTCGACGTCGATCCACTGCGTGGGGTAGTTGCCTGTATAACACGCGGTGCAGTAGCCGACCTTGCTTTCGTCCTGGACGCTCTTCAGCAAACCATCGAGCGACAGGTACGCGAGCGAGTCTGCCTCAATGAATTGGCGAATCTGCTCGATCGAGTTGTTCGCGGCAATCAGTTCTCGCTTGGATGGCGTGTCGACTCCGTAGAAACAGGGTGAAATTGTCGGCGGGCAACTGATGCGCAGATGCACCTCGGAAGCGCCTGCACCGCGCACCATGCGAACAATTTTGCGGCTCGTTGTTCCGCGGATGATGGAATCGTCGATCAGCACAACGCGCTTTCCGGCGAGCAGATTGTGGACGGGATTGAGCTTGAGGCGCACGCCGAAGTCGCGCACGCGCTGCTCGGGTTCGATAAATGTGCGGCCAACATAATGGTTGCGTATCAGACCGAAACGGAAGGGCACGCCCGCTTCCTCAGCGTAGCCAAGCGCCGCCGTCACACCCGAGTCCGGCACGGGGACGACGACGTCGGCGGGTACGCCGGATTCGCGCGCGAGCTGACGGCCCATCTGGTCGCGCGACTCCTGCACCCATCGCCCGAAGACGCGCGAATCGGGGCGCGCGAAGTAGACGTGCTCGAAGATACAGCTTGATTGCGGCATGCCCGATGCGTATTGGCGGCTGGTCACGCCGTCTTCAGAGACCATCACCAATTCGCCCGGCAACACAT
The DNA here is from genome assembly GCA_963782285.1 of uncultured Acidobacteriaceae bacterium. Lineage (GTDB taxonomy): Bacteria > Acidobacteriota > Terriglobia > Terriglobales > Acidobacteriaceae > Telmatobacter. The sequence continues at coordinate 409,940 of CAWAJH010000002.1, forward strand.
CGCGGAGGTACTCGACGCGCAGCAAGTCGAAGGCGCAGGACTCGCTGGCGAAGACGATGGTCTCGTGGCCATCGGCATTCTTCATGCGGCCCATGGAAAGCGGGCGAAAGCCGCGCGGATCGCGTGCGGCGAAGATGCGGTCGCGCGTCATCATCACGATGGAGAACGCGCCTTCGACTTGCGAAAGCGAATCGGCGATCGCGTCCACCAACGTGTCCGCCTGGGAGTGTGCGATGAGCTGCACGATGATCTCGGAGTCGGAAGTTGTTTGAAAATACGCACCCTCGCGCTCCAGGCGCGCGCGCAGATTGCCGAGATTGACCAGGTTGCCGTTGTGTGCAATGGCGATGAGGCCCTTGGTGGAGTCAACGCGAATCGGCTGCGCATTAAGCAGCGCCGAATCTCCCGTAGTGGAATAGCGCGTGTGCCCGATCGCCATGCGGCCGGGAAGCTTGGCGAGCACATCGTCAGTGAAGATTTCCGAGACGAGCCCCATGCCTTTGATATTGGCCAGGTGCTGCCCATCTGCGGTGGCAATGCCTGCCGACTCCTGCCCGCGATGCTGTAGAGCGTAGAGCGCGAGATACGCCTCGCGCGCGGCGTGGGGATGATTGTGGATGGCGACCACACCGCATTCTTCGTGGAGCTTATCCCCTACGGGGACTCTTCGAGGGGACAGGGAACAGGGATCCGGGACGAAAGGAATGGCAAATACAGGTCCTTCGACTTCGCTCCACTTCGTGTCTCTTCGCTCAGGATGACAGACGTTTTGATTGATGCGGAGGGATTCGGAAACATCGGGTTCGCCGTTGACACCCTGGAAGAGCAACCGGCTCATGCGGGAACCTCATCGTGCAGATTCGCTTCGAGGGCGGCGGCCCAGATTTCGCGGAGCTCCGTCAGCGGCGCCGAGATGAACGGTTCGCCATCGACTTCGATTTCAAGGCGGCTGCCGCCGGTGGTTCCAATCCGCGCGGAGAGGAACTTGTATTCGGCAGCGAGCTTCTCGATCTCGGCAACGACTCCCGAATCGGCCGTGACGATGACGGTTGATGCCGGCTCGGCGAACAACCCGAAGAGCGGGTGCGCAAGAAGCGATGGATCCTGCTCGACGGTGGCTCCGATCCCCTTGGCAAATGTCGCCTGCGCCAGCGCAACTGCAATGCCGCCGTCGGAAACGTCGCGCGCCGAATGGATGAACTTGCGCCAGCCGAGCTCGATGAGCAGTTGGTGCAGGCTGGCCTCTGCATCGAGATCGAGCGCGGGCGGGCGTCCCCAGATACCGCCCAGCACAACCCTCGCGAACTCCGAAGAGCCGAACGCCGTAAGATTCGCCGCCGCTTCTGCATCGTCCGCGTCGGCCTCTTCGCGCCCTCTTGGCTCGCGCTCAAGCACGGGCAGCGGATATTGGCTGATGGGCGGAGGATTGAGCGGCACTTTGAGATTCGGATCGGGTTCCTCGCCGCGCGGAATCGGCCACAACAGAACAACCGCGTCTTTTTCGTGCTGAAAATCGGCGGGCACGGCCTTCGTTACATCGTCGAGTATTCCCACAATGCCCAGCACTGGCGTTGGATAAATTCCCTCGCCTCTGGTCTCGTTATATAAGGAGACGTTGCCGCCGGTGATGGGCGTGCCCAGTGCGGTGCAGGCCTCGGCGATACCATCAATGGCGGCAGAGAGTTGCGCCATGATCTCAGGTTTCTCCGGATTGCCGAAGTTGAGGCAATTGGTGGCGGCTACGGGAGTTGCGCCGGTCATCGCCACCTTGCGCGCGCACTCTGCCACCGCGTGCATCGCACCCAGCTTGGGATCGAGCCAGCACCAGCGTTCATTTCCATCGAGCGCCATCGCTAGGCCGCGCTCTTTGTTCCCTTGTTCCCTTGATCCCTTGGTTCCTGTCCCCTTGATTCTCATCACGCCGGCTTCGCCGCCGGGGCCGATCACAGTGTTGGTCTGCACCATGCTGTCGTATTGCTCGTGGATCCAGCGCTTGGAGCAAACGTTCGCGGACGTGAGGAGTTTCTTGATGTCCGCAAGATAGTTACGGTCTCTGGCGAGTTCGTCGAGCATCTCTGCAGGAGGGTCGAGCGGAACGGGCGCCTTCCACGTGCCGACCGGCCGATGGTAAAGCGGCGCATCGTCAGTGAGCGACCGGTTGGGAATGTCGGCGACGAGTTCGCCATGAAGCCGAATGCGCAGGCGCGGCTCGGGCTCGACCGTGCCCACGATAACAGCGTCGAGTCCCCACTTGGCGAAGACGCGCAACACCTCGTCTTCGCGGCCTTTCTCGGCGACGAGCAGCATGCGCTCCTGGCTTTCGGAGAGCATAATCTCGTAAGCACTCATGCCGGTCTCGCGCTGCGGCACGCGGTCGAGCTCGACGTCAAGACCCACGCCGCCGCGCGCACCCATTTCGCAGGTGGAGCAAGTGAGGCCGGCAGCGCCCATGTCCTGAATGCCGACGATGGCGCCGGTCTGCATCGCTTCAAGGCAAGCTTCCAGCAGCAACTTCTCCATAAATGGGTCGCCCACCTGCACATTGGGCCGCTTCTGTTCCGACCCTTCTTTGAATTCTTCGCTCGCCATCGTGGCGCCATGAATTCCATCGCGCCCGGTTTTTGCGCCAACGTAAATCACCGGGTTGCCAGCGCCGCTGGCCTTTGCGTAGAAGATTTCGTCCTTGGGCACGAGGCCGAGGGCGAATGCATTCACCAACGGATTGCCGCTGTAGCATGGCTCGAATTTCGTCTCGCCGCCCAGGTTCGGCACGCCAAAGCAATTCCCGTAGCCGGCGATGCCGCTCACCACGCCTTCGAGAACGGAGTGGTTCCTGTGGACGATCGCGCGCTCTGCGCTATCCGGCTCAATCGGCCCGAAGCGCAGCGAGTCCATCACCGCCAGCGGCCGCGCGCCCATGGTAAAAATGTCGCGCAGAATGCCACCCACGCCGGTAGCCGCGCCCTGGTATGGCTCAATATAGCTGGGGTGATTGTGCGACTCGATCTTGAATGCGCAGGCCCAGCCGTCGCCCACGTCGATGATGCCGGCGTTTTCCCCAGGCCCCTGCACCACGCGATCGCTCTTGGTCGGCAGACGCTTCAGGTGCACGCGGCTCGACTTGTAAGAGCAGTGCTCGCTCCACATCACGCTGTAGATTCCGAGTTCGGTAAGGGAGGGCGTGCGGCCCAGAGCCGCGAGAATGCGCTGGTACTCTTCCGCAGTGATGCTATGTTGCGCCAGCAACTGCGGGGTCACGGTGACTGGCTCGGGGACGACGGCGGAGGAGGCTCTGGTCATCGCTGATGCCTCCATTCTCGCACAGAGGCTGTTGGTGAGCCCGCGCCGATGTGGAAAGCAGGGCACCTGCAGTTGGTCAGAGCTTTTTGTTGCGCGCTGCTGCATGGTCCTGGATTGTCCAAATGATTCGGCCTGAACGCCGTAAGTTTACCGAATTCTTCAGTTCGACACCTGCAGCGACACCGCGGATTCGGAGCAAACTGGAACGTCCAGCCGAAACACAGTACCCTGTTGCAGTTGACTCGTCACCGTCAGTCGAGCCTGGTGTACCTCGGCGATCCACTTCGCGATTGCAAGCCCCAATCCCGCGCCCTCGATCTGGCTGCGCGAGGGATCGGCGCGGTAGAAGCGGTCGAAAATGTGCGGCAAGTCAGCCGCGGAGATCCCCGTCCCGTTATCGCAGATCATCACAGTGGCAAGATTGCCATTCGCGCTCAATGCTACTTCAATCCTTCCTGGCGGCGGGGTGTATTTGAGCGCGTTGTCGAGCAAGATCCAGAGCAATCTCCTCAATCCGGCGAAATTGCCAAGAACCTGAACCGGTTGAGTCGGATGCGGGCATACCGAAAGTGTCAGGCCGCGCTCCGCTGCGATGGGACCAGCCATTTCGCAGGCTCCGTCAATCACCGCTGAGATATCGAGAGGTTCGAGAGCCGCACTGGCCCGTTCGGAGTCGGCTCGGGCCAAGGTCAGCATGTCTTCAAGGAGCACGCCTGCTTTGCTAGCCTCCTCCACAATGTCCTGAAACGCCTGCCTGCTTTCTGCGTCAATTCCCGGTTTGCGCAGCGCAGCCTCGGCCACTATGCGCACAAACGAGAGCGGTCCCCGCAACTCGTGCGACGCATCGCCGGTGAACTGTTTAATCTGGTTCACGGCTGCCTCCAGCCGCGCCAGCATGGCGTTACACGTCTCCGCCAGCCGCTCGAGTTCGTCTCCCGTCCTCGCAACCGGCACTCGTTCCGACAGGTTGCGGATGCTGATGGAATGGGCCGCCTCCGCGATGCGGTCCACCGGCTTCAGCGCTTTGCGGCTCAACCAATAGCCGCACGCCGACGAAATCAGCAGCAGGATTGGCGCCGAAGCGATCAATCCCTCCCAAAACCGGTCGAGTACCAGCTGATTCTCCGATTGCGGTGAGGCCGCCGCCAGATAGACAACCTTTCCTTCAAGCGAAGACCTCCGCACCAATGCCCAGAAGTTTCGCGACCTCAAATACACGAACTGTTGTGCGGTGTTGGCGCGAATGGCCGGCCACGGAAACTCCGTGGCCGCACGCGTCGGCGAAGGAAGCGCACGCGACCCATCCGCGCGAAAAATCTCTGCTAACCCTCCGCCTGTGGCACGCGCAAACTCCTGATAATCCGCTACTCGATCCGCGGCTTCCTCGTTCTGCGTTTTGTCCAGCAGAATCTGCAGGCGGTCCAGGCGATGGCTCAGCGTGAGGTATCGCTCGTTCTTGAGCGTTCGCTGCAGATTGAGCCACATCGCCGCGCCAAACAGCATCCATCCCGTTAGAAAAATTGCCCCGAACCAAATCGTCAGCCGCAGCGAGATCGATGGGCGGCGCTTCAGCATACTTCGCTCCGCAGCGAATAACCTACTCCGCGGATTGTATGCAGCAACTCGATCTCGCCAGGATGTGTGATCTTCGAGCGCAGTGCGCGGATGAAGACGTAAAGGCTGTCGTAGCTCACATCCGCATCGCTGTTCCAGCCTTCTTCGATGAGCACGCCATGAGGCACCACGGAACGCGCCCTGCGCATCAGCACATCCAGCAGCGCGCACTCGGTGCGCGTGAGTGTGGCGACGCGTGGGCCGCGCTGCAATTCAAAATGCTGCGGCCGTAAAATCAGGTCCTCGAACTGGAGGATGTGCGATTTTCGAACTGGAACACGCCGCGCCGCCGCACGCACCTTCGCCAGCAGCACCTCGAGCGCAAAGGGCTTGGTGAGATAATCGTCCGCGCCCGCATCCAGCCCTTCCACCATGTCTTGCATCGAGTCCCGCGCAGACACAATGATTGCTTGCGTGCGCAGTCGCACCTCGCGCATTTTGCGGATCACCGTAAAGCCATCCATGCGCGGCAGCATTACGTCGAGCAGCATCACGTCGTAGGCATCGGTCTTTCCCAGGCGCAGCGCCTCTTCGCCGTCATACGCCAGGGTGACAGAATAGCCTTCACTCTCGAGAACACGGCCAAGATGGCCAGCGAGACTCCGCTTATCCTCGACAACCAGTACCTGCATGTGGGTAATCCTGCAACGAAGGTTATAGGAGTTCTGTAAATTCTCTGTGAATCACGCGCAATGACGCAGTGTTCCTTAGATTGGCATTAGACTCGCCAGCCATACTCTCTCCACGATCCACCCTGCCGCACGCAGGAGTCTCGAAGGAGTTCACCATGAGATTTGAGATTCTCAATGCCAAGAACATTCGTAGGTTGGCCTGGCTCTTAACCTTCCTGTGTTCCTGTTCCATGGCCTTTGCGCAAACCACCAAGGGGCTGGTAACCGGCTTTGTGTCAGACAGTTCGGGCGCTGCGCTAAAGGGTGCGAGCGTTCATGTTCTTCCCCTCACCCTTTCGGGAGTTACCGACAGCAATGGCGAGTTTTCGTTGCCTGAAATCGGGTCCGGTCACTACACGTTTACGGTTACGTTTGTCGGCTTCGAAACCTACCGCCAGGAGATTGATCTCGCCGCGGGGCAAGCGCTGAACCTGAACATCACTCTCAAAGTGGCCTCGCAGAGCCAAGAGATTCTAGTAACCGCCGAACGGGCGCACGGAGAAGCAGATGCGATCAATCAGACGCGGACGGCGGACAACATTGTGCAGATACTTCCTGCCGAAGTCATTATGAGTTTGCCGAATGCAAACGTGGCGGATGCGCTCGGCCGCCTGCCTTCAATTACGCTCTATCGCATTGAGGGCGAAGGGGTCTACATTCAGGTGCGCGGCACCGAGCCGCGGCTGACGAACATTACGGTCGACGGCATTACCATCCCTGCTCCGGAACCGGAAGTACGTCAGGTGCGGCTCGACGTGATCCCCTCGGATCTTGTGGAGTCGGTACAGATAAATAAGACTCTCTCCGCAAGCCAGGATGCGGACGGGATCGGTGGATCGGTGAACCTGGTGACCAAGACTGCCGGCGAGTATCCTACAGTGAACATCTTCACCAACGGCGGCTATACGCCCATCATGAATGGCCGCGCCGCATACGAGTCCGGCGGCACATATGGGCAGCGCTTCGGAAAGAGCAAGAAATTCGGGCTTCTTATCACCGGTTCGTACGATTACAACGGCCGCGGTATCGACAACATTCAGCCGGCTCTCGATCCGCTTTCCACGTTTGCCCAACCTTTCTATGACGACGACACGATCCGAGACTATCGTTATTACCGTTACCGCTATGGCTTCGCCGGCAGCGCAGATTACAAAGTGAGCGATAATACCAGCTTGTTTGCCGACGGCATCTACACCGACCTCAAGGACTGGGGCGATAAGTGGTACTACGAGCCTGTCTCAAAAGCCCTGAGCGAAAGCAACGGCGTGATCACTGCGCCGAGCCCAACTGCGGCTTCATCGGCGCCGAAGTTCTACACCTCGAGCAAACGCCCCAACGCCTCGGTTGGCAGCGCGATCCTCGGCGCCCGGCATTTTGACAACAACTCATGGTTCACGGTTACGCTTTCGGCCTCGCGGTCCTATGAGGTCGATTCGGCCGGCAATCCCAAGGCCGATTTCTCCTGGATCGGTCCCACGGTTTATTGCAACTACAACCCCGCGGCGCAGGCTGCTGTGTATCGTCCAACCTTCGGAACTTGCGACCAGAACGGATCCGTCCTGCAAACGGCGACCGACTGGGCCTACAAGGACATCACGATTTCCAAGGGCTTGGTTTCCGAACTCGATCTGACTGGCGCACTTTCCTACGCTAGAAACTATACCGCCGCCGGCCACTTCGGGACGTGGGAGGCGGGCTTCAAATTCGCCAACAATCACAAGTCACAGAACTCGACCGAGACTGTCTACGATGGATGGTCCACCAAGGCGTCGTCTCCGCAGGCAACTATGGCGCAACTACAGAGCGGCTTCGAAAACACCGATTATTACAATGGTAGTTACTTCGGCGGGAAATTCGGTCCCGTCTCGAACTTCAACAAGGTTCAGGCCTACACGCTCCAGAACCTCTCCAGCTATGTGGATGGGTATAAGACCGCTTCCGATAACTACCCTAATATCTTCCACTACGTCGAGCAGATCCCCGCATGGTACGGCATGAACACCATCGAACTGGGGAGATTCCATCTCCAGACCGGATTGCGCTTTGAAGATACGCGCATGAATACATTTGGTTATCTCGTAGCTCTCTACGGGCCTGGCGCCACACAATGTGCCAATGCACAGTACGGTGCCACAGGCTGCGGCATCCCCACCGGCGTTACAAACACCCCCCATTATCTCGATGTTCTTCCGAGCGTTCAACTCCGTTACCGAATGCCGGATCAGTCGGACCTGCGTCTCGTGGTCGCGCGTGGTGTAGCCCGTCCTGACCCTTACCAGCTTGTGCCTTATGTGACTCAAGACGACGACGGCGACACGGTTTCGGTCGGGAATCCCTCTCTCAGGCCTGAGCACGCCAACAATTACGACCTGCTCTACGAGAAGTATCTGCAGCCTCTGGGCATGATTCAGGCGGGGTTCTTCGCCAAGCAGTTGACTGCCCCGGAAGTCGAGTTTCAAACCTCAGTTGGAGTGAACGTTGCGGCGCTGCCCGCGGGGGCGCTTCCCCTTCCGCCGTCGATCCTGACGACAATCGAGACCGCTCAGGCCCAGATCGCGGCGCCTTCGACGGTCACGGTCTTCATGAACGGTGAAAACTCCTTCCTCTATGGTTTTGAGGCCAGCTTCCAGCAACATCTGAATTACCTTCCCGGCGTGCTCGGCGGGTTGGGAATCTCGGCGAACTACAGCTACACGGGTTCACAAATGAAGGGGTTCCCGCTGCGCACCGACCATCCACGATTGATCGATCAGGCCGCGAACGACTGGAACATCAGCCCAACCTATGACACGAGACGCTTTTCGCTGCGCATGGGAATGAGCTTCAACGGCGCGAGCCCTTTCTCCTATAACTGGATTTCCGCCGCGCTCGCCCCGGGCGCGGGAGCGGATCCGAGCGGCCTCGGGCGCCTGGGCCCATCGGGAGACGTTTGGACTCTGCCGCACCTGCAGGTTGACGTGCAAGCCACCTATCGAACATGGCGCGGACTGAGTGTGATGGTTTCGGGCCTGAATCTCACCAATGAGGTGTTCGGTTACTATACCGGCAGCACGCAATTCGTGAATCAGCGCGAATACTATAAGCCAACTTACTCCGGCGGTCTTCAATACACCTTCTTTGAGCGCGAGAAATAGCTCGGCTGTTCTTGCATGGTTGTCTTTCAAGGGGCTGCGGCTGATTTGCACAGCCCCACTATTCCCGGTTGACCGCGAGGACCTGCATGATTCGCAGACTTCTGCTCATTGTCTGTACAATTTGCTTTTTCGCGCCTTTTCTGTTGGCGCAATCCAACGGACCGAATTCCGGCGATCGAAAAGCCGGCTTGCAGTTCGTCGTCTACCTCAGTCGTCACGGAGTGCGCTCACCCACCGGCAAATCGGATCGATACGATACCTACTCCGCCGCGCCGTGGCCAAAATGGAGCGTGCCGCCCGGCTACCTCACGCCTCACGGCTTTGAGTTGATGAAGATCTTCGGAGCCTACGACCGTGCCCATCTCGCGGCGGAGGGTTTACTCGCGTCCGCCGGTTGCGCTGACGTCGCGCACATCACGATCCTTGCTGACTCCGATGAGCGCACGCGCGAAACCGGCAAGGCTCTCGCCGAGGGCATGTTTCCCGGTTGCGCCGTTACAGTGCACGCGTTGCCGGAAGACGACCCGGACCCGCTCTTTCACTCGATGCGCGCTGGCGTCGGCAAGCCCGAGGGAGAGCTCGCGCAGACCGCGATCGAAGGCCGCATTGGCGGCAACGCAGCCAACCTCGCCGACACCTATCGTCCGCAACTCGAGGCTCTCGATCGCATCCTTGCCGGCTGCGACAAAACCCCGGCCACCAATTCCGCTCGTACCTCGATCTTCGATCTTCCGCCTGATATCTCGCGCAGCAAGAGCGACCATGTGGCCAGCCTCCACGGTCCGCTCGATCTCGCCTCTTCGATGAGTGAGATTCTTCTTCTTGAGTACACAGACGGCATGAAAGGCACGGACCTCGGCTGGGGCTGCCTTGACGAAGCCAAGCTGCGCGAAGTGATGCAACTCCACGCCGCTGAGGTCGAATACTCCGAGCGCACTCCTGTCATCGCGGCGATGGACGCATCCAATCTCCTCGACCATATCGTCACGGCGATGGAACAGAGTACTGCCGGAAGGCCCCCCCAGGGCGCGCCCGGCAAGCCTGGCGATCGCGCTCTTTTCCTAGTCGGCCACGACACCAACATCGCGACCGTGGCCGGGATGCTCGATCTCAACTGGATGCTCGACGGCCGCCGCGACGACACTCCGCCCGGCGGCGCGCTCATCTTTGAACTCTGGCGGGCGCAATCTGGCGCCTATTCTGTCCGCATCTACTACACAGCGCAGACCCTCGACCAGATGCGCGATGCCCAGCCGCTCACACTCGCCAGCCCGCCCGATCAGGTCCCCGTCTTTGTCCCTGGATGCAGCGGCGCCGATATGTCATGCCCGCTCGACCGCTTCTCTGCCATCGCCCGCCGCGCAATCGATCCGGCATACGTCAGTTCCGGCAATTGAGTGGGCGGTGTGAAGGCACCTGATGCGAGGACTTTCGGCGACGGCGAAGAGCAAGGTCCAACCAAAGTTGTCTTGGGCGCGGGTTCAACGATAGTCCTCGGCGCAATCCCACCGGACGCAGCGTATCATTTACCCTCACCGCTGATCCCACGGCCATTGTTTACATCGTCCCGCGCGATGCCGGAGCCGGAACTCCGGCATGATCGTCTCTGAGACCTGTTGTGAAGTTGAAGATAACGGTTGTTATACGCAGCGTTTGCCCGAGCGGCCGTGAGAAGAATTATCCCTTTAAAGGGCAGGAATATAGTTCATTTAATTAAAGTAAGGCGACAAAAAAATATGGTGAGTCCTTTGACACACAATTGTCTTGCAGGTTTAAAGATCGTGTGCTAGAGTTTGGGAATTCTTTAGGGACCCCGTAATTCAATCGCGGATAGAACTGTCTTAGCCCCCACGAAAAGCGCCGGCGTACTAGCGCGTAAGTGCGTGGAAGGCTCTCATTTGCGGCCCGGACCTCCGGGACCGAAGAGGGCGAAGCTTGCCCAGTCTCAATCCTGAGACCCACTGACCAAAAAACTCTGGCTTATCCCCTTCCAGGCAGCCAAGCTTGCCAGCGTCCGAAATCGTCGTGCGCGAAATCGTTCAAGCGGTCATTTACTCCGTCCCCCCTTCCCCCAAATCGGATGACTGGGTCTAATTCCCGAGCGCCGGGGCGGCCGTGCCCGATTCTTCTGAGTTCATTCAAAATCGCGCGAATCCTCAGCCGCCGAGCGCCGGCGGTGTAAGAGTCAAAGTCTGCATTCAGAAAAGGAGTCAAGATCTGAGATGAGCACGCTGAAACGACGTTCGCGAATGATCACGATCCGGCTCTCAGAAGAGGAGCACCTTGCACTTTGCCAACTTTGCTTGACGACAGGAGCACGCAGCGTATCGGATTTGATGCGCGAAGCGATGCACATGGTTCTGCGAGGTGCGAACCGGAATGGTTTTCTCGGCATCTACTGGGACGAGTTTCAATCTCAAATCCGAGACCTTGACAAGAAGGTCGATCAACTCGCCGTCGATTTTTCATCATTCAAGACCCATCGTGAGTGTTGACTACCGTTTGATACACCGCGCAACTGTGCCCAACCACGAACATGAGCGCCACGCGACGTTCCAAGCCCACAGGAGTTGAAAATGAAGAATAACTGCCACCTGCTCTCCTATCTCCTTTTGGCGACCGTCCTCGCCGTGCCGGCCTTCGCGCAGGAGGAAACAACGGAGCGCATGAGTCCAGACTCAACTTCGATTAACGAGATTCCAAATCTCCCCGTAGAGAAGATCGGACCTAACGACCTGTTGGGACTTACGGTGTACGATTCGCCTGAACTCACGCGCGAGGTTCGCGTAGATGCTGATGGGGCGATCCGGCTTCCCATGGTCAGGCAGAGCATTGCTGTAGCGGGCCTCTATCCATCCGAGGTTGAAAATGCGATCGCAAAAGCATTGGTAAAAGCCAATGTCCTGGTCGATCCCGTCGTGACGGTCTCTGTTTTGGAGTACCGGAGCCGTCCAATCACCGTTGTCGGAGCCGTGAGGAACCCTCTAACACTTCAAGCAACTGGCACGATGACGCTGCTAGATGCGATCTCGCGCGCCCAGGGCCTGACCGACAATGCCGGCTCGGAGATCCTGGTAAGCCGCCCGGCACAGAATGCGGACGGTCAATCGACGACGCTGATGCAGCGCATTCCCGTGCGCAGCTTACTCGACGGAGTAAATCCCTCCCTGAACCTGAGTTTGCAAGGCGGAGAAGTGATTCGTGTCCCTGAAGCGGGACGCATCTTCGTGGTGGGCGACGTAAAAAAGCCTGGCGCTTTCTATATCACCGACGGCTCAGAGAGCAGCGTGTTAAAAGCCCTCGCTTTATCGGAAGGTTTGGATAGCTTTTCATCGCACAAAGCTTATATCTATCGCGCCGATGAAAGCGGCGGCGACCGCAAAGAGATTCCCGTGGAGTTGAAAGGGATTATGGATCGCAAGTCGCCCGATGTTGCGCTCGCAGCAGGCGACATTCTTTATATCCCAAGTGCTACCGGCGCCAAAGCCAGCTTGAAAGCCCTTGAAGCATCGTTGGGCGTCGGCTCAGCCCTTGGCGCCGCATTCGTCTATTACGGAACGCGCTAGACGCCCGAAGAGGACCCATGCCAAAACAACTGAGAATGAGAGAAGTACTCTCTCCCGAGCTTCCGAACAACCAGATCTTTCCTGCGTACCTTTCCCCCATCCCAATGCAGGAGGAAGTTGAGCCGGATGCTCCCGTTGTGCCCCTTTCCCACTATCTCTGGATTCTCCGGCGACACGTCTGGAAGATCGTGGCAACTGTCGCAACTTGCCTCCTCGCAACATTTATTGTGTCGGCCCGGTTACAGCCGATCTATCAAGCCACGGCGACAGTTGACGTGGATCGTCAAGCGCCCTCGGAGATTGTCGGCGACGACTCCACACGGTCCGCTGCTCCGAACGACGCGGACCAATTCCTCGCAACCCAGATGAAGCTGATTCAATCCGACTCGGTTTTGCGCCCAGTGGCCGAGAATTACCATCTGCTCACTCTGGAAGGTCAGACGAGCAGCGCGGCTTCGGAGCATGAGCAGCTTCTGGCTGCTGCGCCGATATCTCTGAAGCGCCTGAAGGTAACTCGACCGCCCAATACGTATCTGCTGCTCATCAGTTATCGTTCCCCCGATGCGCATTTAGCGGCCGACGTGGCAAACGCCATCGCCAATTCCTATTTGCTGCAAACATACGATTTGCGCATCCGTTCGGCAGCAGGTCTGTCGTCGTTCATGGAGAAGCAACTCGACGAGCTGAAAGCCAAGATGGAGCGATCGAGTCTCGCACTCGCCCAGTTCGAGAAAGATCTCGACGTGATCAATCCTGAAGAGAAGACGAACATTCTTTCCGCGCGCCTTCTCCAACTCAACACCGACTATACGGCCGCCCAGGCGGATCGCGTCCGCGAGGAAGCAGCGTGGGACGCGATTAAGTCAGGTTCCCTGCAGGCTGCCGAAGCATCGTCGCAAGGAGACTCGCTTGCCAAACTAAGTGAGACCCTGGACCAGGCGCGGCAGCACTTCGCCCTCGTGAAGGCTACGTATGGTACAAGTCACCCTGAGTATCGAAAAGCAGCTTCGGAAGTCGCCGAGGTCGAAAAGCAATTCAACGACGCTCGCGAAAACATCGCGGAAAGAGTTCAGACCCAATACAAAGAGAGTTTGAACCGCGAACAGATGCTCCAGGCAGCCGTCAGCGAAACCAAGGCAGAGTGGGACAGGAATAACGCGCGTTCTTTTCAGTACCAGCAACTGAAGCAGGAGGCCGATACCGACAAATCGCTCTACGACGAATTGATCCGAAAGATTCGAGAGGCAGACATCAATGCCGGTTTCCAGAACAACAACATTCGCATCGCCGACATCGCTCGGCCGCCGCTGAAACCGGTCTTCCCGAATATGGAGCTCAACCTTATCCTGGCGTTTCTCTTGTTCAGCTTGCTGGCGATCGGGGCGACAATTCTGCTGGACTCCCTCGACACCACTCTGCGCGATCCAGCCGAGGCCAGCCGCTTCCTCGGCGCCGATGTCATCGCCACCATGCCCAGCGATCGGGCAGCAGCTCAACTACCGCGTCCGTTAGCCGCGATTGCTCCCGCAAAGATTGTTCCGGCCACTACCGACCGCGAGCGCCGAAAAGGCTACTATCGCGCCACATCGAGCTTCGACGAGGCGGTGCGCACGCTCCGCAACACCATCTTGCTCTCCGACTTCGAAGGCCGGCTGAACTCCATTGTGCTCACCAGCGCCGCGCCGGGAGAGGGTAAGACAACTCTCGCCGCTCATCTCGCTATGGCCAACGCCGATCGCGGCAAGAGAACGCTCCTCGTCGACGGCGACCTCCGCCGCCCCAGCTTACACGCCAAGTTCGGCTTATCACCCAACCAGGGCCTCGCCAATGTTCTTACCGGCGAAATGCTCTGGCAGGATGTCGTGATTCCTATTGAAGGAAGGCCGAACCTGAGCTTGCTTCCCGCGGGGCTTGGATCCCACCGCGCCGCCGATCTCATCGGCCCCCGCCTGGCCACATTGCTCGATGAATTCGGGAAGGATTACGCGCTGGTGATTCTCGACTCGCCTCCCCTTCTCGGTTTCGCTGAATGCCTGCAGATGGCCTCGGCCGCAGACGGCGTCCTCATTGTGAGCCGCGCCGGAGAAACCAGGCGTCGCGCCGTGGCCGAGGTCCTCGGAGTTCTCCGGCGTCTCCGCTCCAACATCATCGGTGTGGTCCTCAACCAGATGACTTACTCCCAGTCACCTGATGGATATTCGTTTTACGGATATCATAAAAGCAATTACTCGACCTACTATATGCAACCCAACAAATGAGACTAAAGACGCATTCGGTGATCAGTGAATTGAGAAAAGGGGTGCGGTCTGTGTGTTTCAGCTGCAGACCTCCATGGGCATTTCTCAGCCAAACCCTCATCAATGGTGCGGTGATATTGCAACGAAGACCTCACATCCAACCCGCGGGGTCGACATCGTATGCGATCGCCGTCATGGACTTCTCACAAGGAAAACGCTTCGGTAAGGTTTACCTGCGCCTCATCAGGTAAATGAGAACGATGAAAAACACCTGTCGAATCTGCGGTTCTGCAGGAGCGCATTCTCTTTTCCATCCGCGCGAAGCAAAAGTTGGCACATGGGAGAGCTACGAGTATTTCCAATGTAACTCATGTGCCACGTTACAAATATCCTCTATTCCCCAGGACATTTCGACATATTACTCGAATTACTACAGAACCCATACAAATCTGGGCAATGGGAGTCCCCTGAGAGAATGGCTTCGACTCCAAAGAGATCGATATGAAGCGTTTGGAGAGGGTGTGATAGGTTGCCTTATGTCTCTGATAGTCGCACGCAACCCAGTACTGCGTCCACTTTCCTCCCTCCATCTTTCCCTTGATGCCAGAATACTTGATGTCGGCTGCGGGGCTGGCCGCCTGCTAAAGGACCTCCATATAGTTGGGTTCAAGAAGCTCTTGGGAGTTGATCCATTCATCGTAGGGAACGAGTTTATTTCCCCTGGACTGACCATTCGGAAGTGTGAACTCAAGGAAATCAATCCCGCTTGGGATGTGATCATTTTGAATCACGTTTTTGAACACCTGCCAGAACCAAGAGCTACCCTATCAGCGATTCGCAGCTTGCTCACTTCTGCCGGATACTGCCTAATTCGAATCCCGACGGTCTCGTCCTACGCGTGGCGAAAATATCGGACTGCATGGTGTCAACTCGACGCCCCACGACACCTGTATCTGTATTCTTTGGAGTCGATCACTGCGCTAGCCACGGAGTTCGATTTGGTGCCTTCACGTGTTGTATTCGACTCCACAGACTTTCAGTTCTACGGCAGCGAGAAAATCAAACGTGGAATCCCGCTTTCCGAAGATAGCATTGGATCTGACAGATCGTTCTTTGTATCGCGATGGCAGCGGCTCAAGGCGAACTGGCTAAACGCTACGCGGCAAGGCGATTCTGTCGCAATATTGTTCCGCAGCCGTTGAACCATGGGATCGAAGCCCATGCGAGCCTTCGTAAGGGATGCCTACAACGGGACTGTGGGGAGTTAATTCTGAGACCTATCAAAATGTCACAGTGGATGGACGTTGTCCGAGGGACTCGCGACAAATTGGCCGCGGATACGCTTCGTGGTCGATTTGCCCGCGGAGCCGTCTGGTCTCTCATTGGGGCCGTCATTTCGCAAGGCGCAAATTTGGGCGCATCGGTCGTGATTGCACGACTTCTCGGGCGTGAGCAGTTTGGCGAGTACGGCATGATCCAGAGCACGGTTGTTACGCTTGGAGTTTTTGCGGGCGCGGGAATCGGTGTAACTGCAACTAAATATGTCGCTGAATTTCGAAACCGCGATCCAGAACGGGCTGGACGCGTTATTGTGTTGGGCACAGTTGTCGCCACGATATCTGGCATTCTGCTAAGCATTGGCCTTTTTGCATTCGCTCGAGTACTTGCTGTTCATACGTTAGACGCTCCGGATCTCGTACCGGAACTTCGCATTGGCAGTGTGTTGTTATTCTTTAATGCACTTAACGGCGCCCAAATCGGCGCCCTGGCTGGCTTCGAGGCGTTTCGGGCGATCGCGCGCATCAACTTTGTGCGGGGAGCAATTGCTCTTCCCTTAACTTCTGTCGCGGTCCTTCTCTGGAAGCTTCCGGGAGCAATATGGGCATTAGCTGGTGTGGCTCTCGCCGCTTGCATCGTGTCTCAACTTTCTCTGCAGCGTCAATGCGCTCTATTCAGGGTTTCCACGCGCTTCTCATTGGGGGCGGCGGAGCTCCGGATCTTCTGGCATTTCTCGGTTCCTGTGGTTCTCACAGGAGCCACGTCGGGCCTGGCGATTTGGGGAGCGAACACCATGCTCGTCAACAGACCACAGGGCTACCTCGAACTAGCCGTATTCAGTGCTGCTGGCCAATGGAAGAACGCCATTCTCTTCGCGCCGCTGGTCCTGGCGCAGTTTGCGCTTCCCCTTCTATCAAATCTCTATGGCGAGGGTAACTTGCGCAGATATGAGAAGACTTTGCGGTGGCACCTCGCTCTTACGGCGCTAGCTTCCACCGTAGTCGCGCTCCCGGTCGCTTTGGCCGCCCCGCAAATCATGGGCACGTATGGGCGAGATTTCAAAGGCGGGTGGCTGGTTCTCGTACTCTCTGCCGCCACAGCCGTGATTGCATGTCTCAACGGTGTAGTAGGAACTGCAATTCTCAGCGCCGGCTCGGTGTGGGCCAATTGTGCGTTTAACGGGATGTGGGCGGCCGTGCTACTCCTCATGTCCTACTGGCTTGTCCCACAGCAGCTTGCCCTCGGACTGGCCACATCCACGCTAGTCGCGTATATAGCCCACACCGTCTGGCAGTCAGCCTATCTTTGGCACCGTGTCAGACGCATGCATTTTCAAGCGCAAACCCTGGAGATACTCCAGAATACGTAGAGCGGAGCCGGCGCAACGCGCACGATCAGACCTTGTATTTGTCTTGAAAGATTAACTGCGTTTAGTCCAATGAACTCTCCGATCGTCTCGATCATAACCCCAACATTCAATCGAGCCCACTTACTGTCGCGTGTGTGGCGTAGCATGCGGGACGAATCCGTTTCGTTCGAGTGGATTGTCGTTGACGATTCCTCCGACGACGACACGCCGTCGGTAATAAGGAGCTTTGATGATCCCCGCATCATCTTCACGCGCCTCTCCCGAAATAGCGGCCAAAATACTGCGCGCAATGTAGGTGTTCGCAGATCGCGCGGAGCTTACGTCATCTTCTTGGATAGTGATGACGAATTAGCCGTGCATGGACTGAGAAACGCGGTAGACGCGATCAGCGCTGCCCCCCGGAGCGTTGGTGCAGTGCTGATGATGGCCGTTCCAACCTTTTCGAGGAAAGCAATGGCGGTTTTACCCGACGGCACATTGTTGACTGAAGAGGACCTGGTTGTTAAAAGAAAACTTCGGGGCGATCGAGCCGTTATATACCGTCGCGAGGTCTTCGCAAAGCAAATGTTGCCTGAGAAGTATCGCTCATGCGAACAGGTGTTTGTCTTTGGTATCAGTCGGTGGTGGAATTATTTCGTCGTAAACAAACCTGTCACCCTTGTCAACCGCAACGGAAGCCACTCGTCATCTCCCGCGGAAATTACCCGAATTTCAACTCAGATTGCGCAGTCATGGGAAGATGTGATCGCGAACCACAGCTCAGCCCTGAAGAAGAATAAGGGCGCACGGTCGTCTTTGTATATGATCGCCCTATATCGCTACGGCGTAGGAGGTGATTGGACGTCGTTAAGGCGGGTCTTTACGACGTTGCGTCGCGATGATCGAAGTTACCCTACAGCGATGAAGGCTATAGGTATCGCTCTGGCCGGCGTTATTGGGCATCTAGGTGGCGATTATTTGCGGCTGGCGTTCATTCGTTGGCGATTTGCTCACGGCGGAGCTTCGAGATGATGACGCTCGGGTTTGCATTGTTGCTTGCCGGAATTGCGCTTGCGAACTGGATGCGCTTTCAGCGCGTTCTCTGTCCCGCCGTCATCTTCAGTGGCGTCTGGGCGGCAATTCTGTTTGGCCTGGTTCTATCGGGGAGTGCCTTCTATTCATTAAGCCCCGCTACGCTCGCGCTCTGCACCGTGTCGATCACATGTTTTAGCATCGGAAGCCGGCTCGTTCCGCCTTCGCGTAGAACCTCGAACCCTGCAGAGAAAAGCTACACGTTGCCGGTAGTAGACGCTTGTCTTGTAGCTCTTGTTTCTCTGTTTCCGCTTTATTGGGAGCGGCTGAATACAATCGGCATGAGTTCTGGCGATCCGAATTTTTTGCGGAAAATCCGCGCAGACCTCGTTCTAAATGACGTGGGGGAGGGGGGGATGGGATTGGGACCCTTCAGATATATCATTCCCCTGCTCGTAGTCTTCACACTTATCGCAACGGTGGAATGTTATAGGGCGCGAAAAGGAAAGTGGCGGATCGCGGTTTGGATGCTGCTTAGCCTTGCCTACTTCCTTCCGACAGGGTCTCGTCTCGGGGCGATGATTCTGTTGATAAGTGTTGTGTGCGCCATGAGCCTTTCGTCCGGCCGTCTGCGCCTGCATACCGCGTTACTTTTTGTTCTTCTATTTACAATGGTCTTCTCGTTCGCCGCAGTCGAACTGGAGAAGGGCGGCAGCCCATACTCTACCCTCGAGGAGAACGTCTCTGGCGTCACCTACAGCTTTCGCTTGTATGCGCTGGGCGGAATTGTTGCATGCGATCAGCTGCTTTCGTCCAACACAGAACCGACTAGCGGACAAATCAATAGCCTCAGATTCTTCTATGCCTTCAGCAGGACTATTGGATTGCCGGTCACTGTACCTGCTAATGTCGAGATCTCTGTCCAGACACCGGAACTCACAAACGTTTACTCTATCTACTACTATTACTTTGAAGATTTTGGATGGCTAGGGCTCATGGCTATCTTCATTTGCCTTGGCAGTCTCCTTGGCTTCGTATTCAACCAGGCGCTCCGCGGATTCCCTGAGGCGATCGTGCTCTCAAGTGTGGCATGCGCCTACCTGGTGTTCACCTGCTCTGGAGATCCCTTTCTAAACGGGTTGAGTCCTTGCATCCAGACGACGGCGGAGGTATTTGCCGTGTATTTTGCCGCTCGCCTTCTCCGCCGCATAGCTCGTCGTCGCACAGTGAGGATTCGATCGAGCCACCAGCGATTTCTTCTCGTTCCCATCATTAGAAAGACATAGAGGCCCCCTTGGAACCGCCGACGCTTGACATCGTCATCGTTAATTGGAATACGGGCAGTGTCCTGAGGCATTGTTTGAGTTCCATTAAACCGGCCCTAAACGGCGGGCTCCGATTATTGCGCCTTTGCGTTGTAGACAACGCTTCTGCTGACAACTCGATGGATGGTCTTCAAGAGTTCGATCTGCCCTTCCATATCTTCAAAAACAGATCAAATCGCGGTTTCGCGGCAGCTTGCAATCAGGGCGCACTTGGTACGCACGCGAGTTACTTGCTCTTTCTTAATCCTGACACAAGGCTTAGTCCATCATCACTAACAACGGCTATAGCCTTCATGGAGGAGCCGCAGAACCAACGAATAGGGATCTGCGGGGCTCCTTTGCTGGACAACTCGTCGCAGCCGAGTACCTGCTCGGCGTCCTTTCCGTCTCCATTGTCGATGTGCATTGAGAGTTGTGGTTTGTCTCGCTTATTTGGAACTCAGCGCTTTGCAGCCTATTCCGATGCAGCACGGCCGCATGGGAACCATCTTATCGTCGACCAAGTGATTGGCGCTTTCTTCTTGGTCAGATCGGCCGTTTTCAACCTCCTTGCCGGCTTCGACGAAAGATTCTTCATGTACTTTGAGGAGGTTGACTTCTCTCTTCGCGCGAAGGCTTCTGGCCATGCATCCTGCATTCTATTTGGGTCCAGTGTCTGGCACACGGGCGGTGTCAGCAGCCAACAGGTGAAAGATCTTCGCCTGTTCTATTCGCTTCGCAGTAAGCTTCAATATGCACGCAAACATTTCCCACCGGCGGGGCAGCTAACGGTTTTGATCTTTACACTCCTGGTCGAGCCGATCGCACGCTGTATTCAGGCGCTCAATGCGAGCAAGGTCATCACCATCTCAGCAACCTTTCGCGCCTATCGTCATCTGGGATGGGAGTTGGTTTCGGGATCGTTCCGAAAGGGCCGCAGGCGGTCTATCATAGCGAGAGACTGCGATAGGGCGCAGGCCCGGTGAATGCGGGCCCGCGAAGAAGATCACGAGATGCTAGACAAGCACGATACTATAACCAGGATTGCCCAACGTTACGACAAAGAGGACTTCCAGCTTGAGCTAGGTTGTGGCGCACGGAAAAGATCGACAAGCGCAATCGGCATCGACTTGGCCGACCATCCATGCGTAGACATTGTGGGAGACATGGCTGAGGTGCTGGCAGTACTGCCTGAGGGTAGCATCTCGAGGATTGATGCTTTCCACTCGCTGGAGCACGTCGACGACCTGGCCTCCCTAATCGGGCGAATCGCCAAAGTCCTTAAGCAGAACGGAACCGTTTCGATAACGGCCCCTCACTTCTCAAACCCGCACTTCTATTCGGATTACACTCACAGACATTTCTTTGGCCTATACACGCTGTGCTATCTCGCACGAAGTTCTCTGTTCAAGAGGGGAGTGCCGCAATATGACCCCGAGTACACGCTGCGGCTTGTGAAGGTTTCCCTTGTGTTTAAGTCGAGTCCTCCGTTTTACGGGCGCCATCTGATTAAGAAAGCCGTCGGGATATTTGCCAATAGTTGCCGTGCGGCACAGGAATTCTACGAGGAATGCTTTTGCTGGGTGTTTCCGTGCTACGAGGTCAGATATTTATTGACGAAGGACCGGCAATGAAGAAGGTCCAGGTATAAGTGCGGTTGACTAAGGCGCCGGAATCCGGACTCGGCGGCCGGCGCTGATCGGCTCTGATTGAGAAGAAGAGATGACGGAAGTGAGAAATCTGGAAGTTCTATTCCTGCCGCGCTACGAACGGCTGGGCTCGAGCAGTCGAGTCCGCTGCTACCAATACCTTCCAGGGCTGAGACGCTTCGGTATTAACTGTCATATTGCTCCTCTATTGTCCGATCGATATATCACACGTCTGTATACCGGAAGGCCGATCCCGTGGTTAGACGTGTTGGTGGGCCTCACGAGAAGAGTGTGGGAATGCATCAGAAACCGGCGCGTGGATCTGGTGTGGATTGAGCGCGAGTTTCTCCCATGGTGCCCGCATTGGTTAGAAGGTGCGCTTTTGAACTTACTCACCGCGCCGTATGTGGCGGACTTTGATGACGCGGTCTTTCATCGCTATGACCGGCACAAGCGATCAATCGTTCGCAGGATGCTCGGCTGCAAGACAGACCAATTCATGAAAGGGGCAGCGAGCGTTGTCGTGGGGAATGAGTACTTGTATGCTCGTGCAGTTGCCGCTGGCGCCACGCACGTCGAGATTCTCCCCTCGGTTGTCGACACTGCTAAGTACAAAATGTACCGGCGAAAGAGCGGACAACAAATCAGGATCGGATGGATCGGTGCGCCCGTCACCGCGAGTTTCTTGGATTCGGTGCGTCAACCACTCGCGGAGACCTGTCTGAAATATGATGCTCGCTTTGTAGTTATTGGTGCCGAATCCCGCGGCTGGAAGGAAGTCAAGACTCAAACAATCCCATGGAGCGAAGAGATCGAACAGGATCTTGCGGAGATCATCGATATTGGAATTATGCCTCTTACGAATGGTCCATTTGAACAAGGGAAGTGCGGGTACAAGTTGATCCAATACATGGCGGCAGGATTGCCGGTGGTGGCGTCCCCTGTTGGGATTAACAAATTGATTGTCCGCCACGGCGTAAATGGATTCCTCGCTGACGGATATAGTGACTGGTCTACCTACCTGGGACTACTTTGTGAGGACAGCGCACTGCGAAATCGGTTGGGGACCGAAGGTAGAAAGATAGCCGAGACAGAATATTCGCTAAAGATGGCTACGCCGCGTCTCGCAGAGATGCTTTGGAGAGCGTCTGCGATTTCGGAACAGAGCGTTCCCGCATGAGCAACTTCGCCCAAAACAAGCCAAGCCCGCGCGTAGCCATCGTTACAAACTCTGCGCAGGGCGCCGCGACCGGCATCGCACTCATTGCGCAGCGCCTCAGTCATGCTGACGTAGTCCTGGTCGCTCCGCCTGATTCGGCGTCCGACCGCCTGCGAGCGATGGGGCTGAGGGTCGCGGACTGGGAACTGAACCGAGACCTCTCCGGGGCGTTAATGTTGAATCTTTGCCGGGCGGCATTGCACCTGACGAGAATCCTGAAGCGCGAGAAGATCGAAGTTGTCCACGGATTGGGCCATGCTGCAAATGCCTGCGTGAGCCTCGCCGCTACTGTAGCCCGCACGCCGTCGATCGTGCTGAGCGTGACCGGGCTTGGATCCGCTTTTGTGGGACCACACCCGTTCCTGCAAAGGGCGATCAAATTGATGTACTGGGCAGCAAGCAAGCGGGGCGCGATCATTACCGCGGAGAATGAGGAGGATCGACAGGTACTTTCCTCGGTGACCAGAGGTCGAGTGCGCCTTCTATCAGCTTCTGGAGTGGATCTTAATTATTTCTCTCCGGAAAGCGGAAATGAGGGCGGTGGTGCCGTACGAGCGGCCATAGGCCTGAATGGCCACCGAGCTTTGCTTTTTGTCGGCCGGCTTACAGCACATAAGGGAATCAACGAACTGATCGAGGCATGGCGACAAATCAGGTTGAAACATTGCGACGCGCGACTCCTGCTCGCAGGTGAGCCCGACCGCGGCAATCTATATGCCCTCGATGCCACGGCGTTGAAGAGCGAAGAACGAGTGTGCGTTCTAGGCCAACGCTCCGACATTCGCGAGTTGATTGCGTTGTCCGACTTTGTTGTCAATCCCTCTTACAGAGAGGGGCTGTCAAGAGTGAACCTGGAGGCTCTGGCGATGGGAAAGCCGATCGTGACAACAGCGGTCCCAGGATGTATCGAGACCGTTGAGGACGGAGTCAATGGATTGCTGGTTCCAGCCAGAGATCCGCATGCCCTGGCGGACGCGATGGACCGCCTGTTATCCGATGCCGACTTACGGCGACGGCTGGGAGCGGCGGGCCGCCAGAAAGCGCAAACCTTCTCGATAGAACGCGCGGCATCGGCAATGGCCGCACTCTACGACGGACTAAACCGGACATCTCTGAAGGCTGAGGAGCGGCCGCGCGCACAAACGGTCGGCAAACACGGAAGCGTATCTCCCCGCGCGATTAAAAAAACGCTTATGAAAGGCGCGCACGATGAGGCGCGCTGAACGACACGGTGGGCTCGTTGCGCCTTTGGAACTAAGATGCGGCGAAGGTGCCCACAGAAGATCACAAAGACTGATCGCCATATCGGAAGCCAACCGAAAATGATCGATGGAAGTGAGTCAAGCGACATCGTCGCCATGACCTGCAATGACATAGAGGACGTTATTGTCGTTCATCTGCGGGCTTTCCCCGGTTTCTTTCTGTCGCAGCTTGGCCCAGCCGTCCTTCGCGTCCTCTATGGGGAACTTCTCCGCGATGGCACTGGCATCTGCTTTATATGCCGGAGCAACGGGAGAATCATCGGCTTTGTGGTGGGAACGGCCGACCCGCGGGCCTTCTATATGAGGCTTCTGCGGAAACGATGTCTCCGCCTCGGCATTTCATTTTTCGGGGCGATTGTCAGGATCCCGGGCGCTGCTCCTCGATTACTGAATGCGTTTCGACGGACGCGCGCAGAGATACACGACGCGGGGTGTGGGCTCTTAATGTCCATCGCTATCGATCCGGAGTTTCAGGGAATAGGTCGCGGCAAGGCGCTGGCCTGTCATTTTCTGCGCGCCTGCCGGGATCGAGGGCTGTCCGCCGTGCATCTTTTCACCGACCGTATGCAAAACAACGATGTCAATCGTTTCTACTGCTCTTTGGGATTTGAAGTATCGCAAGTAGTTACAAGCGACCATGGAAGGCTGATGAACGATTACCGAATCATACTTCCGACCTAGATTTGTTCCTCCAAAACGCTTGGATTGCAGATTTCAAATTGCACTTCACGCCGGAACTTTGAGAACGAGACGTTACCATGAGCAACGAGCTACTTAGTTCGTTTTTGCCGTTTTGCCTTCCTGACGTTGGCGAAGAAGAAATTGCAGAAGTGTGCGACACCATGCGCGCCGGGTGGTTAACCACCGGTCCCAAAACCAGGCAGTTTGAACAGGAATTTGAACAATTTGTAGGATCGGGTGTTCACGCGCTGGCGGTAAACTCCGCGACCTCGGGCCTGCATTTGGCTTTGGAGGCCAGTGGCGTAAAGCCCGGCGACCAAGTGATTACCACGACATATACATTCACAGCCACTGCGGAAGTGATCCGCTATCTAGGCGCTCATCCTGTGTTTGTAGACGTAAATGAGGACACGCTGAACATCGATCCGTCTGGATTCGATGCTGCAATCACTCAGCGAACAAAGGCGATCGTGCCTGTCCATTTTGCCGGGCTTTCCTGCGATATGGCGGCGATCCTCTCAACTGCCGAGCAACGCGGCCTCAAGGTGATCGAAGATGCTGCTCACGCCTTGCCGGCTACGTCAGGCCGTCGTCCCATTGGAAGTCTGGAAAGCGATGCCACAGTGTTCAGCTTTTACGCAACAAAGACGCTCGCCACTGGAGAGGGCGGCATGATTGTCACTCGCAACCGAGAGCTGGCCAGTCGCTGCCGTGTTATGCGGCTTCATGGAATCGACCGCGATGCATTCGACCGATACACTTCTGAGACACCCTCATGGTTTTACAGTGTGGTTGCTCCTGGATTCAAGTACAACATGACAGATATTGCCGCTGCGATCGGGATCCACCAATTGCGCAAACAGATCCGTTTCCAGCGCAGACGGCAAGAGCTGGCGCACCGCTACAGCGAAGAGCTCCGAGACTTACCCCTCCGCCTTCCCGCTTGCGCTCCTCCTGGCGACATGCACGCGTGGCATCTCTATGTTGTCCGGCTGACCGACGATGCATCGATATCCCGTGACGAATTCATGTCTGGGATGGCTGCTGCTGGGATCGGGACGAGCGTGCACTTCATCCCACTCCACTTGCATCCCTATTGGCGTGACACGTACGGCTTGTGTCCTGAGCAGTTCCGCAACGCCACGAAAGCATTCCAGCACGTCGTGAGTCTGCCTTTGTACAGTCGAATGACCGATGCGGATCAGGACCGCGCGATTTGCGCGGCACGCTCGATTCTTAGCCGGCGCCATCGAAGCGTCGTAGCGATGCGGGTCAAAACCTGCATCGAGGCCTGAATAGGATGCTTTCGAAACGTCTGTTAGATATCGTGTTGAGTGCTACGGCGCTTCTGCTGGTGAGCCCGCTTCTCCTTGCAGTCGCCATTGCGGTGTGGCTCGATTCTGGAGGACCAGTATTATTCCGTCAAAGGCGAATGGGGCTCCGTTTTCATCCGTTCAATATCCTCAAGTTCCGGACCATGCGGCCTCAAGCCGATGGACCGGCAATTACGGTTGCGGGTGATTCGCGGATCACCCGGGTTGGGAAATTCCTTCGCGTCACGAAACTCGATGAGCTACCCCAGTTGTGGAACGTCCTGCGTGGCGAAATGAGCCTCGTTGGACCTCGCCCGGAGATTCCGGAATACGTAGATTCATTCAAAGAGCGTTACCGCATTGTGCTCGATGTCAAGCCGGGAATCGCGGATCTGGCGAGCATTCATTTCCGGAATGAAGAGGAAATCCTTTCCAGAAGCGCCGAACCGATGTTGGAATATTCCGAGAGAATCCTACCGGTGAAGCTGGACTGGGCTGAAGAATATGTCAAGACCCATACACTCTTGGGAGACATCTCTATTCTGTTTCGAACCGTTGCATCGGTCGTCGGACGCTTGCCAGCCCTGAACCAAGTACTCATTCGCTCGATCGGCGAGAATGACCACAGCGATTCCGCAAGGCGATTCTTAATTATCGTCACTCACTGCAGTATCTTCGCCATCTCTGCCATTCTAGCTTTCTTCCTGCGATTTGAGTTTAGACTGCCGGCTGGTGAAGTAAGAGACCTCTATGTGGCGATAATCGCCTGGACACTTATCAAAATCGGCGTCTTCCACTTGGCTGGGCTGAATCGAGGATGGTGGCGGTTCGTATCAATACATGACTTAGGGTTATTGGGTCTTGCCAATGGGGTAGCATCAATCGCCGGTTTTGCCGTGATCAGCCTGACAACGAAGGGTTTTCCACGTTCGATCTACATCATCGATCTGTTGATCTGCCTTTTGGGTACCTGTGGCATCCGGGTCATTGTACGCATGCTCATGGAGGCTGGTATCCAGATCCAACGCGCAAGCGGAGGCAAGCGCGTATTGATCTACGGCGCCGGCATTGCGGGCCAGGCACTATTGAGAGAGATCCGATCGAATTCACAGCTGGAATTTCAAGTTTGCGGATTCCTGGACGATGATATTCGCAAGATTGGCATGACGATTCACGCCGTGAAAGTGCTAGGCACTGGCGATGAACTCGCAGAAATGGTTGCGGCGCATGTCATCGATGAGGTTTTGGTCGCGATCCCGTCTGCCTCCGGCACACAAATGACAACAATCCTCAGGCGTTGCCATCAGGCTAAGGTCTCCTGCAAGACGATTCCAAGTCTCGGCGATCTTGTCGGATCCTACAAACTCAGGTCTCAGATTCGAGACGTGGATGTTGACGATTTGCTGGGCAGAACTACTGTGCATTTGCACGAAGAACAAATCCGAAGCGCCATCGAGGGCAAAACTGTCCTCGTCACCGGTGCTGCAGGATCCATTGGGTCCGAGCTCTGTCGCCAGATTGCCCGCTTTCGCCCTGCCGCGATCGTCGGGTTCGAGATCGCAGAGTCGCCGCTGTTTGAAATCGATCAAGAGATGCGGCAAACGTTCCCTCAGATTCCTTTCTTCCCAGAAATCGGGAGCATTCAGAACCCAGCTCGAATTGACGAGGTGTTGAACCTGCATAAGCCGAGTGCTATTTATCATGCGGCAGCTTACAAGCATGTCCCCCTGATGGAAGCACATGCCTTTGAGGCCATAGAGAACAATATCTTCGGAACTTATAACATGGCCGCGACGGCCGCGAAACACGGCGTGGAGAACTTCGTGTTAGTTTCCTCCGACAAGGCCGTTCGTCCAACCAACGTGATGGGTGCTACCAAACGAATCGCGGAGCTGGTTCTTAGCGCTCTTCGGGACGGCCAAACGAAATTTGTGGCGGTTCGGTTTGGTAACGTACTCGGCTCCAATGGGAGCGTGATTCCCATATTCAAAAAGCAAATCGCCCGCGGCGGACCCGTCACTGTCACTCACCCGGAAATGCGCCGCTTCTTTATGACCATTCCGGAAGCTTGCCAACTTGTGCTGCAAGCCGCCGTAGTTGGCGAGAGCGGACAAATCTGCGCCCTGGATATGGGGCAACCGGTAAAGATAGTCGAATTAGCCCGCAATCTGATATTCCTGTCGGGCCTTAAACCCGACGAGGACATTAAGATTGAATTTACTGGAATTCGTCCTGGCGAGAAACTTTGTGAAGAACTGAATACGCTTTTGGAGAATACAGTTCCAACGACGCACGAAAGGATTCGGATCTTTATCGGCGAAGGTATGCCGGCTGGTGAGATCCAGGAATGGCTGAGTGACTTTCGCGAGATCTGTGCAACTCGCGACTCCAGCCGTCTTGTCATTGCCCTTAAAGAAATGGTTTGGGATTACAATCCGAGCACTTATATCCTGAAACACATGATACAGCACCCCAAAATTCCACCCGTCAGCGTCCCCATTGATTGGCCCGCGAAGAAGAGCCAGCTCGACCGAACCATTACCGCCCCGGCGCCAGTCAGGCTTTCCGCTCTGAGAAGGTAGGGCCAATTCACTCGGGTAATCAATCCGAGCCATCCTCAGAAAGGACCATCACACGATTTCCGGAGCATACCTGCTGCCGGTCAGTTACATTTCCAATTCCTTGGCTAAGGCATTCGGCATGGAGTTTGCGAAATTGAGCAGCGAGGTGGGACCATTTATAAGTTACCGAGTTATCTCTCGATTTAAGTTTCCCTGCCGCTAAGTACCCGGCCAATAACCGGGTGCACCAACACCAATAGGCCACATTGCGCCTCAAAGCGCACCGTGGCCTTTCTTGTTTTTGCATCTATTCAGTGGGCTGGTGATAGTCTCGATTGCGCGGTCGATAGGACACCTTACTATACAAAGGACGATACGGTATGCGCGTTTTGGTTCCGATAACGTAGGATTTCTTTCGCACATTTGATTGGAGTTTTATGCTTGGGAGGTTGGTACAAGCGGGAGGAGCGAGACCTCTGAGGCGAGGACGATGGAGCCAACCATGGAAGCGGGATTGGAGCCTGGCGGCGGGATGAAGGCGGTGCCAGGTCCGGTGGTGCAGATCGACGAAGGGCGCATTCAGGCGCATTTGGACGAGGTGGTCCGGGCGACGGTCGAGGAGACGCTGAACGGGCTTCTGGATGCCGAGGCGGATCGGCTGTGCGGGGCGCGGAAGTACGAGCGCACGGAAGGCCGCAAGGACACCCGCGCGGGCAGCTATGACCGGCAACTGCACACCAAGGCCGGCGAGGTGACGCTGACGGTGCCGAAGCTGCGGAGCCTGCCCTTCGAGACAGCGATCATCGAGCGCTATCGCCGGAGAGAGTCATCGGTGGAGGAGGCGCTGATCGAGATGTACCTGGCCGGGGTGAGCGTGCGGCGGGTGGAAGACATCACGCAGGCACTGTGGGGCACCCGCGTCAGCGCCAGCACAGTCAGCGATTTGAACCAGAAGATCTACGGCAAGATCAACGAGTGGCGGGAACGGCCGCTGGTGGGCGATTTCCCCTACGTCTTCCTGGATGGTCTTTGGCTGAAGCGCAGCTGGGGCGGCGAGGTGAAGAACGTCTCGGTGCTGGTGGCGATCGGCGTGGCGCAGAGCGGTTACCGCGAGATTCTGGCGGTGAGCGAAGGCGCCAAGGAAGACACGGCCAGCTGGACGAATTTCCTGCGCGAGATGAAGCAGCGCGGCCTCAAGGGCGTCGAGCTGTTCGTCTCCGACAAGTGCCTGGGGCTGGTGGAGAACCTGGCGGAGTTCTATCCCGAAGCCAAGTGGCAGCGCTGCGTGGTGCATTTCTATCGCAACGTGTGGACCGCGGTGCCCACCGGCAAGGTGAAGGAAGTGGCGGCGATGCTGAAGGCCATCCATGCCCAGGAAGATGCCAAGGCCGCGAAAGAAAAAGCTCTCCAGGTAGTCGAGAAGCTGCGCGCGATGCGGCTGGCCAAGGCTGCGGAGATCGTCCAGAACGGCATCGACGAGACTCTGAGCTACTACGCCATGCCGCCGGAACACTGGCGCTGCCTCAGGACCAACAACCCGCTGGAGCGGCTGATGCGGGAGATTCGGCGACGAACGCGAGTGGTGGGCGCATTTCCCGACGGCCAATCGGCGCTGATGCTGGTGGCCGCGCGGCTACGCCATGTGGCGGCAACCAAGTGGGGAACCAAACGCTATCTGCAGATGGACCGGCTGGCCGAAATCGTAGCCATCGCCTGACCGCTTTGCATCTGGCCCCATGGGGCCAGATGCAAAACAACCTCAACCCAACAACCTTCCTAACATGCTGACAAAGATCGAAAGTGCGAAAAACTCTGGACACTACCTTGGTTCCGAGCGCAACCAGGGAACCATCGAAAAACGGGATCGCCCTCGGAGGAAGTGGCATTTAAACCGGGGATCACCCATTGCTGCTGCGAAAGCTTGAAATCCGAAAAATCGACTTAAATGTCGTAAAATAGATCCTTAACAGATGTGCCGGGATGGCGGAACTGGCAGACGCAGCGGACTCAAAATCGGCTTACCAAAAATCAAATCCCCTATAAACAATTGAATATAAACGGCTTGATTTGATGCCGTGCACGGCGCAGGACTTGCGCAACTCTTGCACACTTTTGTGCTTCTATAGAGAAGCAGGAGGTGCAGCCGCATGGCAGAGCATCACACCATCCTCGGTGGCAAAGTTCACGTCTACAAGCGTCCGAACAGTTCAAGTTGGCAATGCGCGACCTATCTGGCCGGAAAGAACCGGCGCACCACCACCAAAGAAGACAGCCTCTCGAAAGCGAAGGAGATCGCGGAAGACTGGTATTTGCAGTTGCGCGGCAAACTCCGCGACGGTGAGTTGAAGAGCGGCAAACTGTTCCGCGACGCTGCAAAGTTGTACCTGCGCGAGTTTGACATCATGACGCAGGGACAGCGCAGCGCGAAATATGCATCGCGGACAGCACGCGCGCGCCAATGGCTATCTGGTCCCGTTCTTCGGCAGCATGGTGCTACCTGAGATCACGGCGGGCAAGGTCAACGAATATCGCGTCCATCGACTTGAAGAGTGCAAGGCGATGCGCGGCAAGCCTCCAGCGCATAGCACCATGCACCAGGAGATCGTGACGTTGCGCCAGATTTTCAAAACGGCTCTGCGGCACGGATGGATCGATCATCTCCCGGATTTGTCAGCGCCATATCGCGCGTCCGCGAAGATTTCCCATAGAGCATGGTTCTCACCGGAAGAGTACAGGCAGCTTTACGAGGCAACGCGGAAACGCGTCCAGGACCCAAAGCAGCCCCGTTTTCGTTGGGAAGCGGAACAACTTCACGATTATGTTCTGTTCTCCGCTAATACCGGACTCCGCCCCGACGAGGCGAGGCGTCTTCAGTTCCGCGATGTGACGGTGATCGAAGACGAAGGGAGCGGCCAAACCATCCTTGAGATCGAAGTACGCGGCAAGCGAGGCGTTGGCTATTGCAAGAGCACAACAGGTGCCGTGCATCCGTTCGAGCGGTTGAAAGCGCGCCTGCGTCCAGATGGAGGGCCGGGAAGAGCAGGCAGCCGCACCGCATCAATGGCGAACGGTGAGTGGCACGCGCCCGGACCCACCGATCTCCTGTTTCCGAAATGGCCGCGCGAGTTGTTCAACGCAATCCTTGAGGAAGAAAAGCTACGCACCGACCGTGACGGAAGGCCGCGAACGGCGTATAGCCTGCGCCACACCTACATTTGCCTGCGCCTGCTTGAAGGTGCCGACATCTATCAGATTGCCAAGAACTGCCGGACAAGCGTGGAGATGATTGAGAAATACTATGCGGCGCATTTGAAGACGCAACTCGATGCTTCCGCTATCAACATCATGAGGCCACGGTCGAAGAAAAAGACGGTTCCGAAGAAAGGCCCCGGACGAGTCGAGGCCGTCCGTTTGGCTGAGGAAGCGTAGACCAGCACTGCTTGCTTTCTGATCACCATCAACACTGTTATCCAGTGGAGCCAGGATGGAACCATCCTGGCATGGTTTTAGGGCCGGAACCGGCCCCACTCCGGCCCGGAACCGGGCCACGGACCGCCAATCGCTTGTATAGGAAAGTTAGGCTGTGCTTCTCAGTGGCGGCTCCTAGCTGGAGGAAGCCAACACATCATCGGGCGAAAGAACAGTGATGTCGCTGAATCGGCGAAAATCCTTGGCATTGAGCGTCAGCAAATTCGCAATTCCGTGCACGCGCATAGCGGCCACCATGCGAGCGTCATGGACCTGGATACCGGAGACGCCCGCCGCAACTACGATTTTCCGCCACTCTTGATGTGTTGCTTCGCTGTCGGCGGCAAAAGAGAATTTGGATTCGATCAGAGCAGCGCGTTCATCCGTCTCTGCAACCGAGAATCCGAACCCGTTCCGATCAGCCGGTCGAGTACACACGTTCCAGAATTCAGCCAAATTTTGCGATGTGTAGAAGAGGTCCGCTCCCGTGCCCAAAGACGATCCGTACATTGCCGAATCGTTCCATATTCGGGGCTGTCGGGCTGTACAAGGCGGAGCAAAATGTTCGTGTCCACCAAGTAGGACGAGCCGGGCATCAGGCGTGTTCACCGTAGATCATTTCGCGTGAGAAGGTCTCTGTTCGCAGTTGAGGGACATTCGGCGCTTTGCTCGCAAGAGCATCCAGAAAGGCGCGAAATTCTTCCTGGCTTGCGCGCGCATGCCCTTTGCTCCTGGAAGCGATTGCTTCCTGAAGAAGCCGCTGCGCATACAACTCCAGCGCAATGCCGCGAGCCAATGCCTCCGCAGCAAGCTGTCTCTCCATCTCCGGGTTGAGTTCGACACGGATGGTCATGGAAACCTCACACCTATACCTATTATCGGATGGCTGCGAGCGAAAGTCGATCCCAACCTTTATTTGCGTCGGGCTGCACGGTCACCGTTAGACCGTACCTTGCGACGGCGCGGCTTTTCGGCACGCACTTCTTTAATGAGCCGGGGCACATCGGCCTCGGTGTAGCCCTTCGGGTTGCGGCCTGCCGCATACTCGCCCAACTCATCCAGCGTCCTTCGCGCCTGCTGTGCGGAGTACATGCGGAAGGCTTCACGGAATAGCTCGCTCATAGTGCGGCTGTCCCGTCGAGCAAGCGCCTCGGCCCTTTGCGCAAGTTCGGGCGGCAGGCTGATCGTGTAGACCTTCGATTTCCTTGCAGTAGCAGTAGCCATACCAGAATATTACACTGTAATGGAATCAATTACAATCCACGGAAAAGGAAATACCTGCTCCTATGCAATGCTACAGCCGACTGAGAGTCACGCCCAGCCACGCGGGGTCAGCACGCGCGCCATACACCGAATCTGCTCAAGGATTTTATTTCTGCGCCCGTTTCTCAGCATCTGCGGTACCCTGCAAATCGGCAGGCAGTTGCCAATGATCGTGGTAATCGAAAACAGTGGCGATTGTTCCGTCCGATGCGGTCATCTCTCCAGAATCGGCATCTGTATTAAAGACTCCATCCACCAAGAGTCCCCATTGGTATTCGGCGGCGGAGTGTTCGCCATACCCGCAGGGACCTAAGCCCGGCGAATCGCTAAAAAGCTCACTGGCGCACTTACCACCTTTATAAACAACGATCATTCCTGACAAGTAGCCCTTTTGTCCCCATTGTTTGGAGGTCGGCTGCAGGATTCCGACATCTTTGAATCGATGAGATCGTACTTTCTCACGAAAAAGCCATAGCAGACTTTTTAGCTGCTCGTCAGATGTGGATGGTGATACAACAACGGACGTACCTTCATCCAGCTTCGAGCGGTAGACCCTAAATTTGGGTGGTTGGATTGTTGGTTGTTCGACTGGGGTGATGGGAGCGGGCGTTGTGACCGTCTCATTAGAGGATTGAGATGATGGGGATTTTTGTTTAGTGCCTGATTTTATTACCAGGATCGCAAGAACGAGCACCAATGCCGCGATTGCCAGAAAGGTCTTTGCGCGCGAGTTCGCCTGAGCAGGCCCAGACTGCATCGCGGTCGCTGAGACGCGCCAATATTCCGGTCGCCCGCAGGTCGGTAGGCCGCGCCGCATCTTGGGCAGAAACCCTGCTGGTTTCCGAGAGGGAAGCCACACCGGGAGCAATTCACTGCGTACCCCCTGCATTTGGAAAAGATAGGGAAAGTTTAGTCCTTATTCTCTTGCCGGGGCAACGAAGAACATCGCGTTTCCCTGGAGGGGCGCGTATCTACCCACCTATTTGCCTCGGCCTCCTCCGGCTCTTCCTCAGGTAGGCTTCGGCTCCCGACCTTAAGGCGAAATTTCCGCGAATACTGGTGTTTTGGTGGGAGCGATTCTTGCTCGGCTAGAGATGCTATATTTGCAGCAAACATGAACTTATCGTCAGGATGCCACGGTGAGCCAAACGTGCAGAGAGGTGGATTGCATTCCCTGCTCGGGGAGTGCCACGATCCCTTGCAGTCTTTCTTGTGGCATTTCGCGTTGATCGTTCGGTGTCACCAATTGCCGGAGCGAAGTTTCTCTTTCCGCAACCGCCAAGTTCCGCTGTGCGCCAGGTGCCTGGGAATCTCGATTGGAGCGTTGGCGATCCCCTTCTATGCACGCGACCTTCGAATCGCTGCCCTGCTGATCGCAGCGTTGATCATCGATGCCGGAACGCAGGCACTTGGCCTCAGGATGAGCAAGAACTGGCTTCGATTCGCATCGGGGATTGGATTTTCTCTCGGATGCGGTGGCCTGATTGAAAGAGGTATCCAAATTCTATGCAGTATGTAACGCAGAGATTCGAGAATACGCAAGGCGGTCTCGCCCAAAAGGATACCTACAGCA
Source organism: uncultured Acidobacteriaceae bacterium (assembly GCA_963782285.1). Taxonomy (GTDB): domain Bacteria; phylum Acidobacteriota; class Terriglobia; order Terriglobales; family Acidobacteriaceae; genus Telmatobacter. The sequence continues at coordinate 444,413 of CAWAJH010000002.1, forward strand.
GACAAATGGCTGCTCAGGGGTACCACATCGTAAGCGAACAGCTCGAAGCGGGACACTCCAAGGGCGGAGAGCAATGCTGCCTTTTCTCCGCCTGCATCCCGTGCGTGTTCTTGGCCGGACGTACGCCGGGTTTCGTCGTCGTGACATACGGTCGGGAAGTTGCGCCATGTCCGAACTGCGGAACTGAAGTGGTGGCTGGATACCAGTGCAGCAATTGCCTCCGCATCGCTACTGATGGAGCAGGACAGGCGAGCTTGCGAACAGCACAAGCAAAAGAGAGCATTCGGAAGCTGGAGACTTTGCTGATTGACGGTACGGCAAACGACTATCGTTTCAACTGGCAGTCTATTGTGAAGCCTTTTCCAGTTGCCGCTCCAGCGCTCGAACCCGAACCAGTTCCGAAACGCCCGCCTCTGATAGTCCGCGCTGCTTGGGCGATGCCAGTTCTCGGAAGGATATTTCCGTGGGTTCTCAAACGTCGGGTGGCATGGGACGAATTTGTCTATGGCGAAGCAGCCAAAAGGACCGCAATCGTCGAGCAGCATAGCCGCGCAGTTGAGGATTGGAAACGGTCGAAGGAGTCCTTCGATCAAGGGCAGATTGTCCAAGTCGAGGAAAGACGCCGTCTCTATGAAAGTAAGGAGGAGGCAGCGCTGCTTGAATACTGGGCGCGGGTCCTTGAGCCACCAGTTTTTGGCCGTCAGTCAAAGCCTGCCAAGAGCCTGGCCTATCACGAAGCGCTGGGAAAGCTGGTAGTTGGCTATGCTCTGCCGCCAATCGGTGAGCTCCCTAAGATAGATGAAGTCAGGTTCTCACAACGGGAAAACAGAATCATAGAGATTCCGTTCTCGGCAGAACGCTTAACGGAAATGCATCGGGATCTGATCATCAAGATCGCACTCGTCGTCATGTATAGGCTGTTCCAATCAGACACCGCCAATGCCTTGAACTCCGTTGCATTCAATGGGACGATCGATACGATAGACCGCGCGACGGGACGTGAGATCAATCCGTGTGTGATTGCTGTACAGGCCAGCAAGTCTGACTTGACGAACATAAACTTTTCGCTTGTAGAAATCAACGCTTGCCTGAATCGGCTCGGGGGAAAAGTCTCAGAAAACCTGACAGAACTAAGTCCGATTACTCCCATCGCCGAATGAATTCCATAATCCGCGTGGGGTGGCTCAGGCATGATCCACTGTGAAGAAATTCCGGAGCGTGGCTCGCGCCGCTCCTTCTCTGTTGTCTATCATTGCGACGTTTGCGGCGATACCATTTGATCGGAGCGTCTTCGAGCTAGGTCAAGACTACTCCTTGGGGCGCGAAACGCTGTAGACTTCACGGCTGAAAGGCAGTATACGAGGTTGGGCGTGAATATGAGGAAGATTTCGATTGTTCTACTGTTCGCATTCTGTGGGCTAGGCTACAGTCAATCTGCCTTGCGAATTGGCATGTCGAAACAAGAGGTCGTGTCCAAGTTAGGGCCTCCCCTCAAGTATTTCGATTCAGGTACGCAACTGTACCTAAAGCATCCGCCCATTGTTGCGCAGGGGAACGTGTTTGAGATTTATTCACGGCGGTTATCGGGAAGCAGCTTCGAACTGAGAATTCATTACAGCGATGATTTGAGCCAATCTCGTCTTCACCCGACCCAACGACTTGATTGGCTTGTTGTGGAGTTTGACCGGCCACAGCCGCTTCGGCAGGTACTTCGAACCTGCCCCGAAATTGTAACGTTGTGCCGCCAAGGCTGCACACTTCGACATGGCGGTGAATCGAAGGACGTGACGGTTGCGGACGTGGCAAAGACGGTATCAATAAGCGCAAACTATTGGGACGACCAGGGCGAGATGCAAGATGTGAAGAATATGGAAGACTCTGTTTCGCGAGTCAATATGGAGAAATACTTCGAATCACCGCTGAGCGAAGAGGATTTGGGAAGCTGGACAACTCCATCGCCAAAACGATAGGAAGCATCCATTAATTCTCGTGCTTTGCACGGTTAGTTTCCAGACCGATTGGCAATCGAGGGAATTTTTACCGTGTCATCAACTGGATTGCGCTCTCAGAGTCGGCGAATTGGATTCGTCCCTTCAAAGCTCCAGCAGCTCACCCGTCGGAGAGACTGCCAAAGCATGTGGCTGGCCTCCCACCCGGCGCTTGAACTCGACACGAAATCGCGTTGCGCTTGGATTATGCCTCAAGGGGCCACCGAGTCAATCGGAGCCATGTTTCAACTTCATCGGTCCTTTCCAGCGCGTTCCTTTCGTAAAGTTCGCAGAATAGCGCAAACAACCCGGTGGCAGCTTTATTGAAGAGCGAGGGATGACCATTGTTGTATACCAGGAGTTTCCGGGTCTGTATGCAGTCATAAACTTGTTTCCGATAATGAAAGTCGCGATGTGAATCCAACGGTGCCTGACCTGACAAGGTATGAAAGGTCTCGCGGCTAACAGACAAGTCGCGAAGGGAATCGTAGGAGGGGCTCGCCCAATTTGAGATCAAGAACAACTCCGGGATTTCGCAGTCGTGGAGTCGTTCGTAGGCAGTGAAGTGGATTCCGATTCCCTTCTCGAGTGGGTTCTGGAAACGCATCGGAGCAAGTTTCGCCTTCAATTCTGCTGCCAAGTGTGATGCAAAAGCCTCGGCTGAGCAAAACGCCTCCGCTGCGGATGCCTCGTTGCGAAGCCATTCTCCGGTATTCCAGCCGTAATTTGAGCAAGTGGCGAAGCCCCAATAAGAGAGAGCGCCCTTCCATGCTTTCACGCGTATGATCTTCGACTCTTCACATTCGATGGGAACAAGGTTACCATTGGCAGTTCTTTGAGTGATGAAGGAATCTGACGCATGAACTGTGCATACGTCGGATATGAGCGTAGAGATTACCGTCATTTTGGTACCTCATTCCTAAGCGCCAAAGCCATGCATGAGAGAGGCCCCGGCGAGAATGTGCCCAAGACACTTCCGGCCACAAACGGTGCAGAATACGCGGCCTTAAGCGTCCCGGCCCGAAGCGAAAGCCACGGAAGCCCCATGAGTACCTTATCCCCGTCGCGAGAAATGAGCCGAAACCCAAAGGGGAGGCGCTTCGATTTTCGAAATCGTCAGGCCAACGCTGTCTCTCCACCGTCTCGACAAGAATCCTCAGAGGCCCGAGGAAATTCCCGAATAGGTGATCGTGAAGGTCAAACTACGCCGCATCGAGTTGTAGTCCCAGAAAAGCTCGATTGTTTGTCCGCTGCTATTCCACCGGGCAGTACAGTCTGTGACTGACCCGACCAGTTCCGCTATCGGTATGCTTGCGCATGGTCCTCTCGTGGAAGCCGGGGGGCCGTATTTGCCGACGAGCTGCTCATACGCCGAAGTGCCAGCGAGGAAGGTTAGTGTCGGCAGATTCGAGCCAAATGCGGGAGTGACCTGGAAAGTCTTCGATGGGTCTAATACGAGCTTGACAACCAGCAATTTGTCTTGCGGCCCGAAGCCCAAGGCCGGGGTGTAATATACGGAGGCTGATGCGATTTCCGGCTTGAGATTCTGCGAAAGATAGCTGCTATTTGTGGGCAGTTCGAAATCTGGAGTGACAATCGCCACCGTCGCGTCGGGTCCGGGCTGGACAGAAAAACCGGATTTTCCTAGGGAATCGCGAACCTGCTGACGATCCATCCCAAACTGAAGCCCCTGCCAGGTTGTTTGAGCAACGCAGGAGCAACTAACACCAAGGCAAAGAAGCAGGCCAATCCCTTTCATATCTTTCTTCGTGGAGCCAAACTATTGGCATCCATGATAGCGCGCGTAGTGAAACCCAAGCGCCGAGGCTGTTTGCCGTTTGCGCCCCTGCGTGCTTCAGCGAGAGCCGGACGCTGCTTGCGCAGCGGATAAATAGGGACACGTCACCCCGGCTCGGGTACTGCAAAGTTGCCGAAGGTTCCTGCGGCGGGAACCTATTGAGACTGCGGCGGTTGACCGCAAAGTGCGCTACTGGCGGTTGCTGCGGGAGTAACCTGCGGCTTCCACTCGGGGAACCTGTTGAAAGCACAAAGCGAGAGGCCGGAACCAGCATCCCGGCGCGCTCACGCGCGTGTAGCCTCCGCTCCGCCGTCCGTAAAGGCTCTCCGCTTCGCTCCGACCGCTGCGCGGCGTGCTGCGCACGGCTTTGACTGACGGCTCCGCTGCGGCTGGTTGGCAGCTATGAGAAGAATGTCTTCTTCTCATGTTCCACATGACAAGGGCCACGGCTCCGATCTTCGGTCGGCTCTGAGGAGGCCAGCAAACTAATTATGGATGCGGCGGCAAAGCGCGCAGCGCCAGGGCCGAAGCTGGGAAGCGAAGAGGCAAAATTCCAAGAATCGCGTTACTCTGGTAGCAACCTGCGGTTGCTGAAGGGGTAACCCGATGACTCCCCTCCCTTTAGCAAGAAATCGGCTCGGTACGGCCCCTTGTCCTGTACGTTGCGGCGCGCTGGCGGCGTGCGGCCCGAATCCCCAAGACAATCGAAACGGCGGTGCGCGATGAAGGCCCCGCTGCGCACGAAGTCCATCGGCACGAAAGTGAGCGAGGAGGAGTTCGCGGCGCTGGAGGAGTGCGCGCGGCAGGCCGACATGACGCTCTCGGAATGGGTGCGGGCGGTGTTGCTGGCCGCGCCGGGGGTGGAGCTTCCCGACGACGAGGCGGCGCTGGCCGGACGGGTGACGCTGGCCGAGGTGCTGGCATTGCGGACGCTGTTCCTGAATCTCCAGTTCCGGCAGACGCAAGGTCCGATGACCGAAGCCGAGATGCGGGGGTTGATCGAGCGGGCCGACGCGGTAAAGGGCGAACGGGCGCGGGAGCGGATCGAGGCGGCGCGGAGCCAGGCTAGGAAGCAGGCCGGAGTTCCGGCTGAGAAATCGGAGGCGGGGGAGCCGCAGACAGAGGAGGTCTGAGTATATGGCGGAGTGGGGCCGGAAGCAGTACAGCAAACCGTGGCCGAGTAGGACGCATGTGTGGACGTGGGGAGCATTTTTCCTTAGCTGCCTGTTTTTCGTGTTCATGGTCTGGCGGGACGGGCGAGTGAACTGGACGGCGGCGCAGCGGCTGTACTTGTCGGACTATCTCAAGAGCGGCGCGCGGTCGAAACTCCCGGCAGCGAAGGCGCGTTACACGCTGCTCTAAGGGATTACGGCCAAGGGCGAGCAGGTGCTTGTGACTGGCGACGAGATCGAGGCAGTGAAGGGCCAGGACAGGCGCTACGGTATGTGCTGACCGACCAAGGAATCAAGGATGGAC